>NZ_JAFBCN010000001.1:2400000-3600000 GCF_016907755.1 Cellulosimicrobium cellulans
CTGATGGAGCTCCGGCCCGGCCCGCACGACGGGCCGCGCCCGGGCGAGGGCGCCGCACGCGGCGAGGGGCGCCGTCGGGCCACCGCCCCGGACAGCGAGGCCTGGGGCCCGACCAACACCGCCCTCAACGCCCTGCGGCCGACGGCGCCGGACGCCGCCCCGGAGGGCGCGGGCCGCATGCTGGTCGGCCCGGACCGCTCGGAGCGACGTGGCGGACCCGAGACCGCCGCGCCGCCCGAGCTCCCGGAGGTCGCCGTCGTCGGGTCCGGCAACCTGGGCATGGTGTGGTTCCCGCGCGAGCCGCGGCGGCTCACGGGGGACGAGGTCCGCGACCGGTGGCCGGGGCTGCTCCCGGGGCTCGTCGCCAACCCCGCGGTCGGTGTCGTCGTCGAGCGCGGGGCCGGTGGGGAGCCCCGGGCGCACGGGCGCGGCGGCTCGCGCGACCTGCGCACCGGGGAGGTCGTGGGGGAGGACCCGCTCGCGGGCTACGGGTCCCGCGCGGCGGCGGACCTGCTGCGCGTGGCGGGCCTCGAGGACGCGGGGGACCTCGTGCTCGTCTCGCGCGTGGACGAGGTCGGGATGGTGCACGCGTTCGAGGGGCTGGTCGGGTCGCACGGCGGCCTCGGCGGGGCCCAGAACGAGGCGGTCCTGCTGCATCCTGCGCACCTGGTGCTGCCCGACGACGAGCTCGAGGACGTGGACGGCGCGCGGATGCTCGTCGGGGCCGAGGCGGTCCACCGGCGCCTCGTCGCCTGGCTCGGCGACCTCGGCCTGCGACCCGCTGCGCCCGCGGCGGAGGGGGCTCGGCGGCGGGAGGGGGAGCCGTGAGTGTCCGTGTGACGTGGCTCGGCCACTCGAGCGTCGTCCTCGACGTGCCGTCCGGTCGCTCCGGCGTGCCGGGCGTGCGCCTCGTCACCGACCCGCTCCTGCACCGGCACGCCGGGATGCTGCGGCGGCGCGGGGAGCGGCCCGCCGCGGTGTGGCAGGACAGCGACGCCGTCCTGCTGTCCCACCTGCACCACGACCACGCCGAGCTGCGCTCGCTGCGCCTCCTCGGCGACGTGCCCGTGCTCACGGCTCCGGCGAACGCGCGGTGGCTGCGCGCCCGGGGCCTGCGCGGGGTCGGTCTCGACGACGCGTGGCACGCGGTCGGCCCGGCCGCGGCGGGGGTCGAGGTGCGCCTCGTGACGGCGGTGCACGGGCACCGGCCGATGCCGCACCGGCCCAACGCGGCGAACGGGCACCTCGTGCGGTCGGACGGTCCGGGCGGAGTGCGGGTGTGGGTGGTCGGGGACACCGAGCACTATCCGGACATGGTCCACCTGCCGGCGCTCGCGGGCGGTCCGGTGGACGTCGCGCTCGTGCCGGTCGGCGGGTGGGGGCCGCGGCTCTCGGGCGGGCACCTCGGCCCGGTGCAGGCGGCACGGGTGTGCGCCGAGGTGGGCGTGGGCGTCGCGATCCCGGTGCACTGGGGCACGCTCCACGCGCCGGGCGGGCGGCACCTCCCGCGCGGCTGGATGGACCACGCGGGGGCGGCGTTCGAGGCGGCGGCGCAGCGCGAGGCCCCCGGGACGCGCGTCGTGGTCCTGCGCCCGGGGCGGTCGTGGTCGTCGTCGGACGACGCGTGAGCGGTGCGGTCGTGACACGCCGAGGTGCGCGTCCCGGGATCGAACACGTGTTCGGCTAGAGTTGTGCACAGGGCGCGCTCCGGCGGGTCCAGGACGCCGGTCCGGCACGACGATCCACAGGCTCGAGGGTCGCCGGAGCCGCGTGTCGGTGGCTGCCCGTAGCGTCGGGCCACAACGAACAGATGAACGTCGAACCGAAGGTGGACTGACATGCCCGCACCCGCAGACCGCGAGAAGGCGCTCGAGGCAGCCCTCGCCCAGATCGACCGGAGCTTCGGCAAGGGCTCCGTGATGCGCCTCGGCGAGGAGGGCCGCGCCCCCGTCGAGGTCATCCCCACGGGCTCCATCGCGCTCGACATCGCGCTCGGCATCGGCGGCCTGCCGCGCGGGCGCGTCATCGAGGTGTACGGCCCGGAGTCCTCCGGCAAGACCACCGTCGCGCTGCACGCCGTGGCGAGCGCCCAGCGCGCCGGAGGCATCGCGGCGTTCATCGACGCCGAGCACGCGCTCGACCCCGAGTACGCCAAGAAGCTCGGCGTGGACACGGACGCGCTCCTGGTCTCCCAGCCGGACACCGGCGAGCAGGCGCTCGAGATCACGGACATGCTCATCCGCTCGGGCGCGCTCGACATCATCGTCATCGACTCCGTCGCGGCCCTCGTGCCCAAGGCGGAGATCGAGGGCGAGATGGGCGACAGCCACGTCGGTCTCCAGGCCCGCCTCATGTCGCAGGCGCTGCGCAAGATCACCGGTGCGCTCAGCGCGTCCGGGACCACCGCGATCTTCATCAACCAGCTCCGCGAGAAGATCGGCGTGTTCTTCGGCTCGCCCGAGACGACGACCGGCGGCAAGGCGCTGAAGTTCTACGCGTCCGTCCGCCTGGACATCCGCCGCATCGAGACCCTCAAGGAGGGCACCGACGCCGTCGGCAACCGGACCCGCGTCAAGGTCGTCAAGAACAAGATGGCGCCGCCGTTCAAGCAGGCCGAGTTCGACATCCTCTACGGGGTCGGCATCTCCCGCGAGGGTGGCCTCATCGACATGGGCGTGGAGCACGGGTTCGTGCGCAAGTCCGGGTCGTGGTTCACCTACGGCGGCGACCAGCTCGGGCAGGGCAAGGAGAACGCGCGCTCGTTCCTGCGCGACAACCCCGACCTCGCGAACGAGCTCGAGAAGAAGATCAAGGAGAAGCTCGGCGTCGGGGCCAAGGTCGACGCACCGGCCGACCCGGCCGTGGGCGTGACGGTCCCGGCCGACGCCGCTCCGGCCGCTCCCGCCGCGACGAAGGCCCCGGCCGCGGCCGCCAAGGGGAAGAAGTCACCGTTCTGATCGAGGAGCGGGACGGGGACGAGGGCGTCGAGGCCGTCGACCCGCCCGACGAGGACGACGGGCGCCGTGCCGGCCGCAAGGCCGGGCGGCGCCCGCGCCCGACCCTGCACGAGCTCGTGGAGCGCGGCGAGATCAGCGACGCCGACCTTGCCGAGCGCGCGCGGGAGACGGTGCTGCGCATCCTCACGGCCGCGCCGAAGAGTCGCGCGGAGCTCGCGCAGTCGCTCGCGCGCAAGGGTTACCCCGAGCACGTCGTGCTGCCGATCCTCGACCGGTTCGAGGAGGTCGGCCTCGTCGACGACGCGCAGTACGCCGAGATGATCGTCCGCACCCGGCACGCCGAGCGCGGGCTGTCACGCCGCGCGATCTCCACCGAGCTGCGGCGACGCGGCATCGACGGCGAGGTCGGCGCCGCGGCGCTCGAGCAGGTCGACGACGACTCCGAGGCCGACGCGGCCCTGGATCTCGCCCGCACGCGCCTCGCCCGCACGCGTGGCCTCGACCGCGACGTACGGGTACGCAGGACCGTCGGCGCGCTCGCCCGCAAGGGCTACAGCCCGTCGCTGGCGTTCGAGATCGTCCAGCGAGAGCTCGATGCCGAGGCGGCAGGCTCCGTGCTCGACTGAGGGCGTCAGCGGGTGACGGAGACCGCGGGCGCGTCCTCGGTCGGACCGCCCGCGACGACCGTGGGGTTGCCGATCCCCGGGCCGGCGGCGGTCGCGCCCGCGGTGCGACCGCTGAGGAAGCGGGAGAGCCAGCGGGCCACGAGGGTCAGCAGCCAGTTGATGACGATGAAGATCACGGCGGCGAGCACGAGCGACTGCAGGATGTTGCCGTTGCCCACGCCGTAGAGCTGCGCGGCCCGCAGGAGCTCGTTGTACGTGATGATCTGCCCGAGCGCGGAGTCCTTGAGGACGACGACGAGCTGCGAGACGAGCGCGGGGAGCATCGCGATGAGCGCCTGGGGGAGCTGGACCGAGCGCAGCGTCTGGCCCTGGGTGAGCCCGATCGCGAGCCCGGCCTCACCCTGGCCCTTCGGGAGGTTCCCGACGCCCGAGCGGACGAGCT
Source organism: Cellulosimicrobium cellulans (assembly GCF_016907755.1). Taxonomy (NCBI): domain Bacteria; kingdom Bacillati; phylum Actinomycetota; class Actinomycetes; order Micrococcales; family Promicromonosporaceae; genus Cellulosimicrobium; species Cellulosimicrobium cellulans. Next base: position 2,404,026 of record NZ_JAFBCN010000001.1, read on the forward strand.
CGGCGATGACCGAGCCGTTGTAGAGCACGAGCGCGAAGACCACGGCGAGGAACGGGGCGTCGTCGACGTTGTTGAAGCCCAGGAGCAGCCAGAAGAAGATCATCATGAGCAGCACGGGCACGGCCCGGAAGAACTCGACGACGATCCCGCACACGGTCCGCACCGCGCGCAGGTGCGACAGCCGGCCGGTGCCGAACAGGAGCCCGAACGCGAGCGCGCCGACGATGCCGAACGCGGCGGCGCGCAGCGTGTTCTGCAGGCCGGGGATGAAGTAGTACTGCCACGCGTCAGCGGTGAACAGCGACGACCACAGCTCGGGGGCGAGCTGGCCCTTGTTGCCCAGCGCGACGAGCACGAGCGCGGCGATACCGAGGACCACGATCGCGCCCACGATGTTGCCCAGCAGGATCGCGCGGCGCGCGCGGGGGCCGGGAGCGTCGAAGAGGACGGACTGCTGGGTGCTCATCGGCGGACCGCCAGTCGGTTCGAGAGGGACGTGGTGAGCAGGCCGATGGGGATGACGAGGATGACGTAGCCGATCGCGAACGTCAGGAAGATCCCGTAGATGTAGTTCGAGTTGAACTCGATCATGGTCTTCATGAGGCTCGAGGTCTCGGTCGTCACGCTCGCCGCCGCCGCGACGGTGGAGTTCTTCAGCAGCGCGATGAGCGTGTTGCCGAGGGGCGCGACGGCGCCGCGGAACGCCTGCGGGAGGATGATGAGGCGCGCGGCGGGCAGGAACGACAGGCCGATCGCCCGCGCCGCCTCGGCCTGGCCGAGCGGCACCGTGTTCACGCCGGCCCGGATCGACTCGCACACGAACGCGGCGTGGTAGATCGAGAGGCCCACGACGGCGAGCCGGAAGAAGTTCGCCGCGAAGTCGGGGGCGAGCGTGACGTTGAGCTGTCCCCACAGGCCCAGCACCATGAACGTCATGATGATCGTCAGCGGCGTGTTGCGGAACACGTTGACGTACGCGGTCCCCGCCCAGCGCAGGCTCGGGACGGGGGAGATCCGCATGAGCGCGAGCGCCGTGCCGAGCACGAGCGAGAGGATCGCGGCCCAGAACGTCAGCTGGATGTTGACCCAGAACGCGCCGAGCACGTCGTACTCCCGGGCGAGCGCCCAGGTCTGCGACAGGTAGTCACCCACGGTTGGTGGTCCTCCGGGAGGGTACGTGCCGGGCCGGGTCGACGGCCCGGCGGCCGGGGGAGCAGCGCACCGGTGCGCGGCTCCCCCGACCGTGGACGGTCAGGCGCAGGGGTCGACCGTCGGCGGGTTCTCGCTGGCGTTGGGCGTGTACCCGGTGCCCTCGGTGTTCTTGGTGACGAACTCCTCCCAGGAGCCGTCCTCGATCATCTTCTCGATCGCGGCGTTGACGTCCTCGCAGACGTCGTTGTCCTGCGGGAGGCCGACGCCGTAGCGCTCGGTCGAGAACGGCGCCCCGACGACCTTGACCTTGCCCTTGTTGGCCGGCTGGGCCGCGAGGCCGGCGAGGATGATGTCGTCGGTCGTGACGGCGTCGACCTGGCCGGCGGTGAGCGCGGTGACGCACTCGGCGTACCCGGGGCGCTCGAGGAGCTGCACGCCCGCGGCGTACTCGTCCTTGATGCGCTGCGCGGACGTCGAGCCCGTGACGGAGCACAGGTTCTTGCCCTCGAGCGACTCCGGCCCCGTGATGTCCGTGTTGTCCTCGGCGACGAGCAGGTCCTGCCCGGCGACGAAGTACGGTCCGGCGAACGCGACCGTCTCCTTGCGCGTGTCGGTGATGGAGTAGGTCGCGAAGATCATGTCGACCTGACCGGTCTGGAGCATCGTCTCGCGCTGGGCGGACGGTGCCTCGACCCACTCGATCTGGTCCTCGCCGTACCCGAGCTCGCCCGCCACGTACGTGGCGACGTCGACGTCGAAGCCCGTGTAGGTGGAGCCGTCCTGGTACCCGAGACCCGGCTGGTCGAACTTGATGCCGATCTTGATCGAGCCCTCGGCGCCGCCGCCGGTGTCGCCCGAGTCGGTGGCTCCGTCGGTCGCGGTGTCCTCGCCGCCGACCTCGCCGCCGCCGCACGCCGCGAGCGTGAGCGCGGTGAGAGCGGCCAGCACGGCAGCACCTGCGTGTCGTGTGCGCATCGTTCCTACCCTTCGTGAGTGGTGGCCGCCCGTCGAAGGTGTGCCTCGACGGTCGACCGGGTTCTGGGGCTGTCGGGCCGGGCCTAGGCGCCCGGCGGGCTTCAGTGGGTGAGGATCTTCGAGAGGAAGTCCTTGGCGCGGTCGCTCTTGGGCGCCGTGAAGAACTCCTCGGGGTGGGCCTCCTCGACGATCTGGCCGTCGGCCATGAAGACGACCCGGTTCGCGGCCTTGCGGGCGAAGCCCATCTCGTGCGTGACGACGATCATCGTCATGCCCTCCTTGGCGAGGGCGACCATGACGTCGAGGACCTCGTTGATCATCTCGGGGTCGAGCGCCGAGGTGGGCTCGTCGAAGAGCATGACCTTGGGCTGCATCGCGAGCGCGCGGGCGATGGCGACGCGCTGCTGCTGGCCGCCGGAGAGCTGGGCGGGCATCTTCTGCGCCTGGTTCATCACGCCGACGCGGTCGAGCAGCGCGAGCGCGCGGTCCTTCGCGACCTTCCCCTTCTCACGCCGCACCTTGACGGGGCCGAGCGTGACGTTGTCGAGGATCGTCTTGTGCGCGAAGAGGTTGAAGGACTGGAAGACCATGCCGACGTCGGAACGCAGGCGGGCGAGCTCCTTGCCCTCCTCGGGCAGGGGCTGCCCGTCGACGCGGATCTCCCCGGAGTCGATCGTCTCCAGCCGGTTGATCGCGCGGCACAGCGTCGACTTGCCCGAACCCGACGGGCCGATGACGACGAGCACCTCACCGCGCCGGACCGTCAGGTTGATGTCCCGCAGCACGTGCAGGTCCCCGAAGTGCTTGTTGACGTCGCGCAGCTCGACGAGCGGCTCACCGAGGACCTGCTCGGCGGGGAGGGGCTGAGCGTCCTGCGCGCTGCGCTGCGCGTCGGACGGCGAAGAGGTTTCGTCGGCCATTCCTGGACACTATGTCCCTTCTGTTGCGCGGTGCCACCTCATCCGGCAACAGTCGGGCAACAGTTCCGTAACACGGCACCCGGCGCCGTACCCTGGACGGTGATGTCCACGATCGCCCCCGCCCCCGTCCCGGCCGCACTCGCACCCCGCGCCACCCCTGGTGCGCCGGTCGACGACGCGCACCCGCGCACCTACGTCGTCCGCACGCTCGGCTGCCAGATGAACGTCCACGACTCCGAGCACATGGCCGGGATGCTGGAGGAGGCGGGCTACACGCGCGCGAGCGCGGACGACGAGGCCGCGAACCGCGCCGACGTCGTCGTCATCAACACGTGCGCCGTGCGGGAGAACGCCGCGACGCGCCTCTACGGGAACCTCGGCCAGCTCGCCTCGGTGAAGGCCGCGCGGCCCGGGATGCAGATCGCCGTCGGCGGCTGCCTCGCGCAGAAGGACCGCGGCACGATCGTCGAGAAGGCGCCGTGGGTCGACGTCGTCTTCGGCACGCACAACCTCGACGCGCTGCCCGTGCTGCTCGAGCGCGCACGCCACAACGAGGCCGCGCAGGTGGAGATCGCCGAGTCGCTGCAGGTGTTCCCGTCCACGCTGCCGACGAAGCGCGAGTCGGTCTACGCCGGCTGGGTGTCGATCAGCGTCGGCTGCAACAACACGTGCACGTTCTGCATCGTGCCGCACCTGCGCGGCAAGGAGCGCGACCGGCGCCCGGGCGAGGTCCTCGCCGAGGTCGGGGCGCTCGTCGAGGCCGGAGCCATCGAGGTCACCCTGCTCGGCCAGAACGTCAACAGCTACGGCGTCGAGTTCGGCGACCGCGGCGCGTTCGCCAAGCTCCTGCGCGCGTGCGGGACGATCGACGGCCTCGAGCGCGTCCGGTTCACGTCGCCGCACCCCGCCGCGTTCACCGACGACGTCATCGCGGCCATGGCCGAGACGCCGAACGTCATGCCCCAGCTCCACATGCCGCTCCAGTCGGGCTCCGACCGGATCCTGCGTGCCATGCGCCGCTCCTACCGCTCCGAGCGGTTCCTCGGGATCCTCGACCGGGTGCGGGCCGTCATGCCCGACGCCGCGATCACCACCGACATCATCGTGGGTTTCCCGGGGGAGACCGAGGAGGACTTCGCGGAGACGATGCGCGTCGTCGAGGCCTCGCGCTTCTCCTCGGCCTTCATGTTCCAGTACTCGCCCCGCCCCGGGACGCCGGCCGCGACCATGGACGAGCAGCTCCCCAAGGAGGTCGTCCAGGAGCGCTTCGAGCGGCTCCAGGCGCTCCAGGAGCGCATCGCCGGCGAGGAGTCCGCACGCCAGGTGGGCCGGACGATCGACGTCCTCGTCGGCGAGGGTGCCGGGCGCAAGGACGGCGCGACGCACCGGGTGACCGGCCGCGCCCCCGACAACAGGCTCGTGCACCTCGCGCTCCCCGCGGACGTCGTCCCCACGGCGTCCGACGACGCCGCGACCTCGTCCGGCGCGACGCCGTGGTCCACGGACCCGCGCCTCGCGGACGACCTCGACCCCCGCCTGCCGCGACCGGGCGACGTCGTCACGGTCGGGGTCACGCGCTCCGCGCCCCACCACCTCATCGCCGACTCGGCGGTCGCGGGCGGCACGTTCGCCGTGCGGCGCACCCGCTCCGGCGACGCGTGGGCGCAGCGCGAGCGCGCCCGCCTGGGAGGTGCCGACGACGACCACGGCCACGGTCACGGCGGCGGCGCCGCGTCCGGCCCCGTCGCCCTGGGCCTCCCCACGCTCCGCGCCTGAGCCGCCGATCCCGCCGGCGGACCCGGCCCCGCGTGCCCGGACGCGCGTTCCGGGCCGCGCACGCCCTGCCGTGCGTGCCCGGACGTGACGGCCGGCGTCAGTCGTCCAGGGTTCCCGGGGGGAGCTGGGCGCCGATGGCGTGGAAGAGCTGGACTGCGGTCCCGAGGCCGCACGAGACGGTCTGGGCGAGCTGGTCGTCCGTCGCCCCGTGCTCGAGGTCGACGGAGACCTCGGCGTAGAGCGCGAGCCGGCCCGCCTCCTCGCGGACGTAGACCTTGGGCCAGATGCGCTCGCGGTTCCAGTCGTTCACGGCCTGCAGGGTCACGAGCCGCGACTCGAGGGGGAGCGACGTCGACCAGCGGCCCCGGACCTGCAGGATCTCGGAGCGGTCGCCGAGCAGCAGGAACCAGAAGCGGTGCCCGTCCCACGTGCCGGTGATGTCTCCGTCGTCGTCCACGCGGAAGTGGTACCCCCGCCGCGTGAGGTGGTCGCCGATGCGTGCCATGGACAGCGCGCGCGGCAGCTCCTCGTCGCGGGGTAGCGACTCGGGCGCCTTGGGGCGACGGTTGCCGAACAGGCGCGTGAACCAGTTGGTGCGGGCCTGCGTCATGGCGCCTGCCTCGCGGGGTCGGGGTAGAACTCGTCGAGCGCGTCGAAGAACATCGACCCGGTGCTCAGCCCGCACTGGAGGAGCTGGTCGAGCTGGTCGTCCGTCACCCCGTGCTCGAGGTCCACGGTCACCTCGGTGAAGACCTGGATCATCCCGTTGTCGCGCACGCGCGTGTACGTCTTGGGCCAGATCCGGTCCGCGTTCCACTCGTTGCAGAACTCGAGGATCTCCTCCAGCCGCTCGAGCGCGAGGTCGCGGTTCCACTGGCCGCGGACCTGGAGGATCTCGTCGCCGTGGCCGAAGAGCAGGAAGTAGAACAGACGGCCGTGCCACAGCCCGCCCACGTCACCGTCGGAGTCGACGAAGTAGCTGTATCCGCTGTCCGTGATCCACTCGATGACCCGGGAGAGCGTCAGCGGGGTCGGAGGGCGCAGCACGTCGGTCGCGACCTGCCCCAGCTCCCGCGCCAGGAGGTCCTCGACCTGCGACTGCAGCTCGTCCCCGGTGGGGCCGGGCACCGCCCCGCCGCCGTCCGGAGCCCCGCCGGGATCACCGTCCCGCCGGTCGTCGTCGTCCTGCGCCCCGAAGAACCTCACCGTCCCACCGTACTCGCGCGCGCCCCCGGACGCCGCATCGCCGACGTCGTCCCGACGACCGTTACGGTGGGCGCGTGACCGTCCGCGCCGTCGTCCTGCCCGGTACCCCGCTCCTCGTTCCCGGCGCCGCAGGCGCCGCCTCGGTGCTCGACGACGCGCGCGCCGCGGTGCTCGCGGCCCTGAGACGCCTCGTGGACGGTGTCCGGCGCGGGGAGGATGACGTGCCCGCCTCCGTGGTCGTCGTCGCCCCGGGAACCCCGCGGACGCGGGGGCCGGCGCGGGCGTCGCTCGCGGCGGCGGGCGTCGCGGACGCCTGGCTCGACGCCGCCTGGGCCGTCGCGGCACGAGGGCGCGCGGCGGACCTCCCGACGGCCGGGACGGCCGCGTCGGTCGGGCTCCTCGCTCTCGCCGGTGCAGGCTGGGCGGGCCCCGTCGACGTCGTCGAGCTCGACGACGTCGACCCGACCGCCGCGCACGCGCTCGGCGTGGACCTCGGTCGGCAGGGCGCGCGGCTGGTCGTCGTGCACGACCCGCGGAGCGCGGCGCCGGACGCGGTGCTCACCGGGTTCGGCGCCGCGCCCGACGCCGGGCACCGCCACGTCACGACGGGGGAGTACGAGCTGCGGCGCTACGAGGTGCGCTGGTACGACGACGGCACCCTCGCCTCCCCGGGGCCGGTCGGTTCGTCCGTCAGGCGCTGAGCCCCGCCCCGACGGCCGCCGCGTCCTGCTCACGACCGAGGCGACGCAGCGTCGCCACGAGCTCGTTCGCGACCGCCGTCCGCGCGTCCCGGTCGTGGACGATCGCGAAGCCCTCCATCGCGGACTCGAGCAGGTCGACGGCGTCCGCGTCGGCCCCGGCCTCGCTGCGGGAGCGTCCCGCGAGCCAGAACGCGTGGGCGGCGTCGCCGACCTGACCCGCGCGGGCGAACTCCTCGGCCACGGCCTCGGCGAGCGTGGCCGCGTCGTCGAGCTCTCCCGCGGTCGCCAGCAGCCGGGCACGGGTGTCCCGCAGGTCGCGGCGCTCCCGCTCATCGGCTGCGGAGTCCCGCTCGACGAGGTCGGCCGCGCGGGTCGCCGGGCCGACGACGTCGGGACCGGCGGCGTCGAGGTCGTCCAGCGTGCGCCGGAGCTGCGCGAGCGCGCTGGTGACGTCGCCGCGCCCGGCCTCCAGCCGGGCGTACGCGCGGACGACAGGACCGACGAACCGGGGTGCGACGCCGCCCGCGCGCAGCAGCGCGAGGGCGTGCACGAACGCCGGGGCGGCCCCGTCCTCGTCGCCCTCGACCGCGGCGAGCTGGGCCGCCTCGGCGAGCGCGAAACCCGCTCGGTCGAGGTGGCCGGCCGACTCCAGCAGCGCCGACGCGCGCCGCAGGAGCTGCGCGGCGCGCACCGGGTCCTCGTCCGCCACCTCCTCGGCGAGCCCGAGCAGATCCTCGGCGTCGGTGGGCTCGGCCATCGGGTGCTCGGCGTGCTCGGCACCGCCGGGCTCCGTGCCCGTGGTGCCGCCGGCGGGCGACGTGGCCGGGCTGCCCGACAGGAGCGCCGTCGCCTGGTCGTCCGCCTCGCTGGTTCCGTCCGTCGCCGGGGCACCCGGAGCCTCCGCCGGTGCCTCCGGCCCGACCGACAGCACCGAGAGGTCCACGAGCAGCGAGCGCGTCCCGTGGTCCCAGGCGGCGCGCAGTCGCTCGGTCGCGGCGGGCGTGCCGTTGCGGGCGTCGAACGAGCGTGCGAGCCCGGCCGCCTCGCGGCGTAGCCAGTCGTCGAGCTCCGCGACGGTCGTCGCAGGCACGTCGCGCAGGGCGACCGGGGTGTCGGCGTGCTCGGCCCGCAGCGCGCCCGTCGCGACGCTCGCGCTCGTGAGGAAGCCGAGCCGGTCGCCCGGCGAGTCGGCCTCCGTGAGGAACGCCTGGTGCTCGGCGAGCAGGCGCAGCGCGCGCGCCGCGTTGCCCGTGCGCGCGAGGAACTCGACGTGCCGGCCCTTCGGGCCCGTCATCGACACGCCGGTGTCGAGATGCCGCAGCCCGCGCCGGTGCGTGCGGGCCGCGGCCTCGGCGTCGCCGACCTCCACGTACGCGAGCTGCAGGTGGGAGAGCATGTCGCCGGGCTCCGTGGCGCACGAGGGCGACCCCTGCAGCACCTGCTCGAGGAGCCGGATGCCCTCTGCGTGGCGTCCCGTCTCGAAGAGGTACGCGGCACGGTCGCCCGGCTCGCACGCCTCGCACTGGGAGTAGTCGTCCCGCGGGGTCGCGACCCACGCGCGATAGGCGTCCTCGACGTCCGCGCCGCCGCGCTCGCGGGCCCACTCGAAGCGCTCCAGCGCGACGGCGTTCGTGCCGTTGCCCGCGAGCGCGTAACGCCGTGCCATGTCGTCGAGCGTGCGCTCGATCTGCGCGGCGGGGACCGTGGGGAACTCCATGAGGTGCCCGACCATCCACTTGAACGACCAGAAGAGCGAGTGCGCGTCCTCGGCGTCGAAGTGCTCGGGGTGCTCGTCCCACCAGCGCAGCATCTTGGTGAACGGCAGGTAGGCCTTGGTGACCTCGCCGCCCCAGACGAAGGACTCGACGAGGACGAAGAGCGCGTACGCGCGCGCCCCGTCCGGCCCCTCGGCCTCGACCCGCTCGACCTCGGCCGCGGCGGCCGTGGAGCGCGCGAGGCCGTAGGGCATGCGGCGGACGTCGTAGAGCGTGGCGTTCACCTGGTCCACGGACCGGGTCATCGGTTCTCCTCGTCGGTGTGCTGGTCGGTGTGCTGGTCGGGGTGGGAGACCGCGAGGGCGCGGTTCAGCAGGAGCGACAGCGAGTCGTTCATGAGCGCCGCCTCGACGGGCTGCAGCGCCTTGCCCGAGGCCAGCACCGCGGTCACGTACAGGGAGCGGGCGCCCGCGGCACGGACCTCGGCGTCGGGGCTCGCGAGCAGGTCCCGCACCGTGTCGTTGGCGTCGTTGAGGACGAGCCGGCGCGGCCGGGCCGGGCCGCTGAGGCCCGCGAGGACCTCGCCCCACAGGTCGTCGCCCGTCTCCGCGACGCGGGCCGCCTCGCGCGCGTGGTCGCCGTCGCGGTCGTGCAGCAGCATCGCCGGCAGGGCGTCCGGCTCGTACCGGCGCAGCACGACGTCGCAGTCCTGGTCGGCGAGCGCCGCGTCGACCGACGCGAGCGCGTCCGCCACCTCGAGCTCGCGCAGAGGCTCGACGTCGGCGAGGACGTGCGCGACGTCGGTGGCGGAGACCGGTGACAGCCGCCACTGCGGGAACCGCGCCGCGACACGTTCGAGCAGGTCGGCGTCGTAGACGTACCCGCCGTTGACGACGGCCAGGCCCTGGGCTGCCGCGACGGGGGCGATGCGGCGGAACTCCTCGACGCTCGACGTGTAGAGCAGGCGGCCCTCCGGGTGCGCCTCCGCGAGGTCGGCGAGCGTCCCGGTCCCGGCCGTCGTCTCGAACGGCAGCACGCGCGCCGCGACGTCGAGCATCTCGTCGTCGGTGAGCGCGAGCGCCCGGACCGCGAGGTGGTGCGTCTCCAGGAAGCGGCGCGCGAGGACGGTGTCCGCCGCGAGCGTCTCGAGCAGCCACCGGCGGACCTGCGCGCCGAGCGCGTCCCGGGTCGCGAGCAGGACCTCGTCCTCGTACAGGCCCTCGCGCGACGCGGTCGGCCGCAGCACGGACGCGTCGAGGACGCAGCGGACGAAGAACGCCCACGGGGGCAGGAGGTCGTCGACGGCGCTGCCGAGCAGCATGCGCTTGAGGTAGACGCGGTGCCGCGCCGTGGTCGTCGGCGCGACCGCGGCGGGCAGCACGTACCCGACGCCGGACAGCCCCGCGAGGGGCAGGTCGAGGTCGATCCGGGCGAGCGGGCCGAAGCCCAGCGTCCGCTCGGCGTAGGCCGTCAGCGCCGCGTCGCGCGCGGCGGGCGTCGGGTGCGCGGCACGCCAGGGGAGCTCGTCGCCGCTCAGCCGGCGCAGCACGACGGGGGCGTCCTCGCCGACCGGGGCCGCGTCGTCGAGACGTGTCTCGACGAGCAGCTCCACGGGCAGGAGCGAGCCGAAGTCCTGCGCGAGCGCGACCACGGTCTCGGGCGCGAGCCAGTGCTCGGTGTCCCGGCGCGGGCGCAGGCGCACGACGCTCCCCGGCTCCGTGGGCGCGTCCGGGTCGTCCGGGCCCAGCTCGACGAGCTCGTACCGCCCGTCGGCGCGTCCCCGCCAGCGCACCGGTGCGACCGGGGCGCCCGACGGGTCCGGGCGGGCAGAGCGCGAGACGAGCTCGATCTCGTCGGCGACCATGAACGCCGAGAGCAGCCCGATGCCGAACTGGCCCAGGAACTCCTCACGCCCTGAGCCCAGCTCGACGTCGCGCTTGGAGCTGCGACCGATGGTCGCGAGCAGCTCCTGCGCCTCGTCGCGGGTCAGGCCCACGCCCGAGTCGTGCACCTCGAGACCGCCGTCCGGGAGCGGGCGCAGCAGGATGCGGCTCGGTGCCTCCGAGCCCTCCAGCGCGACCCGCGCCGTGATCGCGTCGACCCCGTTCTGCAGGAGCTCGCGCAGGTAGACGCGCGGGCTGGAGTACAGGTGCCGGGCGAGGAGGTCCACGACGCCCCGCAGGTCGACCTGGAACGCCGCCGTCGCCTCCCCGTCCGGGGCCGTGCCGTGCGGGTGGCTCCTGCCGTCGGTGCGCTCGTGCGCCGCGCTCACCGCGCGTCGACGTCGGCGGTGCCGTCGGGGACGCCGCCCTGCGCCGCCGTGTCGGGGAAGCGCTCGTCGAGGGCGTCGAAGAACTGCAGGCCCGTGAACAGGCCGCACTCGACGAGCTGGCCGAGCTGGTCGTCGGCGACGCCGAACTCGAGGTCGGTCGCGACCTCGGTGTACACGGCGACCTGGTCGTCCTCGACCCGCGTGTAGACCTTGGGCCAGATCTTGTCGCGGTTGAACTCGTTGGCGACGAGCACGACCTGCGCCTCCGCCGCGGCGGGCAGCGTCCGGTTCCACCGGCCGCGGACCTGCAGGATCTCCTGCTTCTCGCCCATGAGGAAGAAGAAGAACACCTTGCCGTCCCAGTTGCCGCCGAGGTCCCCGTCGGAGTCGACGAAGTACTTCCAGTCGCGGCTCTTGAGGAACGCCTCGACCCGCTCGCGCGTCAGCGGCGCGTTCTGGCTGGTCGGGGCGGCGTCCGGCTTGGTGAAGAAACCCATGTCTCGAGTCCTTGTCGTCGGTGCGTGCGTCCGTGCGCCGCCCGCGGGAGGGCAGGTCGGGGCACGCGACGGGGTCGGTGGCGGGCCCGCGAGCAGGCGGACCGTCCACCGGACACACTACGCATCACCGCCCACACGACCCAGGCCCGGGCGACCCGGCCGGTACCGTTGCGCGGGTGAAAACCGAGCACGACCCGACCGCCGCGCAGCACGGCGACGACCGGCACGGCCGCCCCGTCGTCGTCGCCGTCGTGGGACCGACCGCGACGGGCAAGTCGGACCTCGCGCTCGACCTGGCCGAGCGGCTGTCCGTGCCCGGCGCGCCGGCGGAGATCGTCAACGCCGACGCGTACCAGCTCTACCGCGGCATGGACGTCGGCACCGCGAAGGTCCCCGTCGACGAGTGCCGCGGCGTCATTCATCACCTGCTCGACGTGCTCGACCCGGTCGAGGACGCGTCGGTCGCCCGCTACCAGGCCGAGGCCCGGCGGACGCTCGACGAGATCGCCGCGCGCGGGGCGCGCGCCGTCGTCGTGGGCGGGTCGGGCCTGTACGTGCGCGCGCTCCTCGACGACATGCGGTTCCCCGGGACCGACCCCGCCGTGCGCGCGGCGCTCGAGGCGCGCGCCGAGGCCGAGGGCACGCGCGCGCTGCACGACGAGCTCGCGCGGCGCGATCCTGCGGCCGCCGCGAGCATCGGCCCCGCCAACACGCGACGCGTCGTGCGAGCCCTGGAGGTCATGGAGCTCACGGGCGAGCCGTTCACGGCGAACCTCCCGCGGCAGGCCTACGTGCGCCCGACCGTCCAGGTCGGTCTCGACTGCGACCGCGAGGTCCTCGACGCGCGCGTGGCCGGACGGGTCGAGCGCATGTGGGCCCAGGGGCTCGTCGACGAGGTCCGCCGGGTGGAGGCGCAGGGGATGGGCCGCACCGCGCGTCGCGCCGTCGGGTACGCCGAGGTGCTGGCCGCGTTGCACGGAGAGACGACCGAGGACGCGGCGCGCGAGGCCGTGACCGCGAACACGCGCCGCCTCGCGCGCAAGCAGATGGGCTGGTTCGGCCGCGACCCGCGCGTGCACTGGCTCGACGCGCAGTCCCCGACGCGCGTCGAGGACGCGCTCGCGCTCGTCGCCGCGGCCGACGAGCACGCCGCCGCGGCCGCCCGGGGCGAGGCCGTCGGGCCGGACGAAGCGGACAGCGCGGCCCCGGTGCGCCGTAGTCTGGGCTCATGACGCGCACCCGCTTCACCAAGGGCCACGGGACCCGCAACGACTTCGTGCTGCTCGCGGACACGAAGGGCGAGCTCGACCTCACGCCCGAGCTCGTGCGCGCGCTCGCGGACCGCCGCGGCGGGATCGGTGGCGACGGCGTCATCCGCCTCGTCCCGACCGCGCTCGTGCCCGAGTCGCGCGAGGTGCTCACGGAGGACCCGCACGCCATCTGGTTCATGGACTACCGCAACGCCGACGGCTCCGTCGCCGAGATGTGCGGCAACGGCGTGCGCGTGTTCGCCGCGTTCGCCGAGCGGCTCGGGCTCGTCAGCTTCGCGGGCGGCAACGAGGTCCCCGTCGGGACGCGCGCGGGCGTCAAGCGCGTGCGCAAGGAGGACGACGGCTGGTTCGCGGTCGACATGGGCCGGTGGTTCCTCCCCGGTGGCCGGCCCGCGCTGCACGACGGCTACGACGCGACCGTCGTCGTCCGCGGATGGGAGGTCCCGCGCCCCGCGCTGAGCGTCGACCTCGGCAACCCGCACACGGTGCTCGCCGTCGCGCGCGAGGACGTGCTGGCGCGCGCGGACCTCACGGAGGCGCCGGTCGTCGAGCCGCACCCGGCGCACGGGACGAACGTCGAGCTCGTGGTGCCGCTGGGCGAGACGACGGCCGACGACGGCACGCTCGTCGGGCGCGTCCGCATGCGCGTGCACGAGCGCGGCGTCGGGGAGACGCCGTCGTGCGGCACCGGCGCGTGCGCCGCGGCGCTCGCGGTCCGCGTCTGGGGTGGCCCGGACGCGCCGGACACCTGGCTCGTCGAGGTCCCGGGCGGGACGGTGCGCGTGCGGGCGCTCGAGGGCGACCGCGTCGAGCTCGCGGGTCCCGCCGAGCTCGTCTACTCGGGCGAGGTCGACCTGGCGTCGCTCCTGCCCGCTCCGGCCGCCGCGGAGGACGACGACGGCGGTGCCACGACCGCGGACGACCACGAGGCCGAGCCCGTCGCGGCCGAGGACGACCGCGCGTCGGTCTGACGGCCGGGCTCAGCCCGGGGCCACGACCTCCAGCACCCGGAACCCCTTCGCGCTCGCGGCGCGCTCGACGACCGCGCCCGGCAGGAGCGGTGGCAGCGCCTCGGCGAGCCACCGCTGGAGCGAGTCCGACCCGAGGTTGCGCTGCACGACGAGGTGCGCGCTCGCGCCCGGCGCGAGGCGCGGGAGCCAGTGCAGCAGCATCGCGTGCAGGACGTCCTTGCCGACCCGGATCGGCGGGTTCGACCACAGCGCGGCGAACGCGACGTCGTCGGGTACCTCGTCCGGCACGACCGCACGGACGTTCGTCAGGCCCAGCCGCTCCGCGTTGCGCCGCACGAGGTCGAGCGCGCGCTCGTTGACGTCGACCGCCCACACGGTCGCGTCGGGGGCCTCCAGGGCCATCGTGAGGGCGACCGGGCCCCAGCCGCAGCCGAGGTCGAGGACGTGCGCCGCGCCGTCGTCGGACCCACCGTCCGCGCGGGCGGACCGGGTCGCGAGGACGGCGTCGAGCGGCGGTGTGGTCCGGAGCAGGACCTGCGTGCCGAGGTCGAGGCGCCCGGGGGAGAAGACGCCCGAGGCGACCTCCACCTCGACCTCGCGTCCGGCAAGGCGCACGGAGATCGTGCGGCGCTCGGCGGCGGACGCCGGCCGGGCGGTGAAGTAGTGCTCCTGCGCGCCGTCGTGCGCAGGGTCGACGGCGGGGTCCTGGTCCTCGGTCACGTCGGCCGATCCTACGCGGGCACGCCCTGCGGTGGCGGGGGTCCGGCCCGTCGGCGCGGGCCTCACCCGCTTATCCGCTGGCCTCGGGACGTTTTTCCGTGCCACGCTTGTTCTGTCACCAGGGCGCACGCGCGCCTCTTCCCGACGAAAGGCGGCACATGAGCGCTACCCCGGCAAACACACCGGCGAACCCCACCCCGGCTCAGGACGAGCCGACCGGCGCGACGCGGGACATCGCGAGCGACGTCGTGGCACGGGTGCTCGCTCGGGCCGGGACGGCGCGCGCCGAGGGCGGTACGGTCCATGCGCAGCACGACGGCGAGCAGCTCGAGCTCGAGGCGCGCAGCGCGTTGCGCCGCGTGGTCGGTCTGTCGACCGAGCTCGAGGACGTCACCGAGGTCGAGTACCGGCAGCTGCGCCTCGAGAAGGTCGTGCTCGTCGGGCTGTGGAGCCCCGGCTCCGACCCGCGCGAGGACGGCGCACCCTCGTCCGCGGAGGAGGCCGAGATCTCGCTGCGCGAGCTCGCGGCCCTCGCCGAGACGGCGGGCTCCCAGGTGCTCGACGGCGTCATCCAGCGCCGCGCGAAGCCCGACCCGGGCACGTACCTGGGCTCCGGCAAGGCGGCCGAGCTGGCCGACGTCGTCGCCGCCAGCGGCGCCGACACGGTCGTGATCGACGGCGAGCTCGCGCCCTCCCAGCGGCGTGCGCTCGAGGACATCGTCAAGGTCAAGGTGATCGACCGGACGGCCCTGATCCTCGACATCTTCGCCCAGCACGCGAAGTCCCGGGAGGGCAAGGCGCAGGTCGAGCTCGCCCAGCTCGAGTACCTCCTCCCGCGCCTGCGCGGGTGGGGCGAGTCGATGTCCCGGCAGGCCGGTGGTCAGGTCGGCGGCGCGGGCGCGGGCATGGGCTCGCGTGGTCCGGGTGAGACGAAGATCGAGCTGGACCGCCGCCGCATCCGCAACCGCATGGCGAAGCTGCGCCGGGAGATCCAGGCGATGGCCCCGGGCCGCGAGACCAAGCGCGCATCGCGCAAGCGGCACGCGGTCCCGTCCGTCGCGATCGCGGGCTACACGAACGCGGGCAAGTCGAGCCTGCTCAACGCCATCACGGGCGCGGGCGTGCTCGTCGAGAACGCCCTGTTCGCGACGCTCGACCCCACGGTGCGCCGCACGCGCACCGAGGACGGTCGCGTGTACACGCTCGCCGACACCGTCGGGTTCGTCCGCGCCCTGCCGCACCAGCTCGTCGAGGCGTTCCGCTCGACGCTCGAGGAGGTCGGCGACGCCGACCTGCTGCTCCACGTGGTGGACGCCTCGCACCCCGACCCCGAGGGGCAGATCGCGGCGGTGCGCCACGTCCTGGCCGACATCCCGGGCGTGGAGGACGTGCCCGAGGTGATCGTCCTCAACAAGGCCGACGTCGCGGACCCCGAGACGATCGCGCGGATCCGTCTGCGCGAGCGGCGCACGGTGGTGGTCTCGGCGCACACGGGCGAGGGGATCGAGCACCTGCGCGAGCTCATCGCGCACGAGCTGCCCCGACCGGACGTCGAGATCGACGTCGTCGTGCCCTACCACCGCGGCGACCTCGTGCACCGGGTCCACACCGAGGGCGAGATCGACCACGAGGAGCACACGCCCGAGGGCACGCTCCTGCGCGGTCGCGTCGCCCAGGCGCTCGCGACCGAGCTCGTCGGGGCCTCGGCCCAGGGCTGACCGGCGGCCCGCACCGGACCCCGGCCCGACGCTCTCCACGACCCCGTGCGGCACCTGCCGCACGGGGTCGCGCCGTGCCCGGCGCCGTCGTCCACAGGGCCGCCGCCCCGTGGGCGACCGACCGTAGACTCGGCGGGTGCCCCCCTCCACGCGACCCGCCCCCGACCGCGTCGACGCCGAGGGGCCGGGGACGACGGCCGGTGCCTCGGCGGGCGAGGTGCCCGACGTCGACGCGCTGCTCGACGTCGCCGTCACGCGCCTCGGCGGTGCGCGGCGCGACGGCCAGCACGCGATGGCGCGCGCGGTCACGGATGCGATCGAGGGGTCGGAGCACCTCGTCGTGCAGGCGGGGACGGGCACGGGCAAGTCGCTCGGGTACCTCGTGCCGGCCGTGCGGCACGCGGTGGCGACCGACGAGCGGGTGATCGTCTCGACCGCGACGCTGGCGCTCCAGCGCCAGGTCATCACCCGCGACCTCCCGCTCGTCGCCGACGCCGTGGCGGACCGCCTGCCCCGCCCCGCCACCATCGCTCTCCTCAAGGGCTGGCACAACTACCTGTGCGTCCACAAGATCGCGGGCGGGTACCCGGCCGACGAGCCGACGCTGTTCGACCTGCCGGACGAGTCCGCGGGCGCCGCCGACCACCCCGCCGCGCGCGGCGGGACCAGCGCGGCCGCGCTCGGCGAGCAGGTCGTGCGCCTGCGGGAGTGGGCCGACGAGACGCCGACCGGCGACCGGGACGACCTCGTGCCCGGGGTGAGCGACAAGGCGTGGCGGCAGGTCTCGGTCACCGCGCTCGAGTGCCTCGGCCAGCGGTGCCCGATGCTCGCCGAGTGCTTCCCGGAGAGGGCGCGCGCGACGGCGCGGGAGGCGGACGTCGTGGTGACCAACCACGCGATGCTCGGCATCGCCGCGATGGGCTCGCCCGGGGTGCTGCCCGAGCACGACGTGCTCGTCGTCGACGAGGCGCACGAGCTCGCCGACCGGGTGACCGCGGCGGCGACGGTCGACCTGTCGGTCCCGGCGATCGAGAGCGCGGCGCGCCTCGCGCGGCGGCACGGGGGCGTGACGACGGACGCGCTGGACGCCGCGTCGGCCGCGTTCGGGACGGTCGTCGGCGCGCTGCCCGCCGAGCGGTTCCCGGACGGGCTGCCCGACGGCGCGCGCTCGGCCGTCGCCGCGGTGCGCGACGCCGCGCGCGAGGTGCTCTCGACGCTCAAGCCCGAGACCGGGGTCACCAAGCCGGCCCAGCCCGACTCCGGGCTGAAGATGGCGCAGTCGACCATGCTGCAGCTCCTCGAGGTCGCCGAGCGCATGGCCGCCGACCCGACGGGGCACGACGTGCTCTGGTGCTCGCGGCCCGGCGAGGGCGGCTGGTCGTCCGACCGCTTCGGGGAGGGTGCGAGCCGTCTGCACGCCGCCCCGCTGGGCGTCGCGGGCCTCATCCGGACGCACCTGCTGGCCGAGCGGACCGGCGTGTTCACGTCCGCGACCCTCGCGCTCGGCGGGAGCTTCGACGCGGTCGCTCGCACCTTCGGGCTCGGGAGCGGCGGTGAGGAGAAGTCTGCCGACGCGCCGCGGTGGCGCGGGCTCGACGTCGGCAGCCCGTTCGACTACGCGCGGCAGGGCATCCTCTATGTCGCCAAGGGCCTCCCGACGCCCGGCCGCGAGGCGTCCACGGAGCACCAGCTCGACGAGATCGCCGCCCTCGTGGAGGCCGCGGGCGGGCGCACGCTCGGCCTGTTCTCGTCACGCCGCGCCGCGGTCGCCGCGGCGGAGGCGATGCGCGAGCGGCTCGACGTGCCGATCCTGTGCCAGGGGGACGACCAGCTCCCGACGCTCGTGCGCGAGTTCGCCGCCGACCCGGCCACGTGCCTGTTCGGCACGCTGTCGCTGTGGCAGGGCGTCGACGTCCCGGGGCCGTCGTGCCAGCTCGTGCTCATCGACCGCATCCCGTTCCCGCGCCCGGACGACCCGGTGAAGTCGGCCCGGGCCCGGGCCGTCGAGGCCGCGGGCGGCAACGGGTTCATGCAGGTCTCCGCGACGCACGCCGCGCTCCTCCTGGCGCAAGGAGCCGGCCGGCTCGTCCGGTCCACGGCGGACCGCGGCGTGGTCGCGGTCCTCGACCCGCGCCTCGTGACCGCGCGCTACGGGACGTTCCTCACGCGGTCCATGCCGGGGTTCTGGCAGACGACGGACCGCGACGTCGCTACCGCTGCGCTCCAGCGCCTCGCCGCCCTAGGCTGAGTCCTTTCCCGCGAGCATCAGGGAATCCAGCGAACTTCACGGAGGCGACATGACGACGAGCACGTCCCCGCAGGGCACGGGCGACGCGACCACGGGCGGAACGGGAGGGGGAGCGCGGACCACCAAGCTCGCGATCGTCGGGGCCGGCGCCGTCGGGTCGACGCTGGCCTACGCGGCCCTCATGCGCGGGGCCGCGCGCACGGTGGCGCTCCTGGACGTCAACCGGGCGAAGGTCGAGGCGGAGGTGCTCGACCTCCAGCACGGGATCCAGTTCATGCCGATGGCCCGCGTCGAGGGGTCGGACGACGTCGCGGTGTGCGCAGGGGCGGACGTCGTCGTCGTGACCGCCGGGGCGAAGCAGAAGCCCGGCCAGACGCGGCTCGACCTCGCCGAGGGCACGATCGGCCTCATGCGCACGATCCTGCCCGGGCTGGTGGAGGTCGCCCCGGACGCGGTCTACGTCATGGTGACGAACCCCGTCGACATCGTGACGTACGCGGCGCTCAAGTTCTCCGGGCTGCCGCCGACGCAGCTCTTCGGCAGCGGGACCGTGCTCGACTCGTCGCGCCTGCGCTTCCTCGTGGCCCAGCACTGCGGCGTCGCGGTGCAGAACGTCCACGCGTACATCGCGGGCGAGCACGGCGACAGCGAGATCCCGCTGTGGAGCTCGGCGACCATCGGCGGCGTGCCGCTCCTCGAATGGCCTGGTCTCGGCGGACGGGGCCCTCTCACCGGGGACGTCCGTGACGACATCGCGCGCGAGGTGGTGCAGTCGGCCTACCGGATCATCGAGGGCAAGGGTGCGACGAACTACGCCGTCGGGCTCGCGGGCACGCGCATCATCGAGGCCGTGCTCGACGACGAGCACCGCATCCTGCCCGTCTCGACGCTCCTGGACGGCGCGTACGGGCTCGACGACGTCTGCCTCTCGCTGCCGACGCTGGTCGACCGCCGGGGCGCCGCCGAGCGGGTCGAGGTCCCGCTCGCCGACGCGGAGCTCGCCGGCCTGCGGTCGTCCGCCGAGTCGCTGCGCGCCGTCGCCCGCCGCTTCGGTCTCTGACCGACCGGGCCCGCGGCCCGGGTCCGAGCACCGCGAGAGCCGGGTGGTCGACGACCACCCGGCTCTCGGCGTGCGGAGGGTGGGGACCCCGGTGGGTCAGAGGCTGCGCAGGACGGAGACGACGCGCCCGAGGACCTGGGCGTCGTCGCCCGGGATCGGGTCGTACGCGGCGTTGTGCGGCATGAGCCAGACACGACCGTCGGCGCGGCGCAGGGACTTCACCGTGGCCTCGCCGTCGATCATCGCCGCGACGATCTCGCCGTTCTCCGCGACCGGCTGGCGGCGCACGACGACCCAGTCGCCGTCGCAGATCGCGGCGTCGATCATCGAGTCGCCCTGGACCCGCAGGAGGAAGAGCTCGCCCTCGCCGACGAGCTGGCGGGGCAGCGGGAAGACGTCCTCGACGACCTGCTCCGCGAGGATCGGCCCGCCGGCCGCGATGCGTCCGACGACCGGGACGTACGACGGCGCGGGGTGCGCCTCGTCGTACGCGGGCTGGGGCGCGCCGCCCGCCGCCCCGAGCGGGGTCGCGCGGCGCGCGTCGTCCGGCTGGACGACCTCGATCGCGCGGGGACGGTTCGGGTCGCGCCGCAGGAAACCCTTGCGCTCGAGCGTCGTGAGCTGGTGCTTCACGGACGACGGGCTCGTCAGGCCGACGGCCTCGCCGATCTCCCGCATGCTCGGCGGGTAGCCGCGCTGCTCGACGCATGCGCGGATGGTCTCGAGCACGAGGCGCTGCCGCGGCGTGAGCCCGTCACCCCCCGCCGACCCGTCCGGGAGCTCGCGCACCTCGGCGAGCCCCCGTGCCCTGTCCGTGCCTCGTGCCGCCATGGTCGCTCCGCCTTCGTCCGTCGCGGCCGCCGACGCCTCCCGGCCTGCGGCCTCCCCTCCCCGGGGCGTGCGCACCGGGACCTCGGTCGTTCCTCCAGGTCCGAGCGGACATGTCCGGCGAACCGACCTGACCCCAGGCTAGGGGAGGTTGCGACACGAATCAAACACCTGTTCGAGCATGTCTCGACTCTGTCGGTCGTTCGTGATAGACCTTCGTACAGGTGTTCTACGTACACGTGTTCGACCGACCCGGTCGGCACGGAGGCGAAGGGCTCGCGGCGTCCGATCGACCGGGGAAGGCGATCGGGCCCGCGGGCCGGGACGGAGCAGGCATGGATGCGATGGCGATCTCGGCGGTCGGGCCCCTCGGCCGCGCGGACGGGGCTGCGGTGCCGGAGCGTGCGGGCGAGCGACCGCTGCGACTGACGCGGCGGGGCCGCGTGGTCCTCGTGCTCCTGGCGGCCGTGGTGCTCCTGCTGGCCGCGCGCGTGGGCGTCGCCGTCGCGAGCGGGCCGGGGGAGCCCGTGGAGGTCCGGGTCCACGTCGTCGCCGCAGGGGAGACGCTGTGGGAGCTCGCGCAGGGCGTGGCCGCGCCGGGTGAGGACCTGCGCGACGTCGTGAGCGGGCTCGCCGAGCTCAACGGGCTCTCGTCGTCGGGCCTCCAGGCCGGGCAGAAGATCCTCCTTCCGGCGTCCGCGTAGAGGAGGCGTTGCGGGTCCGCCCGTCGGTGTCGGCGGGGACGAGAGTGCGATGTGACGCAGGACACGGTGCGGATCCGGTGCGCACCGGCCGCCAGGGGTTGCGTGGCTGATTAGGTTCACCTAAGTTAGTGGCACCTCACAACGCCGGCTGGGGGGCTGGGCGGACGGGGCGAGGAGCACGCGGTCCACCGCGACTCCTGTGCACGTCGCCGCGCGTGAGGCGAGTCACGCGCGAGATGGGGACGGGGGCGTCCCGACGGGGGCGGTCGACCACGACCGCCCCCGTTCTGCTGTCCGCGAGCCGTCGCCCGCTCGCGGCCGTCCAGTCCTCGGGCGGGGCGCGGCGTCGGAGGCGTGTTGCACCGCCCCGCCGCGACGGCATACGTTCGTCGCGCCGACCCGTCGGCGCCGACCGCGGAGGAGCCCGCCATGCACTGCCCGTTCTGCCGCCACGCGGACTCCCGCGTCGTCGACTCGCGCACCTCGGACGACGGCGCGTCGATCCGTCGGCGTCGCCAGTGCCCCGAGTGCAACCGCCGCTTCACGACGATCGAGACCGCGAGCCTGTCCGTGGTCAAGCGCTCGGGCGTCACGGAGCCCTTCTCGCGCGAGAAGATCGTCAACGGCGTGCGCAAGGCCTGCCAGGGGCGCCCCGTCAACGAGGACGACCTGGCGGTGCTCGCGCAGCGCGTCGAGGAGACGATCCGGGCGAGCGGCAGCGCCGAGCTCGACGCGTACGAGATCGGGCTCGCGATCCTCGGGCCGCTGCGTGAGCTCGACGAGGTCGCCTATCTGCGGTTCGCGAGCGTCTACCAGGCGTTCGACTCGCTCGAGGACTTCGAGAGCGCGATCACCTCGCTCCGGGTCGAGCGCGAGGAGCGCGAGTCGGCGGCGGCACGAGCCGAGGGCCCGGACGGCGCCGCTCCCGCAGCGGACGTGCACGAGGAGTCCACGCCGCACGCCTGAGGTCACGTCCCGTCCCGTGGCCCTGCCCGCCGTCCACGAGACGTCGGTCGCGCCGGGCTACAGGTCGCTGGACCGCGATGCCCAGATGTTGATGCCGGTGTCCGCGGGCAGGTCGTCGACGGCGGCGAGCTCCTCGGCGGAGAGCCCTGGCGCGTCGAGCGCCGCGAGGTTCTCGTCGAGCTGGCGTGTCGAGCTCGCGCCGAGCAGGACCGAGGTGACGCGCCCGTCCCGCATCGCCCAGAGGATCGCCGTCGTGGCGAGGCTGCGCCCGTGGTCGCGGGCGAGCCCGTCGAGACGGCGGACGTGGTCGAGGTTCGCCTCGGAGAGGAACGCCGGTCGTAGCGGGCCCCCGCGCGCCGCGCGAGAGCCGTCCGGGACCCCGCGCAGGTACCGGTCGGTGAGCATGCCCTGGGCGAGGGGAGAGAAGGCCACGACGCCGAGGCCCTCGGCACCGGCGACGTCGAGCACGGACGCGCCTGCGGGGTCGTGCGGGTCGGGCTCCTCGACCCACCGGTTGAGCATCGAGTACGACACCTGGGTCACGACGAGGTCGACGCCGAGCTGCTCCGCGACGCGCAGCGCCTCCCGGGTGCGGCGCGCCGAGTAGGAGGAGATGCCGGCGTACCGCGCGCGTCCCGAGCGGACCGCGGTGGCGAGCGCGCCGACGGTCTCCGCGAGCGGCGTCGTCGGGTCGAAGCGGTGGGAGTAGAAGATGTCGACGTGGTCGAGCCCGAGGCGGCGCAGGGACGCGTCCAGCGAGGAGAGCAGGTACTTCCGCGAGCCGCCCTCGCCGTAGGGGCCGGGCCCCATGCGGTAGCCGGCCTTGGTCGTGACGACGAGCTCGTCGCGCACCGGCCGCAGCTCGCGCGCGAGCAGGTGGCCCAGCGACTCCTCGGCCGCTCCGCCCGGCGGGCCGTAGTTGTTCGCGAGGTCGAGGTGGGTCACCCCGCGGTCGACCGCGTGCAGCACGATCTCGCGCTGCGTCGACCGCGGGTCGGCGTCGCCGAAGTTCTGCCAGAGGCCCAACGAGAGGGTCGGCAGCGTGAGCCCTGAGCGACCGAGGCGGCGGTGCGGCAGCGGGCCGCGGTCCGTGGGCGACGTCGCGGGTGGGCGAGCGGCGGGGGCGGGGGTGGCGTCGGGCGGCACGGGGCCGACGCTACCGGACGCCGACCGCCCGCCCGTCGTGGAGCCGGGGGGCTCGGGGACAAATCAGGTGGCGTCCGGAGGCGCGGTGCGGGAGGCTGGCGAGGTGCCCGCACCGTCGGGCCGACCGCAGTGCACGACCGAGTTCCCCATCCGACGAGGAGACCGCCATGGCGTCCGACCAGCAGCGACCCGCTGCAGACACCGCACCGACCGACGAGGCCAAGGCGAAGTTCCGGGAGGCGCTCGACCGGAAGAACGCGGCGCGCCACCGCACGGCCGACGGCGAGTCCAACACCGGGTCGGTGCACGGGTCCGAGACCGTGGGCCCGGTCCAGCGCACGTTCCGCCGCAAGTCCGGCTGACCGTCCGGACCCGCCCAGCGCTCGTCGTCGTCCGGTCGCCCCGTCGGGGCGGCCGGACGACGCATGTCCGGCGCAGCGGCCGCTGCTAGGTCTCCGACCGGGCGAAGCGTCGCCCCGTCAGCTCGTGGACCTCGATGACGACCCACTCCTCCGTCGGCACGTCGACGACGGGAACGAGAGGGGCCGTGTCCTCCAGGACGGCGTCGACCTCGTGCTCTGTGCGCACCCGGTGCGCAGTACCGTGGGCGACGACGCTCCAGGCCCCGTCGTCGTCGACGTGGTCCCACTCGAGCGCCACGCGCTCGTTGGTCGTGAGCGTCGCGAGCTTGGTCCCGGGCACGGTGCGGAACGCGAGCGTGCGCTCGTGCGCGCGGACGGTCACGGGGTAGATGTCCGGCTCGCCCCGCACGCTCACGGCGAGGCGTGCGACGTGGGTCCCCTCCACGAGGTCCCACGACGCGTCGGCGTCGAGGATCTGCGGCCCGTCGTGCGTGTATCCGGTCATGCCTCATCGTGGCACCGCCGCGCACGGGGCGCTCAGCGGCGAAGGTCATGCCGCCCGAGGACCTTCGCCGCGTGCGCCGGGGTCACCGGTGCACGCGGCGAAGGTGCTTCGTGGTGGGCCTCAGTCGAGGACGCGCAGGGCGATCGTCTGCTCCATCGCGGCCAGCGCCTCGATGACGGCGGGCTCGACGCGCGAGCCGACGTCCGTGACGACATAGCCGATCTCGCCACGCGTGGCGAGGAGCTGGCCCTCGATGTTCGTGCCGTGCTCCGCGAGGGTCGCGTTGACGGCTGCGAGGACCCCCGGCGTGTTCCGGTGCAGGTGCGTGATGCGCGTGATCCCGGTCGTCTGCTCGAGCGCGAGGTTCGGCACGTTGACGCTGAGCGTCGTCGAGCCCGTCGTGAGGTAGTCGCGCAGCTTGGCCGACACGAACTGGCCGATCGCCTCCTGCGCCTCCTCGGTCGAGCCGCCGATGTGCGGCGTGAGGATGACGTTCGGCAGGCCGCGCAGCTCGGAGTCGAAGCTGTCGCCCTTGCGCTTGGGCTCCTGCGGGAACACGTCGACGGCGGCGCCGGAGACGCGGCCCTCGACGATCGCCTCGCGCAGCGCGCCGTAGTCCACGACGAACCCGCGCGACAGGTTGAGGAAGATCGAGCCCTGGCGCATGCGGGCGAACTGCTTGGCGCCGAACAGCCCGGCGTTGCCCTGACGGCCGTCGACGTGCAGCGTGACGACGTCCGCCTGCTCCAGCAGCTCGTCGAGCGTGTCCATGCGCCGCGCGTTGCCGAGCGCGAGCTTCTCCGCCGTGTCGTAGAAGACCACGGACATGCCGAGGTTCTCCGCGACGACCGAGAGCTGGGTCCCGATGTTGCCGTACCCCACGATGCCGAGCGTGCGGCCGCGGACCTCGTGCGCCCCCTCCGCCGACTTGTCCCAGCGGCCCTCGTGCAGCGCGCGGTCGCGCTCGGTGAGGCGGCGCGTGAGCGCGATGATCTCGGCGAGAGCGAGCTCGACGACGGAGCGCGTGTTCTGGAACGGGGCGTTGAACACGGCGACGCCCTGTGTCGCGGCGGAGCGCAGGTCGATCTGGTTCGTGCCGATGCAGAACGCGCCGAGCGCCACCAGGTCGGGCGCGTTCTCGAGCACGTTCGCGGTGACGTTCGTCTTGGACCGGATGCCGAGCAGGTGGACGCCGTCGAGGGCCTCGATCAGCTCGGACTCGTCGAGGGCGCCGGTGCGGACGGTGACGTCGATGCCCGCCGCCTCGAGGTTCGAGGCGGCGAGAGGGTGCAGGTTTTCAAGGAGGAGGGCGCGTAGCACGCTCCCATGGTGCGCCCGGTCCGTGGTCCGGACCAAACGGGTCTTGACCCTCGGGACGAGGTGAACGGCCCTCCCGCCCCGCCCGGACCGGCCGCGTCAGCGGGCGACGCGTGCCCCGTCGCCCGCCTCGGTACTCGTCCGCGCGCTCCTCCGGGTGCTCGTCGTGCTCGTGCCCGTCGCTGGGCCGGCCACGCCCGCCGGGAGCGCGCGAGCGTGCACGGCGACCAGGCGCTGGGTCGGGCGGGTCATGGCGACGTAGAGGTCCGAGGCGCCGGACGGGCCGGTCGCGACCTCGGCCGGCTCCACGAGGACGACCGCGTCGAACTCCAGCCCCTTCACCTGGACCGGGTCGAGGACCGCGAGCGGCGCGTCCGGGCCGGCGTCCTCGAGGCCGAGGGCCGCGCGCAGGGCGGGGACGGCCGGCGCGGCGGCGACGACGGCGACCCGTCCCGTCTCGGCGGCGACGAACTCCGCGCGCGCCGCGTCGGCCTCGACCCGGACCTGGGCGAGGAGGTCGGCGGACGTCGCCTCGACGAGGCGCAGGGCGTCCTCCACGTCGCGCGCGGACGTCAGCGGCGAGACCGGCAGCCCCGCGGCGAGGGCGGCGCGGCGGGCGGCGTCGGCGACGGAGGCGGGGGTCCGGTAGTTGACGGTCAGCTCCGCGAGGCGCCACGCGTCGCGGAAGACCGGGTCGAGCATGCCCTTCCACGAGCGCGCCCCCGCGAGCGACGACGTCTGCGCGACGTCGCCGACGACGGTGAACGAGCGCGTCGGGCACCGGCGCACGAGCATGCGCCACGCCATCGCGGAGAGCTCCTGGGCCTCGTCGACCACGACGTGCCCGTAGGCCCACGTCCTGTCCTGCGCGGCGCGCTCCGCCGTGGTGAGGCGCGGGCCGCTCGCGGAGAAGCGCTCGGCCAGCACGTCCGCGCCGACGATCCCGCCGCCCGCGCCGGACGACTCGAGCACCTGCCGCGCGTACTCCAGGTCCTGCGCGCGCTGCGCCGCCCGTGCGGCGGCCTCGGCCCGCTCCGCCTGGTCGTCCTCGCCGAGGAGCTCGGCGGCCTCGTCGAGGAGCGGGACGTCGGCGGGCGTCCACGGCGAGCCCTTCGGCCGTTCCAGCAGGCGCCGGTCGGCGGGCGAGAGCTCGGGTGCCGCCTCGGCGAGCCGGTGCGGTTTGGTCCACAGGTCCTCGACGAGGCGCTCCGGGGTGAGGGGCAGCCACGCGAGGTTGAGCGCGACGCGCACGTCGCGGTGGGAGCGCAGGTCCTCGAGGGCGAGCGCACGGTCCTCGCCGACGAGCGGCTCGCCGAGCTGGCGGCCGTACTGGTCGACGAGCCGCGAGAGCATCTCGCGGACGAAGGTCACGCGCGCGAGGTTGTGCGGCTTGTGCGTGCGCCGGGCCTTGGCGATCGCGTCGCGGACGTCGCGGCGCCGGATCAGCAGGTCGTGGCCGTCGAGGCGCACCGGCACGTCCGCCGCGGGCACGCGCTCGCGGGCACGCACCGCGCGTCGCACCGCCCGGGCCATGACCGCCCGGCCCTTGACGCGCGCGACGCGAGGGTCCTCCGCGCCGTCGGCGACGACGCCGGGGAGGAGGTCCGCGATCGTCGTGCTGACGACCCCCGTCTCGCCGAGCGACGGCAGCACCTGGTCGATGTACCGCAGGAACGAGTGGCTCGGGCCGACGAGGAGGACACCCGAGCGCTCCAGCACCCTCCGGTGCGCGTAGAGGAGGTACGCGGCGCGGTGCAGGGCCACGGCCGTCTTGCCCGTGCCCGGGCCGCCCTGCACGACGAGCGCGCCCGCCAGCCCCGACCGGATGATCGCGTCCTGCTCGGCCTGGATCGTGGCGACGATGTCGCCCATGCGCCCGGTGCGTCCCGCCGCCATGGCCGCGAGGAGCGCGCCCTCGCCCGAGAGCGTCGTCCCGGTCACGGCCTCCGGCGCGTCCAGGTCCAGGAGCTCGTCCTCGAGCCCGGTCACGTCGCGCCCGCGCGTCACCAGGTGCCGCCGCCGGACGACGCCGTCGGGGTGTGCCGCGGTCGCGCGGTAGAAGGACTGCGCCGCGGGGGCACGCCAGTCGGTGAGGAGGCTCGTGTGCTCGGCGTCGGTCAGTCCGATGCGCCCGACGTAGCGGCGCGCGCCGTCGTCGAGGTCGAGACGGCCGAACGCGAGCCGGTCCTCGACCGCGTCGAGCTGGGCGACGCGGTCCTCGTACAGGGTCGCGAACGCGTCGCGCTCGCTCCGGTTCTGCGGCGAGCCGGACGGGCCGGACCGACGGACGCCGTCGAGCCGCGCGCGGGCGGCGGCGCGCAGCTCGTCGAGGCGCGCGTAGAGGGTGTCCACGACCTCCTGCTCGAGCCGGAGCTCGTCGTTGCGTCCCACGCTGTCCCTTCCCTCGGCCGGGCGTCGCGCCCGAGCGCACGCCCGTGACACGGCCGTCCATTATGGCCCACGAGCGTGGGTCTCCGGACCCGTCCTCGGCGCGTCCCGCGCCCGCGACCGGGCCCGACGCGCGGCTGAGGCTAGGATCGTGGGCCATGGCGACCAGAGGGGAGCGGGCGTCGTGACCGGGACCGACCGTCGGGTCCCCGCGCGACCCTCGGCGCGGGGCGACGAGGCCGACGCGCGTGACCAGGTGCTGTCCGGGCGCGCGGTCCTCGCCCCGACGGACGAGCTGCGCATCCTCCTCGTCGAGGACGACGACGGTGACGCGATCCTCGTCGAGGAGCTGCTGTCCGACGGCAACCTGACGGTCGAGCTCGACCGCGCGACGACGCTCGACGCCGCGCTCGAGATGCTCGTCTCCACGCACGTCGACTGCGTCCTGCTGGACCTCGGGCTGCCCGACTCCGTCGGGCTGTCGGCGGTCGAGCGGGTGCGGACCGGGGCCCACCCGCCCGCCCTGGTGGTCCTCACGGGGCACTCGGGCATCGACCTCGGCGTCCAGGCCGTCGCGGCCGGAGCCGACGACTACCTGGTGAAGGGTGAGGTCGACGGCGACCTCCTGGGCCGTTCGGTGCGCTACGCCGTGCAGCGGCGCATGTCCGTCGAGCAGCAGCGGGCGCTGTACCGGAGCGAGGTGCGGGCGGCCGAGACCGCGCGGCTGGAGCGCGCGCTCCTGCCCACACCGCTGGTCCAGGACGAGCGGCTCGACGTCATGGTGGGCTACGTCCCCGGCGGCAACGGCCTCCTGGGCGGCGACTTCTTCGACGCGGTCGAGCGCCCGGACGGGAGCGTCCTGTGCGTCATCGGCGACGTCGCGGGCCACGGCCCGGACGAGGCCGCGCTGGGTGCGACGCTGCGCACGGCCTGGCGCACCATCGTGCTCTCCGACACCCAGCCGGACGGCATCCTCCCGCTCCTGGAGCGCGTCCTCGTGCCCGAGCGCGCGCGTCCCGAGGTCTTCGTCACGCTCTGCCAGGTCGTGGTCTCCGCGGACCGCCGTCGCGCCGAGGTCTATCTCGCCGGGCACCTCGCCCCGCTCCTGCTGCGCGACACCGCGACCGAGATCACGCCCACGGCGCGTGGCCGTGCGCTCGGCATCCCCGTCCAGGGCGGGTGGACCTCCCAGGCCGTCGACCTCGGGGAGCGCTGGGCGCTCATGCTCTACACGGACGGGCTCGTCGAGGCGACCGTCGCGGGGCCCGGAGGCGCCACGGGGCCACGGACCCGCCCGGAGCGCGTCGGCGTCGAGGGCCTGCGCCGCGCCGTCGACAGCGCGCTCGAGCAGGGCGTCGAGGGGGTCGTGGAGCGGGTCTTCCGCCGCGTGCGCGACCTGCACGGCGGTCCGCTGGCGGACGATGCCGCGCTCCTCGTGATCGGCTGGGGCGGGGACGAGGGGACCCCCGGCGAGCGCACGGCCACCCTCGCGGACTCGGACGAGTGGGCACGGTGACGCCCGCGGCGAGCGCGACGACCGGCGCGGAGCACGGCGGTCGGCATCGTGCCCCGACCCTGCGCCGCCGGCTCGGGTGGGCGCTCGTCGTCGCGGGCGTGATCCTCCTCGGTGTCCTCGCGACCTCGGCGATCGCGCTCTCGCGCGTGCTCACCATCCAGAGCGAGGTGACCGGGCCGTTCTTCGACGCGGTGACCGAGGCCGACGCCGCGTACGTGGGCCTGCTCGACGCCGAGGTCGCGGTCCGCGCGTTCGTCGCGACCGGCGACGACACCGCACTCGAGGCCTACACCCGCGCGGTGGGGACGGACGCCGAGGGCGTCGTGCCGGACCCCACCCTCGTCGACCGCCTCGGGTTCGACGCCGAGCTCGCGGCGCTGGCCGGGCAGTCCGACGCCTCGGTGCGGGCCTGGGTCGCCGACTACGCCGGGCCGGCCATCGCGACTACCGAGGACGACGGACCGGGGCGTGTGCGCGCCGTCGACCAGGCCCACGGCGCCGAGCTGTTCGCTGCCGCCCGGGCCGACACCGCGCGGTACGTCGACGCGCTCCGGGCCGAGCGCGTGGAGCGGCTCGACGCGCTCGACCGGTGGAGCCGGGCGCTCTTCGGGAGCGTCCTGGTCCTCGTCGGCTCGGCGCTCGCGGTCGGGATCATCCTCTGGGTGTGCCTCAAGCGCTGGGTGACCGAGCCGATGGCCGAGCTGGCGCACCGCGTGCGGCTCGTGAGCTCCGGGAGCCTCGACGAGCCGGTCGTGACCTCGGGCCCGGCGGAGATCGCGGACCTCGCCCAGGACGTCGAGCACATGCGCGTCGAGCTCGTGAACCAGGTCGCGGAGATCAAGGCGTCGCACGAGGACGCCGCCCGCTCGCACGCGCTCCTGGCCGAGCAGGCGAGCGAGCTCGAGCGGTCGAACCGCGACCTCGAGCAGTTCGCCTACGTCGCGTCCCACGACCTCCAGGAGCCGCTGCGCAAGGTCGCGAGCTTTACGCAGCTCCTCAAGAAGCGGTACGGCGGGGAGCTCGACGACCGCGCGGACCAGTACATCGACTTCGCGGTCGACGGCGCCAAGCGCATGCAACGGCTCATCCAGGACCTGCTCGGATTCTCGCGCGTCGGCCGGACGGGCAGCGAGCGCGTCGACGTGGACCTCGAGCGGGAGCTCGAGGGCGTGCTCGAGGACCTGTCCGAGAAGGTCGCGGAGACCGGGGCGAGCATCACGCACGACCCGCTGCCCGTCGTCGTCGGCGAGCGCGCGCTCCTGCACCAGCTGCTGGCCAACCTCGTCGGCAACGCGCTGAAGTTCCGCGACCCGGACCGGCCGCCGGCCGTGCACCTGGGGGTGCTCGCTCGCGACACGCACTGGGAGATCTCCGTCGAGGACAACGGGATCGGGATCGACCCGCAGTACGCGGAGCGCGTGTTCGTCATCTTCCAGCGCCTGCACGCCAAGGACGTGTACGAGGGCACCGGGATCGGCCTCGCGCTGTGCAAGCGCATCGTCGAGTACCACGGCGGCCGGATCTGGATCGAGCCGCGCGAGGGCGGGACGACGGTCCGCTTCACGCTCGCCCACGCGTACGTGCACGCGCAGGTCGGCTACGCTCGCTCCGACCACGACGGCGCGGAGCAGTGATCCCCGAGTGACCCCTGAGCGACCCCTGGGTGACGCGGCCCGCGCGCGCCACGATGACGAGGAGAGCCCCGCATGAGCCACGGCAGCAAGCCGATCGACGTCCTCCTGGTGGAGGACGACCCCGGCGACGTGCTCATGACGCGCGAGGCGTTCGAGGACCACAAGGTCACCAACCGCCTCTCGGTGGTCTCCGACGGGGTGAGCGCGCTGCAGTTCCTGCGCAAGGAGGGTGAGCACGCGGGCGCCCCGACGCCGGACCTGATCCTCCTCGACCTCAACCTGCCCCGGATGGACGGGCGCGAGGTCCTCGCCGAGCTCAAGGCGGACGAGGCGCTGCGCAAGATCCCGGTGGTCGTGCTGACCACGTCGGAGGCCGAGGAGGACGTCGTGCGCAGCTACTCGCTGCACGCCAACGCCTACGTGACCAAGCCGGTCGACTTCGACCGTTTCATCGACGTCGTCCGCCAGATCGACGACTTCTTCGTCTCGGTGGTGCGGCTGCCCGGTCGCTGACCTGGGCACGGGCCCGGCGCGGGTCCGCGCGGTGGTGCCGATCCGGGAAGAACGACGGGCCGAGCCGTGTTGTCCTCGTCAGGCCCGCCGCGCGCCGTCGGCAGCGCACGGGCGAAGGACGTCACGAGGAGGATGCATGCTGGACCCTCGCGGGATCTACGAGCTCGACGAGCAGGCCGTGGCACGCCTGTGGCCCACGCCGCCCGAGGCGGGCGCGGGGCCTGTGCTGCTGCACGCCGTCGCGGGGTTCGTCGACGCGGGCAGCGCGGGCGAGGTCGCGGTCGACCACCTGCTGGAGATCGGCGAGGTCACCCGCGTGGTGACGTTCGACGTCGACCGGCTCCTCGACTACCGCTCCAAGCGGGCCACGATGACCTTCAGCACGGACCGCTGGTCCGACTACGACGAGCCGCACCTGGTGATCGACCACGTGCGCGACGCCGAGGGCACGGGGTTCCTGCTGCTGCACGGCGCCGAGCCGGACGTGCAGTGGGAGCGGGTGGTCGCCGCGGTGCGCGACGTCGTCGAGCGCCTCGGGGTGTCGCTCACGGTCGGCTTCCACGGCATCCCGATGGGCATCCCGCACACGCGTCCGCTCTCGGTCACGGCGCACGCGACCCGGCCGGAGCTGTTGGGGGAGCACACGTCGTGGTTCGGCACGGTGAAGGTCCCGGCCAGCCTCGCCGCCCTGCTGGAGCTGCGGCTCGGTCGGGCGGAGCACGACGCGCTCGGCTTCACGGTGCACGTGCCGCACTACCTGGCGCAGTCGTCGTACCCGCCCGCGGCGGTGGTCGCGCTCGAGCACGTGCAGCGGGTCACCGGTCTGGACCTCGCGACGAGCGGGCTCGCGGAGGCGGTGCAGGACGCGACGACCGAGGTCGAGCGTCAGGTGCGCGACTCCGAGGAGGTCGCCGCCGTCGTCCGAGCGCTCGAGGAGCAGTACGACGCGTTCGCGCGCTCCGTCGGGCGCACGAGCCTGCTCGCCGAGTCCGCGCCGATCCCGACGGCCGAGGAGCTCGGGGCCGAGTTCGAGCGCTTCCTCGCCCAGCAGTCGGGCGACTGACCCGCGGAGCACCCGCGTCCACCCTGGTCCGCGGACCGGGGTGGTATGTGCCGAAAAATCAGCACGAGACGTGGCGATCTCCGTGGCGGACCAGACGTGGTCCATGCCACACTGTGACCCGTTGCAGTGACGTACTTGCGCACGACCCGGTGCAGGGCCGGTACGTGGGTCCGCCCGGCGGGGTGGTCCGGCGTCGGGCCTGCCGGCCGCACACGGCCGGGGCGCCGGCGGAGGACGTGGACATGGCATTGCGGCGCACGGGGGTGGACGAAGGGTCCGCTCGCTGATGTCCCGGATGGACAGAAGGTCAGAGGAAGAGCATGGCGCAGGGTTCTGTGAAGTGGTTCAACGCCGAGAAGGGCTACGGCTTCATCGCGCAGGACGGCGGCGGTGCCGACGTCTTCGTGCACTACTCGGCGATCGAGTCGAACGGGTACCGCACGCTCGACGAGGCGCAGCGGGTCGAGTTCGAGATCACCCAGGGGCCGAAGGGCCCGCAGGCGGAGAAGGTTCGTCCGCTCTGACGTCCACGACGTCGGGCGACCGGGTCCCCCGGTCGTCGCAGCAGCGCAGGAGCCGCGCCCCTCGGGCGCGGCTCCTGTCGCGTCTCACGACCCGCCCGCGGCGATGCCGTCGGTCGGCTCTCCCTCGGGATCGTCGAGCACCGGCGCGGTGCCCACGAACGCGCGGAGCTCGTCGCCCGTGACCACGCGTGCCGGGACGGCGAGCGAGCGGACCGCGCGAGCGAGCGTCGCGCTCGACAGGGTCGGTGCCGGTGCGTCGGCTCCTGTGCCCGCTCCTGTGCTGGCTCCCGTGCCGGCCCGGACCGCGGCCAGCACGACGTTGCCGTAGCGCCGGCCCTTGAGCTGCGCGGGCTCGGCGATCGCCGCCACCCGGCCCTCGGCGTACGACGCCTCCCCGAACGCCGCCGCGAGGGTCGCGGTCTCGCGGCGCGCCGTCGTGAGCGGCGGCCGGTCGGCACAGTTGACGAGGTAGACGCCGCCCGGGCGCAGGACGCGGTGCACCTCGTCCGCCATGCCGCGGGTCGCGAGGTGGTCGGGCGTGCGGTCGCCGTCGAACACGTCGCGCACGACGACGTCGTACGAGGCGGCGGGGAGGCCCGCCACCGTGTGCCGCGCGTCGTCGGGGCGCAACCGGAGGCGGGGGGCCCGCGGCAGGTCGAACCACGTGCGCACCAGCTCGAGCAGGCGGGCGTCGAGGTCGACGCCGAGCTGGGACGAGCCCGGCCGGGTGTGCTCGACCCAGCGCGGCAGGCTGCACCCCGCCGCGCCGAGGTGCAGGGCGCGCAGGGGCCCGGGGGCGAGCTCGTTCACGACGGCCGCCATCTGCTGCATGTACTCGAACGCGAGCATCCCGGGGTCGTCGAGGTCGAGGTACGAGCTCGGGACCCCGTTGACGTAGAGCGTGACGGCCGACGGGTGGTCGAGGTCGCGCTCGACGTGCGCGGTCCCCGTCGACGTCGGCACGGGACCGGTCGGCAGCTCGGGCCCGACGGCCCCGCCGCGGCCGCCGCCGCCCCGGCGCCGGGAGGGTGTGGGTGGTGCGGAGGACCCTGAGGAGCGTCGGGAGGTGCGGCGAGCCATGTGCTCACGGTACGGGCTGGAGGCCGCCCGACGTTGACAGGATCGAACAGGTGTTCGATAGTGGAGGAGGAGGTGCGCGATGTCGAACGAAGCAGGCGCGAGGAGGGCGGTCGCCGTCCCCACCGAGGTCCGTCGGCTGCTGGACCGCGCGGACGCGGAGCTCGTCGCGGCCGCGCTCGCGCAGGACGCGGGCGAGCGGTTCGTGCACGCCCACCTCGGAGCCCTGCGTGCCGCGGCGGCGGTCGTCGCGCTGCGTGCCCGGCCCGTGCGTCGTGGACGCGCGCGCTCGGTGTGGGACCAGCTCGCGGACGCCGAGCCGTCGCTCGCGGCGTGGTCCGGCTACTTCGCGAGCGGGGCGCGCGTGCGCGCCGCCGTCGACTCGGGTCGGTTCGACGACGTGGCGCCGCAACGGGCCGACGAGCTCATGGCGTGCGCCGAGGACTTCCGCGACGAGGTCGCGATGCTCGTCGACCCCGATGCCGGGTTCGTCCGGCTGCCCGGTCTGCGGACGGTGGCGTCGTGACCCGGGCGTGGCCCGCGTCGGGTGCCCGGTGAGGCAGCGATGAGCCGCGGGCCGCGCGCGGTCGTCCGCCGCGACTGGGGCGACGACGAGGAGGGCTGCTCGATCCTCCATGTCGACATGGACGCGTTCTTCGCGTCCGTCGAGCTCGCACGGCGTCCCCAGCTCGTGGGGCGACCGGTGATCGTCGGCGGCGCCGAACGGGGCGTCGTCCTCGCGGCGACGTACGAGGCCCGGGCGTTCGGCGTCCACTCGGCGATGCCGATGGTGACGGCGCGCCGCCTGTGCCCCCAGGCGATCGTCGTCCCGCCGGACCACACCCGCTACTACGAGGTCTCCCGCGCGGTCATGGCGGCGATCGGCGAGATCACCGCGCTCGTGGAGCAGGTGAGCGTCGACGAGGCCTTCCTCGACGTGAGCGGCGCGCGCCGGCGCCTCGGGCCTCCGACGCGGATCGCGGCCGAGCTCCGGCGTCGGGTGCGGGCCGAGCACGGCATCACCTGCTCGGTCGGGATCGCGACGAACAAGTTCGTCGCCAAGCTGGCCTCGACGCACGCCAAGCCCGACGGCGTGCTCCTCGTGCCGGCGGCCGCCACCGTCCCGTTCCTGCGCACGCTGCCCGTCGGCGCGCTGTGGGGCGTGGGGGAGCGGACCGAGAGCGCGCTCGCGCAGTGGGGCATCCGCACGGTCGCCGAGCTCGCCGACACGGACGTGGCGTCGCTCCAGACGGCGGTCGGCAAGGTCGCGGGCGCGCACCTGCACGACCTCGCGTGGGGGCGCGACCCCCGACCGGTCGAGCCGGAGCGGTCGGAGCGGAGCATCGGTGCCGAGACGACGTTCAGCCACGACCTGCGCGACCTCGCGGCGGTCCAGGCGCGTGTGCTGGAGCTCGCGGACCGGTGCGCCGGCCGGCTGCGCCACCAAGGTCTCGTCGCGCGCACCGTCAGCGTGAAGGTCCGGACGAGCGACTTCCGCACCGTGACCCGCGCGCGCACCCTGGGCGCCCCGACGGACGTCGCGCGCGAGATCTATCTGGTGGCTCGCGAGCTCGTCGCGAGCGTCGACCTGCGGGGCCTCGCCGTCCGGCTCGTGGGGGTCCGCGCCGAGGGTCTCGAGCCCCGCGCAGAGGCCGTCGTGCAGCCCACGCTCGAAGAAGCGGTCGAGGAGACGAGCGCGGCGAGGCGTCGGGTCGAGGAGGCCGTCGACGCCGTCCGTGGGCGGTTCGGGGTGAGATCCATCGCCATGGGCCCCGCCAGGGCCCGCTCGACTACCACCCCCGCGGATGTCGATCTATCCTGAGGGTGACACACGACCACCGTGGAGAAACGGGGTGCTCATGCCTCTGTCTGAGTACGAGCAGCGGGTCTTGGAGCAGATGGAGCGCGCGCTCACCTCGGACGACCCGCGGTTGGCGAACACGCTCCAGGCGCCACGACGACGTTCGGCGCTGCGCTATGTCCTGGCTGGGGTCGGCGTCGTCGGCGGCCTCCTCCTCCTCGTGCTGGGTGCTGCGCTCTCGCAGACCTGGCTCGGGG
The DNA here is from genome assembly GCF_016907755.1 of Cellulosimicrobium cellulans. Lineage (NCBI taxonomy): Bacteria > Bacillati > Actinomycetota > Actinomycetes > Micrococcales > Promicromonosporaceae > Cellulosimicrobium > Cellulosimicrobium cellulans. Next base: position 2,439,829 of record NZ_JAFBCN010000001.1, read on the forward strand.
TGATCGGCTTCGTCCTCATGTTCGGGGGCGTCGTCCTGGTCTTCCAGTCTCCGCGCTCGTCGCGCAAGGGACCGGTGGGGACCGTCGAGGCGGACGGCACCGTCCGCCCGGCCGCGCCGAGCAAGCCGGCCCGCAAGCCGTTCCTCAGCCGACTGGAAGAGCGCTGGGACCGTCGGCGCGAGCAGGACGGTCGCTGAGCGACTCCTCGACGGCGTCGACCGCCGCGTCGACGAGCTCCTGGAGCCGGTCGGGGCGGGCGACCGTCCGCGGCTCCGGGGCGTAGCGCTCGGCCTCGAGGGCTGACGCCAGCGCGGCGACCGCCTCGGCGACGTCCTCGTCGCGGGGATGCTGACCGCGGCGGGACTGCAGCGACGCGACGACCGCCGCGGGAACGCGCCGCGGTGTCGTCGACGTCGGCCACCGGACCTCGAGCGCCCCGAGCCGATCGGTGAGCTCGGCCCAGGCGTCCTCGGCGTCTCGCAGGCTCTGCGGCTCGGACCGTCGCCGCAGCACGAGCCACAGCGCCCCTCCGACGGCGAGCGCGACGAGGAGCGCGACCCCCACGACGAGCGGCCACGGTGCGCCCTCGTCCTCGGCGCCTCCGATCGTCCCACCGGTCCCGGGCGTGGTGGGCGCCGGGCTCGCAGGCGCGGAGGGGGCCGCCGTCGTCGCGCCCGGCGTCGGCACGTTGCCGGGGTCTCCCGGGCCACCCGGAGTCACGGCCACGGGCGTCGCCCACCGCGGGGTCGGACCCGTCTGCTGGGCCGGTGTCGGCTCGAACCGCACCCAGCCCTGGCCCGGGAACCAGAGCTCCGGCCAGGCGTGGGAGTCGCGGCCGGTGACCTGGAAGCTCGAGTCGTCCACGCGCTCGCCCGGAAGGAACCCGACGCCGAGACGCGCGGGGATGCCGAGAGTCCGCGCCATCATCGTCATCGAGGTCGCGAACTGGACGCAGTAGCCCGTCCGGTCCTGCAGGAAGTCCCAGACCGCGTCGCCGGAGTCACCCGGCGGGACCTCGGTCGAGTAGGTGAACTGCGAGACGTCGCGGAAGTAGGTCTGCAGGGCGAGCGCCTGGTCGTAGCGCGTGGGCGCGCCCTCGACCACGGTGGCGGCCAGGTCGCGGATGTCCTGCTCGTGCTCGGTCGCGGGGACGTCGAGGTAGTTGGGGTCGTCGGGGTCCGCGCCCGTCGCGTCGCGCAGCGACGCGGCGTCCAGCGGTCGCGGGAAGACCGCGAGCTCGTACGCGGTGCCCGCGCCCGTGGGCCGGTCGCCGAGCACCTCGTCGCGGACGTCGTCGTACGCCCAGTCCCCGTCGATGTCCACGGAGCGGGGCTCGGTCGGGACGGGGAGCTTCGTGTCCCGCAGCGACTCGAGCGTGACACGCACGGACGTCGGCTCCTCGAGGCCGGCCGGGTCGGTGGGCCACAGCACCTGGTCGGCACCCTCGATCGGGGTGCCGTCCCGGTCGGCGCCGCGCCGCCAGTTCGTGCCGTCGAAGCCCGTGAGGGTGAACACGCGGAGCGGACCGACCTCGTCACCGTCGGTCCGGTAGCGCAGGACGACCTCGCCGGAGCGCTCCGCGAGATCGCGCCGCATGTCGAGGTCGTCGGAGAGCCGTACCGTCTGCCCGGTCGAGGAGAAGAGCCGCGACCACGACGCCGAGGCGACCTCGGGGAGCGAGGCGCTCGCCGACCCGAGTCCCAGGGCGACGACCGCGACGGCGACCGCCACGACGAGCGCCCCGGCGGCACGCAGGCCGCCGGCGGCACGATCCTCCACACGTCGCGCGGACGCGCCGCGCCGCACCGTGCGGTGCGGGTTGTCCACGGCGAGGAGCAGGACGAGCGCCGCCACCGTCACGACGAACGCCAGGGGCGGGATCTCGCTCATGATCACGAGCCCGGGGATCCACAGCGCGAGGATCGGCAGCGCGACCCCTGCGCCGAGCCGGAGGCCGCCGGCCATGAGGTCGGCGACGAGGAACACCACGACCGCGCCCCCGACCGCCATGAGCGCGATCGGAAGGCTGGGGTCGATCGGGGCGACCTCGGCGAGCGTGAGGTCTCGTGCCGTGGAGAGCCGGGACAGGACCCGGTCGACGTTGGAGAGACCGATGAGGAGGGAGAAGCGGTCGGTCGGGCCCCCGTAGAGCCCGAGCAGGGCCCAGAGGCCGACGACGAGCCCCGCGAGCGAGGGGAGCAGCGCGGCCGGTGGGGCGAGGATCTCGCCCCGCGCGGCGTGGCCTCGCTCGAGGGCGTAGCGCGAGAGGCCGGTCACGAGCGCAAGGACCGCGACGGTGCGCACCGCGGTGCCGGTCCAGCCGCCCGGGCCGATGACGCTCCCGAGCGCGTAGGTCGACGCGACGACGGCGAGGGCGACGAGCCCGCTCGTCGCGAGGACGCGGAAGCCGACGGGGGCGGAGGTGTCCGGTCGGGACGTGGTCATCGCGAGCCCTCCACGAGCAGGGTCCAGGCGTGCTCGAGGGACGCCGACGGGTCGACGAGCGCCGCGTGCCACCCGGTGGACCGCAGGGCGGCCACCGTCTCGAGCGCGTCGGCGTGCTCGGGCGCCCAGGGTCGCGCGCTCACCACGAGCGCGCGGTGCAGGCCGTCGCCGGCCATCGCCGCGACCGTGTGCCGGGCGACGGAGCCGAGCGGGCCGAGCACCGCGACGGTGATCTCGCCCGGGCGCCGGTCCCGGCGCAGCGCCTCGGACGTCGCGACGACCGAACGGTCGCCGTCCGCGACGACGTGGTGCCCGTGCAGGTCGACGGTGGCGTCCAGGAGGTCGGCCGGACCCTCGCCCGAGCGGTTGACGCGGAAGCCCGTGCCGGACACGACCGGCGCGAGCGACGTCGGGACGAGCCGGACCGGGTGCCCCGCCTGGAGGAGCGACACACCGATCGAGGCCGCGCACTCGACCGCCCACTCGCCGTCGGCGAGCGCGCGGGGGCTCGACGCGGCGAGCTCGGGGTGGGGCAGCAGCCCGCGGTCGAGGAGGACGCTGACGGGCGGCAGGCCCGCGCTCTCGTCCGCTCGGACCATGAGCTGACCATGCCGGGCCGCGCTGGCCCAGTGCACGCGCCGCGGGTCGTCGCCGGCGACGTAGTCGCGCAGCACCGAGTCGTCGCTCGACGCGAGCCGCGCGCCCGACGCGGAGCGCTCGTGCTCGCCGAACGCGCGCGAGCCGCGGACGGGCAGCTCCACCGTGCGCGGCCACACGGCGACCGCGGTCGGGTCGCCGAGCTCCTGGGTCGCGCTGACCAGGCCGAAGAGGTCGACCCGCGTCGTGAGGAGCGGGCCGAGCGGCCACCGGCCGCGGCGGAGCGGGCGCAGGCGGTAGCGGACCGCGATGTGGTCGCCCACCGTCGCGACCTGCGCCCGCAGCGAGCCCTGGTCGCACAGCTCGTGCGCCGCCTGCTCGCTGATCCGCAGGCGGGAGAGGGTCGTGGCCGTGGACGACGTCGCCCGCGTGGCCGCCACCGTGAGACGCGCCGTCGTGAACTGTCCGCGCACGGCGGGGTTCGGCTGGACGCGGCGCGTCACGTGCAGAGCGCCGCGACCGCGGTCGATCCGGCGGACGGCCATCCAGCACCAGGCGGCGCCGACGGCGAGCGCCCCGGCGACGCCGAGCCCGACGAGGTCGGGCAGCCCGAGCGTGACGCCCAGGACGACGAGCGCGCCGCCGGCGGCGAGCACCACCGTGCCGCGCCGGGTCAGGCGTGCGCTGGCGAGGCTCCTGCTCCTGCCGCGGAGCCGCGCGAGGAACGACGGGGCGCGCACGTCAACGTCGCTCGGTCGCGTCCAGGGCGGGGATCGGCGTCTGCGCCACGATCGACGCGACGACGGCCTCGGCGTCCTGGCCCGAGAGCCGCGCCTCCGTCGTGACGACGAGCCGGTGCGCGAGCACGGGGACGGCGAGGTACTGCACGTCGTCGGGGAGCACGTGGTCGCGCCCCGCCATGGCCGCGAGGGACTTCGCGGCCCGCAGGAGCTGGAGGGTCGTGCGGGGCGACGCCCCGAGGCGCAGGCCGGGATGCTCGCGCGTCGCCGTGACGAGGGCGAGCACGTACCGCTTGACGGCGGTCGACGCGTAGACGGCGCGTGCCACGCCCGCGAACCGCAGGACGGCCGCGCCGGTCGTCACGGGGCGGAGGTGGGCCAGCGGGTTGTCCGACTCCTGCCGGTCGAGCATCCGGAGCTCGGCGTCGACGTCGGGGTAGCCGACGGTCAGCCGCGCCATGAACCGGTCGCGCTGCGCCTCCGGGAGGGGGTAGGTGCCCTCCATCTCCACGGGGTTCTGCGTCGCGACGACGAGGAAGGGGCTCGGCAGGGGGTGGGTCGTCCCGTCGACCGTGGTCTGGCCCTCCTCCATGCACTCGAGGAGCGCCGACTGCGTCTTGGGGGAGGCGCGGTTGATCTCGTCGCCGATGACGATGTTCGAGAAGACGGGTCCGGGGCGGAACTCGAACTCGTGGTTCGCCGCGCGGTAGATGTTGACGCCGGTCAGGTCGCTCGGCAGGAGGTCCGGCGTGAACTGGATGCGGCCGACCTTGCAGTCGATCGTGCGGGCCAGCGCCTTGGCGAGCGTCGTCTTGCCGACGCCGGGGACGTCCTCGATGAGGAGGTGGCCCTGCGCCAGGAGGACGGCGACGGTCACCGTCACGAGGTCCGGGCGGCCCGTGACGACGGACTCGATGCCGGAGCGGATCCGGCCCGTGGTCTCGACCAGCTCGTCGAGGCCGGTGAGGGCGTCGCCCCCGGGCTCGTCGGAGGGCGCGACAGGGGCGATGTCGGGGAGCACGGAGACCTCCGTCGTCGGTGGCGCAGGGCCGCGGACCAGGGAGACCGCGGGTGGGAAGAGCCTAGTGGACCGCCGGCCGTCCGCCGAGCGCCGCCGCGAGGGTCTGGCGCGGCGCGGGCCGCGCCCCCTGCGTGCGCCTGAGAGGTGCGACCGGCGCCCGACCGCCGTCGCGACGCGCCATGGGGAGTAGTCCCCTCCACGCCCCTCCACCCCGCGTGACCTGCGGAGATCCTGCGAAGGCGGGTGAAAGCCCGGGGATTCACCGAGAGCGGTGGAGGGAAGTGGAGTACCGTGGAGGAGAAGGGAGCAGGAGGGGAGGTGCCAGGTGCATGTCCGGTTTCGTGGACGACGTGCTCGGCGGTTCCTCAGGCCTGCTCCTGGGCACCTTCACGCCACGTCTGGACGACAAGGGGAGGCTCATCCTCCCCGCGAAGTTCCGGTCGCGGCTCGCACCGGGTCTCGTCATGACGCGGGGGCAGGAGCGCTGTCTGTTCCTGCTGCCGATGGACGAGTTCCGGCGCATGTACGACCAGATCCGGCAGGCGCCGGTGACGAGCAAGCAGGCCCGGGACTACCTGCGCGTCTTCCTCTCGGGGGCGAGCGACGAGATCCCGGACAAGCAGGGACGTGTCTCGATCCCCGCGCCCTTGCGGGCGTACGCGGGGCTCGACCGCGACGTCGCCGTGATCGGCGCCGGCACGCGGGTCGAGATCTGGGACGCGCAGGCGTGGGAGACGTACCTCGCGGAGCAGGAGTCGGCGTACTCCGACACCGCCGAGGAGGTGTTCCCGGACCTGCGCTTCTAGGGTCGCGACCCACGGCTCCCGCACGGTGAGGCCTCCTCCCGCCCGGTCTGACGCACTTCCCCGGCGCCAGAAAGGACGCGGAGGGAGACCTGACCGTACGGGGCCGGCCCGACGAGGAGCACCACCCGGCGGCGCGTCCGGCGCCACCCGGACACCGACCAGCACGGAGAGGAGACCGACATGACGAGCACCCCCGACGACGCCGCCGAGCGGCACGTCCCGGTCCTCCTCCAGCGGTGCGTCGACCTTCTCGCCCCCGCGCTGGCGGAGCCCGGTGCCGTTCTCGTGGACTGCACGCTCGGGATGGGCGGGCACACCGAGGCGGTCCTGGAGCAGGTCCCCACCGCGCGCGTCGTCGGCATCGACCGCGACCCTGAGGCCATCGTCCGCGCGTCGCGCCGGCTCGAGCGGTTCGGCGACCGGTTCCGCGCGGTGCACGCCGTCTACGACGAGATCGGCGACGTCGTGACCGACGTCGTCGGCGGACCCGTCCAGGGCGTGCTCATGGACCTCGGGGTGTCGTCGCTGCAGATCGACGAGGCGGACCGTGGTTTCTCCTACGCGCACGACGCGCCGCTCGACATGCGCATGGACCCGACGACCGGCCAGACGGCCGCCGACGTCCTCAACACCTACGACGAGCGCGCGCTCACCCGGATCCTGCGCGACTACGGCGAGGAGCGGTTCGCGCAGCGCGTCGCCCGGGCGATCGTCCGGCGCCGCGAGCAGCGACCGTGGGAGCGCAGCGCCGAGCTCGTCGAGGTCGTCCGCGGCGCGATCCCCGCCGCCACGCGCACGACGGGCGGGAACCCCGCCAAGCGCACCTTCCAGGCGCTGCGGATCGAGGTGAACGGCGAGCTCGAGGTCCTCGAGCGCGCGGTCCCCGCCGCGGTGGACGTGCTCGCCGTCGGCGGGCGCGTCGTCGTCGAGTCGTACCACTCGCTCGAGGACCGCATCGTCAAGCGCGTGCTGGCCGCCGGGGCGACGATCAGCGCGCCGCCCGGGCTGCCCGTCGTGCCGGAGGAGGACCAGCCCTACCTGCGGCTCCTCACCCGGGGCGCGGAGGAGGCCTCCACGGACGAGCGGGAGGCCAACCCGCGCTCCGCGTCCGTCCGGCTCCGCGCCGCCGAGCGCACCCGGCCCACGCCATCGCACCGCCGCCCGTCGCACCGCCAGACCGACCGACCGCACGACCCGGGGGAGAGGACACGATGAGCGCACAGAGGTCGACCGCCGCCCGCCCGCTCCCGCGCACGGCACGCCCGGCGCCCGCGCCGCGCCCGTCGCTCACGGCGCTGCCGGGTGGCGCGTCCGAGCGCGCGCTCCGCTCGCGGCTCGAGCTCGTCCGCGCGCCGCTGCAGGCGCGGTCCAAGATCCCGTTCCTCGTCGTCTGCATGTCGATCCTCGGAGCGGCGCTCCTGTGTGCTCTCCTGGTGAACACGACGATGGCGCGCAACTCCTACGAGATGTCGGAGCTGCGCCGGGAGGTGAGCCGCGTGGCCCAGGACACCCAGAGCCTGCAGGCGCAGGTCGACGCTCAGAAGACCTCGCTGCCGGACATCGCGACCTCCCTCGGCATGGTCCCCGCGGAGGACCCGGCGATGCTCCGGCTGTCCGACGGTGCGGTCCTGGGCATGCCGCAGGAGGAGGCCGGGCAGTGACGGGCGAGTCCGGAGCAGGGCGTGACCGCCGGTCGCGACCCGCGGCGAGCTCGCAGCGGTCCCGCCCCGCCCCCACGGCCTCCCGGCCCTCGCCGGGAGGCCGTGGCGCTGCTGCCGACGGGCGCAGGGTCTCGGGGACGGGCACCGGTTCGGCCGCGCGCGACCGGGCGCCCGGCGCCCGCGTCGCGGCGTCGGCCCGCCCGTCGAAGAGCACCGCGTCCCGCGCGCCGCGGAGCGGCGGCCGCCCGCCCGCCCGCCCCGCGCGCGGGACCCGCGAGCCTGGTCGCCCCGAGCGGCGCCAGCGCTGGCTCATCGTGGTCGCCGGCGTGATCACGGCGGTCTTCGTGGGTCAGCTCGTGAACGTCCAGGTGCTGCGCGGGCCGGCGCTCGCGGCCGACGCGCGCGCCGACCGCACGCGCAGCTCGACCCTCCTGGCCCACCGCGGCGACATCACCGACGCCGACGGCGTCGTGCTCGCGACGTCCGTGGACCGCTACACGGTCGCGGCGGACCCGAAGACGATCGCCGAGTTCGAGCCCCGCGCCGCGGACCTCGTCGACGGCGAGCCGCTCGAGGAGGGCGGCGCCGTGGGCGTGGCCAAGCTGCTCGCCCCGATCCTCGGAAGATCGTCCCCGGAGCTCGCCGCGCAGCTCAACGGGACGTCGCGGTACGTGGTCCTCGCCAAGGACGTCACGCCCGAGGTGCAGCGCCAGATCACGGAGCTGCGGCTCTCGGCCTACGTGCGCACCACCATGACGAGCGAGCGGACGTACCCGGCAGGCACCGTCGCGGGCAACCTCGTGGGCTTCGTCAACGAGGAGCAGACGGGGGGCGGTGGGGTCGAGGCGTCCTACGACGACGTCCTCGCCGGCGTCTCCGGGTCGCGCGAGTGCGAGGCCGGGCTGGGCGGGCAGGTCATCCCGACCGGCCGGTGCGACGTCGTGGACGCGGTGCCCGGGCGCAACGTGCAGCTCACGGTCGCCCGCGACGTGCAGTGGAAGGCGCAGGACTCGGTGGACCGCGCGGTGAGCGAGACCGGCGCGGAGTACGCGATCGCCGTCGTGCAGGACCTCCGCACGGGAGAGATCCTCGCGCTCGCGGACTCCGGCACGGTGAACCCGAACGACCGCACGACGGACGCCGTCGCGCGGCCGAGCCGCGCCGTGTCGAACGTGTTCGACCCCGGCTCGACGGGCAAGGTCGTCACGATGTCCGCCGCGATCGAGGGCGGGTATGCCGACCCGGCGACGCAGTTCGAGGTGCCCTACCTCTACACGACGCCCAACGGCGAGACCTTCCGGGACTCGCACGAGCACCCCGTGGAGCGGCTCACGCTCGCCGGTGTGCTCGCCGAGTCGTCGAACACCGGGACCGTCCAGGTCGGGGAGAAGATCCCGAAGCAGGTGCGCTACGACTACCTGCACAAGTTCGGGTTCGGGGAGCTGTCCGGCCTCGGCCTGCCGGGGGAGTCCGCCGGGATCCTGCACCCCGCCGACGCGTGGGACGGGCGTACCGAGTACGCCGTGCTCTTCGGCCAGAGCGTGTCCGTGAACGCGATCCAGGCCACGAGCGTCTTCTCGACCATCGCGAACGGGGGACTCCGGACGACGCCGAGCATCGTCGCGGGCACGACCGACGAGCGCGGCACCCTCGTCCCGGCCGAGCGTCCGGCTCCGGTGCGCGTGGTCTCGCAGGAGACGGCGGACACCGTGCTGCACATGATGGAGTCGGTCGTCGAGGAGGGCACGGGCTCGAGCGCCGCGGTGCCCGGCTACCGGGTCGCGGGCAAGACGGGCACGGCGCAGATGGCGGGCTCCGACGGGAGGCTGTCCTCGATCATGGCCTCGTTCATCGGTGTGGCGCCTGCGGACGACCCGCGCTACACCGTGTCGGTGTTCCTCAAGGACCCGCACTCGTCGATCTTCGGCGGCGTCGTCGCGGCGCCCGTGTTCAGCGAGATCATGGGCTTCACGCTCGAGCACGAGGGCGTGCAGCCGAGCACGGAGCCGTACGTGCCGCTCCCGACGACGTGGTGAAACTCACGGCGCCCGCCGGTCTCGTCCGGCGGGTCCGTCTCTCTGTCCCCGCGGGTGCCCGCGCGGGTGTCCGCGAACGTGCCGGTGAAGGTCCGGTGAAGCGTGGTCCGGCGCGACGGCCGGGCCAGGACGGCTTGCGAGGGTCGCGGCCCCGGCACGGTAGGTTCTACACGTGACATCCCCGATCGACCGCCTTCGTCCTGCCGCGACCACCCGTCGGTCGGTCGAGGACCTGGCCGCACGGTTCGGTCTCGACGTCCGCGCAGGTGGCGGGCCCGGCGGGAGGTCCGCTCCGGGCCCCGTCGAGGTGTGGTCGGTCGCCTCCGACGACCGGACGGCGGACGCGGGCGACCTCTTCGTGGCCCTCCCCGGGGCCCGTGCGCACGGGGCGCGCTTCGCGCCCGCCGCCGTCGAGCGCGGTGCCCACGCCGTCCTCACGGACGAGCAGGGCGCGGCGCTGGTGGCCCAGGCGGGGCTCGACGTCCCCGTGCTCGTGGCCGCAGACCCGCGCGCGTTGCTCGGCCCGGTCGCCGCGTGGGTCTACGGCAGCCCCGCGCAGGACCTCACGACGTTCGGCGTGACCGGGACGAACGGCAAGACCACCACCACGTACCTCGTCGACCACGCGCTGCGCGCGCTCGGCTGGAAGGGCGGCCTCATCGGCACGGTGGAGATGCGGTCGGGCGACCGCGTCCTGCCGAGCCGGCTCACGACGCCCGAGGCCGCCGACCTGCAGGCGCTGCTCGCCGCGATGCGCGAGGACGCGGTGCGCACCCTCGCGATGGAGGTCTCGTCGCACGCGCTCGCGCTGCACCGGGTCGACGGGCTCGTGTTCGACGTCGTCGGGTTCACCAACCTCAGCCAGGACCACCTCGACTTCCACGGCGACCTGCAGGAGTACTTCGAGGCGAAGGCGCTCCTGTTCACGCCGGAGCACGCCCGCCGCGGCGTCGTCGTCGTCGACGACGCGTGGGGCGAGCGCATGGTCGCTGCCGCCGGTATCCCGGTCGCGACGCTGCGCGTCGGTGCGCGGAGCCCGGAGGACGGGCAACCCGTCGCGGACTGGACCGTGCACGACGTCGAGCCGTCGGCGGCCGGAGGCTCCGCGTTCACGCTGCGCCACCGCGACGGCCGCAGCGTGCGCACGACGACCGCCCTGCCCGGCACGTTCAACGTGGCCAACGCGGCCCTCGCCCTCGCGCTCGTGCTCGAGGCGGGCACGGACCCGCGTGACCTGGAGGCGGCGCTCGACGCGGCCGGCGGGCTCACCCCGGCGGTCCCGGGGCGCATGGAGCTCGTGTCGCGTCCGCCGCACCGGCCGCGCGTCGTCGTCGACTTCGCCCACAACCCGGACGCGCTCGCGCTCGCGCTCGACGCGCTGCGCCCGACGACGCGCGGTCGCCTGGTCGTCGTGTTCGGCGCCACGGGCGACCGTGACCGGGGCAAGCGGCCCACGATGGGGGGCGTCGCGGTCGAGGGGGCCGACGTCGTCGTCGTGACGGACGACGACCCGCACGGCGAGGACCCGGCCGCGATCCGGGCCGAGGTCCTCCCGGGGGCGCTCGCCGCCCGCGAGGCGGCGGCCGCAGCCCCGGAGGCGCGCGACGTCGTCGTCCTCGAGGTCGCGCCGCGCGCACGGGCGATCCACGAGGCGGTCGCCGCCGCGGGCCCCGACGACACGGTGCTCGTCGCGGGGCGCGGCCACGAGGTGTGGCAGGAGATCGCCGGCGTCGACCACCCTCTGGACGACCGCGTCGAGGCGCGCGCAGCGCTCGAGGAGCGAGGCGCGGCCCGCGCACCCCACGACACCCCCGACGACCTGAAGGAGTACCACGCATGATCGAGCTCACTGCGGCGCAGGTGGCCGCAGCGACCGGCGGACGGCTGTCCGCCGACCCGGAGGTGCGGGTCGGGGGGCCCGTCGTCGTCGACTCGCGCCGGGTCGCGCCGGGGTCGCTCTTCGTCGCGCTGCCCGGCGAGCACGTCGACGGCCACGACTACGCGGCCGGGGCCGTCGCCGCCGGCGCGACCCTCGTCCTCGCGGCGCGCGAGCTCGACGTGCCGTGCGTCGTCGTCGACGACGTCCAGACCGCCCTCGGCGAGCTCGCCCGGCACGTGCTCGCGACGCTGCGCGAGCGCGGCGACGTGCGTGTGGTCGCCGTGACGGGCTCCGTGGGCAAGACGACGACCAAGGACCTGCTGGGTCAGCTGCTGCGGCCCGAGGGCGAGACGGTCGTGCCGCGCGGCTCGTTCAACAACGAGATCGGGCTCCCGCTCACCGTGCTCGAGGCAGACGAGTCCACGCGGTTCCTGGTGCTGGAGATGGGCGCGAGCGGCGTCGGTCACCTCACCTACCTGACGCGCATCGCGCCGCCCGACGTCTCGGTGGTCCTCGTCGTGGGCAGCGCCCACCTCGGGGAGTTCGGCGGGATCGAGGCCGTGGCGCGCGCGAAGGCGGAGATCGTCACGGGCCTGGCTCCGGGAGGGGTCGCGGTGCTCAACGCCGACGACCTCCGGGTCGCCGCGATGGCCGACGCCGCCCCGGGCGAGGTCGTGACGTTCGGCACCATCCCCACGTCCGACGTGCGCGCCGAGGACCTCGGGATCGACCGCACCGGCCGTGCGTCCTTCACGCTGCGCGTCCGTCCGGGAGCTGCCGAGGACGCGCGGCCGACCGAGGAGACGCACGCGCGCGTGACCCTCGGCCTCGTGGGGGAGCACCACGTGACGAACGCCCTCGCGGCCGCGACGACGGCGCTGCGCCTCGGCGTCGCGCTGCCCGACGTCGCCGCGCGGCTGTCCGACGCGCGCGCGCTGAGCCCGCACCGCATGCAGGTGACCGAGCGTCCCGACGGCGTCACGGTGATCGACGACTCCTACAACGCGAACCCCGACTCGATGCGGGCCGCGCTCAAGGCGCTGGCCGTCATGGCGGGGCGCGACCGACGGTCCGTCGCGGTGCTCGGCGAGATGCTCGAGCTCGGCGACGACTCGCGCGTCGCTCACGACGACCTCGGCCGGCTCGTGGTCCGATTGAACGTCAAGCTGCTCGTCGTGGTCGGCGAGGGCGCCGGCGGGATCCACGACGGCGCGACCCAGGAGGGGTCGTGGGGCGACGAGACACGGTTCGTCCCCGACGTGGAGGCGGCGTCCGCGCTGCTGCGCGACGAGCTGCGGGAAGGGGACGTCGTGCTCGTGAAGGCCTCGAACGGGTCCGGGCTGTGGCGGCTCGGCGACGAGCTGGCCGCAGCCGGCGCGGACACGTCCGGAGGTGACGGCGCATGATCGCGATCCTCGTCGCGGCGGGCGTCTCCCTGCTCGTCGCCCTCTTCGGGACGCCGCTGTTCATCCGGTTCCTCGTCCACCGCAACTACGGGCAGTTCGTCCGCCAGGACGGCCCGACGGCGCACTTCACCAAGCGCGGGACGCCCACCATGGGCGGGGTCGTCATCATCGGGGCGACGCTGCTCGGCTGGGCGATGTCGTACGTCGTCTCGGGCCGGTTCCCGAGCGTCTCCTCCTTGCTCGTGCTGTTCCTCATGACCGGGCTCGGGATCGTCGGGTTCCTCGACGACTTCACGAAGATCCGCAAGCAGCGCAGCCTCGGGCTCACGGCGCGCGCCAAGATCATCGGCCAGGGGGCCGTCGGCATCGCGTTCGCGGTGCTCGCGCTGCAGTTCCCCAACGAGCACGGCCGGACGCCCGCGTCCACGCGCATCTCCTTCCTGCGCGACACGAACCTCGACCTCGCGTTCGCGGGCGCGACGGTCGGGCTGATCCTGTTCGTGATCTGGGCGAACTTCCTCATCACAGCCTGGTCGAACGCGGTGAACCTCACGGACGGCCTCGACGGCCTCGCGACGGGCGTCTCGCTCATCGTGTTCGGCTCGTACGTCCTCGTGGGCATCTGGCAGTTCAACCAGACGTGCCAGCGGCTCGCCTCCGCGGGCCCGCGCTGCTACGAGACGCGCGACCCGCAGGACCTCGCGATCGTGGCCGCGGCGATCGTCGGCGCGTGCTTCGGCTTCCTGTGGTGGAACGCGAGCCCGGCGAAGATCTTCATGGGCGACACCGGCTCGCTCGCCCTCGGCGGCGCGCTCGCCGGACTGTCGATCCTCACGCGGACCGAGTTCCTCGCGCTCATCATCGGCGGTCTCTTCGTCATCATCGTGCTCTCCGACGTCATCCAGATCGGCTTCTTCAAGATGACCGGTCGGCGCGTGTTCAAGATGGCCCCGCTGCACCACCACTTCGAGCTGTCGGGCTGGGGCGAGGTCACGATCGTCATCCGCTTCTGGCTCATCGCCGGGCTGTTCGCCGCGCTCGGCATCGGCATCTTCTACGCCGAGTGGGTGGTCGGCTAGTGGTACGCGACCGTCACGACCTCGCGGTCCCGCTCGACGCGGCGCGCGTGGTCGTCGCTGGCCTCGGCGTCTCGGGCCGGGCTGCCGCCGCCGCCCTCGCGACCCGGGCCGCCGCCGTCGTCACGCTCGACGACCGCGCGGAGGACGCCGACCTGCGCGCCGCGGAGGACGTCGACCTCGCGGCGACAGACCTCGTCGTCGTCTCGCCGGGCTGGCCGCCGTCCCACCCGCTGCTCGTCGCGGCGGGGGAGCGGGGCGTGCCCGTGTGGAGCGAGGTCGAGCTCGCGTGGCGGCTGCGCGTGGACGGCCCGTCCGGGCGCCCCGCGCCCTGGCTCGCCGTGACCGGGACGAACGGCAAGACGACGACCGTCGAGATGCTCGAGACGATCCTGCGGACCGCCGGGCTGCGCGCGGCGGCGGTGGGCAACGTGGGCACGCCGGTCGTCGAGGCGGTGCTCGACCGGACGCTCGACGTGCTCGCCGTCGAGCTCTCGAGCTTCCAGCTCCACTTCACGCACACGACGTCGCCCGAGGCGGGCGCGGTGCTCAACGTCGCCCCCGACCACCTCGACTGGCACGGCGGGATCGACGCGTACGCGGCGGACAAGGGCCGGGTCTTCGAGGACGCGCAGGTCGCGTGCGTCTACAACGCGGCGGACCCGCGCACCGAGGCGCTGGTGCGCGAGGCGGACGTGGTCGAGGGCGCGCGCGCCGTCGGCTTCACGCTCGGCGCCCCGGCGCGCGGCCAGCTCGGCGTGATCGAGGACGTCCTCGTGGACCGCGCGTTCCACGCGCCGGCCGACGCGCCCGACCGGCACACGCACGCCGCCGAGCTCGCGACGCTCGGCGACCTCGCCCACCTGGCCGGATCCGACGGCGTCGTGCCCGCGCACGTCGTGGCGAACGCCCTCGCCGCGGCGGCCCTGGCCCGTGCGCACGGCGTCGCGGCCGTGGCCGTGCGCGACGGCCTGCGCGCGTTCCGCACGGGCTCGCACCGCATCGAGCAGGTCGCGTCGGTCGACGGCGTCGCCTACGTCGACGACTCGAAGGCGACCAACGCGCACGCGGCCTCCGCGTCGCTGGCGTCGTTCGCGCCCGGGACCGTCGTGTGGGTCGCGGGCGGCCTCGCGAAGGGCGCCTCGTTCGACGAGCTCGTCGCCGCGCGCGCCGACCGGCTGCGGGCCGTGGTGCTCATCGGCGTGGACGCGGAGCCGTTCGCGGGCGCGCTCGCCCGACACGCGCCCGATATCCCGGTCGTGCGGGTCGATCCTGGCGACACTGGGACCGTGATGCCCCGCGCCGTCGACTCCGCCCGCCGCCTCGCGCAGGCCGGCGACACGGTGCTGCTCGCCCCGGCCGGCGCGTCGATGGACCAGTTCCGCTCGTACGCCGCGCGCGGCGACGCGTTCGCCGACGCGGCGCGCGCGCTGCGCCCCGACCACGGGTAGGCCGGCCCGGCCATGACACAGACCGCGAACGGACGAGGGGCGCCGTCGACGCGCACGACCCCTCGCACGGGCGCGGGTCGGACGTCGGTACGGCGCCGGACGAAGGCGTCGACCAGCAGCGGCGCGCGCCCCCGCACGCCCGCCGCGCCGACCGAGCGGCCCTGGCTCGGGCAGTGGAACAGCACCGTGACGAGCTACTACCTCCTCGTCGGCGCCACGGCGCTGCTGACGATCATCGGGCTCGTCATGGTGTTCTCCAGCTCGGCCGTCACGGAGATCGCCGCGGGCAAGTCCCCGTTCAACGCGTTCGCCAAGCAGGCGCAGTTCGTCCTCATCGGGCTGCCCGTGCTCCTGGTCGCCACGCGGATTCCGGTCGCGTGGTACAGGCGCCTCGCCTGGCCCGCGCTGGTCGCGGCCGTGGCGCTGCAGCTCCTCATCTTCACGCCGCTCGCGAAGAACGTGAACGGCAACACGAACTGGATCGACCTGGGCGCCTTCGACGTGCAGCCGTCGGAGGTCGCGAAGCTCGCGCTCGCGCTGTGGCTCGGCGCCGTGCTCGGTCGCAAGCAGCGGCTGCTCGGGCAGTGGCGTCACGTGCTGGTCCCCGCGGTGCCGGTCGCCGTGCTCGTCATCGGGCTCGTCCTGGCAGGTCACGACCTGGGCACCGCGCTCGTGCTCATGGCGCTCGTCGCGGGCGCGTTCTTCGTCTCGGGAGCCGACGGCCGGCTCCTCGCGCTCGGCGCCGGGCTCGCGGCCTTCGTCGTGGGCTACGTCTTCATCCTCAACCAGTCGGGCGGCGACCGGCTGGGCCGCATCATGGCCACCTACCGTGAGTGCACGGACACGCTGGGCGAGTGCTACCAGTCCCTGCACGGGCAGTGGGCGCTGGGCACCGGGGGCCTCACGGGCGTCGGGCTCGGTGCCAGCCGCGAGAAGTGGAGCTACCTCCCGGAGGCGCACAACGACTTCATCTTCGCCGTGATCGGCGAGGAGCTGGGCCTCTTCGGCACGCTCCTCGTCCTCGGCCTGTTCGTGATCGTCGGCGTCGCGACGAGCCGGATCGTCCGGCGGCACCCGGACCCGTTCGTGAAGATCACGACCGCGGCGATCGCGTGCTGGATCGTCGGGCAGGCGTTCATCAACATCGGCGTCGTGATCGGGCTGCTCCCCGTGATCGGCGTCCCGTTGCCGCTCGTCTCCGCCGGCGGCTCGGCGCTCATCATGACCATGGCCGCGCTCGGGGTGCTCATCTCGTTCGCGCGCACGGAGCCCGGCGCGGCCGAGGCGCTGGCGGCGCGGGGGAGCGTCGTACGGCGCTCGCTCGCGGTCGTCGGCCGGGCGGCCCGGCCCCGGCGCCGAGCACGATGACCCCGGTCCGGTGACCCGGCGACACCGGCCCCCGCGGCCGACATCTTCAGACCACAACCAGGACGCGGCACCCGCCGCAGGGAAGGACGACGAGGTACGTGACGACGATCGGTTCGGTGGTGCTCGCAGGCGGCGGGACGGCGGGGCACGTGAACCCGCTCCTGGCGGTGGCGGACGAGCTGCGGGCGCGTGAGCCCGGCGTGGTGGTGACCGCGCTCGGGGTCGCGGGCGGGCTGGAGGACGACCTCGTCCCCGCGCGCGGCTACCCCCTGCGGCACGTGCCGCGCGTCCCGCTCCCGCGACGGCCGAGCGCCGAGTGGGTCAACCTCCCGGGGCGACTCAAGTCGGCGGTCGACGCCGCGGGTGCCGTCATCGACGAGACGGGTGCACGCGTCGTGGTGGGCTTCGGCGGCTACGTGTCGACCCCCGCCTACCTCGCCGCGCGCCGTCGTGACGTCCCGGTGGTGATCCACGAGCAGAACGCGCGGCCGGGGCTCGCCAACCGGCTCGGCGCCCGGTGGGCCGCGCGCGTCGGGGTGACGTTCGAGGGCACCCCGCTCAAGGGCGGCGTGGTGACGGGTCTGCCGCTGCGCCGCGAGATCCAGGACCTCGTGGCCGCCCGCGCGGCCGACGCGGGGGCGGTCCGCGCCGACGCCGCGGCGCGGCTCGGGCTCGACCCCGGTCGGCGCACGCTCGTCGTCACGGGCGGGTCGCTCGGGGCGCAGAGCCTCAACGAGGCGGTCTCCGGGGCGGCCGACGCGCTGCTCGGCGCGGGCGCGCAGGTCCTCCACCTGACGGGCAAGGGGAAGGACGCCGCCGTCCGTGACGCGGCCGCGGCCGCCGTCGCGTCCCGTCCCGGTGCGCGGTACGACGTGCGCGAGTACCTCGCCGAGATGCAGCTCGCGCTCGCCGTCGCGGACCTCGTCGTGTGCCGCGCGGGCGCAGGGACCGTGGGCGAGCTCGCGGCGCTGGGCATCCCGGCCGTGTACGTGCCCCTGCCGATCGGCAACGGCGAGCAGCGGCTCAACGCGGGCCCGGTCGTCACGGCCGGAGGCGGCCTGCTCGTCGACGACGCGCAGCTCGACGCGGCCTGGGTCGCGCGCGAGGTCCCGGCGCTGCTCGGCGACCCGGCGCGACTCGACGCGATGGCGCGCGCGGCCGCCGGTGCAGGGGTGCGCGACGGCGCGGCGCGCGTCGCCGACCTCGTCGCGGAGGCGGTCGCCGCCGCCGGCCAGACCGGGACGCGCTCGTGACGACGCCCGGTGCCACCGCCCCGGTCCCGCTCGAGGAGCTCGGCACGGTCCACCTCGTCGGGGTCGGAGGCGCCGGCATGTCCGTGGTCGCACGGCTCCTCGCCGCCCACGGCGTCCGGGTGCAGGGCTCGGACGCGCGCGAGAGCGAGACGCTCGTCGCGCTCCGGGCCGACGGCGTGCAGGTCTGGGCGGGGCACGACGCCGCCCACGTCACGGGCGCGGACACGCTCGTCGTCTCGAGCGCGGTCCGCGAGTCGAACCCGGAGCTCGCCGCCGCGCGTGCCGCGGGGCTGCGCGTGCTGCACCGCTCGCAGGCGCTCGCGTCGCTCATGGCGCGCGGCCGTTCGGTCGCGGTCGCCGGCGCGCACGGCAAGACGACGACGTCCGCGATGATCGCGACGGTCCTGCGCGGCGGGGGCCTCGACCCGTCGTTCGCGATCGGCGGCACGGTGCTCACCGCGGACGGTCCCGTCGCCGGGGGGCACCTCGGGTCCGACGTCCTCGTCGCAGAGGCCGACGAGTCGGACGGCTCGTTCCTCAACTACGCGCCCGACGTCGCGGTCGTGACGAACGTGGAGCCGGACCACCTCGACCACTACGGGTCGCGCGCGGCGTTCGAGCAGGCGTTCGTCGACTTCGCGGCGCGGATCGTCCCGGGCGGGACGCTCGTCGCGTGCGCGGACGACGCCGGGGCGCGGGCGCTCGCGGCCGCCCACGCCGAGGGCGGGGGCGCGGTCGTCACCTACGGCGCAGCCGAGGACGCCGACGTGCGCGTGTCGGACGTGCGACCGACCGCCGACGACGGGCGCGCGGGGGTGCGGGCGTCGCTCACGGGTGCCGTCGGGGGCGCCACGCTCGACGGGCTCGCCCTGCGGCTGCGCGTGCCGGGCCACCACAACGCGCTGAACGCCACGGCGGCGGTCGTGACGGCGGTCGTGCTCGGCGTGGAGCCGGCGGCGGCGGTCGCCTCGGCGCACGGCTTCCTCGGCACGGGGCGCCGGTTCGAGGCACGCGGCGAGGCCGGCGGGGTGCGGGTCGTCGACGACTACGCGCACCACCCGACGGAGGTCGCGGCGCTGCTGGCCGCTGCGCGGCCCGTCGCCGCAGGTGGCCGGGTGCTCGTGCTCTTCCAGCCCCACCTGTACTCGCGCACCGCGACGTTCGCGCGCGAGTTCGCGCAGGCGCTGGAGGCTGCGGACGAGGTCGTGGTCACGGGGATCTATGCCGCACGGGAGGACCCCGACCCGGCGGTGGGACCACGCACGATCACGGACCTGATGGACGCCCCCGACGTCGTGGTGGCGGCCGTCGAGGACCGGGTGGAGGCCGCGCACCGCGTCGCGGACGCCGCGCGGCCGGGGGACCTCGTCCTCACGGTCGGCGCCGGCGACGTCACGGAGCTGGGCGCGGTGGTCCTCGCGCGGATCGCCGAGCGGCCCGCCGGCCCCGGGGCGCCCGGAGGGGGCGCGGCCTGATGCGCCCGCCGCCCCGGCCCCGACCCGCCGCGCCCCGACCGGACCGGTCGGGCGCGGGGGAGAGCGCCGCGCGGCCCGCGGCCCCGGCACGGCCGGGGACGCCGAAGCCGGTCACCCGGGCGCCGGCCGAGGAGACGCCCACACGGCCCGTCCGCCGCGTGACCTCCGCCGGGCGCGAGCTCGTGCCGTCGACCACCGAGCGACCCCGGGCGGGCGGGCCCGCGACGGGACCGCAGGGCGTCCGAGGGCGGCCGCGGGGCTCCGCGCGGACGCCGACCGCCCCGCGCGGGACGCCGACGGCGCCGGTCGGCGTGGTGTCGCACGGGATGACCGAGCGGCTGGCCGAGCGCGACGCGATGCGCCGGCACCGGGTGCGCACCCGCGTGCTGGGGTGGGTCTCGGGCGCCCTCGTGGCGGCCGCGATCGTGTGGCTCGCGTTCTTCTCCTCGGTGCTCGGGCTCGACCCGGAGGACGTGACGATCTCGGGGGAGGGCACGGTGATCGACCCGGCCCAGGTCGAGGCCGTCGTCGCGGAGTCCGCCGGGGTGCCGCTGCCGCGGCTGGACACGGTCGCCCTGCGCGAACAGGTCCTGGCCCTCAACGGCGTCCGCGACGTCGAGATCCGCCGCGCCTGGCCGGCGGGGCTGACCGTGCAGCTCGAGTCGCGCGAGCCCGTGGTCGCGGTCCCGGTGGACGGCGGGTTCGCGCTGCTCGACGCGGACGGCGTGCAGGTCCGGACGGACCCCGCCGTCCCCGACGGCCTGCCGGAGATCGACGCCCCGCTCGACGACCGCGGGGCCAAGGCGCTCGACGCGGCGCTCGTGCTCCTCAACGCGCTGCCGGCCGACCTCCACGCGCAGGTCGCCGAGGTCTCGGCCCCGACGCGGGACGCCGTCCGGATGACGCTGCGCGACGGCGTCGTGGTGGAGTGGGGGAGCTCGGAGGAGGCGGCGCTCAAGGTGCGCGTCCTGCAGACGCTCCGGGCGGTCCCGGAGAACGCGGGGGTGACGCTCTACGACGTCTCGGCACCCACGATGCCGGTGACGCGGTGACCCGCACGGTGGCGTCCCGACCGGGGATCGCCGACACGCGCGAGGCGGTCGTTGATGATGGGCACGTCGACACCTACGGTCGACCCATGAACGACCTGACATAACTATAACCCTCTAGTTGAGGGTGAAGGTTCAGGGCTGACCGATCGAGAGGCATTGACGTGGCAACTCCGCAGAACTACCTAGCAGTGATCAAGGTGGTCGGCATCGGCGGTGGGGGCGTGAACGCCGTCAACCGGATGATCGAGGTCGGCCTCAAGGGCGTCGAGTTCATCGCCATCAACACGGACGCGCAGGCGCTCCTCATGTCGGACGCCGACGTCAAGCTCGACGTCGGCCGCGAGCTGACGCGCGGTCTCGGCGCCGGCGCGGACCCCGAGGTCGGCAAGAAGGCCGCCGAGGACCACGCCGAGGAGATCGAGGACGTGCTGCGCGGCGCGGACATGGTCTTCGTCACCGCGGGCGAGGGCGGCGGCACCGGCACGGGCGGCGCGCCCGTCGTCGCGCGGATCGCGCGCTCGCTCGGCGCGCTCACCGTCGGTGTCGTGACCCGGCCGTTCACCTTCGAGGGTCGTCGCCGCTCCGTCCAGGCGGACCAGGGCATCGAGAACCTGCGCAACGAGGTCGACACCCTCATCGTCATCCCCAACGACCGCCTCCTGTCGATGTCCGACCGCAACGTCAGCGCTCTCCAGGCCTTCCACCAGGCGGACCAGGTGCTGCTCTCCGGCGTGCAGGGCATCACGGACCTCATCACGACGCCGGGCCTCATCAACCTCGACTTCGCCGACGTCAAGTCGGTCATGCAGGGGGCGGGCAGCGCCCTCATGGGCATCGGCAACGCGCGGGGCGACGACCGCGCCGTCCAGGCTGCCGAGATGGCGATCTCGTCACCGCTGCTGGAGGCCAGCATCGACGGCGCGCACGGTGTCCTCCTGTCGATCCAGGGCGGCTCCGACCTCGGGCTCTTCGAGATCAACGAGGCGGCGCGCCTCGTCCACGAGGCCGCCCACACCGAGGCGAACATCATCTTCGGCGCCGTGATCGACGACGCCCTGGGCGACGAGGTGCGCGTCACCGTCATCGCCGCCGGCTTCGACGGCGGTGCGCCGCAGGTCCGCGGCGACGCCCGCGCGCTCGGCCAGGTGGCCGGGGCGCAGCGCCCGGCGACGAGCGCGATCCCGGTCGTCCAGGCGGCGCGCCCGGTGCCCCCCGCGCCGGCCCCGACGACGGGAGCGCACACGCTGCCCCGTCCGGTGGTGCCGATCCAGCCGGAGGCCGACGACGTGCCCGTCACGCTCGACGGGGGCTCGGGCCCGGTCCCCGTCCAGCCGACGCCCGCCCCGACGTTCACGGTGGTCGGCTCGGGCGACGCCGCGAACCAGAACGCCGACGCGGTGCCGGGCGGCCAGAACGCGGGTGTCGAGGTGCCGCCGCGGATCTTCGACGAGGAGCCCGCGCGCCGCAAGGTCGAGGAGCTCGACGTCCCCGACTTCCTCAAGTGACCCGGTGCTGACCCGGGGCCGGACCCGATGAGCACCCGACCGACGTCCGACGGGAGGGGCGGCGTCCTCGACGCCGCCCCTCCCGTCGTGCTCGCCGTCGACCTCGGTCCCGGGGTGCGCGCCGGGTTCACGACGCGCGCGGGTGGTGTCTCGCCGGAGCCGTGGGACTCGCTCAACCTCGGCCTGAACGTGACCGACGACGCGACACGCGTCCGGAGCAACCGTGCGCGCGCCGGCGCGTGGCTCGGGGCCCCGGTCGCCTTCGCCTCCCAGGTGCACGGCACGCACGTCGTGCGGCTGGACTCCCCGCCCCGGGGCGCGGACGGTGCGCCCGTCGACTCCGTGGGCGAGGCCGACGCGGTCGTCGCGGCCGTACCGGGCGTCGGGCTCGGCGTGCTCGTGGCCGACTGCGTGCCCGTGCTCCTCGCGGACGCCGGCGCGGGTGTCGTCGGGGTCGCGCACGCCGGACGGCGCGGGCTCGCGCACGGCGTCGTCCCGGCGGTCCTCGAGGCGATGCGCGCCGCGGGCGCGCGGGTCGGGAACGTCCGGGCCGCCGTCGGGCCGAGCGCGTGCGGGCGGTGCTACGAGGTGCCCGCGACGATGCGCGACGACGTCGCGCTCGCGCGGCCGGCCACGCGGTCCACGACGTCGTGGGGCACCCCCGCGCTCGACCTGCCGGCGGGCGTGGTGGCCGACCTCGTCGCCGCAGGGGTCGAGGACGTCGTGCACGTCGACGCGTGCACGATCGAGGACGAGCGGTTCTTCTCGCACCGGCGCGCGGCGCGCGGCGGGACGACGACCGGTCGCTTCGCCGGGCTCGTGACGCTCGACGCCCCGTGAGGTCCCCCGTTCTCGACCTCCGGGTGAGGTTGAGGACGACGGGCGTGTCGTCCCCTGATCGTCCGACGCCCTCGGTTAGCGTGAACGCACCGGTCCGACGGCCGGTGGACCGACGGATCGATCGAGGACGGAGCAAGGCCCATGGCGGGAGCGCTGCGCAAGACCATGCTGTATCTGGGCCTCGCTGATGATCGCGGCGAGGACGAGCAGGACGAGTACGTCGACGAGCTCGACGAGACGGGGGCGGACGTGTCGCACGACTACCAGGCCCAGGTGACGCCGCTGCACCGCGCGCTCGGACCGCGCGAGGTGCCGCAGACGAGCATGTCGGCCGCCGAGCTGCGCAGGATCACGACGGTGCACCCGCGGTCGTACAACGACGCGCGCGTGATCGGGGAGGCGTTCCGCGGTGGCACGCCCGTGATCATGAACCTGTCGGACATGGACGACGCGGACGCGAAGCGCCTGGTCGACTTCTCCGCCGGCCTCATCTTCGGGCTCCACGGTGCCATCGAGCGCGTCACGAACAAGGTGTTCCTGCTCTCGCCCGAGCACGTGGAGATCACCGGCGAGGAGCAGGCCGCGCCGCCGGCCCCCGGCCGCGCCGGGTTCTACAACCAGAGCTGACGACGTGCGGGGCGCGCAGCGCCCGCCCGGCACGCGCCCGCACACGACAGACGGAGGGACGGACGTGACGACACGTCCGTCCCTCCGCTGCTGTCCGACCCCGCGGCAGGCGTGTCCCGTACCCGGTCGCGGCGCGCGCGTCTGGCACAGTTGACCCGTGATCTGGGACCTCATCACAGGGATCGTCGGATTCCTGCTCTGGCTCTACCTGCTGCTGCTCATCGGTCGGCTCGTGTTCGACTGGGTGCAGTTCTTCGCGCGCGACTGGCGGCCCCGAGGCGTCATGCTCGTGGTCGCCGAGGTGATCTACTCGGCGACGGACCCGCCGCTGCGCGCGCTGCGCCGTCTCATCCCGCCGCTCTCGCTGGGGCAGGTGCGCCTCGACCTGGCGTTCATCATCCTGTTCTTCGCGGTGACGATCGCCGCGCAGATCGTGTCGTCGCTCTGAGACGCACGTCACGTGCCCGGGGCGCGCGCCCCGCCGGCCGTGGTTCGCTACGTCCGGTTCGCCCCGACCGCGACCGCCCCGACGCCGGACCGTCACGTCATCCACACGGGCGCGCGGCGCGCGAACGCGCGGCCGCTCCCGACCCCCACGGGCAATCTCCGCTACTTTGGACTCTGGTGATCGCGAGGTCGCCCGGACCGACACGCAAACGCTATGAGGTGAACCGATGGCACTGCTCACTGCAGAGGACATCCTGAACAAGAAGTTCTCGGCGACGAAGTTCCGCGAGGGATACGACGTCGAAGAGGTCGACGACTTCTTGGACGAGGTGGTGAGGACCCTCAACTCCGTGCAGGAGGAGAACGAGGACCTCAAGTCGAAGCTCGCTGCCGCGGAGCGTCGTATCGCCGAGCTCAGCAGGGCCGACGCGTCCAGCGCTGCGGTGCAGCCCGCCGTGGTCGAGGCGCCCAAGGTGCCCGAGCCGGAGCCCGCCCCGGTGGCGCCGATCTCGCAGGCCGTCGTCGCGAAGAACGGCGCGGAGCCCGAGTCGGCGACCGGCATGCTCCAGCTCGCCCAGAAGCTGCACGACGACTACGTGCGCTCGGGCCAGGAGGAGGGTGACCGGCTCATCGCGGAGGCGAAGGAGGAGGGCACGCGCATCGTGCGCGAGGCCGAGGAGACCTCGCACCGCACGCTGTCGCAGCTCGAGCAGGAGCGCTCGCTCCTCGAGCGCAAGATCGACGAGCTGCGCATCTTCGAGCGCGACTACCGCACGCGCCTCAAGAGCTACCTGCAGAACCTGCTGGGCGACCTCGACAACCGGGGCAGCGCCCTCCCGCCGCGCAGCAACGTCGGCGGGGCGAGCCGGACGAGCGACCTCGCTCCCGGCATCTAGCACCTGCGTCGACCGTCCGGCAGCGGCCGGTACGCCCTCGCACCTGCGTCTTTCCGCCTCGGCGGCCCGGCGTGGTGTGTTGTGCGTACCGGCCGCTGCGTCTACTCTCGCGTGACTCGAACTTGGAGGGGCGACATGACCAAGCTCACCACCGCGGCCCGCACGGCCGTGCGCGACCGATTCCCGAACCTCGCGAAGGACGTCAAGTCCTTCCCCGTGCGCGACGGGGAGGAGCCCTGGACCCTGCGGGAGGCCGAGGAGCTCGCCTCCGAGCTCCTCTCGGAGAAGGAGCGCCTGGAGGGGGAGCTGGCCTCTGCCGACGAGGAGCTCTCCAATCTCCTGCGCCACTCCGGGGACGGGGCGGGGGACGACCAGGCGGACTCGGGCTCGAGCGCCCTGGAGCGGGAGCAGGAGCTGACCCTCGTCAACAACGTGCGCGACCTTCTCGCGCAGACGTCGCACGCCCTCGACCGCATCGCGGCGGGCACGTACGCGACCTGCGAGGAGACCGGGCTGCCCATCGGCAAGGCGCGCCTCCAGGCGTTCCCCCGGGCCAACCTCTCGGTCGAGGCCAAGCAGCGCGCCGAGCGGCGCTGAGCACCGCTCGCGCGGCCGGCGGGGCCGGGACCCGCGCAGAGGTCCGGCCCGACGTGGCAGACTTGCCGCCGATGTCCACCTCCGCGCGCCCCGAGCCCACCGAACCCCCCGACGCCGCCGCCGGCACCGATCCCGGCCGTGCGTCCGGCACCGAGACCGGTACCGAGACCGGCGCCGTGCCGGGTACCGAGGCCGGCACCGCCGCCCAGGGTCCGCGGCGCGTCCTCGTGGTCTGGACCGTCGTCCTCGCCGCCCTCGTCCTGGCTCTCGACCAGCTCACCAAGTGGTGGGCCGAGTCGAGCCTGACGCTCGGTGACGACACGATCCCGCTCCTGGGGTCCCTGCTCGGGCTCCGGCTCATCTACAACCCTGGCGCGGCGCTGTCCATCGCGACCGGGATGACCTGGCTCCTGACGATTGTGGTCGTGGCCGTGGTGGTCGTCATCGTGCGCATGGTGAGCCGGATCGGCTCGCGCGCCTGGGCGGTCGCGCTCGGGCTGCTGCTCGGCGGGGCGCTGGGGAACCTCGTGGACCGGTTCTTCCGGGAGCCCGGCTTCGCGCGCGGTCACGTGGTCGACTTCATCGCCTACGCGAACTGGTTCGTGGGCAACGTCGCCGACATCGCGATCGTCGCCGCCGCGGTGATGATCGCCGTGCTGTCGGTCCTCGGGATCGGGCTCGACGGGACGCGTCACGGTGGCGACGAGAAGCAGGAGGCACAGGCCACGGACGACGTGCCCGAGGTGCCCGCCGTGGTGTTCCGGGCCGACGCGGACCCCGAGTCGGAGGCCGAGCCCGGCCCGACGACGACGGTGCGCGCCGACGGCGAGGACGAGCGGTGAGCCTCCGGTCCCTCCCGGTCCCGGACGGCCTCGCGGGCGAGCGGGTCGACGCCGGGCTGGCGCGGCTCCTCGGACTCTCCCGCACGCGGGCGGCGGAGCTCGCCGCTGACGGCGCGGTCCGTCTCGACGGCCGCGAGGTCGGCAAGTCCGACCGGCTCGTCCCCGGCGGGTGGCTCGAGGTCGACGTGCCCGACGCCGCCCCGGCCGTGGCGGAGGTCGTCGCCGAGCCCGTACCGGGCATGGGCATCGTGCACGACGACGACGACGTCGTGGTGGTCGACAAGCCTGTCGGCGTCGCGGCCCACCCGTCGCCGGGCTGGACGGGACCGACCGTGGTCGGCGCGCTCGCCGCGGCCGGCTATCGGATCTCCACCTCCGGCGCGGCCGAGCGCCAGGGCATCGTGCACCGCCTCGACGTCGGGACCTCAGGCCTCATGGTCGTCGCGAAGAGCGAGGTCGCGTACACCGCCCTCAAGCGCGCCTTCAAGGAGCGCACGGTCGAGAAGGTGTACCACGCGCTCGTCCAGGGACACCCCGAGCCGACCACCGGGACGATCGACGCGCCTATCGGGCGCCACCCCAGCGCCGACTGGAAGTTCGCGGTGACGGCGGAGGGCAAGCCGTCGGTCACGCACTACGAGGTCCTGGAGATGCTGCCCGCGGCGTCGCTCGTCGAGGTGCACCTCGAGACGGGACGCACGCACCAGATCCGCGTGCACTTCTCCGCGCTGCGCCACCCGTGCGTCGGCGACCTCACCTACGGCGCCGACCCGGTGCTCGCCTCCCGCGTGGCCCTGACCCGGCAGTGGCTCCACGCCGTGCGCCTCGGTTTCGAGCACCCGACGACAGGGCAGTGGCTGGAGCTGACGAGCGAGTACCCGGAGGACCTCGCGCACGCGCTCGAGGTCCTGCGCGGGGCGTACGCGTGAGCGCCGGTGCCGCCGCCGGAGCCGAGAGCGCCGGCACGGCTCGGCTGGTCGTCGAGCGCGTGGTCGACGACGTCGGGCTGGCCGCCGCCCACGCGCTGCGGCTCGCGGTGTTCGTGGACGAGCAGGGCGTGCCCGTCGAGGAGGAGATCGACGACCTCGACACCGCGGCGACGACGACCCACGTCCTCGTCCGTGACCGCGAGCAGGGCGGCGACGTCGTCGGCACGGGCCGCCTGCTCACGGACCCGGCGCACCCGGGCGAGGTGCACATCGGCCGGGTCGCGGTGTCCGCGTCCGCACGCGGCACCGGCGCGGGTGCCGCGGTGATGCGCGCGCTGGAGGAGATCGCACTGGCCGAGCACGCGGCGTCGAGCACCGACGGACGGCGCGTCGTGCGCGTCCTGCTCTCCGCCCAGGTCCAGGCGATCGGCTTCTACGAGCGGCTCGGGTACACCGTCTCCGGTCCCGTCTATCTCGACGCGGGGATCGACCACCGCGACGCCGCGAAGACCCTCACGACCGACGCCTGACGCGTTCGCGGACGCGGACGGGGAGCCGTCTCCGGGTCGGCGACGACGACTGTGCGACGTGGCACACCGGAGGGCGCCGAGGGTGCCCGGGGGCGTGGGTGCCGCGACTTAGGATCGGTACATGTCGACCGCCACAGAGGACTTCGTCCACCTCCACGTCCACACCGAGTACTCGATGCTGGACGGCGCGGCGCGGATCGGGGACCTGTTCGACGAGGTCGAGCGGCTCGGCCAGAAGGCGATCGCGACGACCGACCACGGGTACGTCTTCGGGGCGTTCGAGTTCTGGTCGCGCGCGCAGGCCAAGGGCATCAAGCCGATCATCGGCGTCGAGGCGTACATCACGCCGGGGACCAGCCGGTTCGACCAGACGCGCGTACGGTTCGGTCAGCAGGGGCAGGAGTCCGACGACGTCTCGGCGCGCGGCGCGTACACGCACATGACGCTCCTCGCCAAGGACAACGAGGGCCTGCACAACCTGTTCCGGGCGTCGTCGCTGGCGTCGCTGGACGGCCAGATGGGCAAGTGGCCCCGCATGGACCGGGACCTGCTCCAGACCTACGGCAAGGGCCTGATCGCGACGAGCGGCTGCCCGTCGGGGGAGATCCAGACCCGCCTGCGGCTCGGCCAGTGGGACGAGGCCGTGCGGACCGCAGGCGAGCTGCAGGACGTGTTCGGGCGCGAGAACTTCTACGTCGAGCTCATGGACCACGGTCTCGACATCGAGACCCGGGTCACCCAGGACCTGCTGCGCCTCGCGGAGACGATCGGCGCGCGGCTCGTCGCGACGAACGACCTGCACTACGTGCGCGAGGACGACGCGTCGAGCCAGGAGGCGCTGCTCGCGATCAACTCCGGCTCCACGCTCGACGACCCGGACCGGTTCAAGTTCGACGGGACCGGCTACTACGTGAAGTCGGCGGCGGAGATGCGTCGCGTGTTCGCGGAGCTGCCCGAGGCGTGCGACAACACGCTGCTCATCGCCGAGCAGTGCGAGGTGTCGTTCGACACGAAGGCGAACTACATGCCGCGCTTCCCCGTCCCGGAGGGCGAGGACGAGACGAGCTGGTTCGTCAAGGAGATCGAGCGCGGGCTGCACCGGCGGTACCCGGCCGGGATCCCGGACGCGTCGCGTAAGCAGGCGCAGTACGAGACCGAGGTCATCATCCAGATGGGCTTCCCGGGGTACTTCCTCGTGGTCGCCGACTTCATCAACTGGGCCAAGGAGCAGGGGATCCGCGTCGGGCCGGGCCGTGGCTCGGCCGCCGGATCGATGGCGTCCTACCTGATGGGCATCACCGAGCTCGACCCGCTCGAGCACGGCCTGATCTTCGAGCGGTTCCTCAACCCCGAGCGCGTGTCGATGCCCGACGTCGACGTCGACTTCGACGAGCGTCGGCGCGGGGAGGTCATCCGGTACGTCACGGAGAAGTACGGCGACGACCGCGTCGCCCAGATCGTCACCTACGGCACGATCAAGGCGAAGCAGGCCCTGAAGGACTCGGCGCGCCTGCTGGGCTTCCCCTTCGCCATGGGGGAAAAGCTCACCAAGGCGATGCCCCCGGCCGTCATGGGCAAGGACATCCCGCTGTCCGGGATCTTCGACCCGAAGCACGACCGCTATCCCGAGGCCGCGGAGTTCCGCCAGCTCCACGACACGGACCCCGAGGCGCAGCGCGTCGTCGAGCTCGCGCGCGGCATCGAGGGCCTGAAGCGTCAGTGGGGCGTGCACGCCGCGGGCGTCATCATGTCGAGCGACCCGCTCATCGACATCATCCCGATCATGCGCCGCCCCCAGGACGGGGCGGTCATCACCCAGTTCGACTACCCGACGTCCGAGGGCCTCGGGCTCATCAAGATGGACTTCCTCGGGCTGCGCAACCTGACGATCCTCGACGACGCGCTCGAGAACATCGAGATGAACGGCAAGGACCCGATCGAGATCGAGTCGCTGACGCTCGACGACAGGGCGTCCTACGACCTGCTCGCGCGCGGCGACACGCTGGGTGTGTTCCAGCTCGACGGCGGGCCGATGCGCGCGCTGCTGCGCCAGATGAAGCCGGACAAGTTCGACGACCTCTCGGCCGTCATCGCGCTGTACCGCCCGGGCCCCATGGGCATGAACTCGCACACGAACTACGCGCTGCGCAAGAACGGCCTGCAGAAGATCGAGCCGATCCACCCGGAGCTCGAGCAGCCGCTCGCGGAGATCCTGGACGAGACCTACGGGCTCATCGTCTACCAGGAGCAGGTGCAGCGTGCCGCGCAGATCCTCGCCGGGTACTCGCTCGGCCAGGCCGACCTGCTGCGGCGCGCGATGGGCAAGAAGAAGAAGGAGATCCTCGACAAGGAGTTCGTGCCCTTCCAGGCGGGCTGCCGCGAGCGCGGGTACTCCGACGGCGCGATCCAGGCCGTGTGGGACACGCTCGTCCCGTTCGCGGGCTACGCGTTCAACAAGGCGCACTCGGCGGGCTACGGCCTCGTCGCGTACTGGACGGCGTTCCTCAAGGCGAACTACCCGACCGAGTACATGGCGGCGCTCCTGCAGAGCGTGCGGGACGACAAGGACAAGCTCGCCCTGTACCTCAACGAGTGCCGGCGCATGCACATCACGGTGCTGCCGCCCGACGTGAACGACTCGGCGGCGAAGTTCACGGCCGTGGGCAACGACATCCGCTTCGGGCTCACGGGGGTGCGCAACGTCGGCGCCAACGTCGTCGACGCGATCATCCGCACGCGCGAGGAGAAGGGCGCCTTCACGTCGTTCACCGACTTCCTCGACAAGGTGCCGGCCGTCGTCTGCAACAAGCGCACCATCGAGTCGCTCATCAAGGCGGGCGCGTTCGACTCGCTCGGTCACCCGCGGCGCGCGCTGCTCGTCGTGCACGAGCAGGCGGTCGACTCGGTGATCAGCGTCAAGCGCAAGGAGGCCGAGGGACAGTTCGACCTGTTCGCCGACTTCGGTGGGGACGCCGAGGACGGCATGTCGTTCTCGGTCGACGTGCCCGACCTCCCGGACTGGGACAAGAAGCAGCGGCTCGCGTTCGAG
This sequence comes from Cellulosimicrobium cellulans, assembly GCF_016907755.1. NCBI lineage: Bacteria > Bacillati > Actinomycetota > Actinomycetes > Micrococcales > Promicromonosporaceae > Cellulosimicrobium > Cellulosimicrobium cellulans. Next base: position 2,470,357 of record NZ_JAFBCN010000001.1, read on the forward strand.
CGCGAGATGCTCGGTCTCTACGTGTCCGACCACCCGCTCTCGGGCCTGGAGCACGTGCTCACGCGGGCCGCGGACACCGGCATCGCGAACCTGCTCGCCGACGAGGGCCGGCCGGACGGGTCGACGGTGGTGATCGCGGGCCTGGTCACGTCGCTGCAGCGCAAGATGAGCAAGAACGGCAACCCGTGGGCGGCGGTGACCATCGAGGACCTCGAGGGTGCCGTGGAGGTCATGTTCTTCGGCGAGACGTACCTCGCCTACTCCACGATCCTCGCCGAGGACCAGGTGGTTGTGCTGCGGGGGCGCGTGCGCCGTCGCGACGACACGATGCAGCTCCAGGCCATGGAGGTGTCGCTGCCCGACATCACCGTGGGGGCGGAGTCGCCGCTCGCCGTGAAGGTGTCCCACACGCGCTGCGTGGAGCCGATCATCGTGCGTCTGCGCGAGGTGCTCGCGACGCACCCCGGCTCGGCCGAGGTCCACGTCCAGGTGCTCGAGCCCGGGAAGACCACGGTCGTGCGTGCCGGCGACGGGCTGCGCGTCGAGAAGTCGCCGGCGCTGTTCGGCGACCTCAAGGCGCTGCTCGGGCCGTCCTGCCTGGTCGGCTGACGCGGATGACGGAGGAGGCCGTCGTCGGCGCCGCTCGGGCGTCGTGGGACGACGGCTCGGCGTCGCACCGGTTCCGGGTCGTGCCCGCGGCGTACGTGCTGCTGCGCCGCGGCGACCAGGTGCTGCTGCAGCTCCGGCAGGGCACCGGCTACCGGGACGGGTTCTGGGCCGCGGCGGCGGCCGGGCACGTCGAGCCCGGGGAGTCGGTCGTGGCGGCGGCGGTGCGCGAGGCACGCGAGGAGCTCGGCGTGGCGATCCGACCCGCCGCTCTTCAGCCCCTCACCGTGCTGCACCGCGGCGAGCCCGGCGGCCCGGCGCTCGAGCAACGTGTCGACTTCTTCTTCACGGCCACGGAGTGGGTCGGCGAGGCCGCTCTCCTGGAGCGGGACAAGGCGGCCGACCTGCGGTGGTTCGGCCTCGACGACCTGCCGGACCCCGTCGTCCCGCACGAGCTGCACGTCCTGCGGGCACTCCTTGCCGGCGCCGTGCCGCCGATCATGACCTTCGGGTTCGACACCTGACGCCTGACACCTGGTACCTGACGCGTGAGGCGTGGACGGGGCGTCCGGGGCACGGGCGCCCGCGGCGTCCGGTGCCGGAACCCGTAGGCTCGACGCCGTGATGCGCCTCAACCCGGAACAGCTCGTCTTCGTCACCGAACGCCACCTGGCGACCCTCACCACGCTGCGCGCCGACGGCACACCGCACGTCGTCCCCGTCGCCTTCACGTGGGACGCGGACGCGGGCGTGCTGCGTATCACGACGAACCGCGCCTCGGTCAAGGCCCGCAACGCGCGCCTCCCGGGGGCGGACGGCAACGCGCCGAGAGCCGCGGTGTGCCAGGTCGAGGGAGGCCGGTGGATCACTCTCGAGGGCACGATCGAGGTCGTCGAGGACGAGGACGAGGTCGCGGACGCCGTCGCGCGCTACGCCCGCCGGTACCGCCCGCTCGACCACAACCCCGAGCGCGTCGTCCTCCGTCTCACCCCGGACAAGGTCATGGCGTCGACCTACATGGCCTGACCTGCGCGGCTCAGGCGTCGAGCCGGACGCCCTGGTTCGCCAGCGCCTCGTGGAGCACCGCGTGGCCGTCGTCGAGGCACCACCGGATCGCCGGCATCCCGGCGGCTCGGGCCGCCTCGACGTTGGCGGGCGTGTCGTCGACGAACAGGATCTCGGCCGGCGCGGCCCCGATCCGTCGTGCCGCCCCGACGAAGAACCCGAGGTCCGGCTTGGCCACCCCCAGCGCGTACGAGTAGCAGCTCACGTCGAAGAGCGCGTCGTACCCGAGCGCGTCGCGCATGTGCTCCCCACGCTCACGCTCCTGGTTCGTCCCCAGGTGGACGCCGTACCCGGCACTGCGCAGGGCCTCGACCAGGGCGACGGACTCGTCCACGACCTCGATCCGGTGCCACACGTCGCGGTACACGACGTCGGCGGGCTCGTCGACCCCGTACAAGGCCAGCGCGTCGGCGAGGAAGGGGAGGTAGTCTCCGCCCTCCCCGGTCAGGTACGGCAGCTCGCGGCGCCAGGTGTCGTGCAGGAACTCACGGGCCTGGCTACCGACGTAGGGCTCCATGGCGGCGTACCAGCCGCCCGGGACGTGCTGGAGCACGCCGTCGGCGTCGAGGAGGACGTGTCGGACGGTCATGGGCGAGAGCCTGCCCGCTCCGACCGGGCTCCCGAGCGTGTGTCCGCGTGCCGGGCGCCGTCGCTCAGGCGACGGTCACGCTCTCGGAGCCCTGGGGGTGGTCCACGGAGACGACGTCGCCACGGTGCAGCTGGCGGCCGCGGCGCGTGTCGACCTCGCCGTTGACGCGTACCTCGCCCTCCGTGACGAGCTCGCGTGCCTCGGCCCCGGACTCGGCGAGGCCGGCGAGCTTGAGGAACTGCCCGAGGCGGATGACGTCGTCCGAGATCTCGACGGGGCGGGCGTCGTGAGGCGCGTTCATGCCACCCATTCTCCCCGCCCGCGCCGGGTGGGCGCGACGCGGCGTGCCGCGACCCGCGCGGTGCGACCGGTGGGCGAAACGCCTCGTCGCGGGGTCGCGCGGGCTCCTAGACTCGACCCATGATCACCCGCATCGATCTTCGAGGACGTTCCCTGTCCGCCCGCGAGCTCGTCGAGACCCTGCCGCGCGCAGAGCTCGGCGTCGAGGACGCGGCGCATCGGGTCGCCCCGATCATCGAGGCGGTCCGGGCACGTGGCGCGGACGCCCTGCGGGAGTACGCCGAGCGGTTCGACGGCGTGCGCCCCGAGCACCTGCGCGTCCCGGCGGACGCCCTCGCCGACGCCTTGGCGAGTCTCGACCCGGACGTCCGGGCGGGCCTGGAAGAGGCGATCCGTCGGGTGCGGCTCGTGCACGCCGCGCAGCGCCCGCAGGACTTCACGGTCGAGATCGCGCCCGGTGCGCAGGTCCGCCAGCGCTGGGTGCCCGTGCGCCGCGTCGGGCTCTACGCGCCCGGCGGCCTCGCGGTCTACCCGTCGTCCGTGGTGATGAACGTCGTCGCCGCGCAGGAGGCGGGCGTCCGCAGCCTCGCGGTCGCGTCGCCGCCGCAGAAGGAGAACGACGGCCTCCCGCACCCGACGATCCTCGCGGCGTGCGCGCTGCTCGGCGTCGACGAGGTCTACGCGGTGGGCGGCGCGCAGGCGGTCGCGATGTTCGCCTACGGCGCCGCGGGCAGCGAGCCGCAGGACAGGGACGTGCTGTGCGAGCCGGTCGACGTCGTGACCGGACCGGGGAACGTCTACGTCGCTGCCGCGAAGCGGCTCGTCCGGGGCGTCGTCGGGATCGACGCCGAGGCCGGGCCCACGGAGATCGCGATCCTCGCGGACGGTACCGCCGACCCGGGGCACGTGGCGGCCGACCTCATCAGCCAGGCCGAGCACGACCCGCTCGCGGCGGCCGTCCTCGTCACGCCGTCCGTCGAGCTCGCCGCCGCGGTCGAGGCCCGCCTCGCGGACCTCGTGACGGCCACGAAGCACGCCGCGCGCGTCGCGCAGTCCCTCGCCGGTCCGCAGTCCGCGATCGTGCTCGTGGACGACCTCGAGCACGGTCTCCAGGTGGTCGACGCCTACGGCGCGGAGCATCTCGAGATCCAGGCCGACGGCGCGGCAGCGGTGGCCGAGCGCGTCACGAGCGCGGGCGCGATCTTCGTCGGCCCGTGGTCGCCCGTCTCGCTCGGCGACTACATGGCCGGCTCGAACCACGTGCTCCCGACCGGCGGCTGCGCGCACTTCTCGAGCGGCCTCGGGGTGCACAGCTACGTCAAGGCGGTCCAGGTCATCGAGTACGACCGCGAAGCCCTCGAGGAGCTGGCGGACCGGATCGTCGCCGTCGCGAACGACGAGGACCTCCCCGCGCACGGCGAGGCGGTGCGGGCGCGGTTCCTGTGACGGTCGAGCGCGAGGACCGCGCGCCGGTGCGGCGCGCGGTCCCGCGCGACGCCGACGACCTCGTCGCCCTGCGCGTCCACCTGATGCGTGCGATGGGGGAGGCGGACGCCGAGGACGGGGTCTGGCAGCACCGGGCCAGGGAGTGGTTCGCCCGGATGCTCGCCTCGGACGACGTCGTGGCCTTCGTCGTCGACGGACCGGGCCAGGTCGAGGCGTGCGCGCTCGTCGAGCTGCACCGGTCGGTGCCGTCCGCGCGGAACCCGCACGGCACGACGGCGCACCTGTCGAACGTCTGCACGGTGCCCGGCGCGCGGGGGCAGGGCTTCGCGCGCGCGTGCGTCGACGCGGCCCTCGACTGGGCACGTGCGAGCGGCGCCGACTCGGTCTCCCTCCACGCCACGGCCGACGGCGAGTCGCTGTACCGCACGCTGGGCTTCGTCGACACGACCTACACGGAGCTCCGCCTGCGGTGGTGACGCGCTCTCGCCGCCTCAGCGCACGCCGAGGACGAACGGGTGCACCGCTGCCGCGCCCGCCTGCCGCAGCAGGCGCGCCGCGACCGTGAGCGTCCACCCCGACTCCGTGTAGTCGTCGACGAGGAGCACGCGTCGCCCGGCCAACCCGGCCCGTGCGCCGTCCGAGAGCTCGAGCTGAAGGCGGCCGGCGACGCCCGCGAGGCGCGTCGCGGAGTTCACGTCGTGCCGACCCGGCTCCTCGCGCCCCGGGACGGGACCGACGGCGCCGATGAGGGGCTTGCCGAGGTAGCTCGCGAGCCCGTTCGCGAGGTGGAAGGTGAGGCGCGGGCGGGTCGCGGAACGCACCGCGACGACGCCGTCGACGAGGAGCCGACGCTCCGGCGCGCTCGCGGCGCCGTCCTCGCCGGCGTCCGTCGCGGGCTCGGTCTGCGGGGCGGCCTCGTACAGCTCCGGCCACTCGTCGAGCACCCGTGCTGCCGCGCGCCGGAGCGCAACGGGCGTATCGCCGTCGGGCGTCGCGGGGGCGAAGAGCTCGCGCAGCGGGGCTGACCAGCCGAGCCCGTCGAGCCGCGCGACGGCGCGCCCGGTCTCCGCGAGCTCGTCGGCGCCGAGACGACCGCGCAGGTCGAGCCCCAGGCGGTCCATGCCGCTCGGCCACTGGCGGCGCGCGACGACCTCGACCCCGGGCCGGTCCATGTCGGCGCGCGCGGCGGCGACGGCCTCGGCGTCGGGCAGCGCGGGCAGCGTCACGCCGCCGCACGTGTCGCAGCGCCCGCAGCGCCACCCGTCCTCGAGCTCCGGGTCGTCGAGCGCGGCGCGCAGGAACGCCATGCGGCACCCGTCCGTCGCCTCGTAGTCGAGCATCGCCTGCTGCTCGGCGGTGCGGGTCGCGTCGACGCGCTCGTACCGCTCCGCGTCGTACGACCACGGCCGCCCCGTGGCCTCCCAACCGCCCTTGACGCGCCGGACCGCGCCGTCGACGTCGAGCACCTTGAGCATGCCCTCGAGGCGCGAGCGCTTGAGGTCGACCTGCGTCTCGAGCTGCGCGACCGACTGGGTCCCGCCCGTGCTCAGCGCGTCGAGCGTCGTGCGGACCTGGGCCTGCGGCGGGAACGCGGTCGAGGCGAACCACTCCCAGATGCGCCGGTCCTCCTCGCCGGGCAGCAGCACGACGACCGCGGAGTCCACGCCACGGCCCGCGCGCCCGACCTGCTGGTAGTAGGCGATGGGCGAGCTCGGCGCGCCGAGGTGCACGACGAACGCGAGGTCGGGCTTGTCGAACCCCATCCCGAGCGCCGAGGTGGCGACGAGCGCCTTGACCCGGTTCTCCTTGAGGTCCTCCTCCAGCCGCTCGCGCTCGGCCGGGTCGGTCTGACCCGTGTACGAGGCGACGGCGAGCCCCGCCGCGCGGAGCTGGCTCGCGACCTGCTCGGCGGCGGAGACGGTGAGGCAGTAGACGATGCCCGACCCGTCGACGTCCTGGAGCGCCTCGACGAGCCACGCCACGCGCGTCGGCTGGTCGGGCAGGCGCAGGACGGCGAGGTGCAGGGACTCGCGGTCCAGCCCGCCGCGCAGGACGAGCACGTCCTCGTGGCCCGCCTCGCCGGCTCCGGGGACAGCACCGGACGCGTGCGCCGCGGTGACGCCGAGCTGCTCCGCGACGTCCGCGGTCACGCGTGCGTTCGCGGTCGCGGTCGTCGCGAGCACGGGGATGCCCGGCGGCAGGTCGGCGAGGAGCGTGCGGATGCGCCGGTAGTCGGGACGGAAGTCGTGGCCCCAGTCCGAGATGCAGTGCGCCTCGTCGATGACGACGAGTCCGGCGTCGGCCGCGAGCCGCGGGAGCACCTCGTCACGGAAGCCGGGGTTGTTGAGCCGCTCCGGCGAGCACAGCAGCACGTCGACCTCGCCGGCCGCGATCGCCCGGTGCACGTCGTCCCACTCGGTGACGTTCGCGGAGTTGATGGTCACGGCCTTGATGCCGGCCCGGGCCGCGGCCGAGATCTGGTCGCGCATGAGCGCCAGGAGCGGGGAGACGATGACGGTGGGCCCGGCGCCGCGGTCGCGCAGCAGGCGCGTGGCCACGAAGTACACGGCCGACTTGCCCCACCCGGTGCGCTGCACGACGAGCGCACGCCGCCGGAACGCCACGAGCGCCTCGATCGCGCGCCACTGGTCCTCGCGCAGCGCGGCGTCGTCGCGCCCCACGAGCGCGCGCAGCGCCGTCTCGGCGTCCTCGCGCAGCGACTGCCCGTCGAGCAGGCCGCGCAGCATGGCGAGCTTGGCCCGCTTGGCCGCCTCCCCGCCGTCGGGCACGGGGGTCGGTACGGCGCCGTCGCCCGCCTCCTCGCGCGGCTCCGGTGCCGCGTCCGGCGCGGGCACCGACGGCGCGGGCCCCGACGGCGCGTCCCCCGCCCACGGGTCGCCGTACGGGTCGGCGGGCTCGTCGAGCGGCGGTGCGTCGGCCGGGTCGAAGGGCAGGTCGGCGTACGGGTCGGTGGGGCTCACCCGCACGATCGTAGGCGCACCCGCCGACGCTCGGGTCGTCGTGCACAGGCTGCGGCTCGCGAACCCGGCACGGGTTCGCGAGCCGCCGTGACGGACCGCGTGGACGCTCAGGAGCGCATGTCCATCACGACACGACCGTCGATCCTGCCCTCCTCCATCTCGGAGAAGATCGCGTTGATGTCGTCGAGCGGTCGCACCGTGTACGTCGGGCTGATCTTCCCGCGCGCGAAGAAGTCGAGCGCCTCCGCCATGTCCTTGCGCGTCCCGACGATCGACCCGCGCACGGTCAGCCCGAAGAGCACGGTCGTGAAGATGTCGAGCGGGAACTTCTCCGGCGGGAGGCCGACGAGCGAGACCGTGCCCCCGCGGCGCAGCGCGCCGACCGCCTGGGGGAAGGCGTGCGCGTTGACGGCGGTCACGAGGGCGCCGTGGACGCCGCCGCCCGTCTGCTCCTGGATCTCGGCCGCGGCGTCGGGCGACGTGGCCGCGTTGACCGTGACCTCCGCGCCGTGCTTGCGCGCGAGCGCGAGCTTCTCGTCGTCCACGTCCACCGCGGCGACCCGGCGGCCCATCGCGACCGCGTACTGGACCGCGATGTGCCCGAGGCCGCCGATGCCGGAGATCAGCACCCACTCGCCGGGCTGGGTGTCCGTGACCTTGAGCCCCTTGTAGACGGTGACGCCGGCGCACAGGATCGGGCCGACGGCGGAGAGGTCGACACCGTCGGGCACCACCGGGCAGTAGCGCGAGTCGACGAGCATGTACTGGCCGAACGAGCCGTCGACCGAGTAGCCGCCGTTCTTCTGGTTGGGGCACAGGGTCTCCCAGCCCGTCTCGCAGTACTCGCACTCGCCGCACGCGCTCCACAGCCACGCGTTCCCGACCGTGTCGCCGACCCGGACGCGGGTCACCTGGTCGCCGACGGCGACGACGGTCCCGACCCCCTCGTGGCCGGGCACGAACGGGGGAGCGGGCTTGACCGGCCAGTCGCCGTGCGCGGCGTGCAGGTCCGTGTGGCAGACGCCGGTGTAGTCGACCCGGACGAGCGCCTCGTGGGGCCCGGGCGACGGGACCTCGACCTCGTCGACGCTGAGGGGGTCCGTGAAGGAGTGGACGACGGCGGCACGCATGGTGGGCATGACGATCACCTCGGATCCTCGGGGAGAGTGGCGGCCGGACCGTGCCGGCGGTCCCGCCTCGTCCTCGACGCTACGCGTGCGGGCACCCGTCGTCGCGGCGAGGGGGCGGTCTGGACGACTCACGACCCTGCGGCTCGCGACCTTCGCCTCTCCACCACGAGGGCGAGCGTCCCGGCGACCACGACGACCCACTCGCTCACCGCGGCGAGCACCTGCTGCGTCCCGCCCACGGTCTCGTTCACGCCGAAGAAGCCCACGGTCGCCGAGAGGTAGAACGCGGCGAGGGTCAGCGCCCCGAAGCCGACCGCGCCGAGGAGCGGGAGCCAGTGCCGCCACACGAGGACGAGAAGGCCGAGGACGAGCCCCGCGACGGCGTTGAGCGCGAAGAGCGGGCCGACGACGTCGATGTCGCGGTAGCCCTCGACGAAAAGCACGAGGTGGACGTCGGCGGAGAGCAGCAGTCCGGCGGCGGTCAGGCCACGCAGGACCCATGCGCCCAGCGCACGTCCTTCCCGGAGGGGCGGGGTCGGCGGCCCCGTGGTCTTGGACATCGTCGTCTCCTCCGCTCGCGCGGTCGGGGCGCGGGCTCCTGCACCCCGGTGCTTCAATGGAACCGCCGACGGCGGCGTCTCGCGCGCCGGGCGACCAGGACGGGTCGACGGGCTCGTCCGTCCACGCACCGCGCAAGGAGGCCGGACATGGACGCACCGCACCCCGCGGTCCCCGCCGAGGACACCCTGCGGTCCGAACCCGTCCCGCGCGGCCCGCTCGGAGCCACGCGGCGCGTCGTCCTGGCCGGGTCGGGAGCGGGTGCCGCGCTCGCCCTGCTCGCCGCGTGCGGTGGCGAGCCGTCGGGGACGACGGACGGAGGCACGAGCGGCGCCGGCGGTTCCGGGGGCGGCGAGGCCGTCGTCGAGCCGGGACAGGCGCTCGCGAGCGCCGACGACGTCCCGGTCGGCGGGGCGCTCGCGGTCACCGTCGACGGCGCCCCGCTGCTCGTCACGCAGCCCGAGGAGGGCACGTTCGCGGCCTTCAGCGCCATCTGCACCCATCAGGGGTGCACGGTCGCGCCCGGGGACGGCGAGCTCCTCTGCCCGTGCCACGCGTCTCGGTACGACCTGGCGACCGGCGCGGTGCTGGGCGGCCCCGCGCCGTCGCCCCTGCCCGAGGTGCCCGTGACGGTCGACGGCGGCGAGGTCACCTCGGCCTGAGCGGCGGCCGGCCCCGCACGGTCCGGGTGGTGGCGTGAGGCGCCGCTGCCCGCGTGCCGGACGTCACGGACGTCGGTGCGCGCACGGTTCGTAGACTGTCCGGGTGACCCCACCCTCCGTCGCGGGACGGCCCCTGCTCCCGCTGCGCCCCGAGCTCGCCGGCGTCGAGCCGTACGGCGCGCCCCAGCTCGACGTCCCGGTCCTGCTCAACGTCAACGAGAACCCGCACGCGCCGAGCGAGGCCGTCGTCGCGACGATCGCCCAGGCCGTGCGCGACGCCGCCGCCGGCCTCAACCGCTACCCCGACCGCGACTTCCTCGGGCTGCGGGCCGACCTCGCGGCGTACCTGGGCACGGAGTCCGGCGTCGTGCTGGGCGCCGAGCAGCTCTGGGCGGCCAACGGGTCGAACGAGATCATGCTCCACGTGCTGCAGGCGTTCGGCGGCCCGGGCCGCACCGCGGTGTCGTTCGCGCCCACGTACTCGATGTACCCGGAGTACGCGCGCGACACCCACACGGCGTGGGTCGTGGGACGGCGGGCCGAGGACTTCACGCTCGACCCGGAGCACGTGCGCGACGTGATCGCGCGCGAGCAGCCCTCGGTCGTCCTGGTCGCGAGCCCCAACAACCCGACCGGGACGGCGCTGCCTGCCGCGACCGTCGAGGCGGTGTGCGAGGCGGCGCTCGCGGTCCGCGTCCCGCTCGCCGACGGGCGCGAGGCACCTGCGGTCGTCGTCGTGGACGAGGCGTACGGGGAGTTCCGCCGTGCCGGCACGCCCTCGGCGCTCGAGCTGCTCGACCGGTACCCGAACCTCGCCGTGACGCGCACGATGTCCAAGGCGTTCGCGCTCGCGGGCGCCCGGGTGGGCTACCTCGCGGCGTCGCGCGAGCTCGTCGACGCGCTCCGGGTCGTCCGGCTCCCGTACCACCTGTCGGCCGTGACCCAGGCGGTCGCCCGCGCGGCCCTCTCGCACTCGGCGGAGCTGCTCGCGCAGGTCTCGGCGCTGCGCGAGCGCCGTGACGAGACCGTCGCGTGGCTGCGCTCGCTCCGGCACCCGGACGGGCGCGCGCTCGCGGTCGCGGAGTCCGACGCGAACTTCGTCCTGTTCGGCACGTTCGACGACCGGCACGCGGTCTGGGCGGGCCTGTTGGAGCGGGGCGTGCTCATCCGGGAGACTGGTCCCGACGGCTGGCTGCGGGTGTCGATCGGCACCGGCGAGGAGATGCGGGCCTTCCGACAGGCCCTCGTGGAGGTGGCAGGACTGTGAAGCGCACCGCGCGCATCGAGCGCGCGACGTCCGAGTCGAGCGTGCTCGTCGAGCTCGACCTCGACGGCACGGGACGGACGGAGATCTCGACGACCGTCCCGTTCTACGACCACATGCTCACGGCGCTGGGCAAGCACTCGCTCATCGACCTCAAGGTCGTCGCGACGGGCGACACGCACATCGACGCGCACCACACCGTCGAGGACGTGGCGATCACGATCGGCGAGGCGCTGCGCGTCGCGCTGGGCGACAAGGTCGGCATCGGCCGCTTCGGCGACGCGACCGTGCCCCTCGACGAGGCGCTCGCGCTCGCCGTCGTGGACGTGTCCGGGCGCCCGTACCTGGTGCACTCGGGCGAGCCCGAGGGACAGGAGTACCACCTCATCGGCGGGCACTTCACGGGGTCGCTCACGCGGCACGTGCTGGAGTCGATCGCGCACCACGCGGGGATCTGCATCCACGTGCGCGTCCTCGCGGGCCGGGACCCGCACCACATCGTCGAGGCGCAGTTCAAGGCGCTCGCGCGCGCGCTGCGCGCCGCGGTCGCGCCGGACCCGCGCGTCGAGGGCGTCCCGTCCACGAAGGGAGCCCTGTGAGCACGCACGACGACGACGCGCTGGACGGCATCGAGATCCCGGACGACCTCTCGTCCCTGACGGGACCCGCGCGGCCGGACCTCGTCGCGCTCATCACGCAGATCGCCGGGGCCGAGCCGCTCGCCGCGGCGTGCTCGCTCGCGCAGGTCGAGGCCGACGTCGTGCCGACCGACGTGGGCGCCGTCGCGGTGCTGCGTGACACGGCCGGCGACGCGCCCGCGCGCGCCGCCGCCGCGCTGACCACCCTGGTCAAGGGCGTGCCGCTCGTGCTCGTCGTGCGCAGCGGCGAGCAGCTCAGCATGACGCGCTGGGCCGACGGCGCGGCGGGCGACCAGCTCGCCCCGGGCCTCGTGCTCGGCGGCGCGCCCGAGGCGCTCGAGGACCTGCTCACCGGCACGACGGCGCTCGCCGACCTGGACGGGGTCGTCGCGAGCTCGTCCATCTCGCGCTGGAAGGCGATGCGGCTGCTCACGTCCGCCGCGCGCCGGGCCCGGAAGGACGGCGCATGAGCGAGGCAGGACCCGGCGGGACGTCGGGCGGGCGGCGCCCGTCCGTCGTCGTGCTCGACTACGGGTTCGGCAACGTCCGTTCGGCCGTGCGCGCGCTCGAGCGCGTCGGCGCGGACGTCGAGCTCACCGCGGACCGGGGCGCGGCGCAGGACGCCGACGGGCTCGTCGTCCCCGGCGTCGGCGCGTTCGCCGCGGTCATGGCGGGCCTGCGCGGCGTCCGCGGCGACGAGATCGTCGGACGGCGGCTCGCCGGCGGGCGGCCCGTGCTGGGCATCTGCGTGGGCATGCAGGTCATGTTCGACCAGGGCGACGAGCACGGCACCCTGACCGACGGGCTGGGGGAGTGGGCCGGTCTCGTCGACCGGCTCGAGGCCGAGGTCGTGCCCCACATGGGCTGGGACACGGTCGACGTGCCCACGGGCAGCGTGCTGTTCCGCGGGGTCGAGGACGAGCGCTTCTACTTCGTCCACTCCTACGCCGCCCGGTCCTTCACGACGGGACAGGACCTGCCTGCGGACTCGCCGGTCCGGCGCCCGCTCGTCACGTGGTCCGACCACGGGGGGCGGTTCGTCGCCGCCGTGGAGAACGGGCCGCTGTCCGCCACGCAGTTCCACCCCGAGAAGTCCGGCGACGCGGGCGCGACCCTGCTCGAGAACTGGGTCCGCTCGCTCTGACCGACCGCGCGCCCGGTGCACATCGCCCCGCGCGCACCACCCGGCGCGACAGCGACGCGCCACCGACACCGATGGAGAACCCCGTGACCGACCGCCTCGTGCTGCTCCCCGCCGTCGACGTCGCCGACGGCCAGGCCGTCCGCCTCGTCCAGGGCGAGGCCGGCTCCGAGACCTCGTACGGCGACCCGCTCGCCGCCGCGCTCGACTGGCAGTCGGGCGGTGCGGAGTGGATCCACCTCGTGGACCTCGACGCCGCATTCGGCCGCGGCTCCAACGCGGAGCTGCTCGCCGACGTCGTCGCGCGCCTCGACGTCCAGGTCGAGCTCTCCGGCGGGATCCGCGATGACGCGTCGCTCGAGCGTGCGCTCGCCACGGGCGCGCGCCGCGTCAACCTCGGCACCGCGGCGCTCGAGAACCCCGAGTGGACGGCGAAGGTCATCGCGGAGCACGGTGACGCGATCGCCGTCGGCCTCGACGTGCGCGGCACCACGCTCGCCGCGCGCGGGTGGACCCAGGAGGGCGGCGACCTGTGGGAGGTCCTCGACCGCCTCGAGGCCGCCGGGTGCGCGCGCTACGTCGTCACGGACGTGACCAAGGACGGCACGCTGCGCGGGCCGAACATCGACCTCCTGCGCGACGTCGCGGCGCGCACGGAGGCGCCGGTCGTCGCGTCGGGCGGCATCTCCAGCCTCGCCGACCTCGAGGCGCTGCGCGCGCTCGTCCCCGCGGGCGTCGAGGGCGCGATCGTGGGCAAGGCCCTCTACGCGGGTGCGTTCACGCTGCCCCAGGCGCTCGACGTCGCGGGCCGGCCGTGACGACGGGCCCGGACCCCGCGGGGAAGGCGCTGCCGCCGTCCTCCGGCTTCGCGGGCGACGACGGGTCGGCCGACCCGGCGCTGTCCGCGCTGCTCGCCGCCTATGCCGCGGGCTCGGCCCCGCTGGCCGAGGTCGTCGCGCGGCTCGGCGAGACGCGCGTCCTCGTCCCGATCCTGGCCGAGCTCGAGAGCGCGGGCGAGGGAGAGCACGGGCACACCGTCGACAAGGAGGCCTCGGCCGGCGTCGTCGCGATCGAGGCGCCGGACGGGCGCCGCGCGCTCCCGGTGTTCACCTCCGTCGCGGCGATGGCGGCGTGGCGCGCGAGCGCGCGGCCCGTCCCCGTGGACGCGCGCCGCGCGGCGCTGTCCGCCGTGAGCGAGGACTGGTCGCTGCTCGTCCTCGACCCGGGCGGCCCCGTGACCGCGCTCGTGCCGCGCCCGGCCGTGTGGGCGCTCGCCCAGGGCAAGGAGTGGTCGCCGGCGGTCGTCGACGACGCGGTGGACCCCGAGGTGCTGGCCGCGGTCCAGGCTGCGCTCGCCGGCATCCCGCACGTCGCGCGGGCGTGGGCGGAGCCGGGGCGGCGCGCGGAGGTCGCCGTCGTGCTGCGCATCGACGCCGGGCTGGACCGGGCGGGCCTCGACGCCGTGCTCGGGCAGGTCAACGGCGCGCTCGCGAACGACGCCGTCGTGTCCGAGCGCGTGGACGGCCTCGAGCTGCGGGTCGGCCGGGCGGACTGACCCCCGCGGGTCAGCGACGACGCAGGCGGCTCAGGCCCCACGCGAGCGCGGCCGAGAACGCGACGACGGCGCCGAGAGCCTGCCCGCCGAGGATCACGCGGTTGAGGTCGAGCGCGGGCTGCCAGCGCACGCCCGCGTCGTCGACGACGTAGACGCCCTTGGCGACGACACGGACCCCGAAGCCGCCCCCGCCTCCCGAGCCCTCGCCGCCCGCCTCGCCGCCGGCGTTGCCGGACCCGGGGTCGGACGACGCGCCCGTGCTCGGTGTCGCGGCCTCCTCGCTCTCCGCGGGCGCGGCCCCGATGCGGCGACGCCAGTCGGCAGCCCCCTTGCCGGACAGCTCTCCCGCGCCGGAGCCCCAGCCCGAGCCGGTGCCGCCCCAGACGGTGGCGACGGGGATGACGAGCGTGCCGTCGCGCTCGTAGGACTCTCCGAAGACGCGACGCACGGTGAGCGTGTCGCGTGCTGCGTGGGTGATGTGCGCCGGGTCGACCGGGGACGTGTCCGAGCTCGCGTGTGTGCTCATGGCAGGAAGGGTAGACCTGCGGTCCCGGGTGCGCGCGGGGTGCGGTGCGGCGGGTCGTGCCGGGCCGCCGCACCGTCCCGACGGGCTCCCTGCAGGAGTGGTCAGGCGTCGCACTCCGGGAGGGCCGTGAACGCCGACTCGTCGCCGAGCATCGTCTGGAGCGTGCTCACCGGGACGAGCAGCGACTTGTCGGTCGACGTCTTCGCGTAGACGACGCCGATCACCTCGCCGGCGTCGTTGAGCGCGGCGGAGCCGGAGCTCCCGGGCTCGACCGGGGCGTCCGTGACGAGCACCTCCCCGAGGTTCTCGTGCAAGGGGTCCGTCGTCGTCCCGATCACGGAGCCCTGGGTCACCGTGAGCCGGCCGCCCTCGGGGTAGCCCACGACCGTCACCGGGTCGCCCGGCGCCGGGTCGGCCGCCGCGAGGGTCGGGGCCGACGGGAGGTCCTCCGACGTCCGGACGATCGCGAGGTCCGCGAGACCGGCCACGCTCGCGGTCTGCGCGGCGATGTCGCGGCCGTCGTAGGTGAGGAGCTGCAGCGAGCGCGACGAGTCGACCACGTGCTTGTTGGTGATGAGCGTCCGGGAGTCGACGGCGAACCCCGAGCCGGTCGAGAGCCCGTCGCAGCGCACGTTGCGGATGCGCACGGCCATGCGGCGGACGGCGTCGAAGCCGTCCGCCGAGAGGTTCTCGGACCCCGCGGGGTCGTCGGGGGCGACGAGCGACGGCACGACCGTGTCCGGCACGGGCTCGGGGAGCTCGGGCAGCACGCCGCACGCCGCGAGCGAGCCGGCGAGCAGGAAGACCGAGACGAGCGACCCGACGACGCGCCCGACGACGCGCCCGACGGCGGCCCTGGCGACGGTCGCTGCGGCCGGCGCGGTGCTGCGGCGCGTCATCCCGCGAGCTCCTGCTGGAGCTGCGCGTTCGCGTCCGTGGCCTCCTGGCACAGCAGGTCCACCTGGTCGGCGAAGCGCTCCAGGTCCGCGGGGTCGTACGCGTCCCGGTTGTTGAGGTAGCCGATGAGCTGGGTCTGCGCCGTCGTGCACTGACCGAGCGCGGCGGCGACCTTGCCCGCCGCCTCGGAGACCCGGCTCTGGTAGTCGAGGTACTGCTGGGACGCCTCGTTCTCGTCGCCGAGCTGCGCCTTCTCGTTGGCGAGGTCGCTGATGCGGTCCTGCGCGGCGGTGAGCTGAGTGCGCGCGGACTCGAGCTCCGCGTTCGCACCGTCGAGCTCGGTCTGGAGCCGGGCGACGTCCTCGCCGAGGCCGCGAGCCTCGCCCTCCCAGTCCGCGCTCGACTCCTGCCACCGCGTCGTGGTGACCCACAGGTAGGCGCCCACCCCGAGCGCGGCCGCGAGGAGGAGGGACAGCACCACGATCGCCACCACGGCGCGGCGGCGGCGCGGCGGCGCCGACGCCTCCCCGGCGGCGGGCGGCGCTCCGTCCGGTCCCGGTGCGCCGACTCCCCGGGGGACGGTGGCCGCCGGGACCGTGCCCGCGCCGACGACAGGCGACGTGCCGGGGGCCGTGCCGCGGGGGGCCGCGGAGGCCGGGGTGAACGAAGGCAGCCCACCGGCCGACGACGGTGCGCCCGGGACGGGGGGCGGCGTCGTTCCCCGCGGGACGCTCTCCGGCCGGGCCGCCGACGGTGGCGGACCCTGCGGCGGCAGGTGGGACGTCCCGTGCGGCGGCGGCACCGGGGGAGTGCTCAACTCACGGCGCCCGTGTACTTCTCGCCCGGGCCCTCGCCCGGGGCGTCGGGGTAGACCGACGCCTCGCGGAACGCGAGCTGGAGCGAGCGCAGCCCGTCGCGGAGCGAGCGGGCGTGCTGGTTGCCGATGTCGGGAGCGCTCGCCGTGACGAGCGCGGCGAGCGCGTTGATGAGCTTGCGCGCCTCGTCGAGGTCGAGGTGGCCCTGCTCCTGCGCGTCCTCGGCGAGCCCGCACTTGACGGCCGCGGCGCTCATGAGGTGGACGGCCGCGGACGTGATGACCTCCACGGCGGCGACGTCGGCGATGTCGCGCACCGCGTCGGTGGCAGGGTCGGGCACGGCGGCGTTCTCGGTACTCATGGCGACCATCTTTCCATCCGACGGCGGGGGAGGAGGCCCCCGGGCGCGGGAGCGCGGCCGGCGCCGGCCGCTCCTGGGGACGACGTCGGCCGCCGCCCCCTGGCGAGGGGCGACGGCCGGCGTTGGTGCGACCGCCCCGCAGGGCGGCCACGACGGGGTCAGGCGCGGACCGGCTCCGCCGCGGTGCCGGGCTGGCCGCCCTCGACGGGCGCGCCGGTGGCGGCGAGCGCGACGCGCAGCGCGCCCCCGAGGGCCGCGTCGACGTTCGTCCAGTACGCGATCGCGCGCTCGCGGATGTCGTCGCTGCGGACGGCGCCGACGTGCCCCGTGATCGTCGCGAGGAAGCGGTCGCGCGCCGCGTCGTCGAACACCTCGCGGTAGAGCGTGCCCGCCTGCCCGAAGTCGTCGTCCTCCGGGTGCAGCGTCGCGGCGGAGCGCGTGAGCTCGCCGTCGGCCTCCCATCCCGCCGACTCGGCGGCGCGCGCCGGGTCGGCGTGCGCGCCGCCCTGGCTGTTGGGCGCGTAGACGGGCGTGGTCGCGGAGGAGAAGGAGTAGCGCATCGCGCCGTCCTTCGCGTACGAGTGCCCGCCCTCGGCCGCCGCGTGGGGAGCGTTCACGGGGAGCTGGGCGTGGTTCGTGCCCACGCGGTACCGGTGCGCGTCGGCGTAGGAGAAGATGCGCGCGAGCAGCATCTTGTCCGGGCTCGTCGCGATGCCGGGGACGAAGTTGCTCGGTGCGAACGTCGCCTGCTCGATCTGGGCGAAGTAGTTCTCCGGGTTGCGGTTGAGCTCCATCACGCCCACCTCCACCAGCGGGTAGTCCGCGTGCGGCCACACCTTGGTCAGGTCGAACGGGTTGAACCGGTAGGTCTTCGCGTCCTCGTACGGCATGACCTGGACCGAGAGCGTCCAGCGCGGGAAGTCGCCCGCGTCGATGTGGTCGTACAGGTCGCGGATGTGGTGGTCGGAGTCCGACCCGGCGAGCTGCGACGCCTCGTCGGCCGAGAGGTTGTCGATGCCCTGCGCGGTCTTGAAGTGGTACTTGACCCAGAACCGCTCGCCGGCCGCGTTGATCCACTGGTACGTGTGCGAGCCGAACCCGTCCATGTGGCGCCAGCTCGACGGCAGGCCGCGGTCGCCCATGAGCCAGGTCACCTGGTGCGCCGACTCGGGGGACAGGCTCCAGAAGTCCCACTGCATGTCGTTGTCGCGCAGGTTCGAGCCGGGCAGGCGCTTCTGCGAACGGATGAAGTCGGGGAACTTGATGCCGTCGCGCAGGAAGAACACGGGCGTGTTGTTGCCGACGAGGTCGTAGTTGCCCTCGGTCGTGTAGAACTTCAGCGCGAAGCCGCGCGGGTCGCGCCACGTGTCGGGGGAGCCCTGCTCGCCGGCGACGGAGGAGAAGCGCGCGAGCATCTCGGTCGTCGTGCCGGGCTGGAAGAGGGCCGCGCGCGTGAAGGCGCTCACGTCGTTCGTCACGGTGAACGTGCCGAACGCCCCGCCACCCTTGGCGTGCACGACGCGCTCGGGCACGCGCTCCCGGTTGAACTGGGCGAGCTTCTCGACGAGGTAGTGGTCGTGCAGGACGATCGGCCCGTCGGCGCCGACGGTCTGGGCGTGGGCGTCCGAGGCGACGGGCGCGCCGGCGTTCGTGGTGGTGAAGGGGGCGGTCATGGGTCTCCTTCCGTGGGCCGCGGTCGCGGCCCGTGTGGCGTTCTCATACCAGGATCTTCGTGAGAAAACGGGCGCTCTCCGGGTGCGCGAGGCCCGAGAGCGGGTCGGGGGTGGTCAGTCCGCGCAGTCGGGGCAGAGGCCCCAGAACGTCACCTCGGCGGTGTCGATCTGGAACCCCGACGTGCTGCTGGGGGTCAGGCAGGGCGCGTGGCCGACCGTGCAGTCCACGTCGGCGACGGCGCCGCAGCCCCGGCACACGACGTGGTGGTGGTTGTCGCCGAGGCGGCGCTCGTAGCGCGCCGGGTGGCCCGCGGGCTCGATCCGGCGGACCAGGCCCTTGTCGGTGAGCGTGTGCAGGACGTCGTAGACCGCCTGGACCGAGACGGAGCCGAGCGACGCGCGGGCCGCCCGCAGCACGTCGTCGGCGTCGGCGTGCTGGTGCACCTCGACCGCGTCGAGCACGGCGAGGCGGGCCGCGGTGACGCGCAGGCCGTGCTCGCGCAGCTCGCCCTCGTGGCGGGCGCGCCGTGGCCCGTCCTCGAGGGTCGTCCCCGCGGCGGGCGTCGCTCCTGTCGTCATGGCACCACTCTAACCACGTAAACTGGAAGAGTTCCAATGATGGAGGAGATCCGGACTCTGGCTCCCGCCGGGGACGGAGGCCCTGCTCGCGTCTGCTATTCTTGATGGCTGACCGACTCGTGCGCGTCTCCTCGTCCGCTTCCGGGCGACGGGTGGTGCGCGAGTGCGCAAGTGGATCTCATCCCACCCGGGTCTCGACCGTCGACGAACGTCGCGACAGAGGCCGGGTCCTGGTCCGGGACGGCTCCCTCGGGAGCCGCTCCGACGTGGTCGTCGCCCCGTGCGACGGCCCGACCTGATGGCCTCCGCCCTGCGCTCAGGGACGGAGGCCTTCTTCGTCCCGGGCGGTCTACCGACGACTTCCTAGGAGCATCACATCAGCGAGCCTCGCATCAACGATCGGATCCGCGTCCCCGAGGTCCGACTCATCGGTCCCGGCGGGGAGCAGGTCGGCGTCGTCCGCACCGAGGTTGCCCTGAGCCTTGCCCAGGACGCGGACCTCGACCTCGTCGAGGTCGCCCCGGACGCCCGGCCCCCCGTCGCCAAGCTCATGGACTTCGGCAAGTTCAAGTACGAGTCCGACATGAAGGCGCGTGAGGCGCGGCGCAACCAGGCGAACACGGTCCTCAAGGAGATCCGCTTCCGCCTGAAGATCGACCCGCACGACTACGGCACCAAGAAGGGCCACGTCGAGCGCTTCCTCGCCGCCGGCGACAAGGTCAAGGTCATGATCATGTTCCGTGGCCGCGAGCAGTCCCGCCCGGAGATGGGCGTGCGTCTCCTCCAGCGCCTCGCGGAGGACGTCGCGGAGCTCGGCTTCGTGGAGTCCATGCCGAAGCAGGACGGCCGCAACATGACCATGGTGCTCGGCCCGGTGAAGAAGAAGGCCGACGCCAAGAGCGAGCAGCGCAAGCGGGCGCAGGAGGCCGAGCCCCGCCTGACGAAGTCCGCCCAGCGCGCCGCGGCGCGGACCGGCGACGAGACCGAGGTCGAGGAACTCGACGTTCCCGAGGTCTCCGAGACCACCGAGGCCCCTGCGGTCGAGGCTGCTCCGGCTCCGGCCGAGGACGTCGAGTCCGTCGAGGCTCCGGTGGAGGAGGCGCCCGCGCCGAAGGCCGCCCCCGCCCCGAAGGCCGCTCCCGCCCCCAGGGCGGCGGCCGCGCCGAAGGCTCCTGCTGCTCCGCGATCGGCACCCGCGCCGCGTCCGGCCACGGCACCGCGTCCCGCTGCTGCCCGACCGGCCGCGGACTCGAAGCCCGCCGCGCCCCGTCCGGCACCGGCGGCTCCGTCCGCGCCGGCCACCGGCGCCAAGCCGGCGGCCCCCAAGCCTGCCGCGCCCAAGCCGAGCGCCCCGCGCCCGGCGCCCAAGCCGGCACCGCGAGGCAAGGCCGGCTGACGGCCGGCAGCACAGACCGACCCTGCTCGGGGTCCGGGCCCACCGGCCAGGACCCGAACACGTCGGCCGCCGCGAGGCGGCTGACCGGACACAAGGAGAGACGGCAGTCATGCCGAAGAACAAGACGCACTCGGGTGCCAAGAAGCGCTTCCGCATCACGGGTACCGGCAAGGTCATGCGCGAGCAGGCCAACGCTCGACACCTGCTCGAGCACAAGGCCACCAAGCGCAAGCGCCGCCTCGCCCAGGACCAGGTGGTCTCGCCCGCCGACGTCAAGACCATCAAGAAGCTGCTCGGCAAGTGACCCGGCAGGTGGCGGGACCCGCCACCGACCGGCTCACCCCTGAGCCCCGAACTGCAAGGAGCATCACGTGGCACGCGTGAAGCGGGCGGTCAACGCCCAGAAGAAGCGCCGTACGACCCTCGAGCGCGCCAGCGGCTACCGCGGCCAGCGCTCGCGCCTCTACCGCAAGGCGAAGGAGCAGGTCACCCACTCCCTCGTCTACTCCTACCGTGACCGCAAGGCGCGCAAGGGCGACTTCCGCAAGCTGTGGATCCAGCGCATCAACGCGGCGTCGCGCGCGCAGGGCCTGACGTACAACCGCCTCATCCAGGGCCTCAAGGCCGCGGGTGTCGAGGTCGACCGTCGCCTGCTCGCCGAGCTCGCGGTCAACGACGTGGCCGCGTTCAACGCGCTGGTCCAGGTCGCGAAGGACGCGCTCCCCGAGGACGTCAACGCGCCGAAGGCCGCAGCCTGACCGGCACCTCACCTGGCCGCACGTCGGCCCCGGACGCCCGGTCGGCGCCCGGTCCGCTCGACCTCACGCTGACGAACCCTCGCAGCGACCGGGTCAAGGCGGTCCGTGCGCTGGCCGGGCGTCCGGCGCGTTCGCGGCACGGACAGCTCCTCGTGGAGGGCCCCCAGGGCGTGCGCGAGGCCGTGCGGCTCGCGCCCGACCGGGTGCGTGACGTCTACGTGACGCCGACGGCAGGCGAGCGGTATCCGGAGATCGTCGGGGACGCCCGCGCGGCGGGGTTGCACGTCCATGTCGCGACCGCCGAGGTGCTGACCGCGATGAGCGCCGACGCGCAGGGCGTGCTCGCCGTCGTCCGCACGCAGGAGCGGACGCTCTCGGACGTCGTCAGCATGCTGGCGACCCCCGGGAGGGAGCGGCCCGCCCTCGTCGCGGTGCTCGCGACGGTCCGCGACCCCGGGAACGCGGGGACGGTGATCCGGGCCGCCGACGCGGCGGGCGCGGACGCGGTCGTGCTCGCGGGCGAGAGCGTGGACGTGCACAACCCCAAGGTCGTGCGGTCGACGGCCGGATCGCTGTTCCACGTGCCCGTGGTGACGGGCGTGAGCCTGGCGGACGCCCTGGCTGCGCTGCGGGGCGCCGGGCTCACGGTCCTGGCGGCCGACGGCGCGGGGGACCTGGACCTGGACGACCTGCTCGACGTGGCGGGCACCTCGGACGCAGGGACCGGCGCCGGCACGACACGCCGCGTCGACCTCGCCGCGCCCACGGCCTGGGTCTTCGGGAACGAGGCCTGGGGCCTGCCTGCGGAGGACCGGGCGCTGGCCGACGCCGTCGTGCGCGTACCGATCCGCGGTCGGGCGGAGTCCCTGAACCTCGCGACGGCTGCGACGGTGTGCCTCTACGCCTCGAGCCGGGCGCACCGGCCCGCCCGGCGCCCGGCGGCCTCGGACGAGCACGCGTGAGCCTGTTCGCCGCGCTCTACCCGAGCGCCGCGGCGCTCGACCATCTCGCGCTCGCGCTGTCGGGCGCGAGCGCCCAGGAGTCGCGTCGCCCGGACGGCGCCCCGCTCGTGCGGTGGACCCCGCCCGAGCTGTGGCACGTCACGGTCTCGTTCTTCGGGGACGTGCCGGACGGGTCGGTCCCCGACCTCGCGGCCGCGCTCGGCCCGGTCGCGGGCGAGGCCGCGCCGCTGTCCCTGCGGCTGCGCGGTGCGGGCGTCTTCGACCGGCGGGTGCTGTGGGTCGGCGTCGGGGGCGCCGACGCGGACGCGCTCCGCGACCTCAGCGCGGCCGTCGCGGAGGCGGCCGGGGACGCCGGCGTCCGCGTCGACCGGCGTCCGCGGCAGCGTGCCCACCTGACCGTGGCGCGCGCGGCCGCAGGTGCCCGCCAGGCCCGCCGTCGTGCGCGCCCCGGGGGTCGCGCCCCTGGGGGCCACGCAGACGCGCGCACGGCAGGCGACCCGCTCGCCGGGCCCGCCGCGGCGCTCTCCGTCTACGCGGGGCCCGACTGGACCGCGAGCGAGCTCCACCTCGTCGAGTCCGCGTCCGGCGACCTGCCGGGGGACGCGTCCGGCCGTCGCGTCTACCGCACGTTCGAGGCACTGCCGCTCTCCGGCGACGTCTGAGCGCACGACCGGTGCGCGAGCGCCTGTGCCATCATGGCTGTCATGAGCAAGCACGGTGGTCGTCGATTTCCCGGGCCCGTCACGGGCCCGCGCGACTGACGCGTGCACCCCTCCCGCCTGCGGCGGGACGGACCGGGGCCGGACGGGCGCCCTAGAATGACGGCGACGCGCGCACGAGCGCGCGCACGCGCGCGCCCCGTGCGCCGCGCCCCGCGGGACGACCCCTGAGCAGATACCTGCCCGGGCCGTCGCCCGCTCCCGCAGTCCCGCCCTCGCCAGGAAGGCACGCATGTCCAGCCCTGACGCCGACGTCGTCACCCCCGTCACGGGGGACGGCGGCCCGGACACCCCGACCGCTCTCTCCCCGCTCGACGCCGACGCGCTCCAGCGCGCGCTCGACGCCGCCCTCGCCGCGATCGCCGGGGCCGGCGACCTCGACGCGCTGAAGCTCGTGCGCACCGAGCACACGGGCGACCGCAGCGCGCTCGCGCTCGCGAACCGCCAGATCGGCTCGCTCGCGCCGGCGGACAAGAAGACCGCGGGCAAGCTCCTCGGCCCGCTGCGCGGCCGCGTGAACCAGGCGCTGGCCGCGCGCCAGGCCGAGCTCGAGGCCGAGCGCGACGAGCGCGTGCTCGTCGAGGAGGCCGTGGACGTCACGCTCCCGGTCGACCGCGTGCCCTCGGGCGCGCGGCACCCGCTGGAGACGCTCCAGGAGCGCGTGGCCGACTTCTTCGTCGGACTCGGCTGGGAGATCGCCGAGGGGCCCGAGGTCGAGGCCGAGTGGTTCAACTTCGACGCGCTGAACTTCGGCGTCGACCACCCGGCGCGGCAGATGCAGGACACGTTCTACGTGGCCGGAACGGGCGGCCCCGAGGGTGCTGCGGCGCCGTCGAACCTCGTGCTGCGCACGCACACGTCACCCGTGCAGGCGCGTTCGCTCCTGGAGCGCGGCGTGCCGCTGTACGTCGCGTGCCCGGGCAAGACGTTCCGCACCGACGCGCTCGACGCCACGCACACGCCCGTCTTCCACCAGGTCGAGGGTCTGGCGATCGACGAGGGCCTGACCATGGCGAACCTGCTGGGGACGCTCGACGCGTTCGCGCGCGCCATGTTCGGCCCCGAGGCGCGCACGCGCCTGCGCCCGAGCTACTTCCCGTTCACCGAGCCGAGCGCCGAGATGGACCTGTGGTTCCCGCAGAAGAAGGGCGGGCCCGGCTGGATCGAGTGGGGCGGCTGCGGCATGGTCAACCCGAACGTGCTGCGGTCCGTCGGGGTCGACCCCGACGTGTACTCGGGCTTCGCGTTCGGCATGGGCATCGAGCGCACGCTCATGCTGCGCCACGGGATCGCGGACATGCACGACATGGTGGAGGGCGACGTGCGCTTCTCCGCCCAGTTCGGAACGGAGATCTGATGCCCTACGTCGCCATCGACTGGCTGGGCGACCACGTCGAGCTGCCCGAGGGGCTCACCGCCGAGCGGCTCGCCGCCGACCTCGTCCGTGTCGGCCTGGAGGAGGAGGCGATCCACGGTGCTGCCGTGACGGGTCCCCTCGTCGTCGGGCGCGTCCTGGAGATGACGCCCGAGCCGCAGAAGAACGGCAAGACGATCAACTGGTGCCTGGTCGACGTCGGCCCGGAGCACAACGTCGCCGAGATCAAGGGCGTCGACCCCGCCGACGTGCCGGCCGGCGCGCGCGGCATCGTGTGCGGCGCGCACAACTTCGCGCCGGGCGACCTCGTCGTCGTCGCGCTGCCGGGCTCCGTCCTGCCCGGGCCGTTCGCCATCGCGAGCCGCAAGACGTACGGGCACGTGTCCGACGGCATGATCTGCTCGCAGCGCGAGCTCGGGCTCGGCGAGGACCACGACGGCATCATCGTGCTGCCGCGGCTCGGGTACGCGGTGGAGGACCTGGCCCCGGGCCAGGACGCCGTCGCGCTGCTCGGGCTCGGTGACGAGGTCCTCGAGATCAACGTGACGCCCGACCGCGGGTACGCGTTCTCCTACCGCGGCGTCGCGCGCGAGTTCTCGCACTCGACGGGCGCGCGCTTCACCGACCCCGGCCTGCCGGGCTCGCTGCCGACCCCGCCGCCCGCCGCGACGCCCGACGGCTTCCCCGTCGAGGTGGACGACGCGGCGCCGGTCCACGGCGTCGTCGGGTGCGACCGGTTCGTCACGCGCGTCGTGCGGGGGATCGACCCCGCGGCGCAGACCCCCGCGTGGATGCAGCGCCGGCTCACGGCGTCGGGCATGCGGCCGATCTCGCTCGCGGTCGACGTGACGAACTACGTCATGCTCGACCTGGGCCAGCCGCTGCACGCGTACGACCTCGAGCAGGTCGCGGCGCCGATCGTCGTGCGCCGCGCCGCGCCGGGCGAGCGTCTGGTGACCCTCGACGACGTGGACCGGGCGCTCGACCCCGAGGACCTGCTCATCACGGACAGCCCCGAGGGTGCGCGCGCGTCGCGCGTGCTCGGGCTCGCGGGCGTCATGGGCGGTGCCTCCTCGGAGGTCGGCCCGACGACGACGGCCGTGCTCGTCGAGGCCGCGCACTTCGACCCGGTGACGGTCGCGCGCACGTCGCGCCGCCACAAGCTGTCGAGCGAGGCGGCGAAGCGGTTCGAGCGCGGCGTCGACCCGCTGCTGCCCGCGGTCGCGGCGCAGCGCGTGGTCGACCTCCTCGTCGAGCTCGGCGGCGGGACCGCGGACCCGGCCGTGAGCGACCTCGACCGCGTCGCCGCGCCCACCGCGATCCGGCTCCCCGTGGGCGAGGCCGCGCGCCTCGTCGGGGTGCCCTACACGCTGGAGCAGGTCGTCGGGACGCTCGGCGCGATCGGGTGCACGGTCGAGGCGGACGACGTGGACGCCACGGGTGTGCTCGTGGTGACGCCGCCGTCGTGGCGGCCCGACCTCACGGAGCCCGCCGAGCTCGTGGAGGAGGTCGCGCGTCTCGTCGGCTACGACGAGATCCCGTCCCTGCTGCCCGCCGCTCCCGGTGGTCGCGGGCTCACGCGCGAGCAGCGCGTGCGCCGGTCGGTCGCCCGGGCGCTCGCGGAGGACGGGTTCGTCGAGACGCTGAGCTACCCGTTCGTCGGGGACGCGGAGCTGGACGCGCTGCGCCTGCCCGCGGACGACGAGCGCCGTCGGGCGCTGCGCCTGCTCAACCCGCTCGCCGACGACCGGCCGCTGATGCGCACGGACCTCCTGAGCACGCTGCTCGAGACGGCGCGCCGCAACGTCGGGCGCGGGCTGGGCGACGTCGCGCTGTTCGAGGTGGGCCTCGTGACGCACCCGCGGGCGGGAGCGCCCGCGGCGCCCGCGCTGCCGGGCGGTGTCCGGCCGTCCGACGACGAGCTCGCCGCGATCGACGCGTCGCTCCCGGCGCAGCCGCGTCACGTCGCGGGCGTCCTCGTCGGCCGCCGCGTGCGCGCCGGCTGGTGGGGAGCGGGCCGTGCCGCGGACTGGACCGACGCGCTCGCGGCGGCCCGCCTCGTGGTGGAACGTGCCGGCCTCCACGTGGGCGCCGACGTGTCCGTCGTGGCCGACACGGCGCGCGCCCCGTTCCACCCGGGCCGCTGCGCGCGCCTGGAGCTCGCGGACGGGACCGTGGTCGGGTACGCGGGCGAGCTGCACCCCAAGGTGCTCGAGAACCTCGGCCTGCCCGCGCGCACGGTGGCGTTCGAGGTCGACCTGTCCGCGCTCGTCGCCGCCTCGTCGGACGAGCCCGTGCAGGCGACGCCCGTCTCGGGCTTCCCGGCCGCCAAGGAGGACCTCGCGTTCGTGGTGGACGCCGGCGTGACCGCGCAGGCGCTGCGCGACGCGATCGTCGACGGTGCCGGGGACCTGGTCGAGGACGTCGCGCTGTTCGACGTCTTCACCGGCGAGCAGGTCGGCGCCGGGCGCAAGTCGCTGGCGTTCTCGCTGCGACTGCGCGCCGCGGACCGCACGCTGACGGCGGACGACGTCGCGCGCGTCCGCGAGGGTGCCGTGACGGCTGCGCGCGAGCGCGTGGGCGCGGAGCTGCGGGCGTGAGCGCGGGCGAGACGGGCCTGGTGGGCGCGGCGGGCACCGTCGCGCCCGCCCGGACGGCGCTCGTCACCGGTGCGTCGCGCGGCATCGGCCGCGCGATCGCGGTCGGCCTCGCCGCGGCCGGTCTCGACGTCGCGCTCCTCGCGCGCGACGCCGACCGGCTCGCGGGCGTGGCGGACGAGATCGGCGCCCTGACCGACAGCGGTGCGGGGCGCGCGGTCGTGGTCACGGCGGACGTCACGGACGCCGCGGCGGTCGCGGCGGCGGTCGGGGACGCGCAGGACGCCCTCGGGAGCGTCGACCTGCTCGTCAACAACGCGGGTCGCGTGGACGCCGAGGTACCGCTCTGGGAGGCGGACCCCGACGAGTGGTGGGCGATCGTCGAGACCAACGTGCGCGGACCGTTCCTCCTCGCGCGCGCCGTCGTCCCGGGGATGCTCGCGCGCGGGGGTGGCCGGGTCGTCGACCTCAACAGCGGCGCGGGCTCGCACGACATGGACGGTGCGAGCGCGTACAACGCCAGCAAGACGGCGCTCCTGCGGCTCGGCGCGAACCTGCACCGGTCCGGGTTCGCGCGCGGGCTGCGCACCTTCGAGGTCTCGCCGGGGGTCGTGCAGACCGACATGACGGCGTCGATGGTCATGCACGAGGGCCGCACCGAGTGGACCCCGGTGGAGCGCACGGTCGAGATGGTCGTCGCGATCGCGCGCGGCGAGCTCGACGCGTTCTCCGGCGCGTTCGTGCGCGTGACGCACGACTCCCCGGAGTCGTTGCGCGCCGCGGCCGAGGATGCCCTGGGCCGTGGGCACGCCCTGCCCGGCCCCGACGCGCGGCGCCTGCGCGTCACGCGCTGGGGTGCGGACGACCCGATGCCGGGAGAGCTCCCGGCCCGGTGACGTCCCGTCGGCGCCGGACGTGACCACCCGTCGCGTCGCGGACCCGCCGGGCTCCCAGCACCCAGCGCCGCCCGACCTCTCCGGTCGGGCGGCGCTCGTGCGTCCGTGGGCGACGCCTCCGACGGGCCGCGGGCAGCGCGCGGGGGGAGATCACCCGGCATCTGGTTGAAACTTCACGTACTCATCGGGGATGCTGTCCTGGACACCTGACCAAGTACCGGGCGGACACCGACGTCGCGGCTCGACGACGCCTGGGAGCGACGGATGACGACGGCACGCCCTGTCCGGCAGTGGAACGGCCTCACCGTTCCCGAGGCCGGGACCTACGCCCTGGACGAGGCGCACAAGCGCATCGGTTTCACCGGGATGCACATGATGGTGTCGCCCGTCCGGGGCGAGTTCACCCGGGCGCGCGCGACGATCCTGGTCGGCGAGGACCCGCTCGCGTCCGCCGTTTCCGCGACCATCGAGACCGCGAGCCTCACGACGCACCACGAGGAGCGCGACGCGCACCTGCGCAGCCCCGACTTCCTCGACGTCGACGCCTACCCGACGATCGAGTTCCGCAGCACGTCGGTCACGTGGCAGGGCGAGCAGCAGGACCAGATCCTCGCGTGGGCGCGGCTGCGGAACCGCTCGCCCGAGCGTGCCGAGCTCGCGCCGGAGCGGGTGCAGCCCCGGACGGCGCAGGCCGGGCGGTTCCTCGTCGAGGGGCTGCTCACCGTCCGAGGCGTCACGCACCGGACCGTGCTGTCGATGCAGTACGGGGGCGCGCGCCGCGACCCCTACGGTCGTGACATCTTCGGTTTCCACGCAGCGGCCGAGATCGACCGCGAGAGCTTCGGCCTCGTCTGGAACGTGCTGCTCGAGACCGGCGGGTTCCTCGTCGGCAAGAAGATCGGCCTCGAGATCGCGGGGGAGGCGATCCACCAGGCCTGACGCGGTGCGTCGCGCCCGCCGGTCCCCATGAGACCGGGGGAGGTCGTCCGGAGCGCGGGACGTAGCATGGCGAGCGACACGGGGTGCCCCGACACGGGGCTGAGATGAGACCCGTCGAACCTGCTCTGGCTCGTACCAGCGAAGGGATGTCCGGCGATGACGCTCGCCCTGCCCCCGCACGACCCCGCACCCCGGCACGACAGCACCCCTCTGCCCGCGGCCGGCCGCACGCCTGGTGCGGACGGCGTCCCCGGCCCGAGGCCCTCGCGGCCGCGCGTCCTGTCGATCGCCGGGACCGACCCGACCGGGGGCGCGGGCATCCAGGCGGACCTCAAGTCCTTCGCCGCGCACGGCGCGTATGGCATGGCCGTCACGACGGCGCTCGTCGCGCAGAACACGCACGGCGTGCGGTCCGTGCACGTCCCCGGCCCGGCGTTCCTGCGCGAGCAGCTCGACGCCGTGTCCGACGACGTCGAGATCGACGCCGTGAAGATCGGCATGGTGGCCGACGAGGCCAACGCCCGCGAGATCGGAGCCTGGCTCGACGCGCTCGCGGCCGCGCGGACCGACGCCGGGCTCCCACGGGCCTGGGTCGTCCTCGACCCCGTCATGGTCGCCACGTCGGGCCACCGGCTGCTCGACGCGGGCGCGGAGCAGGCGGTGCGCGACCTCGCGGCCCGGGCCGACGTCGTCACCCCCAACCTGCCCGAGCTGGCCGTCCTCGCGGGTCACGACGTCGCGACGACCTGGGACGACGCGCTGGCCCAGGCCGCGTCGTACGCGGCGACGAGCGGTGCCGTCGTGCTGCTCAAGGGCGGCCATCTCACCGGGGAGACGTCGCCGGACGCGCTCGTCGCGCCGGCCGCGGTCCCCGGCGCGTCACCCGCGGTCACCACGTTCGACGCGCCACGCGTCGACACCCCGCACACCCACGGCACGGGTTGCTCGCTCTCCGCGGCGCTCGCGGCCCTGCGCCCGCAGCGCGAGGGCTGGGAGGAGGCCGCGCGCGACGCGAAGGTGTGGCTCACGGGCGCCCTGCGGTCGGGCGCCGCGCTGAGGGTCGGGACGGGCCGGGGCCCGGTCGACCACCTGCACGCCGCGTCGCCCGTCCTGCCGCGCTGATCCTCTGCCCGCGTGAGGGCCTCCGGCGCGTCGGGTCAGGCGCGCGCCACGTCCTCCACGGCCGTCGCGTAGCCGCACTCGTAGCCGGGCGGCCACCAGCGCCAGGTCGTCACGACGTCCTGCGCCGCGACGCCCGCGGGACGGTCGGCGACGCACGCGTCCGCCTGCTGGCGCAGCCCGACGGTCACCCAGTACACGGCGAACGCCGCGGTGAGCAGGACGGCGAGGACGGTCACGGCGCGGCGCAGGGCGGGGGAGGGGCCGCCGTCGGACCCGTCCTCCTCGCCCGGCCGCGCGGGCACCCAGTCCCAGCTCACGCGGTGCCCGAGCCCGTGGCCTGCGCCGCTGCGTCGGGGACGAGCAGGACCTTGCCCGTGGTCGCGCGGCCCTCCAGAGCCCGGTGGGCGTCGGCGGCGTCGGCGAGCGGGAACGTGGCACCGACGCGCACGTGCAGCGTGCCGCCCGCGACCGCACCGAGCACCTCCGTCGCGCGCTCGACGAGCTCGGCGCGCGTCGCCGTGTGGTCGGCGAGCTTGGGGCGCGTGAGGAAGAGCGACCCGCCCGCGTTGAGCCGCTGCGGGTCGAACGGCGGGACCTGGCCGGAGGAGCCGCCGTAGAGCACGAGCGTGCCCCGGCGGCGCAGCGACGCGAGCGACGCGTCGAAGGTGTCCTTGCCCACCGAGTCGTACACCGCCGCGACGCCCTCGCCGCCCGTGAGCCCGCGCACGACCTCGGGCAGCTCGGCGGTGAGGTCCGCGAACGCCGTGTACTGGATCGCGTGCTCGGCACCCGCGCCGCGGGACAGCTCCGCCTTCTCGGGCGTCGACACCGTCGAGACGACGTGCGCGCCCCGCGCCACGAGCATCTGGGTCAGGAGCAGCCCGACACCGCCCGCGCCCGCGTGCACGAGCACGCGGTCGCCCGGGCGGACCGGGTACGACGACGTGCACAGGTAGTGCGCGGTGAGGCCCTGGAGCGCGACGGCGGTCGCGTCCTCGAGCGACACGGCGTCGGGGACGTGCAACGCCTGTGCCGCGTCCACGACGACGAGGTCCGCGTACGACCCCGGCGCCTCGGTCCACACGACGCGGTCGCCGACGGCGAAGCTTTCGACGCCCCCGCCCAGCCCGGCGACGACGCCCGCCCCCTCGCTGCCCACGACGTGCGGGTACTCCATCGCGTACACGCCGGAGCGCTTGTACGTGTCGATGAAGTTCACGCCCGCCACGGCGGACCGGACGAGGAGCTGCCCGGGACCCGGCGAGGGGTCGGGCAGCTCGGTGTACTCCAGGACGTCGGGGCCGCCCGCCTCGCGGGCCACGATCGCGTGCATGGCCCCAGCCTAGGGTCGGGCGGCGCCCCCGGTCCCCCCGACCACGACGGTGGACGGCACCGCCGCGGCGCCGCCGGGATCGTCGCCGAGCAGCCGGGGCGGGCGGGTGTGCCCGGCCGTCGCGTGCCAGCGCCCGAACCGGCGCTCGACGTGCACCGGGTGGTCGAAGCAGCGCGTGACGTTCTCCGTGACGAGCACGTCCTCCGCGGCTCCGACGACGACGACGCGGCCGTGCGCGAGCAGGAGCGCGTGGCTCGTCGTGGTCGGCAGCTCCTCGAGGTGGTGCGTCACCAGCACCGAGGCGACGCGCGGCCGGGTCGCGCGCACGGCGTCGAGCGTCTCGAGGAGCTGCTCGCGCGCGGCGACGTCGAGCCCGGTGGACGGTTCGTCGAGCAGCAGGAGGGCGGGATCGGGCAGGAGGGCGCGTGCCACGAGCGCTCGCCCGCGCTCGCCCTGGGAGAGCGTCGGCCAGGGGTCGTGCGCGCGGTGGGCAAGACCGAGGTCGGCGACGAGGCCCCGAGCGAGGCCGACCTCGTCCGGGGTCGGCTGCCAGCGCGGGCGCCAGTCGACGGTCCCCGTGAGGCCGGTCAGGGTCACCTCGAGCACGGTCAGCGGCGAGCGCAGGTCGTGACGCGGGTCGACGTGGCCGATGCGGCGGTGCAACGTCTGGATGTCCACGCGGCCCAGGCGCTCGCCGAGCACGTGGACCGTGCCCCGGGTCGGGTGGCGGCGCGCCCCGCAGAGCCCGAGGATCGTGCTCTTGCCCGCCCCGTTCGGTCCGAGCAGCGCCCAGTGCTCGCCCGCCCGGACGACGAGGTCGACGCCGTCGAGGATCGCCCGCCCCTCCCGCACCAGGTCGACGCCGCGCAGGGACAGGACCTCGGCGCTCACCGCTCGCCGCCCGTCGCGCCGGGGTCGCGCCCGGCGACCTTCGCGTGGACGGCGGCGAGGTGCTCGCGCGCCGCCGCGGACGCGCGGACGGCGTCACGGTCGCGCACCGCGTCGAGGATCGCCTCGTGCGCGTCCTGGTCGTGCCGGTGCGCCTCGCCCGCGCGGTCGAGGTCGACCATCGCGACCATCGCGCGACGCAGGCGCGGGACGAAGGTCGCGAACAGCTCGCCGAGCACCGCGTTGTGCGCGGCGTCGACGACGGCCCGGTGGAAGACGAGGTCCGCGTCCACGTACTCGGCGGCCGACGACGTCGCCGGGACCTGCCCGCGACGCGCGAGCGCCGTCGTCATCGCCCGGAGGTCGGCGGGGGTGCGGCGTGTGGCGGCGAGGCCTGCGGCCTCCGCCTCGAGCGCGGCGCGCACCTCCAGCACGTCGACGATCTCCCCGCGGCGCAGCACCTCGTCCCAGTCGTCCGCGGTGTCGGTCGACACGACGTACACGCCCGACCCCTGCCGGCTGTCGAGCACGCCGCGCCCCGCGAGCTGGCGGATCGCCTCGCGGACGGTCGAGCGCCCGACGCCGAGCTCGGTCGCGAGCGTCTGCTCGCCGGGCAGCCGGTGGTCGAGGGGCCAGACGCCGGAGCGCACGCGGTCGAGCAGGAGCTCGGCCGCCTGGTCCGCCAGGGGGCGGCGGTGCAGCGCGGTCATGGGAAACCTCTCAGGTTGTCTGAGGACTTGTCGCGCGCTAGCGTACCCGGCATGTCCTGGACGGCGCTCCTCCTTCGGCGCCACGGCGGGGTCTGACCGGACCGGCTCCCCGCCGTGGGGAACCGTCGCGCCGGTCGCCCCCCGTCCCGCCCTCGCGGGGCGCGACCCGAAGGACAGACCATGACCGCTCCCGCCACCGCTGCATGCACTCCCGACGCCTCGACCGAGAGCTCGTCCGATCCCACGACCGGCCTCCCGGCCGACGGAGGCGCGGCCACGTCCGCACCCGCCTGGAACCGCCAGCGCCCCTCGCGCATGCCCTCGTTCCGGTATGCCGACGTCCACGCCCGGGTCGACGTGCCGGAGCTCCCCGACCGCCGCTGGCCCTCGCGCCGCCTCACCCAGGCCCCGCTGTGGGTCCCGGTCGACCTGCGCGACGGCAACCAGGCGCTCGCGGAGCCGATGGACCCAGCGCGCAAGCGCCGCTTCTTCGAGCTGCTCGTCGCCATGGGCTACACCGAGATCGAGGTGGGCTACCCGTCGGCGTCGCAGACCGACTTCGACTTCGTGCGCCTGCTCGCCGAGACCGACCTCGCGCCCGAGCACGTCACGGTCGTCGTGTTCACGGCGGCGCGGTCGGACCTCATCGCGCGCACGTTCGAGGCCGTGCGTGGGCTGCGCAACCCCGTCGTCGTCCACGTGTACACCGCGACCGCGCCCGTCTGGCGCGACGTCGTCCTCGGCCGCGACCGCGAGGACCTCGCGCGTCTCGTCACGGACGCCGGGACCGACGTGCTGCGCCACGCCGGCGACGACCCGCGCGTCCGCTTCGAGTTCTCGCCCGAGGTGTTCAACCTCACCGAGCCCGACTACGTGCTCGACGTGTGCGACCGCATGACGACGCTGTGGGACGCGACGCCCGAACGCCCCGTGATCCTCAACCTGCCCGCCACGGTCGAGGTCGCGACGCCCAACGTCTACGCCGACCAGATCGAGTACATGGACCGCCACCTCGCGCGGCGCGAATCCGTGATCCTCTCCGTGCACCCGCACAACGACCGCGGGACCGGCGTCGCGTGCGCCGAGCTCGCCGTCCTCGCCGGGGCGCAGCGCGTCGAGGGTTGCCTCTTCGGCAACGGCGAGCGCACCGGGAACGTCGACCTCGTGACCCTCGGCCTCAACCTGCACGCGCAGGGCGTCGACCCGATGGTCGACTTCTCCGACCTCGACGGGATCCGCGACGTCGTCGTCGCGTGCAACCGGATCGACGTGCACCCGCGCCACCCCTATGTGGGCGAGCTGGTCCACACCGCCTACTCCGGCACGCACCAGGACGCGATCCGCAAGGGCATGGAACGCCACCGGGCCGACGCCGCGGCGTCGGGCCTCGACCCGGCGGCGGCGCCGTGGCGCGTGCCCTACCTGCCGGTCGACCCCGCCGACCTCGGGCGGTCGTACGAGGCCCTCGTCCGCGTGAACAGCCAGTCCGGCAAGGGCGGCGTCGCGTACGTGCTGCACTCCGTGCACGGCCTCGACCTGCCTCGCGGCCTCCAGGTCGACCTCGCGCGCCGCGTCCAGGCGCACGCCGACGCCACCGGCGCCGAGGTGACGCCCGACGCGCTCCTCACGCTGTTCGACGCGGCCTATGCCCGGCCCGGCGTCGTCGAGCCGGTCTCCTGGACGAGCCGCCGCGCCGGCGACGGGACCGAGCGCCTCGACCTCCAGGGCACGGTCGACGGCGAGCGCATCGGCATCTCCGGGACGGGGGCCGGCGTGGTCGACGCCCTCGTCGACGCGCTGACCCGACTCGGCCGTCCGGTCAAGATCCTCTCGCTCGCCCAGCAGTCCGTCGGCACCGGCAGCGACGCGACCGCGATCACCTACCTCGAGCACCGCGGCCCCGACGGCGCCCCGCGCTGGACCGTGGGTCGCGACACCTCCGTCCTCGGCGCGAGCGTCCGCGCCGTCTGCGCGGCGACGTCCTGAGCTCGTCGGGTCCGCGGCCCTCGTTCGAGCCGTACACCTGGTGACGAGACGCGA
This sequence comes from Cellulosimicrobium cellulans, assembly GCF_016907755.1. Lineage (NCBI taxonomy): Bacteria > Bacillati > Actinomycetota > Actinomycetes > Micrococcales > Promicromonosporaceae > Cellulosimicrobium > Cellulosimicrobium cellulans. The sequence goes on from NZ_JAFBCN010000001.1 coordinate 2,504,878, forward strand.
GAAATGGCCCCGAGGACGAGGTTCCGAGGGTCCACTTCTCGCATCTCGGCCGGGGATCACCCGCCACGCGGGCGGTAGGACGGTCCCTACGCCCGGACCGGGCGTGACCGCCGGACCGGGGCTGCGGGTCGTGCGGTGACGGCCAGGACGAGCGGTGGGGTCGGACCGTGTGCGCAGGACGTCAGAGGCGCACTCCTCGAACCCCCGCCCGACAGACCAGGGTGACGGTGCGCCAGTCCAAGCACACGGTCCGACCCCACCGCGGACCCGACCCGGCGGGCAGGAGACCCGACCCCACCGCGGAGCCCGACCACGCGTACCGTGGGTGGGGCCATAGGCCCGCGCGTTGCATAACTATGTATAGTGATGCATATGACGATCAGAGTCGCGGTCGCGGGTGCGTCCGGTTACGCCGGTGGGGAGACGCTCCGCCTGCTCGCCGGGCACCCGGAGGTGGAGATCGGCGCCGTCACGGCGCACAGCAACGCGGGGTCGCTCCTCGGTGAGCACCAGCCGCACCTGCGATCCCTCGCCGACCGCGTGCTGCTGCCGACGAGCGTCGAGCACCTCGTGGGGCACGACGTCGTCGTCCTCGCGCTGCCGCACGGCGCGTCGGGCGAGATCGCGGCGCAGCTCCCGGACGACGTGCTCGTGCTGGACCTGGGCGCCGACCACCGGCTGGAGTCCGCGGCGGACTGGGTGGCGTTCTACGGCTCCGAGCACGCGGGCACCTGGCCGTACGGGCTGCCGGAGCTGCTGCTCACGAGCGACGCCGGGGCAGGCGCGAGCGAGACGAAGCAGCGCGAGCGGCTCGCCGGCGTGCGCCGCGTCGCGGTGCCGGGGTGCAACGTCACGGCGGTCACGCTGGGCATCCAACCGGGTGTCGCGTCGGGGCTCGTCGAGGGCCGTGACCTCGTCGCGGTGCTCGCCAACGGCTACTCGGGCGCGGGCAAGTCGCTCAAGCCGCACCTGCTCGCCTCCGAGGCGATCGGGTCGGCCCAGCCGTACGCCGTCGGCGGGTCGCACCGGCACATCCCGGAGATCGCGCAGAACCTGCTGGCCGCGGGGGCCCCGGCCGTGAGCATCTCGTTCACGCCCACCCTCGTGCCGATGTCGCGCGGGATCCTCGCCACGGTCACGGCGCGCCTGTCCGACGACGCCGCGCGCCTCGACCCTGCCGAGCTCGACGCGCGCGTGCGCTGGGCCTGGGAGGACGCGTACGTCGGCGAGCCGTTCGTCCGGGTGCTGCCCGCGGGGCAGTGGCCGACGACGGCGATGACGCTCGGCGCCAACACGGCGCTCGTCCAGGTCGCGGTCGACCACGCGGCGGGCCGCGTCGTCGCCGTCACGGCGATCGACAACCTCGTCAAGGGCACCGCGGGCGCCGCGGTGCAGTCCATGAACATCGCGCTCGGCCTGCCGCAGACGGCGGGCCTCACGACCGAGGGGGTCGCCCCGTGACCGTCACCACCCCGCAGGGCTTCCGGGCCGCCGGCGTCGCCGCCGGGCTCAAGTCCACGGGCGCCCACGACGTCGCGCTCGTCGTCAACGACGGGCCGCTCGACGTCGCCGCGGCCGTCCTCACGACGAACCGCGTGTTCGCCGCGCCGGTCGCCTGGACGCGGCAGGCCGTGAGCGACGGGCGCGCGACGGCTGTCGTGCTCAACTCGGGCGGCGCCAACGCGTGCACGGGGCCGGAGGGCTTCGCCGACGCGCACCGCACGGCGGAGCACGTCGCCGACGTGCTCGCCACGTCCGCCGGCGACGTGCTGGTGTGCTCCACGGGACTCATCGGGGTGCGGCTCCCCATGGACACGCTCCTCGCGGGCGTCGACGCCGCCGCGGCGGCGCTCGCGGACCCGGCGGCGGGCATCGACGGCGGCGGTGACGCCGCGCTGGCGATCATGACGACGGACACCGTGCCCAAGACCGTCTCCGTGGTCCGCGAGGTCGCCGACGCCACCGCGCCGGACGGCGCGGCGACGTGGTCCGTCGGGGGCATGGCGAAGGGTGCGGGCATGCTCGCACCGGGCCTCGCGACCATGCTGTGCGTGCTCACGACGGACGCCGTCGTCGACGCCGCGTCGGCCGACGCCGCGCTGCGCGCCGCCACGCGCACGACGTTCGACCGTGTCGACTCCGACGGCTGCATGTCGACGAACGACACCGTGATCCTCCTGGCCTCCGGCGCGTCCGGGGTCGAGGTGACGCTCGACGAGCTCACGGACGCCGTGACCGAGGCGAGCGCGTCGCTCGCGCGCCAGCTCGTGGCCGACGCCGAGGGCGCGAGCCACGACGTCGCCGTCACCGTGGTGGGCGCGTCGAGCGAGGACGCCGCCGTCGCGGTCGCGCGCGCCGTCACGCGGTCCAACCTGTTCAAGGCCGCGATCTTCGGCAACGACCCGAACTGGGGGCGCATCGTGTCGGCCGTCGGGACGGTCCCCGAGGAGGTCGCGCCGTTCGACGCGCTCCTGCTCGACGTGACGGTCAACGACGTCCAGGTGTGCCGGGCCGGGGGAGTGGGCGAGCCCCGCGAGCTCGTCGACCTCGCCGCCGAGCGCGAGGTGCGCGTCGAGATCGACCTGCACGCCGGCTCCGCGAGCGCGACCGTCTGGACCAACGACCTCACGCACGACTACGTCCACGAGAACAGCGCGTACTCCTCATGAGCGACCCGACCACGCCCACGCCCCACCCGGACGACGCCGCGTTCGACACGCGCACCGACCTGCGCCCCGAGCAGAAGGCCGAGGTGCTCGTCGAGGCCCTGCCGTGGCTCGAGGAGTTCGCCGGCGCGCTCGTCGTCGTCAAGTACGGCGGCAACGCCATGGTCGACGACACGCTCAAGGCCGCGTTCGCCGAGGACATGGTGTTCCTGCGCCGCGTCGGGCTGCACCCGGTCGTCGTGCACGGCGGGGGCCCGCAGATCTCCGCGATGCTCGACCGCCTCGGCATCGAGTCCGAGTTCCGCGGCGGCCTGCGCGTCACGACGCCCGAGGCGATGGACGTCGTGCGCATGGTCCTCACGGGCCAGGTGTCGCGCGAGCTCGTCGGCCTCATCAACGCGCACGGCCCGTACGCCGTCGGTCTCTCGGGCGAGGACGGCGGCCTGCTCCGGGCCCAGCGCCGGCACGCGACCGTGGACGGCGAGCCGGTCGACGTCGGGCTCGTCGGCGACGTCGTCGAGGTGCACCCGTCCGCGGTCCAGGACCTGCTCGACGCCGGCCGCATCCCCGTCGTCTCGACGATCGCGCCCGACCTCGAGGACCCGACCCAGGTGCTCAACGTCAACGCCGACACCGCGGCCGCGGCGCTCGCGGTCGCGCTCGGCGCGAAGAAGCTCGTCGTCCTGACCGACGTCGAGGGTCTATACACGTCCTGGCCAGACACGGACTCGCTCGTCGCGCAGATCACGCGCTCCGAGCTCGCGGCGCTCCTGCCGTCGCTGTCCGCGGGCATGGTCCCCAAGATGGAGGCGTGCCTGCGCGCTGTCGAGGGCGGCGTCCCCGCGGCGACGGTCATCGACGGCCGCGTGCCGCACTCGACGCTGCTCGAGGTCTTCACCACCCAGGGCAACGGGACGATGGTCGTCCCCGACCCCGCGGGCGCGCCGGCGCCCGAGCCCGCCACGACCGCCGGAGGAGCCGCGTGAACGCCCTCGACCACCCGACGGGCGCGCCCGCGCCCGCACCGACGACCACCGTGACGGCCCCGGCCGACGGCTCCGTCGCGCAGTGGACCGACCGGTACGCGCACGCCGTCATGGACACGTTCGGCCCGCCGCAGCGCGTGCTCGTGCGCGGCGAGGGCGCGTACGTGTGGGACGCCGACGGCAAGCGCTACCTCGACCTGCTCGCGGGCATCGCGGTCAACGCGCTCGGCCACGCCCACCCGACGCTCACGGCCGCGGTCTCCGCCCAGCTCGGCACGCTCGGGCACGTCTCGAACTTCTTCGGCACCCCGACGCAGATCGCGCTCGCCGAGCGCCTGCTCGCGCTCGCGGAGGCTCCCGAGGGGTCGCGCGTGTTCTTCACGAACTCGGGCACCGAGGCGAACGAGGCGGCGTTCAAGATGACGCGCCGGACGGGCAGGACGCGGGTCCTCGCGCTCCAGGGCGGCTTCCACGGGCGGACGATGGGCGCGCTCGCGCTGACGTCGAAGGCCGCGTACCGCGAGCCGTTCGAGCCGCTCCCGGGCGGCGTCGAGTTCGTCGCGTTCGACGACGTCGCCGCGCTCGAGGAGGCCTTCTCGCCCGCGGCGGTGGCGGCCCGCGGCGAGGTCGCCGCGCTCGTCGTCGAGCCGGTGCAGGGCGAGGCGGGCGTGCGCTCGCTCTCGCCGGGCTACCTCGTCGCCGCGCGCGAGCTCACGGCGCGCCACGGCGCGCTGCTCGTGCTCGACGAGGTGCAGACCGGCGTCGGGCGCACCGGCTCGTGGTTCGCCTACCAGCAGCCCGAGGTGGGCGGCGGCGTCGTGCCCGACGTCGTCACGCTCGCCAAGGGCCTCGGCGGCGGCTTCCCCGTCGGCGCGGTGGTCGCGTACGGCGAGCGGGCTGCGACGCTGCTCGGGCGCGGTCAGCACGGCACGACGTTCGGCGGCAACCCCGTCGCGGCCGCGGCGGCGCTCGCGACGCTCGGCGTCATCGAGCGCGACGGTCTGCTCGAGAACGTCCGGACCGTCGGCGCGCTCCTGCGCGACGGGATCGCCGCGGCGGGCAACCCGCTCGTCGCCGGGGTGCGCGGTCGTGGTCTCCTGCTCGCCGTCCAGCTCACCCGGCCCGTCGCGGCCGACGTCGCGCGCGCGGCTCTCGACGCCGGGTTCGTCGTGAACGCCGTCGCGCCCGACGCGATCCGCCTCGCGCCGCCCCTGATCCTCACGCCCGACCAAGCACGCGACGTCGTCGCGTTCTTCGCGGCGGTCGCCGTCCCCGAGGACCCGGCCGCCGCGGCGACCGGCCCCTCCGCACCCGGCACCGCGGGCCCCGCCTCCACGACCGCCCCCACGACGAGGAGCTCCTGATGGCCCCCCGGCACTTCCTGCGCGACGACGACCTGACGCCCGCCGAGCAGCGTCAGGTCCTCGAGATCGGCCTCGCGTTCCGCGACGACCGCACGTTCCGCCAGCCGCTCGCCGGCCCGCAGGGCGTGGCCGTGCTGTTCGACAAGCCGACGCTGCGCACGCAGCTCTCCTTCGCGACGGGCATCGCCGAGCTCGGCGGCTTCCCGGTCGTCGTGGACGGCCGACTCGCCCAGGTCGGCGTGCGCGAGTCCGTCGCGGACGTGACGCGCGTGCTCGACCGGCAGGCGTCCGCGATCGTGTGGCGCACGTTCGGCCAGGACCGGCTCGAGGAGATGGCGGCGATCAGCCGCGTGCCGGTCGTCAACGCCCTGACCGACGACTTCCACCCGTGCCAGATCCTCGCGGACCTGCTGACGATCGCCCAGCTCCGCGGCGGCACGGGCGCGCTCGCGGGCCAGACGCTCGCGTACGTCGGTGACGGGGCCAACAACATGGCCCACTCCTACCTGCTCGGTGGCGCGACCGCGGGCCTGCACGTGCGGATCGGGACGCCGGACGGGTACCCGCCCCACCCTGTGTTCGTCGCCGACGCGGAGCGGATCGCCGCCGAGACCGGGGGGTCGGTCCTCGTCACGTCCGACCCGGTCGAGGCCGTCGCGGGGGCGGACGTCGTCGCGACCGACACGTGGGTGTCGATGGGGGACGAGGCCCAGGCGGAGCAGCGCGCGCTCCCGTTCGTTCCCTACCAGGTGAACGACGAGCTCCTCGCGCACGCGAAGGACGACGCGATCGTCCTGCACTGCCTGCCCGCCTACCGGGGCAAGGAGATCACCGCCGAGGTGATCGACGGCCCCCGCTCGGCGGTGTGGGACGAGGCGGAGAACCGGCTGCACGCGCAGAAGGCGCTGCTCACGTTCCTCCTGGAGCGGTCGTGACCGAGGCCCGCACGGCGACCACGAAGACGGCGCGCCACGCGCGCATCGCCGAGATCGTGCGCCGCACCGAGATCCACTCGCAGGCCGAGCTCGCGCGCGAGCTCGAACAGGAGGGGCTGTCGGTGACGCAGGCGACGCTGTCGCGCGACCTCATCGAGCTGCGCGCCGAGAAGGTGCGCGGCGCCTCGGGCGCGCTCGTGTACGCCGTGCCGGGGGAGGGCGGGGACCGCAGCGTGCAGACCGCGGAGTCGCCCGAGTACCTCGCGGCCCGGCTCGCGCGCCTGTGCTCGGAGATGCTCGTCTCGGCCGAGGCGTCGGCGAACCTCGTCGTGCTGCGCACCCCGCCCGGCGCGGCGAACTACCTCGCGTCCGCGATCGACCACTCCGTGCTGCCGCACGTGCTCGGCTGCATCGCGGGCGACGACACGATCCTCGTCATCGCGCGCGACCCCGACGGCGGCGCCGACCTCGCGCGGCGCTTCCTCGAGCTGTCCGGACCCCTGGGCGGGACCCTCCCGGGCACGCCTGACTGACCGGCGTCGGACCGCCCTCCGCTCGACCGGCGCGACCGGGCCGTCCTGCGACACTGGACCACAGACCCCACCCGCACGTCACAGAAAGAGACCGTCATGACTGAACGCGTCGTGCTCGCCTACTCGGGCGGCCTGGACACGTCGGTGGCCATCGGCTGGATCGCCGAGGCCACGGGCGCCGAGGTCGTCGCCGTCGCGGTCGACGTCGGCCAGGGCGGGGAGGACCTCGAGGTCATCCGGCAGCGCGCCCTGGACTGCGGCGCCGTCGAGGCGTACGTCGCCGACGCGCGCGACGAGTTCGCGGCCGAGTACTGCATGCCCGCGCTGCGCGCGAACGGGCTCTACCTCGACCGCTACCCGCTCGTCTCGGCGATCTCGCGCCCCGTCATCGTCAAGCACCTCGTGCGTGCCGCGCGCCAGTTCGGCGCGACGACGGTCGCGCACGGCTGCACCGGCAAGGGCAACGACCAGGTGCGCTTCGAGGTCGCGACGACGTCGCTCGCGCCCGAGCTCAAGACGATCGCGCCCGTGCGCGACCTCGCGCTGACGCGCGAGAAGGCCATCGAGTACGCGGAGAAGCACTCCCTGCCCATCGCGACGACCAAGCACAACCCGTTCTCGATCGACCAGAACGTGTGGGGCCGCGCGGTCGAGACCGGCTTCCTCGAGGACATCTGGAACGCCCCGACCAAGGACGTCTACAACTACACCGACGACCCGACGTTCCCGCCCGTCGCGGACGAGGTCGTCGTCACGTTCGAGCAGGGCATCCCGATCGCGCTCGACGGCGTCGCGGTCACGCCGCTCCAGGCGATCCAGGAGATGAACCGCCGCGCGGGCGCGCAGGGCGTCGGCCGCATCGACATCGTCGAGGACCGCCTCGTCGGCATCAAGTCCCGCGAGGTCTACGAGGCCCCGGGCGCCATCGCGCTCATCGCCGCGCACCAGGAGCTCGAGAACGTCACCCTGGAGCGCGAGCAGGCCCGCTTCAAGCGCGGCGTCGAGCAGCGCTGGACCGAGCTCGTCTACGACGGCATGTGGTTCAGCCCGCTCAAGCGCTCGCTCGACGTGTTCATCGACGACACCCAGCGGTACGTCTCCGGCGACGTGCGCCTCGTGCTGCACGGCGGTCGCGCGACCGTCACGGGCCGCCGCTCGGAGGCGAGCCTGTACGACTTCAACCTGGCGACCTACGACGAGGGCGACTCGTTCGACCAGTCGCAGGCCAAGGGATTCATCGAGATCTACGGTCTCACCGCGAAGCTCGCCGCCGCGCGCGACGAGAAGTTCGGCAACGGTGTGGACCTCGGGGCAGGAGCACTGTGAGCACGCACGACCAGCAGGGACCGGAGACCACCACGCCCGTCGAGGACGGCGCGGTGGCGGAGGCCACCGACGGGGGAGGGCGCGTGAGCCTGTGGGGCGGTCGCTTCGCCGGCGGGCCCGCCGACGCGCTCGCCGCGCTGAGCAAGTCGACGCACTTCGACTGGCGCCTCGCGGGTCAGGACGTCGCGGGCTCGAAGGCCCACGCGAAGGTCCTGCACGCGGCCCGGCTCCTCGACGACGACGAGCTCGACGGCATGCTCGCGGCGCTCGAGCGCCTGCGCGAGGACGTCGCGTCGGGCGCGTTCGTCGCGGCCGACGACGACGAGGACGTGCACACCGCTCTCGAGCGCGGGCTCATCGAGCGTGCTGGTCCCGAGCTCGGCGGCAAGCTGCGCGCGGGCCGGTCGCGCAACGACCAGATCGCGACGCTCACGCGCATGTACCTGCGCGACGAGGCGCGCACCATCGCGAGGCTGGTGCTCGACGTCGTCGACGCGCTGATCGAGCAGGCCGCCGCGCACCCGGGTGCGGCGATGCCCGGCCGCACGCACCTCCAGCACGCGCAGCCCGTCCTGCTCGCCCACCACCTGCTCGCGCACGCGTGGCCGCTGCTGCGCGACGTCGACCGCTTCATCGACTGGGACGTGCGCGCCGCGCGCTCGCCGTACGGGTCGGGGGCGCTCGCGGGCTCGTCGCTGGGCCTCGACCCGGCGGCCGTCGCCGCCGAGCTCGGGTTCGACGGCCCGGTCGAGAACTCGATCGACGGCACGGCGTCGCGCGACGTCGTCGCGGAGTTCGCGTTCGTCGCCGCGATGCTGGGCGTCGACCTCTCGCGCCTCGCGGAGGAGGTCATCCTCTGGGCGACCAAGGAGTTCGGCTTCGTGCGCCTGCACGACTCGTACTCCACGGGGTCGAGCATCATGCCGCAGAAGAAGAACCCCGACGTCGCCGAGCTCGCGCGCGGCAAGGCGGGCCGCCTCATCGGCGACCTGTCGGGCCTGCTCGCGACGCTCAAGGGCCTGCCGCTCGCGTACAACCGCGACCTGCAGGAGGACAAGGAGCCCGTGTTCGACCAGGTCGACACGCTCGAGGTGCTCCTGCCCGCGTTCGCCGGCATGGTCGCGACGCTGACGTTCGACACCGAGCGCATGGCCTCGCTCGCGCCGCAGGGCTTCTCGCTCGCGACGGACGTCGCCGAGTGGCTCGTGCGCGAGGGCGTGCCGTTCCGCGTCGCGCACGAGGTCGCGGGCGCGTGCGTGCGCGCGTGCGAGGAGCGGGGCATCGAGCTCTGGGACCTGTCCGACGACGACCTCGCGGGCATCTCCGAGCACCTCACGCCCGGGGTGCACGACGTGCTGAGCGTCGAGGGCTCGCTCGCGTCGCGCGACGCCGTGGGCGGGACGGCCCCCGTCCGGGTCGCCGAGCAGCTCGAGGCCGCGAAGGAGCGCTCGGCCGAGTACCGCTTCTGGGCCCAGGACTGACGGTTGCCCGCGTCGGGGGTGGGCGCGTGAGCGTCGAGCACGACGTCCTCGCGGACCTCGTGCGTCGCGTGCGCGACGCCGTCCCGCGCCTCGGCCCGTCGACCGGCCCGTCGACCCGCCCGGGCGACGGGCCGGCAGGAGGCGGCGCGACGTCGTCGGGCACCCGGCTCGTGGTGGTCGACGGGCCGGCGGGCTCGGGCAAGACGACGCTCGCCGCCCAGCTCGGCGAGGCCCTGCCCGCGCAGGTGCTCCACATGGACGACCTGTACGAGGGCTGGCGGGGGCTCGAACCGGCGTGGGGCCGCCTGGCGGAGTGGGTGCTCGCGCCCCTCGCCGCGGGTCGCGCGGGGCGGTACCGCCGGTTCGACTGGGCGCTCGACCGCTTCGCCGAGTGGCACGACGTCGCCCCCGCGCCGTACCTGGTCGTCGAGGGGTGCGGGGCGGGCCGGCGGGAGGCGGACGACGTCGCGGCGCTGCGCGTATGGGTCGAGGCCCCGGACGACGTGCGGCTGCGGCGCGGGCTCGACCGGGACGGCGAGGACCAGCGCGGACACTGGCTCGCCTGGATGGCCGACGAGCGCGCGCACTACGCGCGCAACGCGTCGCGCGAGCGCGCGGACGTCGTGCTCGACGGGTGGGGGACCGTCGTGCGCGCAGGGCGCCGATGAGCGCCGGCCGGGAGGACGCGTCGGACGCGCAGGTCGAGGCCGCCCGGTCCGCCTGGGCCCGCGCCGTCCGGACGACGGACGGTCTCGCGATCGGGGTGTCGGCGTTCGCCGTCGTGGGCACGGCGACCGCCGTCGTCCTCGCCGCGACCGCCCGCACGACGACCCTCTCGACCCTGTTCCTGCTGCCGAGCCGGTTCGACGCCGGGGGAACCTGGTGGGTGTGGGACGTCCCGACCGACCACGTCTGGTGGATCACCCTGGGCGTCCTGGTGCCGCCCGCGATCGCGACGCTCGTCGGCGCACGGCGGACGCGCCGTCGGCGTGCCGAGATCGAGGCAGGGCTCGCGCGGGGCACCGCTCGCGCTCCTCGGCACGGTCCTGGCGGCGACCGCGGGGAGCTGGTGGGTGATCGCGCTGGTCGTCGCCTGGTCCGGGGCCGCGGTCCCGGACCGGCTGCGGAGCGTCGCGCCCGGCTGCTGGGTTCCCGCCACCTGGGTGAGCCTCGCCCTGGTCGTCGTGCTGGCCTGGTACGTGGGCCCGCGCCCGCCGCGGCGGAGCCCTCGTGTGGGCGACGAGGCGTAGATTGCCCACGACGGAAGGTGGTGCGATGTCGACGGACGCCGTGACGCAGACGACGGGGAGCGGTGGCTCCCGTACCGTCGGACCGTGGGACGTCCCTGCCCGGGGCTGGTACGCGCGCGACGTCCAGGAGGTCGCCCGCGACCTGCTCGGGTCGTTCCTCACCCGACGCGGCGACGACGGCGACGTCACCCTGCGGATCACCGAGGTCGAGGCGTACGACGGCGAGCGCGACCCGGGGTCGCACGCCTTCCGCGGGCGGACGGAGCGCAACCGCGCGATGTTCGGCGAGCCCGGGCGGCTGTACGTGTACCGGCACCTCGGCCTGCACCACTGCGTCAACGTCGTCTGCGGGCCGCTGGGCCGCGCGTCCGCCGTCCTGCTGCGCGCGGGCGAGGTGACCGACGGCGTCGACCTCGCGCGGTCGCGCCGGTTCGCCGCCGGCAGGTGCGACTCCGACCGCCAGATCGCGCGGGGTCCCGCGCGCCTCGCGGTCGCGCTCGACCTCGACCTGCGCCAGTACGGTGCCGAGCTGACGGACCCCGAGGGCGAGCTCGTGCTGCACCGTGGGACCGCCACGACGCTGCGCCCGGCGATCGCGACAGGCCCGCGCGTCGGCGTCTCGGGCGACGGGGGAGACGGAGACCTGTACCCGTGGCGCTCGTGGCTCACGGGAGACCCGACGGTCTCGGCCTACCGCCGTGTGAGCGCCCGGGCGCGATGAGTCACGCCGCCGGGCGGTGGTGTGCGGCCGCGACCGTGTGCCTGACGCGCCGGCCGTCCCGTGGGCGGTGGCCGACGGTGGCCGCGCGGCACGGCAGACTAGGACCCGCCTCCCGCACGGGCGGCGGAGCACGTGCCCGGATCGGGCACTCGACGAAGGAGTAGAAGTGAGCGACGTTCTCGACGAGCTGCAATGGCGGGGCCTGGTGGCGCAGTCCACCGACGAGGCCGCGCTGCGCGCCGCGCTGGCCGAGGGCCCGATCACGTATTACTGCGGTTTCGACCCGACAGCGCCGAGCCTGCACCACGGTCACCTCGTGCAGCTCGTCGTGCTGCGTCACCTCCAGCTCGCGGGCCACCACGCCGTGGCGCTCGTGGGCGGGGCGACGGGCATGATCGGTGACCCGCGCCAGTCGGGCGAGCGGGTGCTCAACACCAAGGAGACCGTCGCGGAGTGGACCGAGCGCCTGAAGTCGCAGGTGTCCCGGTTCCTCGACTTCGAGGGCGACAACCCCGCCCGGCTCGTGAACAACCTCGACTGGATCTCCGAGCTGTCGGCGATCGACTTCCTGCGAGACGTCGGCAAGCACTACCGGCTCGGCACGATGCTCGCGAAGGACACGGTCGCGCGCCGACTGCGCTCCGAAGAGGGCATCAGCTTCACCGAGTTCAGCTACCAGATCCTCCAGGGGATCGACTTCCTCGAGCTGTTCCGCCGGCACGGCGTGTCCCTCCAGACGGGGGGCAACGACCAGTGGGGCAACCTGCTGTCGGGCGTCGAGCTCATCCGCAAGACCGAGGGCGCGGCCGTGCACGTGCTCACGACGCCGCTCATCACCAAGGCCGACGGCACCAAGTTCGGCAAGACGGAGGGCGGGGCGGTCTGGCTCGCACCCGACATGATGAGCCCGTACGCCTTCTACCAGTACTGGCTCAACGCCGCGGACGAGGACGTGGTGGGCTGGCTGAAGATCTTCACGTTCCGCACGCGGGAGGAGATCGCCGAGCTCGAGGCCGCGGTGCGCGAGCGCCCCGGGGCGCGCGAGGCGCAGCGCGCGCTCGCCTCGGACGTCACGACCCTCGTGCACGGGGCGGAGGCGACGGCGTCCGTGATCGCCGCGAGCCAGGCGCTCTTCGGCCGGGGCGAGCTCGCCGGCCTGGACGCGGGAACCCTGGGCGCGGCGGTCGCCGAGCTCCCGCGCACGACGGCGCAGGTGGGCGACGCGGTCGTCGACCTGTTCGCGGCGTCGGGCCTCGTCGCGTCGAAGGCTGCCGCTCGTCGCGCGGTGGCCGAGGGCGGGGCGTACGTCAACAACGTCAAGGTGACGAGCGAGGACGCCGTCCTCGCAGCGGGGGACCTGCTGCACGGGCAGTTCGCCCTCCTGCGCCGGGGGAAGAAGACGCTCGGAGTCGCCGTCGCGGACGGCGCCACCGGCTGAGCCGCCACCCAGCTGCGAGGAAGGGGGGGGCCGGACCGCGTCGAGCGGTCCGGCCCCTTCGACGCCTCGTCGCTGGGCGAGGGTCGCGAGGCCGCTCATCTCGCGCCGAACGGGGAGGTCGAACGATGCCGCCGACCGGGCATCGGGAGGGCGGGGCGCACGGATTTGGCACCCGGACGGAGCGCGTGTAGTGTTCTCGACGTTCGCCCGGCAGGGAGGAACGGACACCGGTTCTCGATCGTACGAGACGGTGGCTGGTCCCCCGGGCGGTCCCCCTCGAGAAGGACACGGCGCCTCGCGCGCCGTGACATGATCGAGGCTGCTGGTTCACCGGCTTCTTTCGCTCGGATCACCGAGTTGGAGAAGACGCCGAGGCTCTGGTAGATTAGAGAAGTTGCCCCAAGCGAGGTTCTGCCCGGTCGGGTGGTGCTGAGTTGGTGTGTGTCGGTTGTTTGAGAACTCAACAGTGTGCTTGTTAGTCAATGCCAATTTTTTGTCCCTGTGGCATGGCTGATCGTTCCTGCCCGTCGGGTGGGGTGGTTGGTTGTGTCTGGGATTCCTTTGGTTGATTTCGGAAGATGATGTCATCTTTCGTGTTGATGCCAGTTTTGTGAACCCTGTTGGGGTTCGCTTCGTATGGATTGTTCATCACCGGGCTGTGCTTGGTGGTGGGCGTTGTTCATTTACGGAGAGTTTGATCCTGGCTCAGGACGAACGCTGGCGGCGTGCTTAACACATGCAAGTCGAACGATGAAGCCCAGCTTGCTGGGTGGATTAGTGGCGAACGGGTGAGTAACACGTGAGTAACCTGCCCTTGACTTCGGGATAACTCCGGGAAACCGGGGCTAATACCGGATATGAGCCGCCTTCGCATGGGGGTGGTTGGAAAGTTTTTCGGTCAGGGATGGGCTCGCGGCCTATCAGCTTGTTGGTGGGGTGATGGCCTACCAAGGCGACGACGGGTAGCCGGCCTGAGAGGGCGACCGGCCACACTGGGACTGAGACACGGCCCAGACTCCTACGGGAGGCAGCAGTGGGGAATATTGCACAATGGGCGCAAGCCTGATGCAGCGACGCCGCGTGAGGGATGAAGGCCTTCGGGTTGTAAACCTCTTTCAGCAGGGAAGAAGCGCAAGTGACGGTACCTGCAGAAGAAGCGCCGGCTAACTACGTGCCAGCAGCCGCGGTAATACGTAGGGCGCAAGCGTTGTCCGGAATTATTGGGCGTAAAGAGCTCGTAGGCGGTTTGTCGCGTCTGGTGTGAAAACTCGAGGCTCAACCTCGAGCTTGCATCGGGTACGGGCAGACTAGAGTGCGGTAGGGGAGACTGGAATTCCTGGTGTAGCGGTGGAATGCGCAGATATCAGGAGGAACACCGATGGCGAAGGCAGGTCTCTGGGCCGCAACTGACGCTGAGGAGCGAAAGCATGGGGAGCGAACAGGATTAGATACCCTGGTAGTCCATGCCGTAAACGTTGGGCACTAGGTGTGGGGCTCATTCCACGAGTTCCGTGCCGCAGCAAACGCATTAAGTGCCCCGCCTGGGGAGTACGGCCGCAAGGCTAAAACTCAAAGGAATTGACGGGGGCCCGCACAAGCGGCGGAGCATGCGGATTAATTCGATGCAACGCGAAGAACCTTACCAAGGCTTGACATGCACGGGAAGCCACCAGAGATGGTGGTCTCTTTGGACACTCGTGCACAGGTGGTGCATGGTTGTCGTCAGCTCGTGTCGTGAGATGTTGGGTTAAGTCCCGCAACGAGCGCAACCCTCGTCCCATGTTGCCAGCGGGTTATGCCGGGGACTCATGGGAGACTGCCGGGGTCAACTCGGAGGAAGGTGGGGATGACGTCAAATCATCATGCCCCTTATGTCTTGGGCTTCACGCATGCTACAATGGCCGGTACAAAGGGCTGCGATACCGTAAGGTGGAGCGAATCCCAAAAAGCCGGTCTCAGTTCGGATTGGGGTCTGCAACTCGACCCCATGAAGTCGGAGTCGCTAGTAATCGCAGATCAGCAACGCTGCGGTGAATACGTTCCCGGGCCTTGTACACACCGCCCGTCAAGTCACGAAAGTCGGTAACACCCGAAGCCCATGGCCCAACCGTTCGCGGGGGGAGTGGTCGAAGGTGGGACTGGCGATTGGGACTAAGTCGTAACAAGGTAGCCGTACCGGAAGGTGCGGCTGGATCACCTCCTTTCTAAGGAGCTACCAACCCTCGCCTGGCCGGCTTCGCTGGTGGGTGGGTGGTTCAGGTGCCACGCCATCGCCGTACGTGTGGTGGGTGGTTGCTCATGGGTGGAACATTGACGAAAGAGCGTCCTGGTCTTCGCTGGTGTCAGTACCCGCCGGCCCGCCAGGCTCTGGTCGTCCCTTCGGGGTGGTCGGGGTCGGGTGTGGTGGTGGTGGAACATCGCTGGTGAGGGGTGGGGGGCTTGTCGAGCACACTGTTGGGTCCTCAGGTCACCGGCCACCGGTTGGTGGGGTGCCTGGTACGGGCCGGTCCTCGGGCCACGAACCGCCAGTCTTGTTCCTCTGTGGAGGGGCCAGGGTGGTAGGCGGGTCGGGTGGGGGTCGGGGTCGTTGGTTGTTTGAGAACTGCACAGTGGACGCGAGCATCTTTGTAAAGATCAAGACACACTCGCTGCGCCTTTCGGGGTTGCGTGGGTGTGGTTCTTGGTTCTCTGCAGTTTTGTTGTTTTTGTTGAAGTTTTTAAGGGCACAGGGTGGATGCCTTGGCACTAGGAGCCGAAGAAGGACGTTGTAGCCTGCGATAAGCCTCGGGGAGCTGGCAAACGAGCTGTGATCCGAGGGTTTCCGAATGGGGGAACCCCGCACGAGTCATGTCGTGTGACCCGCACCTGAATATATAGGGTGTGTGGAGGGAACGTCGGGAAGTGAAACATCTCAGTACCGACAGGAAGAGATATTCCGTGAGTAGTGGCGAGCGAAAGCGGATGAGGCCAAACCGGGCGCGTGTTCAAGCTGTCAGGCGTTGCGTGTTCGGGGTTGTGGGACCCTTCTGGTGGATCTGACAGTCCGCCGGGGAGTCAGAAAGTCGTGTCATAGTCGAACCGCATTGAAAGGCGGACCATAGACGGTGCGAGTCCGGTAGACGAAATGGTGCGGCCTCCCGAAGGGGATCCCAAGTAGCACGGGGCCCGAGAAATCTCGTGTGAATCTGGCAAGACCACTTGCTAAGCCTAAATACTACCTAGTGACCGATAGCGGACCAGTACCGTGAGGGAAAGGTGAAAAGTACCCCGGGAGGGGAGTGAAATAGTACCTGAAACCGTGTGCCTACAATCCGTTGGAGCCTCCTTGGCTGGGGTGACAGCGTGCCTTTTGAAGAATGAGCCTGCGAGTTAGTGCTCAGTGGCGAGGTTAACCCGTGTGGGGAAGCCGTAGCGAAAGCGAGTCCGAATAGGGCGCCCATAGTCGCTGGGTCTAGACCCGAAGCGAAGTGATCTAGCCATGGGCAGGTTGAAGCGCGGGTAAGACCGCGTGGAGGACCGAACCCACCAGGGTTGAAAACCTGGGGGATGACCTGTGGTTAGGGGTGAAAGGCCAATCAAACTTCGTGATAGCTGGTTCTCCCCGAAATGCATTTAGGTGCAGCGTCACGTGTTTCTTGCCGGAGGTAGAGCTACTGGATGGCCGATGGGCCCTACAAGGTTACTGACGTCAGCCAAACTCCGAATGCCGGTAAGTGGAAGCGTGGCAGTGAGACTGCGGGGGATAAGCTCCGTAGTCGAGAGGGAAACAGCCCAGACCACCGGCTAAGGCCCCTAAGCGTGTGCTAAGTGGGAAAGGATGTGGAGTTGCACAGACAACCAGGAGGTTGGCTTAGAAGCAGCCACCCTTGAAAGAGTGCGTAATAGCTCACTGGTCAAGTGATTCCGCGCCGACAATGTAGCGGGGCTCAAGTACACCGCCGAAGCCGTGGCATCTGCGCTCAACTCAGGCCTTCGTGGTCCAGAGGCGCAGGTGGGTAGGGGAGCGTCGTGTGGGCAGTGAAGCCGCGGGGGAACCCAGTGGTGGAGCCCACACGAGTGAGAATGCAGGCATGAGTAGCGAAAGACGGGTGAGAAACCCGTCCGCCGAATGACCAAGGGTTCCAGGGCCAGGTTAATCCGCCCTGGGTAAGTCGGGACCTAAGGCGAGGCCGACAGGCGTAGTCGATGGACAAGGAGTTGATATTCTCCTACCGGCGAAGAACCGCCCATACCGAGCCCGGTGATGCTGACCGCCCAAACCTGTCCACCGGCCCTTCGGGGCCACCGGACAGGGGCGCGCGGGACCCAAACCGGTAGTAGGTAAGCGTATTAACAGGGGTGACGCAGGAAGGTAGCCCGGCGTGGCGATGGTAGACCACGTCCAAGGCTGTAGGCCGTCTGGTAGGCAAATCCGCCAGGCATACAGGCTGAGAGCTGACGGTGAGCGCACAAGCGCGAACTGGGTGATCCTATGCTGCCAAGAAAAGCCTCGGCGCGAGGTTCTAGCCGCCCGTACCCCAAACCGACTCAGGTGGTCAGGTAGAGAATACTAAGGCGATCGAGAGAATCGTGGTTAAGGAACTCGGCAAAATGCCCCCGTAACTTCGGGAGAAGGGGGGCCCGAAGCGTGAACACCCTCGCGGTGGGAGCGTGGACGGCCGCAGAGACCAGGGAGAAGCGACTGTTTACTAAAAACACAGGTCCGTGCGAAGTCGCAAGACGATGTATACGGACTGACGCCTGCCCGGTGCTGGAAGGTTAAGAGGACGGGTCAACCCTCGGGTGAAGCTCAGAATTTAAGCCCCAGTAAACGGCGGTGGTAACTATAACCATCCTAAGGTAGCGAAATTCCTTGTCGGGTAAGTTCCGACCTGCACGAATGGCGTAACGACTTCTCCGCTGTCTCAACCGCGAACTCGGCGAAATTGCACTACGAGTAAAGATGCTCGTTACGCGCAGCAGGACGGAAAGACCCCGGGACCTTTACTATAGCTTGGTATTGATGTTCGGTGCGGCTTGTGTAGGATAGGTGGGAGACTGTGAAGCCCGTACGCCAGTGCGGGTGGAGTCAACGTTGAAATACCACTCTGGCCGCTTCGGATGTCTAACCTCGGTCCGTGATCCGGACCAGGGACAGTGCCTGGTGGGTAGTTTAACTGGGGCGGTTGCCTCCTAAAATGTAACGGAGGCGCTCAAAGGTTCCCTCAGCCTGGTTGGCAATCAGGTGTCGAGTGCAAGTGCACAAGGGAGCTTGACTGTGAGACTGACAGGTCGAGCAGGGACGAAAGTCGGAACTAGTGATCCGGCGGTGGCTTGTGGAAGCGCCGTCGCTCAACGGATAAAAGGTACCCCGGGGATAACAGGCTGATCTTGCCCAAGAGTCCATATCGACGGCATGGTTTGGCACCTCGATGTCGGCTCGTCGCATCCTGGGGCTGGAGTAGGTCCCAAGGGTTGGGCTGTTCGCCCATTAAAGCGGTACGCGAGCTGGGTTTAGAACGTCGTGAGACAGTTCGGTCCCTATCCGCTGCGCGCGCAGGAAACTTGAGAAGGGCTGTCCCTAGTACGAGAGGACCGGGACGGACGAACCTCTGGTGTGCCAGTTGTTCCGCCAGGAGCACCGCTGGTTGGCTACGTTCGGAAGGGATAACCGCTGAAAGCATCTAAGCGGGAAGCCTGCTTCAAGATGAGGTTTCCATACCCTACGGGGTGAGAGGCACCCAGCAGAACACTGGGTCGATAGGCCGGACGTGGAAGCGGGGACGAAAGACCCGTGCAGCTGACCGGTACTAATCAGCCGACAACTTCAACACCAACACACTTTGCTACGCGTCCACTGTGCGGTTCCCGAACCACCAACACCACACCCCCTTCCGGGGTGCCCAGTGTTGAGGAGGTTCACAGAGTTACGGCGGTCACAGCGAAGGGGAAACGCCCGGTCCCATACCGAACCCGGAAGCTAAGCCCTTCAGCGCCGATGGTACTGCCCTGGAGACGGGGTGGGAGAGTAGGACGCCGCCGGACAACCCTTCACCGAAGGCCCACCCCACACGGGGTGGGCCTTCGGCATTTCCAGGCCGTTGCACCGGTCGCTCTCGTCCGAGGCCGGCCACGAGCGACCGTCGCGCCGCAGGACTCCTCAGGTCGCTCCGTCACGTGTCACGTCGGAGCCGACGTGGGAAGATGGCCTGCGCAAACTCCAGAACGAGAGGCAACCCCGGTGAACGACACCTCCCACGACCCCGAGTCGGACCGCCCGTCGTCGGGCGACGACCGTGGTGGTCGACGCGACCGTGACGGGCGCCAAGGTTCTTCCGGTGACGCTCGCGGAACGGGTCGGGGGCGAGCCGGCGACGGCCCGACCTCCGGTGACCGCGACCGCCGTCGGAGTGGCGGAGACGATGCCCGCCGCGGCTCGGGCGACTCGCGGGGACGCCAGGACGGCGGCTATCGCGGACGGCCCGACGGCTCGCGAGGGCGCGCGGAGGGGAGCCGCCCCGACCGCGGGTACGGGGGCCCGGATCGTGACCGGCGCTCCGGTGACCGGCAGGATCGTGACCGTCGCGAGGGGGACCGTCGTGACGGCGGACGCCAGGACGAGCGGCGACCGTGGAACCAGGGCGGTGCGAGCTCGGGCTCCACGGGCCGCGGGTACGGGCAGGGAAGCAGCGATCGTGCCGGGCGCCGTGACGACCGGACATCCGCGCGCGACGGGCGTGGCACGTCGGGGTCGCGCGGCGACGGGTACCAGCGGCCCGCGCGCACCGGCGAAGGAAGCCGCGGGCGGTACGACCGGGACTCGGCCGACCGCCGTCGTGACGGCTCGGGTCCGCGCGACGACCGCCGTGGCGGTGACCGCCGCGGGCACGCACCGCGCGCCGGGGCCGGCCGCGACCGGGAGGGCTTCGACCGCCGTCCCGAGCCGCGCCACCCGGCGGGTCCGGCGATCCCCGACGAGGTGCAGATCTCTCAGCTCGACCGCGCGGCGCGCGGCCGGCTGCGGACCCTGAGCAAGGAGACCGCCGAGGTCGTCGGGCGTCATCTCGTGATGGCCGGGCGTCTCATCGACTCCGACCCGGAGCTCGCCTACGAGCACGCGCAGGCGGCCGTGCGTCGTGCGGGCCGGGTCGACGTGGCACGTGAGGCCGCCGGTCTGACGGCCTATGCGACCGGTCGGTACGCCGAGGCGCTCCGTGAGCTGCGCACCGTGCGGCGCCTCAACGGATCGTCGGAGCACCTCCCGATCATGGCCGACTGCGAGCGGGGGCTCGGGCGCCCGGAGCGCGCGCTCGCTCTCGCGGCGTCGGAGGAGGCCGCGACCCTGGACGACGTCGGCCGCACGGAGCTTGCGATCGTCGTGAGCGGCGCCCGCGTCGACCTCGGCGAGCTCGACGCGGCTCTCGCGGCGCTCGAGCAGGTGCCCGCGATCGGGACCCGCGGCGAGCTCGGGGCGCGCGTCCTGCAGGCGCGCGCGTCGGTGCTCGAGCTCGCGGGCCGGACCGAGGAGGCGGCGGAGATCCTCGCGGGAATCGACTCGAACCTGCTCGCCGCGGCTCTGGGCGAGGACGACGACGTCGTGGTCTACGACCTCACGGACGACGTCGAGGAGTCCGAGCAGTCCGAGGAGGAGCGTCCCGAGGCGTCCGGACCCACGGATGCCGGCGAGCCTGCCGAGGGCCAGGAGACGGACGAGCAGTCCGACGAGACCGTGGCCGGGGGCTCGCAGGGCGACGGGACGGACGAGGTGCAGGACACGACGGGGGACACCGCACCGTCGGACGAGGCCGACCGGTGAACGTCGGGCTGCTCGGGAGCGACGTCGCGCTGGCCGACCGGTACGACCTCGCGCTCGTCGACCTGGACGGTGTCGCGTACCGCGGCCACGAGCCGATCGAGCACGCGTCGGAGGGCCTGACGACGGCCCGCGCCCGCGGCATGCGCCTCGTGTTCGTCACGAACAACGCGTCCCGTGAGCCCGGGTCGGTGGCCGAGCAGCTCACGGGTCTCGACATCCCCACCTCGGCGGACGAGGTCATGACCGCCGCGCAGGCGGCCGCCGCGCTGCTGCGGACCCGCCTCGAGCCGGGAGCGCGGATCCTCGTGGTCGGCGGGCCGGGACTCGTGACGGCCGTCCACGACGCCGGCTTCGTCCTCGTGGAGAGCGCCGACGAGGAGCCGGACGCCGTGGCGCAGGGCTTCGCGCCGGAGCTCGGGTGGGCCCAGCTCGCCGAGGCCGCCTACGCCGTCCAGCGGGGCGCGTGGCACGTCGCGAGCAACCTCGACCTGTCGCTGCCGACCGCGCGGGGTTTCGCTCCGGGCAACGGGTCCCTGGTCGGCGCGGTGCGCGCCGCGACGGGCGTCGAGCCCGACAGCGCCGGCAAGCCGTCGCCCACCATGTACCGGCTCGCGATCGAGCGTGCGGGCGCCGAGGCGCCGCTCGTCGTCGGGGACCGGCTCGACACCGACCTCGCCGGCGCCCGCGCAGGCGGCTATCCCGGCCTGCACGTCCTCACGGGCGTGAGTACGGCGCGGGACACGATCCTCGCGGAGCCGCACCTGCGCCCGCACTACGTGGGCGCCGACCTGCGCAGCCTCCTCGAGCCCCACCCGGTGCCCGTGCGCACGGACGCTGGCTGGTGGTCCTGCGGAGACAGCGCGGCCCAGGTCGACGACGGCGCGCTGCGCCTGGACGTGCGGGGCACCGCGACGGTGGACACCGTCCGGGCGGCGGCCGCCGCGGCGTGGGCCTCGGCCGACGCGGGGCGCCCCGTGGACCCTGCGACGGTCCCCGAGCTGCCCGTCGGGACCCACTGAGGCCGACCGTCGGGCGGCACGACGCGCCGTGTCGCGCGGTCCGCCGGTCGTGCCCGTCCGTGGGACGCAACCGGTAGCGTGGTCCGGGATGCCCGGCCGCGGCCGGGCGACGTGCGCGCAGCCCACCAGACAGGAGGCAGGACATGACGGACCGCCCGCTGCGTCCGGTTCCCGGCCCGCCTCCCGGCGGAGGACCGGAGCGTTCGGCGAACGACCGGGACGGCGACGCGCCGTCCCCGGTCGCCCACGTGCTCGGCAACCCGCTCGACGCCGCGCTCGGACGGCTCGACGGGCTGGAGGGGCTCTCCACCGCCGACCACGTGGGGGTGCTGGAGGCCGTGCACGACGCGCTGGTCGCCGAGCTCGCGCGCACGGAGGACTGAGCGTGGCCGATCGCACGAGTGCCCGCCTCGACGGCGAGCTCGTCCGGCGCGGGCTCGCGAGGTCGCGCCGGCAGGCCGCCGAGCTCGTGGCCGCGGGCCGGGTGACGCGCGGCGGGACGGTCGTGACCAAGCCCTCGACCGCCGTCGGGCCGGAGGACCTGCTCGCGGTGACGCCGGACCCGGCGGACCCCGGCTACGCCTCGCGTGCCGCGTTCAAGCTCGCCGGGGTGCTCGACGCGCTGGACGCGCTCGACCGCGCCGGCGCGCCGCCGCGGCCGCCCGCCGTCGACGGCGCGCGGTGCCTCGACCTCGGGGCGTCGACCGGGGGGTTCACCGATGTCCTGCTGCGCCGGGGTGCGCGCGAGGTCGTCGCGGTGGACGTCGGGCACGACCAGCTCGTGCCGGCCCTGCGCGCCGACCCGCGGGTCCAGGTGCACGAGGGGCTCAACGTCCGCGACCTGGCTCCCGAGCACGTCGGGGCCGTGCCCGACCTCGTCGTCGGCGACCTGTCCTTCATCTCGCTCGCGATGGTGCTTCCCGCCGTCGCGGGGGTGGTGGGCCCGGGCTCCGACCTGCTCCTGCTCGTCAAGCCGCAGTTCGAGGTCGGCAGGGAACGCCTCGGGAGCGGCGGGGTCGTGCGCGACCCGGCGCTCCACGCCGAGGTCGTCGCCGCGGTCGCCCGGCACGCGGCGGTCGTCGGGCTGCGCCCGCTCGCCGTCGTGCCGAGCCCGCTGCCCGGGCCGAGCGGGAACCGCGAGTACTTCTGGTGGCTGCGGGCCGGCGACCCCGGCCGCGCCGACGGCGCCGTGCTCGACGACTCCGCGCTGGAGGACGCCGCCGCCGCGGCGGTGGCGTGGCAGCCCGTGCCCGACGGCGGCCCGCCGCCCGTCGTCCTCGTCGCCCCGGCGGCGTCGGACGGGCCGAGGACGACGCCCGACGCCACGACGCCCGACCGACCCCTGACTGGAGGAGCACCGTGACGCGACGCGTGCTGATCGTGACCCACGGCGGCCGCCCCGAGGCGGTCGTCGCGCTGCACGAGGCGGTGACCGAGCTCGAGCGCGCCGGGTTCACCGTGACGCTGCACGACGACGACCTCGCGGAGAGGTTCGGCGACCACATGGCGCGCACGCGGGCGCGCGAGGGCGTCGCGGAGTCCGAGGTCGTCATGGTCCTCGGCGGCGACGGCACGATCCTGCGTGCCGCCGAGCTCACGCACGGGACGGGGGTGCCGCTGCTCGGCGTGAACCTCGGGCACGTGGGGTTCCTCGCCGAGAGCGAGCGCGAGGACCTGCGCGCGGCCGTGGGGCGGCTCGCGGCGTACGACTACACGGTCGAGGAGCGCACGATCGTCGAGGTGCGCGCCTTCCTCCCGGGCGAGCCCGAGCCGCTCGTGGGCTGGGCGCTCAACGAGGCGACGGTCGAGAAGGCGCAGCGCGAGCGCATGATCGAGGTCGTGCTCGGCGTCGACGGCCGCCCGCTGTCGTCGTTCGGGTGCGACGGCGTCGTGACGGCGACCGCGACCGGCTCGACCGCGCACGCGTTCTCCGCGGGGGGGCCGGTGATGTGGCCGGACGTCGACGCGGTGCTCGTCGTGCCGCTCGCGGCCCACGCGCTCTTCGCGCGACCGCTCGTCGTGGGCCCCCGCTCGACGATCACGGTGGACGTGCTGCCGGACTCGGCGTCGTCGGGCGTGCTCACGTGCGACGGCCGGCGGCGCATCGACCTGCCCAACGGCTCGCGGGTCGAGGTGCGGCGCTCCGACACGCCCCTGCGCCTCGCGCGCCTCAGCACGGCACCGTTCACGGACCGGCTGGTGTCCAAGTTCTCGCTCCCTGTGGTCGGGTGGCGCGAGCGCGCGGCGAGCGTCGCCGCGACGGCAGGGACGACGGCGGAGCGCGCCGCCGCGGCGGCCGCGGACGCAGGCAGGGTGCCGGAGGACCAGGACGCCACGGACGAGGAGGAGTGAGCGTGCTCGAGGAGATCGCGATCGAGAACCTCGGCGTCATCCGGTCGGCCCGCGTCCCGGTCGGGGCGGGCCTGACCGTGATCACGGGCGAGACGGGCGCGGGCAAGACCATGGTGCTCACCGGTCTCGGCCTGCTCATGGGGGGCAAGGCGGACCCGGCGACGGTGCGCCCGGGCGCGGCGAGCGCGGTGGTCGAAGGTCGTGTGCGCGTCACCGACCGTCCCGCGGTCGCGCAGCGGGTCGACGACGCGGGGGGCCAGGTGGACGACGACGGCACGGTCGTCATCCTGCGCACGGTCGCGGCGGAGGGCCGCTCTCGCGCGCACCTCGGCGGGCGCAGCGTCCCGCAGGGCGTGCTCGCGGAGATCGCCGACGACCTCGTGACGGTCCACGGCCAGTCCGACCAGCTCCGGCTGCGGACCGCGAGCCGGCAGCGGGTCGCGCTGGACGCGTTCGCCGGTCCACCGCACGCCGAGCTGCTGGCGCAGTACCGCGACGCGTGGACCGAGCGGTCGGCGCTGCAGGCGGAGATCGACGACATCGAGACGCGGGCGGGCGAGCGGGCCCGGGAGGCCGAGCTGCTGCGCCTCGGGCTCGCGGAGGTCGAGCGGGTCGCCCCGCAGCTCGGCGAGGACGTCGAGCTGACGGCCCTGGTGGCGCGGCTGGGGAACGTCGAGGAGCTGCGGGTCGCAGCCCAGCTCGCGCACGACGCCGTGGCCGGTGACGAGGCGGCGGAGCCGCAGGAGAACGCGGTCGTGTCCGTCGACCGGGCGCGGCGCGCGCTCGAGGCGGTCGCGGGCACGGACCCGGTGCTCGCCCGGCTCGGGGAGCGGCTCGCGGAGGTGGGCTACGTGCTGGCCGACGTCGCGACGGAGATCTCGGGCTACGTCGAGGACCTCGCGGCCGACCCCGCCGGGCTCGAGAGCGCGCACGCGCGCCTCGCCGAGCTCGGCACGCTGACGCGCAGCTACGGCGAGACGGTCGACGACGTGCTGGCCTGGGCGAGCGACGCCGGGCTGCGGCTCCTGGACCTGGACGACGGCGGCGAGCGGCTCCACGCCGCCACCGCGCGCCGCGACGAGCTCGACGCGGAGCTGGACCGCCTCGGGACCGCGATCACGGCCTCGCGCGAGCGTGCCGCGGCAGAGCTCGCGACCGCGGTGACCGACGAGCTGCGCGGGCTGGCCATGGGCGGTGCGAGCCTCGTGGTCGACGTCGCTCGGGCCGAGGAGCCCGGCCCGTGGGGTGTCGACGTGGTGACGTTCTCGCTCGTCGCCCACGCCGGGGCGCCGACTCGCCCGCTCGGCAAGGGCGCGTCGGGCGGCGAGCTCTCCCGCGTCATGCTGGCGATCGAGGTGGCGCTCGCGACGGCGGCGGTCGACGGCACCGGGCAGGTGCTCCCGACGTTCGTCTTCGACGAGGTCGACGCGGGCGTCGGGGGCAAGGCGGCGGTCGAGGTCGGGCGCCGGCTGGCGTCGCTCGCCACGCGCGCGCAGGTGGTCGTCGTGACGCACCTCGCGCAGGTCGCGGCGTTCGCCGACGTCCAGCTCGTGGTGACGAAGTCGTCGGACACCGGTCCGGGGGACGGGTCCGACGACGGCGACGCGGCGACCGCGGTCACGGTCACCGGTGTGCGCGAGGTCACGGGGGACGAGCGCGTCCGCGAGCTCGCGCGGATGCTCTCCGGCCAGGAGGACTCGGACGCGGCCCGCCGTCACGCGGTGGAGCTTCTGGAGTCGTCGGTCGTGGGACGATAGGGCACGATGAGACTCACTCTGCGCAAAGCCTCCCTGCCGGAGGCCGGGTCCGGCACGCTCGGCCCGGCCAAGGTCGACCCGCGCACCAAGGCGCTCACCAAGCGGCTCCAGCCGGGGGACATCGCGGTGATCGACCACGTCGACATCGACCGCGTCGCAGCCGACGCCCTCGTCGCGGCCAAGCCGTCCGCCGTCCTCAACGCCGCGAAGTCGGTCTCGGGCCGCTACCCGAACCTCGGGCCCGACGTCCTCGTCGAGGCCGGGATCGTGCTGGTCGACGACCTGGGCCCGGCGATCATGGCCGTCCCCGACGGCCGCGAGCTGCGGCTCGACGGCGGCAAGGTCTACCTCGGCGACGACCTCGTGGCCGAGGGCGTCCTCCAGAGCGAGGAGACCGTCGCGCGCAGCCTCGAGGAGGCGCGCGCCAACCTCTCGGTCGAGATCGAGTCGTTCGCCGAGAACACGATGAACTACCTGCGGCGCGAGCGGGACCTGCTGCTCGACGGCGTCGGCGTCCCCGACATCCGCACGCCCATCGACGGGCGGCAGGTGCTCATCGTGGTGCGCGGCTACCACTACCGCGAGGACCTCGCGACGCTGCGCCCCTACATCACGGAGTACCGGCCCGTCCTCATCGGTGTGGACGGCGGCGCGGACGCGATCCTCGACGCCGGCTGGAAGCCGGACATGATCGTGGGCGACATGGACTCGGTGTCCGACCGCGCGCTGAGCAGCGGCGCCGAGGTCGTGGTGCACGCGTACCGCGACGGGAAGGCGCCGGGTCTGGAGCGCGTCCAGGAGCTCGGCGTCGAGCCGGTCGTGTTCCCGGCGACGGGCACGAGCGAGGACATCGCGATGCTCCTGGCCGACGACAAGGGCGCCGAGGTCATCGTCGCGGTCGGGACGCACGCGACCCTCGTCGAGTTCCTCGACAAGGGCCGTGCAGGCATGGCGAGCACGTTCCTCACCCGGCTGCGCGTCGGCGGCAAGCTCGTCGACGCGAAGGGCGTCTCGCGCCTGTACCGGCACCGGATCTCCAACCTCCAGCTCTGGCTCCTGTCGATCGCGGGGCTCCTCGCCGTCGTCGCGGCGCTGTGGTCGACGGCGGCGGGCCAGACGTTCTTCGGGATCGTGGGCGCCCGGTTCGACGACCTCTGGTCGTGGATCGGGTCGCTCTTCGCGGGCGGCGGCTGACCCCGACCGGGCCGTCGTCGTCGGCCCGCGCGGGTCGCTCGCGACCGCGTCCGACCCGCGCTCCCGCGCACCCTGACCTTGCCAGCACGCAGCAGCACGAACCGAAGGACACCACCGCACAGTGATCGACTTCAGGTACCACATCGTCTCGTTGATCTCGGTCTTCCTGGCCCTGGCCGTCGGGATCATCCTCGGCGCCGGGCCGCTCCAGGGCGCCATCGGCGACCAGCTCACCGGGCAGGTGGAGCAGCTGCGCACCGAGCGCAACGAGCTGCGCGACCAGCTCGACGAGGCGAACGTGACGCTCGGCAACGACTCGCGGTACATCGAGGCGGCGGGGCCGCAGCTCGTGGCGGGGTCGCTCCAGGACCGTCGCGTCGCCGTCGTCGACCTCGACGGGGCCGACAACGAGCGGGACGACGCGATCGCCGAGCAGCTCGAGTCGGCGGGGGCGTCGGTCGTCGGGCACGTCCGCCTGACGGACTCGTGGACCGACCAGGACGAGGAGAGCGCGCGGCAGACCGTGGCCGAGGGCCTCGGGGAGAAGCTCGGCGAGGTCCCGCAGGACGCGACCCCCGAGCAGCGGCTCGCCCGTGCGCTCGCGCTCGCGCTCACCGGGTCCACGCCCGCGAGCTCCGAGGAGCGCAGCCCGGAGGCCATCGAGCTCGAGGCGCTCCTGGAGCGCTTCGCGCTCGTGGACGTGGTGTCCGAGCAGACCCTGCCGGCCGACGTCGTCCTGCTGCTGGGCGGACCGGCACCCGAGCAGGCCGCCCCGGCTGCGGAGGGCGAGGAGGCGCCGGCGCCGGACACGTACGTCGTCGACATCGAGGTCCAGGTGGCCGTCGCCGCGCAGGAGGTCGCCGAGGCGGCGCTCGTCGCCGGCCCGACGGCGGTGAGCGGCGACGTCGTCTCGACCATCCGCGCGAACGAGGACCTCGCCGCGACGCTCTCGACCGTGAGCGGGATCGAGGGGGAGCCCGGCCGGATCAACGTCCCGCTCGCCCTCGCCGCGCGGATCGCGGACCAGGTCGGGCAGTTCGGGTTCGAGGAGAGCGCGACGGCGGTCCTCCCGCCGGCCGTCGAGCTCCCGCCGGTGACGCGCACGACGTCGTCCGACACGGGCGCCCAGGGCGCCGCGGCGGGCGACACCGCGGAGGACGGCGGCACCGCCGACGTCGAGCAGACCACCGCCGGCGCGGGGGAGGGCTGACGTGGCGCGCGCGCTGCGCACCCTCGCCGCGGCGGGGGTCGCCGCCGTCGTGACCGCGGCGGTGCGTCGCTCGGCCGGGTCGCGTCCGCCGGGGGGCGCGGAGCGCTGGACGCGGACCAACCACCGTGGTGAGCCGATCAGCCTGCTCGAGGGCCCGGCGGTCGCCGCCGGCCTCGTCGCCGGGACGCTCGCGGCGGGCGGCGACGCCCGCACGCGCGGCGCGGTCGCCCTCGCCACGGCGAGCGCGGGCGCGTTCGGCCTCGTCGACGACCTCGCGGAGGACACGTCGACCCGGACGAAGGGACTGCGCGGCCACCTCGGCGCGCTCGCCGAGGGCCGGGTGACGACGGGCGCGCTGAAGGTCCTCGGGATCAGCGGCGTCTCGCTCGTCGCGGCGGCGATCGGGACGCGGCGCACGGGCGGGGCGTTCGGCCACCTCGTGGACGTCGGCGTGAACGGCGCGCTCATGGCCGGCACGGCCAACCTGCTCAACCTCCTGGACCTGCGCCCGGGCCGCGCGCTGAAGGCCGCCGGGGTGGTCTCTCTGCCGCATATCGGCACCTCCGCGGCCCCGACGACGGGCGCGGTCCTCGGGGCTGCCCTCGCCGCGGCACTCGGTGACCTGGGCGAGCGCGACATGCTCGGCGACTGCGGCGCGAACGCGCTCGGGGCGGCGCTCGGCTCGCAGGTCGCGTTCGCGGCGCCCCGGTCGGTGCGCTGGCTCGCGCTCGTGGGCGTGGTGGGTCTGACCCTCGCGAGCGAGAAGGTGAGCTTCTCGAAGGTCATCGAGGGCAACGACGTGCTGCGGCGCGTGGACGCGTGGGGCCGGCGCCCGGCGTGAGCGCGCGGGCGGGGCGGCTGCGCGCCGCCACGGGCACCCTGGCGGGCGCCGCCGCGATGATCACGCTCGTGACGATCGCGAGCCGGCTCGTCGGCTTCGCGCGGTCGCTCGTGCAGTCCGCCGCGGTCGGCACCGAGGGCGTCGGTTCGGCGTACACGGCGGCAAACCTCCTGCCGAACGTCCTCTTCGAGGTCGCGGCCGGGGGCGCGCTCGCGGGGGCGGTCGTGCCGCTCCTCGCGGGGCCGATCGTCCGCCGGTCGGGCACCGAGGTCTCGCGCATCGCGTCCGCGCTGCTCGGCTGGACGCTCGTCGTGCTGGTCCCGCTCGGGGGCCTCCTCGCCCTCCTCGCGCAGCCGATCGCCGGGCTCCTCATGAGCGAGCACCCTGAGCTCGTCGACGTCACCGCGACCTTCGTGCGCGTCTTCGCGCTCCAGGTCCCGCTCTACGGTCTCGCGGTGGTGCTCGGGAGCGTCCTGCAGGCGCACAAGCGCTTCTTCTGGCAGGCGTTCTCGCCGCTGCTGTCGAGCCTCGCCGTCATCGTGGTCTTCCTCGTGTTCGCGCGGCTCGCGGACGGTGACCAGGCGGACGTCGCCGCGCTGTCGGGCGACGCCATCGCCTGGCTGGGCTGGGGCACGACGGCGGGCGTCGCGGTCCTCGCGCTGCCGCTCGTCCTCCCCGTGCACCGGTTGGGCGTGCGGCTGCGCCCCACGCTGCGGTTCCCGGGCGGCGAGGCCGTCCGCGCGCGCAACCTGGCGTTCGCGGGGATCGGGGCGCTCGTCGCGCAGCAGGTCTCCGTGCTGGCCATCATGGGCGCCGCGTACCGGTACGGGCCGGAGCAGACCTTCCCCACCTACTGGTTCGCGCAGCAGGTGTACCTGCTGCCCTACGCCGTGCTGGCGTTCCCGCTCGCGACGAGCGCGTTCCCCCGGCTCGCCGAGCACGTCGCCCACGCGCGCCACGACGCCTACCGGCGCCTCCTCGCGACGACCACGCGGACGCTGATCGTCGTGGCCGGCCTGGGCGCCGCGGCTCTGATCGCGGCGTCCGCGGCCGTCGAGGCGGTGTTCGCGCACATCGCCAAGGGATCGGTCGCGGGCCTCGGGGGCGCGGTCGCCGGCATGGCGGTCGGCATCGTCGGCTTCTCGCTGATCCTGCACCTGTCGCGCGCGTTGTACACGATCGACCGCCAGCGCGTCGCGGTCGTCGTGACCGCCGCAGGGTGGCTCGTCGTGGCGGCGACCGCGTACCTCCTGCCCGCCGTGACGGGCGTGCGCGACCAGGCCGGGGTGCTGTTCCAGCTCGGCCTGGCGACCGCGGTCGGCATGTCGGTCGCGGGCGCCGGCCTGCTCCTCGCGACGCGCCGCCACGCGGGTCCCGGGGCGACGCACGGCGTCCCGCGGACGCTCCTGGTCGTCGCCGTGGGCGTGGCCCTCGGCGCGCTGGCGGGCTCGGCGGTCTCGGGCGCGCTGCTGCCCGACGACGCGGGCTGGCTGCCCGCCGTCGGGGTCGGGATCCTCGCCGCGCTCGCGGCGGGGGCGGTCGTCGTCGGGGTGTCGCTCGCGGGGGACCGCGCTGCGCTGCTCGGCGTGCTGCGCCGTGGCCGGTCCGGTGGGGCGCCCGCGGAGGACGAGCCGACCACCTAGACGTGGTGCGTCGCACTCACCGGTCCGCGTGCCGTCGTCGGGCACGCTGTTAGGATGGAGTTCCGTGGCAGACCTCCTGAACCGGCCCTCCTCCCGCCTCAACGCCTCGGGCGCACGCACCGAGCACCGCACCGCGCACGTCTTCGTCACCGGCGGCGTCGCCTCCTCGCTCGGCAAGGGCCTCACGGCATCCAGCCTCGGTCGTCTGCTCCGCTCGCGCGGCCTGCGCGTCACCATGCAGAAGCTCGACCCGTACCTCAACGTCGACCCCGGGACGATGAACCCGTTCCAGCACGGCGAGGTGTTCGTCACCGAGGACGGTGCCGAGACGGACCTCGACATCGGCCACTACGAGCGCTTCCTCGACGTCGACCTCGAGGCCACCGCGAACGTCACGACCGGCCAGGTCTACTCCCAGGTCATCGCTCGTGAGCGGCGCGGCGAGTACCTCGGCGACACGGTCCAGGTCATCCCGCACATCACCGACGAGATCAAGTCGCGCATGCGCGCCCAGGCCGGTGAGGACGTCGACGTCATCATCACCGAGATCGGCGGCACGGTCGGCGACATCGAGTCGCAGCCCTTCCTCGAGGCCGCACGCCAGGTGCGCCACGAGCTCGGCCGCGACGACGTGTTCTTCCTCCACGTGTCGCTCGTGCCGTACATCGGCCCGTCGGGCGAGCTCAAGACGAAGCCGACGCAGCACTCGGTCGCCGCGCTGCGCTCGATCGGCATCCAGCCCGACGCGATCGTGCTGCGCGCCGACCGCGTGGTCCCCGAGCCGGTCAAGCGCAAGATCGCGCTCATGTGCGACGTCGACAACGAGGCCGTCGTCAACGCGGTCGACGCGCCGAGCATCTACGACATCCCGCGCGTGCTGCACTCCGAGGGCCTCGACGCCTACGTGGTGCGCCGCCTCGGCCTGCCGTTCCACGACGTCGACTGGGACGGCTGGAGCCAGCTCCTCGAGCGCGTGCACCAGCCCGCCCACCGGGTCGAGGTCGCACTTGTCGGCAAGTACATCGACCTCCCGGACGCGTACCTGTCGGTCACCGAGGCGCTGCGCGCGGGCGGGTTCGCGAACGACGCGAAGGTCACGATCCGCTGGGTCGCGTCCGACGAGTGCCAGACCCCGGCCGGCGCAGACGACGCGCTGCACGGCGTCGACGCCGTCCTCGTGCCGGGCGGGTTCGGCGTGCGCGGCATCGAGGGCAAGCTCGGCGCGCTGCGCTGGGCGCGCGAGAACAAGGTCCCGACGCTCGGGATCTGCCTCGGCCTGCAGTCGATGGTCATCGAGTACGCGCGCAACGTGCTCGGGATCGACGACGCGTCGTCGACCGAGTTCGACCCGGGCACGTCCCACCCCGTCATCGCGACGATGGAGGAGCAGCTCGCGATCGTCGGCGGCGACGGAGACCTGGGTGGCACGATGCGTCTCGGGTCGTACGAGGCCGCGCTGGCACCGGGCTCGGTCGTCGCCAAGACGTACGGGTCGGAGCGCGTCTCGGAGCGTCACCGCCACCGCTACGAGGTGAACAACTCCTACCGCAAGCAGCTCGAGGAGGCGGGGCTCGTGATCAGCGGGACGTCGCCCGACTCCTCGCTCGTCGAGTTCGTCGAGCTCCCCGCGGACGTGCACCCCTACTACGTGAGCACGCAGGCGCACCCGGAGTTCAAGTCGCGCCCGACGCGCTCGCACCCGCTGTTCACCGGCCTCATCGGCGCCGCGCTCGAGAACCAGGCCGACTGAGTGGCCGCCGAGCAGGGAGCGGTGTCGGTCGGGACGTCGGGCCAGGCGCCCGTGGTCGACGCGCTCGCCCCGCGCCCGGTCGTGGAGACGACGGTCGTGCACGCGGGTCGCGTGTTCGACCTGCGCTCCGACGTCGTCGACCTGGGCGACGGGGGCCGCGTGACGCGCGAGTACCTCGACCACCCCGGGGCGGTCGCGATCGTCGCCCTCGACGAGCAGGAGCGCGTCCTCCTGCTGCGGCAGTACCGCCACCCCGTGCGGCGCGAGCTGTGGGAGGTGCCGGCGGGCCTGCTCGACGTCGTCGGGGAGGACGGGCGGCTCGCCGCGGCCCGCGAGCTCGCCGAGGAGTCCGACCTGCAGGCCGCGCGCTGGGACGTCCTCGTCGACTACTTCACGACGCCGGGCGGCTCGAACGAGGCGCTGCGCGTCTTCCTCGCGCGGGACCTGTCGCCCGTCCCGGACGACGAGCGGTTCGAGCGCGAGGCCGAGGAGCTCGACATGGAGCTGCGGTGGGTGCCGCTCGACGAGGCGCTGCGCGGCGTCCTGGCGGGGGAGCTGCACAACCCCTCGGCCGTCGTCGGGATCCTCGCCGCCGCCGCCTCCCGCGCGGGCGGCTGGGCGTCGCTGCGCCCGGCCGACGCGCCGTGGCCGGAGCGCCGCGGCGGCTGACGCCACCGGCGCTCCCGGGCTCTGCGCACCGGTTCGGGTAGCGTCCTGGGGCGTGGGTGTTCCTCTTCCCGACCTCGTCCCCGTCCCGGCCGGCCGGCTCGACGTCGTCGACGCGCGCACCCGGGAGTCACGCTCCGTCGTCCTGGAGCCGTTCCACGTCGCGCGCACCGCGGTGACCGTCGGTCAGCACCGGTCCGTCCTCGCCGCCGACCCGATCCACCCGCGTCCCGGGCGCCGCCCGGCCGTCGACGACGACGTCCCCGTGCACGGCGTGACGTGGTTCGAGGCGGTGCTGTGGTGCAACGCGGCGTCCCGGGTGGCGGGCCTGGACCCCGCGTACCGGGTCGAGGGCCGGGACGTGCGGTGGGACGTGCGGTCCGCGGGGTACCGGCTCCCGACCGAGGCCGAGTGGGAGCACGCCTGCCGCGGCGGGACGAGCGGCCCGCGCTACGGTCCGGTCGGCGACGTCGCGTGGACCGCGGACGACGGCGTCGACGGTCCCCGGGCCGTCGCCACACGGCTCCCTAACGCGTTCGGTCTCCACGACACGCTCGGCAACGTCTGGGAGTGGTGCTGGGACTACGCCGACACGGCGCGCTACGGCGAGTACCGGAGCCTGCGGGGCGGCGGCTGGGCGGACCGGCCCTGGAGCGTGCGCGCGGGGGTGCGTCGTGGCAGCGCGCCCGACGCGCGGATCGAGGACGTCGGGCTCCGGGTCGTGCGGGGCGCCGTGGGCGACCCGGGCGTCCCCGCGGCCCAGGGGTGGTCGGACGCGGCGGACCGGGCCCGGGCGCAGGTCCCCGGCCTGCTCCCGCTCGGGTGGACGCCGTTGACGTTTCCGCCCGCTGCCGAGGCTTCCGCCGGCGGTGCCGACCGTGCCGTCGGTGCCGAGGACTAGGGTCTGTCGACGTGCCCGCACCCGACGCCCCGACCCCGCCGGGGGACGCGCTCGTCCGCGTCCTCGGCCCGGTGCGGGTCCCCGGATCCGACGGCACGCCCGTCGCCCCGCGCGGGTCGCGGGCGGCCGCGCTCGTCGTCGCGCTCGCGCTCGCGGGCGGCCGGACGCTGGGCGTGGCGACGCTCGTCGAGGACCTGTGGGGTCTCGACGCGCCGCAGGACCCGCGCGCCGCGCTCCAGAGCCTCGTGTCGCGGCTCCGGCGGGACACCGCGTCCGGGACCGTCCTCTCGCGAGCGGGCGGCTACGCCCTCGGCGTGCCGAGCGACCTCGACCGCGCCCGCAGTGCGCTCGCCGACGCACGGTCGGGCGCGCACCGTGGGTCCGGTGCGGGCAGCCAGGACGGCACGGGGAACGTCGCCGACCTGCGCGGCGCGCTCGCGCTGTGGCACGACGAGGACCCGGGCGCCGACGTGCCCGGACCCGTCGGGCAGGCGCTGCGCGTGGAGGCGACGCGGCTGCACGACGGCCTCACGGTCGCGCTGCGGTCTGCCGCGGCCGCCGCCGGGGACCGGGAGACGGTCGTCGCGCTCGCGACCGCGGCGCTCGACCGCGACGAGACCGACGAGGACGCCGCGCGCGACCTCATGACGGCTCTCGCGGCGTCGGGCCGGGAGCGCGAGGCGCTCGCCGCGTATGCGCGCGTCCGCCACGCGCTCGTCCGCGAGCTCGGCACGGACCCGGCCCCGGACCTGCAGCGGCTCGCCGCCGACCTGCTCGACCGCCCGCCCGGCGCGGGCGACCCGGCACGCTCGCCCGCACGCGACGGCGAGGCGGACGCGCTCGCCGCGGCCTCCGGGGCAGGTACGCGTCCCGCGACGGGCAGGGCCACCGGTGGGCGCGCGACGCAGGTGCGCGGCGTGCGCGCGGCGCCCGACGCGCTCGTCGGTCGCGACGACGACGTCGACCGCGTGCGCGACGCGCTCGCCCGGACCCGGCTCGTCACGGTCCTCGGTCCGGGCGGGCTCGGCAAGACGCGCCTCGCGCAGGAGGTCGCACGGCGTGCGGCCGCGACCGGGACGGTCGACCTCGTGGTCGTCGTCGAGCTCGCCGGCGTGCGGTCGGACGAGGACGTCGTCGTGGCGCTCGCGGACGGCCTGGGGATCTCCCCGCCCGGACGCACCGGCCGGCTCGCGGACCGCCTGGCCGCGCCGGAGCTGCGCGAGCAGGTGCTCGACCGCGTACGGGGGCGAGACGTCCTGCTCGTCCTGGACAACTGCGAGCACGTCCTCGACGGCGCGGCGGCCTGGACCGCGGACCTGCTCGGCGCGGCACCGCACCTGGCCGTCCTCACGACGAGCCGGTCGCCCCTGCGCCTCGCGGCCGAGCACGTGTATCCCCTCGACGCGCTGGGGGCGGACGGCGGCACCGGCCCCGCCGTGCGCCTCTTCGTCGAGCGCGCCCGCGCGGTCCGACCCGGTGCGAGCCTCCCGCCCGCCGTCGTGGCCCAGCTGTGCGAGCGCCTGGACGGTCTCCCGCTCGCGATCGAGCTCGCCGCGGCGCGCGTGCGCACGATGAGCGTCGAGGACGTCGAACGGCACCTCGACGAGCGCTTCGCGCTCCTGCGCTCGGGCGACCGGCTCGCCCCCGACCGGCATCGCACGCTCGAGGCCGTGATCGAGTGGAGCTGGAACCTGCTGGGGGAGACCGAGCAGGACCTGCTGTGCCGTGCGGCGGTGTTCCCGGACGGCTTCTCGGCCGAGGCGGCGCAGGCCGTGGCGGGTGACGCGCTCCCGGGAGCGGTGCTGGGTGCGCCCGCGTGGGGAACCTTGGACGCGCTCGACGGTCTCGTCGCCCAGTCGCTCCTGCGGGTCGTCGAGGACGACGGGGTCGTGCGCTACCGGATGCTCGAGACGGTCCGGGAGTTCGGCGCCCTGCGGCTCCAGGACGCGGGTGCCACGGCTGCGGCGCGCGAGGCCGTGCAGCGCTGGGCCGCCGCGCTCGCGGCGCGCTGCGCGGACGCGCTCGCCGGCGGCGACCAGACCGCCGCCGCGACCGACCTGCGGCGCGAGCAGGAGAACCTCCTCTTCGCGCTCCGCGAGGCGGTCCAGGACGGCCGACCCGACGTCGTCGTGCGGGTGTTCGCGGCGCTCATGGGGTCCTGGCTCCTGCTCGGCATCGAGGACCAGGCCGCCGGGCTCGTCGAGGTCGTGCTCGACTCGGTCGTCGGCTGGGAGGTCCCGCCCGAGGACGTCCAGCCCGCGGCCCTCGCGCTCGCCGCCGTCGCGGGCGCCGGGGCGTTCGCGCGCCCCGAGCTCGCCGCCCGGGCGCTGGGGCGCCTGCGCCGGATCCTGCGCCGTCCCGACGTCGGGCCGCGCACCCGGGCGTTCGCCCGGCTCCTCACGGTGCGCAGCGCCGAGGAGATGGAGTCCACGCTCGCGAGCCTGCGGGCCGACGACGACGCGTTCGTCGCGATGCTGGCCGAGTTCACGACGGCCCAGATGGCGGAGAACGAGGGACGCCTCGCCGAGGCGCGCTCGTGGGGCGCGCTCGCGCACGAGCGGGCGGTCGCCCGGGGCGACGTCGCGGCGCGCGCCACGACGGCGATGTTCCTCGCCTCGTGCGCGAGCGAGGCGGGCGACGCCGCGGACGTCGGGCGCTGGGCCGAGGCCGCGCGCGACCATCTCCGGGCGCTCGGCGCGACGGCGACGCTGCAGCAGCTCGACTGGGTGGAGATGTCGGCCGCGGTG
The DNA here is from genome assembly GCF_016907755.1 of Cellulosimicrobium cellulans. Lineage (NCBI taxonomy): Bacteria > Bacillati > Actinomycetota > Actinomycetes > Micrococcales > Promicromonosporaceae > Cellulosimicrobium > Cellulosimicrobium cellulans. Next base: position 2,541,453 of record NZ_JAFBCN010000001.1, read on the forward strand.
ACGCTCGGCGAGACGGAGCGCGCCGAGCGGATGCTCGCGGCGTTCGACGGCACGGTGGGCGGCGCGGGGTTCGGCACCGCCGACGTCCCGCCCGACGTGCGGTCCGTCGTCGCGATGGGTCGGGCGGAGGTCGCCGCGATGCACGGCGACGACGACGCGGCCCTCGCGCTCTACGGCGAGGCCGCCGCCTCGTTCGACGACGAGGCACGCTGGTCGCCGTGGTACGTGCTCCTCGTCTCGTCGTGGCTCGTGCGCCTCGCGACCGCCGGCTCGGCGCTGACCCCGACGGTCGCCGACGAGCTGCGGTCGCTCGTGCTCGGCATGCACCGGGCACGCCCGCACTTCGTGGACTACCCGGTCGTCGGGACGTCGTTCCTCGCGCTCGGGGTCGGGTCGGTGCTGGGCGCGGGCGGCACCCCTGGCGGCGCCTCGGACGCCGTCGTCGAACGGGGTGCCCTGCTCGTCGCGCTCGCGGAACGGATGGGCTCGCGGCAGGACCAGCCCTCTCTCCGGCACGAGAACGCGTGGGCGCAGGTGACCGCCGTCGCCGGTGCGGCGGTCGCGGAGCGGGCACGGACCGAGGTCCGCGACCTGGAGCGGGGTGACCTCGCACGCCGGGGGTTCGCACTCCTCGACGAGGCCGAGGGCGACGCCGGCCGGGACGGCTCGCACGACGCCTGACGGACGGCGACGGGGCCGGCACCGAGAGGTGCCGACCCCGTGCTGAGGACGCGTCCTCCGCCGTGCGACCCTGAGGCGCCGGGAGCCACGGCGGGTCGCCCGGTCAGGCCTTGCGCATGTACGCACGCACGGTGAGCGGCGCGAAGACCGCGACGATGACCGCCGCACCGACGAGCGAGATCGCGGCGTCGGAGCCGAGCGTCCCGGTGTTCGCCAGCTCCCGGACCGCGGTGACGAGGTGCGACACCGGGTTGACGTTGACGAAGCCCTGGAGCCAGCCCGGCATCGTGTCCGGCTGGACGAACGCGTTCGACAGGAACGTCAGCGGGAAGAGCACGATCATCGAGATGCCCTGCACGCTCGACGCGGTCCGGGCGACGACGCCGAAGAACGCGAAGATCCAGCTCACGGCCCACGAGCACACGATGACGAGCAGCCCTGCGAGCGCGACCGCACCGAGGCCGCCGTCGGGCCGGTAGCCCATGAGGTAGCCCATCGCGAACGTGAGCGTGGTCGCGATGAGGTAGCGGACCGTGTCCGCGAGGAGCGCGCCCGACAACGGCGCGATGCGCGCGATGGGCAGCGACCGGAAGCGGTCGAACACGCCCTTGTCCATGTCCTCGCGCAGCTGCGTGCCGGTGACGACCGACGTCGTGATGACGGTCTGCACGAGGATGCCCGGGATGATGATCGGCAGGTAGCTCGTCACGTCGCCCGCGATGGCCCCGCCGAAGATGTACGTGAACATCAGCGTGAAGAGGATCGGCTGCAGCGTCACGTCGAAGAGCTGCTCGGGCGTGCGCTTGATCTTCAGCAGACCGCGGTACGCCATGGTCAGCGTGTGGTCGGCCGTCGCGCGCAGCGACGTGCGGTCGGACACCGCGCGGTCGGCGCCCGCCTGGATACGGGGCCGGGCCGCGGGCGCCGCGTCGGTCGGGCCGGGAGTCGTGGGGGGAGTCGTGGTCGTGGTGGTCGTCGCAGCGCTCATCGCAGTGCCGCCTCTCGCGTCGCGGCCGCGCGGTCGTCGCGCGCGCCCGGGGTGTCGTCCGTGGAGCGCGAGCCCCCGGCGCCGTCCGTCGTGCCGTCGCCGGACGTCGGGTCGGACGCCTCGGCGCCGTGCCCCGTCAGGGTGAGGAACACCTCGTCGAGGCTCGGCTTGTCCATGCTCAGCGAGCCGACCTCGATGCGGGCCTCGCGCAGCCGCACGAGGAGGTCCGTCACGACGTCCGGACCGGGGACCGGCACCGTGAGCCGACGCGCCTCGGGAGAGACCGTCGCGGCGAGGCCCAGCGAGCGCTCGACGATCTCGAGCGCGGGCGTCACGTCCGCGGCGTGGACCAGAGCGAGCTGCAGAGACTGGTCGCCGACGGCGTCCTTGAGGTCGTCCGCCGTGCCCTCGGCCACCACGCGCCCGCGGTCGATCACCGCGATCCGGTCCGCGAGCTGGTCCGCCTCGTCCAGGTACTGCGTCGTGAGCAGCACCGTGGAGCCGCTCGCGACGAGGTCGCGGATCGTCGCCCACATCTGAGCGCGCGTGCGCGGGTCCAGGCCCGTCGTCGGCTCGTCGAGGAAGATGAGCGGCGGCTGCGCGATGAGGCTCGCGGCGAGGTCCAGACGGCGGCGCATGCCGCCCGAGAAGTTCTTCAGCGGGCGGGACGCCGCGTCCGTGAGGCCGAACGCCTCGAGCAGCTCGACCGCCTTGCGCCGGGCCTGCGTGCGCGACAGCCCGAGGAGCCGCGCGAAGATCACGAGGTTCTCCGTCGCGCTGAGCGTCTCGTCGACCGACGCGTACTGGCCCGTCACGCCGATGAGCTGGCGCACCTTGTGCGGGTGCGCGACGACGTCGTGCCCGAACACGCGGGCCTCGCCCGCGTCCGGGCGCAGGAGCGTCGCGAGCATGCTGATGGTCGTGGTCTTCCCGGCGCCGTTGGGTCCGAGGACCCCGTAGACGGTGCCGGTGCGCACGGTGAGGTCCACGCCGTCGACGGCGCGGTTCTCGCCGAAGACCTTCACGAGGCCGTGGGCCTCGATCGCGGGGGTGGTCATGTGTCCTCCTGGTCGGTGGGTTCACCACCCAGGCTGGATGTGCGCGCTCGCACCGCGCTGTCAGCGGAGCACCACCCGCTGTCACGCCGCTGTCACGCTCGCACCTGCCGAAGTAGAGCCGTGGTTGGTCGAGGTAGAGGCGTGGTCACCCTGCCCGACGGCGTGTGGTCGGGTTGGGTGGTCGGGGTGGGTGGTGGTGCCGCGTCTACCATCCGCCGCTCGTTCCTCGCGGCTCCCGCCAGGCCCGCCACGACGCGGCACCACCACCCACCCCGACCGGCGTCGTCTCGCCCTGGTCTCTGCTCACCTCGGGCGACCGCCCGCGGTGTCGGCCCGCCTGTGCCGTGCTGGCCCACGGGTGGGCCCGACTGTCGGGGCGACCGACCTGTTGGGCACGGCCTGGGCTCTTCCTCGGTAGACCACGGCTCTCCATCTGCAGACACGGCCCTACCCCGGCCCACCACGGCCTACCCCGGCCCTACCCCGTGCGACCACGGCTCTCTTTCGGCAGGTGCGGTTCGTGCCATGTGGGCCCGAGACCCGACCGTCCTCCCGACGGAGGCAAAGGCCGTGTTCCGGGGCGGGCCGGCGTGCTAGCGTCGGGGCCGATCGTGAATCGAGCCGAGGAGGTGAGTCCCGTGAACGCTGTGTCCGTACCGGGCGCTCCCTCGCTGCCCACGATCGCGCGACGGCGGTAGTCGTCGTCGGGAGCGCTCGCCGCACCATCGCGAGAGGCGACTCCCATGCGCACCACCACACCTTCTTCTGCACCGGGCACCTCAGCAGCAGGTCTCCCGGTACCTGATCTCCGGGCATCCGATCCGGTCCCGACGTCGGGCGAGCGCGCCCTCGTGCTCGGGGGCGGCGGGTCTACCGGCAACGCGTGGCTGATCGGCGTCGTCGCCGGGCTGGCCGACGCCGGGCTCGACGTGTCCTCGACGGCCGACCTGACCGTCGGGACGTCGGCGGGGGCGACGACGGCGGCGCAGCTCGCCGGAGCGACGCCCGCGGAGCTGTACGCGGCCGCCCTCGTCGCGCCCACGCGCCCGCAGGCGGGGCCGGGCGGCCCGCACGCGGGCGGGGACCGCACACGGCAGGCGGCGGACCAGATGGCGCGGACGGCCGCGGTCGTCGCCGGTGCCCAGGACGCGGCCGACATGCGCCGCAGGCTCGGGGAGGCGGCGCTCGCCCTGCCCTCGTCGTCGGACGAGGCGGTGCAGTCCCGGTGGCGGGCCACCGTCGCCGCGCGCCTGCCGAACCCGTCCTGGCCCCTGAGAGCCGTCCACCTCACCGCCGTCGACGCGCGGACCGGTGAGTCCGCCGTCTTCGACCGGCGCAGCGGGGTCGGCCTCGTCGACGCCGTCGCGGCGAGCTGCGCGAGCGGGTTCGCCTACCGGGTCGGGGAGGCGCAGTACATCGACGGGGGATACCGCCGCAACGAGAACGCCGACCTCGCGGCCGGGCACCGGCGCGTGCTGGTGCTGTCACCCTTCGGAGGCAGGACACGGGCGCCGCTGGACTGGGGTCTCCAGCTCGCCGTGCAGGTCGACGAGCTGCGCGCACGGGGGAGCGAGGTCGAGGTGATCGTCCCGGGCCCCGACGCGGACCACCTCTTCGGGCCGCAGGCGATGGACCTGTCGTTGCGCCCGGCGGCGGCCGAGGCCGGGTACGAGCGGGGCACGGCGCTCGCGGAGCGCGTCGCGGCGCTCTGGTGCTGACTGGAGCTCACCGGAGCTGACGCAGCGGTAGCCCGGGTCGTTCAGGCCCGGGCCACCGCCCGCTCAGGCGCGGGTGCGGGTCGTCAGGACGACGCGCGTCGAGCCGGCGACGAGGAGCGCCGAGCCGAGCATGTGCAGCCCGACGAGGAGCGCGGGCAGGCCGGTGAAGTACTGGACGTACCCGATCAGTCCCTGCCCCAGCGTGATCGCGAGCAGGATCCAGGCCGCACGGCGCACCTGCTGCGGCCCGCGACGGACGCTCACGAGGTAGGCGACGAGGACGGCGACGAAGACCCACACGGCCCACGCGTGGAGCTTGCTCATGAGCGCGGGGTCGACGGCGAAGCGGTAGCCGACCTCCTCGTCGCCGCTGTGCGGGCCGGCGCCGGTGACGACGACGCCGAGGACGACAACGAGCGCCGTCAGCCCGTACAGCGTCCAGGCGAGCGCGCGCGAGCGTGCCGCGACCGTCAGGACGGGCGGCCCGTCGCCCTCGCCGGACCGGTGCAGGAGGAGCAGCGAGACGGACACGAGCGCGGCCGAGACGACGAAGTGCAGCGACACCCACCCCGGGTGCAGGTGCAGCAGGACGATCACGCCGCCGATGACCGCCTGCGCGGCGACGCCGAGCAGCGGGACGGCGCCGAGGAGCCGGTAGGACAGGACGCGCGAGCGGTCGGTCCACACGAGCACGAGGGCCGCGATCGCGATGACGCTCAGCACCCCGGTGAGCGTGCGGTTCCCGTACTCGACGAACTGGTGGTACGTCGTCTCGGGGTGGAACTTCGCCGCGAACTGCCCGGGCTCGCACTGCGGCCAGGTCGAGCACCCGAGCCCCGAGCCCGTGAGCCGCACGGCACCGCCGGTGACGATGATGCCGATCTGCGCCACGAGGTTCGCGACGAGCACCGGTCGCGTCCAGCGGCGCCAGCGAGCGAGCCGGTCGGGCCGGGTGGTGCCGTCACCGGTGGCGGCGCCTACGGGGCTGTCGGCGGGAGCGGGGTCGAGCGCAGGGGGCGGGGTGCTCACGGACCCCACGGTATCGGGGCGCGCGGGCGGCCCCGGAATCCTGCGGGTGTGAGATGCGCCCGGGGCTCAGGTCCAGCGGAAGAGCTTGCCCGCGCCCCAGCCGAGCGCGGCGGTCCAGCCGAGCAGCACGACGACGGAGAACGGCGGCACGGAGCCGTCGAGCAGCGCGCCGCGCATCGCTTCGCCGAGGGCGCCCGACGGCAGCAGGAGCGCGACGTGCTCGAGGGGACCGGGGAGCTGGTCCGCCGGGACGAGGACGCCGCCGCCGACGGTGAGCAGCACGAGGACGAGGTTCGCGACGGCGAGCACGCCCTCGGCGCGCAGGGTGCCCGCGAGCAGCATCGCGAGCGAGGTGAAGGCGGCTGTCCCGAGCAGCACCGCAAGGAGGGCCGCGGGGATCCCCGCCGGGTCGGGCTGCCAGCCGAGCGCGAGCGCGACGGCCGTGATGACCACGACCTGCACGACCTCGACGGCGAGGACGCCGAGCACCTTCCCCGCGAGGAGGCCGCCGCGGCCCAGGGGAGTGGTCGACATGAGGCGCAGGACGCCGTTGCGCCGGTCGAATGCCGTCGCGATGGCCTGCGACGTGAACGCCGTCGACATCACGGCGAGCGCGAGGACGCCGGGCGTCACGAAGTCGACGCGCGTCGCGCCGCCCGTGTCGAGGTCGACGAACGACGTGAGCACCAGCCCGAGCAGGAGCATGACCGGCAGGATGATCGTGACGAGGAGTTGCTCGCCGTTGCGCAGGATCATGCGCGTCTCGAACGCCGTCTGGGCCACGACGCGGCGCCACGCGGGCGCGGCGAGCTCCGTGCTCGGGGTCTGGCTCGGGTTCCGGGTCTCGGACGTCGTCCGCGGGGTCGTGCTCATCGCAGGTGCCGTCCCGTCAGGTCGAGGAACACGTCCTCGAGCGTGCGGCGACCCACCGTGACGCGCGAGGCGAGGACGCCGCGCGCGGCGAGCCACGTCGTCAGCGCCACGAGCGTCGCGGGGTCGGCAGGGCCGGTGAGGGTGTACGAGCCGGGCTGGGGCTCGGCGACGCTCCACGCCGCGGGGGCGGCCGCGCCGTCGGGCAGACCTGCTCCGGCGAGCGCGTCGCTCAGCCCGTCGAGCCCGAGCCCGGGCGTGGCCTCGAAGCGGACGGTGCGGTCCGCCTCGCCGTCGGCGCCGGACTCGAGCAGGTCGCGCGTCGCGCCCGCGGCGATGACCTTGCCGTGGTCGACGACGTAGACGTGGTCGGCCAGGTCCTCCGCCTCGTCCATGAGGTGGGTCGTGAGGACGATCCCCACGCCCTCCGCGCGCAGCTCGCGGACGAGCTCCCACACGGCGTGCCGGCTCTGCGGGTCCATGCCCGCGCTCGGCTCGTCGAGGAAGACGACCTCCGGACGCCCGACGATCGCCGCGGCGAGCGCGAGGCGCTGCCGCTGCCCGCCGGACAGCCGCCGGACGGTCGTGCGCGCGAAGCTCTCCAGCCCCAGGCGCTCGGTGAGCTCGCCGACGTCGCGCGGCCGCGCGTACATCGACGCGACGTGCCGCAGCATCTCCAGGGCGCGCACCCCCGTCGGGAGCCCGCCGTCCTGGAGCATGACGCCGACGCGCGGGCGCAGGTCGCGCGCGTCGGTCAACGGGTCGAGGCCGAGGACCTCGACACGCCCGGCGTCGGGGGAGCGCAGGCCCTCGCAGCACTCGACCGTCGTGGTCTTGCCGGCGCCGTTGGGGCCGAGCACCGCGGTGATCGCGCCGCGCTCGGCGGTGAGGGACACGCCGTCGACGACGGCACGACCGTCGTAGCGCTTGACGAGGTCGTGCACGAGCACGGCGGGGGCGGGCACCCGGCGAGTCTAGGGGGCGGGTCCGCCGCTCAGGATCCGCGCCCGGCCCGGAGCGCTCGGGTGTCGCGTACGCCACATCCCGGTGCCCCAGGGGGCGGTCTGAGGGTCGCCTTGCTTGCGTTCGGGCAATTAGGGAACAACCATGTTGTCTATATCGGTTCCAGATCTGTCACCCCGTGTCAGGCCGCGCCACGCGCACGCGCGCCCACGGGACGCACCACGGGAGGTGAGCATGGCCGCAGGATCCGTCCGACCGGACGCGCTGCGCGCTGCCACCCCCGCGGTCGGGCAGGCCGCAGCGCCGACCGCTGTGCCCCCCGCCGACGTCGACCGCCGCACGCGCGAGCGCGTGCTCGAGCTCGTCGCGAGCGCGGGCCCCGTGAGCGCCGCCGACCTCGCCGCGACGCTCGGGCTCACGCCCGCCGCCGTCCGCCGCCACCTCGCCCTCCTCGAGGAGGACGACCTCGTCGCCGTGCACGACGCCGGGCAGCACACCGGGATGCGCGGCCGCCCCGCGCGGCGGTACGTCACGACGTCGGCCGGGCAGGGCGAGCTGAGCGGCACCTACGCCGACCTCGCGACCCAGGCGCTGCGGTACCTGCGCGACGTCGCGGGACCGGACGCCGTCGAGCGCTTCGCCCAGGACCGGCTCGCCGAGCTCGCCGACCGCTACGAGGGCCGGCTCGACGCGGACGACGTCGAGGGCCGGGCCGCCCAGCTCGCGGCGGCGCTCGCGGACGACGGCTACGCGGCGAGCGTGCGCCCCGTCCCCGGCACCTCCGCGGTGCAGCTCTGCCAGGGTCACTGCCCCGTGCAGCACGTCGCGGAGGAGTTCCCGCAGCTCTGCGAGGCGGAGGCGCAGGTCTTCGCCAAGCTGCTCGGCTCGCACGTGCAGCGACTCTCGACGCTCGCCACGGGCGCGCACGCGTGCACGACCAACGTCCCCGTCCGGGCGCGCGGTCGCCCGACGTCGGGCAAGACCTGACCCGAGGGGCGCACCGCCGCCCCGAGGCACGCACGACCTCCCCCGCAAAGAACCCTTGTACCGACTGCCCCCGCCCGCACACGACGGACAGTGGAAGGACGACCATGAGCGCTCCCACCCAGGACGCCACCGGCACGGCCCAGCCGACCGGTGAGAAGCAGACCGACGACGAGATCATCGCCTCGATCGGCGCCTACGGATACGGCTGGCACGACAGCGACGCCGCCGGGGAGGCCGCGCAGCGCGGCCTGTCCGAGGACGTCGTGCGCAACATCTCGGCGCTGAAGGACGAGCCCGAGTGGATGCTCAAGACGCGTCTCAAGGCCCTGCGCCTCTTCGACAAGAAGCCCATGCCGAACTGGGGCTCCGACCTCACGGGCATCGACTTCGACAACATCAAGTACTTCGTGCGCTCCACGGAGAAGCAGGCCGCCTCGTGGGACGACCTGCCCGAGGACATCAAGGAGACGTACGACAAGCTCGGCATCCCCGAGGCGGAGAAGCAGCGCCTCGTCGCGGGCGTCGCGGCCCAGTACGAGTCCGAGGTGGTCTACCACCAGATCAACGAGGAGCTCGAGCGCCAGGGCGTGATCTTCCTCGACACGGACACCGCGCTGCGCGAGCACCCGGAGCTCTTCCAGGAGTACTTCGGCACCGTCATCCCGTCGGGCGACAACAAGTTCGCGGCGCTCAACTCGGCCGTGTGGTCGGGCGGGTCGTTCGTCTACGTCCCGCCGGGCGTGCACGTCGAGATCCCGCTGCAGGCCTACTTCCGCATCAACACGGAGAACATGGGCCAGTTCGAGCGGACGCTGATCATCGCGGACGAGGGCTCGTACGTGCACTACGTCGAGGGCTGCACCGCGCCGATCTACTCGTCCGACTCGCTGCACTCCGCGGTCGTCGAGATCATCGTCAAGAAGAACGCCCGCGTGCGGTACACGACCATCCAGAACTGGTCGAACAACGTGTACAACCTCGTGACCAAGCGGGCGACCGCGGCCGAGGGCGCGACGATGGAGTGGGTCGACGGCAACATCGGCTCCAAGGTCACCATGAAGTACCCGGCGATCTACCTGCTCGGCGAGCACGCGCGCGGCGAGACGCTCTCGATCGCGTTCGCGGGCGAGGGCCAGCACCAGGACGCCGGGGCCAAGATGGTCCACGCGGCGCCGCACACGTCGTCGTCCATCGTGTCGAAGTCGGTCGCGCGCGGCGGTGGCCGCACGTCCTACCGCGGCCTGGTCCAGGTCCTCGAGGGCGCCTCGCACTCGGCCTCGACCGTGCTGTGCGACGCGCTGCTCGTCGACCAGGTCTCCCGGTCCGACACCTACCCGTACGTCGACGTCCGCGAGGACGACGTGTCCATGGGGCACGAGGCGACGGTCTCGCGGGTGAGCGAGGACCAGCTGTTCTACCTCATGTCCCGAGGCATGGAGGAGACCGAGGCGATGGCCATGATCGTGCGCGGGTTCGTCGAGCCCATCGCGCGCGAGCTGCCCATGGAGTACGCGCTCGAGCTCAACCGCCTCATCGAGCTGCAGATGGAAGGGTCCGTCGGCTGATATGACCACCACCACCATTCCCGAAGAGGCCGGTCTGACCACCGACCACTCGCGCGCGCAGGCCGACGGGGCGCACTCCCACGGCGTCGTGCCCCAGGGCTCGCGCGCCGAGCGGCTCACGTCGTTCGACCTCGCCGACATCCCCGTGCCCCACGGGCGCGAGGAGGAGTGGCGCTTCTCGCCCGTCGCGCGCCTCGCACCGCTGTTCGACGAGAAGCTCGTCGGGCAGAGCGGCGGCGGCGACGTGCGCGTCACGGTCGTCGAGGCCCCCGAGGTCGAGGTCTCGATCGTGGGCCGCGACGACGCACGGCTCGGCACCGCCGGCAAGCCGGGCGACCGCACCGCCGTGACGGCGTGGAACGCGTTCGAGCAGTCGACGGTCGTCACGGTGCCGAAGGAGGCCGTCGCCTCGGACGTCACGTCCGTGCGCGTCGAGGGCCACGGCTCCACGCCGACCGCGAGCCACGTCCTCGTGCGTGCCGAGCGGCACTCGGAGGCCGTCGTCGTGCTCGACCACGTCGGGACCGCGACGCTCAACGAGACGGTCGAGATCGTCGTCGAGGACGGCGCGCACCTCACGGTCGTGTCGGTCCAGGACTGGGCCGACGGCGCCGTGCACGCCTCCTCGCACCGCGCCCGCATCGGGCGCGACGCGCGGCTCAAGCACGTGGTCGTGACGCTCGGCGGCGACGTCGTGCGCGTCACCCCGGACGCGGAGTTCACGGCCGAGGGCGGCGACGTCGAGATGGTCGGCCTCTACTTCGCGGACGCGGACCAGCACCAGGAGCACCGCCTGTTCGTCGACCACGCCGTGCCGCGCTGCAAGTCGCGCGTCACGTACAAGGGCGCGCTGCAGGGCGAGGGGGCGCACGCGGTGTGGGTGGGCGACGTGCTCATCCGCGCCGAGGCCGAGGGCACCGACACCTACGAGCTCAACCGCAACCTCGTCCTCACGGACGGCGGGCGCGCGGACTCGGTGCCGAACCTCGAGATCGAGACGGGCGAGATCGAGGGCGCGGGGCACGCGTCCGCGACCGGCCGGTTCGACGACGAGCAGCTCTTCTACCTGCAGGCCCGCGGCATCCCGGAGGCCGAGGCGCGCCGCCTCGTCGTTCGTGGCTTCTTCGCGGAGCTCATCCAGGAGATCGGCGTCGCGTCGGTCGAGGAGCGCCTGCTCGAGGCGATCGAGCGCGAGCTGAGCAAGTCCATGTCGATCATCGACGGGAGCGCCGAGCTCGCCGAGGCGACCGCGTGACCGCACAGCCCGCCTGCACGACGTCCGACCTCGGCCCGGAGGAGGCGCTCCGCGTCGAGCTCCCGGCCGAGGACGGGCGCGTCGTCGAGGTCGCGGTCATCCGTGACGGCGACGGCGACTGGCACGCGATCTCGGACATCTGCTCCCACGGGGCGGTGTCCCTGTCGGACGGCGAGGTCGAGGGCTGCTTCGTCGAGTGCTGGCTGCACGGCTCGCAGTTCGACGTGCGGACCGGCATGCCGACCGCGCTGCCCGCGATGCGCCCCGTGCCCGTGTATCCGGTGACGGTCGACGGCGAGCAGGTGCTCGTCGACGTCGACCGCGTCGTCGCTCCCACCTGACCCACATCCTGAACCGGCGCACCGCGCGCGCCCCACGGCTCACCAGAACCTCTTGGAGAAGAACCACATGTCCACTCTCGAGATCCGCGACCTGCACGTCAGCGTCGAGACCAAGGAAGGGCCGAAGCCGATCCTGCGCGGCGTCGACCTGACGATCGCCAGCGGCGAGGTCCACGCCATCATGGGCCCGAACGGCTCGGGCAAGTCCACGCTCGCCTACTCGATCGCCGGCCACCCCAAGTACCAGGTCACCAGCGGCACCGTGACGCTCGACGGCGAGGACGTCCTCGCGATGAGCGTCGACGAGCGCGCCCGCGCGGGCCTGTTCCTCGCCATGCAGTACCCGGTCGAGGTCCCCGGCGTGTCCGTGTCGAACTTCCTGCGCACCGCCAAGACCGCGATCGACGGCGAGGCCCCCGCGCTGCGCCACTGGGTCAAGGACGTCAAGGGCGCCATGGAGCGCCTGCGCATGGACGACTCCTTCGCCGAGCGCTCGGTCAACGAGGGCTTCTCCGGTGGCGAGAAGAAGCGCCACGAGATCCTCCAGATGGAGCTCCTCAAGCCGAAGTTCGCCGTCCTCGACGAGACCGACTCGGGCCTCGACGTCGACGCGCTGCGCATCGTCTCCGAGGGCGTGAACCGCGTCCACGGCGACACCGACGCGGGCATCCTGCTCATCACGCACTACACGCGCATCCTGCGCTACATCAAGCCGGACTTCGTCCACGTCTTCGTCGACGGCAAGGTCGCCGAGGAGGGCGGCTCCGAGCTCGCCGACCGCCTGGAGGAGGAGGGCTACGACCGCTACCTCACGGGCTCGGTCGAGTCCGCCTCGGCCGCCTCGGCCTGAGCGGTCGCACCACGTTCGAGGAGACGACCATGACGACCACCGCGCACCCCGCAGGGCACGCAGGGCAGCACGCCGGTCCGCCGACGCGCCTGACCGACGTCGAGCTCGCCGCCGTGCGGGCGGACTTCCCGCTGCTCGAGCGCACCGTGCGCGGTGGTCGTCCGCTCGTCTACCTCGACTCCGCGGCGACGTCGCAGAAGCCGCAGGTCGTCCTCGACACCGAGGTCGACTTCTACGAGGAGCGCAACGCGGCCGTGCACCGCGGCGCGCACCAGCTCGCCGAGGAGGCGACCGAGGCGTTCGAGGACGCCCGCGCGGACGTCGCGGCGTTCGTCGGGGCGCGCCCCGGCGAGATCGTCTGGACGTCCGGCGCGACGTCCGCGATCAACCTCGTCGCGTACGGGATCTCGAACGCGACGCTCGGGCGCGGGGGAGAGGCGGCCCGCCGCTTCGCGATCGATCCCGGCGACGAGATCGTCATCACCGAGGCGGAGCACCACGCGAACATCGTCCCGTGGCAGGAGCTCGCGGCCCGCACGGGCGCCGTCCTGCGCTGGTTCGACGTGGACGACGACGGCCGCGTGCGCGTCGAGGACGCGGCGGCCGTCATCACGGAGCGGACCAAGATCGTCGCGTTCGCCCACGTGTCGAACGTGACGGGCGCGATCACGCCCGTCGACCCGATCGTGGCCCGGGCGCGTGAGGTCGGTGCGCTCACCGTGCTCGACGCGTGCCAGTCCGTGCCGCACCTGCCGGTCGACCTGCCCGCGCTCGGCGTCGACTTCGCCGCGTTCTCGGCGCACAAGATGCTCGGCCCCACGGGCGTGGGGGTGCTGTACGGGCGGCGCGAGCTGCTCGAGGCGCTGCCGCCCGTGACGACCGGCGGGTCGATGATCGAGGTCGTCACGATGACCGAGTCGTCGTACATGGCGCCGCCGCAGCGGTTCGAGGCGGGCACGCAGGCTGTCGCGCAGGTCGTCGGGTTCGGCGCGGCCGCGAAGTACCTGCACGAGCTCGGCATGGACGGCGTCGCGGCGCACGAGCACGAGCTGGCCGCCGAGCTGCTGCGCATCGGGGAGATCCCCGGCGTGCGGATCATCGGCCCGCGCGAGCCGGTGGACCGCCTCGCCGTCGTGTCGTTCGTCGTGGACGGCGTGCACGCGCACGACGTCGGCCAGGTGCTCGACGACGCCGGCATCGCCGTGCGCGTCGGTCACCACTGCGCCCAGCCCCTGCACCGCCGGTTCGGGATCGCCGCGACCGCGCGCGCGTCCGCGTCGGTGTACACCACGCGCGAGGACGTCGACGCGTTCCGGGAAGCATTGGCCGGGGTGCGCGCGTTCTTCTCGGTGGACTGAGAGAGGACCCGATGAGCTCGATCGAGCAGATGTACCAGCAGGTCATCCTCGACCACGCCAAGACCCCGCACGGCCGGGGCCTGGTCGAGGTGGCGGACGGCGCGGCGAGCGGCCAGTCGCACCAGGTGAACCCCACGTGCGGCGACGAGGTGACGCTGCGCGTCGAGCTCGCCGGCGACACCATCGACCGCGTGAGCTGGGAGGGGCAGGGCTGCAGCATCTCGCAGGCGTCCCTGTCCGTGCTCACCGACCTCGTGTCCGGCCGGCCCGTGACCGAGGCCGAGCACCTCGGCGAGGTGTTCCGCGAGCTCATGGGCTCGCGCGGCAATGGCCTCGACGAGGCCGCGGAGGACGAGCTCGGCGACGCCACCGTGTTCACGGGCGTCTCGCGCTACCCTGCGCGTATCAAGTGCGCCCTGCTCGGCTGGGCCGCGCTGCGCGACTCGCTCGTCACCTCGGGCGCCCTGAGCACGCTGGGCGACGCATCAACCGCAGCAGCTTCCGACGCGGCGCTCGCCGCGCGGGGAACGACGGAGGAGAACCGATGACCACCGAGACCGGCGCGCCCGCCGAGGGCGTCACGCCCAGCCCGCCGAACGTCGCCGACGTCGAAGAGGCGATGCGCGACGTCATCGACCCCGAGCTCGGCATCAACGTCGTCGACCTCGGCCTCGTCTACGGCATCCAGATCGACCAGAACAACCACGCCGTCATCGACATGACGCTCACGTCCGCGGCGTGCCCGCTGACCGACGTCATCGAGGACCAGTCCGCGCAGGCCCTCGAGGGCCTCGTCGACGGCTTCCGCGTCAACTGGGTCTGGATGCCGCCGTGGGGCCCGGAGAAGATCACGACCGACGGCAAGGAGCAGCTCCGCGCGCTGGGGTTCAACGTCTGACGATCCCTCTCGTCCGTCCACGACGCCGCGTCCCCTCGGGGGCGCGGCGTCGTGCTGTCTCCGGCCGTTCGACCCGCGGGCCGCGGCCCGCGGACGTGCCGCTCCGGGCCGCCGCTGCTCACGATCCGATTGCGATCCTTCCGGTGCGTTGACGAGGACTGTCCTGAGTGTTGGGATATGTGCGCCCACACCACTTTTCGGAGGATGACGTGACACAGCAGGACCAGACCGGCGCGGGCGGTTCCCCGCGGCAGGTGCGTTACCGCGGCCGGCACCTCCCGATGGTCGCCGTGGTCATCGCGGCGACCATCGCCACCGCGCTGGCGTACAGCGGCATGGTCCTGTTCGGTCTCGAGGTGGCGCACATGTCGCCGCTCGAGGCGTACGGGCTGGCGGGCTTCCTCGAGATCAGCCTCGTCGCGGTGGCGCTCATGGCGCGCAACGCGGCGCTGGAGGGTCGCCCGTACGGGGTCCTGCTCGCGCTCACGTGGGTGCTCTCGGGCACGTCGGGCCTGTTCGCGGCGCTGCACGAGATCGCCGTCCCGACGGCGAGCACCCCGTACATGGTGGTGTTCCGGTTCGTGCCGCCGCTGGTGGCCGCGCTCATGTGGCACCTCGCCCTCGTGGGGGAGCGGCACATGGTGACGGGCCACACGCTCGAGGAGCGTCGTCGTGAGCTGCGCGTCCACGGCTACGTCTCCGCCCTGGAGCAGTGGCGCGACGCGCGCGCCGACAGCGCTGGCTCGTCCGGGGACCTGCGCAAGGTCCGCGCCGCGCACGAGCGGCAGCGTGCCGCCCGCGACGCCGCGCTGAAGCTGCTGACGGTCGAGGACTTCGAGCGCCGCATGCTGGTCTGGGTCGACCGCCTGGAGGCGGCGGAGCGCCACGGCAACCGGCTCGACCTCATCGGGGCGAGCTCGGTGAAGCGCGGCACCGCGCGCGGGTCGGCCGAGGCCGCCGGGCCGACCGAGGCGACGGCGGTCGTCGTGGACCGGACCGCCGCGCCGGCCGCGACGCTCGTCGAGACGCACCGCCAGGAGACCCTCGCGCTGGAGTCCGCGCGCGACGCCGAGGCCCGCCCGGAGACCCCGACGCCCGTCGAGCAGGCCCGCGACCTTCCGGCGGTCGAGCCGAGCCAGAAGAGCTCGGCCGCTGTCGCACCGGCCGAGGCGCCCGCCGTCGAGCGGGACGCCGAGCCGGAGGTGGAGCCGGATGTCGAGCCTGCGCGCGAGGCGAACGACGAGAAGCCGTACGTGCCCGAGACGGCGTTCGAGGCGCTCCCCGACCTCGAGGCGCGGGTGAAGGAGCTGTTCGGGCGTCCGCTCCCCTGGGACCAGCCGGTCCCGGAGGACGACGGCGCGGCGCCGGTCGTGGAGCCCCCGGCCGTGACGGGTCACACCCGGCGCGTCGAGGTCTTCGACCTCGTCGGCAGCACGAACGGCGCGCAGGCCGCGGCGACGGAGGCGGACGACTCCTCCCTCGGCGAGGACCCGACCGCGGAGCGCGACCGCCGCATCGTCGAGCTCGCCCGCCAGGGCATGAAGCAGGGCGAGATCGCCCAGAAGGTCTCGGCGTCGCGGTCGACCGTGAGCCGCGTCGTGCGCCGCTACGAGGACCAGCGGCCCGTGACGGACGACGACCGCGAGCTCGCGAACGCCTGACGCACCGGGTCGCGCACGGTCGTCCGGCCACCGTGGCCGACGTCCGACGCGCCCACCACCTGACGCCGCGTCCCCGCCCCGGGGGCGCGGCGTCGTGCTGTCCTCACCGCACCGGGGCGCGCACGTGATGGCCTTCGATGGGGGTACTGGGGACCTTGGTCCCAGACGGCTGATGTGGTCAGACCACCTCCCCTAGGGTCGGGAGCAGGGCACCGGTCGCACCCGGACCGGGACCTCGACGCAGCCCCCGCCTCTCGAAAGTGCTCCCCGTGGCCTCCCTCTCTCACTCCCCGTCGGACGCGGTCGCTCCCGCCGTCGGCGGTCCCCTGGACGGCGACCGGATCGTCGTCGTCGGCGCCGGCATGACGGCCCACCGCCTGGTCGCGGGCCTGCGCTCGCGTGACCCCGAGGGCTGCTGGTCGCTCACGGTGATCGGCGACGAGCCGCACGAGCCGTACGACCGCGTGCACCTGTCGGAATGGTTCGACGCGCGCGACGCGCAGGCGCTCACCCTCGACCGCGGCCCGTGGGACGACCCCCGCGTCACCATCGTCACGGGGGACGCGGTCGCGTCGCTCGACCGCACG
This sequence comes from Cellulosimicrobium cellulans, assembly GCF_016907755.1. Classification (NCBI taxonomy): domain Bacteria; kingdom Bacillati; phylum Actinomycetota; class Actinomycetes; order Micrococcales; family Promicromonosporaceae; genus Cellulosimicrobium; species Cellulosimicrobium cellulans. Next base: position 2,558,262 of record NZ_JAFBCN010000001.1, read on the forward strand.
GCGAGCGTCGTGACGACGCGATCGGGCCGCCAGGTCCACTACGACCGCGCGGTGCTCGCGACGGGCTCGTGGGCGTGGACGCCGCGCGCCGAGGGCACGGATCTGCCTGGCCTGTTCACCTACCGCACGCTGGACGACGTCAAGCGGCTGGCCGAGTGGGTCCGGCTGCGCGAGCGGGCGCTGGGCCGGGCGGTGCGCGGCGTCGTCGTCGGCGGTGGCGTGCTGGGTCTCGAGGCCGCGGCGGCGCTCCAGCGGCTGGGTGCCGAGGCCACGGTCGTCGAGTTCGCCGACCGGCTCATGAGCGTCCAGCTCGACCAGGGCGGCGGCGAGATGCTGCGCCTGCTGATCGAGGACCTCGGTGTCACGGTGCGTACGGGCGCGGGCGCGCACCGGTTCCTGCCCGCGGGCGACGGGTCCGTGGGCTCGGTCGAGCTCACCGACGGGTCCGCCCTGCCGACGGACGTCGTCGTCTTCTCGGTGGGTATCCGCCCGCGCGACCGCGTGGCCCGCGAGGCGGGCCTGGCCATCGGCGAGCGCGGCGGCGTCGTCGTCGGCGAGGCCTGCCAGACCTCCGACCCGGGCGTGTGGGCGATCGGCGAGTGCGCGTCGGTCGACGGCGTGTGCGCGGGCCTGGTCGCACCGGGGAACGACATGGCGGACGTCGTCGTCGACCGCTTCCTGGGCGGCGAGCGCGTGCACCGCCGCGCCGACGACGGCACGAAGCTCAAGGGCGTGGGCGTCGAGGCGGCGTCGTTCGGGGACGTCAACGCGGTGAGCGCGGGCGCGCTGGAGGTGTCGTTCGTCGACCCGATCCACCGCCGGTACCGCAAGCTGGTGCTCTCGGACGACGCGACGACGCTGCTGGGCGGCGTGTTCGTCGGCGACATCGAGCTCTACTCCGCGCTGCGGCCCCTGCTCGGCCGCCCGCTCGGCGCGGACCCCGCCGCCGTCATCGCGCCCGACGGCGAGGGCCTGGCCGACACCGAGCTGCCCGACGAGGCCGTCGTGTGCTCGTGCAACAACGTGGACGCGGGCACGGTCCGCTCGGCGGTGACCGAGCACGGCTGCCGGACGATCGGGCAGGTCAAGGAGTGCACGACGGCCGGCACGGTGTGCGGGTCGTGCGTGCCCGCGCTCACCAAGCTGCTGAACGCCGAGCTCTCCCGGGCGGGCGTCACGGTCTCGGACGCGCTGTGCGAGCACTTCGCGATGTCCAGGGCGGCGCTGTACCGGCTCGTCCGCGAGGAGGGGCTGCGGACGTTCTCCGAGGTCGTCGCGGCGCACGGGACGGGGCGCGGGTGCGCCGTCTGCCGCCCGACGGTCGCGTCGATCCTCTCGACGTTGCGCCGCGGGCACGTCCTGGAGGGCGAGCACGCCGCGCTGCAGGACACCAACGACCACGTCATGGCGAACCTGCAGAAGAACGGCACGTACTCGGTGATCCCGCGGATGCCCGGGGGAGAGGTGCGCGCGGACCAGCTCCTGGAGTTCGCGAGGGTCGCCGACGACTTCGGGCTCTACGTCCGCGTGACCGGCGGTCAGCGGCTGGCGATGTTCGGCGCGCGGCTCGACCAGCTCCCGGAGATCTGGCGGCGCCTGACGGCCGTCGGCTTCGAGTCCGGGCACGCCTACGGCAAGTCGCTGCGCACGGTGAAGACCTGCGTCGGACGCACCTGGTGCCGGTTCGGCGTGCAGGACTCGTCGGCGATGGCGGTCCGGCTCGAGCTGCGCTACCGCGGGCTCCGCTCGCCGCACAAGATCAAGTTCGGCGTCTCCGGCTGCGCGCGCGAGTGCGCCGAGGCGCGCGGCAAGGACGTCGGCATCATCGCGACGCACAAGGGCTGGAACCTCTACGTGGGCGGCAACGGCGGCGCGCAGCCCGCGCACGCCCAGCTCCTCGCCGAGGACCTCGACGACGAGACCCTGGTCCGCTACGTCGACCGGTTCCTCATGCTCTACGTCCAGGAGGCCGACCGCCTGCAGCGCACGGCGCCGTGGGCCGCGGAGCGCGCGGGCGGGCTGGACGAGCTGCGGCGCGTCGTCGTCGAGGACTCGCTCGGCATCGCCGACGAGCTCGAGGCCGCGATGGCCGAGCACGTGCGGGAGTACGAGGACGAGTGGGGCGCGACGCTCGCCGACCCGGCCAAGCTGCGCAAGTTCACGCCGTTCGTCAACGCGCCCGAGGCGGTCGACGGCGACCTCGCGTTCGTCCCCGAGCGCGGCCAGGTCCGTCCCGCGGACGAGGGCGACGCCGTCGCCTACCCCGACCCGCGCGCCGCGCGCGACGTCGCGCTCGTCGCGGCCCGTGCCGAGCTGGAGGACGCCCGATGAGCACGTTCGTCGACATCTGCGCGCTCGACGACCTCGACCCTGAGCGCGGGGCCGGCGCGCTCCTGGGCGACACCCAGGTCGCCGTCTTCCGGCTCGCCGACGGCACCGTGCGCGCCGTCCAGCAGCGGGACCCGTACTCGGGCGCCAACGTCATGTCGCGCGGCCTCGTCGGCACGCACCGCGTCACCGGCGACGACGGCGCGGAGCGCGACGTCGACACGGTCACCACCCCCATGCTCAAGCAGGTGTGGGACGTCGACACCGGCGAGGTGCTCGACGCCGGGGGCAAGGACCGCAGGTCGCTGGCGGTCTTCGCGGCCGAGGTGCGCGACGGTCGCGTCCTGGTCGCCGACGCGCCCGGAGCGTCCGCACCCTCGCTCTGACCGACGGGTCTGCGCGCTGTGCATCGCCCCGGAGAGCAGGGCACGGCGGCACGACACGCGCCCGACGGTCCCGCCCGGGGAACCGGCGATCCCCTAGCCTGACGGCATCCCGTCAGCAGGCGCGGACCACGCGCCGCGCGTCGCAAGGGAGCCGCTGGTGCGCGTCCTGCTCGTCATCGACCAGTTCGAGGATCCCACCAACGGGACCACGATCTCGGCCCGGCGCTTCGCCGTCGCCCTGCGCGAGCGCGGCCACGAGGTGCGCGTCGCGTGCTGCCGAGGTGCGGCCCGCCCGGGTGACGCCGACCCCGAGAACCGCGCGGACGGCGTCGTGCGCTACCGGCTGGAACCCCTCGGCGTCCCGGGCTTCAACAGGGTGATCGCGGGCCAGGGCTGGGTGCTCGCCAAGCCTGACGACGACGTGCTGCGCGACGCCCTGGGCTGGGCCGACGTCGCGCACGTCATGTCGCCGTTCTGGCTGGGCTCCCGCGCCAAGCGGCTCGCGGACGCGCTCGGCGTCCCCTCCACGGCCGCGTTCCACGTGCAGCCGGAGAACGTCACGTACAGCCTCGGCCTGGGGCGGGTCGCGCCGCTGAACGACCTCGTTTACGCGATGTTCCGTCCGTTCTACGACCGGTTCGGGCACGTCCACTGTCCCAGCCGGTTCATCGCCGGGGAGCTGCGCGACCACGGCTACCGGGCGGCCCTGCACGTGGTGTCCAACGGCGTCGACCCGGGGTTCGTCCCGCGCACGCTGCCGAAGAGCGCCGACCTGGCCGGCCGGTTCGTCATCACCATGACGGGGCGGCTGTCCCGTGAGAAGCGGCAGGACGTGCTCCTCGACGCCGTCGGGCGGTCCCGGCACGCCGACCGTATCCAGGTCGTGCTCGCCGGCCGCGGTCCGCTCGCCGAGCGGTACGCCCAGCAGGGCGCGTCGCTGCCGCACCCGCCGAGGATCGGCTTCCTCGCCCAGGACGGGCTCCGGGACGTGCTGGCCATGAGCGACCTGTACGTGCACGCCGCCGACGCGGAGATCGAGGCCCTCGGCTGCCTCGAGGCCGTCGCGACCGGCCTCGTCCCGGTGATCTCCGACTCCCGCGCGTCGGCGACCGGGCAGTTCGCGCTCGACGAGCGCAGCCTCTTCCGCGCCGGGGACGCCGCAGACCTCGCGCGCGCGATCGACTACTGGGTCGAGCACGACGAGGAGAGGACCCGCATGGGTCCGGCCTACGCCGCGGTCGGCCGGGAGCACGCGCTCGACGTGTGCGTCCCGCAGGTCGAGGACATGCTGCGCCTGGCGGTCGTCGAGGGAGGCGGCTCGGTCGACTCCGCGCCGGTCGACCGGGACGACGCCGAGCACCGGGCGCCGGGGCGCTCGCATGAGTGCTGACCGCCGCGGTCACGGGTCCGCGGCGCCGCGGCTCTGGAGCCGTTTCGACTCGGTCTTCTTCGACGTCGCGATGGCCGTCGTGCGGTGGTACGGGTACGTCGTCCACGGGCTCCGGGTCACGGGGCGCGAGCACCTCGCCGCCGAGCGCAGCGGAGTCGTCACGGTCGCCAACCACGTGCACTACCTGGACGGACCGTGGGTCGCCGGGCAGCTCCGCGGCCGGCGCGCCGCCGTCGTCTCCCAGCCCTCGAACTTCCACCTGCCCGTGGCGGGCGTCCTGGTCAGCCACCTGCTCGCCGTCCCGCTGCCCCGCGGGCCGGGCGAGCTCTCCGCGTTCGAGGCGCGGCTGCGCCGGACCCTCGACGCCGGCCAGGGCGTGCACTTCTTCCCCGAGGGCGCGCTGGTCATGTACGACACGACCCTGCGCCCGTTCCGGCGCGGTGCGTTCGTCTACGCCTGCCGGCTGGCCGTGCCCGTCGTGCCGATGGTCTTCACCTACGGCCGACGGCCGTGGTGGCGCCCCCGACCACCGATCCGGCTGACGATCCTCCCGGCCGAGCATCCCCGGGGCGCCGCTCCCGCCGACATCGCCGAGCTCCTCGCCCGCTGCCGGGCGGCGATGGAGTCGGTCGTCGCAGGGGCTCCCGACGACGTCGCCCGGCGGTGAGGACTCCCGGGCCTACAATCGCTCGTCCCGGCAACGGTGCCGGCAGCACGACCGAAGGAGTCCCGACACCCATGCTCGCCGCGTGGGGCGCGCTCGCCCTGCTCACCCTCGTCCACCTCACCGCGCAGCTCGCCGGCGCCTCGACGCTCGCCGACACGTCGCAGTGGTTCCTCATGCCCTTCCTCGCGGTCTGCCTGTGGCTCGCGACCCGACGACGCGACGGCGGTGGCTCGGGTCGGCGCTCGCGGCTGGTCCGGTTCACGCTCGTCGCGCTGGGCTTCTCGTGGCTCGGTGACACGGCGCCCGACCTCGCCGACGGGGACACGGCGTTCCTCGTCATGGTCGGGTTCTTCCTCTGCGCCCAGGTGACGTACACGCTCGCGTTCTGGCCCTTCCGCGCCGGGTCGGTGCTCCGTCGTCCGCTCGCGCTCGCGCCGTACCTGGTCGCCTTCGTCGCACTCGTCGTCGCGTGCGCGCCCGGTGCCGGGTCGCTGCTCGTCCCGGTCGTCGTGTACGGCGCGTGCCTCGTGCTGATGGCCGTGACGGCGACGGGCGTGGACCGCCTGGCGGCCGTCGGCGGGGCGGTCTTCCTCGTGTCGGACGCGCTCATCGCCCTCGACGCGTTCGCGCCGTGGTACGCCCTGCCCGCGCACGGCTTCTGGGTGATGCTCACCTACGTCGTCGGGCAGCTGCTCCTCGTCCTCGGCGTGCTCCGGCGGGAGCGCGCCGCAGCGGTGCCCGTCGAGGAGAAGGGCGGCGCCGCGTGGGCGTCGACGTGACGCTCGCTGGTTCCCGCTGACCCGACCCTCAGGCGTCGAGCGAGCGGACGACGCGCGCGGGCGTGCCGACGACGACGGTGCGTGCCGGGACGTCCCGGGTGACGACGGAGCCGGCCCCGACGACGGCGTCGTCCCCGATCGTCACCCCGGGGAGGACGGTCACGTTCGCGCCGAGCCACACGTTGCGGCCGAGGACCACGGGCGCGGGGTGCATGTCGGCGCGCCGGGCCGGGTCGAGGTCGTGGTTGAGCGTCGTGAGGACGGCGTTGTGCCCGATGAGGCAGCCGTCCCCGACGGTGATGCCGCCCTGGTCCTGGAACCGGCAGCCGGAGTTGATGAAGACGTCTCGGCCGAGGGCGATGTTCTTGCCGAAGTCGGCCGTGAACGGCGGGAAGAGGGTCACGGACTCGTGCACGGGCCTGCCCGTCAGGTCCGCGAGGAGCTCGCGGACGCGCTCGGGCGAGCGGTACGCACCGTTGAGCTCGCCGGCGACGCGCAGCGCCTCCTGGCTCGTGCGGTGCATGACGGCGTGCAGCGGCGAGCCGCCGGGGATCGTCCGCCCGGCGTCGAGCTCGGCCAGCAGGTCGTCCAGGTCCACGTGTTCCTCTCAGTCGGTGCGCGACGGCGCGGTGGCCGGAGCCTCCGCGGCCGCCCAGGACGCGAGCAGGCGCAGCGACTCCTCGGTCGGGGAGCCGGGGGTCGCGGTGTACACGGTCATGCCGAGCCCGGGGTCGCCGTGGAGCTCGAGCGTCTGGTAGTGCAGCTCGAGGTCCCCGACGACGGGGTGGCGGAAGGTCTTCTGCCCGGCGTAGTGGCGGCGCACGTCGTGGGACGCCCATAGCTCGCGGAACCGCTCGCTCCGCGTCGAGAGCTCGCCCACGAGGGCCTGGAGGCGCCGGTCGTGCGGGCTGCGGCCGGCCTCGCGGCGCAGGATCGTGACGTTCGTCCACGCCGCGCGGTCCCAGTCGGGGTAGAAGTCGTGCGACGCGGGGTCGAGGAAGATGTGCCGCGAGAAGTTCGCCGGGCAAGCCAAGCCCGCGACCATCGGCGCGTACATCGCGTACCCGAGCGCGTTGGCTGCGACGAGGTCCATGCGGTTGTTCTGGATGAACGCGGGCGCCGTCGTGATCGCGTCGAGCAGGTACTGCAGCTCGGGGCGCACCGGGGTGTCGCCGTGGCCGCGCTGCGGGCGGGCGCCGACAGGGTTCGCGGTGCGCGCGAGGTCGAGCAGGTGCTCACGCTCGGCCGTGTCGAGGAGCAGGGCACGCGCCACCGACTCGAGCACGACGTCGGACACGCCCCGCAGGTTCCCGCGCTCGAGCCGCGTGTAGTAGTCCACGCTCATGCCGGCGAGCCGGGCGACCTCGTCGCGGCGCAGCCCCGCGACGCGGCGACGGCCGCCGAACGTCTCGATGCCGGCCTGCTCGGGGGTCACCCGGGCCCGGCGGCTCATGAGGAACTCGCGCACCTCGGAACGGTTGTCCATGGCCTCCACGTCTTTCACGGTACGTCGGGACGACGGCCGGTCGCCCGACGTCGTCCGATCAGAACGCGACGAGCGTCTTGAGGGACTCGCGGCGGTCCATCGCGGCGTAGCCCTCGGCGATGTCGTCGATCGCGACGGTCTTGTCGAACACCCGGCCGGGGTCGATCTCGCCGCGGAGCACCTGCGGGATCGCGTCCTCGAGGTACGCGCGGACGGGCGCGGGCCCGCCGGTGAGCGTGATGTTGCGGCCGAACAGCGAGCCGAAGCCGACCGGTGCGTCCTCGTACTGCGGGACACCGACGCGGCTGATCACGCCCCCCGCGCGCACGACGCCGTAGGACTGCTCGTAGGCGGGCATGTGCCCGACGGCCTCCAGCACGACGTGGCTGCCCAGGCCGTCCGTGAGGTCGAGGACCCGCTGGATCCCCTCCGCACCGCGCTCGGCGACGACGTCGGTCGCGCCCCACTCGCGCCCCAGGTCGGTCCGCGACGTGTGGCGGCCCATGAGGATGATGCGCTCGGCGCCCATCTGCCGTGCGGCGAGCACGGCGGACAGCCCGACGGCGCCGTCGCCGATCACGGTGACGGTCGTCCGCGCGGAGACGCGTGCCCTGTGCGCCGCGTGGTAGCCGGTGAGGTACACGTCCGAGAGGGTGACCAGCGAGGGGAGGAGCGGGCTCGTCTCGTCGACGTCCGGCACGGCGACCAGGCTGCCGTCCGCGAGCGGGATGCGCGCGAGCTCGGCCTGCTGGCCGCCCACGTCGCCGGGGTTGCCGTAGAAGCCGCCGTGCGGGCACGCGGTCTGGAAGCCGTCGCGGCACACGGGGCACGTGTTGTCCGACCACGCGAACGGCGCGATCACGAGATCGCCCGCGCGGACGGTCGTGACGGCCGACCCGGTCTCCTCGACGACGCCGAGGAGCTCGTGCCCGATCGGGACGCCCTGGTCGGTGTGCGGCATGGAACGGTAGGGGTGCAGTCGGACCCGCAGACGCACGCGCGCACCGTGCGCACGATCGCGTCGGTGGGCTCGACGATCGTCGGGTCGGGACGGGTCTCGACGCGGACGTCGCCCGCGCCGTAGATGACGGTGGCCTTCAAGGAGCTCTCCGTTACCGGTGGGAAACTGGTGCGCTCACCATTCGACACCGGGCTCGCAGCCTCTTGGGAGTCCCGCTCCAACAGGGTTCTGGCAGTACCTGGTTCGGGATCGGTGACGAGGGTCCCGAGAGGCGTCTCGCCGAGGCCCGGATGTCAGGCATGCTTCAGCGCCAGGTCGTCGGATCCCACGGGTTGACGGTCTCGACCTCGAGCGGACCGAAGTGCTTGACGTTGCGTGTGGCGACCACGGCTTCGCAGGACCGCGCGGTTGCGGCGATGACGGCCTCGTCGAGAGGGGCGTGCTCCGGCACGCCGAAGGTGGCGAGGACCCGTGCCGCGGCGAGATCGAAAGGCGCGACGCGCTCTGCGAAGGCGGGGAGGACGTTCTCCTCGAACCATCGGCGCAGGATCATGCCCTGAGCGGCGGCGTCCCCCGTTCCTTGGCAACGATCCCGCGCTCGATCTCGGCGATCGTCAGTGCAGCGACGTACTGGTCGCGGACCGGGATCGAGGACGCCCAACGCTCGACGGTGGGATGGCGTCCTCGAACGCGCAGCGACGACACGACGCTGGTGTCGAGGAGATACCTCACAGGTCGACGTCGCGCGACGTCAGGCCGACGCGCTGCGGCTCGAACTCGAGGTCGGCGCCCTCGTCCGTCCCGAGCAGGTCGACCATGGTCACCGGGTCGCGGGCAAGTGCCGTCGTGAGCAGACTCCGGGCCTCTGCCTCCACTGAACGGTGGTGCTGCTTCGCGCGTGCGCGGAGGGCTGCTTTGGTGCCGGCAGGGTTGACAAGGCCTCAGGCGCGAGCAGGGGCGGAGCGCGCGATCCGGTCGACGAGCCGCAGCGGGTCAGGGATGCGCCCGCCGCCGGGGAGGTCCGTGACCAGTCGTGCCGCGGAGCCCAGGTCGATCCCCGTCGCGGTGACGTGGAGCGGACGGGCACTCGCGCCGCGCAGGATCTCGACGGCGTGCGCCGCGGACCGGAACGGCGTCTTCGCGACACCGATCACCGTCGGAGCAGCACCCGACCGCGCCACGTGTGCCCCCAGGCCCGGAGTTCCGTCCGCGTCGAGCGTCACGTAGCCGTCGACGATCAGCAGGTCGAGAGCAGCGACCTGCGAGAGTACGGCGAGCAGCGGCGGGAGCTCGCGCTCGAAGAACCGTCCGGGCACGTACGGCGCGACGGTGGGTACCCAGACGGTCCGTGTCTCCAGCACGTTCCGGAACGTCGGGTCCGCGGCGACGACGACCGCGGCGTTCGCCCCGCCGTCGGGCGGGTAGTGGACGTCCACCGCCGCCGAGAGTCCGTGCCGGAGGGAGGCGCGGTCCGACGGCGGTGGGCGCATCGGCTCGTGCCTCAGCCGACGGCCGTGACCGGCGAGGCGAGCGGCGTGCCCGACCCGTCGCGGCGCTGGTCGACCTCGGGCAGGTCGACGGCCTGGCCGCCGGAGCCCGTGGCCCGGGCGGGGCCCTGCCCCACCCACGCGAGGATCAGCGCGTCCTCGCCCTTGAGGAACCGCTGGGCACGGACGCCGCCGGTGCCGCGGCCCTTGCCGGGGTAGAGCTCGTACGGCGTGACCTTGCCGGCCCCGGTCTGGGTGCCCGCGAGGGCGCCCGACGACCCGGCGACGGTGACGACGACCCCGAGGTCGCGCACGTCGGCCGGGACGACGCCGAAGAACGCGACGCGGTGGCCGTCGGCGAGCCGGATGCCGGCCATGCCGCCGGCCGCGCGCCCCTGCGGCCGCACCGCAGACGCGTCGAAGTGCAGGAGCGACGCGTCGGAGCTGACGAACACGACCTCGTCCGCGTCGGTCGCAGGCGCCGCGCCGACGACGGTGTCACCGTCCTTGAGGCCGATGACCTCCCAGTCGTCGCGGTTGTTCGGCACGTCGCCGGGGGTGACGCGCTTGACGACGCCCTGCGCGGTGCCGAGGGCGAGCGGGGGAGCGTCGGCGTCGAGCGACGCGATCGTCACGGCCTCCTCGCCGGGCTCGAGCGCGACGACCTCGCCGAGCGGCACGCCGCCGGACAGGCTCGGCGCGTTGTCGGTGGGCGGCAGCGCGGGCAGGTCGAGCACGGACACGCGGACCATGCGCCCACGGCTCGTGACGAGGCCGACCTCGCCGCGCGCCGTCGTGCGCACGACGGCGCGCAGCACGTCGTGGGCGGCGCGCGGCCCGCTGCGCGCGGGCTCCGTCTCGTCGCTCGTGCGCGCGAGCAGACCGGTGGCGGAGAACAGCGCCCAGCAGGGCGTGTCCGCGACCTCGAGCGGCACGGCCGCGGTCGTGGTCGGCGCGGCGCCGGCGGACTCCAGGAGGATCGTGCGGCGCGGCGTCCCGTACGTCTTGGCGACGTCCGCCATCTCTCCCGAGACCACAGCGCGCAGGCGCGCGTCGCTGCCGAGGATCTCCTGCAGCTCCTCGATCTCGCGGCGCAGCGTCTCCTGCTCCTTCTCGAGCTCGATGCGGGAGAACTTGGTGAGGCGGCGCAGCTGGAGCTCGAGGATGTACTCCGCCTGCGGCTCGGACAGGTCGAACACGGTCTGGAGGCGTCCGCGGGCCGTCGCGGTGTCGTCGGACGAGCGGATCACCTGGATCACCTCGTCGATGTCGACGATCGCGACGAGGAGGCCGTCCACGAGGTGCAGGCGCTCGGACCGCTTGCGCAGCCGGTAGGCCGAGCGTCGGCGGACCACGTCGATCCGGTGGTTCACCCAGACCGTGAGCATCTCGCGCAGGCCGAGCGTGCGCGGCTGGCCGTCGACGAGCGCGACGTTGTTCATGCCGAACGAGTCCTCGAGCGGCGTGAACTTGTAGAGCTGCTCCAGCACCGCCTCGGGGTTGAAGCCCGTCTTCACCTCGACGACGATCCGCAGCCCGTGCTCGCGGTCCGTGAGGTCGGTCGCGGCCGTGATGCCCTGGATCTTCTTGGTCTTGACGCCCTCGGCGATCTTCTCGATCACCTTCTCCGGGCCGACGAGGTAGGGCAGCTCGGTGATGACGATGCCCTTGCGGCGCGGGGTGAGGTTCTCCACGCGCGCGGTGGCACGCGTGCGGAAGGTGCCGCGGCCGGTGCGGTAGGCGTCGCGCACGCCGTCGAGCCCGACGATCTTGCCGCCCGTCGGCAGGTCGGGTCCCGGGACGAACCGCATGAGCGCGTCGAGGTCGGCGTCGGGGTGCGCGACGAGGTGGCGCGCCGCGGCGACGACCTCGACGAGGTTGTGCGGCGCCATGTTGGTCGCCATGCCGACCGCGATGCCCGACGCCCCGTTGACGAGCAGGTTCGGGATCGCTGCCGGCAGCACCTCGGGCTGCTGGAGCTTGTTGTCGTAGTTCGGGACGAAGTCGACGACGTCCTCGTCGAGCCCGGCCGTCATCGCGAGAGACGGGGGAGCGAGGCGCGCCTCGGTGTACCGGGAGGCGGCGGGGCCGTCGTCGAGCGTGCCGAAGTTGCCGTGCCCGTCGACGAGCGGGAGCCGCAAGGAGAAGTCCTGCGAGAGGCGCACGAGCGCGTCGTAGATCGCCGCGTCGCCGTGCGGGTGCAGCTTGCCCATGACCTCGCCGACGACGCGCGCCGACTTCACGTGCGCGCGGTCGGGGCGCAGCCCCATGTCGGCCATCATGTAGAGGATGCGGCGCTGCACGGGCTTGAGGCCGTCGCGCGCGTCGGGCAGGGCGCGGGAGTAGATGACGGAGTAGGCGTACTCGAGGAACGACGTCTCCATCTCCGCCTGGACGTCGACGTCGACGATCTTCTCGTTCACCTCGGCCGGGTCGAGCGAGGGGGTCGAGGACTTGCGCGCCATGTGCCTGCGGGCTCCTGCCGTTCGGTGCGCCGCGAGGGCGCGGGATCTGTGCCGGCGTGCGCCGGTGGTGGCGTGCTGCGGTTGCGCGCCGCACGCGAGGGTACGCCAACCGTCCGACACGCCGCGTCGCGATGTCTGTCGAGGGACCATTGTCCTCCCCGGTCGGGCCGGGGTGGCGCAGGCGCACCGCGCTGGGGACCGCATAGCCTGGGGGCGTGAGCGACGGCGGCGCAGCCGGGCGGGGCCCGGACCGGTACCCGGTGGAGTGGGAGGCGGACGTCGTCCTGCGCGACGGGACGACGACGCACGTGCGGCCCATCCGTCCCGAGGACGCGGACGCGCTGCAGCGGTTCCACGTGGGCCAGTCCGAGCGCTCGACCTACCTGCGCTTCTTCGCCCCCATGGAGCGGCTCTCGGAGCGCGACCTGGAGCGGTTCACGCGCGTCGACCACGTCGACCGCGTCGCGCTCGTCGCGGTCCGCCCGCGGGACGACGCGGACCCGGCCGCCGAGGAGACGGCCGACGACGCCGGCGAGGACATCATCGGCGTCGCGCGCTTCGACCGCACGGGCACGGGCGAGGCGGAGGTCGCCTTCAACATCGCCGACTCGGCGCAGGGCCGGGGGCTGGGGTCCGTGCTGCTCGAGCACGTCGCCGCGGCGGCGCGCGAGCGCGGCGTGCGGCGCTTCACCGCCGAGGTGCTGCCGCAGAACGGCAAGATGCTCGCCGTCTTCCGCGAGGCCGGGTACGACGTGCGCCAGCAGATGGACGACGGGTTCGTCCAGGTGAGCGTCGACCTCGACCCCACGGAGCGGTCGCGGGCCGTCATGGCCGACCGCGAGCACCGCGCGGAGGCGCGGAGCATGCAGGGGCTGCTCGGTGCGACGAGCGTCGTGCTCGTCGGACCGGGGCTGCCGCTCGACGGCCGGGACCCCGACGACGTGCCCCTCGACCGCGTCCTCGCGCACCGCGCCCTGGCCGCGCTCGTGCGCAGCCAGGGCGTCACCGTCCACGTCGTGGGCGGTGGCGCGGACGTGCCCGACGGCGGGACGTCGTCCCGCGTGCACGCCACCCTCGCCGACGTCCCCGGCCCGGTGGACCTCGCGGTCGTCGCCCTGCCGCCGCCGGACGCCATCGAGGCGGTCCGCCAGCTCGCGCGCCTCGAGGTGCGCGGCGTCGTCGTGCTGTCCGCCGGGTTCGCCGAGACCGGGCCGGACGGGCTCGCGCTCCAGCGCGAGCTCCTGCGCGTCGCGCACACGGCGGGGCTGCGCGTCGTCGGGCCCGCGAGCTACGGCCTGCTGCGCACGGGCGAGACCCGCGAGCGGCCCGCGCTCGCGGCGACGCTCGCCGAGGACCTGCCGCTGCCCGGCGCCGTGGGGCTGTTCAGCCAGTCGGCGCCGATGGCCGTCACGCTGCTCGCGACGACGGCGCGGCGCGGGCTGGGCGTGTCGTCGTTCCTGTCCGCGGGGCACAGGGCCGACGTGTCGGGCAACGACCTCATGCAGTACTGGCAGGACGACGCCGCGACGCAGGTGGTCTGCCTGTACCTCGAGTCGATCGGCAACCCGCGCAAGTTCTCGCGCATCGCGCGGCGACTCGCGTCGGTCAAGCCGGTCGTGGTCGTCACGGCCGGGCGCTCGGGCCAGGTCGTGCCGCCCGGCCACGCCGTGCGCTCGACGCGCGCACCCCGCCGCACGCTCGAGGAGATGCTGCGCCAGTCGGGCGTGATCCGGGCCGAGAACACGCACCACATGATCGACATCGCCCAGCTCCTCGCGCACCAGCCGCTCCCGGGTGGGCGCCGCGTCGGCATCCTCGCCAGCTCGGCGTCGCTCGCCGCGCTCGTCGCGGAGGCGTCGTCGTCGGCGGGCCTCGTCGTCGCACGGTCGGACTTCCTGCCCGAGGACGCGTCGCCGGCCGAGCTCGCCGCCACGGTCGACGCGCTCTACGCGCCCGACGCGTGCGACGTGGTCGTGGTGGTCCAGGTCCCCGTGGTGCACCCTCGCCGCGAGGACGTCTCCCACGCCGTGGCGCTCGCGGCGGCCCGGACGGGGCGCACGACCGTCGCGAGCATGCTGGGGCTCCACGGCCTCACCGACGAGCTCTCGGCCCCGGCGCCCGACGGCGGAGCGTCCGACGCCCTGCTGCGGGTCCCGGCCTACTCCACGCCCGAGGACGCGGTCGCCGCGCTCGGCGCCGTCGTGCGCTACGCCCGCTGGCGCGAGGCGGACCACGGGACGCCCGTGCGCCCCGCGGGCGTCGACGCGGGCCGCGCGCGCGCCCTCGTCGAGGGCGCGCTCGCGGGCCGGGACGCCGTCGACCTCGACCCCGCGACGACCGCCGACCTCCTCGCGTGCTACGGCGTGCGCCTGTGGCCCGCACGCCGGGTCCGCACCGCCGACGAGGCGGTCGAGGCGGCGCGCGAGGTCGGCTGGCCCGTGGCGCTCAAGAGCACGGCGGCCGGGCTGCGCCACCGCGCGGACCTCGGCGGCGTCCGCCTCGACATCGCGGACGAGATGGAGCTCCGCTCCGACGTCGCGCAGATGCGCGAGGCGCTCGCGGCCGTGCTGCCCGGCGCCGCCGACCAGCCGTTCGAGGTGCAGGCCATGGCCGACGCGGGTGTCGCGTGCGTGGTGCGCTCGACCGAGGACCAACTCTTCGGCCCTGTCGTGTCGTTCGGCCTCGCGGGCGACGCGGTCGACCTCCTGGGCGACGTCGCGTACGGGGTGCCGCCGCTGACCGACGTGGACGTCGCGGCCATGGTGCGGTCGGTGCGGGCGGCTCCGCGGCTCTTCGGGTACATGGGCACCCACGTCGTGGCCACGGCCGCGCTGGAGGACGTCCTGGCGCGGGTGTCCGTGCTCGCGGACGACCTGCCCGAGGTGCGCAGCCTCGAGCTGTACCCCGTCGTCGTGTCCGAGCACGAGGCCGCGGTCCTCAGCGCGCGCGTCACGCTCGCGGACGCCCAGCGCGCCGACGCGCTGCGTCGCGCCCTGCCCGGCTGAGGTCCGCCTCGTCCGTCCACAGGCGCCGAGGGCGGGTGGCCGCGGCCGCTCGCCGGATGGGAGAATGCGCGGGTGCCCTCAGCAACCTCGAACCCCTGGACCGACCTGACGACCCAGCTCCACCGCGCCGGCTACTACCCGGAGCTCGTCGCGGACGTCCTCGACCTCGCGGTCGCGGGGGAGGAGATCGTCTCGCACCTCGTGCTCCCGGAGACGACGTTCGACGCGTCCGAGGTGCGCCGGCACCTCACGGTGCTCGTCCTGACCCCCACGCGGCTCGTCACGGCGCACGTCGACGACCACCCGGCCGACAGCGAGAACCCGTCCGCGTCCGCCGCCGCCACGACCGAGTCGGTGCCGCTGGCCGAGGTGCGGTCGGTCTCGCTCACGCACGTCGTGGCCGAGCCGCACGAGCACCGCGCGGGCACCGCGCCGCTCGAGGTGACGCTCGCCCTCGGCTGGGGCGCGGTCTCGCGCGTCGACCTCGAGCCCGCCGGGTGCGCGGACCCGAGCTGCGACGCCGACCACGGGCTCACGGGCCAGATCACGCCGGACGACGTCGTCGTCCGCGTGAGCGCCGAGGCGGAGGGCCGTGACGCCGTGCGCGCCGCGGTCGACTTCGCGCGCGCCCTCTCGCGCGCCACCGCGAGGCACAGCGCCCGGTGAGCGAGGCACGCACGGACGAGGCCCCTGCCACCCCGGCGCTCCCGGCTGGACTCCTCGCGCCCGACCTCGGGCTCGGCGGCCTCGCCGCCGTGCTCCCGGGGGCCGCGGGCGCGCTCGGCGTCCGGTTCACGACCGCCACGGGGATCGGGAGCGAGGCGGCGCGCGCGGCCCTCGACCTTCCGCGTGCCGAGCGCGTGTGCGTCGTCCTCGTCGACGGCCTGGGGCACGTCAACCTCGCGGAGCGTGCTGGGCACGCGCCGTTCCTCCGCTCGCTCCTGCCCGACGCGCGGGCGCTCACCTCGACCTTCCCCAGCACGACGGCCGCCGCGATCGGCGCGTTCGGTACCGGCACCGCCCCCGGGCGCACGGGCATGCTCGGGTACACGCAGCGCAACCCCGCGACGGGCGGGCTCGCCAACATGGTGTCGTGGGACGGCGCACCGCCCCCCGCGGAGCTCCAGCGCGAGACCCCCGTGCTCGAGCGGGTCGCAGGAGCGGGCGTCGCGGCGACCTCGACGGGTCCGGCGCGGTTCGCCGGGTCCGGCATGACCGTCGCGGCCCTGCGCGGTGGGTCGTACGCCGCCGCCGAGGGCCTCGGGGCGCGCGTCGACGCCGCCGTGCGCGCCCTCAAGCGGCCGGGCCTCGTCTACCTGTACTGGGGCGAGGTGGACAAGGCGGGTCACCACCACGGCAGCACCTCGTGGCAGTGGGGCGACGAGCTCGAGGCCCTCGACCGCGAGCTCGCCCGGCTCGCCCGGTCGGTCCCGAGGGGCACCCTCGTGCTCGTCACCGCGGACCACGGGATGGTCGACGTCGACCCGGGCCTGCGCCGCGACGTCGCCACCGACCCGGAGCTCGCCCGGGGCGTCTCGCTCGTCGGCGGCGAGCCGCGCGCGGTGCACGTCTACACCGAGCCGGGGGAGACGACCGCCGTCGCGGCGCGCTGGCGCGACGTCCTGGGCGACGACGCGCTCGTCCTCGAGCGCGAGGACGTGCTCGCCCGTGGTCTCCTCGGCCCCGACCCGCGGCCGGAGGCGGTCGCGGCGGCCGGCGACGTGATCGTCGCGCTGCGCGGCCGCGCCACCGTGGTCGACTCACGCACCCAGACGCCGGCGTCGCTCGCGCTCGTCGGCGTGCACGGCTCGCTCACCGAGCGCGAGATGCGCGTCCCGCTGCTCGTCGCCGGGACCTGACCACGCCCGCGACTCCCAGCGGTTCCCACCGCGACGCGACCCGCCCACGACCCCGCACCGACCGACCTCGCGAAGGAACGCCCGATGGCCGAGCTCGTCTTCTTCTCCGGGACCATGGACTGCGGCAAGTCCACCCTCGCCCTGCAGCTCGACCACAACCACGCCGCGCGCGGCCGCCGGGGGCTCATCTTCTCCCGCAACGACCGGGCCGGGTCCGACCGGCTCTCGTCCCGGCTCGGGCTCGAGGTCGTCGCGCGCGAGGTGCGCGACGACACCGACTTCTGGTCGCTCGTCACGGCCGAGCAGGACCCGGTGGACTACCTGGTCTGCGACGAGGCGCAGTTCTACTCCCCGGCGCAGGTGGAGCAGCTCGCGCGGCTCGTCGACGAGACGGAGATCGACGTCTTCGCGTTCGGCATCACGGCCGACTTCCGCACCCGGCTCTTTCCCGGCTCGGCCCGGCTCATCGAGCTCGCCGACCGGGTCGAGGTGCTGCAGGTCGAGTCGCTGTGCTGGTGCGGCCGGCGCGCGACCCACAACGCCCGTACGGTCGACGGGAGCATGGTCGTCGAGGGTGACCAGGTCGTCGTCGGGGACGTCGACGCGGGCTCGGGCGAGGTCGGGTACGAGGTGCTGTGCCGTCGCCACCACATGCGCCGCATGACCACCGCCGTCGCGCGCCGCCAGGCCGCGGCCGACGGTCTGCCGCTCGACCTGCCACGCTGAGCCGGGCACCGAGCCCGAGTCCTGAGCCGGCGAGCTGAGCCGGCGAGCTGAGCCGGCGTGCTGAACCGGCGTGCTGAACCGGCGCGTCGCGCCTACTCCGGGCGTGCCCCGAACACGATCTCGTCCCAGCTCGGGACCTTCGCGCGCGAGCGGTTCTTCCCCTTGCGGGGCTCGCGCGCGGCCTGGGGCCGCGCGGCGCGCGGCGGCTCGTCCGCGTCCGTGGAACCGGCGCCGCCCGAGCGGTCCTCGTGCGGCGGACGGCCGCCCGGGCCGTCCTCGGGGTCCGGGCCCGTCTCGCCGCGGGCGTCGTCGGGCGGCGGGTCCGGGAGGCGCACCGCGTCGAGCGGACGGATGGTCGGGAGGTGGACGACGGTCGCCCCGGCGGGCGCGGCCGCGTCGTCCGGAGAGTCGTCCTGCGACGCGTCCTGGTCGTGCCGGACCCCCACCTGCGGCCCGAACCCCTCGAACGGCTCCTGCCCGTCGACCTCGACGGGCACGGCCGGTGCCTTGCGCGGGCGTACGCCCCGGCGCTGGCTCAGGTCGTCGAGCAGCTCGGCGGTCCCGTCGTCGGCCGGGGGAGCGGCCGGCGGTGCGGCACGGAGCCCGCGGCCGCCGCGCGCCGTCGCGTCGACGTCGAACACCGCGACGGCCCCGGGCGTCGGGTCGCGCGGGGCGTCCGTCCCCGAGAGCCAGCGGGCCTCGTCGTCGAGCGCGTGCAGCGCCCGCGTCCCCGCGTCGTAGGTCCACCGGGCCGTCCGGCTGCCCGTCCCGACCTCGAACGCGGCCGTCACGACCCACGACGCCCCGGGCTGACGTGCGGCGCTCCACTCCACGGCGTCGGGCTCGACGTCGCGCGCGGCGAGGCGCTGCGCGACGAGCTCCCCGACGGTCGGCGAGTCCTCGTCGTGCCCCTGGCGGGAGGCGCGGACCCGGTCGACGACGTACTCCTGCTCCGCGACCACGGGGCCCGCGAAGCGCCGCACGTGCTCGACGCCGAGGCCGGCGGCCTCGGCGACCGTCTCGACCGACTCGCCGGCGCGCAGCCGGGCCTGGATCTCGCGCGGCGCGAGGTTGCGCTCGCCCTCTGCGCGCAGGTGCTCCAGGTGCGGGCGGTCGCGGCGCACGGCCGCGCGCAGCGCCTCGGTGATCGGCAGCGTGAACTGCGTGCCGCCCGTCGCGCGCAGGACGAGGTGCTCCCCGTCCTCGTGCAGTCTCACCAGCTCCAGCTCGTCCATGGACCCTCCCGTGTCGCCGCGCCCGGTGGCGCTCGCGGTGCCGCTCCCGATGCCGTCCCGGTCGCCCGATGCCGCTCGGGCCGCCCGGTGCCGCCACGAGCCCGGTCTCCCGGGCCGGCGGACCGCGACGCCCGCGTCACCGCTCCCTCGAGGGTGCCATCGTCCCACCCGCGAGCCGCGCAGCACGCGCGGTGTGCCGCGGACTCGGCGCGCGCTCGTCCGCGCCCCGAGGGCGGTCGGCTGGGATGATGCCGGGTGTGATCCTCGACCTCGTGCCCGGCGACGCCCTCGAGCTCGGCGGCGTGTTCTTCGCGGCGCTCTCGGGCGGGCTCGCCGCCGTGCGCAAGCGGTTCGACCTCGTGGGCGTCCTGGTGCTCGCCTGGGTCGCGGGGCTCGGCGGCGGTCTGCTGCGCGACGTCCTGATCGGCGCGATCCCCCCGGTCGGGATCTCCGACTGGCGCCTCGTCGCGGTCGCGGTGCTCGCGGGCGTCGTGACCTTCTTCTGGCACCCGCGGCTCGAGCGGCTCCGGCGCAGCATCATCGTCCTCGACGCGGGCGCGCTCGCGCTCTTCGTGCTCTCCGGGACCATGAAGGGCCTCGACTACGGGGTCGGCCCGCTCGCGGCGATCTTCGCGGGCGTCATCACGGGCGTGGGTGGCGGGATCCTGCGCGACCTGCTGACCAACGAGGCGCCGCTCCTGTTCCAGGACAAGCAGCTCTACGCGATCCCGGCGCTCGCGGGCGCCGCGCTCACCGCCGGGCTCGCGGAGGCCGGCGCGCTCGGGCTGCTGTCCCAGGCGGCGGTCCTCGCGCTCGTGTTCGGCTTCCGCCTCCTCTCCCTCCGCCTCGGCTGGTCCGCCCCCGGTCCGTGGGAGGGTCGCACCGCACGCCGCGGGTCGGGCAGGATGTGAGCCGTGCGCCTCTTCATCGACGACCCCCGACAGCCCGACGACGTGACCGTGGCCGACCTGCGCGACCTTGCCGAGCGCCTCGCCCGCGAGGCCGGCGACCTCGTCCGCTCCGGTCGCCCCGACCGCGTCGAGGTGGCCGCCACCAAGTCGACGGCCACGGACGTCGTGACGCGCATGGACGCCGACTCCGAGGCGCTCCTGCGACGCGGCATCGCGGCGGCCCGCCCGGACGACGCGATCCTCGGCGAGGAGGAGGGCGCGTCGTCCGGCACGTCCGGCATCACCTGGGTGATCGACCCCGTCGACGGCACGGTCAACTACCTGTACGGGATCGCGTCGTACGCGGTGTCCGTCGCCGCGGTCGTGGGCCCGCCGGACCCGCTCGAGTGGACCGTCCTCGCCGGCGCGGTGCACTCCGTCGTCGACGGGCGCACCTGGACGGCGGGACTCGGGGCCGGGGCGACGGTGGACGGCCGCCCCGTCCGGGTGAACGCCGAGACCGACCTGGGGCAGTGCCTCGTGGGCACGGGCTTCGGGTACGACGCGGAGCGGCGCCGCGCGCAGGCGCGCGTGCTGGTCGACGTGCTGCCCGAGGTCCGGGACATCCGCCGCCTCGGCTCCGCCGCGATCGACCTGTGCCTCGTCGCCTCGGGCGAGCTCGACCTCTACTACGAGCGCGGCCTCAACCCGTGGGACATGGCCGCGGGCGCCCTCGTCGCGCACGAGGCGGGGGCGCGCGTGACGGGCCTGCGCGGGCGCGCCGCCGACCGCGAGATGACCGTCGCGGGGCCGCCCGAGGCGGTCGCGCGGCTCGTCCGGATCCTCGAGGACGCGGACGCCGACACCGACTCCTGACCGCACCCGGGCGGCCTGGGAGCGTTCCCGTGACCGCGGTCCGGGCGACCCTGTGTTCGCCCGTGACGAACGACACCGGTCGGGCGGGGTGCCACAGGGTGCATCCCTCCCGGAAATGGTGCAGAATCCGGTGGCCCGCCGGGAACAATTCCGGTGCGCCGTGCATTGTTCAGCGTGCAACGCCTCGACGACCTCGGGGCACGACACGTCACGGGGTGCCCCCCGCGCCCCGCACCCGTGCCGCCCGGCACGACCGGCCATCGCCGGTGGTCCCGGACGGGCACTGTCGCGATCGACGAATACTCCGGAGAGTGACCCCACAGATGGCAACAGACTACGACGCCCCCCGCAAGAGTGAAGAGGAGCTCAGCGAGGACTCGCTCCAGGAGCTCCAGGCACGTCGCTCCGACAAGAGCTCGGGCGTCGTTGACGAGGACGAGACCGAGGCGGCGGAAGGTTTCGAGCTGCCCGGTGCCGACCTGTCCGGCGAGGAGCTCTCCGTCCGGGTCCTGCCTCGTCAGGCCGACGAGTTCACGTGCTCGAGCTGCTTCCTCGTGCACCACCGCAGCCAGCTCGCGTACGAGAAGAACGGGCAGCAGATCTGCTCGGAGTGCGCCGCCTGACCTGCACGACGCCCGAAGGCCGCCGACCCCTCCCCGGGGCGGCGGCCTTCGTCGTTCGCGGGCTGCCGTGCGGTGCTCCTGCGCGGCGGCCCGTGGGGTACAGACGCGCGGCGCCGTCAGGAGGCGCGCGCAGCGGCCCGGAGCGCGTCCGCGAGACGCTGCGGGTGCCGCGTGGAGACGAGCCAGTACGGCGTCGGGTCCTGCGGGTCGTCGAGCGTGACGTGCACGCCGGTGCGGGCCCACGCGCGCAGGCACACGTAGGCGCGGGCGTCGAGGCGCGGGCCGAGCTGCACGCGCATCGCCTCCGCGTCGAGGGTCGTGACCTGGCCGAGCAGGGACACGGGGATGTGCGCCCGCCCGGCCCGGAGCTCGCCGTCCGCCACGGCGACGACCGGCGAGGTCCACCAGAGACCGGCGACGCCCGCCACCGCGGCGAGCGTGCCCACGCCGAGCGCGATCGCGTGGCTCGCGGGCCACAGCGCGATCCCGAGGACCAGCGCGAACCCGACGGCCGCGGCCCAGCCGCCGACGCCCGGGACGAGCCGCTCACGGTACGGCGCCAGGCCCTCGGGACCGGGTGCCCCGGCGGCTCCCGGGGTCGAGGAGGGCGTGCTGCGGTCGGCGGGGTCCGTCATGGGTCCATCATCCCAGCAGTCGGGGCGTCGCCCGACGTGCTCGCAGGGCCCGCCCGCGCCCACTAGGCTCTGCCGGGTGCCGAACCACCACCAGCCCGAGACCGGGGACGTCGACGTCCTCATCACCCTCCTCGACGACGTCCCCCTGCCGTCGTACGCCCACCCGGGCGACGCGGGCGCGGACCTCGTGACGACCGTCGACGTCGAGCTGGCGCCGGGGGAGCGCGTCGTCGTCCCGACGGGCGTCTCGATCGCGCTGCCCGACGGCTACGCGGCGTTCGTGCACCCGCGCTCGGGCCTCGCCGCGAAGCACGGCCTCACGGTCGTCAACGCGCCGGGCACCGTCGACGCCGGCTATCGCGGCGAGATCAAGGTGACGCTGCTCAACACCGACGCGCGCGAGGCCGTCGTCCTGCGGCGCGGCGACCGGGTCGCGCAGCTCGTCGTGCAGAAGGTCGAGCGGGCGCGCTTCGTGCAGGCCGAGCGGCTGCCCGGGTCGCACCGTGGCGAGGGCGGTTTCGGGTCGAGCGGCGGGTGGGCCGCGGCGACCTGACCGGTCGCGGGCGGGCGGCCGCGGCGGAAGCCGCGCGCCCGTCGGCGCGCAGCGAACGTCGCACCACGACCGTCGCTGCGCGGGCTAGTGTGGAAGCAGTGCGGGGCGAGCGCCCCGTCAGGAGTCCCGGCCGAGGGCCGGGCAGGTGAAGGAGTTCCTCCGTGGGTCTGTTCCGTCGCTCCAGGTCGTCCGAGCCGACCGAGTCGCCCGAGCCGTCGGCGCCGTCGGGCACGACGTCCGAGCAGGTCGACGACGGCGCTCCCGTCGCCGAGGCGACCGACGCGAAGCCGGCCCGCGGCCCGTACGACTCCTCCCAGGTGCCCGAGCGCGGGCCCCGCCTCGACCTGGGCGCGGTGTGGCTGCCCGGCGTGCCCGGCATGGAGCTGCGCATGGAGGTCGACAAGAAGACCCAGCGCATCACGGGCGTCGCGTGCGCGGTCGCGGGCTCCGGGCTGCAGGTGCAGGCGTTCGCCGCGCCCCGCACGGACGGCATCTGGGACGAGATCCGCGGCGAGATCGCCGCGTCGGTGACCAAGCAGGGCGGCACGGTCGACGACCTCCCCGGCCCGTTCGGTCGCGAGCTGCTCGCCCGCATCCCCGCGCAGACGCCGGACGGGCGCCCGGGCGTGCGCCCCGCGCGCTTCGTGGGGGTCGACGGCCCGCGCTGGTTCCTCCGCGGCGTCCTCACGGGCAAGGCGGCGGTCGACCCGGCCGAGGCCCGGCTGCTGGAGTCCGTGTTCGCCAACATCGTCGTCGTGCGCGACCAGAGCCCGCGCCCGCCGCGCGACCTCCTGACCCTGCACCTGCCGGGCAAGGGCCCGGCCGCGACGGCCCCGGCACCTGCCGGCGCGCCCGAGACGCCCTCGTTCGACCCGCTGACGCGTGGGCCGGAGATCACGGAGATCCGCTGACATGGCCCCCACCCTGCGGGACGCCTGGCGCACGGCCCTCGCCTCCCAGGAGGAGCTCGCCGCCGACGAGGAGCGCTCCGAGGCGGCGCGGCAGAAGGGCTGCCGTGCCGTGTCCGAGCTGCCCAACCGGCGTCGGGCCAAGATCTCCGGCGTCCTGCGGTCGGTCGTGCTGCGTCCGCGCGAGGGCGTCCCGACGGTCGAGGTCGAGCTGTTCGACGGCTCCGGCGTCGTGGACCTCGTGTGGCTCGGGCGTCGTCGCATCGCGGGGATCGAGCCCGGTCGCCGCGCCCTCGTCGAGGGCCTGGTGTGCGACGTCGACGGGCGCCGCACGATCTTCAACCCGCGCTACGAGCTCCTCGCCAAGCCGGGGGAGTGACCTCGCTCCCGCCGACACGCGGCGGTGCCGTACGATCCTGCGGACGTGCAGCGGCCGACCCGGGCCACGCGCCCGGACCGTGACCGACCGACCCCGAGCCACCGAGGACGCCACGAGATGACGAGCAGCAGCGACGCGAGCGGCGGCCCCGTGGACGGGCGTCCCGGGCACGCCCCGGAGGGTCTCGCGCACGACGCGGAGGTCGCGGAGACCGTCGTCGACGACGTCGCCGCGCCCGAGGACGGTCGCGCCCGCGGGGTCCGCGCGCTCGCCGGGCAGGACTTCTCCGTGGCGGACGCCATCGGGGGAGTGCGCGGGCTCGTCGAGTCGGTCGCCCCGGGCCTCGTCTTCGTCGTCGTCTACGTGGCCACGACGAACCTGCAGTGGGCCCTCGTGACCTCGGTCGCGGCGGCGCTCGTCGCGGTCGCGGCGCGGCTGATCCAGCGCACTCCGGTGACCCAGGCGTTCGGCGGTCTCCTGGGCGTCGGCATCGGCGTGATCTGGGCGTGGCGGTCGGGCGAGGCGCAGGACTACTTCGCGTGGGGCCTGTGGACCAACGCCGCGTACCTCGTCGCTCTCCTCGTCTCGGTCCTGGCCCGCTGGCCGCTCGTCGGACTCGTGGTCGAGGGCTTCCGCAGCGGCTTCGGCGCGGGTGCCGCGTCGGGGTCGGCCGGGACGACGGCGGACCCGTACCCGGACGCGGTCGACGCCGCGGACGCCTCGGCCGAGCAGCCCGCGGCGGCCGCGACGCCTGGCGACGCGGACGCCGCCGCGCCCGGCGCGTTCGCCCGCTGGGCGCGCACCTGGCGGTCCGACCGCACGCTGATGCGCCGGTACACCGCCGCGACGTGGCTCTGGATCGGGCTGTTCGCCGCCCGGCTCGCGGTCCAGGTCCCGCTCTACCTCGACGGCGACGTCGGCTGGCTGGGCACCGCACGCCTCGTCATGGGCATCCCGCTGTGGGCGCTCGTCCTGTGGCTCACGTGGATCCTGGTCCGCCGCCCGCACGGCGCGGCAGCGCCGCAGCCGACGGCGTAGTCCGGGCGGACGCCGGGACGAGCCCCGTCAGAGGACGCCGTCGCCCGCCTCGGGCGCCTCGACGGGCGCGTCCGACGCGGTCGGCTCCGCCTCGGGCGTCCCGGCGAGGAGCCGGGCGAGAGCACCCTCGTCCGACTCGTCGCCCGTGACGAGCAGGAGCTCGTCCCCGGCCTCGAGCGTGTCGTCCTGGCTGGGCGCGATCGGGCGCGTGCCGCGGACGATCGCCGCGAGGACCGTGTCCGCGGGCCAGCTCACCTCGCCGACGCGGTGGCCGACGAGCGGGGAGGTCGGCGGCAGGGTGACCTCGAGGATGTCCGCGCCGGACTGGTGGAACGTGAAGATGCGGACGAGGTCGCCGACGGCGACGGCCTCCTCGACCATCGCGGTCATGATGCGCGGCGTCGAGACGGCGACGTCCACGCCCCACGACTCGTCGAACATCCACTCGTTCTTCGGGTTGTTCACGCGCGCGACCGTGCGCGGCACCCCGAACTCGGTCTTGGCGAGCAGCGACACGACGAGGTTCACCTTGTCGTCGCCCGTCGCCGCCACGATGACGTCGCACTCGTCGACCTTGGCCTCGGCGAGCGTCGAGAGCTCGCACGCGTCGGCGAGCAGCCAGTCCGCCTCCGCGACCTGGGCGACCCGCATGGCTGCCGGCTGCTTGTCGATGAGCATGACCTCGTGGTCGTGGCTGAGGAGCTCGCGGGCGATCGAGCGGCCGACCGAGCCCGCTCCCGCGATGACGACGCGCATCACTCGGCCTCGACCTTCGGCGCGTGGGTGAGCTTGCGTTCGACGACGGCGGCCTGCTCGTCGTCCATGAGCACGTGGAGCACGTCGTTCTCCTGCAGGACGGTGCGGTCGGTGACGAGGACACCGTCGCCGAAGCGGCTGACGAACGCCACGCGTGCGCCCGTGGCGTCCTCGATGGCGCGGACGGTGCGCCCGACCCAGTCGGGGTGGAAGTCGACCTGCGCGAGACGCACGCGGCCCGACGGGTCGCGGTACTCGTCGGTCGCGCCGAACGGGAGCATGCGGCGCAGCACCTGGTCGGCGGTCCAGCGCACGGTCGCGACCGTGGGGATGCCGAGGCGCTGGTAGATCTCCGCGCGCTGGGGGTCGTAGATCCGCGCCACGACCTTCTCGACGCCGAACGTCTCCCGCACGACGCGCGCGGACAGGATGTTCGAGTTGTCGCCGTCGGAGACCGCGGCGAACGCGTAGGCCTCCTCGATGCCGGCCTGCACGAGCGTGTCGCGGTCGAAGCCGACCCCGGTCACCTTCTTGCCGGTGAACTCGGCCGGGAGGCGCCGGAACGCGTCGGGGTTCTGGTCGACGACGGCGACCGAGTGGCCGCTCGACTCGAGCGACTGGGCGAGCGTCGCGCCGACGCGGCCGCATCCCATGATGACGAAGTGCACGCACCGAACGCTACCGCTCGCGGGGCCGCCGGGCGCGCACCAGCGCGACCGGGCGCCGTCGGGCATAGCATGAGGCCTCGTGTCGGAGATCGCTGATGCCGCGAAGCGG
Source organism: Cellulosimicrobium cellulans (assembly GCF_016907755.1). Classification (NCBI taxonomy): domain Bacteria; kingdom Bacillati; phylum Actinomycetota; class Actinomycetes; order Micrococcales; family Promicromonosporaceae; genus Cellulosimicrobium; species Cellulosimicrobium cellulans. The sequence continues at coordinate 2,584,471 of NZ_JAFBCN010000001.1, forward strand.
CTGCTGCTCGGGCGGCCTGTCCGCAGCGAGCACCTGGGGCACACGCTGCTCCCCAAGCGTGTGGCCCTGCCCGTGTTCGCGTCCGACGCCCTGTCGTCGGTCGCGTACGCCCCGGACGAGATCCTCCTGACGCTCGCTCTCGCGGGCCTCAGCGCGACGATGATCTCGCCGTGGGTGGGCCTCGCGGTCGTGGTCGTGCTGCTGACGGTCGTCGCGTCGTACCGCCAGAACGTGCGCGCCTACCCGTCGGGCGGCGGCGACTACGAGGTCGCCACGGTCAACCTGGGTCCGTCGGCGGGCGTCGGCGTCGCGTCGGCGCTCATGGTCGACTACGTGCTCACGGTCGCGGTCTCGATCTCCTCGGGGGCGCAGTACGCGGCCAGCGCGATCCCGGCGCTGCGCGACCACGAGGCCGCGTTCGCCATCGGGCTCGTCGTCGTCCTCACCCTCGTCAACCTGCGCGGGGTCAAGGAGTCGGGGACGTTCTTCGCGATCCCGGTCTACCTCTTCATGCTCGCCATCGGCACGACGGCGGTCGTCGGGTTCTTCCAGTACGTGACCGGCAACCTCGGCCCGGCGGAGAGCGCGGAGTTCGAGCTCACGGCGCAGAGCGGGTTCGACCAGGGACTCATGGGCATCGCGGGCGCCTTCCTCGTGGCGCGGGCGTTCGCGTCCGGCTGCGCCGCCCTCACCGGTGTCGAGGCCATCAGCAACGGCGTCCCGGCGTTCCGCAAGCCCAAGTCGCGCAACGCCGCCACGACGCTCGCCCTGCTGGGCGGCATCTCGGCCGTGATGATGATGTCGATCCTCTTCCTCGCGCGCGCGACCGGAGTGCACTACGCCGAGGACCCGCACACGCAGCTCTCGCTGAACGGGCAACCGCTGCCCGTGGACTACGTGCAGCACCCGGTGATCGGGCAGCTCGCCGAGACCGTGTTCAGCGGGGCGCCCGTGCTCTTCTACGTGGTGTCAGCGGTGACGGGGCTCATCCTCGTGCTCGCCGCGAACACCGCGTTCAACGGGTTCCCGGTCCTCGGCTCGATCCTCGCGAAGGACGGCTACCTGCCGCGCCAGCTCCACACGCGCGGCGACCGGCTCGCGTTCTCCAACGGCATCGTCACGCTCGCCGTGGCCGCGATCGTGCTCATCTGGGCGTTCGACGCGGAGGTCACGCGCCTCATCCAGCTCTACATCGTGGGCGTGTTCGTGTCGTTCACGCTGTCCCAGCTCGGCATGGTGCGGCACTGGACGCGGGCGTTGCGCACCGAGCACCAGCCCCGCGAGCGGTCGCGCATGCGGCGCTCGCGCGTGGTCAACGCGGTGGGCCTGGCGATGACCGGGACGGTGCTCGTCATCGTCCTCATCACGAAGTTCACGCACGGCGCCTGGATCGCGATCCTCGCGATGGCGCTCGTCTTCGTGCTCATGAAGTCGATCCGCAAGCACTACGACAGGGTGCGCGACGAGCTCGCGCTCGGCGACGAGGCCGCCGCGGCCCGCGCCCTGCCCAGCCGCGTGCACGCGATCGTCCTCGTGTCCAAGATCCACCGGCCGACGATGCGGGCGCTCGCGTACGCGCGCGCGTCGCGCCCGTCCGTCCTGGAGGCCGTCACGGTCGGCGTGGACTCCGAGGACGTCGAGGACCTCATGCGGCAGTGGGAGGCGCTCGACCTCCCTGTCCCGCTCCGCGTCCTGGACTCGCCCTTCCGTGAGATCACGCGCCCGGTGCTGTCGTACGTGCGCTCGGTCCGCCGCGAGTCCCCGCGCGACCTCGTGGTCGTCTACATCCCCGAGTACGTCGTGGGCCACTGGTGGGAGCAGCTCCTGCACAACCAGAGCGCGCTGCGGCTCAAGGGCCGCCTGCTCTTCACGCCGGGCGTCGTCGTGGCGTCGGTGCCGTGGCAGCTCTCCTCGACCGAGGGGCAGACCGGCCTCGAGGGCGAGGGGTTCCGCCAGCGCTTCACGGGGTACTGATCGGCAGTCCTCGTGGCGTGAGAAGGGCCTGGTTCCGGGTCGGAACCAGGCCCTTCTCACGCCCACGGCGGGTGGGCCGGGCCGTGTCCGGGATACTAGAGGGATGCCGTCCTCCTCGCGTGGTCCCGCCGTGCCCTCCGACCGACCGTCCGACCCCTTCGCGGACCGTCGCGCCGCACGTGGTGGGCGCCGCACGACCCGCCGCCAGGGCGGACGCCCGACCCGTCAGTCCGCCCGCGTCGACCCTCGACCTGAGGTCGAGGTCGAGCTCGAGGTCGGCCCGGTCGCGCACGGCGGCCACTGCGTCGCACGGTACGACGGGCGCGTCGTCTTCGTGCGGCACACCCTGCCCGGGGAGCGGGTGCGCGCCCGTGTCACGGAGGGCGGGGACGCCGCGAAGTTCTGGCGTGCGGACGCCGTCGAGATCCGCGAGGCGTCGCCCGACCGGGTCCCGTCCGTGTGGCCGGAGGCCGGTCCCGGGGGCGTCGGCGGCGGCGAGCTCGCGCACGTCGCGCTCGCCGCGCAGCGTCGCTGGAAGCGGGACGTGCTGGCCGAGCAGCTCAGCCGGCTCGGGAAGGTCGACCTCGACGACCTTGACCTTCAGGTAGAGGTCGAGGGTCTGCCGGGCGACGCCGAGCGCGGCGGGCTCGGCTACCGGACGCGCGTGGACCTCGTCGCCGACGGCACGGGCCGTGCGGGCATGCACCGCTTCCGGTCGCACGACGTCGTCGCGCTGGACGGCATGCCGCTCGCCACCGAGGACGTCGCAGACCTCGCGGTGCGCGAGAAGGTCTTCACGCGCACCTGGCGGCCGGGCACGCGGATCGAGCTCGTCGCGCCCGTCGGCTCGGCGCCGGTCCTCCTCGTGGACGGCGAGCCGTGGCGGTCGGGCTCGCCCGACCAGCGCCCCAACGCGCGCCGCAGCGTGACCGAGCGCGTCGTGCTCGGCGACCGGCAGCACGAGTACCGGGTCGCGGCGGGCGGGTTCTGGCAGGTGCACCGCGAGGCGCCGGCCACGCTGGCGCGCGCGGTGCTCGACGGCGTGGGGGATGTCGACGGCGCGCGCGTGCTCGACCTCTACTCCGGTGCCGGGCTGTTCACCACGCCCCTGGCGGCGGCCGTCGGGGCGGCCGGCTCGGTGGTCGCGGTGGAGGGCGACGAGCGGGCCGTGCGCGACGCGCGCCGCAACGCGCACGGGCTCGACCGGGTGGAACTGCACCACGGCCCCGTCGAGCAGGTGCTCGCCGCCGACCCGACCGGTGCGGACGTCGTCGTGCTCGACCCGCCCCGCGTCGGTGCCGGCCGCGCCGTGGTCGAGGCGATCGCCTCCCGGCAGCCGTCCCGGGTCGTGTACGTCGCGTGCGACCCCGCGGCGCTCGCGCGCGACGTCTCCTACCTCGCGGGTCACGGCTACGGGCTGTCGTCCCTGCGGGCGTTCGACCTCTTCCCGATGACGCACCACGTCGAGGCGGTCGCCGTCCTCACGCGTTGACGCCCGCGGGCGCGCTCGGCCTTGCGCGAACCCGGGTGCGCCCCGGCGCGTGCCGGGAGGACGATGGGGGAGACGGTCGGACGAGCGGGACGGTGAGGACGTGACGAGCACCAGCACGACGAGCGGGACCACGAGGGACGGGACCGCGGCGAGCGGGACGGTGACGGCGGCGGACCAGGCGTTCCCCGTGGCCGACGACGTGCGTGACGTCGTCGGCGTCGGCGTCCTGCTGCCGAACGGACGGCTCGCCGGGCGGACCTTCGCGTCGCGCGCCGAGGCGGAGGCGTGGGCGCGCCCCGCCGAGGGGGAGCAGGTCGTCGAGCTCAACCTGCTGTGCGACTGCGACCTCTGACGGTCCGGACGGCCATATATCTTGACGTCAAGATATATGGGGTATGCTGGTCGCGGTGCAGGTCGCAGCGGGTCGTGGACGAGCCGCCGACCACCGCCAGGGCGGTCCTCCGGACCCGGCCTGAGCGGCGCGCCAGCCCGGCGTAGGCTGGGCGAAGCCCCCTGAACCATGGCATCCGTGCCACCGTCTCGCCACGAAGGAGCTACGAGTGAGCAGCGTCGACACGTTCGGGTCGAAGGGAACGCTGGAGGTCGGTGAGAACTCGTACGAGATCTTCCGCCTGTCCGCCGTCGAGGGTGTCGAGCGCCTCCCGTACAGCCTGAAGATCCTTGCCGAGAACCTCCTGCGCACGGAGGACGGTGCCAACATCACGGCCGACCACGTGCGCGCGCTCGCGTCCTGGGACCCGGACGCGCAGCCCGACACCGAGATCCAGTTCACGCCCGCGCGCGTGATCATGCAGGACTTCACGGGCGTGCCCTGCGTCGTCGACCTCGCGACCATGCGCGAGGCCGTCGCGGAGCTCGGCGGCGACCCGTCCCGCATCAACCCGCTCGCGCCGGCCGAGATGGTCATCGACCACTCCGTGCAGATCGACGTCGCGGGCCGCTCGGACGCGTTCGAGCGCAACGTCGAGTTCGAGTACCAGCGCAACCACGAGCGCTACCAGTTCCTGCGCTGGGGCCAGACGGCGTTCGACGACTTCAAGGTCGTCCCCCCGGGCACCGGCATCGTGCACCAGGTCAACATCGAGTTCCTGGCGCGCACGATCATGACGCGCGAGGTGGGTGGCACCCTGCGCGCGTACCCCGACACGTGCGTCGGTACCGACTCGCACACGACGATGGTCAACGGCCTCGGCGTGCTCGGCTGGGGCGTCGGCGGCATCGAGGCCGAGGCGGCCATGCTCGGCCAGCCCGTGTCGATGCTCATCCCTCGCGTCGTCGGCTTCAAGCTCAACGGCTCGATCCCCGCGGGCGTCACCGCGACCGACGTCGTGCTCACCATCACCCAGATGCTGCGCCAGCACGGCGTCGTCGGGAAGTTCGTCGAGTTCTACGGCGCGGGCGTGGCCCAGGTGCCGCTCGCGAACCGCGCCACGATCGGCAACATGAGCCCCGAGTTCGGCTCGACGGCCGCGATCTTCCCGATCGACGGCGTGACGATCGACTACCTGCGCCTCACGGGCCGCAGCGACGAGCAGCTCGCGCTCGTCGAGGCGTACGCCAAGGAGCAGGGCCTGTGGCTCGACCCCGCCTCCGACAGCTACGTCGAGCCGGTGTTCTCCGAGTACCTCGAGCTCGACCTCTCGACGGTCGTCCCGTCGATCGCCGGGCCGAAGCGCCCGCAGGACCGCATCGAGCTGTCGAACGCGAAGTCGGCGTTCGAGCGCGACCTGCCCACCTACGCGCCCGAGGTCCGCGACCTCGTCGACGAGGCGGAGAAGGAGTCGTTCCCGGCGTCCGACTCGCCCGCGATCACGCCCAACGGCCGCAAGACCGTGAGCGTGACGGACACGGACGGCGCGTCGTTCGAGCTGTTCCACGGCGCCGTCGCGATCGCGTCGATCACGAGCTGCACCAACACGTCCAACCCGTCGGTCATGCTCGCCGCCGCGCTCCTCGCGAAGAAGGCGGTCGAGAAGGGCCTCGAGGCCAAGCCGTGGGTCAAGACCTCGATGGCCCCGGGCTCCCAGGTCGTGACGAACTACTACGAGAAGGCCGGCCTGTGGCCGTACCTCGAGAAGCTCGGCTTCCACCTCGTGGGCTACGGCTGCGCGACGTGCATCGGCAACTCGGGCCCGCTCGACGAGAAGATCTCCGAGGCGGTCAACGAGCACGACCTCGCCGTGGTGTCGGTCCTGTCCGGCAACCGCAACTTCGAGGGCCGCATCAACCCCGACGTGAAGATGAACTACCTCGCGTCGCCGCCGCTGGTCATCGCCTACGCGCTCGCCGGTACCATGGAGTTCGACTTCGACCACGACCCGCTGGGTCGTGACGAGGCGGGCCACCCGATCTTCCTGCGCGACATCTGGCCCACGCCGGACGAGGTCCAGGCGACCATCGACGCGTCGATCGACCGCGACATGTTCACCAAGGACTACGCGGACGTCTTCACCGGCGACGACCGGTGGCGTGCGCTCGAGACGCCCGAGGGCGACACGTTCGCGTGGGACGCCGAGTCGACCTACGTGCGCAAGCCCCCGTACTTCGAGGGCATGGGCATGGAGCCGTCCCCGGTCGCGGACATCTCCGGTGCGCGCGTCCTGGCGAAGCTGGGCGACTCGGTCACGACCGACCACATCAGCCCCGCGGGCGCCATCAAGGTGGACTCGCCGGCCGGGAAGTATCTCGCCGAGCACGGCGTCGCGCGTCGCGACTTCAACTCCTACGGCTCGCGCCGCGGGAACCACGAGGTCATGATCCGCGGCACGTTCGCGAACATCCGCCTGCGCAACCAGCTCCTCGAGAACGTCGAGGGTGGCTACACCTTCAACTTCGTGAAGGACGCGCAGGACACGATCTACGACGCCGCGCAGGACTACGCCGCGCAGGGCACGCCGCTCGTCATCCTGGGCGGCAAGGAGTACGGCTCCGGCTCGTCGCGCGACTGGGCGGCCAAGGGCACGGCGCTCCTGGGCGTCAAGGCGGTCATCACGGAGAGCTTCGAGCGCATCCACCGCTCGAACCTCATCGGCATGGGGGTCCTGCCGCTGCAGTTCCCGGCGGGCGAGAACGCCGGGTCGCTCGGCCTCGACGGCACCGAGACGTTCGACATCGCCGGGATCACGGCGCTGAACGACGGCTCCACGCCGTCGACGGTCAAGGTCACCGCGACGAAGGGCGACGGCACGAGCGTCGAGTTCGACGCGGTCGTGCGCATCGACACCCCGGGCGAGGCGGACTACTACCGCAACGGCGGCATCCTGCAGTACGTGCTGCGCTCGCTCGTCTAGTTCACCAGTTCACGTACAGCGCCCCGCCCGGCTCCAGCCGGGCGGGGCGCTGGCATGATCGGCAGGATGCTCGATAGCCTGCGCCGATGCTGAGACGTACAGGCGCGGCCGCTGCAGCGCTCGTCGCCATGCTCACCGGCGCCGCGCTCACCGGCTGCACGGCACCGGCACCGGCGCCGGATGATGTTGCCGAAGCTCCTGTCTCGACGCAGCCGAGCGTCGGGTCGACGCCCAGCGCCGCGCCCACTCCCGCCACGACGCCGAGCGCAGCGCCCGCTCCTGCGACGACGCCGGAGTGCGGACCCACGAGCGGGGACGTCCTCAACGGCATGCCGCTCGACGTCGGCATGTACGAGAACATGGTCGACCTCGGGCCGAGAGAGGGCGCGAACGGGACGGTGAGCTATGCGGCCGACGGCACTCTCGCGTCGTACGTGGTGGCGGCCGGCGACCATCGGGATGCGATCGTCGAGCGACTCTGCCTCGGCCCCTACGCCTACGAGGCGCTGAACGCCGTTCGCCGAGGAAGCGTGCACTCGGTCGACCCGAAGAACGAGGCGTACCTGACGCCGCTCTTCGAGGGCGACGCGCTGAACCTCAGCCCGTACACGATCACGAGCGTGGGTGATGTGAACGGCGTGGTCCACTCGTACGAGACGGTGTTCATCCTGCCGCCACAACACTGACGGCGGCAGCCGCGACGACGCGGTGGTCGGACGTCGCGATGCCGGTGGGGGTCGCCATGGGCTCCTGTTGGCGCCACACTGGTCCCGTGGTGGAGAACAAGACCCGGGCGACCGAAGCGGACGTCCACGAGTTCGTCGCGAGCGTGGGGGACGCGGTCCGGCGACGGGACGCCGAGCGGCTCGTGGCGATCATGGAGCGGGTGACGGGCGAGCCGGCCCGGATGTGGGGGCCGTCGATCGTCGGGTTCGGCACCTACCACTACCGGTACGCGAGCGGTCGCGAGGGCGACATGGCGGCGGCGGGATTCTCACCGCGCAAGGCGGCGACGACCGTGTACGTCATGGACGGGGTCGACGTCCACGCCGCACTGCTGGAGCACCTCGGACCGCACACGGTCGGCAAGGGCTGTGTCCACGTCAAGGACCTCGACGCCGTCGACCTCGGCGTGCTCGAGGAGATCGTGCGCCGCTCGTACGCGACCCTCACGGAGGACCCCGAGTTCGGCCGGCGTCTCTCCGGTTCGCCGGGGCAGGACTCCTCCACCTGACGCACGCGGACGGCTCAGAGCGGGGCGTCGAGCGTCCGGGTCCGGTCCCACGGCTCCGTCCAGCCGAGCCGGTCGAAGAGCGCGTCGAGGATGCCCCCGGTGAACCCCCAGACGAGGTGCTCGCGCCCGTCCGCCTCGACGAGGAACCCGGGGCTCTTGTGCACCCGGCGGTCGCGCCGGACCGTCACCGTGCGACGTCGTGCGGGATCGAGGAGGTCGGCGACGGGGACGCGGAAGACGTGCGCGGACTCGGCGGCGTCGACCGCGCGGACGGGCGTCGGGCGCGACCACCACGCGAGGACCGGCGTCACGAGGTGGTTGCTCACCGGCACGGGCAGCTCGCCGAGCGTGCCGAGCACGTCGACGCCGTCGGGCTCGAGCCCCGTCTCCTCCTCGGCCTCGCGCAGCGCGGCACCGACCGGCCCACCGTCCTCGGGCTCGAGCCGCCCTCCGGGGAAGGCGACCTGGCCGGGGTGGTGGCCGAGCGTCGCGGCACGCGCGAGGAGGAGCACGTCGAGGTCGCGCGGCACCGAGGCGGCCGCGTGCGCGGCGGGGACACGGTCGAGCGCGCCGAACAGCAGGAGCACGGCGGCCCCGCGGGCGTCGTCGCGCAGGGAGCCGACCGCGTGCCGCCACGGCTCGGGCCAGGCGCCGCCGTCACGCGCGAGCGCGGCGAGCTGCTCGCGCGCGGGCCCGCGCTGGGCCGCCGGGTCCGTGGTCACCAGCTCACCGGGAGCGGGCGGCCCTCCTCGTAGCCCGCGGCGGACTGGATCCCGACGACGGCGCGGTCGGCGAACTCCGCGAGGCTCGACGCGCCCGCGTAGGTCGCGGAGCTGCGCAGCCCCGACGTGATCTGGTCGAGGAGGTCCTCGACGCCCGGGCGCTGCGGGTCGAGGAACATACGCCCCGAGCTGATGCCCTCCTCGTAGAGCGCCTTGCGCGCGCGGTCGAACGGCGAGCCGCCCGCGGTGCGCGCGGCCACGGCCCGCGCCGACGCCATGCCGAAGCTCTCCTTGTAGAGCCGGCCGGTGCCGTCGTCGTGCAGGTCGCCGGGCGACTCGTACGTGCCCGCGAACCACGAGCCGATCATCACCTGGGAGGCGCCCGCGGCGAGCGCGAGGGCGACGTCGCGGGGGTGGCGCACGCCGCCGTCGGCCCAGACGTGCTTGCCGAGCTCGCGCGCCGCGGCGGCGCACTCGAGGACGGCGGAGAACTGCGGTCGCCCGACGGCCGTCATCATGCGGGTCGTGCACATCGCGCCCGGGCCGACGCCCACCTTGACGATGTCGGCGCCCGCGGCGACGAGGTCGCGCACACCGTCTGCGGTCACGACGTTGCCCGCGACCACGGGGACGTCGGGGCCGACCGAGCGGACGGCGTCGAGCGCCTGGAGCATCTTGGCCTGGTGGCCGTGCGCCGTGTCGACGACGAGCACGTCGACGCCGGCCGCCAGGAGCTCCTTGGCCTTGGCGGCGACGTCGCCGTTGATCCCGACCGCGGCGCCGACACGCAGGCGGCCCGCTGCGTCGAGCGCGGGCGCGTAGACGGACGAGCGCAGCGCGCCCTTGCGCGTGAGGACGCCGACGAGGGCCCCGTCGCGCGTCACGGGCGCGACCTTGAGGCGCGCGGTGTGGAGCTGGTCGTAGGCCGCCTCGAGCCCGGAGCGGCCGCCGTCGAGGACGGACGCGTCGAGCACCAGGGGGTCGGTCGTCATGACCTGGTGGACCTGGGTGAAGCGGTCGACGTCGGCGCAGTCGGCCTCCGTGACCACGCCCACGGGCCGCCCGTCGTCCACGACCACCGCGGCGCCGTGCGAGCGCTTGCCGATGAGGGTGAGAGCCGTGTGGACCGTGTCGTGCGGGCCGACGACCACGGGCGTCTCGATGACGGGGTCCTTGGACTTCACGTCGGCGACCACGTCGGCGACGACGTCGGTCGGCACGTCCTGCGGGATGATCGCGACGCCGCCGCGGCGCGAGACCGTCTCCGCCATGCGGCGGCCCGCGACGGCGGTCATGTTCGCGACGACGACGGGGATCGTGGTCCCCGTCCCGTCCGCGGAGGAGAGGTCGACGTCGAAGCGCGAGGCGACCTCGGAACGCGACGGCACGAGGAAGACGTCGCCGTACGTGAGGTCGGTCGCAGGGGTCTGTCCGGGCAGGAAGCGCATGCCCCCATCCTACGAGGTCGCGCCCCTCCGATGTCCGCAGGGCGGAAGTGACCTTCCACGCCCGGGTGGTCCGTGCGTCCGGCGCCGGAGTGTGCGTCAATGACGTGAAGGTCCCGTCGCCCCGCGCACCGCTGCGCAGGTCACCTGCCCGGACGGCCTAGAGTTGTCGGGCTGGTCGCACGGGAACGGAACGGAGCATCTGCATGAGCCTGCTTGGCACGATCACCTCGCCCGAGGACGTGCAACGGCTGACCCTCGAGCAGGCGCGGGAGCTCGCCGGCGAGATCCGTGCGTTCCTCGTCGACTCGGTCTCGCGCACCGGCGGGCACCTCGGTCCGAACCTCGGGGTCGTCGAGCTCACGATCGCGATGCACCGCGTGTTCTCGTCGCCGACCGACACGTTCGTGTTCGACACGGGCCACCAGTCCTACGTGCACAAGCTCCTCACGGGTCGCCAGGACTTCTCGGCGCTGCGCAAGCAGGGCGGCCTGTCCGGCTACCCGTCGCGCGCCGAGTCCGACCACGACGTCGTCGAGAACTCGCACGCGTCGACCGCGCTCTCCTGGGGCGACGGCATCGCGAAGGCGAACGTCGTGCGCGGCCTCACCGACCGGCACGTCGTCGCGGTCATCGGCGACGGCGCCCTCACGGGCGGCATGGCCTGGGAGGCGCTGAACAACATCGCCGAGAGCCAGGACCGGCGCCTCGTCGTCGTCGTCAACGACAACGGCCGCTCCTACTCGCCGACCATCGGCGGGCTCGCGCACCACCTGTCGACGCTGCGCACCACGCACGGCTACGAGAGCTTCCTGCAGTGGGGCAAGCGCACGCTCAACCGGTCCGGCGCGCCGGGTCGTTTCGCCTACGAGTGGCTGCACGGCCTGAAGAAGGGCCTCAAGGACGTCGTCGCCCCGCAGGGGATGTTCGAGGACCTCGGCATCAAGTACGTCGGCCCGGTCGACGGGCACGACGTCGAGGCCATGGAGCACGCGCTGCGCCGGGCCAAGGCGTACGGCGCGCCCGTGATCGTGCACACGATCACCGAGAAGGGTCGCGGGTACACGCCCGCAGAGCAGGACGTCGCCGACCGCTTCCACGCCGTCGGGAAGATCCACCCCGAGACCGGTCTGCCGGTCGCGCCGTCGCGCTTCGGCTGGACGAGCGTCTTCGCGGACGAGATCGTGCAGATCGGGCGGCGCCGGTCCGACGTCGTCGCGATCACCGCGGCGATGCTCGAGCCCGTAGGGCTCAAGCCGTTCGCGCAGGCGTTCCCCGAGCGCACGTTCGACGTCGGGATCGCCGAGCAGCACGCGGCCACCTCCGCCGCGGGCATGGCGTTCGCGGGCCTGCACCCCGTCGTCGCCGTCTACGCGACGTTCCTCAACCGCGCGTTCGACCAGGTCCTCATGGACGTCGCCCTGCACAAGGCCGGCGTGACGTTCGTGCTCGACCGCGCCGGCATCACGGGCGACGACGGCGCGAGCCACAACGGCATGTGGGACATGGCGATGCTGCGCATCGTGCCCGGCCTGCGGCTCGCCGCGCCGCGCGACGAGGAGACGCTGCGGACGGCGCTGCGCGAGGCCGTGGACGTCGACGACGCACCGACGGTCGTGCGCTACCCCAAGGGGGCGCTCGGGGACCCGTTGCCCGCCGTCGACGCCGTGGACGGCGTGGACCTGCTCGCCGTGCCGGGCGAGGCGCCGACGACCGTCCCGCAGGGCGCGGCGCCGCGCGCCCGGGTCCTGCTCGTCGGCCCCGGGTCCATGGCACGCGTCGCGCTCGACGCGGCGGAGTCGCTCACGGCCCACGGCGTCGACGTGACCGTCGCGTCCCCGACGTGGGTCCTGCCGATGCCGAGCGCGCTCGTCAAGCTCGCGGGCGAGCACGACCTCGTCGTGAGCGTCGAGGACGGCGTCGCCGACGGCGGCGTGGGCGCGCTCCTCGCGCAGCGCTCGCTCGAGGGCGGCGTCCGCACGCCGGTGCACGCCCTCGGGTTGCCCGCGCAGTTCCTCGACCACGCGACCCGGGACCAGGTGGCCTCGGCGTACCGGCTCACGTCGGCCGACGTCGCGCGCGACGTGCTGGACGCGCTCGCGGAGCTCGCCCGCGGCTGACCGTCCCGGGTGCCCCGGGCGCGGACGCCTCGGCGCCGCGCGGGTCGCCCGGGCTAGGGTCCAGGCGTGATCTGGCTCCTCGACCTCGACAACACGCTCGTCGGCCGCGACGACGCGTTCGCCGCCTGGGCGGCCGACGCCGTCGCGCGCGCCGGGCGTGACGCCTCCGACCTCGCCGCGATCGTCGCCGCCGACCAGGGCGGGTTCGCGGTGAAGACGGAGGTGGCACGCGTCATCGTCGACCGCCTCGGCTGGGACGAGGACCTGCCCGCCGCGGTCGACCGCTTCCGCGCCGGCATCCTCGACCACGTCCGCGCGTACGACGGCGTGCTCGACCTGCTCGACGCGCTGCGCGCCGACGGCGACGTGGTCGTCGTGGTGACGAACGGGACGTCCGCGCAGCAGCGCGGCAAGCTCGCCCGCTGCGGGGTCGGGGCGCACGTCGACGCCGTCGTCGTGTCCGGCGAGGAGGGCGTCGACAAGCCGGACCCGCGGCTCCTCGAGATCGCGCTGGAGCGCGTCGGCGCGACCGACGTGGACCGTGCCGAGGTCTGGATGGTCGGGGACGCGGCGCACGCCGACGTCGCCGCGGGCCGGGCCGCCGGCACTCGCACCGGCTGGGTCTCCCACGGGCGCGCGTGGGCGGACGGTCCGCGGCCGGACGTCCTGGGACCGACCGTGCACGACGTCGTCGCCCGCGCCCGCGAGACGGCCCTCACCGCGCCGTAGCGCGCAACGCGTCCTGTCAGCGGCGCGCCGGCGGCCGGGGCGTCAGGAGTGCGTGACCTCCACGGCCTGCTCGACGACGGCGCGCAGGTCCCCGCCGGACGCCGCGTGCCACGCGCGCTGGCGCTGCGCACCGTTCCCGCCCGACCAGAGGCGTCCGAGCAGCTCCGTCACGGCGTCGAGGTCGCCCGCGTCGACGAGCGCGTCCCGCACGTGCGCGACGAGCAGCCCGACGACGTCGTGCGCCGGGGCCGGGCGCCACGTGAGCGGCGAGACCAGGTCCTCCTCGAGGCCCGAGCGCCCGGCGCGCCACGACGCGGTCCGCAGGATCTCGGGGCGGAGCTCCGGGGGTGCGACGCCGTCTGCGACCTCGCGCGCCGCCGTCTCGACGAGTCCGCGGCTGAGGGCGGCGAGGAGCGTCGCCGTGTCGGGGTCGAGGCACACGTCGGCGACGCGGATCTCGACCGTCGGGTAGCGCGACGACAGCCGGGCGTCGAAGTAGACCATGTTCTCGTCGAGGATCGTGCCGGTCGCGACGAGGGTGTCGACCGCGTCGCGGTACGCCTCGGGCGAGCCGAACGCCCGGGTGGGCCCCGACGTCGGCCAGCGGGACCAGACCTGGGACCGGAAGCTCGCGTACGCGCTGTCCTGGCCCTGCCAGAACGGGGAGTTGGTGCTCAGCGCGAGGAGCGTGGAGAGCCACGGCCCGATGCGGTCGAGGACGGCGACCCCCTCGGTGTCGTCCGCGACGGCGACGTGCACGTGACACCCGCTCGTGAGCTGCTCGCGCGCCGTGAGCCCGAACGCGGCGCGGGCCTCCAGGTAGCGCAGGCGGGAGACGGTGGTGCCCTCGAAGGGCAGGGGCGAGGTGGAGAGCGCGGCGACCCGGGCGCCGACGTGGTCCGCGGCCTCCTGGGCGCGCCGCCGGCCCGCGCGGATCTCCGTCGCGAGGTCGTCGAGCTCGCGCCGCGGGTGGGTCGCGGTCTCGAGCTGCTCCTCCATGAACTCCGACTCGAGCGAGCCGGTCCCGCCGCCCTTCTCGTCGGTGCCCGACGCCTCCAGGGCCTCCGCGGCCCGGGCGACCGGGTGGCCGTCGTCGCCGACGAGCAGGAACTCTTCCTCGACCCCTACGGTGCGCTTCACCCGGGCAGTCTCACACGGAAGCCACGAACACGTCGGGCGGGCGTGTGACGTGCGTCCGTGTCGTGCGTCACGGGCGCGCGCTGCCGTGGTCGCCATCGACCTCGGAGGCTTGTGAAGGTCATCACAAGCGATGGTCGTGACAAGGGTCGTAGGGTGCGCGAACCGCGAGATCTCGCGGTTCCTGCGGGGTCCCGCCCGGCTCGGGACCTAGGTCCTCGGACGGCCCGAAACCCCTCCGCGCGACCCCGAGCGAACCTAGCCTGGAGGTGGCGAAGGAGCCCGTCGGACCTCCACCGAGGGCCTCCACCCGAGGCCCCCGGGGAGACCGGCGGGCCCGGCCGGTGCGCGGACCCGCGCACCAGGCACGAGGGAGGTCCAGATGACCAGCGTTTCCGAGGCACCCGGCACGACGAGCGGCGGCCGTGCGGTGGAGGGCAGCGTCGACCCGCAGCACGACACCGCGCACGTCCCCGCGTGGGAGGGCTTCACCGACGGCCCGTGGCGCGACACGGTCGACGTGCGCGACTTCATCCAGCGCAACTACCGCCCGTACACGGGCGACGCGTCGTTCCTCGCCGGGCCCACGGAGCGCACGACGGGGATCTGGGACACGCTGTCCGCGATGTTCCCGGAGGAGCGCGAGATGGGGATCTACGACGTCGACCCCCACACGCCCGCGGGGATCACGGCGCACGCGCCCGGCTACATCGACAAGGCGCACGAGGTGATCGTCGGCCTGCAGACCGACGCCCCGCTGAAGCGCGCGATCATGCCGAACGGCGGCTGGCGCATGGTCGAGGGCGCGCTGCAGACGTACGGCTACGAGGTCGACGAGACCCTGAAGAAGGTCTTCACGGAGTACCGCAAGACCCACAACCAGGGCGTGTTCGACGTCTACCCGCCGAACGTGCGCGCGGCCCGCAGCTCGCACATCATCACGGGCCTGCCCGACGCCTACGGCCGCGGCCGGATCATCGGCGACTACCGCCGCGTCGCGCTCTACGGGGTCGACGCGCTGATCGCCGCGAAGAAGCTCGACAAGCTCGGCCTCGACACGCAGCCCTTCAGCGAGAAGGTCGTGCGCGAGCGCGAGGAGCACGCCGAGCAGATCCGCGCGCTCGGCGAGCTCAAGGAGATGGCCGCCGAGTACGGCTACGACATCTCGGGCCCGGCGACCACCGCCCGCGAGGCCGTGCAGTGGCTCTACTTCGCCTACCTCGCCGCGGTGAAGGAGCAGAACGGCGCCGCGATGTCGCTCGGTCGCACGTCGACGTTCCTCGACGTGTTCCTCGACCGCGACCTCGAGGCCGGCCGCATCACGGAGTCCGAGGCGCAGGAGATCATCGACGACTTCGTCATCAAGCTGCGCATCGTCCGGTTCCTGCGCACGCCCGAGTACGACGCCCTGTTCTCCGGCGACCCGACGTGGGTCACCGAGACGATCGGCGGCATGGGCGAGGACGGGCGCCCGCTCGTCACGAAGAACTCGTTCCGGTTCCTCCAGACGCTCTACAACCTCGGCCCGGCCCCCGAGCCGAACATGACGGTCTTCTGGAGCCCCGAGCTGCCGCAGGGGTTCAAGGACTACTGCGCGCAGGTGTCGATCGACACGTCGGCCGTGCAGTACGAGTCAGACGAGCTCATCCGGGCGGCCTGGGGTGACGACGCGGCGATCGCGTGCTGCGTGTCCCCGATGCGGGTCGGCAAGCAGATGCAGTTCTTCGGTGCGCGCGTGAACCTCGCCAAGACCCTGCTCTACGCGATCAACGGTGGGCGCGACGAGATCTCCGGCAAGCAGGTCTCGCCCGTGGCGGCGCCCGTCGAGGGCGACGTGCTCGACTTCGACGACGTCATGGCGAAGTTCGACGCGACGATGGACTGGCTGGCCGAGACGTACGTCGAGGCGCTCAACTGCATCCACTGGTCGCACGACAAGTACGCGTACGAGCGCATCGAGATGGCGCTGCACGACAAGGACGTGCTGCGGACCATGGCGTGCGGCATCGCGGGCCTGTCCGTCGCGGCGGACTCGCTGTCGGCGATCAAGCACGCGAAGGTCTCCGTCGTCCGCGACGAGCGCGGCCTCGTCGTCGACTACGTGACCGAGGGCGAATACCCCACGTACGGCAACGACGACGACCGGGCCGACGCGATCGCCGTCGACCTCGTCGAGCGGTTCATGGCGAAGGTGCGCACGCACCCGACCTACCGCGACGCGGTGCCCACCCAGTCGGTCCTGACGATCACGTCGAACGTCGTGTACGGCAAGGCGACGGGCAACACGCCCGACGGCCGCCGCGCCGGAGAGCCGTTCGCCCCGGGCGCCAACCCGATGAACGGGCGCGACACGCACGGCATGCTCGCCTCGGCGCTCTCGGTGGCCAAGCTGCCGTACGACGAGGCGCAGGACGGCATCTCGCTGACCAACACGGTCGTGCCGAGCGGCCTCGGGCGCACCAAGGAGGAGCAGGTCACCAACCTCGCCGGCCTCCTGGACGCCTACATCGGGTCCGAGGGCTACCACATGAACGTCAACGTGCTGAACCGCGAGACGCTCCTGGACGCCATGGACCACCCGGAGAACTACCCGCAGCTGACGATCCGCGTGTCCGGCTACGCGGTGAACTTCGTCCGCCTCACGCGCGAGCAGCAGCTCGACGTGCTCTCGCGCACCTTCCACGGCGCGCTCTGACGAGCCCTGACGAGCCCTGAGGAGCCAGCCATGACCGTCACCCTTCCCGGCCCCGCCGTCCGCCCGTCGCGCGGGTGCGGCGTCGCCGGGGGCACCCTGCCCGACGACGCCACGCGTCTCGACGTCCCGGGCGCCCTGACCTCCGCGGCCGAGCCCGCGGCGTCGGGCACGCCCGTGGGCCACGCCCGCCGGGCGGGCGCGGGCCTGGACGGGCTGACGGTCGCGGACGTGGACCGGGCCGACAAGCTCGCGGCGATGCGCGCGGGCGAGCTCGGCTCGGTCCACTCCTGGGAGCTCGTCACCGCCGTGGACGGCCCGGGGACCCGGCTCACGGTGTTCCTCAACGGCTGCCCGCTGCGGTGCCTGTACTGCCACAACCCCGACACGTTCGCCATGAAGGACGGTCGGCCCGTCACGGCGGACGAGCTCCTGGGCCGGGTCAAGCGCTACCTGCCGGTCTTCCGGGCCACGCACGGCGGGCTCACCCTCTCCGGCGGCGAGGTGCTCATGCAGCCCGCGTTCGCCGCCCGCGTGCTGCGCGGGGCCAAGGCGATGGACGTGCACACGGCGCTCGACACCTCGGGCTTCCTCGGCGCGAACGCGACCGACGCGATGCTCGACGACACGGACCTCGTGCTGCTCGACGTGAAGTCCGGCGACCCGGAGACCTACCGGAAGGTCACGAGCCGCGACCTCGAGCCGACGCTGCGGTTCGGGAGGCGGATCGCCGAGCGCGGCCTCACCGGCCACGCGCCCGAGGTCTGGGTGCGCTTCGTCCTCGTCCCGGGCCTCACCGACGACCCCGACAACGTCGAGAAGGTCGCCGCGTACGCGGCGTCGCTCAACGCGATCCGCCCCGGCACGGTGACGCGCGTCGAGGTGCTGCCCTTCCACCAGATGGGTCGCGACAAGTGGGACGCCCTCGGGCGCACCTACGAACTCGACGACACGCCCGCGCCGTCGCCGGAGCTCACGGAGCGCGTGCGCGACCAGTTCCGCGCCCACGGCCTGACGACCTACTGACGGGCGACCGCGCGCCGAGACGTGAGAAGTGGCCCCGGACCGACGTGTTCCTGGGGCCACTTCTCACGTCTCGACGGGACTGCCCCCGAGGCGGATCTCGGTGCCCGCCACGGCGGGACCTAGGCTGCCGGGAGCGATACTGTGGTGATACCACGACGGGAGGTGCGGGGATGAGCGGCAAGCAGATGGTCGTGCGTTTCACCGAGGACGAGAAGCGGGTTCTCGAGGCGGCCGCGGAGCGCGAGGGACGATCCCAGAACGAGATCGTTCGCGACGCCGTGCGGCGGTACGGCGCTGAACGCGACGCACTGCGTGACCGGCTGATCGCCGATGCGATCCGCGAGTACGGTCCCGTGCTCGACAAGCTCGCCTGACGTGACCGCGTCGCGAGACGTCGAGTACCTCGAGGTCGGCGACCTGCTCGCGGCGGCGCGCGCGCTGCTCCGGGCAGAGCCGGTCGTCCGCGACTGGGGAGCGCTCGACTCGGTCGTGCACCGTCCGCGCGCCTCGATGTTCGGCGAGGAGGCGTATCCGTCGCTCGACCTGAAGGCGGCCGCGCTGATGCTCTCCGTCGTCCAGAACCACGCGCTCGTCGACGGCAACAAGCGGCTCGGCCTGGTCGCCGTCGTCGTGTTCTACGGCATGAACGGCGTCGTGCTGCGCGCTCCTCACGTCGACGTGTACGAACTGACGATGTCGATCGCCGACGGCTCGACGCAGGACGTCGCGCACGTCGCCGAGAGTCTCGCCCTCTGGCACACGTGACCGAGCCGCGCCCGGTGCGACCCGACGCCGCTTCGGCCCGGGCGGTCGTCGCGGAGGGGGACGCCCTCGCTGGGCTGCTCGCGGCGTTCGCGGCTGCACCCGGTGCCGCGCGCGAGCAGGTGCGCGGTGCGTTCGGCGACAGCCGTGAGGAGAAGGTCGTCGCCCGGCTCGACACGGTGGACGTCGCGTCGCTGCGCGACGTGACGCGCGAGCGGTTGCGGCTCGGGGCGCTCGCGGACGCGGGCGTGCGGACGGTCGGGGAGGTCGCGCGGCTCGGGCGCGACGGCCTGGAGAAGCTCCCCGACGTCGGGCCGCAGACCGCGACGCACCTGCTCGCCGCCGCCGAGCAGGTCGCGCGCGCGGTGCGCGAGAGCCTGCGCTTCCGGATCGACCTCACACCGACGGACCCGGTCGCGACCGCGCTCGTCCAGGCGCTGCACACGCTCGACCAGGCCGACGCCGCCCTCGCCCGGTACGGCGACCAGGCGCGCGCCGCGCTCGCGGCGCACGAGCGCGTGCACCACGACGCACGGGTCGCCGCGAGCGGGCCGCGCCGCCTGCTCGCGTGGGGCGAGCGGCGTCGTCGGGCGTTTGCGGCGGTGGCGACGCTCGCCGGGGTCGCAGAGCAGGCCCGGGAGACGGGGCTGGTCGAGGAGGCCCGCCGCGTCACCGCGCTCCTCGCGGAGCCCGCGCGCCCCTACGACGCCTGGGCGGACTTCCGGCGCCGGTCCGCGGCGTACTACGCGCTGCTCGACGGCGTCGCCCCCACCGGGCGCGACGTCGCCGCGGCGGCGGGCCACCTGCCCGCCGAGCTGGTCGACCGCGTCCAGACGCAGGCGCTCGACGAGTCGCTGCTGCGGGTCTCGCTGCGCGGGTACCAGGCGTTCGGGGCGCGCTTCGCGCTCGCGCAGCGGCGCGTCGTCCTGGGCGACGAGATGGGGCTCGGCAAGACCGTGCAGGCGATCGCCGTCATCGCGCACCTCCTCGCGCGCGGCGCGACGCACGCGCTCGTCGTGTGCCCCGCGAGCGTCCTGGAGAACTGGGTGCGCGAGCTGCGCGCGCACGCGGACCTCCCGGTCCACGCCGTGCACGGCGAGGAGCGCGACGGGGCCGCCGAGGCGTGGCGCGCGACCGGCGGCGTCGCGGTCGTGACGTTCGCGGGCCTGCGTCGCGCCGGGACCGACGCCTTCGCGACGGCCGGGTCCGTCGGCCCCGCCGTGCTCGTCGTGGACGAGGCGCACTACGTGAAGAACCCGCTCGCGAAGCGCTCGGTTGCCGTCGCGGCGCTCGCGGACAGGTCGCCGCACGTGCTGCTCCTCACCGGGACGCCGATGGAGAACCGGGTCGCCGAGTTCCGCACCCTGCTCGGCTACCTCCAGCCCGAGCTCGCCGGGAGTCTCGACGCCGCGCACGGCGCGGCGGGCCCCGACGCGTTCCGGCACGCCGTGGCGCCCGCCTATCTGCGGCGCAACGCCGAGGACGTGCTCGAGGAGCTGCCCGAGCTCGTGCAGGTCGACGAGTGGGAGCGGCTCGGGGCGGTCGACGGCGCGGCGTACCGCGAGGCGGTCGCGGCGGGGTCGTTCATGGCGATGCGGCGGGCGGCGTTCGCGGTCGAGCACCCGGAGGACTCGGCGAAGCTGCGCCGGCTCGTGGAGCTCGCGCGCGAGGCGGAGGAGAACGGGCGCAAGGTCGTGGTGTTCTCGTACTTCCGGGACGTGGTCGACGTCGTCGTGCGCGCGCTCGGCGACCTCGCGCTCGCTCCGCTGACCGGCTCGGTGCCCGCCCGGACGCGCCAGACGATCGTCGACGACTTCACCGCGGCCGCAGCACCGCGCGTGCTCGTGAGCCAGATCGACGTCGGGGGAGTGGGCCTCAACCTCCAGGCCGCCTCCGTCGTGATCCTGTGCGAGCCCCAGACCAAGCCCACGACCGAGGCGCAGGCCGTCGCCCGCGCCCACCGCATGGGTCAGGTCGAGACCGTCCAGGTGCACCGTCTGCTCACGGTCGACAGCGTCGACGAGCACCTCGTGCGCCTGCTCGGGACGAAGGCGCGGCTGTTCGACGCGTACGCGCGCCGCAGCGCGCTCGCCGAGGAGGTCGCGGGCGCGGTCGACGTGTCCGAGGCGTCGCTCGCGCGCGCGGTGGTCGACGCCGAGCGTGCCCGGCTGTTCGTCGACCCGGCGGTCACGTCCGTCGAGGATGCGCCCGCCGTCGACGCCGTCGGGGAGGACGAACCGGTCGAGCGCTGACGCGGCGTCGTGCACCCGGTCGGCGCGCTTGCTGGTGCGGCACGGCATAGCGTGGCGTCATGACCGCGACGGACGCCCTTCCCCCGCTCACCCCGCTGCCCGAGGACTGGTCCACGGCGCTCGCGGTCGTCGCCCATCCCGACGACATGGAGTTCGGCGCCGCCGCTGCGGTCGCGCGATGGACGGGGCAGGGCAAGCGGGTCGTGTACTGCATGGTCACGAGCGGCGAGGCCGGCATCGACGGCATGGATCCCGACGAGGCGCGGCGCGTGCGCGAGGCGGAGCAGGTCGAGTCCGGGCGGATCGTCGGCGTCGAGGAGGTCGAGTTCCTCGGGCTGCCCGACGGCGTGCTCGAGTACGGCCTGCCGCTGCGGCGGGCGATCGCGGGCGCGATCCGGCGCCACCGGCCCGACGTCGTCATCACCGGGAACTACCGCGAGACGTTCCCGGGCGGGATGCTCAACCAGGCGGACCACATCGCGACGGGACGGGCCGTCGTGGACGCCGTGCGCGACGCGGGGAACCGGTGGGTGTTCCGCGAGCAGGTCGAGACGGACGGGGTCGAGCCCTGGGGTGGCGTGCGCCAGGTCTGGGTCGCGGCCTCGCCCGACGGCGCGCACGGCGTCGACGTGAGCGCGACGTTCGACGCGGGGGTCGCGTCCCTGCGCGCGCACGCCGCCTACCTCGACGGCCTCGGCTGGGCGGACTTCGACCCGGCCGCGTTCCTCGCGTCCATGAGCGCGCCCACGGGCGAGCGCATGGGTGTCACCCACGCGGTCGCCTTCGAGGTCCTGCGCATGGGCTGGGAGGACTGACTCAGGCCGGGTCCGGCTGCGCCTCGACCTCGACGACCTTGAGCTCGGGCGCGAACCCGTAGAGCCTGCCGTCCTGCGCGCCGACCCACCACTTCCCGCACATCGCGGTGGCGCCCTGCTCCGTGCCCTCCTCCCACCACGACGCCCTGAGCGTCGCCGTCGTGCGGAAGTCCGCCGCGGTCAGCTCGCCGCGCTCGGGTCGAGGCTCCAGCGGGTGCTCCGCCGAGACGGGCGTGCAGCTCTCGGGCAGGGCGCCGAGGTCGGCCGTCATCGTGAGGATCCGCTCGTCGCCCGTCGTGCGGACCACCTCGCGCACGTCGGTGGCGGAGTCGGGCACCCAGTCGGGCAGGACGCCCTCGGTCTTGCCGGCCTCGCCCGTCACGAACTCATAGGTCTTGGTGTGGCCGGCCCGGTTCTCCGCGACCGCCTCGCCGATGCTGCCGCACGCGGAGAGCAGGAGGGCAGCGCCGGCGGCGAGCGTGAGGGCGCCGAGCATCCGGCGCTCGGTCGTGCCGCGCGGCGTCGTGGTCAGGGGGAGGTCGGTGGCGGGCTGGGCGGGGGTGCGGTTCGTCATGGCCACGACGCTACGGAGCGCGTGGCGCCAGCGGATCGGGCCGCGAGCGGAACCTCCGCGCGGTCGTCGTACGACCACGGGAGGGCGCTCGCGGCCCGGCGTCCGACCCCGGTCGCTCAGGCGCGCGACGCCGCCGGGACGTTCGCGACGCCGTCGGGCAGGAAGCGGCGGCCCAGGACCTTCTCGCTGTAGCCCGTGCGGTCGAGGTACGGCGTGATGCCGCCGAGGTGGAAGCCCCACCCGGCGCCGAGGATCATGCACAGGTCGATCTGCGACGGGCTCGCGACCACGCCCTCGTCGAGCATGAGCCCGATCTCCTGCGTGAGCGCTGTGAGCACGGAGTCGAGGACGCCGGCCTCGTCCAGCGCCCCGTCGCCGCCCGCCACACCCGTGCCGAAGACCCACTGGATCGCCGGGTCGACGGGCTTGGGCAGGCCCTTCGGCGCGTCGAGGACGACGGGGATCTGCTCGTCCACGATGCGCTGCAGGCCGGGGGACGCAGGG
The DNA here is from genome assembly GCF_016907755.1 of Cellulosimicrobium cellulans. Lineage (NCBI taxonomy): Bacteria > Bacillati > Actinomycetota > Actinomycetes > Micrococcales > Promicromonosporaceae > Cellulosimicrobium > Cellulosimicrobium cellulans. Next base: position 2,607,260 of record NZ_JAFBCN010000001.1, read on the forward strand.
AACCGGTCGCCCAGGTCCTCCCGCAGCGACGTGAGGACGTGCAGGCCGACGGCCGGGCCGACGAGGTCGAAGAGCGCGAACGGCGGCATCGGCAGGCCGAGCGGCGCGACGGCGCGGTCCGCGACCTCGACCGACGTGCCGTTCTCGACCGCCTCGACGATCTTGCCCATGAGCAGGATGAGCAGGCGGTTGACGACGAACCCGGGCCGGTCGGCGACGAGCACCGCCGTCTTGCGGAGCTTCTTCGTCATGGCGAACGCCGTCGCGAGGGCGGCGTCGTCGGTCTTCGCCGCCTGGATGATCTCGACGAGCGGCATCTGGGCGACGGGGTTGAAGAAGTGCATCCCGACGACGCGCTCGGGGTGCTGCAGGTCGGCCGCCATCTCCGTGATGGACAGCGCGGACGTGTTGGTGAGCAGCACGGCCTCGGGCGAGAGGACGCCCTCGAGCTCGGCGAAGACCTTCTTCTTGAGCCCCAGGATCTCCGTGACCGCCTCGATGACGACGTCGCAGCCCGCGAAGTCGCCGAGCTCGGTCGTGCCGTGCACGGAGCCGACGATGCGCGCGCCGGTGTCCGCGGACATGCGACCCGAGCCGACGAGCTTCTCGACCGTCGAACGGACGTAGCCGAGGCCCTTGTCGACGCGCTCCTGGTCGAGGTCGCGCATGACGACCGGCACCTGGAGGCGCTGCGCGAACAGGAGCGCGATCTGCGCGGCCATGAGCCCGGCGCCGACGATCCCGACGCGGGTGACGGGGCGGGCGAGCTTCGCGTCGGGCGCGCCCTGGGGCCGCTTGCCCTTCGAGACGAGCTGGAACGCGTAGACGCTCGCGCGCATCTCGTCGCTCATGATGAGGTCGGCCAGGGCCTCGTCCTCGGCGGCGAACGCCTCCTCGCGCGACGCGGTGCGCGCGGCGGCGACCAGGTCGAGCGCGCGGTACGGGGCGGGGCGCGAGCCCGCGACCACGGCGTCGAGGCGCTGACGCGTCCCGGCGACGACGGCGTCCCACACGGGCTGCGGGTCGAGCTCGCGGCGCTCGACCACGATCTCGCCGCGCAGCACGGCCTCGGCCCAGCGCAGCGACGACTCGAGGAAGTCGGGCGCCTCGAAGAGCGCATCGACGAGCCCGATCTCGTACGCCTCCTTCGCCTTGAACGGCTTGTTCGCGGCCGGGCGGGCGAGGATGACGTCCATCGCCTTCTCGACGCCGAGCAGGCGCGGCACGAGGTAGGCGCCGCCCCAGCCGGGGACCAGGCCCAGGCCGACCTCGGGCAGCGCGAGCGCGCCGGCGTCGGACGCGACGGTCCGGTACGTGCAGTTGAGCGCGACCTCGAGGCCGCCGCCGAGCGCGACGCCGTTGACGAACGCGAACGTCGGCACGCCCATGTCCTGCAGCAGCGTGTATGCGGCGTGCCCGGCGCGCCCGAGGGCCAGCGCGTCGTCGCGCACCTGGACGGCCGCGGCCTGCGTGAGGTCCGCGCCCGCGGCGAGGAAGTACGGCTTGCCGGTGATCGCGACGGCGACGATCTCGCCGTCCGCGGCCCGGCGCCGCAGCGCCTCGAGGGCCGCGTGCAGCTCCGCGAGGCCCTCGGGGCCGAGCGTCGTCGGCTTGGTGTGGTCGAGCCCGTTGTCGAGCGTGACGAGGGCGAGCGTGCCCGTCCCGCCGGGGAGCGCGACGTCGCGCACGCGCGAGTGCGTCACGCGCTCGGCGCGCGCGGCGTCCTTCGAGGCGTCCTGGGATGCAGCCGGGGTCTGGGTGTCGGTCGGTGCGCTCATCGTCAGTTCTCCGCGGTCTCGAAGGTGTGGCCGGAGTAGTCGGCGTGGTGCGGGTTCTCCCAGATCACGGTGCCGCCCATGCCGAGGCCGACGCACATGGTCGTCAGGCCGTAGCGCACCTCGGGGTGCTGCTCGAACTGGCGCGCGAGCTGCGTCATGAGGCGCACGCCCGACGACGCGAGCGGGTGGCCCATGGCGATGGCGCCGCCGTACTGGTTGACGCGCTCGTCGTCGTCCGCGATGCCGAAGTGGTCGAGGAACGCGAGCACCTGGACCGCGAACGCCTCGTTGATCTCGAACAGGCCGATGTCGTCGATCGTGAGGCCCGCGGACGCGAGCGCGCGCTCGGTCGCGGGGACCGGCCCGATGCCCATGACCTCGGGGTCGACGCCCGCGTACGCGTACGCGACGAGGCGCATGCGCGCCGGCAGGCCCAGCTCGTCGGCGACGTCGCCCGCGGCGAGCAGGCACGCCGTCGCGCCGTCGGTGAGCGGCGAGGCGTTGCCCGCGGTGACCTTGCCGCCGGGGCGGAACGGGGTCTTGAGGTCGCGGATCGAGTCGACCGTCGTGCCAGGTCGGGGCAGCTCGTCGGCCGTGGCCAGGCCCCACCCGAGCTCGGTCGACCGGGTCGCGACCGGCACGAGGTCGGGGGAGATGTCGCCGTTCGCGAGGGCCTTGGCGTACTTGGCCTGGCTCGCGACGGCGTAGGCGTCGGCGCGCTCCTTGGTGAGGTGCGGGTACCGGTCGTGCAGGTTCTCGGCCGTGGCGCCCATGACGAGCGCGGAGGAGTCGACGAGGCGCTCGGCGACGAACCGCGGGTTCGGGTCCGACCCCTCGCCCATGGGGTGGTGCCCCATGTGCTCGACTCCGCCCGCCACCACGACGTCCTGCGCGCCCACGGCGACGTTCGCCGCGGTCGTCGTGACCGCCGTCATCGCGCCCGCGCACATGCGGTCGATCGCGAAGCCGGGCACCGACTTGGGCAGCCCCGCGAGGACGGCGACGCTGCGGCCGAGGGTGAGGCCCTGGTCGCCGGTCTGCGTCGTCGCGGCGAGCGCGAGCTCGTCGATGCGCTCCGCGGGCAGCTCGGGACGGCGGCGCAGCAGCTCGCGGATCGTCTTCACGGCGAGGTCGTCCGCGCGGGTCTCGGCGTAGATCCCGTCGGGGCGCGCCTTGCCGAACGGGCTGCGCACGCCCTCGACGAACACGACGTCGCGCACGGGGCGCCGACGCGAGCGCTGGCTGGCCGCCTGGGTGGGTGCCGAGGTGGGAGAGGGGGCCTCGTTGGCCACGGTCATGGCATCTCCATCCGATGCAGATGGTCGGGACGGCGGTGTCCGGGAGCGGCACCGCTCGGGGGTCGTACGTGCGATACACGCTACCGCGGGTATCGGGAAAGCACGAGACCGATGCTACGACATGAAGAGACCCGGTATCGCATCGCGCGATACCGGGTCTCTCCGGGGTCCGGGGTGGTCGGGAGCCCGCGTCAGCGGCTCCCGCGGAGCTTGCGCACGACCTTCTTCGCGGTCGGCAGGCCCTTGTTCCACGCCGAGTACCACATCGAGAACGGCACGTCGACGCTGTGCACCAGCTCGTCGTCGTGCTGCGCGAAGCTGCGCTTGAACTCGCTGATCCCGTCGTTGAGCAGCCCGTTCATGTCGTAGCGCACGAGGCCCGACTCCTGGGCGAGCGTGATGGCGTGCCACTTCACGGGGGCGTTGGCGCGCAGCTTGCGCCCCGCGTCGTTGATCCCGCCGTAGAGCTCGAACGACGTCGTCGCGGACGACACGCACCACACGAACGACACCGGGGCGCCCTCGGAGAACGCGGCGACGAGCACCGAGTGCTCGCCGAGCTCGCGGTGGATCGCGAGGTAGTACTCGTCGTCGTGCAGCGCGAAGCCCGCGCGCTCGGCCGTCTCGTGGTAGACGTCGAGCACCTGGCGCACCTCGGCCTCGTCCGTCACGCGGCGCACCTCGAGCCCGGTGCGCGCGGCCTTGCGGATGTCGTACCGCGTCGACTTGCCCATGGCCTTCGTCAGCTCGTCCTCGGACTTCGTCAGGTCGAGGATCAGCGTGACCGGGTAGAGGATCGGGTTCGCCGCGGGACGGGCGTCGGGCAGCGCGAGGTGCGTCCCGACCGGCCAGTCGGGCTCGATCGTGACGCCCACGCCGCCGACCGTCGTCTTGCACCACGCGACGACCGCCCGGGTCACGGCGTCGCGCGTCGCGTCGTCGCCCACGCCCGGGCCGGCACCCCAGCCGTCTCCCGCCGGCGCGATCACGGGCCCGCGCGGCACGTGGCACAGCGCCTTGAACTGGGCCGGGAGCGACCGCACGAGCACCTGCGCCAGGCCGCGGACGCGGCCGTCGGCGTCCACCGCCTCCACGCGGTGCGGGGTCCACGCCCCCGTGGCCTTGACCTCGCCCCAGCCCCAGAGCTGGAGGGGGTGGCCGCCGAGCTCGTTCACCCGGGCGTCCCAGGAGGCGCGGTCGGTGACTGTCCGGATCGTCAGGTTCGCGTCGTGCACGCGGACGACCCTACCCGCTCGCTACGCTCCGGCGATGCTCCCGAACGCCTCCGCGAGGGGCTGCGCGACGAGCGCCACCTGCCAGTCGCGGGCGCCCCGCCCGTGCAGGAACGCGGAGATCCCCGCCGCGTCCAGCGGGTCCGGCGGCGTCCAGCACAGGCGCCGCAGCGCGTCGGGCTGGAGCACGTTCTCCACGGGGACCGCGAGCCGCTCCGAGATCCCCTGCACGACGGCGCGCGCCGCCTCCAGGCGGGCCGCGGCGCCCGGGTCGCGGTCGGCCCACGCGCGCGGCGGCGGCGGGGCGTCGGTGCGCGGTCCGCGCGTCGTGGGGAGGGCGTTCGCGGGCAGCGCGAGCGCGGTGTCGATGGCGCGCTGCCAGTACGCCGCCCGGCGGCGCGTGCCCTTGCCCGCGAACGGCGGCAGGTCGACGAGCTGACCTGCGGTGCGTGGCAGCGCCTCCGCCGCGGCGACGATCGCGCGGTCGGGCAGCACCCGGCCCGGCGCGATGTCGCGCGCGCGAGCGGTCGCGTCGCGGGCCTCCCACAGGCTCCGCACGACCGCCAGCCGACGCGGGTCGCGCAGCGTGTGCGTGCCGGACGTGCGCCGCCACGGCTCGGGGCGCGGCGGCGGCGGACCTGCGGTCCGCACCGCCTCGAACTCCTCCGCCGCCCAGCCGGCCTTGCCCGCGTCCTCGAGCCGCTCGCCGAGGGCGCGGCGCAGCGGGACGAGCACCTCGACGTCGAGCGCGGCGTACCGCAGCCAGTCGTCCGGGAGCGGGCGGGTCGACCAGTCGACCGCCGAGTGCTCCTTCGCGAGGCCGAGGCCGAGCACGTCCGCGACGACGGCCGCGAGGCCGACGCGCTCCATGCCGAGCAGGCGGGCCGCGAGCTCGGTGTCGAACACGCTCGCCGGGACCACGCCGTGCTCCGCGAGGCCCGGCAGGTCCTGGGACGCCGCGTGCAGCACCCACTCCGCGTCCCCGACCGCCTCGCGCAGCGGCGACAGGTCGGGAACGGCGACGGGGTCGACGAGCGCCGTCCCGGCGCCCTCGCGGCGGACCTGGACGAGGTAGGTGCGCTGGCCGTAGCGGTAGCCCGACGCGCGCTCCGCGTCGGCGGCGACCGGGCCGCTCGCAGCGGCGAACGCGTCGACGACGCGGGCGAAGGCCGCGGGGGTGTCGACGACGCGGCCGAGCCCGTCGGACGGCTCGGTGAGCGGCGTGACGACGGTCTGCTGCGTGCCGGTCGCGGGGGTCGGGTCGAGCGGCGGGGGTGCGGGTGCTGCGGTCGAGCTCATGGGTTCACGGTATTGCGTCGGGCGGGGGGTCGAGCACCGAGGGGCGTGACGCCGTCGGGCAGGGGAGGCAGCCCGGCGGCCGTGCACAGCAGCTGCGCCCACGCCGCGAGATGGTCACCGAGGTCCGCGGCGCCGTCGTTCCCCGCGGGCACCGGGGTCCATGACGCGCGCATCTCCAGCTCGACGTCGTTGTCCTTCCCGGCGAGCGCGCCGAAGCTCTGCGACAGCACGCGCGTCACGGTGCCGCCCTCCGCGCGCACGGCCGCTCCCGTGTCGTGGAGCGCGTCCTCGAGCCAGGTCCACGCGACCTCGGCGAGCATCTCCTCGGACGCCATCTCCGGCTCGAGCGTCGCGCGCACCATCGTCACGACGCGGAAGCTGCCCTGCCAGGCCTCCTGACCCTCGGGGTCGTGGAGCACGATGAACCGCCCCGACGCGAGGTCGGGGTCCTCGGCGCGCGGCGCCTCGACCTCGCCGGTGAGCGCGACCGACCAGGGCGCGATCCGGCGGGGGGCGGGGACCTCGCGCAACGTCACCTCGGGTCGTAGCCGCCGCGCGCCGAGAGCGTCGAGGACGGCACGGAACTCCGGGGGAGCGTCGGTCCCGTGAGCGGTGATCACCCTCGGCACACTACGAGCCGACCGGACGAACCGGACGCACGCCGCGCGGCTGTCATCGAATCGTGATCCCGACTTCGTCAAGAACGCTGCGGGTGACCGGATCGTGGCCCCTCGGGAGCGGTGCGGCGCACGAGGACTAGGCTGGCCGCGTATCCATCACCGGTGCACCCGGCCGCGCGCCCGCGCCCGGCCGGAACGGTTCCGCGCCCTCCCCGCGCGCAGCCGTCGTGCGCCGGGACCGACCCTCGAGGAGCAGGGAAGCAGATGTCAGCACGCGCACAGATCGGTGTGACCGGACTCGCCGTCATGGGTCGCAACCTGGCCCGCAACTTCGCCCGGCACGGCTACACGGTCGCGGTGCACAACCGCTCGTACGCCAAGACCGAGTCCCTGATCGCCGAGGCGGGCAGCGAGGGCGACTTCGTCCCGTCCGAGTCGATGGCCGACTTCGTCGCGTCGCTCGAGCGCCCGCGCAAGGTCGTCATCATGGTCAAGGCGGGCGCGGCCACCGACGCCGTCATCGACGAGCTCGTGCCGCTGCTGGAGGAGGGCGACATCGTCGTCGACGCCGGCAACGCGCACTTCCCGGACACGATCCGCCGGGAGAAGGCGCTCGCGGCGCAGGGCCTGCACTTCGTCGGCACCGGCGTCTCGGGCGGCGAGGAGGGCGCGCTCAACGGCCCGTCGATCATGCCCGGCGGCACGCGCGAGTCCTACCAGAGCCTCGGCCCGATCCTCGAGGACATCTCGGCGAAGGTCGACGGCGTGCCGTGCTGCACCTACGTCGGCCCCGACGGCGCCGGCCACTTCGTCAAGATGGTGCACAACGGCATCGAGTACGCCGACATGCAGCTCATCGCCGAGGCCTACGACCTGCTCAAGCAGGGGCTCGGCGCGTCGGCGCAGGAGATCGGCGAGATCTTCGCGCAGTGGAACACGGGCGACCTCGAGTCGTTCCTCATCGAGATCACCGCGGACGTGCTCCAGCACGTGGACGCGGAGACCGGCAAGGCGTTCGTCGACGTCGTGCTCGACCAGGCCGAGCAGAAGGGCACCGGCCGCTGGACGGTGCAGAACGGCCTCGACCTCGGCGTGCCGATCACCGGCATCGCCGAGGCGACGTTCGCCCGCGCGCTGTCCGGCTCGGTCCCGCAGCGCGAGGCAGGCCGAGCGGCGCTGCCCGCCGACGCCGCCGCGTGGGACGTGCAGGACCGCGACGCGTTCGTCGAGGACGTGCGCCTCGCGCTCTACGCGTCGAAGGTCGTCGCGTACTCGCAGGGCTTCGACCAGATCGCGGCGGCCTCCGCCGAGTACGGCTGGGACATCGACCGCGGCGCGATGGCCCGCATCTGGCGCGGCGGCTGCATCATCCGCGCGCGCTTCCTCAACCGCATCACCGAGGCGTACGAGCGCGACGCGCAGCTCCCGCTGCTCCTCGCGGACGAGTACTTCACCGGCGCGGTGGGCAACGGCCTCGCCGCGTGGCGTCGGGTCGTGTCGCAGGCCGCGCTGAACGGCGTCCCCACGCCCGCGTTCTCGTCGTCGCTCGCCTACTACGACGGCGTCCGGGCCGAGCGCCTGCCCGCCGCGCTCATCCAGGCGCAGCGCGACTTCTTCGGCGCGCACACCTACCGCCGCGTCGACAAGGCGGGCACGTTCCACACCGAGTGGTCGGGCGACCGGACCGAGTCCGACGCCTGACGGCTCGCCACCGCACGCACCGACGGCGGTCGTCGCGCTCCGGCGCGGCGGCCGCCGTCGCGTGTCCGCCCCTCCCGGGTCGGGCCCGACGCCGCACGCGCGGACCAGGCCCGTCGGGTGACGTGGCAGGCTAGGCCCGGCGGGCCGCTGCGTCGGCTCGACCTGTCTGACCCCCTCTGACGCCGGACGACACGGAGAACGATGAGCCGCCACCCGCAGGACGCGACCGCGACGAGGATGCTCGCCGACCGGACGGGCACCGACCCGGCCGACTGGTTCCTCGTCTTCAAGGCCCGCTACGGGATGGAGGTCGTGTTCCGGGCGCTCGCCGCGGCGCGCGGTGCGGGCGACGTGGTCACCCAGGTGTTCACGTGCTCGACGGCCGTCGACCCCGTCCTCGTGGCCGGTCTGCGGCCCGTCTACGCCGAGGTCTCCCCGGCGACCGTCGCGATCGACCCCGACCGGCTCGCGGTCGGGCCGGACACGCGCGCCGTCGTGCTGCAGAACACGTTCGGCATCGTCGACGACGCGACCGCGCTCCGGCTGCGCGCCGCCGCGCGCTCCGTCGGCGCGCTGCTCGTCGAGGACAGCGCGCACTGCGTGACGCGCCTCGCGCGCGACGCGGACGGGTCGCCCGTCGCGGACGTGTCGTTCCACTCGTTCGGCGTCGAGAAGATGCTCCCCACGCGATTCGGGGGAGCCGTCTGGGTGAACCCGGCGCTCGACCCGGCGCTGCGCGCCGCGATCGTGTCCGCGCTCGACGTGCTGCCGGTCGTCGGGGCCCGGCTCGACCTCGCCGCGCGCAGCTTCCGGACGCAGGTGCGCGTGCTCAACCGGCTCCCGGGCGGCGCGGCGGGGACGGTGCGTGGCGCGCTCACCGCCGTCGGCGCGTACGAGCCGGCGATCGCCCCCGTCGAGAACCGGGGCGGCCTCGCGCACCCGCCGCTGCGGCCGTCGTCGTGGGTCACCGGCCGGATGGTCGACGCGCTGCGGTCGAGCGGCGACGTCGAGGCGCGCCGCGCGGACACCGTCGCGGAGTACGTGCGCGGGCTGTCCGGCGTCGTCGAGGTGCCGGCGGGCATCGGCGAGCGCGCGCCGCTGGTCCGGTTCCCCTTCTTCGCGCCCGACGCGCCGACCGCCGACCGGCTCGTGCGCGAGCTGACGGCCGCCGGGTTCTACGTCGGCAAGTGGTACCGGCCCGCGCTGTTCCCCGGCCCGGACGACCCGACGGTCTACGGGTACACGCCCGGCGACCCCGCGCTCGCGACGACCGAGGACCTCGTGGCGCGCGTCGTCAACCTGCCGACCACGGTGGGAGTCGCGACGGCGCGCCGCATCGTCGAGGCCGTGCGGTCGGCACTGGGCGCCTGAGACCCTCGACCAGGCGATCCCCGCCGGCCGAACAGGCGATCGCCGCGCGTCAGTGACGCGGGACGCGCCGAGACCGCCTGGTCGGCGGGAGGGTCATGCCGACGGGCGCGAGCGCGCGAACTTCACGTAGTCGAGCGTGTGGCGCAGGTCGACGCGCCACACGTCGACCCGGCGGCGCAGGCTCCTGTCGGGCGCGTAGCGCAGCGTGTGCCACACCCCGTGCTTGCGCGCCTTCTTCACGCGGTGGCGCAGCGACACGGGCACGAGGGCGCGCACGACGGGGTAGGGCACGTTGACCCACAGCCGAGCCTCCGACGTGACCTGCTCCGGCAGCTCGCGCCCGTGCACGAGGTCCTCGACGTAGCAGCGCGCGAGGTTGCCGCCCGCCGCCATCGTGTAGAAGCTCGCGGCGCCCTGGCGCAGGTTGACCTCGAGGATCTTGCTCGTGCCCGTGCGGCGGTCGTACATGACGTCGAGGTTCGCGGCGCCGACGTAACCGAGGCTGTCGAGCAGGTGCCGGACCGACTCGGTGAGCTTGTCGTCCTTCATCGTCACGACGGCGTTGTAGTTCCCGACGAGCTTCGGGTCGTACTCGCCGAGCACGATCTGCGCCGCGGAGAGGAACCGCAGACGGCCGTGCCGGTCGGAGTACGTGTTGACCACGCGCATGACCGACTCGTCGCCCGCGAGGTACTCCTGGACGATGAGGTCGTCCGTGTACCCCGCGGCGTAGACGCGGCGCGCGACGTCGCGCAGCTCGGCCGCGTCCTGCACGAGGTAGACCTTCTTCTTGCCCTCGAACCGCAGGCGCGGGTACGTGTCCGTGTCCGACGGCTTGAGGATGAGCGGGTACGGGAACGGCAGGTTCTCGCCGAAGCCCGGGGCGTCGACGTCCGCCGCCGTCGCGATCACCGTCTCCGGGTGCGGCACGCCCAGCTCCGCGCAGGTGCGGTAGAAGTCCGTCTTGTTCATGAGGCGCGCGGCCAGCTCCTGGCCGACGAGCGGGATGACGTAGAGGTCCTCGAGCTCGGCGCGGTGCGCGATCACGACGTTCGTGTAGAACTCGATGTTCGCGATGAGCAGGCGCTTCCGGCCCGGGAACTCCTCGGCCAGCTCGCGCAGGACCGCGACGATGCGCTCCGGGTCGTCGAAGTCGCGGTAGGTGCGCACGTCGACGATGCGGGAGTCCGCCGTCTCCCGCAGCGGGAAGCGGCCCAGGGCCAGCGTGCGGACGCCGTACGCCTCGTGCAACGACCTCGCGATGTTGTAGGTGTTGAGGTTGGTCCCCAGGACGATGGGGAGGAACTCGGCGTTGCCGTACGTCATCGCGGAGGGTCGTCCGTTTCTCTGTGTGGTCGGCGGGCGTCCGCCATCCTACGGGCCGGGTACGGCCAGGCCCGGGCTGCCGTCGCTCGTGACGCCCTCAGCCGCGGTGCCGTGACCTGCCCGGACGGCGACGCCGTGCCCGGCCAGCACGCGCACGAGCTCGTCGTGGCCCCGCGAGACGTCCCAGTGCACCCCGACCATGCCCGCGGCGCGCGCGCCCTCGACGTTGCGTGCGGTGTCGTCGACGAACAGCACCTCGCCCGGTTCCGCACCGATGCGTCGGGCCGCCTCGACGAAGAACCGCGGGTCGGGCTTGGCGAGCCCGAGCTCGCACGAGTACCAGCTCGTGTCGAACTCGGCGTCGTAGCCGAGGGTCTGGCGCATGAACGGCACGCGCCGGCTCTCCTGGTTGGTGCCGAGGTGCACGCCGTAGCCGCTCGCCCGCAGCCCGCGCACGAGGTCGAACGACGCGTCCACGACCTCGAGCGCGTCGAACCAGATTGCGCGGTAGACGTCCTCCGCCGGCTCCGCCACGCCGTAGCGCTCCAGACCCGCGGCGAGCACGGGGAGGTAGTCGCCGTCGCCCACGAGCATGGGCAGGTCCTCGCTCCACGTGTCGCGGACGAAGTCATGCGCCCGGTCGCCCAGGTAGCGCGCGACCGCCGCGTACCAGCCGTCGGGGATGTGCTGGAGCACGCCGTCGGCGTCGAACAGGACGTGGCGCACGGTCATGGCCGCCACCCTAGCGACGGGCCCGGGGCGATCCGGGCGTGGGTGTGCATGTCGTGCCACCCGTCGGCGTGCAGCACGGCCGAGCGCCGGACCCCTTCCGCGTCGAAGCCCGCCGAGGCGGCCGCGCGGCACGACGGTGCGTTGTCGACCGAGTGCTCGAGCCACAGCCGGTGGAAGCCGGCGCCGAAGGCCCATCGCGTCGCGGTGCGCAGCGCGCACGGCGCGACCCCCTGGCCGCGGGCCGCGGGCACCGTCCAGTAGGCGACCTCGGCGCTCCCGTCCTGCAGCGACACCTCGCGCAGCGCGAGGCGCCCGCGGAGCGCGCCCTCCGGGTCGACGACGGCCCACGAGGCCCCGGCCCCCTCGCCCCAGCGCGCCGCCCACCCGAGCGCGACGTCGCGCGCCTCGGCGTCGGTCGTGAGCGACCGGACGTGCCACCGCCGCACCGCCGGGTCGTCGTACACCTCGCGCAGCGCGGGGGCGTCGTCACCGGTCCACGGGCGCAGCCGCAGGCCGTCGCCGGTGTCGAGCACGGGCTGCGGCGAGGCGAAGGTGCGCGGGTCGACCGCCGGTCCGGCGAGCATCGGAGCCATGGGCACAGCATGGCGGGGTCGGCGCGGCGGCCGAGGGGGTGTCCGGGACGTGGGCCGCCGTAGGATCCACGGGTGACGTCGCGACCGGACCAGGACCACGCCCAGCCCCTCGTCGGAGTGCTCGGAGGTGTCGGACCGCTCGCCACGGCGTACTTCCTCCAGCTCCTCGTCGAGCTCACGGAGGCGGAGCGCGACCAGGACCACGTGGACGCCGTCGTGCTCAACCACGCCACGATCCCCGACCGCACGGCGTTCATCCTCGGCCGCTCGGACGCGGACCCGGGCCCGGTGCTCGCGCGCGACGCGCAGCGGCTCGAGCGCTTCGGGGCGGACTTCCTCGTCATGCCGTGCAACACCGCGCACTACTTCACCCAGCAGGTGCTCGACGCGATCAGCGTCCCGTTCGTGTCCATCATCGACACGACGGTCGACGCGGCCCGCTCACGGGTCGCGGACCTGCGCGCCGTGGGGCTGCTCGCGACGGCGGGGACCGCCACGTCGGGCGTCTACCAGGACGCGTTCGCGCACCACGGCGTCGACGCGCTCGTCCCGGACGAGGCGGACCAGGCCCTCGTCTCGCAGATCATCTACGAGCAGGTCAAGGCCGGCCGGTCGGTCGACATCGAGACGTTCCGCGCCGTCGCCGGCCGGCTCGTCGAGCGCGGTGCCCAGGTGATCGTGCTGGGCTGCACGGAGCTGTCGGTCGTCGCCGTCGACCACGACCTGCTCGCCGACCCGCTCTACCTCGACTCGACCGACCAGCTCGCGCGCGCGACCATCCGCCGCGCGGGGCACCGCGTCCGCGAGGACTGACCGGGCCTCCCCCTCGACGGACCGGGCCACTGCCTCGGCAGAGAGGTCCGACGCCGGGTCAGCCCAGCTCGCTCGTGCCCGAGTAGAGGTGCAGCACGGGGACGTGGAGCTCCTCGCGCGCGCGGGAGGCCCAGTCCGTGTGGAACGTGTCCTCGACCGCGTGCGGGTAGGTCACCACGACGATCTCGCGCACGCCGTCCGCGGCGACGGCCTTGCGCAGCGCGGGCAGCGGGTCGTCGTCGACGACCGAGCCGTCGGCCTCGCGGCCCGCCGCGCGCAGCTCGGCGACGCTGCGCTCGAGCTGCTCGCCCGCCGTCGCCGTGGCCTGGACGGGCGAGGGCTCGCGACCGAGGACCTCGTCCCACGCCTCCTTGAGCTCGCCCACGCTGAGGTGGTCGATGATCCCGGAGATCACGTTGCGCTCGGTGTCCGCGGGCACGAGCACCCGGTAGGCGAGCTGCTCGTCCTCGTGCAGCGACAGGATGTGCTGCACGTCGGCCGGGTTCAGCGTGTCTTCGGTCAGGACGAGGATCGTGTCGGTCACGCGGGTCAGCCTATCGGCAGGAGCCAGCGCGCGGCGGTCGTACCGGCGGGGGAGCCGGGACGGTCCTCGGGGCTGTGCAGCAGGTGGGCGAGGCGCGCGCCCCGGGGCGGGAGCGCGGTCGTGCCCGACGGCGCCGCCCCGGCCACGATCCGGCCGGGCCCCTGCCCGACGACGGTCGGCGTCGTGGTGACGCACAGCTCGTCGACCAGGTCCGCCGCGAGCAGGTCGCCCAGGAGCGTCGGTCCGCCCTCGGTGAGCACGCGGGCCAGGCCGCGGTCGGCGAGCGCGGCAAGTCCCCTCGTGAGATCGACCGCGAGATCGACGGCGGCACCCGGCTGGGGCGGCGCGCCCGCGGCGTCCTGCCCGACGACGAGCACCCGGTCGGCGGGCACGTCGCCCCGGGCCGTGGCCGCCCCGGCGGGCCCGGTGAGCACGAGGGGCGGGCGGTCGCCGCGGGCGAGCGCCTCGGGGACGCGGCCGGTCCGGGTGACGATCGCGAGCTCGAGCGGCGCGTCGTGCAGGTGTCGTAGACCGCGCGGCCGGTCGAGCGCGGTGTACCCCTCCGCGCGGCCGGTCCCCGCACCGACCAGGACGACGTCGGCCAGCGCGCGCAGGACGCGGAAGACGCGCCAGTCCGCGTCGTCGTTGATCGACCCCGAGCGGTGGTCCGGGCCCCACGCCGCGCCGTCGACGCTCGCGACCATGTTGGCGCGCACGACGTGCGCTCCGCGGGCGGACGGGCCGTACGCGTAGAGGGCCGCGAGGCGTTCCTCCCGCGGGTCGGGCGGCAGGTGCTCCGCGGCGGGGAGCAGGACGTCGAGCGGGGGCAGGTCCGTGCGCCCGCCGGCGGACTCGGGCGGGGGTGCCGTGGTGGAGGTCACAGCGGCCAGGTTAGCCGCGGGCGTAGGCTGGATCCTCGTGACTGCGCCCGTCGCCGGCGGCTCCTCGGCCCCGGCAGCCCTCCCCGGCACCGCCCGCGCGTCGGCCCCCGACGCTGCTCCCGACGTGCCCGGACGCACGCGCGCCCTGGCCGACGTCCGTCCGTCCGTCCCGCCCGCGCGCCTGCTGGCCGACCTCCTGCCGCCGCGGCACTTCGCCGACGCCCGCTTCTCGACCTACCGCGCGAACGCGGCGTACCCGAGCCAGGCGCGCACCGTCGCGCGGCTCGAGGAGGTCGCGGCCGCCGTCGTGAAGCCCGCGCGCAAGGGGCTCTTCGGCGCTCGGAAGCAGACCGCGCCCGCGGTGTACATGGACGGCGGCTTCGGCGTCGGCAAGACCCACCTCCTGACCTCCCTCGCGCACGCCGTGGGCCTCGACGCGAGCGCCTACGGCACGTTCGTCGAGTACACGAACCTGGTGGGCGCGCTCGGCTTCCAGGCGACGGTGGACGCGCTCGCGACGAAGAAGCTCGTGTGCATCGACGAGTTCGAGCTCGACGACCCGGGCGACACCGTGCTCATGTCCCGGCTCCTGCGCGAGCTCGCCGACCGCGGCGTCGCGCTCGCGGCGACGTCGAACACGCTGCCCGAGGCGCTCGGCGAGGGCCGCTTCGCGGCCGAGGACTTCCTGCGCGAGATCCAGGCGCTCGCGGCCCGGTTCGAGGTGCTGCGCGTCGACGGCGAGGACTACCGCCACCGTGCGGTCGTCACCGACTCGGCCCCGCTGCCCGAGGACGCGGTGCGGGCCGCGGCCGTGGGCCGCCCCGGCACGACGCTCGACGCGTTCGACGACCTGCTGGCGCACCTCTCGCACGTGCACCCCAGCCGCTACCGCGCGCTGCTCGACGGCGTCGAGGTCGTCGCGCTCACCGGCGTGCACACCGTGACCGAGCAGTCCGCCGCCCTGCGGCTCGTCGTCCTCGTCGACCGCCTCTACGACCGCGACGTGCCCGTGCTGCTCGCCGGGTCGGGCGACTACACGGGGGAGCGGAGCCTGTTCACGGACGAGATGCTGCGCGGCGGGTACCGCAAGAAGTACTACCGCGCGCTCTCGCGCCTCGGCGCGCTCGCCGAGGACGGCCGCGCGGTCGTGCGCGCCGGCACCTGATCCCCATCGGGCCAGGTCCCCGCCGGGCCGTTCACGACGCCGGTCGCTCGGCCCGGTAGACCGCGTGGAGCGGTGGGTCGGCCGGGTTGTCGGGCTCGAGGTCGGCGTCTGCGACGCGCCGGAGACCGGCCTTCTCGAGCACCCGCCGGGAGGCCGTGTTGCCGACCGGGACGGGCACCACGATCGTCGTCGCGCCGGGGAGCTCGGCCCACGTCCGGCGGACGGCCTCGGCCACGAGCAGGGTGCCCAGCCCGCGCCTGGTGCGCGCCGGGTCGCCGAGGAGGTAGTCGAGCGTCACCGTGCCGTCGGGCACCTCGACCCCTGCGGCGACGAGCTCGTCGCGGTACTGCGGGTAGTCGCGCAGGAACGAGCGTTGCACGAGCCCGACCGGTGTCCCGTCGAGGAGCACCACGAGATCCTCGCCCGGCTCCTCGCCACGCACCGACGGCCCGAAGTCGCGCTCGACCGCCGCGGACGTCGTCTCGTGGTGCCACCACCGCGCGACGTGCGGTCGCGCGAGCCACGCGGCGAGCAGCGGGAGGTCGGCCCGGGCGAGGCGTCGGAACGCGATCTGCGGGCCTGCGGCCCGGGTCACGTCGCCGCGAGGCGGTTCTTCTCGACCTCGATGTCGAAGTCGGCCGGGGGCCAGCCGAGGTCGAGGCGGCGCAGCGCGTCGAGCAGGAGCTCGCTCACCGCGAGGCGTGCGAACCACTTGCGGTCGGCCGGGACGACGTGCCACGGCGCGGCCTCGGTGCTCGTCCGGTCGAGGACGGCCTGGTAGGCCTCCTGGTACGCGGGCCACTTCTGGCGCGAGTCGACGTCGTTCGGGTTGTACTTCCAGAACTTGTCCGGGCGCTCGAGGCGTTCCATGAGCCGGGCCCGCTGCTCCTCGTAGGACACGAGCAGCGCGACCTTGACGATCGTCGTGCCCGACGCGACGACCTCGTCCTCGAAACGGTTGATCTCGTCGTACCGGGCCTCCCAGACCTCGGGCGGCACGAGGCCGTCGACGCGCGCTACCAGGACGTCCTCGTAGTGCGAGCGGTCGAAGACGCCGATGTAGCCGGGCTCCGGGAGAGCCTTGCGGATCCGCCACAGGTAGTCGTGCTCGCGCTCCTCGGGCGTCGGGACGCCGAACGACCGGTGCGCGACGCCCTGCGGGTCGACGAGCCCGACGACGTGCCGCACGATGCCGCCCTTGCCTGCGGTGTCCATGCCCTGCAGCACGAGCAGGACCGAGCGCGACCCACCCGAGCGGCCCTCGGCGAACAGGCGCTCCTGGAGCTCGGAGAGCTCGTCCGCGTGCCGCGCGACGAGCGCCTGGCCGGCCGCCTTGTCGCCGGCGAACCCCGGTGTGGACCCGCGGTCGAACGCCGCGAGGTCGAGGCCGGCGGGCACGCGCAACGACTCCGTCGGGGCGACCTCCCAGTCGGGGTCGAGCGCAGAGCCGGAACCGGACCCGGAGCCCTTGCCGTGCTTCTTCTTCGCCTTCTTCGTCGTCGACATGGGCGTGAGCGTAGTCACACCCAGGACAGGACGGCGACCGAACGCGCGGGCAGGTCGACGTGGCGCCGGTGCACGCTCGTCGCCGGGTCCCACGCGGCGAGGACGCGCGGCGTGCCGCCGAGCGCGAGCCGGAGCCGCCGGGCCTCGTGCCCGAGGTTCACGGCGACGGCGACGGTGCGCCGGTCCACGACGAATGCCGGCCCGTCGAGCGCGGCCCCGTCCGTCTGCGTCCTCTCCCCGGACGCGTCGTCGTCCACGCCTCCGGGCCCGTGCACCCGCACGACCGAGAGGTCGCCCGAGCGGACGTCCGGGCGCGACCGCAGCGCCACCAGCGCCCGGTACCAGGCGAGCAGGCGCGCGTGCTCGCCGCGGTCGCGCTCGGACCAGTCGAGGACGCTCGCGTCGCGGGTCGCCGGGTCCTGCGGGTCGGGCACGGGCGCGCCGTCGCCCCACCCGTGGTCGGCGAACTCTGCGGCCCGCCCGCGCCGGACCGCCTCGGCGAGCTCGGGCTCGGCGTGGTCGGTGAAGAACTGCCACGGCGTGGACGCGCCCCACTCCTCGCCCATGAAGAGCAGCGGGGTGAAGGGCGAGACCAGGACGAGCGCCGCGGCCGTGGCGAGCCCGCCGCCGTCGAGCGTGGCCGACGTCCGGTCCCCGGACGCGCGGTTGCCGACCTGGTCGTGGTTCTGCGCGCTCACGACGAACGCGTGCCCGTCGGTCCCTGCCGGGACGGGGTGGCCCCACGTGCGGCCGCGGAACGTGGAGTAGGTGCCGTCGTGCACGAACGCGCCCGTGAGCGCCTTGCGCAGCACCGCGACCGAGCCGAAGTCGACGTAGTAGCCCTGCCGCTCTCCCGTGAGGAGCGCGTGCACGGCGTGGTGGACGTCGTCGGCCCACTGGGCGCGCATGCCGCGCCCGCCCTGCTCGACGCCCGTGACCGTGGCCGGGTCGTTCTCGTCCGACTCGGCGACCAGGGTGAGCGGCCGGCCGAGCACCTGCTCGACGCGCTCGACCCGTCGGGCGAGCTCGGCCAGCAGGTGGGTCGGGGAGTCGTCGACGAGCGCGTGCACGGCGTCGAGGCGCAGCGCGTCGACGTGGAACTCGGCGAACCACCGCTCGGCGTTGTCGATCACCCACTCGCGCACCTCGCGGCTGCCCGGCCGGTCGAGGTTCACCGCCGAGCCCCAGGGCGTCGTGTGCGCGTCGGTGAAGTACGGGCCGAACTCCGGCAGGTAGTTCCCCGACGGGCCGAGATGGTTGTAGACGACGTCGAGCACGACGGCGAGCCCGCGCGCGTGCGCGGCGTCCACGAACCGCTGCAGCGCGCGAGGCCCCCCGTACGGCTCGTGCACCGCGTACAGGTGCACGCCGTCGTAGCCCCAGCCGCGCACGCCGCCGAACGCCGCGACCGGCAGGAGCTCGACCGCGCCGACGCCGAGGTCGACGAGGTGGTCGAGCCGGTCGACCGCGGCGTCGAGCGTGCCCTGCGGCGTGAACGTGCCGACGTGCAGCTCGTAGAGGACCTCGCCGCGCACGTCCCGGCCCTCCCACGCGCCGTCGGTCCACGCGAACGCCGCGTCGAACGTGCGGCTCGGCCCGTGCACGCCGTACGGCTGCCAGGGGCTGCGCGGGTCCGGGCGCCCCGGGCCGCCGTCGACCGCGAAGCCGTAGTCCGTGCCCCACGGCAGCTCGTGGTCGTAGCCCCACCAGCCGGGCACGTGCGCGCCGACGAGCCGCAGGGGGAGGCGCTCCGCGCCCTCGAACGTCCCGGAGCCGGGCTCGGGCAGGAGCAGCTCGACGCCGCGCGCCGTCGGAGCCCACACGACCGGGCGCGGGCCGGGCACCGCGAGGAGCGGGGTCGCGCGCGGCGCCGGGACGCGCGGGGCCGGGGGCGGTGCCTCCGGCGCCGTCATGCCGCACCCCCGGCCGCGGCGGCGCTCGCGGCCGCCGCGGCGCCCGCGTCGGCGAGGAGGGCGACGGGCAGGTCGGCGAGGAGGTCCGCGACCCGCACGGTGCCCGCCGGGTGCGCGCGCCCCGTGAGCACGTCGACCCACCTGCCCGTCCCCTCGGGGAGCGCGACGACGTGGTCTCGCCACCCGCCGAGCCGGTCGACCGTCCCGGCGAGCCGGGTCGCGACCGTCACGACGCGCGCGACCGGGTCCGCGCCGGTCCGGGTACCTGTGTCAGAGCCCGCGCCGACGCCCGGGGCGCCGGGCGTCGTGCGCGCGAACGCCAGCGCGCACGGCGTCGACGACGCGACGGGGGCGTAGCCGGCGCCCTCGCCCACGAACGCGTCGGCGAGGGTGCGGCGCAGCCGCAGCGCGCGGGTCGTGACGAGCAGCTTCTCGTCCGCGAGCGTGCGCGGGGGCGCGCCGCCGTCGAGCCGTGCGAGCCGCTCGGTCAGCGCCTCGACGTCCACGGGGCGGCGGTTGTCGGGGTCCACGAGGGTCGGCGCGTAGGACTCCGCGCCCTGGTACACGTCCGCGACGCCGGGTGCCGTGAGCCGGACGAGCGTGGTCCCGAGGCTCGCCGCGCGCAGCTCCTCGTGGTGCTCCCGGGACCACCGGGCGAAGGCGTCGATCACGGCCGGGTCGGCGAGCGCGCGGCGCGCGAGGTCCGCGACGGCCTCCTCGTAGGCCTCGTCGGGGCTCGTCCAGGACGTCGCGACCTTGGCCTCGCGCAGCGCCTTGCGCAGGTAGCCGACGAGCCGGTCGGGCGCGATCGCGGCGCCGGACGGGCCGTCGGGCGCGCCGTCGGCCGGGCCGGCCCCGGCGCCTGCGTCGGGCAGCCACGTCCCCGCGACGGTCTGCCACAGCAGGTTCTCCGCGAGGCCGTCCACGAGCACCCCGCGGTAGGGGGCGGTCGCCGCCCTGACCTCGTCGACGAGCCGCGACCACCCTGCCGCGTCCTCGGACAGCACCCCGAGCGCCGCGCGCGTGTCCTCGCCGCGCTTGGTGTCGTGCGTCGACCCCGCCGTGAGGGCGTGCGGCGTGAGCGCGGCGAACCGCTGCGCGAACGCGTGCCAGTCGTGCACGCCGAGGCTGAAGCGGTCCGGCTCGCCCCCGACCTCGCACAGGCTCACGAGCTCGGTCCACCGGTAGAACGCGGTGTCCTCCACGCCCTTCGCGGTCACCGCCCCGCAGACCTGCTGGAACCGCACCACGAGCTCGTCGCGGCGCGCCTCGCGGCGCCGGCCCGCGCTCCCGACCTCCCGGCCCAGCACGAGGTCGACCACGACGTCGAGCGTCTCCGTGCGCTGGGGGTCGAGCCGGGCGCGGGCGCGCGCGGCAGCGTCCTCGACCGCGCGCACCGCCTCGTGCCGCGGCGGGGTGCCCGGCGCGACGTACGCCCGGTAGCGGTCGAACGCGACCAGCAGCTCGCGCAGGCACTGGTGCAGGCCGCGCCACGTGTGGTCGCGCAGGCGGGGGTCGTCGTGGCAGACGGCGGCCGCGAGGTCGGTCAGGCGGTGCAGCTCCGCGTACAGCGGCCCCGCCACGACCTCGCGCTTCGCCTCGTCGACGAGCGCGCCCAGCCCGCCCGGGACGGCGCCCGTGAGGCGCGTCATCACCGCGTCCAGCCCCGACCTGCCGCCCGGGTCGACGAAGAGCTGCTGGAGCCGCCATGCGACGTCGTAGCCCGTCGTCCCGACCGTCGCCCAGTCCGGGGGGACCTGCTCCTCGCCCGCGAGGATCTTCTCCACGACGACCCACGCGCCGTTGGTGCGGTCGGCGAGGCGCTGGAGGTACTGCGCGGGGTCGGCGAGGCCGTCCGGATGGTCGATGCGCAGACCGTCGACCGTGCCGTCGGCGACGAGGTCGAGGACGAGCGCGTGCGTCGCGTCGAACACCTCCTCGTCCTCGACCCGGACGGCGACGAGCGACCCGACGTCGAAGAACCGCCGGTAGTTGAGCTCCTCGTCGCCCACGCGCCAGTACGCGAGGCGGTAGTGCTGGCGCTCCACCAGCTCGGTGAGCGGCAGGTCCTCCGTGCCCGCCCGCACGGGGAAGACGTGGTCGTAGTACCGCAGCACGCGCCGCGGCCCCGGCGACCCGGGGACCTCGACGTCGTCGAGCGCGATCTCGCCCGCCGCGAGCACGTCGCCCAGGCGCGCGCCGAGGACCGGCATGAGCACGGCGCCCTCGCCCGCCGACCAGTCGACGTCGAACCACCGGGCGTACGGCGAGTCGGCACCGTCCTCGAGCACCGACCACAGCGCGTGGTTGTGCCACGCGGGTGTCGGGACCGCCATGTGGTTCGGCACGACGTCGAGCACCAGGCCCAGGCCCGCCGCCCGCGCGCTCGCGGCGAGCCGCTCCAGGCCCTCGCGCCCGCCGAGCTCGGCGCTGACGCGCGTGTGGTCGACGACGTCGTAGCCGTGCGTCGAGCCGGGCGCGGCCTGGAGCACGGGGGAGAGGTAGACGTGCGTGACGCCGAGGGAGGCCAGGTACGGCACCTGGTGCGCGGCCTCGTCGAACGTGAGGTCGGGGCCGAGCTGCAGCCGGTACGTCGAGACGGGGACGCGGGGCGGCGTGCCGTCCGCGCCGGTCGCGCCGAGGTCGGGGGTGGCGGGCGTCATCGCAGCGGCGGGCGGGTCAGGACGATGACGCTGCGGCCCGTCACGGAGACCGTGTCGCCCGGGCGCAGGGCGTCGCCGACGTCCACCGTGCCGTCGGTGTCCAGCACGACGTCCCACCCCTCCCCGTACATCGCGGGCGGCACGGTGAACTCGAGCGCGTCGGAGTGGGCGTTGAGCAGCAGGAGGAACGAGTCGTCGACGATCGGCTCGCCGCGCCGGTCCTGCTCGGGGATCGCGTCGCCGTTGAGGAACACCATGACGGTGCGCGCGTACGCGTGGTCCCAGTCCTGCTGGTCCATGCGCGACCCCGTGATGTCGAGCCACTCGATGTCCGGCAGCTCGTCGTCGGCCGTCCCGGCGCCGCCGCGGCCGAGGAAGAAGCGCCGCCGGTGCAGCACGGGGTGGTCGCGGCGCAGCCACACGACGCGGCGGGCGAAGTCGAGGAGCGCGGCCCGCTCGTCGTCGAGGCCCTCCTCGCCGCCCCAGTCCATCCACGTGATCGCGTTGTCCTGGCAGTAGCCGTTGTTGTTGCCGCCCTGCGTGCGCGCGATCTCGTCGCCGTGCGCGAGCATCGGCACGCCCTGGGAGAGCAGCAGCGTGGCGAGGAAGTTGCGGCGCTGGCGCGCCCGCAGCGCCCGCACGTCCGGGTCGTCCGTCGGCCCCTCGACCCCGCAGTTCCACGACCGGTTGTGGCTCTCGCCGTCGTTGTTGCCCTCGCCGTTGGCCTCGTTGTGCTTCTCGTCGTAGGAGACGAGGTCGTTCAGCGTGAAGCCGTCGTGCGCCGTGACGAAGTTGATCGACGCGATGGGCTTGCGACCGCTGTGCTCGTAGAGGTCGGACGAGCCCGTGAGCCGGCTCGCGAGCTCGGGCAGGGTCGAGGGCTCGCCGCGCCAGAAGTCGCGCACGGTGTCCCGGTACTGCCCGTTCCACTCCGTCCACAGCGGCGGGAACCCGCCGACCTGGTAGCCGCCGTCGCCGAGGTCCCACGGCTCGGCGATGAGCTTGACCTGGGAGATCACCGGGTCCTGCTGCACGATGTCGAAGAACGCCGAGAGGCGGTCGACCTCGTGGAACTGCCGGGCCAGGGTCGCCGCGAGGTCGAAGCGGAACCCGTCCACGTGCATCTCGGTCACCCAGTAGCGCAGCGAGTCCATGATGAGCTGGAGCACGTGCGGCGAGCGCATGAGCAGCGAGTTGCCCGTGCCCGTGGTGTCGAAGTAGTGGGCCTCGTCGCCGTCCACGAGCCGGTAGTACGCCTTGTTGTCGATACCGCGGAAGCTGAGCGTCGGGCCGAGGTGGTTGCCCTCCGCGGTGTGGTTGTAGACGACGTCGAGGATGACCTCGATGCCCGCCTCGTGCAGGGCCTTGACCATGGTCTTGAACTCCATGACCTGCTGCCCGCGCGTGCCGTACGCCGCGTACCCGTTGTGGGGCGCGAAGAACCCGACGGTGTTGTAGCCCCAGTAGTTCGACAGCCCCTTCTCGACGAGCGTGGGGTCGTTGACGAACTGGTGCACCGGCATGAGCTCCACCGCGGTGACGCCCAGCGTCACGAGGTGCTCGATCACGGCCGGGTGGGCCATGCCCGCGTAGGTGCCGCGCAGCTCGTCGGGCACGTCGGGGTGGAGCATCGTCATGCCCTTGACGTGCGCCTCGTAGATCACGCTGTCGTGGTAGTCCCGGTTCGGCGGGCGGTCGTGCCCCCAGTCGAAGTACGGGTTGATGACGACCGAGACCATCGTGTGCCCCGCGGAGTCGTCGTCGTTGAGCGGGGGAGCGGGCGGCGGGGCGTCCTCGGGCTCCTCGCCGGCGGCGACGTCGTCCGACGGGGCGACCTCGCCGCCGTCGCCGAACCGGTAGGAGAAGAGGGACTCGTCGCCGTCCACCCGGCCCTCGATCGCCTTCGCGTACGGGTCCAGGAGCAGCTTGGCCGGGTTGCAGCGGTGGCCGTTCCCCGGGTCGTACGGGCCGTGCACGCGGTAGCCGTAGCGCGTGCCGGGCCCCTTGCCGGGCAGGTAGACGTGCCAGACGTGCGCGTCGACCTCCTCGAGGTCGACGCGTGTCTCGGTGCCGTCGTCGCCGAGGAGGCACAGCTCCACGCGCTCCGCGACCTCGGAGAACAGGGCGAAGTTCGTCCCCGTCCCGTCGTAGGTGGCACCCAGCGGGTAGGGGTGGCCGGGCCAGGTCTGCATGCCCCTGAGGATTCCACGCACCCCGGGTCGCTGTCGTCGCAGACGGCTCTCGGACCCGGGTGACGACGAACACCATCGAGTAAATAGTGTGCCAAGCGGCGTCGACCGTCCGGCTCGGCGACGCGGTCGCCTCACCACCACCAGCCCCGAACGACCAGTGACGCGAGGGCGCAGGCGACTCTGGGCGGACGGTCGTGCATCGCGGCGTCGGACCTGGTAGACCCGTGCCATGAGCACCCACGCAGACCACCGCGACGACCTCAACGAGTCGGACGTCGCCTCCGCACGCCTGTCCCCGCGCCGCGAGGAGGAGGGCGAGGCCGTGGGCGACGTGCTGACCGGAGGGGACGCGACCAAGGCCCCGCAGTCGCTGTCGGAGAACGAGCGCCGGCCGATCGACGGCGCGTCGTCGGGCACGTCCTGGGACGACCCCGACGAGCTCTGACTCAGTCGACGCGCGGCAGCCGGTCGGCGTCGACCGGGATGAGGCGCGGCATCCCCGCGGGGGCCACCGCGCTCAGCGCGAGGTAGCGCGCCTCCGCGCGGTGGAGGCGGATGTGCTCGTCGACGGTCCAGTCCGGCCCGTTCGTGAGCGACATGCCGCACGAGCAGTCGATCGTCACGCGACCTGTCCCGTCCTCACGGACCTGTCCGATCGTCACGTGCGCGGAGCGCGCGTCCGCCTTCGCGCGGCGCATGCTCGCGCTGACGGGTTCGGGGCGCATGGCGTCCGGCGACGGGTTCGGGGCGGGTGCGGCACTCACGGGTCCCGAGCCTAGACGGCGTCGCCGGGGCGGCGCGCACGCGACGCACGCACCACCCGGCGGCGCTGCGGACCCGGGGACCCGTCTCAGTGGGTGTGGGCGATCCCCAGGGCGTGCGCCCGCTCGTGCTCACGCTCCGCCGCCTCGCGCGCGGCGATGCGCGCCCGGACCTCCTCACGGCGGAGCGGGGGGACGGTCGTCGGTGGGTTGCGGCGCTCCGGCAGCTCGTCGAGCAGCCGCGCGACGATGGCCGTGACCTCGTCGACCGCCCGCTCGAACGGCTCCTGGGTCGCGGCGCTCGTGCGCTGGATCCCCGTGACCTTCCGGACGAACTGGCGCGCTGCCGCCTCGATCTCCTCGTCGGTGGCGGGGGGCTCGAGGCCGCGCAGGGTCGTGATGTTCCGGCACATGTCCTCGACGCTACGTGCGCACGCGGGTCGCCACAAGGGCGCCCCGCCCCGTCAGGCGAAGCGTGCCGTGACGGCGAGCGTCTCTCCGACCTCGACGCGCACGTCCGCGAGACGCACGCCCGGAGGCAGGTCGGAGACGAGGTCGACCTGGTGCCCCTCGGCCTTGGCCAGCTCGCCGCGCGCGGCCAGGAGCAGGGCTGCGACGACGGGGTTGCGGCTCGACAGCTCGAGGTCCCGGACGGTGAGCACCATGCGCGCGTCGACCTCGGCGGTCGCCGTCGCGCGCACGCTCGCGGAGAGGATCCCCTTGCGCACCCGGGCGAACCCGCGGAGCGTGACGCTGCGGGGTCCGCCCGCCGCGAGCTCGACGTCGAGCGACGCCAGCGTGAGGCCGAGGTTCTGGAGCTCCGTCGCCACGAGGCGCCGGGCGGTCTCGACGACGGCGTCGCGCGGCGCGGCGACGCGGACGTGGCCGCTGAGAGGAGCGGCGTCGTCCGGCTCGACAGGCTCGATCCCCAGCGCGCCGGCGGTGTCCTCGACCCAGCGGAACCGCAGGCCCTCGGCCTCGGCGACGACGTCCACCGGCACGTCCTCCACCAGGAGCGGGTGCGCGTCGACGCGGAGCCGACGCAGCACGGCGTCCTCGCGCGAGCGCACGTCCTCGACGTCCCGGGTCTCGGGCGCGTCCGCCGTGCCGTGCTCCGTGCCGTGGACCGAGCCCTGACCCGAGCCGCCGATGCGCACGCGCACCCCCGTCAGGTCGACGTCCAGCCGGGCGACGTCGGGCCCGTCGAGGTCGGCGTCGAGCCGGGCCCGGTCGGCACCCTCGACGGTCGGCCCGAGCAGGTCGAGCAGGACGGGCCGCAGCCGGGCGAGGAGCTCGGTGGAGGTCGTGGGACGCGGCGCGGTGCCGAGCGGCAGCACGTCGTGGGCGGGGCGCAGGTCGGGCATGGGCCGAGGGTAGTGGACGACGAAGGCCGCCCCGGGGAACCGGGACGGCCTTCGTGCTGGTGGGCGATACTGGGATCGAACCAGTGACCTCTTCCGTGTCAGGGAAGCGCGCTACCGCTGCGCCAATCGCCCGGGGTGCTGCACTGCTGCGAGGTGGAGATGGGATTCGAACCCACGTATACGGCTTTGCAGGCCGCTGCCTCGCCTCTCGGCCACTCCACCTTGAGACGCGTCCTCTCTCACGCTCCCGGAGGAGCAGGCCAGAGAGTGGGCCTCCGAGCGGATGACGGGACTCGAACCCGCGACCCTCACCTTGGCAAGGTGATGCTCTACCAACTGAGCCACATCCGCGCGGCCGGTCCTGCGAGAGCTCTTGCGAGCCCTCCGGTGTTCCGGCGCGAAGCACATACTAGCCGACTTCCGACCTGAACCGTGCATCCGGTCCGGGTGATGGTCGGCACGCGAGAGGCCGCTCCGGACGTAGCCGGGGCGGCCTCTCGCAGGTGCTCGTGGGCGATACTGGGATCGAACCAGTGACCTCTTCCGTGTCAGGGAAGCGCGCTACCGCTGCGCCAATCGCCCCAAAAGGGTGGTGCTGTTGCGAGGTGGAGATGGGATTCGAACCCACGTATACGGCTTTGCAGGCCGCTGCCTCGCCTCTCGGCCACTCCACCGCGACCTGCCCTCCGCCGCCGCGAGAGCGGACGGAGAGTGGGCCTCCGAGCGGATGACGGGATTCGAACCCGCGACCCTCACCTTGGCAAGGTGATGCTCTACCAACTGAGCCACATCCGCGCGGCCGGACCCTGGAAGGTGTCGAGGAATCGCTTCCCGCTGCCCTCCGGCGTTCCGGCGCGTCCCAGACATTAGTCCACGTTCGCGCCCGGAGTCCAACCGGCGCCGTCCCGCGCGCGTCGTGCGCGTCCCGGACCCCTGCCGGCTGGTCCGCACGCGGTCGGTAGCGTGGTCCCGTGCCAGGACCTGGGAGAACGTCGTCGAGGCCGGGGCTCGCTCACCTCGCGGACCGCGCCGCCACCGGTGTGGTGGAGGTCGTCGACCTGTGGCGCGACCCGGAGCGGCTCGCCGACGACGGGCCTTGGTTCGTCGTGGCCGACTTCGACGCACCCGCTCGCGGCGGGCGGGCGCGCGCGTGGCGGTTCGCCGAGCGCATCGACCCGGCGGAGCTCGCCCGGAGCGACGCGGGCGGGGACGCGTGGCGCGGACCCGCGCCGTCGGGCTGGACGAGCTCGATGGACCGGGCCGCGTACGAGGCGGCGGTCGCCCACGTGCGCGACGAGGTCCTCGAGGGCGAGGTCTACCAGGTCAACGTCTGTCGCGTGCTGTCCGCCCCGCTCGTCGGCCCGGACGGGGGCGAGCCGGACGCCCTTGCCCTCGGCCGTCGGCTGGCCCGGGGGAACCCGGCGCCGTACGGGGGCGTCCTGCACGTCCCGGCCGGCTCCGGCGTCGATCCGGTGTGGGTCGTGAGCGCGTCGCCCGAGCTCTATCTCCACGTCGTGGACGGGGCGGTCACCTCCGGCCCCATCAAGGGCACCGCACCCACCCCGGACGGGCTCACCCCCAAGGACCGCGCGGAGAACGTCATGATCACCGACCTCGTGCGCAACGACCTCCAGCGCGTGTGCGACCCGGGGACCGTCGAGGTCACGGACCTGCTCGCCGTCGAGCCGCACCCCGGCCTCGTGCACCTCGTGAGCACGGTCACCGGCCGTCTGCGTCCCGAGTTGCGCGACAGCGCGGGCCTGTGGCCGGCGCTGCTCGACGCGACGTTCCCGCCCGCGTCCGTGTCCGGCGCCCCGAAGTCGTCCGCGCTCCGGATCATCGACGCGCTTGAGCCCGTCCCGCGCGGCCCGTACTGCGGCGCGATCGGCTGGGTCGACGGCGGCGAGGCGGTGCTCGCCGTCGGGATCCGGACCTTCTGGTGGGCCGACGGCGTGCTCCGGTTCGGCACCGGGGCCGGGATCACCTGGGGGAGCGACCCGGCGCGCGAGTGGGAGGAGACCGAGCTCAAGGCGCGGCGCCTCGTCGGCCTCGCCTCCGGCACACTGGAGCCATGAGCCCCGCTGCCGCCACGACGCCGACGTCCGACCGTCCGTCCGAGAACCTCGTGATCTGGGCCGACGGGCGCCTGGTCCGTCCGGGCGAAAAGGCGCTGAGCGCCGTGGACCACGGCCTGACGGTCGGGGACGGCGTGTTCGAGACGTGCGCCGTGTTCGACGGGCAGGCGTTCGCCCTCACCCGGCACCTGCGCCGGCTCGCGCGGTCCGCCGCCGGCCTCGGGCTCGACGCGCCGGACGAGCAGCGCGTGCTCGACGGCGTCGCGGCCGTCCTCGCGGAGGCGGACACGCGGACGCGGGCAGGGGCGGGCGACGTCGGGCGTCTGCGCATCACCGTGACCGCCGGCGTCGGCCCCCTCGGGTCCGGCCGCACGCCCGGCGCGCAGACGGTCGTCGTCGCCGCGGGACCCGCGACCATCAGCCCCGCCGGCCGAGCCGTGCGCTCGCCGTGGACGCGCAACGAGCGGTCCGCCGTCGCCGGGCTCAAGACGACGTCCTACGCCGAGAACGTCGTCGCCCTTGCCGACGCCGTCGCGCAGGGCGGCGACGAGGCGCTCCTCGCCAACACCGCGGGCGACCTCTGCGAGGGCACGGGGGCGAACGTGTTCGTCGAGCGTGGCGGCGAGCTCGTCACGCCGCTCCTGGCGTCGGGCTGCCTCGCCGGGATCACGCGCGAGCTGCTGCTCGAGTGGGCCGCGGAGGACGGGCTTCCCGTGCGCGAGGCCCGGCCCGGAGAGCTGCCGTTCGCGGTGCTCGACGAGGTGACCGCGGGGGAGGCCGCTCTGCTGCTGACCGGCTCGGTCCGCAACGTCCAGCCCGTGACCTGGATCGACGGTGTCGAGGTCGCGGCCGGCGAGCTGTCGCTCGCCGCGCGCGAGCTCTTCGAGCGGCGTCGTCGCGAGCGTCTCGACCCCTGATCCGGGCCGGTTTTTCGATCCGGTCCGTTTCAGGCTAGTATCGACCTCGCACTCGGGCGATTGGCGCAGTGGTAGCGCGCTTCGTTCACACCGAAGAGGTCACTGGTTCGAACCCAGTATCGCCCACCCGAGATCGAGGCCCGGAACCGCATGGTTCCGGGCCTTTGTCGTGTCGAGGACATGCGTCGTGACGGCCGGTGGACAGGCCGACGCGATAGCCTGGCGCTCCGCACGACGACGCACCGTCGTCGTCCGACGATGGCCCGGCGCCGCCGCTGAAAGGCGCCTCACGATGAACGACAACTCCTGGGGAGCCCCCGCGCCGCGCCGATGAGCGAGGCCAGGTCGAAGCCGCGCGAGCTGCGTCGCGCCCGTCGGTCGTCCCGGCACGGCTGCTGGGGACATCTGGTCGTCGCCCCCTTGTGGGTCGCGTACGACGCCAACCTCGGCACCCTCCTGCGCACGTGCGACGCCGTGGGGGCGTGCCTCGCCGTGCCGAGCACCCCGCACTACCGGCGGGCGCTCGCCGTCGGCGACACCCTCAAGGGGCGCCGTCCCTGCCTCCACTGGGTCGCGCCCTCGAAGGAGGCGTGGCTCGACGCCGAGCGGGCCGCCGGGAAGCGGCTCGTCGCCGTCGAGCTCGCCGAGGGTGCGACACCGCTGCCGCGGCTCGGTCCCTCACGGGAGCCGACGGTGCTGCTGCTCGGGCACGAGCGGCACGGCGTGCCGGACGATGTCCTCGCGCGCGTCGACGAGTGCGTCGAGATCCCGATGGCGGGCTGGGGTGCGAGCCTCAACGTCGCGGTCGCGGGCAGCCTGGTGCTGTACCGCCTGGCGGGCCTGGCGTGAGGGCCGGGGGCGTGCGGTGCGAGCGGCAGGGAAGGCTCCTAGGGTTCTCGGCATGTCGAGCAGGGGGTCGTACGTCCTCGCGTCCGTGTCACGCGCGGTGCGCACCGTCGAGCTGGTCGCCGAGTCGGGGGCGATGCGCCTGGCCGAGCTGGCGTCGTGTCTCGGCGTGAGCCGGCCGGGGGCGTTCCGGATCGCGCAGACCCTCGTCGCGCACCGGTGGCTCGTTCAGGGCATGGACCGCCGCTACCGGATCGGGCCCGCCGTGCGGGCCCTCTCCGCGGACCCGGGGCCGGGTCCGGCGGACGGTTCGGCGCAGCGCCCGGGACGCTCGACCGACGCCTGAGGCGCCGAGGTCGTCTCGCCATCTGAGCGACGCCGTCGGCGGGGGCGGGTGAATGTTCGCGACAAATCGCTCGCACATGCCGGAGATAGCGTCGATACCGGACGAAGCGGCCAGTTCTGGACAGATGTCCAGCCTGCGAGCCGCCGGGGTGCCGTGCAGGCTGCCCGCATGCTCTGGGTGACGGTCGGCTGGGTAGTGGTCGTTCTCGGTGCAGCGACCGCGATCGTCCTCGCGGGACGTGCCCGTCGCCGTGGCGCGACGGGTGCCGAGGGCCTCGCCATCGGGTGCGGCGGAGGCCTCGCTCTGTGGGGGGCGGTCGTGGTGGTGGTCGTCACGGTGCTCCAGCGACCCTGACGGCAGCCGGTCCCCCTCCTTGTGCAGGGGGCAGGGAGGTGGACCGGTCACCCTCGCAGGGCGGTGACGAGGCGCTGCGCGTCGGCCCCGATGAGGTCGAGCACGCGGCGGTAGACGTCGTCCGACCGCCCGTAGGGGTCCTCGACGTCCGGCGCGTCGCGCTCCATGTCGAGGCTCGCACGCGCGCGGGGCGCTGCGACGACGACGTCGGCGAGCCGCGCGGCGTCGTCGGTCCCGGGCGTCCTGGGGCCCAGCCGTTCCGCGATCGACGCGAGCTCCGTGAAGAGGAAGGACCGCCGGAGCGCGGACGGCGCGAGCTCGAGCACCGCGGCCCGGTGCCGTCGCGTCATCGGGAGGACGAGGTCCCCGGTCCGCACCAGGTCCTCGGTGAGCGCGCGGGCGACGAAGCCCGACGGGTCGAGACCACGATCCGACAGGAGACGGGCCATGCTCGGCGCGACAGGTGCGCCGACCACGGCGCCCGTCCCGGCGCTCGTCACGACCACGGAGTCGTCCAGCGCGGCACCGAGCACGAGCTGTGCCGCGGGCGAGCGGCAGATGTTCCCGGTGCAGACGACGAGGACGGAGAGCACGCTTCAGACCTCCTTGCGACCGTGGGTCTGGGTAATGTAGCGCGAGCGGCGGCCCGCACCGGAGCCGTCGCACCGGGGGCGAGTCGCAGGGGGCGGCATGGTGCACGACGGGTGGGGTCCACGGTGGTCCGGGGCTGCGACGCTGGTCGCGCCCTCCGCGCGACCGGAGCCGGAACGAGGTCGTCCCGTGTCGCGGCGACCGTCCCGCCGAGCGCCCTCTCCGCGGCTGCGCAGGCGCGTCGCCGTGGCCGGCGGGATCGCCCTCGTCGTGGCGCTGGCGTGGTCCGCCTGGCTGGTCACGGACGTCCTGCGCGCGCGTGCCGCGCTCGAGGACCTGGCCTCGACCCTGCCCGCTCTGCAGGAGCAGATGCGGACCGGCCGGGACGCCGGGGCGGCGATCGACGACGTCCGACGGTCCGCACGCGTCGCGGCGTCCGTGACGCACGGCCCGCACTGGACGGTCGCCCGTGCCCTGCCGTTCGTCGGTGACGACGCGCGAGCCCTCGGGGCGGTGACCGGAGCCGTCGACCGGGTCGCTCAGGACGCCCTACCGCGCCTCGCCGACGCCGTCGCCGTCGCGTCCCCGTCGGCCCTCGCTCCGACGGCCGGGGCTGTCGACCTGGGGCCGCTCAGCGCTGCGCGCGACGACGTCGTCGCCGCCGACCGCGCCGTCGCGGCGTCGTACGAGACCGTCGCGGGCATCGACACGACGACCCTCGTGAACCCGTTGGCCGCCGCCGTGGACGACCTGCGCGAGCAGCTCGGCAGCGTCGCCTCCCAGACGGCGACCGCCGCACGAGCGGTCCAGCTCGTCCCCCCGATGCTCGGTGCCGAGGGTGCGCGGGACTACCTCGTGCTCGTCCAGAACAATGCCGAGCCGCGCGCGACCGGCGGGATCGCCGGTTCGGTGCTCCACCTCCGGGCGGACTCGGGCGCCGTCGAGCTCGTCGAGGTCCGTCCGGGCAGCGCGCTCGGCGCCTTCCCGGAGAGCGTGGTCGACCTGAGCGGCTCCGAGGCCGCGCTGTTCGGCGACGACCTCGGCAGGTACATGGTCAACGTCACGTCCACCCCCGACTTCCCGCGCGCCGCACGCGTGGCGCGCGAGGCCTGGCTTCGGCAGACGGGTGAGGAGGTCGACGGCGTCGTGGCCGTCGACCCGGTGGCCCTCGCGGGGGTGCTCGGCGGGGTCGGGCCGGTCGAGGTCGGGACGCCGGACGGCGGGACGCTCCGGCTCACGACGGAGGACGCAGCCGCCTACCTGCTCAACGGCGTCTACGTCGACCACGCGGACCCGGCGGAGCAGGACGCCGTGCTGGCCCTGGTCGCCCGCCAGGTGCTTGGCTCGCTGACGGCCGGGGCGGGGGACGCCGGAGCACTCGTCGACGCGCTCGCCCGGTCGGCCCGGGACGGTCGTCTGCTCGTGTGGTCCACCCGGGCCGCGGAGCAGGACCTCCTGACCGGCACGGTCCTCTCCGGCGAGCTCGTGGGCCGGCGCGCCGACCCGGCGGGCGGCCCGACGTCTCCCGTCGTCGGGGTCTACCTCAACGCGACGACCGCGTCCAAGACCGGCTACTACCTCGACTCCACCGTGGCGGTCGGCGACGTGACGTGCCGCCCCGACGGCTCGCAGGCCTTCACGCTGCACGTGACGCTCGCCTCCACGCTCACGCGCGCCGAGGCGGCAGGGCTGCCCGAGTACGTCCTCGGGGCCGGAGGGGACGGCACGATCCGGACCAACCTGCTCGTCTACGCACCGCAGGGTGGGGGGATCCGCGGGGCGTCCACGGGCGAGGGCGAGCCCGGGCTCTTCGCCCAGGTGCACGACGGGCTCGTCGTCGGAGCACGGTCGGTCGCGCTCGCGCCGGGGGAGTCGGCCACGTACGAGTACGAGGTCGTCAGCGGCAGGAACCAGCGCGGCACTGTTTCCGTGAGGAAAACTCCTGGTGCCAGGAATGAGACGACGGCCATCCCGGCTGTCGGGTGCGGCACGGGTGTGTTCTCCTGAGGGAGCACGGCGGGGGCACGTGCGACGACCGGTGTCGATGACGTCGGTCGACCGGAGGCCCCCGCGTCCGACGACGAAGGCAGGGGGCCTTTGACATGAAGCTTCGACGCGCAGCGACCACGCTGCTCCTCGCCGCGGCGCTCGCCGCGGCACCGGCCGTCGCGTCCGCCTACGAGGCGGACGAGTACGAGGTCGGCGTCTCCACCACGACGCCCGCGGTCGGCGAGACGTTCACCGTCACGGTAGGCGGACCGGCCGGGAACCCGACGATCACGCTGACGATCTCGTCGCCCGACGTCCCGGACGGCGCCATCTCGATCGCCGGGACGAAGGCGTTGACCAAGGACACGGTCGACGGCTTCGCGTCGTTCGCCGTGACGCTCTCCGAGCCCGGGACCTTCTCCCTGGTGGCGACCGACGCGAACGGGACCGTGCTGTCGAGCCAGCAGATCGTCTCCGTCCCCGCCTCCGAGGGAGCCGACGGCACGGGCTCGGGGGCCGACTCGGCCGACGGTTCCGGCGACGGGACCTCGGGCGGGCTCGCCGAGACCGGGTCCGACGACGTGCTGCTCCTCGGCGGCGCCGTCCTGCTCGTCGCGGGTGGCGCGACGGCCGTGCTGGTCGCGCGCAGCCGTCGCCGCTCGGCGGGGACCAAGGCCTGATCCGGGCACCCGTCCTTCGACGACGGGTGCATCGCAGGCACACCGGTCGCCCGGCGACCGGCCGCCGCCGTGACGACGACGTCCGGACCCGCGGCGGAGAGCTCGGCAGACCGTCGGCGACGGCGGCGTCCGGCAGGCCCCTCGGGGCGGTCGCGCGTCGGCGGACCCGTCGGGGCTGCGTCCACGGACGTCGCAGGGGGCACCATGACGCTGGAGAAGGATCACGAGGTCGACGCCGTCGACCTCGAACGGACGGGACGGCAGGTCACCACGCCGTCCTTCGACACCGGACAGCTCGTCCGGATCGCCCTCGGCGCCTACCGGCGCCCGGGCTGGAAGCCGCGGCTCGCGCGCCGCGTCGCCGCCGTCGACGCGCTCGCGGTGGGCGCCGCGATCACGACGGCGTACCTCGTGCGGTTCGACGGGATCGACGGGACCGTGCTGGACGCCCAGTACGTCGCCATCTCGGTCGGTCTGCTCGTGGTCTGGTGGTGCGCGCTGCGGGCGGCGTTCTCGCGCGACAGCCGGAGCCTGGGCTCCGGAGCGCCCGAGTACGGGCGCGTCGTGAACACCACCGTCGCGGTGTTCGGCGTGGTGGCGATCGCGGCCTACCTCGTCCGGTACGACCTGGCGCGGGGGTACGTCGCCATCGCGCTGCCCGTCGGCCTCGTCCTCCTCCTGGTGGGGCGGTGGGCGGTGCGGCGGCGGCTGGTCCGCCTGCGCCGGCGCGGCCGTTGCCGGTCGCGGACGCTCGTCGTCGGCGGTCGCGACGGAGCCGCCCACCTCGTGGAGAGGCTGCGCGAGGCGGCGGACAGCGGCTACCAGGTCGTGGGTGCGTGCGTCCCGGGGGGCGCCGTCGAGCCGCACGAGACGGTGGCGGGCGTGCCGGTGGTCGGCGAGGTGGGGGACACCGCGCGCCTCGTCGAGCCGCTTCGGGCCGACACGGTGATGGTCACCGGGTCGGACCTCGTGACGCCACGGACCGTCAAGCGGCTCGCGTGGGACCTCGAGCCGTGGGGTGCGGACCTCGTCCTCGCGCCCGCGCTGACCGACGTCGCGGGACCACGCATCCGGACCCGGCCCGTGGCGGGGCTGCCGCTCCTGCACGTCGAGGCGCCGGGGTACTCGGGCCCGCAGCACGTGCTCAAGCGCGCGTTCGACGTGCTCGGTGCGCTCGGACTCCTCGTGCTCTTCTCCGTCCCGCTCCTCGCGACGGCGCTCGCGGTGCGGCTCACGAGCCGCGGTCCGGTCCTGTTCGCGCAGGAGCGCGTCGGGCTGCGCGGCGAGCCGTTCACCGTCCTCAAGTTCCGGTCGATGGTCGTCGACGCGGAGTCGCGGCTCGAGGACGTCCTCGGCGCGGGCAACGTGGGTGTGTTCTACAAGCCCAAGCAGGATCCCCGGGTCACCCGGGTCGGTGCGTTCATCCGCCGCTACTCGATCGACGAGCTCCCGCAGCTCTTCAACGTGCTCGGCGGCTCGATGAGCCTCGTCGGACCCCGTCCGCAGGTCTCGCTCGAGGTCGACCAGTACGACGACGAGATCGGACGGCGGCTGCTCGTCAAGCCGGGGCTCACCGGGCTGTGGCAGGTATCGGGCCGCAACAACCTCACGCTCGAGGAGAGCGTGCGGCTGGACCTGTACTACGTCGAGAACTGGACCGTGACGGGGGACCTCCTGATCCTCCTGCGGACGCTGCGAGCGGTGGTGGGGCGTGACGGTGCGTACTAGACCGAGGGTCGCGATCACCCAGCCCTACGTCCCGGCCTACCGGGAACGACTGCTCGGCCTGGTCGTGGAGGGGCTCGGCGAGCACGGTGTCGACGCGCACGTCTTCTACGGGGGCGATCCCGAGCAGATGCGGCGACGCCGGGGCCGAGGCGACATGGTCGAGGCGCCCTGGGCCACGGAGGTTCCGGTACGCGTGGTGCGCGTGGGTCCCGGCGGGCGTCACCTGGTCCGTCGCGCGGTCCCCGCGGGGTGGCGCGACGCGGTGCTCGTCACGGAGATGCAGGCGGGCAACCTCGACGCGCTGGCAGCCGCGCTGCGCGGGCGACCCTACGTGACGTGGGGCCACGGCGCCTCCTACACCGCCGACGAGGTGACGCTCGCGGGGCGCTGGGAGGCCTGGCTGAACCGCCGCGCGCGGCACGTCCTGACGTACACCGAGGCAGGACGCCGCCACGTCCTCGAGACGGCACGCGTCCCGGCGGACCGCGTCACGTCGTTCGGCAACAGCACCGACACGCGGACGCTGCGGCGCGAGCGGGCCGCCCTCGACGATCGGGACCTGGCCGCCTACCGCGACGCCGTCGGGCTGCCGGGGGACGGACGCGCCGCGCTCCTGCTGGGGGCGCTCAACGAGCACAAGCTGCCGGACCTCGTCGTCGGGACCGCGCGCGAGGTCCTCGGTCGGGACCCGGACGCCTGGCTCCTCGTCGCAGGCGACGGACCCGCCCGGCGGGTCTTCGAGGACCTGGCCTCCGAGACCGGCCGCGTCGTGGTGCTGGGTCAGGTCGACGCGCGGGGGACCGCGCGCGCCGCCGCCGTGTCGCGGCTGCTGCTCAACCCGGGGCGGGTCGGGCTCGTCGCGGTCGACGCCCTCGCGCTCGGGTTGCCCGTCCTGACCAGCGACGCCGGCCGGCACGCTCCGGAGATCGAGTACCTCACCGAGGGGTCCGACCTCTTCACCGTGCCGGGGACGCCGTCCGACCTCGCCGACGCGTGGCTGCGCCTCGCCGCGACGGACCGTCCGGCGGGGACCGCGGGCGAGGTGCCGTCGACGGAGGCGGCTGCCGAGCGGATCGTGCGGTCGGTGCACGCGGTCGTGAAGGAGGCGGCATGAGGGTCGTCCACTACTACGCGCGGTTCCTGGCCCATCCTTCCGGCGTGACCGACTCCGTCGAGAACTGGGTGCGCCAGGCGCGTCGCGCGGGGTACGAGGCGGTGGTGCTGTGCGCGAGCGTCCCGGCACCGCGCGAGGTGCCGGAGGACCTGCGCGGGAGCGTGCGCACCGTCTCGCACCTCGGGCGGGGACGCACGAGCTGGGTACCGACGGGCCTGGCCCGCGACGTGCGGCCGGGCGACGTCGTCTACCTGCACGAGGGCTGGGTCGTGAGCAACGTCGTCGCGGCGCGGAGCGCCCGGTCACGCGGCGCGGTCGTGGTGCTCATGCCTCACGGCGTGTACGAGCCGGGCATCACGTCGCGCCTGCGTGACGTGGCCGGCACCCGGCGGGCCGCCGAGGCGTCCGTCGTGCGCCGTGTCGACTGGCTGCACGTGTTCTACCCGTCCGAGCGACGCCTCGTGGACGACGTCGCGCGCGGCCGGACCGCGCCGGCGCTCGTGCTGCCCAACGGCGCACCCGCGCCCGAGGAGGTCCCTCGCTGGGTCGGGACGGGCGACTACTTCCTCTGGATGGGCCGGTACGACCCCGACCACAAGGGGATCGACAACCTCCTGCGCCGCTGGGCCGAGCTCCCGGCGCCGCGCCCACGCCTCGTGCTCGCGGGACCCGACTTCCGGGGTGGACGCGAGCGGACCGCCCGGCTGGTCCACGAGCTCGGACTCGACGGGACCGTCGAGCTGCGCGGCAACGCGCGCGGGGAGGAGAAGTGGCTGCTCGTCACGGGCTGCCGCGCCTACCTGCACCCCTCGCGCTGGGAGTCGTGCAGCATCACGATGCTCGAGATGCTCGCGGCCGGGGTCCCGACCGCCGTCTCGTCGACGATCCACGCGGCGGAGCCGTTGCGGTCCGCGGGCGCGGCCGTCGTCGCCGATTTCGCCCGCCCCTCCGGTCTGCTGGGGCCGCTCGAGGAGGTCGACGGGAACCGCGATCTCGGCCGTCGCGCCCGGGAGTGGACGGAGGGCTCCGCGACCTGGGAGCGGGTGGGTGCGGAGTACCGCGGCTGGCTGAGCAGCATCGAGGAAGGAGCGGTCCGATGATCGTCGTGGTGGACCCGGGAGCGGCGTCGACGAACGTCGGCGACCGGATCATCTCGGAGGCCGTCGATGCGGAGCTCGTCGCGCCCCTGCGCGACCGTGGCACCGACGTCGAGCTCGTGCCGATGCACGGTCGGCTCGACGCGACCCATCGGGCAGCACTGCGCGACGCCCGGTCGGTGGTCGTGTGCGGCACGAACCTGCTCTCCGACCACATGCGTTTCCGTCGCGCGTGGCACTGGCCCGTCGACGACGTCGACCTGTGCCGGGGGAGGCTGACGTTCCTCGGTGTCGGCTGGTGGCAGTACCAGCGCGCGGGGATCGACCCGGTCTCGGCGGCGTGGCTGCGGTCGCTGGCCGGTGACGTGCCGTGGGCCGTGCGCGACGAGTACTCGCTCGCAAGGCTGCGGCGCGCGCGGGTTCCCGCGGTGCACACGAGCTGCCCGACGCTGTGGGGCGTGGAGAAGCAGACGCTCCCGTCTGACGAGCGGCGCGTCGTGGTGACGTTCACCGACTACAGCCAGGACCCGCTGGCCGACCGGAGGCTCGTGCAGGCGCTCGCCGAGCGCTTCGACGAGGTGCTCTTCTGGCCGCAGGGCCCCGGCGACCGCGAGTACGTCGACGGGATCCGGGCCGGCACGGGCACGA
Organism: Cellulosimicrobium cellulans; assembly: GCF_016907755.1. Taxonomy (NCBI): domain Bacteria; kingdom Bacillati; phylum Actinomycetota; class Actinomycetes; order Micrococcales; family Promicromonosporaceae; genus Cellulosimicrobium; species Cellulosimicrobium cellulans. Next base: position 2,645,397 of record NZ_JAFBCN010000001.1, read on the forward strand.
TGCTCGGCCCGCGCCTCGAGGACTTCGACGCCGCGCTCGACGCACCGGGGACGGCGTACGTAGGGCTCCGGCTCCACGGCGGCATCCGGGCGATGCAGCGGGGCGTGCCCACCCTCGTGCTGTCGATCGACAACCGTGCGCGGGAGATCGCGCGGTCGGTCGGCCTGCGGGCGCCCTCGCGCCATGCGGCCCGGCGCTACCAGGAGGACCTGCGCTCGGGCGAGGTGGTCCGCATCGACGTCCCGCGGGACGCCGTCGACTCCTGGCGCCGCCGATGGGGGATCGAGCGATGACGCGCGGACGACCGGAGGCGACGGCCGTGCTGGCCGTACCGGGGCGGGCCGTCGCGGACTCCGACCGCGCGGCCGACTTCGTTCTCGTCATCGACGAGCGGCAGTGGCACGAGGCGGCCCGAGCCGGGCTGGACCCCGTGGCCACGCACCTGCGGTTCAGCGTCACGGACCGCCGATCCGACTCCGCGGCCCGCCTCGGGCGGTTCGTCATGCCCTGGCGCTGGCGCCGGACCATCCTCAACTCGGGCATCGGGGTCGTGTACTGGAGGCGGGGTGCCCCGCTGGCGCCCCGGGTGGGCGCGCTGCTCGCGGGGAGCCGGGTCGTGAGGCTCGACGCATGACGCCTCCTGACGTGCTGCGGCGGTCCCTCGCGGTCCCGGCGGCGGCGCTGACCCGGCCGCTCGTCCTCTCTCAGGCCGCGGCCAGTGCGGCGGGGGCGGCCGTCGTGCTCCTGGGTGCCTGGCACATGGAGCCGGGCGAGTTCGCGAGCTTCAGCCTGGCCCTCCTCGTGCTGAACGTCGGGACCGGCCTGGTGCGGAGCGGGCTCTTCCAGCCGGCGCTCATCGAGCGCAGGACCGACCCTCACGCCGTGGTCCCGGTCCGCTATGTCGCCGTCGCCGCGGGGACGGTCGCCATCCTCGTCGCGGTCGCGGACCTCGCCGTGACCGTGCTCGGCGCGGGCGGGGCGACGCTGCTGGGGGTCCTCAGCGTCGCGCCGGTCGTCCAGGACTGGCTGCGGTTCCGCTGCATCGGCCAGGGACGCAACGGGGCCGTCGCTCTCTCGGACGGGATCCGTCTCCTGCTCGTGCCCGCCGTCCTCCTCGTCGCCGGCACGGCGCACCCGCTCGTGGCCTTCTACGCGGTGTGGTGCGCGGGCTACGCGGTCGCGGCGGTCCCGCTCGCGCTGGCGGCACGCCGCGTGCCCCGCTTCTCGCGGTACTCGGTGTACGGGACGCGTGCTCGCTCCCAGGCGTGGGAGTTCCTCGTCGCCCAGCTCGCCACGACGGTGCCGCTCCTCGTGCTCGGTGCGCTCTCCGTGAGCGCGAGCGTCGGCGCGTTCCGGCTGAGCCAGACGCTCTACGGTCCCGTGAACGTGCTCTTCGCGGCCGTCGCGCTGAACCTGCTCTCGGACGCGGTCGGCGAGACGGACCGGCCCGACGACGACGCGCTCGTCCGGCGCGCGCGGCGCCTCGGCCTGCTGTCCGCGGGCGGGGCGACCACGCTCGGTGCGGTGCTCGTGCTCGTCGCTGCGACAGGTGCGGTCCACCCGTCCGGCATCGAGCGGGGGGAGCTCGTCGTCGCGCTCGCGGCGGTCGGTTGCTTCGCGGCCTGCGGGGGGCTCGCGGGACCGCACCTCGTGGTCATGAGGATCTTCAAGGCGCAGTCCGTCGTGACGCGCGCGCGGGTCGGCATGGTCGCGGTGACCTGGTGCGGTTTTGTCGCCGGATATCTGGCCGGGGGGCCATTCCTGAGCCTCGCGCTGGGATTTGTCCTCGGGGGGGTCGGCTATGTCGTCTTCTTCCTTCCCGCGGCAGCGCGGACCTATCGCGCGGCGGCCCCGTGACACGGGAATGCGGTGCGGACCCGGTCATTGCGCAGCGCACTTTCTCCGCAGGGACGGAGTGGGCGCGGGGGACGCGTCTCCTCCCCGGCGTCGGGCACGTGCACCTGCGCGGCTCGAGGTCGGGACGGGGCGGTCCGTCGCGCACCCGACGCCCCGTCGCGGCCCGCCGGGCCGGCGTCGTCGGCGGACTGGCGGGTGACCCAGGCGGCGGTGGAGAGAGATGAGCAGGTGATGACGAGTGCATGACCATCCTGCGGTGACCGAGGAGCCGGCAGGCGCCGTCCCGCGAGCGGGACGGGTCGCCGGTCGCCCAGCGCGCCGGCGCACCGGCGGGTCGGCGAGACCTCCCCGCGGCGTCGCAGCCGTCCACGAGGGGCGCGGCGGGTCGCGCGACCCCGTGCTGGCGCTCGCGCGGGCGCTCCTGTACGGCGGTCTCGTCCTCGTGTCGCTCATGGTGCTGCGGGTGGGCGGCGGCATCACGGCGGGAGACGTCGTCCTCCTGACGAGCCTTGCGCTGTGCCTCGCGGCCGTGGGTCGTCCGCGGACGCGGCACCCGTACGGCGCCTGGGCGCTGCCCGCCGCGGTGCTGCTGGTGGTCGGTGGCTGTCTCGCGACGGCGGGCTCGCCCGCGCCGACCGAGAGCCTCGTCAGCCTCGTCCGCGTGCTCTACGTCGCGCTGGCGCTCCCGTGGCAGCTCGCGGTCCTCCTCGACGACGAGCGACGGCTGCGACGTGGGCTCCTCGCGTTCGGTGTCGGCGCGGCCCTGTGCTCGCTGGGGGCCCTCGTGCAGTTCGTGGTCGGCCCGGGCGCGATCCCCGGAGGGGTCGTCACGACCGCGGGCCGCTACACGGGGTTCACCGGCCACGTGAGCGACACCGGAGCCATCGCGTCGCTCGCGGTCGTCATCGGCCTGTCCGGGCTGACCCGCGGGCTGGGCAGGCTCCAGCGGCTCGTGCTCGTGGGCGTGGCCCTCTCGGGCATCGTCGGGCTCGTGCTCAGCGGCAGCGTGAGCGGCATGCTGGCGGCCGTCCTGGGCAGCGCCGCCCTTCTGCTCCTGCGTGGCATCCCGGTCGGGCGGGTCGCCGTCGCGGCCGTCGTCGCCGGGGCGGCGCTCTGGTTCGCGGGCGGCGTGCTCGGCGAGACGCAGGGTGCGCTGCGGCCGGCGGAACGGGTCCAGCAGGTGCTCGGGCTCTCGGGCGGCGACGCGTCGCTGAACACCTCGGCGTCCCGGTGGGACACGATCGTCCTCGGGTGGCGGGGCTTCCTGGAGGACCCGATCAGCGGGGCCGGCCTCGACGCCCGGTCCTCCCTCGTCGTCGACACGCTGGGTGTGCACAGCCTGCCGGTCGCGGCGCTCTACCAGGGCGGGGTCGTGTTCGCAGCGGGCCTGCTGGGATGCCTCGTGGTCGCGGCGGTGCGCGCCGTGCGATCCGTGCCCCGCACGGCGCTCCAGGCCCGTGTGTACGCGGTGGGGGTCACGGCGCTCGCGTTCAGCGCGACGGCGCCGAGCCTGTACAACCGCTACCTCTGGGTGCCGGCCGCGCTCGTCGCCGCCGCGGTCGCGTCGGGGGCGGGCGTCGGTGCAGCCCGAGCCGCCCGGGGCGCCGCGGCTCAGCGCGCGTAGGCGCGTTCCAGCGCGTCCGCGACCGCGTCCATCGAGTAGTCCCTCCGGACGAGCTCTCGCGCGCGGCGGCCCGCGTCCCGGACCTGACGGGGGTCGCCGAGGAACCGTGCCACCGCCGCAGCGAGGTCGTCGACGTCCTCGCCCACGACCACGCCCGCCCCGGCGCGCTCGACCGCTGCCGCGAGCCCGCACGTGCGCGTCACGACGACCGGCACCCCGCACGCCATCGCCTCGAGCGCGCTCATGGGGAACGGCTCGTCGACGGAGGGAAGGACGTAGAGCGACGCGCGTGCGAGCCGGTCCGTCGTCCGTTCGGGCGGTAGCGCGCCCTCCCAGGCGACCCGCGCGCGGACGCCCGCCGGGAGCGCCGCGATCCGGTCGCGCACCGCGGCGCCCTCGCCCTCGTCCGGCCCGACGAGCCGGAACCGGGCCTCGGGGAACCGTGGCGCGAGACGCGCGGTGGCGTCGAGGAACGCGAGGGGCCGCTTGCGGGGGTGCAGGCGGGCGAGGAACAGCACCTCGGGGTGGTGCTCGTGCGACGGCGGCCCGCTCGTCCCGCCGGCCGGCACGCCGTTGACGAGCCGCTGGACGTTGACCCGCGGGCCGAAGAGCGTGCGGAGGCCGGCCTCCTCGACGGGGGTGAGGGCGAAGCTCGTCGACGCGCGCGCCACGACGCGACGCGTGAGGACCGCGTCGAGGGGCGCCGCGAGCGGGTGCGAGGACGGCATGAGCATGCCGTGCGTCTGCGTGACGAAGGGCTTGCCCGACCGACCCCAGGCGAGCGCGGCCGGCAGGGTGACGAGGTCGCGGGCGAGATGGACGTGGGCGACGTCGGCACGAGCTCCGCGGGTCCGGATCCACCGCACCATCGACGGTGCGGCGAGCCCTGCGAACCCCGCACCCGGAGCGGCTCGCACGGCGGGAAACGTCACGACCGGCACACCGTCCCACATCGTGGGGAGCTCGTCGAAGCCCGTCGCCGCCGCGACGAGGAGCGCGTCGTGACCCCGAGCGCGCAGCGCCCGGACCTGGTTCGTCGCGACGCGGACGGGGCCCCCGTACGCGCCGTCCGGCGTGAGGAGCGTGGCGACGTGCAGGACGCGCAGACGGCGGGCGGCCATCTCAGAACCGCGTCCGGTCCGAGAGCGACCGGCCGTCCCAGACGCGGCCGTCGGGCACGTCGCCGCGGACGACCGACCCGGGTGTGACGAGCGCCGAGCGCCCGATCCGCGTCCCGCCGAGGACGACGCACCGTGCGGTGACCCATGCCCCGGCGCCGACGTGCACGGGGGCCGTCACGAGCCCCATGTCGGTGCGGTGCCGGTGGCTCCCCGTGGTGAGGAACGTGTCCTGCGAGAGCACGGCGTCGTGCCCGATCCAGACGTGGTCCTGGTTGTGGATCCACACCCCTTCGCCTACCCAGCAGTTTGCCTCGACATGAAGTTTCCATGGGAAGCGGACGCGTGTTCGCGGTCGGAAGACGACCCCGTCGCCGATGTCGGCGCCGAAGGCGCGCAGCACCGCGACGCGCAGGCGCGAGCTGACCTGCCAGGGGTTCGACACGAACAGCAGCTCGGCGGCACCCCACAGGTACACGAGCGCGCTCGGGCGCCCCCAGGCAGCCTTTTCCCCCGGTGCGTCCGCGAGCGGGACCACGCGGATTTCTCGGCGTATTTCCTGCGATGTCATCTGCCCCCCCAGCGAATCGGCCCGAACGTCGTTATCGTACGTGCGTGAGCACCTCGGGAATGCGCGTCCTGGTGATCGGCGCCAACTATGCCCCTGAACCTACCGGAAATGCGCCCTACACGACGGCGCTGAGCCGCGCCCTGGCCGCGCGCGGCGCGCGGGTGAGCGTTCTCACGACCTATCCGCACTACCCGGAGTGGCGCGTCCGCGAGGGCTATCGCGGGTGGTCACGGCGTGAACGGGTCGACGGCGTCGAGGTTCTTCGTCTGCGCCACTACGTGCCCCGGTCGCCCAGCTCCGTGCGCCGCCTCCTCGCCGAGCTGAGCTTCGGGGTGCGGTCCGCGACGACGCGCTGGCCCGACGCCGACGTCGTGCTGCTCGTCTCGCCGTCGCTCTTCGCGGCGGCCGTCGCGATGCTCCGGCTCCGCGCCGGGCGTGCACGCGGGACCGCGCGACCCGGCGCGCCGGGCGTCGTGCTCTGGACCCAGGACCTCTACTCGCTCGGTGTCGAGGAGACCGGGGCGGCCTCGGGCCGCGCGGCCCACGTCGTGAGCGCCGTCGAGCGCTTCGTCGCGCGCCGGGCCGACGCCGTGGTGGCGATCCACGAGCGCTTCGCGCGCCATCTGGGCGAGTCCCTCGGCGTCGACCCCGCGGGGCTGCGCGTCGTGCGCAACTGGACGCACCTCGCGCACGAAGCGGCGCTCCCGGACCGCGCGGCGGTACGCGCCGCCCAGGGGTGGCGCGACGACGAGACGGTCGTGCTGCACGCGGGCAACCAGGGGGTGAAGCAGGGGCTCGAGAACGTCGTCGAGGCGGCGCGCCTGGCCGACGCTCAGGACGCGCGGGTGCGGTTCGTGCTCCTGGGCGACGGGAGCCGTCGAGCAGTGCTCGAGGCGGCCGGGAGCGGGGTGCGCTGCCTGCAGTTCGTCGACTCCCTGCCCGACGCGGAGTTCCGTGCCGCGCTCGGGGCCTCCGACGTGCTGCTCGTCAACGAGCTCGCGGGGCTCGCCGAGATGTCCGTGCCGAGCAAGCTCACGTCCTACTTCGACGCGGCCCGCCCCGTGCTCGCGGCGTCGTCCGAGCGTTCGACGACGACGGCCGAGCTGCGCGCGTCCGGGGGCGGCGTCCGCGTGGACCCGCAGGACCCGCAGGCGCTCCTCGACGCCGTGCGGGCGCTCGCCGCCGACCCGGGTCGACGCGACCGTCTGGGAGCGGCGGGTCGCCGCTACCGCGACGCGAGGCTCACGGAGGACGCCGCGGTCGACGCGTTCGCGGCCGTCCTCGAGCGGCACGCCCGCGGTCCACGGGGGACCCGGGCCAGGACCACCACCGCAGGCACCACCACGACAGCAGGGACGGCCGCGACCGCGGGTGCTGCGCCGTCGGCGCCCGACGGCGCGGCGCGCGCCCCGGACGTCGTGCGCACGTAGCCACCGACCGCAGCGCCGCTGCACGACTCAGGGGGAAGCATGAAGAAGGCACTGATCTCGGGGATCACCGGGCAGGACGGCTCATACCTCGCGGAGCTCCTGCTCCGCAAGGGGTACGAGGTGCACGGGCTCATCCGCCGCGCCTCGACGTTCAACACGGCACGGATCGACCATCTCTACCAGGACCCGCACGAGGAGGACGCGCGGCTCTTCCTGCACTACGCGGACCTGTCCGACGGCGCGCGCCTGGTGACGCTCATCGCCCAGATCCGTCCGGACGAGGTCTACAACCTCGCGGCGCAGTCCCACGTGCGCGTCTCGTTCGACGAGCCCGAGCACACCGCGGACACGACGGGGACGGGAGCGATCCGCCTGCTCGAGGCGGTGCGCCTTGCGGGCGTCGAGACGCGCTACTACCAGGCGTCGTCGTCCGAGCTCTACGGGGCCACGCCACCGCCGCAGAGCGAGACGACGCCGTTCCACCCGCGCTCGCCCTACGCGGCGGCCAAGCTCTACGCGTACTGGATCACGAAGAACTACCGCGAGGCCTACGACATGTTCGCGGTCAACGGGATCCTCTTCAACCACGAGAGCCCGCGCCGCGGCGAGACGTTCGTGACCCGCAAGATCACGCGCGCCGTGGCCGCCATCCGGGCCGGTCGTCAGGAGCACCTGTACCTGGGCAACCTCGACGCGGTCCGCGACTGGGGGTACGCGGCCGAGTACGTCGAGGGCATGTGGCGCATGCTGCAGGCCGAGCAGCCGGACGACTACGTGCTCGCCACGGGGATCGGGCTGTCGGTGCGCGACTTCCTCCAGGAGGCGTTCGCCCACGCAGGGCTCGACTGGGAGCGACACGTGCGGTTCGACGAGCGCTACCTGCGCCCGACGGAGGTCGACGCGCTCATCGGCGACCCCAGCCGGGCGCACGCCGACCTCGGGTGGAAGCCGACGGTCGACGGGCGCGAGCTCGCGCGCATCATGGTCGACGCGGACGTCGAGGCACTGGGCCACGCCGGGTCGCCGTGGATCGACCGGGTCGCGCTCGCGACGTGGGACGCGGCGTGACGTCGCCCGACGAGCGCGACCTCGTCCGCCACCGGCCGGCGCCGCTCGACCGGGACGCCGTCTTCTACGTCGCCGGCCACCGCGGCCTGGTGGGCTCGGCGATCTGGCGCCGTCTGGAACGGGCGGGGTTCTCCCGGCTCGTCGGCCGGACCTCCGCCGAGCTCGACCTCACCGACCGTGACGCGGTGCACGACTTCTTCCGTGCGCACCGCCCGCGCTACGTCGTCCTCGCCGCGGCGAAGGTCGGCGGGATCATGGCGAACGCCGCGTACCCCGTCGACTTCCTCAGCGAGAACGTGCGCATCCAGGTCAACGTCCTCGACGCGGCCCGGACGTCCGAGGTCGAGCGCCTGCTGTTCCTGGGCTCGTCGTGCATCTACCCGCGGCTCGCGCCGCAGCCCATCGTCGAGGACGCGTTGCTGACCGGGCCCCTCGAGCCGACCAACGACGCCTACGCCATCGCGAAGATCACCGGGATCCTGCACGTCCAGGCGGTCCGCCGCCAGTACGGGCTGCCGTGGATCTCGGCCATGCCGACGAACCTCTACGGGCCCGGCGACAACTTCTCGCCGACCGGGTCGCACGTGCTGCCCGCGCTGGTCCGGCGCTACGACGAGGCCGTGCGGTCCGGCGCCCGGGAGGTGACGAACTGGGGGACCGGGTCGCCACGGCGCGAGCTCCTGCACAGCGACGACATGGCCGACGCGTGCCTGCACCTCCTCGAGCACTACGACGGCCCCGTCCAGGTCAACGTGGGTACCGGGCAGGACGTCACGGTCCGCGAGCTCGCCGAGACGGTCGCCGACGTCGTCGGTTACGACGGCGCGACACGCTGGGACACGTCGAGGCCGGACGGCACGCCCCAGAAGCTGCTCGACGTGTCCAGGCTGCGCGCGAGCGGCTGGGAGGCGAGGACCGGTCTGCGCGAGGGGATCGAGCGCACGGTGGCGTGGTACCGCGAGCAGGCCGGGCGGGTCCGCGGGTGACCCCCGGTGGGGCGGAAGCGTCCAGGCTCGCGACGCACGGTGCCCTGTGCGAGATTGAGGCGGTCGCGGGTCGACGCTCAGGGGGAGCGGCCCGGTGAGGGGGACGACGATGGAGCTCAGGGACTACCTCGTCCTGCTGCGCAAGAGATGGGTCACGGTCGTGGTCGCGGGGGCGCTCGGGCTGGCGCTCGCGGGCGCGTACTCGCTCCTCACGACGCCGACGTACTCCGCGCGGTCGCAGGTGTACGTGTCCGTGCAGGGCTCCGACTCGACGACGGACCTGCTGCAGGGGTCGAACTTCACCGTGCGCCAGGTCAAGTCGTACATCGAGCTCGTGACGAGCCCGCGCGTCCTGGACCCCGTGATCGAGGAGCTGGGGCTCGCGGACGGCGCCGCGTCGCTCGCGCAGCGGGTCCGGGCCGACTCGCCGCTCGACACCGCGCTCATCAACGTCACCGCGACCGACGAGTCGCCGCAGCTCGCGGCCGAGATCGCGAACGCGACGGCGCGGTCGCTCGCGGCGGTCGTCGGGGAGCTCGAGACCCCCGCGGGGGGCGGGGACTCGCCGGTGCAGATCAGCACGGTCCGCGCGGCGTCGGTCCCGGCCTCCGCCGCGTCGCCGAACGTCCGGCTGAACCTGGCGCTGGGGCTGGTCGTCGGTCTCGCGCTCGGTGTCGCGGTGGCCGTCGTGCGGGAGCTCCTGGACACGCGCGTCCGGTCCACGTCGGACGTCGAGGACGTCACGACCGCCCCGGTGCTGGGCGTCGTCGGGTACGACGAGGACGCGCCGGAGCACCCGCTCATCGTCCAGGAGTCGCCCCAGGCCGTCCGGGCGGAGGCCTTCCGTCGGCTGCGCACCAACCTGCAGTTCCTCGAGCTCGGCCCTGCCGCGCGCACGTACCTCATGACGTCGGCGCTCCCCGGCGAGGGCAAGACCACCACCAGCATCAACCTCGCGATCACGCTCGCGGACGCGGGCCAGCGTGTCGTCCTCGTCGACGCCGACCTCCGGCGGCCGTCGATCGCCCGCTACCTCGGGGTCGAGGGCTCGGTCGGCCTCACGACGATCCTCATCGGGAAGGTGAGCGTCGAGGACGCCGTGCAGCCCTGGGGAAACGGGAACCTCGACGTCATCGCCTCCGGGCAGATCCCGCCGAACCCGAGCGAGCTGCTCGGTGCGGCGCCGATGGCGCAGCTCCTGGACCGGCTTCGCGCCGAGTACGACGTGATCGTGATCGACTCGCCGCCGCTCCTTCCGGTGACCGACGCGGCGGTCCTCGCCAAGGGGGTCGGCGGCGCGATCGTCGTGGTCGGTGCCGGCACCGTCCACCGGAACCAGCTGGAGACGGCCCTGTCGGCACTGGGCACCGTGGGCGTCGCCCCGCTGGGGATCGTCGTGAACCGTGTGCCCGTGAGGGGTCCCGGAGCGGGCGCGTACGAGTACGCCTACCGGGAGTACACCGCGGACGAGCCCAGCCCGTCCCCGGGCACGACGCGGCGCGGGACCCGGGGTCGGGCCGGCGGGGCGCGGCGGCACGCACGTCGGCCGGCGCCGCAGGGCACCACCTCGCCGACCGGCCCGGGCGGGTGGGCGCGGGTCGGCGACGGCGGGCCGAGCGGGGCCGGCCCGTCCGACGATGCGGCGGGCGGTGCGGCACCGGACACCGCACGAGGGGATGGGGATGCCGCGGACGAGACGGCGGTCTCGGTCGGCCGTCCTGTCCGCGCGGGAACCTTCGACGAGGTGGTGCTGCCGAGCGAGCGGCAGTGAGGACGGCGGCGCTGCCCGGGTCGCCGGTCGCACGCGGCGCCGCGGACGTGCCGCCGGGTGACCGGCGGCGACGAGCAGGGGGGAACGGCATGAGGATCTCGGTGATCGGCTGCGGCTACCTGGGAGCGGTGCATGCGGCGTGCATGGCGACGCTGGGGCACGACGTGGTCGGGGTGGACGTCGACGCTCGGAAGGTGGGCTCGCTGCGTGACGGGCGGGCGCCGTTCTACGAGCCGGGGCTCGACGGGCTCCTCGCGGAGGCGAGGGCCTCCGGACGGCTCACCTTCACGACCGACCCCGCCGCGGCGGCCGACGCCGAGGTCCACTTCGTGTGCGTCGGGACGCCCCAGCGCGCCGACTCGTACGCCGCCGACCTGTCGTCCGTCGACGCGGCCTTCCGGGCGCTCGTGCCGCACCTCGCCGCGGACGCGGTCGTGGTGGGCAAGTCGACCGTCCCCGTGGGGACCGCTGCGCGGCTCGCGGACGAGCTCGCCGCCGTCCGTCCCACCGCGACGCTCGTCTGGAACCCCGAGTTCCTGCGCGAGGGCTTCGCCGTCCAGGACACGCTGCGACCCGACCGGCTCGTCTACGGCGTGCCCGACGACGCGGCGGGCGCGCGTGCCGTGGAGGCGCTCGACGCCGTCTACGCCGTGGCCCTCGGCGACGGCACGCCGCGGCTCGTGGTCGACCGGGCGACGGCCGAGCTCGTCAAGGTCGCGGCGAACTCCTTCCTCGCCACGAAGATCTCCTTCATCAACGCGATGGCGGAGCTGTGCGAGGTCGCCGGGGGAGACGTGACGCTCCTCGCCGACGCGATCGGCCTCGACGAGCGGATCGGGCGGCGCTTCCTCAACGCCGGGCTCGGGTTCGGCGGCGGCTGCCTGCCGAAGGACATCCGTGCGTTCATGGCGCGGGCCGAGGAGCTGCACGCCGACCCCGCCGTGAGCTTCCTGCGCGAGGTCGACTCGATCAACCTGCGCCGGCGCGAGCGCATGGTCGACCTCACGGTCGGCGTGCTCGACGGACGCCCGCTGGCCGGCGCGCGCGTCGCGGTCCTGGGTGCGGCGTTCAAGCCCGACAGCGACGACGTCCGCGACTCGCCGGCGCTCGACGTGGCGGAGCGGTTGCACCACCGGAGCGCGCGCGTGGTGGTGACCGACCCCCGTGCGCTGGCCAACGCGCGCGCCAAGGCCCCCTCGCTGGGCTTCGCCGAGACCGTCGAGGAGGCGGTCGACGGCGTGGACGCCGTGCTCGTCCTCACGGAGTGGCAGGAGTACCGGGAGCTGGACCCGGGCAAGCTGCACGGCCTCGTGGCGGCCCCGCGCGTCGTCGACGGTCGCCACGCGCTCGACGCGGGAGCGTGGCGCGAGGCGGGGTGGACGTACCGCGCGCTCGGCCGGCGGTGAACGGCGTCGCGGCGGCGCAGGTCGGCTCCGGGCCCGGCTCCTGGAGGCGCGGGCTCGTGGCGCTGTCGGCGACGCTCGGGAGCCTCCTCCTCGTGGCGTGCGCGCCGGGCGACGGAGACGGTGGCGCCGTCACGCACGGGCCGGTCGACCCGTCGGCGACGCAGCGGCTCGGACCGGAGGAGTACGCCGCCCGGCTGCTGGCGGAGACGCAGGCGGTCCGTGACGAGGAGGGGGTGCCTCGGTTGGAGTCGAGCGACTGCGCGACCGGGGCCGCGCTGTCGCGTGCCTCGGCGCTGGTCGGCTTCCCGCTCGAGCACGCGCCGCTCGACGACGTCGTGGCGGCGTGCCGTCCCCCGGGCGGCACGGCGGCGGAGAATCTGAGCCGCGCCTCCGCAGAGCCGGCCGCGGTCGTCGACGCGTGGATGGGGTCCCACGGACACCGGGCGAACCTCCTGGACCCGACGCTGACCTCCGTCGGCGTCGCGTGCGTCGAGGACGCCACCGAGGGCGCCGGCGTTCTCGTCTGTGCGCAGGTGTTCCTTGGCTGAACCGTGACCCGCCCCTCGCTCCGCACACCCTTGACCCCTCGGCCGGCGCGGCCTAGCGTCTCTTTCAACAGGTGATGAATTCGTCCGCGATGTTGTGGCGCGGCCAGAACCGGGGAGGCATCGTGCGCGCGATGGTCGTCAAGGAGTTCCGCGAGCTGCGCCGGGACCGGCGCACCGTCGCGATGCTCGTCGGGATGCCGCTGCTCCTGCTCGTCGTCTTCGGGTTCGCGGCGAACTTCACGGTCGAGACGCTGACCGTCACGGCCGTGGGGCCGGGAGCCGAGCAGGCGGTCGACGCGATCGAGGCGAACCCTGCCGCCGCGGACGCGCTCGACGTCGTGAGCGTCGACCCCGCGGGCACGGACGCCGACGCCCGCGCGGCGCTGCGCGACGACCGCAGCGACGTCGCGGTCGTCGCGCCGGCGCCGGGGGAGGACCGGCCGACGGTCTACATCGACGGGTCCAACCTGTTCGCCGCGCAGTCGGCGAAGGTGCTCGTCGCGTCCCTCGGGGACGCCGTCGACTCGGAGATCCTCTTCAACCCCGACCTCGACACCTCGTGGGTGATGGTGCCGGCGCTGATCGGCCTCATCCTCACGTTCATCGGGACGATCATCACGTCGATCGGGCTCGTCAAGGAGCGCGAGGCGGGGACGTTCGAGCAGCTCGCGGTGATGCCGCTCGGCCCGGCCGCGGTGATCCTCGGCAAGATCACGCCCTACTTCCTGCTCGCCTGCCTGGACATGGTCGCCGTGACGCTGCTCGGCATGTGGATCTTCGACGTGCCGTTCGCGGGACCGGTGGCCCCGTTCGTGGTGGGCGCCGCGCTCTTCCTCTTCGTGGTGCTCGGCATCGGCGCGCTCATCTCGACCGTGTCGCAGACGACCGGGCAGGCGGTGCAGGTCGCGCTCATGACGATGCTCCCGCAGGTGCTGCTCTCGGGCATGATCTTCCCGCTCGACGCCATGGCGGCGGGGGTGCGCTGGATCGGGTACCTCCTGCCCCTGACGTGGTTCACCGAGGTCTCGCAGGGCGTGATGGTCCGCGGGGCGTCGTGGTCCGCGCTGTGGCTGCCGCTCGTCGTGCTCGCGGTGATGGCGGTGGTCGTGTTCGGGCTGGCCGTCCTGCGGCTCTCGCGGGAGCTCTCGCCCGCGCGGGAGCACCGCCGACGCCGTGCGGCCGCCCCCGCGGCCGAGGCCCCCGCGACGAGCGGAGCGGCCCGGTGACCTGGGGCGTGCGCGGACTGGACGTCTCCTTCGGCGCCGGGCACGGGCACGTGGTCCAGGCACTCGCGGGCGTGGATCTCGACCTCCCGCGCGGGCAGGTCACCTCGGTCGTGGGCGGCGACGGGGCGGGCAAGACGACGCTCGTGCGCGCGCTGCTCGGTCAGGTACCGGTCGCCGGCGGTGTCGTGGACGCCCCGCCCCGCGAGCGGGTCGGCTACCAGCCGTCGTCCAGCGGGGTGTGGCCGGCGCTCACCGTCGCGGAGAACGTCGAGCTCGTCGGCGACGCGTACCGCATGCCGGCGGGGCGCCGGGAACGTCGCGCGGACGAGCTGCTCGAGCGCGCGGGGCTCGCCGGCGCGCGCGACCGGCTCGGGTCGCAGCTCTCCGGGGGGATGCGGCAGAAGCTCGGCGTGTGCCTCGCGATGCTGCACGAGCCGGAGGTCCTGCTCCTCGACGAGCCGAGCACCGGCGTCGACCCCGTGAGCCGCGTCGAGCTGTGGCGGCTCGTCGCGGAGTCGGCGGCCTCCGGCGCGGCGGTCCTGGTCACCACGACCTACCTCGACGAGGCCGAGCGGGCCGCCGACGTCGTCGTCCTCGACGCGGGCACGGTCCTCGCCGCCGGGGCGCCCGACGACGTGCGCGCCGCCGCCCCCGGCCGGATCACGGTCGCGCCCGTCCCGCCCGCGGGCGGGGACGGGCGGACGTGGCGCCGCGGGCCGACCTTCCACACGTGGTGGCCCGACGGCGGTCCCTCGCCGTCCGGGGACGCCGTGGACCCCGACCTGGAGGACGCCGTCGTCGCCCTCACGCTCGGTCGTGGCACCGGCGGGACGGACCGTGCCGGGAGCGGCGCGGCGGGTGCGGTGACCGCGCACGCGGCCCGGCGGGAGGTCGGCGCGGTCGCGGCGGACGCGACCCTCGTGCGGGTCGAGGGCGCCGAGCGACGGTTCGGGGACGTCCTGGCCGTCGACCACGTCTCCCTCGTCGTGCGCCCCGGCGAGGTGGTGGGGCTGCTCGGCGCGAACGGGGCGGGCAAGACGACGCTCCTGCGGATGGTCCTCGGCCTCGACCGGCTCGACGGCGGTCGGGTCGAGGTCCTCGGCGCGCCGCCGGACCGTGCGGGCCGCCGGTCGGTCGGCTACGTCCCGCAGGGCCTCGGGCTGTCCGGCGACCTGAGCGTCGAGGAGAACGTGGAGTTCGTCGCGGCGGTGTACGGGGTGCGGGACGTGCCCGAGCTCCCGCCGGCGCTCGCGGCCGTCCGCCGTCGGCCCGTCGCGGAGATCGGGCTGGGGCGTCGGCGTCAGCTCGCGTTCCACTGCGCCCTCCTGCACGCGCCGCGGCTCCTCGTCCTCGACGAGCCGACGTCCGGCGTCGACCCGCTCGCGCGTGCCCGCGCCTGGGACGCGATCCACGAGCAGGCCGACGCGGGCGTCGGCGTCCTGGTGACGACGCACTACCTGCAGGAGGCCGAGCAGTGCGACCGCCTGCACGTCCTGTCGCGCGGGCGGTCCGTGGCGTCGGGCACGGTCGCCGACGTCGTCGGCGGCCGCGAGGCGGTCGTCGTGCGGTCCCGGGACTGGCAGGCGGCGTTCGCGGCGCTCGACGCCGCGGGACTGCCCGTCATGCTCGACGGACGCGCGTCGCGCGTCGCAGGGACGTCGCCGGGGAGGGTCCGGGACGCGCTCGCCGCGGCGGGCGTCGTCGCGACGTGCGGCGTCGTCCCCGCGACGCTCGAGGAGACCATGGTCCTCGTGGACCGTGCGGCCGCCACCCGGGCGAGAGCGGCGTGACCGGGCGGCGAGGGCGGCGCCCGGGCAGGTCCGACACGCGGTCCGACATCCTGTCCGCCGCGCGGGACGCCTTCGCGGAGCACGGCTACGACCGCGCGACCGTCCGCGGCATCGCCGCCCGGGCGGGCGTCGACGCCGCGATGGTCCACCACTGGTTCGGGACGAAGGAGAGGCTCTTCCAGGCCGCGGTCGACGTGCCCTTCGACCCGCAGGAGCTCCTGCTCGACGGCGCGCCCGACGACGTGACGCGCCTGGGCGAGCACGTCGTCCGCACGCTCCTGCGCGCCTGGGACTCGCCGCGCGGCCGGGTCGCGCTCGCGCTCCTGCGCTCGGCGACGAGCTCCGAGCGGGCGGCGCGGATGCTGCGCGAGTTCGTGCTGGCCAGGGTCGTGCGGCCGACGGTGGCGCGGTGCGAGCCGGACCCGCACCGGGCCGCGTGGCGGGGGGCGCTCATGGCGAGCCAGCTCGCGGGGCTGGTCGTCGCGCGGTACGTGCTCCGGGTCGAGCCGCTCGCGGGGTCCCCCGCGGAGACCGTGGTCGGGGCGGTCGGGCCGACGATCCAGGGTTACCTCACCGATCCGCTCCCGGGCGTCGTCGTCGAACGCGCGCGCGGTGCCGGAAACGTTGAGATTTCAACTGAGAGGCATGTTGCGCCGTAGGTCGTCTGTCTGTAGGTTGAGCCCCGCCGGCCGAGGCTCGGCGCGGGGCCAAGCGCGCAGGGGGAGCTTGGCGTCGAGCCACGGCGGCCCGTCTCAGACGCCCGCGAGGACGCGGGTCGTCCCCTCCCGGTTCGTCCGGTCGCGCAGCGCGCGGCCCAGCCGGCGCAGCGCGTCGTCGTCGGCGAGGAGGCCGGACCAGTCGTCGGGGTCGACGCTCGGTGCGTCGCCCCGGGTCTTGCGGATCGCGGCGACCTGGAGCTGGTACGCGAGGATCACCTCGCGCGGGCTCCCGGGCACGGCGATCCGCACGTGGTCCACGTCGTCGCGGCGCGAGTGGAGGGCGAGCGTGGTGAGCCCGTCGAAGATCTCGATGGTCCGGTGGTACTCGTCCACCGCGGCGCTCGACCCGCGCAGGCCGCCGTCGCCCACCACGGCGCGGAGGAACGTGTGGAGGTGGCCCAGGTCGCGGCGGCGCTCGCGCGCGAACGCGGCGGAGGACCCGAGCTGGCCCACGATCCCGGTGGTGAGCAGGATCGTCGCCGCGAGCACGAGGTACCGCGTCCGCAGGCCGAGGACCAGGTACGGCTCGGTGCTGCCCGGCTCGTGCTGCACCATCGCCACGAAGCTCACGACGGCCCACACGACGGCGACGACGGCGCCCGCCCCGGCCACGTCCATGCCCCAGCGCAGCCGGAGCGGCCGTCGCGAGCGGGTGCGCAGGCAGGAGACGGCGAAGGTCGCGGTCGCCGTCAGGAACGTCCCGTAGTAGAGCGCCCAGTAGCCCCACATGAGGGGGCGGTCGTGGACCTGCGCGTCGAGGTCGTGGGTCGTCCAGGGCCCGCTCGCTGCGGCGAGCGCGACCAGGGCGGCCCCGACGGCGGTGGCCGCGAGCGCCACGTGCCGGGTGCGCGGTGCCCGCCCGGTGGTGGCGCTGTACGCCCACACGCCGACGAAGAGGCAGCCGGTGACGAGCGCGACGTGCTTGGCGACCTCGTGCGTCCCGGCGGGCGCGTGCTCCTTGAGCGCGTCGGCCACCACCGGGAGCCGCAGCGCGGAGGCGACCGCGACGAAGCCCAGGCCGACGGGGAGGGTGGCGTCGGCGCGCGTGCGTGCGCGCAGGCCGGTCCACGCCGCCGTGGTGGCGAAGAGCGCCACGGCGAGGAGGCCGAGCGCGTGGCTCACCGGTACAGCTCCAGGGACGTGAGCCGGGTCGCCGAGCTCCCGTGGGACGCGATCGAGATCATGAGCTCGCTCGCGAGGCGCTCGACGCGCAGCTCGTCGGGGTCCTCGTACCCGTCGCGGCACGCGCCGACGCGCGGGGCGCCCGCCGTGGCGGCCGCGTCGAGGACGTGGACGAGCTCGTGCGCGACGACGTGGTCGCGGTGCGGGCCCGGCAGGGTCTGCCGGGCGTCGACGAGGACGAGGTCGCGCTCGGGGAAGGCCAGCCACAGCCCCGTCACACCGGGACCGAGGTCGCCCTCGACGACGTCCAAGGGCCGCCCGCGCACCGCCGCGACGAGTCGGCACGCCTCCTCGACGCTGCGGGCGCGGTCCAGGCCCGCGGAGCGCAGGAGGTCATCCACGGTCGTCGTCCGGCACGGGTGGAAGCTGCTCCAGGCGCCGCACGCGGTCGACGATCTCGATGATCGCCCGGACGTTCTCGGGAGAGAGGCCCTGGGCGCGCAGCGCGAACTGTTCGACGCCCTCGTCGGCGAGGGCGGCCCGGAGGCGGTCGTCGGGGTTCTCCTCGGGGTCGACGAGGCTGCCCGTGCTCACGTGGAAGAACGCGGCGATGCCCTCGACGACGCGCAGGCTGGGCGAGGACCGGTGCCCACCGCGCAGCGCGCTGAGGTAGGCCTCGTTGATCGAGTACCCGCGCTCCGTCATCCACTGGGCGGCCTCGCGGTTGGTCACGGGCCGCCCGCCGCGCCCGCGTGCGAAGAGCTCGTTGAGCCGTCGGCGGAAGACCCGCGCCGTCCGCTCGCCGGGTGCCACGTCGTCGTCCATGGCGACGATTGTGACAGGCCGCGGCACGTGGCGGCACGGCGCGGCGCGGGCGCCCGACGGCGCGGCTCCCGTCGCGGGGCACCGTGGGCGCAGGTAGCGTTCCGGACGGGCGCGGGAACGGCCCGGCGCCTCGCGCGGGACGCGCGCACCGACAACCCTCGAGGGAGCCGACATGAGCGAGCAGACACCGAAGGGCCAGGGGGGACTCGACGACCTCCTCGGCAAGGCGAAGGAGTTCCTCACCGACGACCGGATCGACGACGTCGCGGAGAAGATCAAGTCCGTCGCGCCCGACTCGGTCGACCAGCACGTCGACACCCTGGCCGAGAAGGCCAAGGAGGCCAACGACTGACCTGAGGGTCGGTACGATCGAGGGGCGCCGTCCACGACGGCGCCCTTCGTGCTGTCGGGCAGGGCCCGCCGGCCGCAGGACCTCGACCGGGCGCGCGCCGCGCGCCTCCCGCCAGCAGATCGGAGCACGGACGTGTCTGACGTCGTCTCGTCACCCCTCACCATCACCCTCGACGCGGAGGAGACCACGGTGACGACGGGCACGACGGGCACGGACCTGTTCGCCGCTCGTCGCGACGTCGTCGTGATCCGCGTCAACGGCGTCCTCAAGGACCTGGACACCCCGGTCGCCGACGGCGACGTGGTGGAGGGCGTGACCATCGACTCGCCCGACGGGCTCGCGGTGCTGCGGCACTCGGCGGCGCACGTGCTGGCCCAGGCGGTCCAGCAGGTGAACCCCGACGCGAAGCTGGGCATCGGCCCGCCCATCACGGACGGCTTCTACTACGACTTCGACGTCGAGACCCCCTTCACCCCCGAGGACCTCAAGGCCCTCGACAAGGCGATGTCCCGGATCGTCCGGGAGGGCCAGACCTTCCGCCGCCGGGTCGTGACGGAGGACGAGGCGCGCGCCGAGCTCGCCCACGAGCCGTACAAGCTCGAGCTCATCGGGCTCAAGGGCGGCGCGGCCGACGACACCGAGGGCGCGAGCGTCGAGGTCGGCGGCGGCGAGCTGACGATCTACGACAACGTGCGCGGCGCGGGCCGGGAGAGCGAGACCGTGGTCTGGAAGGACCTGTGCCGTGGCCCGCACCTGCCGAGCACGCGCCTGATCGGCAACGGGTACCAGCTCATGCGCTCTGCCGCGGCCTACTGGCGCGGCAGCGAGAAGAACCCCCAGCTCCAGCGCATCTACGGCACGGCGTGGCCGACGAAGGACGAGCTCAAGGCGTACCTCGACCGGCTCGCGGAGGCCGAGCGCCGCGACCACCGCCGCCTCGGCAACGAGCTCGACCTGTTCTCCTTCCCGGAGGAGATCGGCTCGGGCCTGCCGGTGTTCCACCCCAACGGCGCGACGATCCGCATGGAGATGGAGGAGTACTCCCGCAAGCGGCACGTGGAGGCGGGCTACTCGTTCGTCAGCACGCCGCACATCACCAAGGCGAACCTCTTCCAGACGTCGCGCCACCTCGACTGGTACGCGGACGGGATGTACCCGCCCATGCACCTCGACGAGGAGCTCGACGACGAGGGCAACGTCAAGCGCGCGGGGCAGGACTACTACCTCAAGCCGATGAACTGCCCGATGCACAACCTCGTGTTCAACTCGCGCGGGCGGTCCTACCGCGAGCTGCCGCTGCGGCTGTTCGAGTTCGGGACGGTGTACCGGTACGAGAAGTCGGGCGTCGTGCACGGGCTCACCCGTGCGCGCGGTTTCACGCAGGACGACGCGCACATCTATTGCACGCGCGAGCAGATGAAGGACGAGCTGTCCTCGACGCTCACCTTCGTGCTCGACCTCCTGCGCGACTACGGCCTCGAGGACTTCTACCTCGAGCTGTCGACGCGTGACCCCGAGAAGTCGGTCGGGGACGACGCCACGTGGGAGGAGGCGACGGAGATCCTGCGCCAGGTCGCGACGGAGTCGGGCCTCGAGCTCGTCGCCGACCCGGGCGGCGCCGCGTTCTACGGGCCGAAGATCTCGGTGCAGGCGAAGGACGCGATCGGCCGCACCTGGCAGCTCTCGACCATCCAGCTCGACTTCTTCGAGCCGGAGCTCTTCGAGCTCGAGTACACGGCGTCCGACGGCACGCGCCAGCGCCCGGTCATGATCCACCGCGCGCTGTTCGGCTCCATCGAGCGGTTCTTCGGCATCCTCGTCGAGCACTACGCGGGCGCGTTCCCGGCATGGCTCGCACCCGTCCAGGTCGTCGCCGTGCCGGTCGCCGAGCCGTTCAACGACTACGTGGCCGACGTCGTCGCGCAGCTCAAGTCCCAGGGGATCCGCGCGGAGGTCGACTACTCCGACGACCGCTTCGGCAAGAAGATCCGCAACGCGAGCACGCGCAAGGTGCCGTTCGTCCTCATCGCGGGCGGCGAGGACGCCGAGGCCGGCGCGGTGTCGTTCCGCTACCGCGACGGCCGTCAGGACAACGGCGTGCCCGTCGCCGAGGCGGTCGAGCGCATCGTCACCGCCGTCCGCGACCGCGTCCAGGTCTGACGGCGCGTGAGCGACGAGCGCACGGGGTCGCCCGGCGCGGCCGACGCGGCCGCGCCGGGCGGCGCCCCCGACCCCGGCCCCAGGGCGACCGTCGAGCTGCCGGGCGACCACCCGCGGTTCGACGACGGCCTGGACCGGCTCTGGACCCCGCACCGCATGGTGTACATCGGCGGGCAGGACAAGCCCGCCGACGACTCGCGTGGGCAGTGCCCCTTCTGCCGCATCCCGGACCGGTCGGACGAGGAAGGCCTGATCGTCGCGCGCGGCGAGACCGCGTACGTCGTGCTCAACCTCTATCCGTACAACCCGGGCCACCTCATGGTCGTGCCGTACCGCCACGTGTCCGACTACACGGACCTCACCGAGGCCGAGACGGTCGAGGTCGCGCACCTCACGCAGACCGCGATGCGGGTCGTGCGCGCGGTGTCGGCGCCGGACGGGTTCAACCTCGGCATGAACCAGGGCGCCGTCGCCGGCGCCGGCATCGCCGCGCACCTGCACCAGCACGTGGTGCCGCGCTGGGCGGGCGACGCCAACTTCCTGCCGATCGTCGCGCAGACCAAGGCCGTGCCCGAGCTCCTCGGCGACACGCGGGCGCGCCTGGCCGCCGCCTGGCCGGATCTCGCGGGTCGGCCCGTGGACGGGGAGGGCGCCTGATGTTCGGACGCCTGCGCACGCTCACGACCCGGCTGTTCACGCCGCTCGCCGCGGTCCTGCTCCGTCTCGGCGTGAGCCCGGACGCGGTGACGGTCGCCGGGACCCTGGGTGTCGTCGTCGGCGCCCTGTGGCTCTTCCCGACGGGACACCTGTTCGCCGGGGTCATGGTCGTCATGGTCTGCGCCTTCGCCGACGTGCTCGACGGCGTCATGGCTCGCCGCGCGGGCCGGTCCGGCCCGTGGGGCGCGTTCCTCGACTCGACGCTCGACCGCCTCGCGGACGCGGCCGTGTTCGTCGGCCTCACGCTGTGGTTCGTCCGGGCGGACGACCCGCGCCTGACCCCCGACCTCGCCGCCTGGGGGACCGGCGTCGCGCTCGCGTGCCTCGCGCTCGGCGCCGTCGTGCCCTACGCGCGCGCCCGGGCCGAGAGCGTCGGCATGACCGCGCAGGTCGGGATCGCGGAGCGCGCCGACCGGCTCGTCGCCGCGCTCGTCGCGGCCGGGATCGTCGGCCTGGGCGTCCCGCCCGTCGTGCTCGTCGTCGTCCTGGGGCTGCTCGCGCTCGCGAGCGCGGTCACGGTCGTGCAGCGCGTCGCCACCGTGCGCCGTCAGGCCCTCGCGCTGGCGGCCGCGCGCCCCGAGGAGAAGGAGGACGGTCGCTGATGGCCCTCGACGCCGGCAAGGCGTTCACGTTCGCCTGGCGCAACGCGCGCAAGGTCCCCGAACCGGTCCTGCGCGGGCTGTTCACCGTGATCGCCGACGTGACCTGGCTCCTGCGCGGCGGGGGAGTGCGCCAGCTCGAGCGCAATCTCGCGCGCGTCCGCCCGGAGCTCGCGCCGCGGGCCCTGCGTCGCCTGTCGCGAGCCGGGATGCGCTCGTACATGCGCTACTACCGCGAGGCGTTCACCCTGCCCGCGTGGAGCCCCGAGCGGATCCGGGCCCGGGTGCGGGTCGTCGGGCTCGACAACGTCGGGCGGCACCTCGACGGTGACCGGAGCCCGGTGCTGGCGCTGTCGCACCAGGGGAACTGGGACCTCGCTGGTGCGTACGCGACGCCGAACATCGCGCCCGTGCTCACCGTCGCGGAACGGCTGAAGCCCGACGAGCTGTTCGAGGAGTTCCTCGCGTTCCGCACCTCGCTCGGCCTCGAGATCCTCGCCCTCGGCGACGGGGACGTCTTCCGGGACCTCGTGCGCGGTGCGAGCAGGCCCGGACGGATCATCCCGCTGCTCGCCGACCGCGACCTCACCCACCGCGGCGTGGAGGTCGACCTGTTCGGTCACCGGGCGCGCGTCGCCGCCGGGCCTGCGGCGCTCGCCGTCACGACCGGCGCCCCGCTGGTCCCCGCGGGCATCTACTACGAGCGCCTGCACGGTGCGCGCCGACGGGCCGCCCGTTCGCCGTGGGGCCTGGTCATCCGCTTCTTCCCGCAGGTCGAGGTCGCGCAGGACGTCCCGCGCGCCGAGCGCGTCGCCGCGGCCACCCAGGGCTGGGTCGACGCCCTGAGCGTCGCGATCCACGAGCATCCCGAGGACTGGCACATGCTCCAGAAGGTGTTCGTCGACGACCTCGACCCCGCGCGCTACGCCCAGACCCGGGCTGCCGCGGGCGAGCAGGACACGGAGCGGGTCGCATGAGCCTGCGCGTGGGGATCGTGTGCCCCTACTCCTTCGAGGCCCCGGGCGGGGTCCAGTTCCACGTCCGCGACCTCGCCGAGGCGCTCATGGCCCAGGGGCACGAGGTCTCCGTGCTCGCCCCCGCCGACGACGACACACCGGTCCCGGAGTACGTGACGCCCGCCGGGGGCGCGGTCCCGGTCCGGTACAACGGGTCGGTCGCGCGCGTGACGTTCGGTCCCCGGAGCGCGAGCCGGGTCCGGCGCTGGCTCGAGGCGGGCCGGTTCGACGTGCTCCACATCCACGAGCCCGTGAACCCGTCGCTGAGCATGGTCGCGCTGTGGATCGCCCAGGGCCCGATCGTCGGGACGTTCCACACCTCGATCGTGCGCTCGCGCGCGCTCCAGGTCGCGTACCCGCTCGTCCGGCAGAGCCTGGAGAAGATCGACGCGCGCATCGCCGTCTCGGAGGACGCGCGCCGCACGCTCGTCGACCACCTCGGCGGGGACGCGGTCGTCATCCCCAACGGGGTGTACGTCGACGCGTTCGAGTCAGCGCCCGCGAACCCCGCGTGGCAGGGCACGCCGGACGCGCCGACCATCGGCTTCCTCGGCCGCCTGGACGAGCCGCGCAAGGGCCTGCCCGTGCTCGCCGCCGCGATCCCGGCGATCCTCGCGAAGGTCCCCGGCGCACGGTTCCTCGTCGCGGGCCGGGGCGACGACGGCCGCGAGGCCGCGATCGAGGCGCTGGGGGAGCACGCCGCGTCGGTCGAGTTCCTCGGCGGCGTGAGCGACGAGGACAAGGCGAGCATGCTCGCGTCCGTCGACCTGTACATCGCACCGCAGACCGGGGGCGAGAGCTTCGGCATCGTGCTCGTCGAGGCGATGAGCGCCGGCGCGTGCGTCGTCGCGAGCGACCTCGGCGCGTTCCGGCGCGTGCTCGACGACGGCGCCGCGGGCGCGCTGTTCTCGGTGGGCGACCCGGAGGCGCTCGCCGCGGCGGTGCTCGACGTGCTCGCCGACCCGTCGCGCCGCGACGCCTACCGGGCCCGCGCGAGCGAGTTCGTCCGGCGCTTCGACTGGTCCGCGGTGACCGCCCAGGTCCTCGCCGTCTACGAGACGGTGCTCGCGGCGTCCGAGGCCGTCATCCCGGTCCACGAGGACCCGCGCTCGCGCCGGGGCGGTCGACTCCTGGGCCGCGCACGCGACGACGAGGGGGGTCGCTCATGACCTGGTCCGAGATCACCGTCCTCGTCCTCGTGGTCGCTGCGCTGGTGGCGTGGGTCCTGTGGGTCGCCGCCTCGCGGCTCGACCGGCTGCACCGCAAGGTGATGGCCTCGCGGCTGGCGCTCGACGCCCAGCTCGTGCGCCGCGCGTCGGCCGCGGTCGACCTGGCGGCGTCGGGCGAGCTCGACCCGGCCAGCTCGATGCTCGTCGCCGAGGCCGCGCACGCCGTCCTGGACGACGACGACGACACCCGTCGGCTCGCCGACCAGGTGCCCGGCCTGGGGGGCGGCGGGGGGGCCGACGAGGGGACACGGCCACGGCGCCTCCTCGGGGGCATGGCCGAGTCCCGCGCCCTCGCCGAGAGCGACCTCACGGCCACGCTGCGCTCGGCCCTCGAGGACGCCGACGAGGTCGCGGAGCTCCGGTCGGGCCCCGCCGGCGACGAGCTGCTCGGCTCGCTCTCCGCCGCCTGGTACCGCGCGCAGCTCGCGCGGCGGTTCCACAACGAGGCCGTCGCCCAGGCGCAGCGCGTGCGGCGCAAGTGGTGGGTGCGGCTGTTCCACCTGGCCGGGCACGCGCCCATGCCGGCGACCGTCGAGCTCGACGACGCCGCGCCCGACGTCCTCGTGCGCCCCGCCGCGTCGGCGGGCACGCCGGACTGACCCCGCCCCCGGCCCGCCGGAACGTCCCGTGGGTGGGTTCGTTGCCCCGTCGGGTGGACGCCCCGGCGATAGGATGAGAGCGCGTGGGAGCATGTGCCGTCGAGCCTGTTCGACGGCGTCCGTGCGCGTGCGCGCGACGTTCCCCTGACCTGAAGGTGTGAGGTACCGGTGACCAACGTGGCCGACCAGAACGTCCCTGCCGAGAGCGCCCCGGGCGCCGCGACCGCGGAGGGCGCCGGCGCCGTCGGCACCGCCAAGGTCAAGCGCGGGATGGCCGAGATGCTCAAGGGCGGCGTCATCATGGACGTCGTCACGCCCGAGCAGGCGAAGATCGCCGAGGACGCCGGCGCGGTCGCGGTCATGGCCCTCGAGCGCGTCCCCGCGGACATCCGCGCGCAGGGCGGCGTCTCGCGCATGTCCGACCCCGACATGATCGACGGCATCATCGAGGCCGTCTCGATCCCGGTCATGGCGAAGGCCCGCATCGGCCACTTCGTCGAGGCGCAGGTCCTCCAGTCGCTCGGTGTGGACTACGTCGACGAGTCCGAGGTGCTCACGCCCGCCGACTACGCCAACCACATCGACAAGTGGCAGTTCACCGTCCCGTTCGTGTGCGGTGCGACGAACCTCGGCGAGGCGCTGCGCCGCATCACCGAGGGCGCGGCGATGATCCGCTCGAAGGGTGAGGCCGGCACGGGCGACGTCTCCAACGCGACGACGCACATGCGCACCATCCGCGCCGAGATCCGCCGCCTCACCTCGCTCGCGGAGGACGAGCTGTTCGTCGCGGCCAAGGAGCTCCAGGCGCCGTACGAGCTCGTCAAGGAGGTCGCCGCCACGGGCAAGCTGCCCGTCGTGATGTTCACCGCGGGCGGCATCGCGACGCCGGCCGACGCCGCGATGATGATGCAGCTGGGTGCCGAGGGCGTGTTCGTCGGCTCCGGCATCTTCAAGTCCGGCAACCCGGAGCAGCGCGCCGCCGCGATCGTCAAGGCGACGACGTTCCACGACGACCCCGACGTGATCGCGAAGGTCTCGCGCGGCCTGGGCGAGGCGATGGTCGGCATCAACGTCGACGAGCCGGCGCGGTCGATCCAGTTCGCCGAGCGCGGCTGGTGACGGAACGCCACCCCGCCCAGCCGTCCGTCGTCGTGCCGGCGACGGACGGCTGAGCCGTCGTGGCCGAGGCCGCCGGAGCGCCGTCGTCCCTGGGTCCCGACTGGGTCCTCGGCGACGACGGGCTCTACTTCCGCCGGGGCGCGCGCGTCCTGCTGCTCGACGACGCCGACCGGATCCTCCTGGCCCGTGGGCACGACGTCGACCAGCCCGAACGCTCGTGGTGGTTCACGATCGGCGGGGGCGTCGACCCCGGCGAGAGCGACCGCGACGCCGCGCTGCGCGAGGTCCGCGAGGAGACCGGGATCCGGCTCGACCCGGGCGCGCTCGTCGGCCCGGTCTACACGCGCAGCGCGATCTTCGACTTCTACCGCCAGCACTGCCGCCAGGACGAGGTGCTCTACCTCGCGCGCGTGGCCGGCGCGACCGGTGGTGACGAGCTGAGCCGCGACGGGTGGACCGACGTCGAGCACGATGTCGTGGACGAGATGCGCTGGTGGTCGCTCGACGACCTGCGCGGCGTCGAGATCGAGGTGTTCCCCGAAGGCCTGGCCGACCTCGTCGCACCGTTGCTGGGCGGGTGGGACGGCGTGACGCACCACCTCGGGATCGCGCGCGAGGACTGAGCCGGGCGCGGGACGACCCGCGCGGGCCGCGCGGCGCCTAGCGTCGCCGCGCGACGACCCGCCACACGATCCCGCCGACGAGGAGCCCCAGGCCCACCAGCGCCCCACCGATGGCGACGAACCACAGCAGGACGGTGCCGCCGACCGTCGCGAAGAACTCGCCGAACTGCCAGCCCTCGGTGACGACGAAGGTCGCCCCGGGCGAGGCGTCGCCCTGCGCGACGGCCACCGTGCAGGTCTGGGTCGACGGCGGGGTGACCTCGGCGACGGTCGTCGCCTCGTGCGAGCCGAAGCCGGAGCTCCCCGAGACGGAGGGGTGCCGCACCGTGAGGTCGCCGTCGGGGCACGTCACCGTGACGTCTTCGACGTCGAAGCCGTCGGCGCCGATCGGGACGACCGCCCAGACGCTGTACGGCTGCCCGCCCGACAGCTCGATCTCGGCCTCGCCCGGGACGTCGCCGGAGCCGAGGGCGGCCGAGCCGGGCGCGCCCGCGCCGTCGACCACGCCCGTGGGCAGCGCCCGCAGGAAGGTCGTGACGCCGAGGACCCCCGCGACGAGCGCGACCACGAGCAGGACCGCACCGACCACGATCAGGACCGTCGCGCCGCGCGTGCTTTGCGGCGGACGGGGCGGGAGGCCGGGGTACGAGGCCGAGGGGCCGGGGTATCCGGACGGCGGCCGGGCGGGGGACGGCGGTGTGGGTCCGGGGCCGGGCGGAAGGGTCACGACGGCGAGGCTAGCAACCGTCCCGTGGCGGGGCGCGGGCGCCGACGGACGTATCATTCCCGTTCGTGACGATCACGATCGGAGTCCTGGCGCTGCAGGGCGACGTGCGCGAGCACCGCGCCGCGCTCGAGACCGCGGGTGCCCGCACGGTCGGCGTGCGGCGCCCTGAGGAGCTCGCCGCGGTCGACGGGCTGGTGCTCCCCGGGGGCGAGTCGACGACGATCGACAAGCTCCTGCGCATCTTCGAGCTCGCGGAGCCGCTGCGCGCCCGCATCGCCGGGGGCCTGCCGGTCTACGGCTCGTGCGCCGGCATGATCCTGCTCGCCGACCGCATCCTCGGTGGCACGGCCGACCAGCGGACCATCGGCGGTCTCGACGTGACGGTCCGGCGCAACGCCTTCGGCCGGCAGGTCGACTCGTTCGAGACCGACCTCGCGTTCGAGGGCCTGGCCCCGCGGGACGGCGCTCGCGACGGGGGAGCCACGGCGCGCGCGGAGCAGGGCGCGGTGCATGCCGTGTTCATCCGCGCGCCGTGGGTAGAGGAGGTCGGTCCGGGCGTGAAGGTCCTCGCCCGGATCCCCGACCACGAGGCGCCCGGCATCCCGGCGGCCGCCGCCGGTAGGATCGTCGCAGTCCAGCAGGGATCGCTGCTCGCCACCTCGTTCCACCCGGAGATCTCCGGGGACGCGCGCGTGCACGAGCTGTTCGTCAGAATCGCGAAGGGGTAGGAACGCATGTCAGGGCATTCCAAGTGGGCCACGACCAAGCACAAGAAGGCGGCCATCGACGCCAAGCGCGGCAAGCTCTTCGCGAAGCTCATCAAGAACATCGAGGTCGCGGCGCGCACGGGCGGCGGTGACCCCGCGGGCAACCCGACGCTGTTCGACGCCATCCAGAAGGCGAAGAAGTCGTCGGTCCCCAACGACAACATCGACCGCGCCGTCAAGCGCGGGTCCGGCACGGGCGCCGACGCCGTCGACTACCAGACGATCATGTACGAGGGCTACGGCCCCAACGGCATCGCCGTCCTGGTCGAGTGCCTCACCGACAACAAGAACCGGGCGGCCTCCGAGGTCCGCCTCGCGTTCAGCCGCAACGGCGGCAACCTCGCCGACCCGGGCTCCGTGTCCTACCTCTTCTCGCGCAAGGGCCTCGTCGTCGTGCCGAAGGCGGACGGCGTGACCGAGGACGACGTCATGCTCGCCGCGCTCGAGGCGGGCGCCGAGGAGGTCACCGACTCCGGCGAGGTCATCGAGGTGCTGTCCGAGGCGAGCGACCTCGTGGCCGTGCGCAGCGCGATCCAGGAGGCGGGGATCGAGTACGACTCCGCCGACTCGATCTGGCACCCGTCCATGGAGGTCGAGGTCGACGCCGAGGGCGCGCGCAAGATCCTGCGTCTCATCGACGCGCTCGAGGACAGCGACGACGTGCAGAACGTCTACGCGAACTTCGACGCGTCGGACGAGGTCATGGCGGAGCTCGAGAACGACGACTGATCCAGCGCAGCTCGCGTCCCGATGGTCGGGTCGCGGTGCGGCCGGGAGGTCGGTGCGCGGTCTACCATCCGCGGCGCTCGTGCCTCGCGCCGCTCCCGCCAGGCCCGCCACGACCGCGCACCGACCTCCCGGCCCCACCGCTGGCTGGTCCGTCGCCAGCCCGCGTGGCACGGCCGGTCCGTGCCGTTCACGTGAAAGGGTCGAGGGGTGCGCGTTCTCGGAGTGGATCCTGGGCTGACCCGGTGCGGTGTCGGGGTGGTGGACTCCGCGCGCGGGCGGCGGGCCGAGCTCGTGGCCGTCGGCGTGATCCGGACGGACCCGGACCTCAGCGTGGACCTGCGGCTCCTGCGGATCGCGGAGCGGCTCGACGCGTGGTTCGACGAGCACGTGCCGGACGTCGTCGCGGTCGAGCGCGTGTTCGCCCAGCACAACGTCGGGACCGTGATGGGCACGGCCCAGGCCGCGGGTCTCGCGATGGTCGGGGCGGCGAAGCGGGGCGTCCCCGTGGCGCTGCACACGCCGTCGGAGGTCAAGGCCGCGGTGACGGGGAGCGGGCGCGCGGGCAAGGAGCAGGTCCAGCGCATGGTCGCGAGCATCCTGGGGCTCGCGGAGCCGCCGAGGCCCGCGGACGCCGCCGACGCGCTCGCGCTCGCGATCTGCCACCTGTGGCGGCCGTCGGGTGCGCTCCAGGGCGGCGAGCGGCACGAGCTGACGCCGGCGCAGCGCGCCTGGGCCGCGGCGGAGCACGCGGCGAAGGGACGGCGGGCGCCGCGCTGACGGCTGCTGACGCCTCCCGTGTCGGTCGGTCGGGGCGTGGGCGCACCTTGCTAGAGTGACCGCGGTCGTACGGGTGTTCGACGCACTCCTCGGCGCCGCGCGAGGTCGTCGGGCCGGCAGACCATCGGACCAGGTCGGCGCTGCCGACCGGGAGAGGAGCCTGGGTGATCGCGTCGCTGAGCGGAGTCGTGGCGAGCGTCCAGCTCGACCGCACCGTGCTCGAGGTCGGGGGAGTGGGGTACCTGGTGCACGCCACGCCGGCCACGCTCGCGGGCCTGCGCGTCGGCGAGGACGCCCGGCTCGCGACGAGCCTCGTGGTCCGCGAGGACTCCTTCACCCTCTACGGGTTCGCCGACGACGACGAGCGGACCGTCTTCGAGACCGTCCAGACCGTGAGCGGCGTCGGGCCCCGACTCGCGCTGGCGATGCTCGCGGTGCACACGCCCGACGCCCTGCGCCGCGCCGTGGGAGGTGGCGACATCGCCGCCCTCGTCCGCGTCCCCGGCATCGGGAACAAGGGTGCGCAGCGGATCGCGCTCGAGCTGGGCGACAAGCTCGGGCCGCCCACCGGTGCCGACGCCCCCGGGGCGGAGACGACCGCCGCCGCGAACGGGACGCGCCGGGTCGACGACCGCCGCGACCAGGTGGTCGAGGCGCTCGTGGGCCTCGGCTGGAACCTCAAGGCCGCCGACGACGCGGTCTCCACCGTGCTCGCCCAGGCCGGTGTCGACGTCGTCGAGGCGCCCGACGTGGCCGGCGCGCTGCGCGCCGCGCTGCGCGTCCTCGGCGGACCGAGGGGCTGACCGTGGCGAACTTCGACCAGGTGGGCGTGGACGGCTTCGGCGGGGACGGGACGTTCTCGTCCGAGCGGATCGTCGCGGCGGGGGCCGACGACCTCGAGCGCGCCGCCGAGGCGGCGCTGCGCCCGCGCCGGCTCGAGGAGTTCGTCGGGCAGGCCGTCGTGCGCGACCAGCTCTCGCTCGTGCTCCAGGCCGCGCTCGCCCGCGGGAGCTCGCCGGACCACGTGCTCCTGTCCGGTCCGCCCGGGCTGGGCAAGACGACGCTGGCCATGATCATCGCGGCCGAGCTCGGCACGTCGCTGCGCGTGACGTCCGGCCCGGCGATCCAGCACGCGGGCGACCTGGCGGCCGTCCTCTCCTCGCTCGAGGAGGGCGAGGTGCTCTTCATCGACGAGATCCACCGCCTCGCGCGGCCCGCGGAGGAGCTCCTCTACATGGCGATGGAGGACTTCCGGGTCGACGTCGTCGTGGGCAAGGGCGCGGGCGCGAGCGCCATCCCGCTCTCGCTGCCGCCGTTCACGGCGGTCGGCGCCACGACGCGCGCGGGGCTGCTGCCCGCGCCGCTGCGCGACCGGTTCGGCTTCACCGGGCACCTCGACTTCTACTCGAGCGACGAGCTGGAGCGTGTGCTCTCCCGGTCCGCCGGGCTGCTCGGCGTGGCGCTCGACCCGGACGCCGCGCGCGAGATCGCCGGCCGCTCGCGCGGCACGCCCCGCATCGCCAACCGCCTGCTGCGGCGCGTGCGCGACTGGGCGCAGGTCCGCGGCGACGGGAGCATGGACCTCGCGGCCGCGCGGGCGGCGCTCGAGGTCTACGAGGTGGACCCCATCGGCCTCGACCGCCTCGACCGGGCGGTCCTCACGGCGCTCTGCACGCGGTTCAACGGCGGGCCGGTCGGGCTGACGACGCTCGCCGTGACGGTCGGCGAGGAGGCGGAGACGGTCGAGACGGTCGCCGAGCCGTACCTGGTGCGCGAGGGACTGATCGGGCGGACCCCGCGCGGGCGCGTCGCGACCCCGGCCGCGTGGGCGCACCTCGGACTCACCCCGCCGCGCGAGGGCGGCACCCTGTTCGACGCCTGACGGCAGTCCTGCCCGAGACCCGTCGCGAGCGACGACGAGGGCCCCGTGACGGCGGTCACAGGCGCGCCGAACGTGGTCCTAGAATGGTCGGGACCCGAGCGGGCGGAACTCCGCGGCGAGACGGCTCGTTGGTGAACCGTGCGCGCACGCCTAGACTGCGCGCAGATCCCGCACAGAACAGGACACGAGACTCCGTCATGGATATCAGCTTCATCCTCATCCTCGCCCTCGCGGCGGGTGCGATGTTCCTCATGACCAGCCGCACCCGCAAGCAGCAGCGCGAGGCCCAGAACTTCCGGGCGACGCTCGCCCCCGGGCAGGAGGTGATGACGGGCTCGGGCATGTTCGGCACGATCGTCGACGTCGACGAGGACGCCGACATCATCACGATCGAGTCGACTCCGGGCAACCAGTCCCGGTGGCTGCGGGCGGCCATCTCGAAGCTCGTCGACCCGCCGGTCGAGCCCGAGGAGGAGGAGTCGGAGTCCGACGAGGCCACCGACGACGCCGCGCTCTACGGCAGCGCGTCGCCCGCGTCCAAGGAGGACGTCGACGACCTCGTCGTCCCCGACGACCTGTCCGGCCTGACCGGCGAGGCCACGGACAAGGACCGTGACCGTCGCGACGAGGGCACCGAGAGCAAGTGACCGTGCGCCGGTCGCCCCGTGCGACCGGCGCCTGACCTGGTCGGCCCCCGGGCCGACCGCACGAGAAGAGACAGACAGTTGGCCAACTCCAGCACGCGCCGTTCCCGGCCCGTCCGGACGATCGTCCTGTTCCTGCTCCTGAGCGTCGTCCTCTTCGGCGCGCTCTTCGCGGGGACCAAGGTGGACGGTCGGTCGGCGGACAACCCGGGCGGTGCCTCCTTCGCCCCTGCGCTCGCGCTCGACCTCGAGGGCGGGACGCAGATCGTCCTGCAGCCCGTGACGGAGGACGCGTCCGCGGTCACGCCCGAGACGATCAACCAGGCGATCAACGTCATCCGCCAGCGCATCGACGCGCAGGGCGTCTCCGAGACGGAGATCACGAGCCAGGGCCGCGACAAGATCGTCGTCGGGATCCCGGGTCAGCCGTCCCAGGAGACGATCGACCTCGTCAGCGCGTCGGCGCAGATGCGGTTCCGGCCGGTCCTCACGGTCGGCATGCCGACCGCGACGCCCGCCGAGGACGCGACGGGTGACGAGGCCGCGACGGAGGAGAGCGCGGACCCCGCGACCGAGTCCGCGGACCCTGCGACCGACGACGCGACGGATCCCGCTGCCGACGGGGCCACGGACCCTGCGGCCGACGCGGCGACCGACGCTCCCGCCGACGACGCGACGACGGGCACCGACACGGAGACGACCCGCCCGGAGAACCCCAGCGACCTGGCGCAGATCACGCCGGAGCTGCAGGCGGAGTTCGACGCGCTGGACTGCACCCTGCCGGAGAACCAGGTCGGCGGCGACAGCGGCCCGACCGACGCGGCGTTCGTCTCGTGCGCGGACGACGGCTCGGCCAAGTACATCCTCGGTCCGGTCGAGATCGAGGGCACCGACATCTCGAACGCGAACTCCGGCCTGCGCGTCGGGCAGAACGGCGTCGTCACGAACGAGTGGGTCGTCAACCTCGAGTTCGACTCCGAGGGCACCAAGGAGTTCCGCGACGTCACCACGCGCCTCACCTCGCTGCCGGCCCCCCAGAACCAGTTCGCCATGGTGCTCGACGGGCTCGTCATCTCCGCGCCGGTCTCGCAGGCCGTCATCCCCGACGGCAAGGCCGAGATCTCCGGGAGCTTCACGCGCGACTCCGCCGCGACGCTCGCCAACCAGCTCAACTTCGGCGCGCTTCCCCTGACGTTCGAGGTGCAGAGCCAGGAGCAGATCTCGGCGACCCTGGGGAGCGAGCAGCTCCAGAAGGGGCTCATCGCCGGCGTCATCGGTCTGCTGCTCGTGTTCATCTACTCGCTCTTCCAGTACCGGATGCTCGGGTTCCTCACCATCGCGTCGCTCATCGTGGCGGGCGTGGTCACCTACCTGACCATCGCGCTCATGTCGTGGGGGATCGGCTACCGCCTCTCCCTCGCGGGCGTCGCGGGCCTCATCGTCGCCATCGGCTTCACCGCGGACTCGTTCATCGTGTACTTCGAACGCATCCGCGACGAGCTGCGCGACGGACGCACGCTCCAGCAGGCCGTGTCCAAGGGCTGGGCGCGTGCCCGCCGGACGATCCTCGCCGCGAAGGCCGTCAACCTCATCTCCGCCGTCGTGCTGTACTTCCTCGCGGTGGGTGGCGTCCAGGGCTTCGCCGTCACGCTCGGTCTCACGACGATCATCGACGTCGCCGTGGTCTTCTGGTTCACGCACCCGGTGATGGAGCTCGTCGCCCGAGTCCCGTTCTTCCGCGACGGGCACAAGTGGTCCGGCCTCTCGCCGGACCGGCTGCAGACGCGCGGCCCGCGCTACGTGGGTGCCGGCAAGGTGGTCGGGCCGGGGCAGCCCGCCGACCGCCGCGACGCCCCCGTGGCCGAGCAGGAGCCCGCAGGTGCGAAGGGCGAGGACGAGCTCGTCCTCGCCGGCTCCGCGCCGCGGACGCCGGCGCACGCCGAGGACGGGCGACGACTGACGATCGCCGAGCGCCGCGCGGCGGAGCGTCGCGCCGCCGCCGCACAGGAACCGGCACCCGGTGGGACGGACGGGCCGGCTGACGCCGCGCCGTCCGCCATCGACGGTGAGAACGAGGAGAACCGCTGATGGCCGCCCGTAGCTTTGCCCAGTGGGGCAACGACCTCTACACGGGGCGCAAGTCCTACCCGATCGTCCAGCAGCGCAAGCGCTGGTTCATCGTCGTGGGCATCCTCAGCCTGCTCTCCGTCATCGTGATCGCCGTCCAGGGGCTCAACCTGGGTCTCGACTTCCGCGGTGGCTCGGAGTTCACGGTCACGAGCATCACGGACAAGTCGCAGGAGCCGGCCGTCGACGCCGTGCACTCGATCGCGCCCGACGCCGAGCCCCGCGTGTCGAGCGTCGGCGAGAGCGCGCTGCGGGTCCAGACCGCGGAGCTCGCCGACGAGGACCAGGTCAACGCGGTGCGGCAGGCCCTGGCGGACGCCTACGGCGTCGACGTGAACGAGGTGGCGAGCGCGTTCGTCGGCCCGACCTGGGGCGCCGACGTGTCGTCGCGCGCGCTGTGGGGCGTCGTCGTGTTCATCGGCCTCGTCGCGGTCTTCATGGCGATCTACTTCCGCGCCTGGCGCATGTCGCTCGCCGCGATCATCGCGCTGCTCGCCGACCTGCTCATCTCCGCGGGCGTCTACGCCGCGGTGGGCTGGGAGGTCACGCCGTCGACCATCATCGGGTTCCTCACGATCCTGGGCTACTCGCTGTACGACAAGGTCGTGGTGTTCGACAAGGTCCGCGAGAACACGGCGGGCATCCTCGACCAGACCCGCAGCACGTACGCCGAGCGGGCCAACCTCGGTGTGAACCAGACGCTCGTCCGGTCGATCAACACCGGAGTGGTCGCGCTGCTCCCGGTCGCGGGCATCCTCTTCATCGGTGCCTTCGCCCTCGGCGCCGGCACGCTGCGGGACATCTCGCTGTCGCTCTTCGTCGGTATCGCCGTCGGCACCGCGTCGTCGATCTTCCTCGCGACGCCGCTCGAGGTCTGGCTCCGCACGCGGGAGCCGGCGATCGCTGCGCACACGCGCAAGGTGGAGGCGCTGCGCGCCGAGCGGCTCGCGGACGCCGGCGAGGAGTCGGACGACGACGCCGTGCTCGCGGCGGCGGGCGTGTCGGGCCACCGTCAGCTCCAGCCGGGTGAGCACCTCGGCAACAAGGCGCAGCCGCGTCGCCGTCGTCCCCGATGACGGACCCGCACCACACGCCGACCGGCGAGGTGGACGGCCTGCGGGCCGTCGGCCTCGCCGGTCTCGGCGCGCAGCGGTCCTCCCGCGTGCTCGAGCTCGTGCGTGCCGTGCCCGACTACCCGGGGCCCGGCATCACGTTCCGCGACATCACGGGTCTCCTCGCCGACGGCGCGGCCTTCGGTCACGTCATCGAGGCGCTCGGGGACGTGGCGCGCGCGGCGGGCGGCATCGATCTCGTCGCGGGCATGGAGGCGCGGGGCTTCCTGATCGGCGCCCCGCTCGCGACGCACCTGGGCGTCGGCTTCGTGCCGCTGCGCAAGGCCGGCAAGCTGCCGCCGCCCACCGACGCCGTGACGTACGACCTCGAGTACGGCACCGCCACGATCGAGCTCCGGTCGGGAACACTGCCGCCCGGTGCGCGTGTTCTGGTGGTGGACGACGTGCTCGCGACCGGGGGCACGGCGGCCGCGGGCGCCGAGCTCGTCGAGCGCGGGGGAGGCGTCGTCGTCGGCCTCGCGTTCCTCCTGGAGCTCGAGGGACTGGGTGGCCGGGAGCGGCTCGCGGGCCGCGACGTGACCACGCTGGTCCACGTCGAGTCGTAGGATTGCCACTCCGGTCGTCTCGGCTGGTCGTCGACACCGTGTCGGCGATCGCCGCCCTGCGGAAGGAGGCGCGCATGAGCGAGAACACCAGGACGTCGCGCGCCCCGGAGAAGGCGGGCGCGCAGCCCGCTCCCGGCGCGGGCGGTTCGGGCGGGCGCGGGGTGCGGTCGCGCCTCGTCCGCTTCGGTGCCCGGCCCAACGCGGGCAGCCCCGCGCTCGAGCCCGTCCTCCAGGCCGTCCGCACCAACCACCCCCGCACCGACCTCACGGTCATCGAGCGTGCCTACGAGACCGCGGAGCGCGCGCACCGGGGGCAGCTGCGCAAGAGCGGCGACCCGTACATCACGCACCCCGTCGCCGTCGCGACGATCCTCGCCGAGCTCGGCTTCGACGGTTCGACCCTCGCCGCCGCGCTCCTGCACGACACGGTGGAGGACACCGACTACTCTCTCGCGCAGCTCACCGAGGAATACGGCGAGGAGATCGCCATGCTCGTCGACGGCGTGACCAAGCTCGACAAGGTGACGTACGGCGACGCCGCGCAGGCCGAGACGGTGCGCAAGATGGTCGTCGCCATGGCGCGCGACATCCGTGTGCTCGTCATCAAGCTCGCCGACCGCCTGCACAACGCGCGCACCTGGAAGTACGTCTCGTCCTCGTCGGCGGGCCGCAAGGCGCGCGAGACGCTCGAGATCTACGCGCCGCTCGCGCACCGCCTCGGCATGAACACGATCAAGTGGGAGCTCGAGGACCTCTCGTTCCAGGCTCTGTACCCCAAGGTCTACGACGAGATCGTGCACCTCGTGGCCGAGCGGGCACCCGCACGCGAGGAGTACCTCGCGGTCGTGCGCGAGCAGGTCACGGCGGACCTGCGCAGCGCGAAGATCAAGGCGACCGTGACCGGGCGGCCCAAGCACTACTACTCGATCTACCAGAAGATGATCGTGCGCGGGCACGACTTCGCGGAGATCTACGACCTCGTCGGTGCGCGCGTCCTCGTGGACAGCGTCCGGGACTGCTACGCGGCGCTCGGCGCACTGCACGCGCGGTGGAACCCCGTGCCCGGGCGGTTCAAGGACTACATCGCGATGCCGAAGTTCAACATGTACCAGTCGTTGCACACGACGGTCATCGGCCCCGGCGGCAAGCCGGTCGAGATCCAGATCCGCACGCACGAGATGCACCGGCGCGCGGAGTACGGCGTCGCGGCGCACTGGAAGTACAAGGAGACCGCCAAGTCGGGCGGGAAGACCGCGAAGGACGACACCGCGGCGAACGACATGCGGTGGCTGCGCCAGCTCGTCGACTGGCAGCGCGAGACGGCGGACCCCGCGGAGTTCCTCGACTCGCTGCGCTTCGAGATCGGCGGCGCCGAGGTCTACGTCTTCACCCCCAAGGGCGACGTCATGGCGTTGCCCGCGGGGTCCACCCCGGTGGACTTCGCCTACGCGGTGCACACCGAGGTCGGCCACCGGACCATGGGCGCGCGCGTCAACGGGCGTCTCGTGCCGCTCGACTCGACGCTCGAGAACGGCGACTCGGTCGACGTCCTCACCTCGAAGTCCGAGAACGCGGGGCCCAGCCGTGACTGGCTCGCGTTCGTCAAGAGCCCCCGCGCGCGCAACAAGATCCGGCAGTGGTTCTCCAAGGAGCGTCGCGAGGAGGCCGTCGAGCACGGCAAGGACGCGATCGCCAAGGCGATGCGCAAGCAGAACCTGCCGATCCAGCGCCTGCTCTCGCACGAGTCGCTCGTCGCGCTCGCCAACGAGCTCCGCTTCGCCGACGTCACGGCGCTGTATGCCGCGATCGGCGAGGGCCAGGTGTCGGCGGCCAACGTCGTCTCCAAGCTCGTCCAGGCGATGGGTGGCGAGGAGGGCACGGTCGAGGACGTCGCGGAGACCGCGCGCCCCGGGCACACCGCGCGCCGCGTGCGCACAGGCGACCCCGGCGTCATGGTCAAGGGCGTCGACGACATCTGGGTCAAGCTCGCCAAGTGCTGCACCCCTGTCCCCGGCGACGAGATCATCGGCTTCATCACGCGCGGCCAGGGCGTCAGCGTGCACCGCGCGGACTGCGCGAACGTCGTCGGGCTGCGCAACCAGCCCGAGCGCATCGTGGACGTCTCGTGGACCACGGGCAGCAACGCGATGTTCCTCGTCCAGATCCAGGTCGAGGCGCTCGACCGGGCGCGCCTGCTCTCCGACGTCACGCGCGTCCTGTCGGACAACCACGTGAACATCCTCTCCGCGACCGTGTCGACGTCGAACGACCGCGTCGCGATGTCCCGCTTCGTCTTCGAGATGGCGGAGCCGGCACACCTCGCGCAGGTGCTCAGCGCGGTCCGCAAGGTCGACGGCGTGTTCGACGTCTACCGCATCACGGGGACGAAGGCCGCCGAGGCGACGCAGCTCCCCGCCTGACCCGTCGTGCTCGCGCCGCGCGAGCAGCCGTGCCTGGCGCGACCCGGACGTGTCGTCGTGCCGCACGCTGCGGCCGGTGGCAGCATCGGCACATGGACCTGCCCGTCATGCCTCCCGTGCTACCCATGCTCGCGAAGTCCGTGCCCGACGTGCCCGAGCCCGACGCCGTGGAGGGTGGGTACGTCTACGAGCCCAAGTGGGACGGGTTCCGCGCGATCGTGTACCGCGACGGCGACGAGGTGCGCCTCGACAGCCGGAACGCGCGCCCGATGGAGCGCTACTTCCCGGAGGTCGTCGAGGCGGTGCGCGAGGCCCTGCCGCCCCGCTGCGTCGTCGACGGCGAGATCGTCGTCGCCCGGGACGGGCGCCTCGAGTTCGAGGTGCTGCAGCAGCGCATCCACCCCGCGGCCTCGCGCGTGCGCCTGCTCGCCGAGCAGACGCCCGCCGCGCTCGTCGTGTTCGACGTGCTCGCGCTCGGTGACGACGACCTCACGGGCGAGCCGCTGGCACGCCGTCACGAGGTGCTGGACTCGCTCGGCTTCGACGGCCCCGCCGTGCACGCCACCCCCCGTACCCGTGACGTCGCGGTCGCGCGCGAGTGGTTCGACACCTTCGAGGGTGCGGGGCTCGACGGCGTCGTCGCGAAGCCGCTCGACGGGACCTACCAGCCTAACAAGCGCGCGATGCTCAAGATCAAGCACGGGCGCGAGGCGGACGTCGTGCTCGCGGGGTACCGGCTGCACAAGACGTCGACGCCCGCGAAGCCGCTGCTCGGGTCGCTCCTGCTCGGACTGTACGACGACGGCGGCCAGCTCCAGTTCGTGGGTGTCGCCGCGTCCTTCCCGGCGGCGCGCCGGGCCGCGCTCGTGGCCGAGCTCGCCCCGCTGGTCGTCGAGCCGGGCACGCCGGAAGCCGATGCGCACCCCTGGTCCGGCTGGGAGAACCCCGCGGGCGAGCGGATGCCGGGCGCCGTGTCGCGGTGGAGCTCCGGCAAGGACCTCTCCTTCACACCGCTGCGCGTCGAGCGCGTGCTCGAGGTGGCGTACGACCACATGGAGGGCACGCGGTTCCGGCACACGGCGCAGTTCCGGCGCTGGCGCGACGACCGGGACCCGTCGTCGTGCACGTACGCCCAGCTCGAGGAGCCGGTGCGCTACGACCTGACGGGCATCCTCCCGGGTGCGCCCGGCGTGGCCTAGCCGCTCGCGCGCCCGCGCCGACGGCTACTCGCGCGGCCGGTCGCGGTCCTTGCTCGGCTGCACGCGCTTGGGCTCGCCCGGCATCTTGGGGTACTCCGGGGGATAGGGGAGGTCGCCGAGCCCGTGCTCCGCCTCGTCGCGCCGGGACAGCTCCAGCGCGGCCTCGAGCGAGGCCCCCGGGTCGTCCCGGTCGGCGCGCAGCGGCGCGAACAGGTCGCCGACCTCGGCGAACCGGGCCGGCACGGTCAGCACGTCGAAGTCGTCCGGGTGGACGTCGCCGAGCTCCTCCCAGCGCAGCGGCGCCGAGACGGTGGCGCGCTGGTTGGATCGGATCGAGTACGCCGAGGCGATGGTGCGGTCGCGCGCCATCTGGT
This sequence comes from Cellulosimicrobium cellulans, assembly GCF_016907755.1. Taxonomy (NCBI): domain Bacteria; kingdom Bacillati; phylum Actinomycetota; class Actinomycetes; order Micrococcales; family Promicromonosporaceae; genus Cellulosimicrobium; species Cellulosimicrobium cellulans. Next base: position 2,685,196 of record NZ_JAFBCN010000001.1, read on the forward strand.
TGTAGTCGACGAAGATCTTGGCGCCGCGCTCCTCCTTCCACCACTTGGTGGTGACCTGCTCGGGGAGGCGGCGCTCGAGCTCGCGGCCGATCGCGATCGTCGCGCGGCGTGCCGCGACGAAGTCCCACTCGGGCGCGATCGGCACGAAGACGTGGATGCCGCGCCCGCCCGACGTCTTCGGGTACCCGGGGAGGCCGAGCTCGTCGAGCACCTCGCGCAGGTGCGGCGCGACGCGCACGGCGTCGTCGAAGTCGGTCCCGGGCTGGGGGTCGAGGTCGATGCGGAGCTGGTCCACGGCCTCGACGTCCTCGCCCCGCACGGGCCACGGGTGGAACGTCAGGGTCCCGAGGTTCGCGGCCCACGCGACGACGGCGAGCTCGGTCGGGCACACCTCGTCGGCGGTCCGCCCGCTCGGGAAGGCGATGCGCGCGGTGCGCACGTAGTCGGGCGCGCCCTTGGGGATGCGCTTCTGGTAGAACGCGTCGCCGGTGTTGTCGGTGCGGGTGCTCATCCGGGCTCCCTCGAACACGCCCTTGGGCCAGCGTTCGAGCGTGGTCGGACGGTCGACCAGGGCGCCGAGGATCCCGTCACCGACGCTGAGGAAGTACTGCACGACGTCGAGCTTGGTCACCCCGCGCGCGGGGAAGACGACGCGGTCCGGGCTCGTGACGCGCACGGTCCGGCCACGGACGTCGAGCTCCACGGGAGGTGTCGTGGCTGCGGCCATGCCGACCAACCTAGACCGGGTCGTCCTCCCCGGCGAGCAGGAGCGCAAGGGTGCGTCGCGCCCGCGACCGCTCGGCCCACCGGTGCCGCAGCTCGAGCGACCGGGCGGCGACCCGGGGCTCGAGCCCGCACACGTCGCGCAGCCGGCGGAGGGTCGCGAGCGCCTCGTCCGGGTCGCACCGCGTCGCGACGTCCAGGGCGGTCCGCACGACCGACGTCACCTCCACACCGGCGACGAGGGCCCGGTCGTCGCGCAGCACGTGCGACTGGCGCGGCGCGCGCCCCGCGAGCGGTGCGGGACGGTGCCGACCGGGCGGGTACACGACGTCGAGCACGCGCGGTGCGGGCGAGCCGCACAGCACCCACGCCGCGGCGCTCCCGCCGAGGACGGTCCCCTGCGGGACGAGGTCGCGGACCGCGAGCGCGCGGAGCGTCGGCGTGTCCGGCACGCGCGCGGGCGCGGCGACGTCGGCCCAGAGGCGGCGGAGCGACCCGGACCGCACGAGGTCCTGGAAGGCGGCGTGCCCACCGACGTCGGCCGGTACGACCAGGAGCCCCACGTCCACGGCGCGAGGCGTGAGGAGACGTGCCAGGGTCTCGGCGAGTCCGGCGGCGGGACCGCCGGCGGGTCTGACGGTACGGGTGGCAGGCAGCATGCGCACACCGTGCACCATCGGCCCCGGCACGCGGAAGGGGCCGGCGCTCGCCTGTGGACGAGTGCCGGCCCCTCCGGGTGCAGCAGATGCTGACGGACGACGTCAGCCGCGCGAGTCCTCCGCCGCGCGCACGACCTGCTCGAGCCAGGCACGGCGCGCGGTCAGCGCGGTCTCGAGGTCCTTGACCGCACGCGCGTCCCCGCGGCTCTGCGCCGCCGCGAGGTCCGCCTCGAGGCCCTCGATCGCGGACTCGAGCTGCGCCGCGGCGCCCTCGGCGCGCGCCCGCGTCTCGGGGTTGGTCCGCGTCCACTGCGCCTGCTCGGCGTCGCGGACGGCGTTCTCGACCGCGCGCAGGCGACCCTCGACGCGCTGCAGGTCGCCGCGCGGCACGCGGCCGGCCTCCTCCCAACGCTCCTGGAGGTCGCGCAGCGCCGCCTTCGCCGCGCCGAGGTTCTTCACCGGGACGAGCTTCTCCGCCTCCGCGAGCAGCGCCTCCTTGACCTCGAGGTTGGCCGCGTACTCGGCGTCGGTCGCCGAGTTGGCCGCGTCGCGGGCCTGGAAGAACGTGTCCTGCGCGGCGCGGAACCGGGCCCACAGCGCGTCGTCGTCCTTGCGGCTCGCCCGGCCGGCGGCCTTCCACCGCGCCATGAGGTCGCGGTACGCGCCGGCGGTCGGACCCCAGTCCGTGCTGGACGACAGCGCCTCGGCCTCGGCGACGAGCTTCTCCTTGGCCGTCTTGGCGGAGGCGTTGCGCTGCTCGAGCTCGGCGAAGTAGTGCCGACGCTCGCGGTCGAACGCGGTCCGCGCGTGGCTGAACCGCTTCCAGAGCGCCTCCTCGCTCGTCCGGTCGATACGCGGGCCGGAGCGCTGCGCCTCCTTCCAGCGGTCGAGCAGGCCGCGCAGCTCCTCGCCGGCGGGCCGCCACTGCATGCGGCTCGGGTCGGTCGCAGCGATCTTCTCGGCCGCCTCGATGATCTCGGTCCGAGCCTCGAGAGCGGCCGCCTTGGCGGTGGCGCGCTCCGCCTCGAGCTGGCCGCGGCGCTCGGCCGCGGCACCGCGCAGCGCCTCGACCTGCGCGCGCAAGCCGTCGAGGTCGCCGACGGCGGACGGCTCGGCGGTCTCCTCGGTGAGGCGCGTGATCGTCTGGTCGATCTCCTTGACCGACAGGTCGGTGCTCGTCAGGCGCGCCTCGAAGAGCGCGACCTTCGCCTGGAGGTCGAGGTACCGCCGCACGTACAGCGCGAGCGCCTCCTCGGTGTCGACGCCGGGGAACTGACCGACGGAACGCTCGCCGGCGCTCTCGCGGACGTAGACGGTGCCGTCCTCGTCGACGCGGCCGAACTCGGCCGCTGCCTTCGCCGCGGCCGAGTCGTCGGCGAGCGCCGGGACCGCCGGCACCTCGGGTACGGACGCCGGAGCGGCCGGGGAGCCCGCTGCCGCCGGAGCGGGCTTGCGCGGCGGGTGGGGCACGGCGGAGGGCTTGGGGCGGGGGCCCGGTCGCGGAGCGGCGGGCTTCGGCGCCGCCGCGGCCTCGGTCTCGGCGGCGGCCTCCTCGACGACGGGCTCGGTCTCGGCGGCGGCCTCTTCGACGACGGGCTCGGTCTCGGCGGCGGCGTCGGCCGCGGGTGCCGGGTCGTCGGTCGGGGGCGTCTCGGGGCCCTGCGCCTCGGCGGTCGGTGCGTCGGTCGGCTCGGCCGGCGCGACGTCGGTGACAGGCTCGGCGACGCCCGGAGCGGTCTCCTCCGCGCTCGTCGCGGTGTCCGCCGCGGTCTCGTCCGTCGCCTGCTCGGCCGGGTCGTCGGGCTGCTGCGCGGCAGCGGGCTCGTCCGTGGGCTGCTCGTCAGCAGGGGCCGGGGTCTCGGTCGCGTCGGCGGCCTCGGCGGCCGCGTCGGCGGGGGCGTCCGTCGGCTCCACGTCTGTCGCGTCGACCCGTCCGGTCTCGCTCGCCTCCGCGGGCTCCGGTGCCGGTGCGCTCGCCTGGTCCTTGGCGGGATCGCTCACTGGGTCTCAACTCCTTCGATGGTGACCGGGGTGGCGGGGGACCCGTCGCCGGATCCGTCCTGCGTCCCCGCGTCAGCGACTGCCTGGACGACGTCCAGGCCGGACGTGATGGTGCCGAACACCGTGTAACCACCCGCCGCGTCGGACGGGATGGTCGAGTCCTCGTACACGAGGAAGAACTGGGAGCCCATCGACTCGGCGTTCCCGCCCTGGCGCGCCATGGCGACGGTCCCCGCGGGGTACACGTCGTCGGACGGGGGGTTCTCGATGGGGCCGAACGAGTAGCCCGGGCCGCCGGTTCCCGTGCCGGTCGGGTCGCCGCACTGGAGCACGAAGATGCCCGACGTGGTGAGGCGGTGGCACGACGTGCCGTCGAAGTACCCGGACTCGGCGAGAGACACGAAGCTCGCGACGGCCTGCGGAGCGTCGGCGCCGTCGAGCGTGAGGGTGATGTCGCCCGCGCTCGTGGTGAGCGTCGAGGTCCAGTCGCGGCCCTCCGCAGCAGAGGCGGGGGGCAGCGTGTGCTCGCCGGACGCCGCCGGAGCGGTCTCGTCGCCGTCGCCACCGGGGTCGGTGCCCGGTGCCTGGGTGGCCGACAGCGCCCACCACACGGCGACGCCGATCACCACGAGCGCCGCGACGACGCCGACGATCGACCAGGTCCGCTGGCGCCTCGCGCGGAGCTGGGCCACGTGCTGGTCCCACTTCTCCTCACGACGGCGCGCCTGCTCGCGCTCGCGACTCTTCGTCGACACCCCAGCTCCTTCGTCCGGCGCCGTCGTGGCGCGCACGGTCGACCCCGGTGCGGCCGCGGTCGGTAGGGGACAGTCTAGGCACCGAGCGCCCTGGTGGCGGGTGGATTTGCCGCGCGCAGGTCACGGTCCGATATCGACCGCTCCGGCCCTCGCCCCGGCGCGCCCCTGTCGTCGGAGACCTCACGAGGCGTCGCGGGCTACCCTCGGCCGCGTGGACCGACCCCGCGGCCTCCCGCCGACGCCCCCGTCCGACGCTCCGTCCGACACCCCGCCCGACGCTCCGTCCGACACAGTGTCCGGCGACGGCTCCGGCGAGCCCGCCGTGACGGTGCGCGTCGTCGTCGCGCCCGTCTTCGGGACCAACTGCACGGTGCTGAGCGCCCCGGGCGGCGACTGCGTCGTGGTCGACGCCGGCGCGGGGGTGGCGGACGCGGTCGTCGCCCTGGTCGAGTCCGTGGGGCTCGTCCCGCGCGCCGTGCTCGCGACGCACGGCCACGTGGACCACACGTGGGACGCGGCGGCGCTCGCGGACCGGTTCGACGTGCCCGTCGTCCTCCACGCGGCCGACGCCTACCGGCTCGCGGACCCGTTCGGCAGCCTCGAGCACGCCCCGCTCGGCAGGGACCAGCGCGCTCGCTCGCTCGTCTCCGGCCCGCTCGGCGCGGCGCTCGCGGACGCCGGGGCCCGGCCGGAGGACTACCGCGAGCCGACCCGCGTGGAGACGCTCGACGTCGCCGCGGGCGAGGAGCTGGCGCTCCGCTGGGGCGACCTCGCGCTGCGCGCGGTCGGTGCCCCGGGGCACACCGAGGGGTCGACCCTCTACCTCGTGGGGGAGCCGGGCACGGGGGTCGTGCTGAGCGGCGACGTGCTCTTCGCCGGGTCGGTCGGCCGCACGGACCTGCCGGGCGGCGACGGCACGACGATGGCCCGCACGCTGCGGGACGTCGTCGGGCGCCTCGACCCGGCGTGGGACGTGCTGCCGGGGCACGGCCCCGCGACCACGGTCGCGCGCGAGCTCGCGACCAACCCCTTCCTCGCGGGCTGAGTCCCTCGGCCGCGCCCGTCCGGCGGCCGGGACGGTGCGGTCGGCAGTGCCGACGTCTGGGAAGATCTGACCCATGGCCAGGCCCACACCCCTCTCCGGTTTCCCCGAATGGCTCCCCGACGGTCGGATCGTCGAGCAGCACGTCCTCGACACCCTGCGTCGGGTGTTCGAGCTGCACGGGTTCGGCGGGATCGAGACGCGCGCGGTCGAGCCGCTCGACCAGCTCCTGCGCAAGGGCGAGACGTCCAAGGAGGTCTACGTCCTGCGGCGCCTGCAGGAGGAGACCGGGGACGCCGACGACGCCCGCCGGGACAAGGGCGACAAGCAGCTCGGCCTGCACTTCGACCTCACGGTCCCCTTCGCGCGCTACGTGCTGGAGAACGCCGGGCACCTCGCCTTCCCGTTCAAGCGCTACCAGATCCAGAAGGTGTGGCGCGGCGAGCGCCCCCAGGACGGGCGCTTCCGCGAGTTCACCCAGGCCGACATCGACGTCGTCGGCGCGGGCGAGCTGCCGTACCACTACGAGGTCGAGCTGCCGCTCGTCATGGCGGAGGCGCTCGGCGCGCTGCGCGACATCGGCGTGCCCGAGGTCCGCGTCCTGGTCAACAACCGCCGGGTCGCCGAGGGCTTCTACCGCGGTCTCGGGATCGACGCCGTGGACGAGGTCCTGCGCCAGATCGACAAGCTCGACAAGATCGGCCCCGAGAAGGTGGCCGCGCTGCTGGTCTCCGAGGCCGGGGTCACGCCCGAGCAGGCCGGGGCGTGCCTCGCGCTCGCGGCGATCAGCGGGAGCGACACGGGCGTCGTCGACCGCGTGCGGGCGCTCGCGGCCGAGCACGGCGTGGTGAGCGACCTGCTCGAGACCGGGCTCGGCGAGCTCGGCGCGCTCGTCGAGGCGGCGAGCGTGCGCGCCCCGGGCGTCGTCGTCGCCGACCTCAAGATCGCGCGCGGGCTCGACTACTACACGGGCTCGGTCTACGAGACCGTGCTCGTCGGGCACGAGCAGCTCGGATCGATCTGCTCGGGCGGCCGGTACGACACGCTCGCGTCCGACGGCGCGAACACCTACCCCGGGGTCGGCCTGTCGATCGGCGTGTCCCGCCTCGTCTCGCGCCTGCTCTCGGCGGGCCTGGTCCGGGCGACGCGCTCCGTGCCGAGCGCCGTCGTCGTCGCGGTGACGAGCGAGGAGACGCGCGGTGCGTCCGACGCGGTCGCGACCGCGCTGCGGTCGCGGGGCGTCCCGGTCGAGGTCGCGCCGGCCGCCGCCAAGTTCGGCAAGCAGATCCGCTACGCCGACCGGCGCGGGATCCCGTTCGTCTGGTTCCCGGGGCGCGTCGAGGAGGACGGGACGCGCTCGCCCGACCAGGTGAAGGACATCCGCTCGGGCGAGCAGGTGGACGCCGACGCCGCGACGTGGGCGCCGCCTGCCGAGGACCTGCACCCGCGCGTCGTGCCGGCGGGCGACTGACGGGACCGACCCGACGGCGTGGGGGCGGGGGGAGGCGCGACGACGTGGTGGACGCGGTCGAGCTCGCCCTGCCGTTCGCGGGCACGTGGCTCGTGCAGAACAGCCCGGCGCGGCGCGTGCCGAGCCACGGGACGCACCTGTTCGCCACGACCTACGCGATCGACTTCGTCGCGGTCCGCGGCCGCCGTACCGCGGACGTGCGCGACTGGCGCACCGCGCTCGGCACCGAGCCGCCCGAACGGTTCCTCGGCTTCGGCCTGCCCGTCCTCGCGCCCGGCGCGGGCACGGTCGTCGCGGCGCACGACGGCGAGCCCGACCACGAGGCCCGGCGCTCGCCGTTCGCGCTGCTCGGGTACGCGTTCACGCAGGCGTCCCGGGCACGTGCCGGCGGCGCGGCGCTCGCGGGGAACCACGTGGTGCTCGCCCTCGACGTCCCGGGCGCGTTCGTGGTCCTGGCCCACCTGCGGCGCGGGTCGGTCGAGGTGCGCCCGGGGCACCGGGTGACACCAGGTGACGTGGTGGGCCGGTGCGGGAACTCGGGGAACTCGACGCAGCCGCACGTGCACGTGCAGGCCATGGACGGCCCCGACGCGTACGTCGCGCGGGGCGTGCCGCTCGCGTTCCGCACGTACCGCGAGCACGGGCTCGACGCGGGCGTCCGCGGGGTCGCGCTCGGGGTCCCGGGCGAGGGAACGGTCGTCGAGCCGACGTGAGCCTCGGCCGGTCGGTTGGTCGGCCGGGCGGGTTCGCCCGGGAACGCCGACGGCGGTGTCGCCTCAGGCGGTGAGCGCGCCGATCCCGGTCACCCACCCCCCGAGGACGCCCGCCGCGACCACCGCGCCGGCGACGGCCAGGACGGCGCCCGCCGCGACGACGTCGGGCACGCGGAGCGGGACGGGCCGCGAGGTCGTCCGGGGGCCGGAGCCCAGCCCGCGCGACTCGAGCGCGACCGTCAGGCGCTCCGACCGGCGCACCGCGCCGACGAGGAGCGCGAAGGCGGCCGCGCCGAGCGACCGTGGCGACCGGGGGAGCCGGCCGGGGTGGCGCCGAGGGTCGCGCACGGCCTGGGCGCAGCGGATCGTGTGCCACGCGTCGGGGAGCTCGACGAGGAGCCGGTGCGCGGCGAGCACGGCGAACGTCCAGGTCGCGGGCAGGCGCGCGTGCTGGTGCAGGCTCGTCATCAGGCGCACGGGGTCGGTCGTGAGGACGAGCGCGAGGGACAGCGCGCCCACGAACAGCGTGCGCACCGCGAGCGCCGCGCCGATCGTCAGCCCGTCCGCGCCGACGGTGAGCGGACCGAGCGGGACGGCGTCGCCGCCGGGCCGGGTGACGACGTTGACGACGAGCAGGCTCGTCGCGAACACCACGAACGGGACGTGCGCGAGCGCGAGCGTGCGGCCGGGCACCCGGCCGAGCACCAGCAGCGCGGCGACGGTGAGCACCCAGCCGGTCGCCGGGGTCACCGGGTCGGTGACGAGCAGCGCGGCCGTCGACAGGACGAGCACCGTCGCGAGCTTGACCGTGGGGTTCCACCGTTCGAGGACCGTCAGGCGGGGTGCGGTCACGGGGTCGCCTCCGCGGGGACGGCCGCTGCGGGCGTCGGTGCGCCCACGAGCCCGGTGCCCGGGGCGTTGCGGGCCTCGACCTCGTACCCGGCGTCGCACGCGGTGTCGAGCGCGCGGACGAGCACGCCCGGGTCGACGCCGCGACCGCGGCCGACGCGTGCCCACCAGTCGAGCAGCGGGGGCCGGCGCAGGCCAGCGAGCGCGCACAGCGCGTCGTCGGCGAGGACGGCTGACGGCTCCGCGACCGTGACGAGCGCGCCGTCCACGACCACGGCCACCCGGTCGGCGGCGGCCGCGACGAGCGACAGGTCGTGCAAGACGACGACCACCGCACCGCCCGCGTCGGCGCGCTCCCGCAGCACGCGGGCGGCCGTCGCGGTCTGGGCCCGGTCCAGCCCGAAGGTGGGCTCGTCGGCGAGGAGGACCGGCGGGTCGAGGACGGTCGCGGTCGCCAGGGACAGGCGCCGCTGCTCGCCGCCCGAGAGCCGGTACGGGTTCGCGTCGGCGAGATGTTCGAGCCCGAACGCGGCGAGCGTCCGGTCGACGCGCGCGTCGACGTCGGCGAGCCGCGCGAGCCGGGCCGACCAGGCGACCTCCTCGCGCACCGTGCGGGCCACGAACTGGTGCTCGGGGTCCTGGAACACCATCGCGACCGGCTCGCCGGTCGCGGTCGCGACGTCGCCCGTGGTGCGCTCGAGCCCGGCCAGGCCGCGCAGGAGCGTCGACTTGCCGCCCCCGTTGGGCCCGACGACGGCGAGCACCTCGCCCGCGCGGACGTCGAGGTCCACGCCGCGCACGACGGCCGTGCCGACGTGCCGGGACCGCCCCGCGCGGAGTCCGCCGCGGTGGACGGCGAGGTCACGGGCCCGGAGCGCGACCGGGCGCGCTGCGCCGCCCGGGGTCGCGGCCGGGGGCCGGTCCGAGGTCCCCGGGCGCGCGGGCGACGACCGCGCGAGGTCGACCAGCCAGTCGTCGGTCTCGGGGGAGCCGATCGGCCCCGGGGCGCCGGCTTGTTCGAGCCGGACCGCGAGCGGCAGCCAGCACCCCAGGTCGGCGAGGTCGCGCGCGTGAGCGCGCAGGACGCGGTCGGTGGGGCCGTGCGCGACGACCCGACCCTCGCGGCCGAGCACCAGGACCGTGTCCGGCAGCGCGCCCAGGTCGTCCAGGCGGTGCTCGACGAGCACGACCGAGCGGTGCCGTGGCGCCACGTCGTGACCGTCGTCGGGCCCGGGGTGGCGCGCGAGACCGGTGACGAGCGCCCCGACGTCGTGGGCGGAGGCGGGGTCCAGCAGCGCGGTGGGCTCGTCGAGGACGACGAGCTCCGGGTCGGCGACGAGCGCCGCGGCGACCGCGACGCGCTGCGCCTCCCCGCCCGACAGCGCGTGGGTCGGGCGGTCGTGCAGGTGCGCGGCGCCGACGGCGGTGAGCGCCGCGGTCGCGCGGGCGTCCATGGTGCGGGGGTCGGCGCCGCGGTTCTCGAGCGCGAACCGCAGCTCCTCGTCCACGCGCGCCAGGCAGAGCTGGTCACCGGGCCGCTGCTGGACGAGGCCCACGCGCGCGGCGAGCGCGGGCGGCGGCACCTCGCGCGGGTCGAGCCCGGTCACCCGCAGCCGGCCCGCGACGGTACCCGGGAGCGTGTGCGGGACGACGCCGACGAGCGCGCGCAGGAGGGTCGACTTCCCGCACCCGGACGGGCCGAGGACCAGCAGGCTCGTCCCGGCGGGGACGGTGACGTCGACGCCGTCGAGCACCCGGGCGCCGTGGTGCCCGAGGCGCACGGTCAGGCCGTCGGCTGCGACCGCGTCGGGGGCGACGGCGTCGGGCGTGCGGGTGACAGCGTGCTCAGCCACGGCGGGCCGCGCCGATGGCGAACGCGTCGAGGGCGCCCGTGCGGGCGAGCGCGTCGCCGAGGAGGCGGGCCGCGAGGCCGCACAGCACGACGCACGACACGACCTGGACCCCGAGCCGGAGGATCGCGTAGTCCTGCCCGAGCCAGCCGAAGCGCACGGCGTTGAAGGCGAACGTGACGAGCGCGGCGCTCACGCCGGACGCGACGAACACCCACCAGCCGAACCGGCGGTACCTCGTGAGCGCGAACGGCAGCTCGGCACCGACGCCCTGGACCAGGCCCACGACGAGCAGCAGCGGCCCCGCGGGGGAGGCGAGGAAGACGACCTCGACGAGCGCGGCGAGGGTCTCGGCGAGGATGCCGACCCCCGGCTTGCGCACGATGTACGTGGCCAGGGGGCCGACGACGATCCACGCGCCCGCGAGGACGTTCGCGGCGAGGTCCGCGAGGGGGCCCATCGCGAGCTGGAGCGGGGCCCAGAGCTGGACGAACGCCCAGTACACGAACCCGAAGACCACGCCGAGGACGGCGATCAGCACCGTCTCGTGCAGCGTCAGCCCGCGACGCGGCGCGAGACGCCCGGTCGGGCGGACCGCGGGACCGGGCGCCCCGCCGACCGACACGCCGGGCGACACGCCGGCCGACCCGGTGGGCGGCCGGTCGGTGGGTACGGCGGCGCTCGGAGTCGCCTGCTGCGGGGTGGTGCGGGGCTCGGCCATGCGGGTTCCCTCCGTCGGGCCCCCGGGGCGAGGGGTGCACGACGGCGCGCCACCGCCGGCCCGCGCGGACGGCCGGGCGCGAGCGCACGGGCACGAGCGCGCAGGGGACGGTGACGTCGGCCCTGCTCCCTTCGCTGGTACGAACCAGATCAGGTTCCACGGGTCTGCAGGAGGGACGGGTGTCCGGCCTGCACTCTCAGCGCTCGTGCGCTCCCCGGGGGCGTTCGGCCCGACCCTAGGCCCTCGGCGCGACCCGGACAATCCCAGCGTCTCAGCCAGCGGGACGCGCCGTCGGGGCGTGAGAGCGTGGCGGCATGACCATGGACGACGACCCCGCGGCGGTCGCGGAGCTCGACCGCCTCGCCGAGGCCGTCCGGTCGGCGCCCGCCGGAGACACGACGGCGCAGATCGCCCTCTGGCGTCAGGCGACCCGGCTCGACACCTGGTTCTTCATCGCGCGCGGCCCCGGGGACCGGCCCCGCCCGTACGCGGTGGCCGCCGCCCAGGGGCCGATGATCTGCCTCTACAGCGGCGCCGACCGCGCGAAGGAGGCCGCGCTGGCCCTCGGGCTCGCCGCAGAGGGCGACGCCGTACCGCTCCTCGGGGTCCCGGTGCCGGCCGCGATCGACTACCTCGCCTCCTTCGGCGCGGCCGGCGTCGTCGGGGTCGCGCTGGACCACCCCCGGATCGGGCACCACGTGCCCCTCGCCAACCTGTCCCTGCTCAAGGCGTGGGCCGTCGCGGACGCGGAGTAGACGTCGTGCGGGCGGCTGCCCTCAGGGCTTGACGGCGAATCGAACACCTGTTCGAATGTGCGGGTGAGGTGGGACGGACAGGCGCTCGGCGCGGACGACGGCGCTCTCCCGGGGCTGGAGCGGGCGGGCCTCGTGCGCAGCGTGCGCACGCCCGAGTTCGCCGGGATCACGTTCCACGAGGTGACGGCCAAGAGCGCGCTGTCGAAGGTCCCGGCGATGTCGCGGATGCCGTTCCGCTGGACGGTCAACCCGTACCGCGGCTGCAGCCACGCCTGCTCCTACTGCCTCGCGCCGTCGACGCCCGTGCTGCTCGCCGACGGCACGCAACGGCCGATCGGCGAGCTGCGCGTCGGCGACGAGATCGTGGGGACCGCACCGCGCGGCGCCTACCGGCGCTACGTGCGCACGCGCGTGCTCGACCGCTGGACCACCCGCAAGCGCGCGTACCGCGTGACCCTCGCGGACGGCACGCGCCTCGTCGCGAGCGGTGACCACCGGTTCCTCACCGAACGGGGCTGGCGTCACGTCGTCGGCGGGGCCGGTCGCCGCGCCCACCTGGCGCTGGGCGACGTCCTCGTCGGTCCGGGGGCGGCCGCGCTCGCGGACGGGCGGGTCGCGCTCGACGGCCGGGACGTCACGGGCGACGAGGCGCTGCGCGTCGACTCGCTCGAGGCGCTCGACGGGCCGGGGGAGGAGACCGAGCTCGTCGACATCACCACCGGGACGCGGGACTTCGTCGCCTCCGGGGTCGTGAGCCACAACTGCTTCGCGCGGCCCACCCACCAGTACCTCGACCTCGACGCGGGCGACGACTTCGACCGCGAGGTCGTGGTCAAGGTGAACGTCGACGAGGTGCTGCGCGCCGAGCTCGCCCGCGCGTCGTGGAGCCGCGAGCCCGTCGCACTCGGCACGAACACGGACCCCTACCAGCGGGCCGAAGGGCGCTACCGCCTCATGCCGGGCATCATCGACGCGCTCGCGGGCTCCGGCACACCCCTGTCGGTCCTCACCAAGGGCACGCTCCTGCGCCGCGACCTGCCGCTGCTCGCCGACGCCGCCTCGCGCGTCGAGGTCGGGGTCGGCGTCTCGCTCGCGCTGCTGGACCCGACTCTCCAGGCGAGCGTCGAACCGGGCACGCCCTCGCCGCGCGCCCGCCTCGACCTGATCCGCGCGGTCCGCGAGGCGGGCCTGCCGTGCGGCGTCATGGTCGCGCCCGTGCTGCCGTGGCTCACCGACTCCACGCGCGCGCTGACGGACCTGCTCGACGCCGTGCAGGACGCCGGGGCCACGGGGGTCACCGTGCTGCCCCTGCACCTCAAGCCCGGCACGCGCGAGTGGTACCTGGGCTGGCTCGCGCGCGAGCACCCCCAGCTCGTCCCCGGGTACGAGCGCGTCTACGCGCGCGGCGCGTACGCCTCGAAGGCGTACCGCTCGTGGCTGTGGGACCGTGTGCGCCCGATGCTCGAGGCACGCGGCTTCGCGGTGTCCGGCCATCGCGGTCCCGCCGGCGTCGAGGGGCGGTACCGCCGGGGCGAGCTCGGCGGCCTCGGCTCCGGGCCGCTGGACCCCGGCCCACCCCTCGACGGTGCGTACCCCGCCGGGAGCATGGCGCGCGGCGCCCGGGACGCAGAGACGCATCGAGGCCACGACGGGGCGCTCGCGGGCATGCCGGTCGACGGGGGTGGGCTCGACGTCGTCGGCGGGGGAGTCGAGCAGGTCCTGTTCTGACGCCCTGCGGGGAGCCGCCCGTCGCGGTGTCAGGCCGACGGTTCGGTTCCCACCGCGCCGACCCGGACGATGTCCGTCCGTGCGACGGCCCGGTCGCGCACGTCCGCCAGTGCCACGCGCGCGGGGTCGGCCATGTACGCGGCCAGCGCGTCGTCATCCGGCATCTCGATGACCTGCACCTCGGTCGGCAGCGTCGCGTCCTGACCGGGCAGCGCCCGCACACGCGACAGCACGCGTCCCCCGTGCGCGGGCACGAGGGCGAGGACGTCGTCCTCGTACCGGCTCAGCAGGTCGGCTCTGCCCTCGACGGGCCACAGCAGGACGCACAGGGTGATCGGCATGGCCGAACGCTACGCCGCCGCGGTGCTCGCGGGGCTCAGCCCTCCGCGAGTCGAGCGGGGAAGCCGCCGGTCGCGACCGGGCCCCAGCGCGTGATCGTCAGGCGCACGAGCGACTTGCCCTGCGCGACCATCGCCGCGCGGTACTCGTCCCAGTCCGGGTGCTCGCCGCTGATGGAGCGGTAGTACTCGACGAGCGGCTCGACGGACTCCGGAAGGTCGATCACCTCGGCGTCGCCGTCGACCTGGACCCACGGGTCGGAGAAGCGCTCGCCCAGCGACAGCAGCGACGCGCGCGGGTCGCGGCGCGCGTTGACCGACTTCGCGCGCTCCGGGTACGTCGACACGACGACCCGGCCCGCGTCGTCCACCCCGTACGTCACCGGGCTGAGCTGCGGCCGCCCGTCGGCGCGCGTCGTGACGAGGACGCCGTCGTGCCGGGACCGCAGGAACTCCTCGAGCTCCTGGCGCTCGACCCTGCGGTTGGTGGCGATGGTGCGGGCCACGGGAGGCCTCCTCGTCCGGTGCGGTAGGGGTACCGCACGACCCTATCTCCGCGCGGAACCGCGACCGGTTCGACGAGCGCCGAGGTCAGGGCGCGGCCTCGAACGCCCTGCCGACCGGGGTCGCGACACCGCCCGGACCGTAGAGCCCCGAGCGCAGCGGACCGTCCTCGGCAGGCAGCCCGAACCACGCGTAGCGGTGGACGTAGTCGAGTCCGGCGAGCATCCGTGTCGCCTGGGCGAGGAACGCCGCCTGCTCGTCCTCGCTCGCGTGCCGCACGCCCTGGGAGAAGTCGATGAGCGCCACCTCGGTGAGCCAGATCGGCTTGCCGTACCGCGCGTGGACCGCCTCGAGGTACCGCCGGAGCTGGTCGGTCGCCCGCGTGGCGTCGAAGTCCCCGCCGTACCAGTGCAGCGTCACGAAGTCGACGCGGTACCCGCGCTCGTCGGCGCCGCGCAGGAAGCGATCGAGCCACCCGTCGGGCGCGTCGCCTCCCCACGCGACCGCGGGGCTGCCGAGCACCTGACCCGTGGCCTCGAGGCGCGGCCACAGCGCGAGCGCCTCCTCGACGCTCATCTCGGCCTGTCCGGCGAGGTCCGGTTCGTTGAACCCGAGCAGGTAGCGTCCCTGGCTCGCGGCGCGCGCGAGGTTCTCGTCCGTCACGTGGTCGCGGCCCCAGATCATCGGGACGAACTCCACCCCCGACGCCGCTCCCGGCCCGGGGTCGGTGCCCCAGGTGTAGTACCAGGCGGCCCCCGAGGCGGTCAGCGCCGTGGCGGCGTCGTCGAACGCCCACACGGCCGCACCCTTCTTGCCCGACGGCGGTGCGGCCGGACCGGGGTCCGCCGCGGCGCCCGGGGCCTCACCCGGGGCCGACGACGGCGCCTCGGGCGAGGCGGGTGCCGGCTCGACGGTCGGAGGATCGACCGGGGTCACGGCGGGCTCCGGAGACGGGTCGGGCGCTGCCTCGCGCGGCGGCGTCGTGGTCACCGTGACCGCCGTCGGGACCGGCGCCGCGACCGTCGGCGCGGGACCGCCCCCGAGGGCGAGCGCCGCGACGACCCCGACAGCCGCCGCAGCGGCGCCCGTGACGAGCGCGGTCCGCAGGGGCGAGCGCACCCAGGAGAGCAGACCGGTCCGGGTCTGCGGGTGCGTGACGGGGAGCACCTCGGTGGCCGAGCCTCCCGCGAGCCCCTCGATCGTCGGTGCACCCGCGAGCCCCTCGGCGGCGAGGCGGGAGGCCGCGCCCGCGAGGGCCGCCGGCGGCACGAGGAGCGGGAGACCGGCGAGCAGCCGCTCGGGCGACCGCGCCTCGAGGCCGCCGCAGCGCGGGCAGTCCAGCACGTGCCGCGCCATCCGCTTGCGCCACAGCGGGCTCGGGAGCCCGTCCCAGCGCCGCGCGACGTCCGTGAGCCCCGCGCACGGCGGGGTGCGGTCGAGCGCCACGACGATCGCGCGCCCCGTCGCGAGACGCTCACGCATCCGCTGGACGCGCACCGCAGCGTGCCGGCGCTCGACGCCGAGGGACTCGGCGAGCTCGGCCCGCGTCAGCTCGCCGGTCGACTCGAGCCACCACAGCGCGAGCACGTCCCGGTCGCGCGGGTCCAGCCACCGCGTCGCCCGGGCGAGGACCCGTCGCTCCCCGGCGAGGAACAGCCGGTCGATCGTCGTCGCCACGAAGTCCGCCGCCGGGTCCGCCGCGAGCTCCACCGCCGACAGGTCCGCATGGCGCTCGCGGTCGACCCGACGCCGACGCATCCAGTCCCGCACCTGTCGCACCGTGATCGCGAGCAGCCACGAGCGGAACGACTGCGGGCGCTCGAGGGAGCCGAGCCCGCGCACCACGCGCAGGACCGACTCCTGGACCACGTCGTCGGTGTCCGGGTGCCCGTCGAGAGCGCGCCCGACGACGTTGTAGACCAGCGGCAGCGACTGCGCGACGAGGCGGTCGAGCGCCTCCGGGTCGCCGGAGCGCGCGGCGAGGACCACATCGACGGGCACTTCCTGGGTCGGTCGCATCGGATTCGTCTCCTTCGTTCGCACGGACGTGAGTCCCCCGGGGACGGCCGCAGCGGACGGACCCTCCCGCAGCAGGAGACGCGCGGGCACGGCGGCGACAACACTATTCGGCGCACGGCCCGGCAGACGGCCCGCACATGGCCCACTAGACTCGTGCGGACGCGCACCCCTCGGGAGCGCGAACCCCACCGCCCACCTGGAAGGAACCCTCCGTGCTGCGCACCCGAACGGCCGGCTCACTGCGGGCCGAGCACACCGGTCAGACCGTCACCCTCACGGGTTGGGTCGACCGTCGGCGCGATCACGGCGGCGTCGCCTTCATCGACCTGCGCGACGCCTCCGGCATCGCCCAGGTCGTCATCCGCGACGAGGCCGTCGCGCACCCGCTGCGCAACGAGTTCGTCCTCCAGGTCACCGGCGAGGTCTCGCGCCGCCCCGACGGGAACGAGAACGCGGCCCTGCCCACCGGCGAGATCGAGGTCGTCGCGAGCGACGTCGTCGTGCTCAACACGTCCGAGGCGTTGCCGTTCCAGGTCTCCACGGCGCTCGCGGACACCGAGACGATCGGCGAGGAGGCGCGCCTCAAGCACCGCTACCTCGACCTGCGCCGCCCCGCTCCCGCGCACGCGCTGCGCCTGCGCGCCAAGGTCAACCAGGCGGCGCGCCGCGTGCTCGACGCGGAGGAGTTCGTCGAGATCGAGACGCCGACCCTCACGCGCTCGACGCCCGAGGGCGCGCGCGACTTCCTCGTGCCGGCGCGCCTCGCGCCCGGGTCCTGGTACGCGCTGCCGCAGTCCCCGCAGCTCTTCAAGCAGCTCCTCATGGTCGCCGGCATGGAGCGCTACTACCAGATCGCGCGCTGCTACCGCGACGAGGACTTCCGCGCCGACCGCCAGCCCGAGTTCACGCAGCTCGACGTCGAGATGAGCTTCGTCGAGCAGGACGACGTCATCGCCCTCGCGGAGAAGATCCTCGTCGCGCTGTGGGAGCTGATCGGCTACACGATCCCGACGCCGATCCCGCGCATGACGTTCCACGACGCCATGCGCCTGTACGGGTCGGACAAGCCCGACCTGCGCTTCGGCAACCCGCTCGTCGAGCTCACGGACTACTTCAAGGACACGCCGTTCCGCGTGTTCCAGGCCGAGTACGTCGGCGCCGTCGTCATGGCCGGCGGGGCGTCGCAGCCGCGCCGCCAGTTCGACGCGTGGCAGGAGTGGGCCAAGCAGCGCGGCGCCCGCGGGCTCGCCTACGTGACCTTCCAGGAGGACGGGACGCTCGCCGGCCCGGTCGCCAAGAACCTGTCCGACGCCGAGCGCGAGGGCCTGCGCGACGCGACCGGCGCGCAGCCGGGCGACGCCGTGTTCTTCGCCGCGGGCAAGACGTCGGAGTCGCGCGCGCTGCTCGGCGCCGCGCGCCAGGAGATCGCCAAGCGCACCGGCCAGATCGACGAGGACGCCTGGGCGTTCGTCTGGGTCGTGGACGCGCCGCTGTTCAAGCCGACCGGGGATGCCGCCGACGAGGGTGACGTAGCCCTGGGGCACTCGGCCTGGACCGCCGTGCACCACGCGTTCACGTCGCCCACGCCGGACTGGGTCGACACGTTCGAGCAGGACCCGGGCGAGGCGCTCGCCTACGCGTACGACATCGTCTGCAACGGCAACGAGATCGGCGGCGGCTCGATCCGTATCCACCGCCGCGACGTGCAGGAGCGGGTGTTCGAGGTCATGGGCATCGGGCCCGAGGAGGCGCAGGAGAAGTTCGGCTTCCTCCTCGACGCCTTCAAGTTCGGCGCGCCCCCGCACGGTGGGATCGCGTTCGGCTGGGACCGCATCGTCGCGCTGCTGACGAAGTCGGACTCGATCCGCGACGTCATCGCGTTCCCGAAGTCGGGCGGCGGGTTCGACCCGCTGACGCAGGCCCCCGCTCCGATCACGCCCGAGCAGCGCAAGGAGGCGGGTGTCGACGCGAAGCCCGCAGCGCCGAAGGACGAGTCGGGCGGCGGCGAGGCGTAGCACCCGCCTGCCCGCGCCGAGCACGAAGGGCGCTCCACCCGCAGGGGTGGAGCGCCCTTCGTCGCGTGCTCAGTGCGTGATCGCGAGCTTGCGGTGCACCCACCGGAGCGGTCGCGGGGCCCACCAGTTGAACCGGCCGAGCAGCGTCATCGTCGCGGGGACGAGGAGGAGCCGGACGATCGTCGCGTCGATGAGCACGGCGACGGCGAGCGCGAACCCGACCTCCTTGATGACGAGGAGGTCGCCGAAGACGAAGCCCGCGAAGACGACGATGATGATCGCCGCCGCGGAGGTGATGATCCGGCCGGAGCGCTGGAGCCCCAGGCGCACGGCCTCGTCGTTCGGGTGGCCGGCGTCGTAGAGCTCCTTGACGCGCGCGAGCAGGAACACCTCGTAGTCCATGGCGAGGCCGAACGCGAACGCGACGACGAGCGCGACCACGTAGGTCTCGATCCCGCCGACCGAGGAGAAGTCGAGCAAACCTTCCAGGTGCCCGTCCTGGAACACCCACACGAGCACGCCGAGCGACGCGGCGAGCGAGAGCGCGTTCGTGAGCAGCGCCTTGACCGGCACGACGACGGAGCCGGTCATGAGGAAGAGCAGCACGAGCGTCGCGCCGACGACGATCCCGACGGCCCACCACACGCGCTCGCCGAGCGCGTCGAGGAAGTCGACCTGCCCGGCAGCCTGCCCGGTGACCCACACCTCGAACCCCGGGTCGGTGGCGCGGACCTCCCGCACGACCGACACCGCCTCGGGGCCGCCGGCGTCGTCCGCGTCGACGTGCACGCCCACGACGGCGTGGTCGCCGAGCGGGGCGGCCGGGTCGACGCTCGCGACGCCGTCGAGCCCCGCGACCTCGTCGGCCCACGCCTGGGCGTCCTCGACGCTCGCGTCGACCACCGCCACGACCTGGGCGCTCTCGCTCGACGGGTACTGCGCGGCGAGCTCGTCGACGAACTCCCGCTGCGGGGACCCCTGGGGGAGCAGCTCGATGCCCGAGTTGCGCATGTGGAGGCCGAGCACGGGCAGTGCGAGGACGACGAGCACGACGACCGTCGTGAGCAGCACCCACACCGGGTGGCGCTGCACGCGCGCGGCGAGACGGGAGAACGCGCCCTCGTCGGACTGCACGTCCGCGGTCCGGGCGAGCACGCGGCGCAGACCGGGGATCCGGCCGAGGATCCCCGGCTTCGCGAGCCGGCGACCGGAGAACGCGAGGAGCGCGGGGACGAGCGTGAGCGCCGTCGCCACCGCGACGAGGACGACGCCGAGGCCGCCCGCGCCGACCGACCGCAGGATGTCCGGGCGGAACACCATGAGCCCCGCGATCGAGATCGCGACCGTGAGCGCCGAGAACGCGACGGTGCGGCCCGCCGTCTCCATCGTGCGGATCAGGGCGGCGTGCACGACGCCGTCACCCCGCCGCCGCCGCAGCGACGGGTCGTCGCCCGCGGCGATCAGCCGGTGCAGCTCCTCCCGGAACCGTGACACGACGAGCAGCCCGTAGTCGATCGAGAGCCCGAGCCCGAGCAGGGTGACGACGTTGACCACGGACGCGTCGACGTCGAGCGCGTAGGTGAGGCCGAGCAGCACGCCGAGGCCCGTCCCGATGGACGCGACGGCCCCCGCCATGGGCATCGCCGCGGCGAGGAAGCCGCCGAACACCAGCACCATGATGAGCAGGGCGACCGGCAGGGCGACCTTCTCGCCCGTCGTGAGGTCCTCCTCGACCTGCCCGGTGATGGCGTCGACGATGAGCGCGTTCGACCCCACGAGCCCCGTCGCGTCCCCGGCCGCGTCGGGCGCGGCCTCCGCGAGGACGCCGGGCACCGCCTCGAGCTGCTCGACGACGCGCTCGGCCACGGCGTCCGTCCGCTCCGCGTCGAGGTCGGTGCGCAGCGTCACCACGGTGAGGAACCCGTCGCCCTCGTTCGCGACGAGCGACTGCGCGGCAGGGTCCTCGACCCCGCCAGGGATCACGTACGGGTTGATGACCGTGTCCACGCCCTCGATCGCCACGAGGTCCGCGTTCACCTCCGTCATGGCAGCCACGACCTGCGCGTCCGCGGGGTCGACGTCGCTCACCAGGAGCGTGATCTCCGGGCCGCCCTCGTCGTTCTCGGCGAGGATCTCCGTCGCGCGCTCGCTGTCCGAGCCGGGGATGGAGGGCGCTCCCGTCGTCACCCGGTCGAACACGCTCTCGCCGTGCACGCCGAACAGCGCGAGCGCGAACCCGAGCCCGGTGAGGACGACCCACACGACGACCGTGAGGCGGGGATGGCGGGCGACACGACGACCGAGGCTCGAGAACACGAGCGCCAGCATCCCATCCGCCCGCGCCGCGTGTCAGATCCCCCGCGGCGCTGTGGACGACGTTCACCCGACCTCCCCACGCCGGCGGCGTCCGGGCGCGTGGGCGGCGGTGCGTAGGCTCGGGGCATGTCCACCGGTGATCTGTTCGGCGGCGACCTCTTCGGCGCCGCCACCTCCGGCGCGCAGGGCACGCCGCGACCCGGACCGGGGGCCCCGCTCGCCGTGCGCATGCGTCCCGCCGCCCTCGACGAGGTCGCGGGCCAGGCGCACCTGCTCGTCCCCGGCTCGCCCCTGCGGCGCCTCATCGAGTCGGACGCGTCCGGCGGCCGTGCCGTGCCCGGCTCCGTCATCCTCTGGGGTCCGCCCGGCACGGGCAAGACGACGCTCGCCTACCTCATCGCGACCGCGTCGGGTCGTCGCTTCGTCGAGCTCTCCGCCGTCACCGCGGGCGTCAAGGACGTGCGCACCGTCGTCGAGGACGCCCGCCGCCGCCTCGCGACCGGCGGCGAGGAGACCGTCCTGTTCATCGACGAGGTGCACCGCTTCTCCAAGTCCCAGCAGGACGCGCTCCTGCCGAGCGTCGAGAACCGCTGGGTCACGCTCGTCGCGGCGACCACGGAGAACCCCAGCTTCTCCGTGAACTCGCCCCTGCTCTCCCGCTCGCTCCTGCTCACGCTCCAGCCCCTCGGGGACGACGACGTCCGCGCCCTCGTGCGCCGCGCCGTCGCCGACGACCGGGGGCTGGGCGGTCTCGTCGCGCTCACGGACGAGGCGGAGGGCCACCTCGTGCGCCTCGCCGGCGGCGACGCGCGCAAGGCCCTCACCGTGCTCGAGGCCGCGGCCGGCGCCGCGCTCTCGGACGCCCCGGTGCCCGTGCCCGTGGCGGCGTCCGAGGACGTCGACGGCGACGCGGACGCCGACCCGCACGGTGACGCTACGCGCGGCGAGGCCGACGGCGCCCCGGCTCCCGTGCCGGTAGACCTCGAGGCCGTCGAGCGAGCCGTGGACGTCGCGGCCGTGCGCTACGACCGCGACGGCGACCAGCACTACGACGTCGTGTCCGCGTTCATCAAGTCGATGCGCGGCTCCGACGTCGACGCCTCCCTGCACTACCTCGCGCGCATGATCGCGGCGGGGGAGGACCCGCGCTTCATCGCCCGGCGCATCGTCATCGCGGCCGCGGAGGACGTCGGCATGGCCGACCCGTCCGCGCTCCAGACCGCGGTCGCCGCGGCCCAGGCCGTCCAGCTCATCGGCATGCCCGAGGGGCGGATCGTCCTCGCGGAGGCCGTCGTGCACCTCGCGACCGCGCCCAAGTCCAACGCCGCCTACCTCGGGATCGACGCGGCGCTCGCGGACGTGCGCGCCGGGAAGGCCGGGTCCGTCCCGACGCACCTGCGCGACGCGCACTACCCGGGCGCCAAGCAGCTCGGGCATGGCACCGGGTACCGGTACGCGCACGACGCGCCCCACGGCGTCGCGGCGCAGCAGTACCTGCCCGACACGCTCGTCGGGTCGCGGTACTACGCGCCGACCGACCGCGGGTACGAGCGCCAGGTCTCCGACCGCCTCGGCCGGATCCGGGACATCCTGGCCCAGGACGAGCCCGCGCGCTGATGTGCGGGGGACCGCCGCCCCGGGGCGTGCGGTAGACTTCTCAGGTTGCCTTCACGGCGACCACCTGGGACCTCGGCCCCGACCTACCGTCTCTCCTCGGAGAGGCACGTGGTCCATCGGCTGGTCCCGCACCCGGACCCGACTCCTCGGGACCAGGTGTGACGTCAGTACCCACACGACAGGAATGAGATACCGCTGTGACGTCTGTCAAGCGCTCGCGCCGCCAGGTCCGCCTGAGCCGCGCCCTGGGCATCGCCCTCACCCCGAAGGCCGTCAAGCACTTCGAGAAGCGCCCGTACCCCCCGGGTGAGCACGGCCGCGCCCGCCGCCGCACCGAGTCGGACTACGCGGTCCGTCTCCGTGAGAAGCAGCGTCTGCGCGCCCAGTACATGCTCCGCGAGAAGCAGCTCGCGCGTGCGTACGAGGAGGCCCGCAAGGACAAGGGTCTGACCGGTGAGGCGCTCGTCGAGAACCTCGAGACCCGCCTCGACGCGCTCGTGCTGCGCGCCGGCTTCGCCCGCACCATCCTGCAGGCGCGCCAGGCGGTCACGCACCGCCACATCCTCGTCGACGGCAAGATCGTGGACCGCCCGTCGTTCCGCGTGAAGCCCGGCCAGACCCTCCAGGTCAAGCCGAAGAGCCAGGCGACGACGCCGTTCCAGGTCGCCGCCGCGGGCGCGCACCGCGACGTCCTCCCGGCCGTCCCGGGCTACCTGGACGTCCAGCTCGAGAAGCTGAGCGCGATCCTCACGCGTCGCCCCAAGCGCGCCGAGGTCCCCGTGCAGTGCGAGGTCCAGCTCGTCGTCGAGTACTACGCTCGCTGACCCCCGCTCCGGACGCCTCGCTCACCGCTTCGTCGGCGAGCGAGGCGTTCGTGCGTCCGGACCGCGGCGCCCGCGGCGACCCCGCCGTCGTGTCGCGCCCGACGATGGTCCCCGCCCTGGTGCGGGTAGTGTTTCGCGGAGCCGTGGACGCGGCACCGTGACTGGCACTGGAGGAAGAATGTCCCTGGGAGACGTGGCCGGCCTCATCGCAGCCATCGCGTTCGTGCTGCTCGTCGGCCTGCTCGCGGTGCCGCTCCTCAAGCTCGGCCGTGTGCTCGACGAGGCGCGGGCGAGCATCAAGGAGGTCACGGACCACTCGGTCCCGATCCTCGACGAGGCCGCGACCACGGTCGCGACGGCCAACAGCCAGCTCGTCAAGGTCGACACGATCACGACGTCGGCCGCCCAGGTGAGCGAGAACGTGTCCGCGCTCACGGGGCTGTACGCCGCGACGTTCGGCGCCCCGCTGGTGAAGGTCGCCGCGTTCACCTACGGCGTGCGCCAGGCGGCCGCCCGCTCGTTCGGCCGACGCCGTTCGTCGGACGGCGCCGGACGTGCCGAGGGGTCGCGCTGATGCGCCGCGTCTTCTGGGTCGGCGTCGGGGTCGCGATCACGGTCGTGGTCGTCGTCCGCGGCAAGAAGATCCTCGCGCGCTACGCGCCGGCGTCGCTCGTGGACCAGGCCACCGAGCAGGTCAACGGGCTGGGCGAGAAGGTCGTCGGGATCGCCCGCGACTTCCGCACCGAGTTCACGCTCGCGCGCGACGCGCGCGAGCAGGAGCTCATGGCAGCGCTCCTCGCCGAGGGCCAGGAGGACCCGGACGTGGTCCGAGCGCGCCGCGCGGCCGGCCGCCACACGCGCCCGGCCGCGGGAGACCCCAGCCCCTTCGACGACACGGACGACGTCGAGGACCTCCTCGGTTACTCCTTCTAGGACGCGCGGCCCGGCCGCCGCGACCCACAGCACAGCACCCGCACGACCCACCGACTGCCCCCGAAGGACATCATGCGCACCGCCGAGATCCGCAAGCGCTGGCTCGACTACTTCGCCGACCGCGACCACACCGTCGTGCCCTCGGCGTCGCTCGTCTCCCCGGACCCGTCCACGCTGTTCACCATCGCGGGCATGGTCCCGTTCATCCCGTACATGACGGGTGAGCAGACCCCGCCGTGGGACCGTGCGACCAGCGTCCAGAAGTGCGTGCGCACGCTCGACATCGACGAGGTCGGCAAGACGACGCGTCACGGCACGTTCTTCCAGATGAACGGCAACTTCTCCTTCGGGGACTACTTCAAGGAAGGCGCGATCACCTACGCCTGGGACCTCGTCACGGGTCCGCGCGAGGAGGGCAAGTACGGGTTCGACCCGGAGACGGTCTGGGTGACCGTCTACCACGACGACGACGAGGCGCGGCAGCTCTGGAAGCGCATCGCCGGCCTGCCGGACGAGCGCATCCAGGCGCGCGGCAAGAAGGACAACTACTGGTCCACGGGCCAGCCCGGTCCCGCCGGCCCGTGCTCGGAGATCTACATCGACCGCGGCCCGGAGTTCGGCCAGGAGGGTGGCCCCGTCGTCGACGAGGACCGCTACCTCGAGATCTGGAACCTCGTGTTCATGCAGTACGCGATCGACGACGTGAAGTCGAAGGAGGAGTTCCGGATCGTCTCGGAGCTCGCGCGCAAGAACATCGACACGGGCATGGGCCTGGAGCGCGTCGCCTACCTGCTCCAGGGCAAGGACAACCTCTACGAGATCGACGAGGTGTTCCCCGTCATCGCGGCCGCCGAGGCGCTCTCGGGCCGGCGCTACGGCGCGAACCGGGAGGACGACGTGCGCATGCGCGTCGTGGCCGACCACGTGCGCTCGGCGCTCATGATCATGAGCGACGGCGTGCGCCCCTCCAACGAGGGCCGCGGCTACGTCCTGCGCCGCCTGCTGCGCCGCTCCGTGCGCGCGATGCGCCTGCTGGGCGTGGAGGACCGTGCGATGCCCGCGCTGCTCCCGGTGAGCCGCGACGCCATGGCGCCGTCGTACCCGGAGGTCGCGACCGACTTCGAGCGCATCTCGAACGTCGCCTACACCGAGGAGGACGCGTTCCGTCGCACCCTCACCTCGGGGACGACGATCCTCGACACGGCCGTCACCAAGGCCAAGGCTGCCGCGGGGACGGGCGGGGTGCCGCTGCTCGGCGGCGACCAGGCGTTCGCCCTGCACGACACGTACGGCTTCCCGATCGACCTCACGCTCGAGATGGCCGCCGAGCAGGGTGTCCAGGTCGACGAGAAGGCGTTCCGCGCGCTCATGACCGAGCAGCGCCAGCGCGCCCGCGCCGACGCGCTCGCCAAGCGCTCGGGCGGGGTCGACACGGCCGCCTACGAGTCGCTCGCGGGCGAGCTCTCCGCGCCGGTGGAGTTCCTCGGCTACACGGAGTCCTCGGCCTCCGTGCGCGTGGCCGGGCTGCTCGTCGACGGCGTGCCCGCTCCCGCCGCGACCGCGCCCGCCGACGTCGAGGTCGTGCTCGACCGCACGCCGTTCTACGCGGAGGCCGGCGGCCAGCTCGCCGACCACGGCACGATCGTGCTCGACGGCGGCGCGACCATCGAGGTCGACGACGTCCAGCGCCCGATCAAGGGTCTGTCGGTGCACCGAGGCCGCCTCGTCGAGGGAACGGCGGCGCTCGGCGACCCCGGCACCGCGACGATCGACCGCGACCGCCGCAAGGCGATCAGCCGTGCCCACTCCGCGACGCACATGATCCACAAGGCGCTCCAGGAGTCGCTCGGCAAGGAGTCGACCCAGGCCGGCTCGGAGAACGCGCCCAGCCGCATCCGCTTCGACTTCCGCCGCTCGTCGGCCGTGCCCGCGGGCGCGCTGTCGGAGATCGAGGAGCGGGTGAACACCCAGCTCCAGGAGAACCTCGAGGTCACGGACCAGCTCATGCCGATCACCGAGGCGCGCGCCCTGGGCGCGATGGCGCTGTTCGGCGAGAAGTACGGCGACGTCGTGCGCGTGGTGTCGATCGGCGGCGACTGGTCGCGCGAGCTGTGCGCCGGTACGCACGTGCAGCAGACGGGGCAGCTCGGCCTCGTCACGCTGCTCGGCGAGTCGTCCATCGGCTCGGGCGTGCGTCGCGTCGACGCGCTCGTCGGCGACGGCGCGTACGGCTTCCAGGCCAAGGAGCACGCGCTCGTCGGCCAGCTCACCGGCCTGCTCAACGTGCGGACCGAGGAGCTGCCCGACCGCGTGAGCTCGCTCGTGTCGCGGCTGCGCGACGCGGAGAAGGAGCTCGCGCAGCTCCGGCAGGGTCAGCTCCTCGCGGTGGCCGGCACGCTCGCCGCGGGCGCGGAGCTCGCGGGCGGCACGCGCGTCGTCGTGCACGACGCCGGCGAGGTTGCCTCCGCGGACGACCTCCGTGCGCTGGCGCTCGACGTGCGCGGTCGCCTCGGCGAGTCCGAGCCCGCCGTCGTGGCGGTCGGGGGCGTCGCGAAGGACCGCCCGCAGGTGGTCGTCGTGACCAACGCGTCGGCCCGTGCCGCGGGCCTCCGCGCCGGCGTGCTCGCCAAGGCGGCCGCCCAGACGCTCGGCGGCGGCGGCGGCGGCAAGGACGACATGGCCCAGGGCGGCGGCACGGACGTCTCGGCGCTGCCCGCCGCCCTGCAGGGCGTGCGCGACGGCGCTGCGGCGGCCGCGTGACGGCCGTCCCCTGGCTGCCCGCCGACGACGGGCGCGCCCCCCTCCCGCGCGGGGCGCGCCTGGGCGTCGACGTGGGCAGCGTGCGCGTCGGGCTCGCGGCGAGCGACCCCGACGGGCGCGTCGCGACCCCGGTCGAGACGCTCGCGCGCGACACGAAGGCCGGGGCCGCGGTCCCGACGGACGTCGCGCGCATCGCCGCCGAGGTCGACGAGCGCGGCGCCCAGGTGGTCTACGTCGGCCTCCCGCGCCACCTCTCCGGGGGAGAGGGTGCCGCCGCCCAGGGGGCGCGGGCGTACGCTGGACTGGTGGCACGCGTCGTCGCACCGGTGCCGGTGCACCTCGTCGACGAGCGGATGACGACCGTCAGCGCGCACCAGGCGCTGCACGCGTCGGGACGCGCCGGCAAGAAGCACCGCAGCGTCGTCGACCAGGCGGCCGCCGTTATCATTCTGCAATCCGCTCTCGACGCCGAGCGGGGCGCGGGGGCGCGCGCCGGAGAACCTGTAGACCCGACAGGAGACCACCGACCGTGACCGACCTGTTCGAACGGCCCGCCGTCCAGGGCGAGCAGCAGCCCGCGCGCTCGTCGCGCTCGGAGCAGCGCGCCCGCCGGGCGGCGAAGAAGCGACGCCAGCGCCGGCGTCGCCGCGCCCTCGTGGTGCTGCTCGTCTCCCTCCTCGTGGTGGGCGGCGCGGGGTACCTGCTGCTCAACAACGCCTCCGACCTCTTCGGGTTCGCGAACCCGCTGGAGGCCAAGGACTTCGAGGGGCCGGGCACCGACCCCGTCGACGTCGTCATCGAGCCCGGCTCGACCGGCCGCGACATGGGCGCGGTCCTGACCGAGGCCGGCGTCGTCGCCAGCTCGGCTGCCTTCGCGAAGGCGTTCGAGGAGAACCCGAACGCGGGGAAGATCCAGCCGGGCACCCACACGCTGCTCCTCGGCATGCCGGCCAAGGACGCCGTCGCGCGCCTCGTGGCGAACGACTCGCGCGTCGAGACCAAGATCACGATCCCCGAGGGCTACACGGTCAAGCAGATCCTCGAGAAGGCGTCCTCGGTGACGGACATCCCCGTCGCCGACTTCGAGGCCGCGATGGCCGACACCACCGCCATGGGCCTGCCCGCGGAGGCGAACGGCAACTACGAGGGCTGGCTCTACCCGACGACGTACGTCCTCGAGCCGGGAGACGTCAACGCGACGGGGATCATCCAGAGCATGGTCAGCCAGACCACGAGCGAGCTCGCCGACCTCGGCGTCCCGCCGGAGCGCTTCCAGGAGGTGCTCACGATGGCGTCGATCGTCGAGTGGGAGGGCAAGAACGCGGAGCAGCGCGGGATGGTCGCGCGGGTCATCTACAACCGCATCGCGGACGGCATGCCTCTCGGCATGGACGCGATCGACGTCTACGGGCTCGGCAAGCCGGCGAACGAGATCACGACCGAGGAGTTCCAGAACCCCGACCTGCCCTACGCGTCGCGCGTCCACCAGGGCCTTCCCCCGACCCCGATCGGGAGCCCCAGCCGCGAGAGCGTGGAGGCGGTCATGAACGCCCCCGACGGCCCGTGGCTCTGGTACGTGACCGTCAACCTGGACACGGGCGAGACGAAGTTCACCGACACGTACGCCGAGTTCGAGCAGTTCAAGCAGGAGTACCGGCAGTGGCTCGCGGAGAACGGCGGGTGAGCGCGACGCGCGCGCCGCGACGGGCGGCCGTCCTCGGCCACCCCGTCGCCCACTCGCTGTCCCCGGTGCTGCACCGCGCCGCGTACGAGGCGCTCGGCCTCGACGGCTGGACGTACGAGGCGATCGACACGACCGAGGAGCAGCTCCCGGCCCTCGTCAACGGTCTCGACGCGTCGTGGGCGGGCCTGAGCCTGACCATGCCGCTCAAGCACGCCGTGATCCCGCTGCTCGACCACGTCGACCCGCTCGCGAACGTCGTCGGCGCGGTGAACACGCTCGTCGTGCAGCCCACGGGCGGCCGGCGCCCGACGTTCGTGGGGACCAACACCGACGTGCACGGGCTCGTCGCCGCGCTCCGCGAGGGTCTGGGGGAGCGGGACGCGCGGACCGCCGTCGTGCTCGGGGCGGGCGCGACCGCCGCGTCGACGCTCGCCGCTCTCGCCGAGCTCGGCTGCCCGACGCCGACGGTCCTGGTGCGCTCGCTCGGGCGCACCGGCACGCTCCAGCGCGCGGCGCACCGCATGGGCGTCGAGCCGCGCTTCGAGATCCTCGACCCGTCGTCCTCCGCACTGCGCGACCGCCTCGGGCGGGCCGACGCGGTCGTCGCGACCCTTCCGTCGCGTGCGGCCGACCCGGTGGCCGAGGCGCTGGCACAGGCGGCCGCGCCCGTCGCAGGCGTGCTGCTCGACGTGGTCTACGACCCTCGACCCACCGCGCTCTCGGCGGCCTGGGCCGCGGCGGGCGGCACCGTGGTCGGCGGCGAGCGCATGCTCCTGCACCAGGCGGCCGAGCAGGTGCGGCTCATGACGGGCAAGGTGGTCCCGCTGGAGGCGATGGACCGGGCGCTCACGTCAGCGCTGGACGTCCCGGCCTGACATGCGTCCCCGCGTCGCGAGGCCTGCCGGCCCGGCGCGAGGCACTGCTCACGCGGGCGCGTACGCCCCGACCACCGCGCCGCCGAGCACGGCGGCGACGCCCGCACCGGCGACCATGAAGGGTCCGAACGGCACGGCGGTGTCCCGACGTGCTCGTCGCAGGACGACCAGCCCGAGCGCCCACACGCCGCCGAGCAGGAACGGCAGGACGAGTCCGGTGACCAGGTCGCCCCACCCGAGCCACGCGAGCGGCGTGCCGAGCATCCCCGCGAGCTTGACGTCGCCGAAGCCGAGACCCGGCGGGTACGCGATCCGGAGCGCGGCGTAGGCGCCGAAGCCCAGGGCGCCCCCGACGAGCGCGCGCACGAGGGCGGCGTCGTCCCCGGTCCCGAGCGCGGCGACGGCGAGGAGCAGGACCGCACCGAGCCACGTCGGCAGGACGACGACGTCGGGCAGGCGGTGCGTGCGCGCGTCGATCACGGCCACGAGCGCGCCGGCCCCGGCGACGAGCACGAGGGCCGGCGTCGCCCACGACAGACCTGACCACCAGGCCGCGCCCAGCGCCGCGAGCACCGTGAGAGCCGCGCCCGGCCGGCCCGCGACGCGCGCCTCCCGCGCCAGGTCGTCGCGCCGACGTCGTCCCCACGTCTCCGGCCGGTCGGTCGTCGTCCTGTCCCCCTGCTGGACCATGCGCGGCACGGTAGCGCGCCCGCGACGGCGCGCGCCGCCGTCGTCCACAGCGTGCCGGACGGCCCGTCCTCTCCCCGGATCCGGCGCGCGGCTCGCCCCGAGGCGCCGTCCGCGACCGCCGGTCCGCACTGCGGGCGCCCGCCGGGACGTGCGCGCCGACGTGGGAGGATGGCGATCATGCTGCGTTGGTTGACATCGGGTGAGTCGCACGGTGAGGCGCTGGTCGGGATCCTCGACGGGCTGCCGGCGGGCGTCGAGCTCACCACGGACGACGTGAAGGCCGCGCTCGCGCGTCGTCGCCTCGGGTACGGGCGCGGCTCGCGCCAGAAGTTCGAGCAGGACGTGCTGCGCGTCCTGGGCGGGCTGCGCCACGGCGTGACCCAGGGTGGCCCGCTCGCGCTGGAGATCGCGAACTCGGAGTGGCCCAAGTGGGTCGACGTCATGTCCGCCGACCCGGTGCCGCCCGAGGCTCTCCAGGTCGACGCCGGGACGGGCGACGTGCGCGAGATCGCCCGCAACCGGCCGCTCACGCGTCCGCGCCCCGGCCACGCCGACCTCGTGGGCATGCGCAAGTACGGGTTCGACGACGCCCGCCCCGTGCTCGAGCGCGCGTCGGCGCGCGAGACCGCGACACGCGTCGCCCTCGGCGCGGCGGCCGCGAAGTTCCTCGAGCAGGCGCTGGGCGTCCGCCTCGTGTCGCACGTCGTGGGCATCGGTCCCGTCGAGGTCCCCGAGGACGCCGCGGTGCCCGGGCCCGACGACGTCGCCGCGCTCGACGCCGACCCGGTGCGCTGCTTCGACGCCGCGACGTCCGCGGCGATGGTCGCCGAGATCGACGAGTGCCAGAAGGCGGGAGACACGCTCGGCGGCGTCGTCGAGGTCCTGGCCTACGGCGTCCCGTCGGGGCTCGGCACCTACGCGCAGAGCGACCGGCGCCTCGACGCGCGTCTCGCCGCGGTGCTCATGGGCATCCAGGCGATCAAGGGCGTGGAGGTCGGCGACGGCTTCCGCACCGCGCGCCGCCGCGGGTCCGCCGCGCACGACGAGATCGAGCGCGGCACCGACGGCCGCATCCACCGCCTGAGCAACCGCGCGGGCGGCGTCGAGGGCGGCATGTCGAACGGCGAGGTCGTGCGCGTGCGCGCGGCGATGAAGCCCATCTCCACCGTGCCGCGCGCGCTCGCGACGGTCGACGTCGTCACGGGCGAGGTCGCCAAGGCCCAGCACCAGCGCTCGGACGTGTGCGCCGTCCCTCCGGCGGCGGTCGTCGCCGAGGCCATGGTCGCGCTCGTGCTCGCCGAGCAGGCGCTCGAGAAGTTCGGCGGCGACTCCGTCGCGGAGGTCCGCCGCAACGCCGAGGCGTACCTCGCGGCGATCCCGGAGCTGCAGCGCTGATGACGCCTGTCCCTCCGGGCACGCGCCCGGTCGTCGTCCTCGTCGGCCCGCCCGGCAGCGGCAAGTCGACGGTGTCGCGCCACCTCGCGGACCTGCTGGGCCTCGCGCAGCGCGACACCGACACCGACGTCGAGACCACGGCGGGCAAGCCCGTCGCCGACATCTTCGTCGACCACGGCGAGCCGCACTTCCGCGAGCTCGAGCGCGAGGCCGTGACGACGGCGCTCGCGACCCACGACGGCGTCCTCGCCCTGGGCGGCGGCGCCGTGCTCGACGAGCACACCCAGACCGCCCTCGCGGCGTACGTCGCGGCGGGCGGTGCCGTGGTGTTCCTCGACGTGAGCCTCGCGCACGCGGCGCCGCGCGTCGGGCTCAACCAGTCCCGCCCGCTGCTGCTGGGCAACCCGCGGGCACGGTGGGCCGCCCTCATGGAGGCGCGGCGCCCCGTCTACGAGCGGGTCGCGACGCTGCACGTCGTCACCGACGCGCGCACGCCCGCGCAGGTCGCCCAGGAGATCCGGGCGCACCTCGCGGGTGGCGGCGAGGCGGCAGACCGTGCCGCGGCGTCCGCTCCCACCGACACCCCGGCCGAACAGGAGAACGCGTGAGCGACACGACCCCCGCCCCGGAGACCGACGAGAACCCCGCGCCGACGCGCGTGCGGGTCGCCGGGGACCAGCCGTACGAGGTCGTCGTGGGTCGGCACCTGCTCGGCGAGCTGCCCACCATGCTCGGCGACCGGGTGCGCCGCGTGCTCGTGGTCCACCCCGCGGCCCTCGCGGCGACGGCGGAGGTGGTCCACGAGGACCTCAAGGCGTCGGGCTACGAGGCGTTCGTCGCGGAGGTCCCGGACGCGGAGGAGGCCAAGACCGCGCAGGTCGCGGCGTTCCTGTGGGGCGTGCTGGGGCAGCTGGACTTCACGCGCACGGACGCCGTCGTCACGGTCGGCGGCGGCGCGACGACGGACCTCGGCGGGTTCGTGGCCGCGACGTGGCTGCGCGGCATCCGCGTGGTGCACGTGCCGACGACGCTTCTGGCGATGGTCGACGCGGCGGTCGGCGGCAAGACGGGCATCAACACCGCGGAGGGCAAGAACCTCGTCGGGTCGTTCCACCCGCCCGCGGGCGTGCTGTGCGACCTCGCGGCGCTCGAGTCGCTCGGGCGCTGGGACTTCGTCGCCGGCATGGCGGAGGTCGTCAAGACGGGCTTCATCGCTGACGAGCGCATCCTCGAGCTCGTCGAGGAGCACGCCGACGCGCTGAGCGCGTGGGGCACGCGCCCGACCACCGACGAGACGTGGGCGGTCGTCGCCGAGCTCGTCGAGCGCTCGATCGCGGTCAAGGCGCGCGTCGTGGGGGAGGACCTCAAGGAGGCCGGCCTGCGCGAGATCCTCAACTACGGGCACACGCTGGGCCACGCGGTCGAGCTCACCGAGCGCTACCAGTGGCGCCACGGCGCCGCCGTCTCCGTCGGCATGGTGTTCGCGGCGGAGCTCTCGCGCCTCGCGGGAAAGCTCGACGACGCGGTCGTCGAGCGCCACCGCGCGATCCTCGGCTCGCTCGGGCTGCCGCTCACGTACCGCGGCGACCGCTGGGAGCAGCTCCTGTCCGCCATGCGCCGCGACAAGAAGTCGCGCGGCGACCTCCTGCGCTTCGTCGTGCTCGACGACGTCGCACGGCCGACCCGGCTCGAGGGCCCGGACCCGACGCTCCTCGCCGCGGCCTACGCCGAGATCGCGGCCGACGCGCCGGTGGGACGCGGCCCCGTCGCGCTCTGACGTCGCGACGCCCGCGCGCTCACGCCCACAGGCCGCGCGCCCGGAGCACGTCGCGCAGCAGGTCCGCGCGGTCGGTGACGATCCCGTCGACCCCGAGGTCCAGCAGCCGGTGCATCGTCGCGCGGTCGTTCACGGTCCACGCGTGCACCGCGACGCCTGCCCGGTGCGCGGCGCGCACGAAACCCGAGTCGACGACGCGCACCCAGCCCCCGCGCACGGGGACCTGGAGGCAGTCGACCGAGCGCGCCGCGAGGCGGGCCAGCGCGTCCGTGCGCGCCCTCCCGGCGAGGAACATGCCCAGGACCGCGCCTCGCGCCCCCGAGACGGTGACAGGGCGCGAGAGCCGTGCCACCGTCGCCTCCCGGCGCGACGCCGCGAACGACGCGACGCACACGCGGTCGTGCGCGCGCGTGCGCTCGATCGCCCGCGCGACCGGCTCGGCGGCCGCCGCGGACTTCACGTCGACGTTCACGCGCAGGTCCGGCCACGTGCCCAGCACGTCCTCGAGCGACGGCACGGGCTCGGTCCCGCCGATCCGGGCCGCGCGCACGGTCCGCCACGGGAGGTCGGCGACGAGCCCGTGCGCGTCCGTCGTGCGGTCCAGGGACGCGTCGTGGAGCGCGACGGCGACCCCGTCCGCCGTCGCGTGGGCGTCCGTCTCGACGTACCGCAGCCCGAGGTCGCGCGCGGCGGCGAAGGCCGCCATGGAGTTCTCCAGGCCCGCGCGCGAGAACCCGCGGTGCGCGAGCGCGACGAACGGCGCCTCGAGGTAGCCGCCGGCGCGGTCCGCGGCGACGCTCACGCCGCCACCCGGGCCGCGTGCTCGTCGAGCCAGCCGGTGAGGGCGCTCAGATACCTCGCGCGCGGGCCGTCGGCGGAGAGCGTGAGGTCGTGCACGGCGCCGGCGACGACGAGCTCCGTCACGTCGCGCCCGAGCCGCGGTGCGAGCCGGGCGATCTGGGCGACGTCGAGCACGGTGTCGCTCGCGTCGAGGTCCCGCTCGCGGTCCGGGCTCGTCGGGTCGTCCGTCCCGGACCGCTCGGCCCGGGCGACGAGCACCGGGCACGCGACCTCCAGGCCGCGCGCCACGCGCGCGTGCCCCTGCCGCACCGCCCGCAGCCAGCCGGCCCGCACCGGCACGCCCTCGGGACGCTTCAGCGTGGTGTCGAACGTCCACCGGCCGCCCCGGTCCGCGAGCAGGTGCCCGGTGTACGCGGAAGGCCCCGCGCTGACGACCGTCAGCGGGCTCCACGGCCCGACGGCGTCCAGCACCCGCGTCCCCACCGTCCGCTCGACCCACGACGCGCGCAGGTCGAGGAACGGGCTGTCGAGCACGAGCGCGTCGCACCCGCCACCACCCCGGTGGGCGTGGGCCCACAGCGCCGCGACGAGGCCGCCCGTCGAGTGCGCGTGCACGACCACCGGGCCCGGCGTCCGCCGCGCGGCCGCGACCGCCACGCCGAGGTCCGCCGCCGTCTCGCGCAGGTCGTCCACGTAGTGCGGCACCTGCCCCGGACGCAGCGACCGGCCCGCGCGCCGCAGGTCCACGCCCAGCGCGTCCCACCCCGCCTCGGCGAGCGCCGCGACGACGTGGTCCTGGAAGACGTAGTCGTTGTAGCCGTG
Source organism: Cellulosimicrobium cellulans (assembly GCF_016907755.1). NCBI lineage: Bacteria > Bacillati > Actinomycetota > Actinomycetes > Micrococcales > Promicromonosporaceae > Cellulosimicrobium > Cellulosimicrobium cellulans. The sequence continues at coordinate 2,719,833 of NZ_JAFBCN010000001.1, forward strand.
GACGAGGACGACGGTCCCTGCCGGACGTGCCGGTCGGTGCGCGCGCCGCACCAGCGTCAGGACCGGCGGGACCGCCTCGCGCGCGCTGCCCGGCGTGGCGACGCCCGGCAGCCGCGGGGCCGGGAGCTCGAGCGACTCCCACCCCTCGACCAGCGCGTCGGGCTCCCAGCGGGCGCGGGGGACGGCGACGAGGCTCACCCCGCCAGCGTGCCCGACGGCGCGGCCCGCCGCGCGTCGAGAAGCCCCCGTGCCGTGGGGCCCGACCACGGCACGAGCACGTACGCGCCGCACGCCCACGGCGCCGCTAGGCTCGGGCGCCATGGAACGCGTGCTGGTCCTCAACGGACCCAACCTCGGCCGGCTCGGTGTGCGCGAGCCGGAGATCTACGGCTCGGCGTCGATGGTCGACCTCCAGGAGTCCGCGGTCGCGTGGGGGAGCGCGCTCGACCTCACGGTCGACGTGCGCCAGACCGACGACGAGGCCGAGCTCGTGGGCTGGCTCCACGAGGCCGTCGACGCGCGCGCCCACGTGGTGCTCAACCCGGCCGCGTTCACCCACTACTCCTACGCCGTGCGCGACGCCGCGGCGCAGGTCACGACCTCCGGCCTCCTGCTCGTCGAGGTGCACCTGAGCAACCCCGCGGCACGCGAGGCGTTCCGCAGCCACTCGGTCGTCGGAGCGGTCGCCACGGGGACGATCGCGGGGTTCGGGTTCGACTCCTACCGCCTCGCGCTCGAAGCGCTCGCAGCCCGGCTGCGGGGCTGACGTCGGGTCCTCCGCTCCCCACCGTCCGCCTTGATCTCTCGCGATCAAGTCCCCATGCTTGATTCCTCCCTCTCAAGGGTCTAGCCTGGATCGCATGTTCGTCCTCACCGTCGACCAGCGCGGGAGCACGGGCCACCCGGACCGGGTGCCCGAGGTGCTCGCGCGCCTGGGCGAGCTCCTCGACGGCCGCCCCGGCGTCGTGGTCCCGTTCGACCGGACCGTGGGCGACGAGGTGCAGGGCGTGCTCGGCGACGCCGGCACCGTGGTCGACGTCGTGCTGGACCTGCTGCGCGACGGCGGCTGGAGCGTCGGCGTCGGCGCCGGGAGCGTCGACGAGCCCCTGCCGGCGGTCTCGCGCGAGGCCTCGGGGGAGGCGTTCGTGCGGGCGCGGGAGGCGGTCGAGCAGGCCAAGTCGCGTGCGGCGACGGCGCCCGTCGCCGTCCGGGGCGAGCCGTCGGCGCGGGCGGCCGAGGTCGAGGCGCTCCTGCGTCTCCTCGCGGCGGTCGTGGAGCGGCGGACCGCGCCGGGGTGGGAGGCGGTCGACACGCTCGCGCGTGTGGGTGGCACCCAGAAGGATGTGGCCCGCGTGCTCGGGGTCTCCGAGCAGGCGGTGAGCCAGCGGCTGCGCGTCGCGCTGTGGCCCGAGGAGGCGGCGGTGCGACCCGTGGTGGCGAGGCTGTTGGGCGAGCTCAGGTCGAGTCGTCAGGGTGAGCCGTTCGAGGATCCGCGGGAGGGTGGGAGATGACGGACCCGGTGTCGGTCGTGCTGGTCGTGCTGGTGTGGGTCGTCGCGCTCGTCGCGAGCGTGCTCGGCGGAGGGCCCGTGACGCAGTGGGTGCTGCGCGCCGCGGCACGCTCCGGCGACCCGGCACGCTCGGGCTCCGGCGGTGCGGGGCGCGGGAGGGCCCGGTCCGCCGCGGCGGACCCGGCCGCCGTCCCCGTCCCCCCGCCGCCGCCTCCGGCGACCGGGCCCATCGGCACCGAGGCCGTCAAGGCGCTGCGCGGCGGCACGTGGATCGGGATCCTCGAACGGTTCGCCATCACCGGCTGCCTCCTCGCCGGCGAGCCTGGCGGGATCGCCTTCGTCGTGGCGATCAAGGGCCTCGGGCGCTACCCGGAGCTGCGCGAGCACCCTGTGGCGTCCGAGCGGTTCGTCATCGGGACGCTCGCCTCGATGTGCTGGGCGGCGACCGTGGGCGTCGTGGCGAACGCGGTCCTCGTCGCGCTCCGGTAAGATCGTCAAGGCCCATTTCCGCATCCCGTCCTCGGGGGACCCTCTCGTGCCGTCCGGCACGCGGTCCCGCGTGGGGCGGAGACCGCAGACCCTCCGACAGGAAGACGAACGTGGCGACCACCAACGACATCAAGAACGGCACCGTGCTGCGACTCGACGGCCAGCTGTGGACCGTGATCGAGTTCCAGCACGTCAAGCCCGGCAAGGGTGGCGCGTTCGTCCGCACCAAGATCAAGAACGTCATGACGGGCAAGACGATCGACAAGACGTTCAACGCCGGCCTCAAGATCGAGACGGCCAACGTCGACCGCCGCGACTTCCAGTACCTGTACCAGGACGGCGCGGACTACGTGTTCATGGACACCTCGACGTACGACCAGATCACGATCTCGGCGGAGATCGTGGGCGACGCCAAGGACTACATGCTCGAGAACCAGAACGTGCTCATCGCGTCCAACGACGGTCAGCCGCTCTACATCGAGCTCCCCGCCTCGGTGGTCCTCGAGATCACCTACACCGAGCCCGGCCTCCAGGGCGACCGCTCCACGGGCGGCACCAAGCCGGCGACGCTCGAGACGGGCGCGCAGATCCAGGTCCCGCTCTTCCTCGAGCAGGGCACCAAGGTCAAGGTCGACACGCGCGACGGCTCGTACCTCGGCCGCGTGAACGACTGACCCGACCGAGAGCACCGAGAGACAGCCGATCACGATGGCCGCACGCACCAAGGCGCGCAAGCGCGCGCTCGACGTCCTCTTCGAGGCGGAGCAGCGTCAGGTGGACCCGACGACCCTCCTCGCGGAGCGCGTCGCCGACCCCGGCACCGCGCAGACCGCCCTGCCGCAGTACGCGGTCGACATCGTCGAGGGCGTGCTCGCGCACCGCGACCGCATCGACGAGCTGATCGAGACGTACTCCCACGGGTGGACGCTCGAGCGGATGCCGGCGGTCGACCGGGCCCTGCTGCGCATCGGCGGCTGGGAGATCCTCTTCAACGACGACGTGCCCGACGTCGTCGCGATCGACGAGGCCGTCGACCTCGCGCGCTCGCTGTCGACCGACGACTCGCCGTCGTTCGTCAACGGGCTGCTCGCGCGGATCGTCGAGATGAAGCCGACGATCACCGCCTGAGCACCCCCGCGGCCCCCCCGGGCCGCCACCACCCCGCCGCGGCGTCGGTCACCGAGTGTGACCGACGCCGCGTCTCGTCGGGCGGGACGAGCGCCCGGCCCGCGACGCGCGGCGGTAGGGTGGGTGACCGTCAGACATCCTTTAAGGCCCGTCCTGTGAGGCGGGGAAGGAGGTCGCCGGACATGAGCTCTGGCGCTGCTGTGCCCACACCCGCTTCTTCGACTTCTTCGACCCCCGAGGCCGGGACCGTCGTCCTGACGGCCGCCGACATCTCCCGCGCGCTGACGCGCATCGCCCACGAGATCGTGGAGCGCAACAAGGGGGCCCACGACCTGGTCCTCCTCGGCATCCCGACGCGCGGTGTCCCGCTCGCGACGCGGCTCGCTGAGCGCCTCGCCGCCATCGAGGAGACGCCCGCCGACGGCGCGCCCGACCCGCACGCCATCGTCGGCGAGCTCGACGTGACGATGTACCGCGACGATCTGCACCGCCACCCGACGCGCACGATCGGCGCGACGCGCCTGCCCGCGTCGGGCATCGACGGCAAGGTCGTGGTGCTCGTCGACGACGTCCTGTACTCGGGGCGCACGATCCGCGCCGCGCTCGACGCGATCAGCGACCTCGGCCGTCCGCGCGCCGTGCAGCTCGCCGCGCTCGTCGACCGGGGCCACCGTGAGCTGCCGATCCGTCCCGACTTCGTCGGCAAGAACCTGCCGACGTCGACGTCCGAGCGCGTCAGCGTGCGCCTCGCGGAGGTCGACGGCACGCCCGCGGACGGGTCCGCCACGGACGCGGTCGTGATCCGGCCCGCGACCCCGGGGGCGGAGGCACGCGCATGAGGCACCTGCTGTCCACCCAGGACCTCGCCCGCACCGACGCGGTGCGCATCCTCGACACGGCCGCGCAGATGGCCGCGACGCAGGCGCGCGAGATCAAGAAGCTCCCGACGCTGCGCGGCCGCACGGTCGTCAACCTCTTCTACGAGGACTCGACGCGTACCCGCATCTCGTTCGAGACCGCGGCCAAGCGCCTGTCGGCCGACGTCATCAACTTCTCGGCCAAGGGCTCGAGCGTGTCCAAGGGGGAGTCGCTCAAGGACACCGCGCTGACCCTCCAGGCGATGGGCGCGGACGCGGTCGTCGTCCGGCACCAGGCGTCCGGCGCACCGCACCTGCTCGCCCACGCGGGCTGGCTCGACGCCGCGGTCCTCAACGCCGGCGACGGCACGCACCAGCACCCCACGCAGGCGCTGCTGGACGCGTACACGCTGCGGCGCCACCTGTCCGGGACCGCCCTCACCGCCCCCGGGGCGAGCGGCCCGGACGACGCAGCCGCGCGCGGCGCGGGCCTCGACGGGCGTCACGTGGCGATCGTCGGGGACGTGCTGCACTCGCGCGTCGCGCGCTCGAACGTGCACCTGCTGCACACCCTCGGAGCGCGCGTCACGCTCGTGGCCCCGCCCACGCTGCTGCCCGTCGGCGTCCAGACGTGGCCGTGCGCGGTCTCCTACGACCTCGACGCGACCCTCGCGGGCGACACCGCGCACGGCGGCCCGGACGCGGTGATGATGCTGCGCGTCCAGCGTGAGCGCATGAGCGGCTCGGGCGCGGGCGGGGGAGCGTTCTTCCCCAACCCGCTCGAGTACAGCCGCAAGTACGGGCTCGACGCGCGGCGCCTCGGGCTCCTCGCCGAGCACGCGATCGTCATGCACCCCGGGCCGATGAACCGCGGGCTCGAGATCTCCGCGCAGGCGGCGGACTCGCCGCGCGCCGTCATCGTCGAGCAGGTCGCGAACGGCGTCGCCGTGCGCATGGCCGTGCTCTACCTCCTCCTCGCGGGCAGCGACGACACCGACGCCGCCCCGGCGACGGCCGTCCCGCTCTCGCCCGCCCAGCCTCCCGCCGTCGAAAGGGTCCCCGCCTCGTGAGCAGCGCCGCAACCACCACGTACGTCCTGCGCGGCGCGCGCCCGCTCGGGGGCGAGCCCGTCGACCTCGTGCTCTCCGGCGGCGTGATCGCCGAGATCGCGCCGGTCGGCGCTGCGCGCGCCGGGTCCGCGGACGGCGAGACCGTCGTCGTCGACGCGACGGGCCTCGTGGCGCTGCCCGGCCTGGTCGACCTGCACACGCACCTGCGCGAGCCGGGCCGCGAGGACGCCGAGACGATCGAGTCCGGCACGCGCGCCGCCGCGGCGGGCGGGTTCACGGCCGTCCACGCCATGGCCAACACGACGCCCGTCGCGGACACGGCCGGCGTCGTCGAGCAGGTGTGGCGCCTCGGTCGCGACGCCGGCTGGGTCGACGTGCACCCGGTCGGCGCGGTGTCCGTCGGGCTCGCGGGCGAGCAGCTCGCCGAGCTCGGCGCGATGGCCGACTCCGCGGCCCGCGTGCGCGTGTTCTCAGACGACGGGAAGTGCGTCGACGACCCGATCCTCATGCGCCGGGCGCTCGAGTACGTCAAGGCGTTCGACGGCGTCGTCGCCCAGCACGCGCAGGAGCCGCGCCTCACCGAGGGCGCCCAGATGAACGAGGGCGTCGTCTCGGCCGAGCTCGGCCTCGCGGGCTGGCCCGCGGTCGCCGAGGAGGCGATCATCGCGCGCGACGTGCTCCTCGCGGAGCACGTGGGCTCGCGCCTGCACGTGTGCCACCTGTCCACCGCGGGCTCGGTCGAGATCGTGCGCTGGGCCAAGGGCCGCGGCATCGACGTGACCGCCGAGGTCACGCCCCACCACCTCGTGCTCACGGACGACCTCGCGCGCGGCTACGACCCGACGTTCAAGGTCAACCCGCCGCTGCGCACCGCCGCGGACGTCGAGGCGGTGCGCGAGGGGCTCGCGGACGGGACGATCGACATCGTCGCGACCGACCACGCGCCGCACGCCCGCGAGGACAAGGACTGCGAGTGGGCGGCGGCCGCGTTCGGCATGACCGGCCTGGAGACGGCGCTGAGCGTCGTCCAGCAGACCATGGTCGACACCGGTCGCCTCACGTGGGCCGACGTCGCGCGCGTGCTGTCGAGCGCGCCCGCGCGCATCGGCCGCATCGACACCGGCGAGCGCGCCCAGGGCCGCCCGCTCGAGGTCGGCGAGCCCGCCAACGTCACGCTCGTCGACCCGGCCGCGCGCCGGGTCGTCGACGGCGCAGGGCAGGTCACGGCGAGCACCAACACGCCGTTCCAGGGTCGTGAGCTGCCCGGTGCCGTCGTCGCGACGTTCCTGCGCGGGCGGGCCACGGTGCTCGACGGCGCACCCGTCCCGGCGGGCACCGAGGCGCGGGGGGTGCGGGCGTGAACCTGCCCCAGCCCGTCGCGGTCGGCATCTGGGTCGTCCTCGGCGTCGTCCTGCTGACGCTCGTCCTCGTCGGTCGACGCCGCCTCGTGCGCCGCTCGGTCGGCGTCGTCCCGACGCCTCCGGCGGCGCCCGCCGAGGCGGCGCGGGGCGCCGTGGTGCTCGGGCCGCTCGACGCGCTCTACGTGTCCAGCACGCTCGCGGGCGACTGGCTCGCGCGCGTCGGCGCCCACGGTCTCGGCGACCGGTCCCAGGCCCAGGTCACCGTGCACGACGGCGGCCTGCACGTCGCGCGCAGCGGCGCCCCGGACCTGTGGGTGCCCGCCGCCGCGGTCGGGGGCGTGGCCCTCACGCCCGGGATGGCCGGCAAGTTCGTCGGCAAGGAGGCCATCGTCGTCGTGACGTGGACCGTGCCGGCCGAGCCCGTCCCGGCGGACGCGCCCCCGGCACGGACGGACGCTCCGGCGGAGGTCCGGCTCGACACCGGCCTCCTGCCCCGTCACGACCACGACGTCGCACGCCTCCTGGAGGCCGTCCAGGGCCTCGCCGGACGAGCCGACGACGACCGCGACCGAGCCGCCGCCGACGGCTCGGACGAGCGACGACCCGGGGCGCCGAGCGGCGCCGCCCCCGCAGACCCCGCAGACCCGGCGCCGACGCGCGAGAGCGCGACACCCGGCACCGACGAGAACGACGAGGAAGCACCGTGACCGCCCCAGTGAACACAGCGACCACCCAGGTCTCCGCCACCGCACCGCCCGCTGACCGGGCCCTGATCGTCCTCGAGGACGGCACCGTGCAGACCGGGCGCGCCTACGGCGCGCGCGGCACCACGGTCGGCGAGATCGTCTTCAACACCGGCATGACCGGCTACCAGGAGACGCTCACCGACCCGTCCTACCACCGCCAGATCGTCGTCATGACGGCGCCCCACATCGGGAACACCGGCGTCAACGACGAGGACCCCGAGTCCGGCAAGATCTGGGTCGCCGGGTACGTCGTGCGCGACGCCGCCCGCCGGGCCTCCAACTGGCGCGCGCAGCGCACCCTCGACGACGAGCTCGCCGCGCAGGGGATCGTCGGCATCAGCGACGTCGACACGCGCGCCCTGACGCGCCACCTGCGCGAGCTCGGCGTCATGCGCGCCGGCATCTTCTCCGGCGCCGCGCTCGTGCGCGACGGCTACCCCCGCACCGTCGAGGACCTCGTCGCCGAGGTGCAGGCCGCGCCCGCGATGGCCGGCGCCGACCTCGCGCGCGAGGTGAGCACCGCCGAGGCCTACGTCGTCGAGCCCTTCGAGGGCACGACGACCGACGGCGAGCCCGTCGCGACGGTCGTCGCCGTCGACCTCGGCATCAAGTCGATGACGCCGCAGCGCCTCGCGCAGCGCGGCGTGCGTGTGCACGTGGTGCCCGCCGCCTCGACGATCGAGGACGTCGAGGCGTACGCGCCCGACGGCGTGTTCTTCTCCAACGGACCCGGCGACCCGGGCGCGGCGACGCACGAGGTCGAGCTGCTCCGCGGCGTCCTGGACCGCGGCACCCCGTTCTTCGGGATCTGCTTCGGCAACCAGATCCTCGGGCGCGCCCTCGGGTACGGCACGTACAAGCTCGCGTACGGCCACCGCGGCATCAACCAGCCCGTGATGGACCGCCGCACCGGCAAGGTCGAGGTCACCGCGCACAACCACGGGTTCGCCGTGGACGCGCCGCTCGACGGCGAGTCCGTCGCCCCGCACGACGGCGGCCGCTACGGGCGCGTCGTGGTGTCGCACGTCGGGCTCAACGACCAGGTGGTCGAGGGGCTCGAGTGCCTCGACCTGCCCGCCTTCTCCGTCCAGTACCACCCCGAGGCCGCGGCCGGCCCCCACGACGCCGCGTACCTCTTCGACCGCTTCGTCGAGCTCATGGCGTCCCGACGCGCGGAGAGCTCCGCAGCCGCCGACCAGAACACCAAGGAGAGCTGACCGTGCCTCGCAGAACCGACATCTCCAGCGTCCTGGTCATCGGGTCCGGCCCGATCGTCATCGGCCAGGCGTGCGAGTTCGACTACTCCGGCACCCAGGCGTGCCGCGTGCTCAAGGAGGAGGGCCTGCGGGTCGTCCTCGTGAACTCGAACCCGGCCACGATCATGACGGACCCCGAGTTCGCCGACGCGACCTACGTCGAGCCCATCACGACCGAGGTCCTCACCTCGATCATCGCCAAGGAGCGCCCCGACGCGCTCCTGCCCACGCTCGGCGGGCAGACCGCGCTCAACGCGGCGATCGCGCTCGACGAGGCGGGCGTCCTCGCCGAGTACGGGGTCGAGCTCATCGGCGCGAACATCGAGGCGATCCAGAAGGGCGAGGACCGCCAGCAGTTCAAGGACGTCGTCGAGAAGTGCGGCGGCGAGTCGGCGCGCTCGGTCATCGTCCACACGGTCGACGAGGCGATCGCGGCCGCGGGCGACCTCGGCTACCCGATGGTCGTGCGCCCGTCCTTCACGATGGGCGGCCTCGGCTCGGGCTTCGCCTACGACGAGGAGGAGCTGCGCCGCATCGTCGGGCAGGGCCTGCACTACTCCCCGGTGACCGAGGTGCTCCTCGAGGAGTCGATCCTCGGCTGGAAGGAGTACGAGCTGGAGCTGATGCGCGACAAGCACGACAACGTCGTGGTCGTGTGCTCCATCGAGAACGTCGACCCCGTCGGCGTGCACACCGGCGACTCGATCACGGTCGCGCCGTCGCTCACGCTCACGGACCGCGAGTACCAGAAGCTGCGCGACATCGGCATCGCCGTGATCCGCGAGGTCGGCGTCGACACGGGCGGCTGCAACATCCAGTTCGCCGTCGACCCGGACACGGGCCGCGTCATCGTCATCGAGATGAACCCGCGCGTCTCGCGCTCGTCGGCGCTCGCGTCCAAGGCGACCGGGTTCCCCATCGCGAAGATCGCGGCGAAGCTCGCCGTCGGCTACACGCTCGACGAGATCCCCAACGACATCACGCAGGTCACCCCGGCCTCGTTCGAGCCCACGCTCGACTACGTGGTCGTCAAGGTGCCGCGCTTCGCGTTCGAGAAGTTCCCGGCCGCCGACCCGACGCTCACGACGACCATGAAGTCCGTCGGCGAGGCCATGGCGCTCGGGCGCAACTTCACCGAGGCGCTCGGCAAGGCGCTGCGCTCGATCGACAAGGGCGGGTCGGTGTTCCACTGGGACGGCGACCCCGTCTCGGGCGCCGAGCTGGACGAGCTCCTCGTGCGCATCGCGCGCCCCACGGAGAACCGCATCATCGGCGTCCAGCAGGCGCTGCGCGCCGGCGCGAGCGTCGAGCAGGTCTTCGAGGCCACGAAGATCGACCCGTGGTACCTCGACCAGATCCAGCTCGTCAACGAGGTGGCGGCGGCCGTCGCCGACGCGCCCGCGCTCACCGAGGACGTGCTGCGCGAGGCGAAGAAGCACGGCCTGTCCGACGCCCAGGTCGCGCGCCTGCGCGGCATGGGCCCGGCCGGCGAGGCCACGGTGCGCGAGGTGCGGTACGCGCTCGGCGTGCGCCCCGTCTACAAGACGGTCGACACGTGCGCGGCCGAGTTCGCGGCCCGCACGCCGTACCACTACTCGTCCTACGACCTCGAGACCGAGGTCGCCCCGCGCGAGCGCGAGGCCGTGATCATCCTCGGCTCGGGCCCGAACCGCATCGGCCAGGGCATCGAGTTCGACTACTCGTGCGTGCACGCGGCGCTCACCCTGCGCGAGCGCTACGAGACGATCATGGTCAACTGCAACCCGGAGACGGTCTCGACGGACTACGACACCTCCGACCGCCTGTACTTCGAGCCGCTGACGTTCGAGGACGTGCTCGAGGTGTACCAGGCCGAGCTCGCGGCGGGGCCGGTCAAGGGGATCATCGTCCAGCTCGGCGGCCAGACGCCGCTCGCGCTCGCCCAGCGTCTCGCGGACGCCGGCCTGCCGATCCTCGGCACGAGCCCCGAGGCGATCGACGCCGCCGAGGACCGCGGCGAGTTCGGCCGCGTGCTCGTCGAGGCGGGCCTGCCCGCCCCGGCGTTCGGCACCGCGCGCTCGCTCGAGGAGGCCACGGACGTCGCGGCCGGCATCGGGTACCCGGTGCTCGTGCGCCCGTCCTACGTCCTCGGCGGGCGCGGCATGGAGATCGTGTACTCGGCCGAGCAGCTCACGGGCTACGTCGAGCGCGCGCTCGCCGCGGCCGCGGCCGAGGACCGCACGGCCGGGACGCTGCCCGCGCCGCTGCTCATCGACCGCTTCCTCGACGACGCGATGGAGATCGACGTCGACGCGCTCTACGACGGCACCGAGCTGTTCCTCGGCGGCGTGATGGAGCACATCGAGGAGGCCGGCATCCACTCCGGCGACTCGGCGTGCGTGCTGCCTCCGGTGTCGCTGTCCGAGCAGGAGATCGAGCGCATCCGCCGCTCGACCGAGGCCATCGCGAAGGGCGTCGGCGTGCGCGGCCTGCTCAACGTGCAGTACGCGCTCGTCTCCGACGTGCTCTACGTCCTGGAAGCCAACCCGCGCGCCTCGCGCACCGTGCCGTTCGTCTCCAAGGCGACGGGCACGTCGCTCGCCAAGGCCGCGGCCCGCGTGATGGCGGGCGAGACGATCGCCGAGCTGCGCGCGGCGGGCGCCCTGCCCGCCGAGGGCGACGGCGGCACGCTCCCGCTCGACGCGCCGATCGCGGTCAAGGAGGCGGTCCTGCCGTTCAAGCGCTTCCGTACCGCCGACGGCGTGGTCGTGGACACGGTCCTCGGCCCGGAGATGCGCTCCACGGGCGAGGTGATGGGCTTCGACCGCGACTTCCCGCACGCGTTCGCCAAGTCGCAGGCCGCCGCGTTCGGCGGGCTGCCGACGTCGGGCCGCGTGTTCGTCTCGGTCGCCGACCGCGACAAGCGCTCGATCGTGTTCCCGGTCAAGCGGCTCGCGGAGCTCGGGTTCGAGATCCTCGCGACGGACGGCACGTCGAGCGTGCTGCGCCGCAACGGCATCGCGTCGCGCGTGGTGCGCAAGTTCTCGGAGGGCCGCGGCGCGGACGGCGAGCCGACGATCGTCGACCTCATCACGGCCGGCGAGGTGGACATGGTCATCAACACCCCGTCCGGGCAGGGCGCGCGGGCCGACGGCTACGAGATCCGGGCCGCCACGACCGCGGCGGACAAGCCGATCGCGACGACGGTCGACCAGCTCGCCGCGGCGGTGCAGGGCATCGAGGCGGTCCTGGCGGGTCCGTTCGCGGTGGCCAGCCTCCAGGAGCACATGGCGGGCGAGGGTCTGACGGCCGGCGTCGCGCTGCCCGCCGCCGCGGAGCGGGTGGGCGCGTGAGCACGGGCTTCGGCGCGCGGCTCGCCGCCGCGATGGACGACCACGGACCGCTGTGCGTCGGGATCGACCCGCACGCGAGCCTCCTCGACGCGTGGGGCCTGCCCGACGACGCCGACGGTGTCCGTGAGCTCGGCCTGCGGGTCGTCGAGGCGGTCGGGGGGCGCGTGGCCGCGGTCAAGCCGCAGGCGGCGTTCTTCGAGCGCCACGGCTCGCGCGGGGTCGCGGCCCTCGAGGACGTCATCGCGGCCGCCCGGGCCGCCGGGACGCTCGTCGTCGTCGACGCCAAGCGTGGCGACATCGGCTCCACCATGGACGCGTACGCCGAGGCGTTCCTCCGGGACGGCTCGCCGCTCGCGGGGGACGCGCTGACCGTCTCGCCGTACCTCGGCTTCGGGTCGCTCGCGCCGGCGGTCGACCTCGCCCTGTCGTCCGGCCGCGGGCTGTTCGTCCTGTGCCTCACCTCCAACAAGGAGGGCCACGAGGTGCAGCACGCGCGCACGCTCACGACCGACGGCCGGCCGGACGGGCCGAGCGTCTCCGCCGCGATGGCTGCCCACGCGGCCGTCCTCAACCAGGGCGCCGAGCCGATGGGCTCGGTCGGTCTCGTCGTCGGGGCGACGGTCGGCGACGCGGCGGCGCGGACCGGGACGGACCTGACCGCCGTGAACGGGCCGCTGCTCGCGCCGGGCGTGGGTGCCCAGGGCGCGGGGGAGCGCGAGCTCGCCACCGTGTTCGGGGAGGCTCGTCGTCAGGTGCTCGCGTCCTCCTCGCGCGGCGTCCTGCGCGCGGGACCGGACGTCGACGCGCTGCGCGCCGCGGCCCGGTCGGCCACGGACGAGGTCGCGCGCGCCCTGCGCGGCTGAGCGTCAGCCACCCGGGCGACGGGGCCGGCACCTGCGGGTGCCGGCCCCGTCGTCGCGCCGGCGTCAGGGCGTGGGACCCGGTCGTCCCGCCGGAACCGCCCCCCGCCGCCGTCGTGCCGTGCGAGACTGCGCCCATGACCTCCCACGACGCGACCTCGAGCCCCTCCGCCACGCCCGAGCGCGGTGAGAAGAACTCGGCCGTACCCGCACCCGGGGCCGGAGCGGTGCCGGGGGCGCTCGACGTGCCGGGCACGTGGAACGCGCGCGACGTCGGTGGCCGGGCCGTCCCGGTCGGTCACGACGAGCCGCTGCGCACCGGCGTGCTCCTGCGGACGGCGAGCCTGTCGCGCCTGACCCCGGCGGGCCAGGCCGCGCTCTCCGACCTCGGGGTGACGACGGTGCTCGACCTGCGCGGGGACGACGAGCTCGAGCGTGACGGCGCAGACGTCGTGCCGGGCGGTGTCCGGGTGCTGCGCCGCGGCATGGACCCGGCGCGGGGCCTGCAGGCCGGGGGCGGCGCCGACGGGGGAGCGTCGGCCGACCCCGCGGCGCTCATCGCGGGCCTGCTGGCGGCCGACGACCCGACGGCGGTCGCGCGCCGCATGATGCACGGCGTGTACGCGACGTTCGTCCAGGACCCGGGCATCCGTGCCACGGTCGGGCGCGTGCTCGGCGAGGTCGCGTCGTCGGAGGGCGCCGCGGTCGTGCACTGCTCGGCGGGCAAGGACCGCACCGGGTGGGTGGTCGCCCTCGCCCAGTACGTCGCGGGCGTCGGGGAGGAGGACCGCCGGGAGGAGTACCTCGCGAGCCGCTCGGCCGTCGGTGGCCTCGCCGCGCTCGTCCCGCCCATCCCGGGGCTGTCCCCGGACGCCCTGGCCCCGGTCCTGACCGTGGAGCCCGAGTACCTCGACGGCGCGTGGGAGCTCGCGGCCCGGGAGCACGGGAGCGTGGACGGCTACCTCGTCGCGTGCGGGGTGACGACCACGGTGCGCGACGCCCTCGCGGCCCGCCTCGTGGCGTCCTGATCGTCGTCCTCGACCTCCGCACGTCGTCCGCTCAGCGTCCGCCCAGCGTCCGCTCGGTGCGTCGTCGGCGCGCCGACCGCGCGCGACGCGCCACGTCCAGTCGTTGCCCGATCGGTCGAGGCTCGCTACTTTCGAGGGGTCGGCTCCGTGCGTCGGCGCAGGTCGCCCGGGTGATTCACCCGATAAGGGCCCCTCGTCGAGGCACGCCGGGACGACTGAGTGGGCCCATCCGCCTGACGACGAGTAGGTGACTTGCGTGGCACTTCCACCCCTGACCCCAGAACAGCGCGCGGCGGCGCTCGAGAAGGCCGCAGAGGCCCGACGCGTGCGCGCCGAGGTGAAGAACAGGCTCAAGTACTCCCAGGGCTCCCTGAAGGAGGTCATCGAGCGCGGGCAGACGGACGACATGATCGGCAAGCTCAAGGTGGTCTCGTTGCTGGAGTCCCTCCCCGGCGTGGGTAAGGTGAAGGCTCGGGCGATCATGGAGGAGATCGGGATCGCCGAGACACGTCGTGTCCGCGGCCTCGGTCCCCACCAGTCCGCGGCCCTCATCGAGAGGTTTGGCTGACATTTCCGCGCACCCGTCCGAGCCGACGCCGCACGCCCCCACCGAGGGGACGTCGGCGCCGGTGGTCTCACCCAGCCCCGCCCGCCTGACCGTCCTGGCCGGACCGACCGCCGTCGGGAAGGGGACGGTGTCGGCCGACATCCGCGCCCGGTACCCGGAGGTGTGGCTGTCCGTGTCGGCGACGACGCGCGACCCGCGGCCGGGCGAGGTGGACGGCGTCCACTACCTGTTCGTCGGCGCGGACGAGTTCGCCCGCATGGTCGCGGAGCGCGAGCTGCTCGAGTGGGCGGTGGTGCACGGTCGCAACAGCTACGGCACGCCCCGGCGCGCGGTCGAGGAGAAGCTCGCCGCGGGCGTGCCGGCGCTCCTGGAGATCGACCTCCAGGGCGCGCGCCAGGTCCGCGCCTCCATGCCCGAGGCGCGGTTCGTGTTCCTCGCCCCGCCGAGCTGGGACGAGCTGGTGCGCCGGCTCGTGGGCCGCGGCACGGAGGACGCGGAGGAGCGCGAGCGCCGGCTCACGACGGCGCGGGTCGAGCTCGCGGCGGAGTCGGAGTTCGACCACGTGATCGTCAACGACGAGGTGCACCGCGCGACGGACGAGCTCGTGCGCGTCATGGGGCTCGAGCCGCGCCCGGTCGTGGCGGCGACGGGCGATCCCGCGCCGGCGGGGGCTCCCGCCCCGGCCGTGCGCACCGAGCGGCGCATCGAACAGCACAGCGAGTAGACTGTCCTGCGGTGCCCGTGCGCGGGCCCGCTCCCCGGTGGGCCGCTGGCCCGGTCGGCGGCCCGCCTGCTGTGCGCGGTGCCGCGGCCGCCCGGCCCCGGACGGAGCGGTCGGCGCGCCGCCGCCATCGACCAGCTGCAGCCGTCGGCTGCAGACCCTTGAACCCACGGAGCGAACTGTGTCCGGAACCGTCGCCGCCCCCGAGGGCATCACCGACCCGCCCATCGACGACCTGCTGGAGCACGTCGACTCGAAGTACGCGCTCGTCATCTACTCGGCCAAGCGCGCGCGCCAGATCAACGCGTACTACTCGCAGCTCAGCGAGGGCCTGCTGGAGAACGTCGGGCCCCTGCTCGAGACGCGCAACCAGGAGAAGCCGCTGTCGATCGCGATGCGCGAGATCAACGCGGGCCTGCTGACGATCGAGGCCGAGCCCGACGAGGCAGACGAGGCCTGAGCCCGTACGCCGCGCACCTCCCCCTGGAGGGCGCGGCGTTCGTGCGTCCACGGCCGGTGGGCGCGGTGCCGGGCTGGACCGGCGGGAGGAGCGACATGCGGATCGTGCTCGGGGTGAGCGGCGGGGTCGCGGCGTACAAGGCCGTGCTGCTGCTGCGGCTGCTGCGCGAGCAGGGCCATCGGGTGCGGGTCGTGCCCACGGCGTCGGCCCTGCGGTTCGTGGGCGCCCCCACCTGGGAGGCGCTGTCGGGCGAGCCCGCCACGGACCAGGTGTTCGAGGACGTGGAGCACGTGCCGCACGTCGCGCTCGGCCAGGGCGCCGACCTCGTCGTCGTGGCGCCCGCGACCGCGGACCTGCTCGCGCGGGCGGCGTCGGGTCGGGCGGACGACCTGCTCACCTCGACGCTGCTGACCGCGCGCTGCCCGGTCGTAATGGCGCCCGCGATGCACACCGAGATGTGGGAGCACCCGGCCACGCGAGCGAACGTGGCCACGCTGCGCGCGCGCGGCGTGCACGTGATCGAGCCGGCGTCGGGCCGCCTGACGGGCGCCGACACGGGCCCGGGCCGCCTGCCCGAGCCGGACGAGATCGCGCGCGTCGCGCTGGCCGTCGTCGAGGGTCCCGGCGACGGCGCCCGTGTCGAGGAGGCCGGGCCGGGGCGCGACCTCGCGGGCCGGCGCGTCGTGGTGTCCGCGGGGGGGACGCGCGAGCCGATCGACCCGGTCCGCTTCATCGGCAACCGCTCGAGCGGGCGCCAGGGGGCCGAGCTCGCGCGGGCCGCGCGGGCGCGGGGCGCTCACGTGACGCTCGTCGCCGCGAACCTCGCCCCGGACGTCGCCGCGCTGGTGCAGGGCGCCGGCCTGGACGACGTGGTCACGGTCGAGACGACGGCCCAGCTGCGCGAGGCCGTGCGCGCCGCCGCGGCGGCGGCCGACGTCGTGGTGATGGCGGCGGCGGTCGCGGACTTCCGTCCGGCGCACGCGCCCGGGGCGAAGATCAAGAAGGTGCCGGGCCGCGGTCCGGAGCCGATCGCGCTCGTCGAGAACCCGGACGTGCTCGCCGAGCTCGCCCACGACCGGCTGCGCGCCGACCAGGTCGTGGTGGGCTTCGCGGCCGAGACGGGGGACGCCGACGGGTCGGTGCTCGACCACGGCCGGGCGAAGGCGCGCCGCAAGGGTGCGGACCTGCTCGTCGTGAACGCGGTGGGCGAAGGGCTCGGGTTCGGCGTCGACGCGAACGACGTGACCGTCGTCGACGGGTCCGGCGAGGTGGTCGCGACGGCGGGCGGCACCAAGCGCGCGGTGGCGGACGCCGTGTGGGACGTCGTCGCGCGCCGCATGGCCGCGGGGTCGGCGGGCGGCGCGGTCGCGCGGGCCGAGTGACCCGCGTCTCGTCTCGCCTGGCGGATGCTCGCGCCCACGCCTCGGGACAGTAGGCTGTGCGGCATGGCTGCGCTGCGTCTGTTCACGTCCGAGTCCGTCACCGAGGGACACCCGGACAAGGTCTGCGACCAGATCTCCGACTCCATCCTCGACGCGCTCCTGACGCAGGACCCGACGTCCCGCGTGGCGGTCGAGACCATGGTCACCACGGGCCTCGTGCACGTCGCGGGCGAGGTGACGACCGACGCGTACGTCGAGATCCCGCAGATCGTGCGCGACGTCGTGCGCCGCATCGGGTACACGTCGTCCGCGATCGGGTTCGACGCGGACTCGTGCGGCATCTCGGTGTCGATCGGGCAGCAGTCGCCCGACATCGCGCAAGGCGTCGACAAGAGCCTCGAGGAGCGCGACGACCAGCGCGACCACGACCCGCTCGACGCGCAGGGCGCGGGCGACCAGGGCCTGATGTTCGGGTACGCGAGCGACGACACCCCGAGCCTCATGCCGCTGCCGGTCTGGCTCGCGCACCGCCTCGCGGAGCGCCTCGCGCTGGTGCGCCGCGACGGGACGGTGCCGGGGCTGCGCCCGGACGGCAAGACGCAGGTCACCATCGGGTACGACGGCGACCGTGCGGTCACGCTCGACACCGTCGTCCTGTCGACGCAGCACGACCCGGACGTGCGCCAGGACGCGCTGCACCACCTCATCGCGGACGACGTGGTCGCACCGGTGCTCGCAGCCGCAGGCGTGGATCTCGACACGCGCGAGACGCGCCTGTTCGTGAACCCGACGGGCACCTTCGTCGTCGGTGGCCCGCAGGGCGACGCCGGCCTGACGGGGCGCAAGATCATCGTGGACACCTACGGCGGCATGGCCCGCCACGGGGGCGGCGCGTTCTCGGGCAAGGACCCGTCGAAGGTGGACCGCTCGGCCGCGTACGCGACGCGCTGGGTCGCGAAGAACGTCGTCGCGGCGGGCCTCGCGCGCCGCTGCGAGGTGCAGGTCGCGTACGCGATCGGCAAGGCGCACCCCGTGGGTCTGTACGTCGAGACGTTCGGCACGGAGAAGGTGCCGGTCGAGCGCATCACGGCGGCGATCCGCGAGGTGTTCGACCTGCGCCCGGCGGCGATCATCCGCGACCTGGACCTGCTGCGACCCATCTACGCCGCGACGGCCGCGTACGGGCACTTCGGCCGCGAGCTCGAGCAGTTCACGTGGGAGCGCACGGACCGCGTCGCAGACCTGCAGTCCCAGGTGTGACACGCCCGGCCGGGCCCCGCGCGGTCGTGACCGCCGGGACGCCCGTCGACCGTCCCGCCGTGTCCGTGGCCGCCCGGGTGGCGGCCCGGGCGACCGCCGAGGGCGTGACGGCGGCGCGTGGTTCGATGACGTCGTGAGCGAGCCCGAGGACACGTCGCAGGCGGTGCAGGACACCCTGCCGGGCGTCGCGGCGCCCGCAGCACGGCGCCCCGCCGCCCCGGCGTCCCTGCAGGTCGCCGCCCACCTGCCCGTCGCGCGCCTGGCGCTCGACCTGGCGCCCCCGCACCTGGACCGCGCGTTCGACTACCTCGTGCCCGCCGCGATGTCCGACGACGCGCAGCCCGGCGTCCGGGTCAAGGTGCGGTTCGCCGGTCGTGACGTCGACGGGTACGTCCTGGACCGGGCCGAGCGGTCCGACCACGACGGCCGCCTGCTGCCGCTGCGCCGCGTCGTCTCGCCCGAGCCCGTGCTCTCGCCCGCCGTGGCGCGGCTCGCGCGGTCCGTCGCCGACCACTACGCGGGCACCTTCTCGGACGTGCTCCGCCTCGCCGTCCCGCCACGGCACGCGCGCGCCGAGCAGGCGCTCGCGGCCTCCGTCGCCGCGGCGCCCGTCGGCGACGGCGCGGGAGGCGTGGCGACGGACGACGGTGTGCCCGCTGCCCCGCCCGGTACGGACGGTGCGGGGGGCTCCCCAGGGGCGCCCGGCGGTTCGGTGTGGGCGCCGTACCGCGCCGGTGCGGCGTTCCTCGCGCACGTCGCAGGCGGGGGCGCCCCGCGGGCCGTGTGGACCGCGCTGCCCGGGCTCGCGCCCCCCGCCTCTCCTGCGCCGGGGTCGGAGTCCGCGTCAGGTGCGGACGAGCGAGGACGGGGCGGGGGCCGGGGGCGCCGCGGGGCGGACCCCCTGCCCGTGACGCACTGGGCGGCCGCGGTCGCGGAGGCGGTGCGCGCGGCCCGGTCGGGCGGCCGGGGGGCGCTCGTCGTCGTGCCCGACGCGCGCGACGTGGACCAGGTCTGCGCCGCCCTGGACGCCGCGGGCCTGCCCGCCTGGGACGCGGCCACCGGGGGCGAGGTCGTGCGCCTGACCGCGGACGAGGGGCCTGCCCCCCGCTACCGCGGGTTCCTCGCGGTGCTGCACGGGCGGGCGCGCGTCGTCGTGGGGACCCGGGCGGCGGCCTTCGCCCCGGTGGCGGACCTCGGCCTCGTGGTGTGCTGGAACGACGGCGAGGACACGCTCGCCGAGCCGCGCGCCCCCTACCCGCACGCGCGCGAGGTCCTCGCGCTGCGCAGCGACCAGGAGGGGGCGGCGTTCCTCCTCGGGTCGCACGGCCGCACGGTCGCGGCGCACGCGCTCGTGGCGCGGGGCTGGGCGCACGACCTGGCCGCGCCGCGCGACGTCGTGCGGTCGCGGGCACCCCGGGTCCGGGCCCTGACCTCGGTGGAGCTCGCGGCCGAGGGTCCGGGGGCCGCGGCCCGCATCCCGACCGCAGCCTGGCGGGCTGCGCGATCCGCGCTGGAGCAGGGACCGGTGCTGGTGCAGGTGCCCCGCTCCGGGTACGTGCCCGTCGTCGCGTGCGGGCGCTGCCGCACACCCGCGCGCTGCACCGTGTGCCACGGCCCGCTCGCGCTGTCCGGTCCGCAGGCGACGCCGCAGTGCGCGTGGTGCGGGGCGCTCGCGGGCGGCTGGTCGTGCGCGGAGTGCCACTGGACGGGCCTGCGGTCGGTGCGGGTCGGTTCGCAGCGCACGGCGGAGGAGCTGGGGCGCGCGTTCGCGGGCGTGCCCGTGCAGGTCTCCGGCGCTGCCGCCGCGGGCGGGGTGCTGGGCGCGGTGTCGTCGCGCCCGGCGCTCGTGGTCGCGACGCCAGGCGCGGAGCCGGTCGCCGAGGGCGGGTACGCGGCCGCGCTGCTGCTCGACGCCGCCGTGAGCACGGCGCACGTCGGGCTGGACGTCGCGCAGGACGCGCTCGCGCGCTGGCTCGCCGCGGCGGCGCTCGTGCGTCCGGCGACGGCGGGCGGGCAGGTGCTGCTCGTCGGCGACGCCGCTCCGGCACCGACGAACGCGCTCGTGCGCTGGGACCCGGCGCTCCTCGCGGACCGCGAGCTCGACGAGCGGGCCGAGCTGTCCCTGCCGCCCGCCGTGCGGGTAGCGGCGGTGACGGGGGACCGTCCGGCGGTCGCGGCGCTGCTGGGGCGGGTCGAGCTGGCGCGGCCCGACGCCGTCCTCGGGCCGGTGGAGGTGCCCGCGCCTCCGCCGCGAGGGCGTGCGCCGGGCGCCGGGTCGGGCGCCGGGTCGGGCACTGGGTCGGGCACTGGATCGGGCACTGGGTCGGGCACGGGGACCGGCGACGGCGCGGGACCGGGGCTGCTGGACGCCCCGCCGGTGCGCGCCGTCGTGCGGGTGCCGGTGCGCGACGGTCGGCGCCTCGCGCGCGAGCTCGCCGCGTCGCTCGCCGTGCGCTCGGCGCGGCGGGAGCCGGGTAGCGTGCGGGTGGAGCTCGACCCGAAGGAGATCCTGTGACGACGCACCCCGCGACCCGCGACACCCCCGAGCGCGCGATCGACGCCGTGCTGTACGACTTCGGCAACGTGCTGGTGGGCTGGGACCCGTACGGCGCCTACGCCGGGCTGGACCGTGCGGTCGTCGACGCGTTCTTCGCCGACGTCGACTTCCCGGTCCTCAACCACGAGCGCGACGCCGGGGCCACCTGGGCCGACGCGCGCGCCGTGGTCGAGGCGTCCCACCCGCACCACGTGGCGCTCCTGGACCGGTACGTCGCGCAGTTCCCCGCGACGCTCACCGGCCCCGTGGAGGGCTCCGAGGAGCTCGTGCACGAGCTGCGCGACCTCGGGCTGCGCCTGTACGGGCTGACGAACTGGTCCGCCGAGCTGTACCCGCACGCCGGGCCTGCCGCCCCGGCCACGACGCTCATGGAGGACGTGCTCGTCTCCGGGCGCGAGGGCCTCGCCAAGCCCGACCCCGCGATCTTCGCGCTCGCGGTCGACCGGTTCGGCCTCGACCCGGCGCGCACCCTCTTCACCGACGACAGCGCCGCGAACATCGACGCCGCGGCCCGGCTCGGCCTGCGCACTCACCTCTTCAACGGCACCCCCGGCCTGCGCGCCGCCCTGCGGCACCTCGGCGTCCACGTCGCGCCGTGACGGGGCCGTAGGCGGCCGTTGCGAGGACGGCGACCGCGACCTGCGACCGTCTGCGGGGCGGGAGCGGGACGGCACCTAGAATCGGGCCCATGCGCCTGCTGTTCGCCGGGACCCCGGATACCGCGGTCCCGTCCCTCGACGCCCTCCTCGACTCCCGCCACGACGTCGTCGCCGTCCTCACGCGCGCCGACGCGCCGTCGGGCCGGGGGCGGCGCCTGACCCCGAGCCCCGTCCGCGTGCGCGCGGAGGAGGCCGGGATCCCCGTGATCACCGACCGTCCCCGCGGCGAGGACTTCCTCGCGCGCCTGGCCGAGCTCGACGTCGACGCGGCGCCCGTCGTCGCGTACGGGGAGATCCTGCGCCCCGAGGTGCTCGCCGTGCCGCGCCACGGGTGGGTGAACCTGCACTTCTCCGTCCTGCCGGCCTGGCGCGGCGCCGCGCCCGTGCAGCGCGCGATCATCGCCGGCGACGAGGTCACCGGGGCCACGACGTTCCTCATCGAGCAGGGCCTGGACTCCGGCCCCACGCTCGGCACCACGACCGAGACCATCCGCGCCCGGGACACCGCCGGGGACCTCCTGGGCCGCCTCGCCGTTTCGGGCGCGGGCCTGCTCATCGCGACGCTCGACGCGCTCGAGGACGGGACGCTGCGCCCGCAGCCCCAGCCCGCCGACGGCGTCTCCCACGCCGCGAAGCTCACGCCCGCCGACGCGGAGGTGCGCTGGGACCACCCGGCGCTCGCGGTCGACCGCCTCGTGCGCGGCTGCACCCCCGCGCCGGGCTCCTGGACCACCGTCCCCGGGCCCGACGGCGCGCCCGCGCGCCTCGGGCTCGCCCCGGTGACGCCGCGCCCCGACGTCACCGACCTCGCCCCCGGGCACGTGCGGGCCGGGAAGAAGGAGGTCCTCGTCGGCACCGCCACGCACGCCGTCCAGCTCGGGGACGTGGCTCCCGTGGGCAAGAAGCAGATGCCCGCCGCCGACTGGGCGCGCGGTGCCCGCCTTCCCGAGAACCTCGTGCTCGGCGCGGAGGTCGTCCGATGAGCGGCGGCACGCCCGTGGACCGCGACCGCGACGACGCGCCCCGCCGGCGGTCGACCGACGGATCGAACGCACGTTCGAACGACTCGGCGAGCGATCGCCGGCGCGGAGGGCGCAGCTCGAACGCGCGTTCGAACGACTCGCGAGCGACCCGCGGCAGCGACTCGAACGCCCGTTCGAACGGTGCGGACGGCGGCCGGGACCGCCGCGACGACGAGCGCCGCGACGCCCGCGGCCGCCAGCGCGGCGCCGCCCGCTCCCGCGGCGAGACGTCCCGCAGCTCGAACGCGCCGTCCCAGCGTCGCAAGGGCACCGACCCGGCCCGCGCCGTCGCGTTCGACGTCCTGCGTCAGGTCGACGGCTCCGACGCCTACGCCAACCTCGTCCTGCCGCCCCTCCTGCGCGAGCGCGGCATCCGCGGTCGCGACGCCGGGTTCGCCACCGAGCTCGCCTACGGCACCCTGCGCCTGCGCGGTCGCTACGACGCCGTCCTCGCGCTGTGCCTCGACCGGCCCCTCGACCGCCTCGACCCGCCCGTGCTCGACGTCCTGCGCCTCGGCGCCCACCAGCTCCTCGGCATGCGCGTGCCCCAGCACGCGGCCGTGTCCGAGACGGTCGGGCTCGCGCGCGAGCGCACCGGTGCCGGGAGCGCCCAGCTCGTCAACGCCGTCCTGCGCCGCGTCGCACGCACCCCCCTCGACGACTGGCTCACCACGATCTCCGACGACGCCCCCGACGGCCTCGCGGCGCTCGCGGCGACCCAGAGCCACCCCGTCTGGATCGCCCGCGCCCTGCGCGACGCCCTCGCCGGCAACGGCCGCCCGGTCGCCGAGCTCGACGCGCTCCTCGCCGCCGACAACGACGCCCCCCGCGTCACGCTCGTCGCCCGCCCCGGCCTCGCCGACCCCGAGGAGCTGGCCGACGGCGACGACCGCGTCACTCCCACGCGCTGGGCCCCCACCGCGCTGCGGCTCGAGGGCGGCGACCCCGCCGCGTTCGGCGCCGTCCGCGACGGCCGCGCCGGGGTCCAGGACGAGGGCAGCCAGCTCGTCGCACTCGCCCTCGCCGCCGTACCGCTGACCGGTCCCGACGCGCGCTGGCTCGACCTGTGCGCCGGCCCCGGCGGCAAGGCCGCGCTCCTCGCGGCGCTCGCGGCCGAGCGAGGCGCCCGTCTCGTCGCCAACGAGGTCCAGCCGCACCGCGCCCGCCTCGTGGAGAAGGCCCTCGCCGCCGTCCCGGCCGACGCCGTGGAGGCCGTCCGCACGGGCGACGGGCGCGCCGTCGGGCAGGACGAGCCGGGCGCCTACGACCGCGTGCTCCTCGACGCTCCCTGCACCGGCCTCGGTGCGCTCCGCCGTCGTCCCGAGTCCCGCTGGCGGCGCACCCCGGCCGACCTCGCGACCCTCACCGGGCTCCAGCGCGAGCTCCTCGACTCGGCCCTGGACGCCGTCCGGCCCGGGGGAGTGGTCGGCTACGTCACGTGCTCGCCCCACCTCGCCGAGACCCAGGTCGTCGTCGCCGACGTGCTGCGTCGCCGCGACGACGTCGAGCTGCTCGACGCTCCCGCGGTCGTCCGCGACGTCGTGCACCCCGAGGCGCGCGCCACGATCGAGCTCGGCGACCGCCAGGACGTCCAGCTCTGGCCGCACGTCCACGGCACCGACGCGATGCACCTCACGCTCGTGCGCCGCAAGGACCGCTGACGACGTCGTTCTTGTCGTCATATCTCGACAACGAGGCGGTGTCGGAGTAACCTGACATTGCGTCGTGTCGGAGAAACCTGACATGCCGCGGAGAGAGGGACACCCGACCGCAGGAGGACACCCATGGCCGACACCTGGACGACCCCCCGCAGCCCCCGCGACCTCGGCGCCTACCTCGGCCGCGTCCGTCGCGCCCGCGGACTCACCCAGGCCCAGGTCGCCGAGGAGCTCGGCATCACCCGCCAGTACCTCTCCGAGCTCGAGAACGGCGTCGAGAACCTCTGGGTCCAACGGCTCTTCGAGCTCCTCGACACCCTCGACGTCGACCTGCGGCTCCAGGAGCGTCCATGACCACCGTCACCGCCTGGCTCTACGGCACCCCCGTCGCCACCCTCGCACCCGCCAGCACGCGCACCACCGACAGCACCCCCCGCGTCATCCTCACCTGGACCGCAGACGCCCTCGACCGCTGGGGACACGACGCCCGCGTCCTGTCCCACCTGCTGCCCATCACCCCACCCGACGAACCCGGACCCCACCCCGCCCGCGTCGCCGCCTGGCTCGACGGCCTCCTCCCCGAAGGCCGCACCCGCGACGCCATGGCCATCGACGCCGGCATCGACCCCGACGACGCCCTCGCCTTCCTCGTCCACTACGGCCACGACACCGCCGGCGCCGTGCTCCTCACCCCCGACGGACACCCCCTCCCCACCCCCGGCACACCCGAACGACTCGACGACGCCGCCGTCGCACGACTCCTGCGCGCCGCCGTCGCCCGCAGCGGGGGAGAAGGGCGCACCGACCACCTCACCAGCTCCCTGCCCGGCATGGAACCCAAGATCACCCTGCTCCACGACGAGCACGGCTGGGCCCGCCCCCACGGCACCGCACCCACCACCCACATCCTCAAGGTCGCCCGCCCCTCCGACTCACCCACCGCCGACCTCGTCAACACCGAAGCCGCCGCCCTCGACCTCGCCCGCCGCATCGACCTCACCACCGTCGACGCCCACGTCACCGAGCTCGACGGCGAGCGCGCCATCGTCGTCACCCGCTACGACCGCATCCCCGACCCCCGCGAACCCAGCGGCACCGCCCGCCTCCATCAGGAAGACGCCGCCCAGGCCCTCGGCATCAACACCCGTGACCCCGAACGCAAGTTCCAGCACGGACGCCGCTTCCCCTCCCTCGCCGCCATCGCCCGCACCCTCCGCGACGACGGCACCCGCCCCGACCCCCTCCTCGCCCTCACCACCTTCAACCTCGCCATCGGCAACACCGACGCCCACGCCAAGAACATCTCCGTCCTCCGCCACGCCGACGGCACCGTCCGCCTCGCCCCCGCCTACGACGTCTCCATGCACCTCCACCACGACCACGCCTCCCGCGTCTTCGCCATGGACGTCGCCGGAGAACGCGACATGGACCGCCTCAGCGCCGAGGACCTCGTCACCGAAGGCACCACCTGGGGCCTGCCCCGACGCCGCGCCCAGCGCGCCGTCGCCCAGACCCTCGACGGGCTCCTCGCGGCGCTCGCGGACATCGACCGCGACGCCCACCCGGGCGTGAGCCGGAATGCCTGGCGCACCGTCGAGCAGCGCACGACCGACCTCCGCCGCGGACTCCTCGCCTGATCCCGGCTCGCCGAGGTTGAGCCCTGGTCGTGGCTCGACCACCTCGGGCGGTGACCCGCCACCGGCGGGGCGAGCGACCGCCACCGGGCATGGACCATGCCTCGACCTCGGCGCGTCGGGCGGGCCGTGACGGGTCTCGTCGCCGGGGTCAGAGGGAGCGCTGGAGGAGGATCGTGTCGACCCACCGGCCGTGCTTGAAGCCGACGGCAGTGAGGCGACCGGCCTCGACGAAGCCGAAGCGCCGATGGAGGGGGAGCGAGCCCGCCGCCTCGGGCACGTCGGCGACGACGGAGACGACCTGCCGCACGCCTGTCGCGGAGCACGCGTCGAGGAGCGCGCCGAGCAGGGCCGTGCCGATCCCGCGGCCGGCGTAGGCCGGGTCGAGGTAGATCGTGTCCTCGGCGGTGTGGCGGTACGCCGGCTTCGGGCGCCACGCGGACGCGTAGGCGTAGCCCGCGACCACCGGGTCGCTCGTGCCGTCCGGCCGGGTCGTGCCGTCGACCTCGGCGACGAGGAACGGCAGGCCGCGCGTGGTGACATCGTCGAGCTTGCGCTGCCACGCCGGGACGTCCCAGACCTCCTCCTCGAACGTCACGCATGTGTCGCGGACGAACGGGGCGGCGATCTCGGCGACGCGCGCGAGGTCGTCCGCGGTGGCGGGGCGTACCGTCACGGTCGGGTGAGCCGCAGCCGGCGGGGTGGTCGGGCCGGAGGAGGGGAGGGTGCTCACCGGACGAGCCTACGGGCGCGGCTGCCGGGCGGGACGCGCCCTAGGCTGGGGCCCATGGCAGCCCTCATCGCACCGAGCATCCTGTCCGCCGACTTCGCGAACCTCGAGCGCGACCTGAACGCCATCTCGACCGCCGACTACGCGCACGTCGACGTGATGGACAACCACTTCGTGCCGAACCTCACGCTCGGGCTGCCGGTCTTCGAGCGTCTGGCGCAGGTGTCACCGGTCCCGATCGACGCGCACCTCATGATCGAGGACCCGGACCGCTGGGCGCCGGCGTACGCGGAGGCCGGGGCCGCGTCCGTGACGTTCCACGCCGAGGCCGCTGCTGCCCCTGTGCGGCTCGCGCGCGAGCTCCGGCGCCTCGGGTCCCGCGCGGGCCTCGCGCTGCGTCCTGCGACGCCTGTGGAGCCCTTCCTGGACCTCCTGGCAGAGGTCGACATGATCCTCGTCATGACGGTCGAGCCGGGCTTCGGCGGGCAGTCGTTCATCGACGGGACGCTCCCGAAGATCCGACGCGCGCGCGAGGCCGTGAGCGAGTCGGGGCTGGACGTGTGGATCCAGGTCGACGGGGGAGTGTCGCGCTCGACCATCGAACGAGCGGCCGACGCGGGGGCGAACGTCTTCGTCGCCGGGTCGGCCGTGTACGGGGCGGAGAGCGTGCCGGGCGAGATCCAGGCGCTGCGCGAGCTGGCGGAGGCGTCGGCGCACGCCCACTGACGAACGGAGGGGGGAGCCCGCACGAGCCGGGGCTCCCCCCCCTCTCGTTCGGATAAAAATAGTGTGCCAAGCGGCTATCACCACCCCACCCCACCGAGCTCCCTCACCACCGAGCACGGAGGGGAGGGGTGTTGCCGGGTTCACGTCCGCTCGGCAGGCGGACGGGCCGACCCCGGGGAATGCGCGAGTAGCATGCTCGGTTGGAAGCAGCAGTACGCACGAACGTGCTCCGGGGTCGGTGCAATTCCGAGCCGGCGGTGACAGTCCGCGACCCGCGCCCACGCGCGGTTGACCTGGTGGAACTCCAGGACCGACGGTGACAGTCCGGATGGGAGGAAGCACGTGCGGCGCGGCCACGCCCAGGGCGTGGTGCTCCGGCGACCCGTCGGTGCACCCGTTCACCACGGCGACGGCCTCGCCGTGGTGAGCGACGCCGTCGGGCCGGTCCAGGCCTGACCCCGCCGCCCGCCCTCACCCCGGAGCACGCGTGCCCGGGAGGAGGACGATGGGCGAGCACCCCAGAACCCTGACGATCGACGCCGCGATGGCGCGCGCGCTCGAGCTCGCGGGACACGGACCCGCGCACGGACCCAACCCCCGGGTCGGCTGCGTCCTGCTGGGGCCCGCGCCGCACGGCCGCGCCCTGCCCGACGGCGCCGCGCCCGACTCGCTGGACCCGCACCCACGGCCGGTCCTCGCCGAGGGCTACCACCAGGGAGCGGGGACGCCGCACGCCGAGGCCGCGGCCCTCGCGGACGCGCGGACGCGCGGCGTCGACGTCACGGGCGCGACCGCCGTCGTCACGCTCGAGCCGTGCGCCCACACCGGCCGCACCGGGCCGTGCGCAGACGCGCTCGTCGCCGCGGGGATCGCGGAGGTCGTGCACGCCGTCGACGACCCGAACCCCGTGGCGACGGGTGGTGCGCACCGCCTGCGCGCGGCCGGGGTGCGCGTCGTGCGCGGCCTGCGCTCCGCCGAGGGCGAGGAGCTTCTCCGGGTGTGGCTGACGTCCGTGCGGCGCGGGACCCCGTACGTGACGCTCAAGACGGCGACGACGCTCGACGGGTACGTCGCGGCCGAGGACGGCACGAGCCGCTGGATCACCGGGCCGGCCGCCCGCGAGCACGCGCACCGCGTGCGGGCCGAGGTCGACGCGATCCTCGTCGGCACGGGCACGCTCCTCACGGACGACCCGGCGCTCACCGCACGGGTGCGCACGCACGGTGCCGCGAGCGCCGAGAGCCTCGCGGCGCACCAGCCCCTGCGGGTCGTCGTCGGGCTGCGCGGGATCCCGCCGACTGCGCGCGTGCGCGGGGAGGGCGGCGAGCTGCTGCACCTGCTGACGCGCGACGTCGGGCAGGTGCTGGAACGGCTCGGGGAGCGCGAGGTGCGGCACGTGCTCGTGGAGGGGGGTCCGACGCTCGCGACGGCGTTCCTCGCGGCCGGCGCCGTGGACGAGCTGCACGCGTACGTGGCCCCGGTGCTGCTGGGGAGCGGTCGGCGGGCCGTGGACGGGCTGGGCGTGGCGACGATCGCCGACGCGCACCGGTTCCGCACGGTCGAGGTGCGGCGTGTCGGCGACGACGCGCTGGTGGTGTCCAGGAAGAGCACGGAAGGGCGGGACGGCTGATGTTCACGGGGATCGTGGAGGAGATCGGGAAGGTCCGGGACATCGGGTTCCCGGGCGGCGAGGGGGAGGACGCGGTGCTCACGGTCGAGGGGCCGCTCGCGGCGTCCGACGCGAGCCTGGGCGACTCGATCGCGGTCAACGGTGTGTGCCTGACGGTGACGAGCCTCGGGGGCGACGGGTCGTTCACGGCGGACGTGATGCCGGAGTCGTTGCGGCGTACGGCCCTGGCTGACCTCGTGGCGGGGTCGCCGGTGAACCTGGAGCGGGCCGTCCGGGCGGACGCGCGCCTGGGCGGTCACGTGGTGCAGGGGCACGTGGACGGTGTCGGCACGCTCGTGAGCCGTGACCCGGGGGAGCGCTGGGACGACCTGGTGTTCTCGGCGCCTGCGGGCTTGACGCGGTACGTGGCGGAGAAGGGCTCGATCGCGGTGAGCGGGGTGTCGCTGACGGTGACGCGGGTGGACGCCGAGACGTTCGGCGTCTCCCTCATCCCGACGACGCTCGAGGCGACGATCCTCGGCGGCCTCGCCCCGGGCGAGCGCGTGAACCTCGAGGTCGACGTGCTCGCGAAGTACGTCGAGCGGCTACTCCTGTCGGGCTCCGGTGCCGGCGCCGCCCCCGGGAGCGCGTCGTGACGGGCGCGGGGTCCGCGAGCGCCGCGGTGCCGGACGGTTCGGGGGGCGTGCGCCTGGGGTCGGTCGAGGACGCGCTGGCGGAGATCAGGGCGGGTCGGCCGGTGCTGGTGGCGGACTCGCCGGACCGGGAGAACGAGGCGGACGTGGTGTTCGCGGCGCGGGGGGTGTCGGCGGAGTGGGTGGCGTGGACGATCCGGCACTCGTCGGGGTACCTGTGCGCGCCGATGCCTGCGGTGCGGGCGGACGCGCTGGAGCTGCCGTTGATGGTGCCGCACAGCCAGGACCCGCGGCGCACGGCGTACACGGTCACGGTGGACGCGGCGACGGGGGTGACGACGGGGATCTCGGCGGAGGACCGGGCGCGGACGTTGCGGGTGCTGGCGGACCCGGCGTCGGGGCCGGTGGACCTGATCCGGCCGGGGCACGTGCTGCCGTTGCGGGCGGTCCCGGGCGGGGTGCTGCATCGCGCGGGGCACACGGAGGCCGCGGTCGACCTGGTGCGCCTGGCGGGGATGGGCGAGGTCGGGGGCATCGCGGAGCTGGTGCACGACGACGGGACGATGATGCGGCTGGGGGACGCGGCGGCCCTGGCGGAGCGGGACGGGCTGGTGCTCATCACGATCGCGGACCTGGTGGCGTGGCGGCGGGTGCACGACCCGGCGCCGGCGGCGGCTCCGGACGTGCCGGGCCGGGAGTCGTTGGCCCGGCGGGTGCACCGGACGGCGGAGGCGGACCTGCCGACGGCGCACGGCCGGTTCCGGGTGGTCGGGTACCGGGACCGGCGGACCGGTGCGGAGCACGTCGCCCTGGTGCCGGCTGTCCCCCCGGCCGCGGGTGGTGACGCGAGCGCGGGGTCCGCGAGCGCCGTCGGGCCGGACGGGGTCCCGGTGGTGCGGGTGCACTCGGAGTGCCTGACGGGTGACGCGTTCGGGTCGTTGCGGTGCGACTGCGGTCCGCAGCTGCAGGCGGCGATGGAGCGGGTCGCGGCGGAGGGGGGCGCGGTGGTGTACCTGCGGGGGCACGAGGGGCGTGGCATCGGGCTGCTGGCGAAGATCGGCGCCTACGAGCTGCAGGACGCGGGCCTGGACACGGTGCAGGCGAACCTGGAGCTGGGGTGGCCGGTGGACCGTCGGGAGTACGGGGCGGCGGCGGCGATCCTGGCGGACCTGGGGTTGTCGCGGGTGCGGTTGCTGACGAACAACCCGGCGAAGGTGACGGGGCTGGTGGCCTCGGGCATCGACGTGGTGGGGACGGAGCGGATCGAGGTGGGTCACGGTGAGCACAACCGGGCGTACCTGGTGACGAAGAAGGTGGCGATGGGTCACCTGCTGGACACGGTGGCGGTCCCGGACGGGGCTGTCCTGGTGGAGCCGGGCGACGAGCCGGGTGCGGAGACGAAGGAGGACGAGGGATGAGCGGGGCAGGTGCGCCGACGGTGAGCGTGGACGGGTCGGGGCTGCGGGTGACGGTGGTCGCGGCGAGCTGGCACACGCGGGTGATGGACGGGTTGCTGGCGGGTGCGCGCCGGGCGTTGGCGGCGGCGAACGTGTCGCACGTGAGCGTGGTGCGGGTGCCGGGGTCGTTCGAGCTGCCGGTGGCGGCGGCGCGCGCGGTGGAGCACGGCGCGGACGCGGTGGTGGCGCTGGGGGTGGTGATCCGTGGGGGGACGCCGCACTTCGAGTACGTGTGCCAGGCGGCGACGTCGGGCCTGACGGACGTGAGCGTGCGCACGGGCGTGCCGGTGGGGTTCGGCGTGCTGACGTGCGACGACGAGCAGCAGGCGCTGGACCGGGCGGGCCTGGAGGGGTCGCGTGAGGACAAGGGTGCGGAGGCCGCGGAGGCCGCGGTCGCGACGGTGGTGGCGCTGCGCGACCTGTGACGGGGCGGCCGGGGCGTGCCCGCTGGGCGGACCGCGCCCCGGCGTCGCCCGGGTGGCGGATACCCTGGGGCGCGTGAAGACGTTCGAGTCCCTGTTCGCGGAGCTGTCCGAGAAGGCCACGACGCGACCTGCCGGTTCCGGCACGGTCGCGGAGCTGGACGCCGGCGTGCACGCGATCGGGAAGAAGGTGGTCGAGGAGGCCGCCGAGGTGTGGATGGCCGCCGAGTACGAGGGCGACGTGAAGACGGCGGAGGAGATCTCCCAGCTCCTCTACCACCTGCAGGTCCTCATGCTGGCGAAGGGTCTGAGCCTGCAGGACGTGTACGAGCATCTGTGAGCGGCCGTGCCGGTGAGCGTCCCGCTCCCGGCCGCGAGCGCCGCTCGCCCCTGCTCTCGTCGCCGTTCCCGCCCTGACCCGCTGCCGATCCCCTGAACGAAGGTTCCCGTCATGCTGCGTATCGCCGTCCCCAACAAGGGGTCCCTGTCCGAGCCCGCCGTCGAGATGCTGCGCGAGGCGGGGTACCGCCAGCGTCGTGACTCGCGCGAGCTGGTGCTGGCCGACCCGGACAACGACGTCGAGTTCTTCTTCCTGCGGCCGCGCGACATCGCGGTGTACGTGGGGTCGGGCACGGTGGACGTGGGGATCACGGGCCGGGACCTGCTGCTGGACTCGGGCGCGGACGCGGTGGAGCACATGCAGCTCGGGTTCGGCGGGTCGACGTTCCGGTACGCGGCCCCGGCGGGCACGGTGACGTCGCTGGAGCAGGTGCAGGGCCTGCGGGTGGCGACGTCGTACGAGGTGCTGGTCGAGGGTCACCTGCGCTCGCACGGCGTGCAGGCCACGGTCGTGCACCTGGACGGCGCGGTGGAGTCGGCGGTGCAGCTCGGGGTGGCGGACGTCGTCGCGGACGTCGTGTCGACGGGCACGACGCTGCGGGGCGCGGGCCTGGAGGTGTTCGGCGACCCGATCCTCGTGTCGGAGGCGGTCCTCATCCGTCCGCGCGCGGTCGCGGAGGCGGACGTCCCGGCCGGTGTCGAGGTGCTGAGCCGGCGCCTGCAGGGTGTGCTCACGGCCCGGCAGTACGTCCTCATGGACTACGACGTGCCGGTGTCGCTGGTGGAGCGGGCGGTCGCGATCACGCCGGGCCTGGAGTCGCCGACGGTGTCCCCGCTGCACGACCGGGACTGGGCGGCGGTGCGGGCGATGGTGCGCCGCGATCAGACGAACCAGGTCATGGACGCCCTGTACGACGTGGGGGCGCGCGCGATCCTCGTGACGCGGATCCACGCGTCCCGCCTCTGACCTTGATTGCGCTGGCGGGCGACGCCTGTGGGCGTCGTGCGGGTGTGAGACGGTGGCGGCATGAGCACCGACCCGTTCCCGGACCCCGGGCTGCCGGGGGAGCGTGACGACGACCCGTACCGGCCGTTCCGGCCCCGGTTCGGCCTGGTGTCGGCGTGGGCGACGGGCGTCGTCGTGGTCGGGGGGTGCGTCGTCGTGGGTCTGTCCGCGACGGGGCCGCTCGGTACGTCCTGGGTGAACCGCCTCTCCCTGGCGGCGTTCGCGCTGTTCGCGGCGTGGCTGCTCTGGCGCCTCGGGGGCGTGCACGCCGTCCCGACGCGCGACGGCCTGCGGGTGCGCAACGTCATCTACACGCGCGAGCTGGTGTGGGCGCAGGTCGTGTCGGTCCGGTTCGGCAGCGGCGACGCGTGGGTGCGCCTGGACCTCGCCGACGGGTCGACGCTCGCCGTCATGGGGATCCAGCGGGCCGACGGCGCGCGCGGTGACGCGGAGGCACGTCGCCTGGCGGCGCTGGTCCAGGCCCACGGCGAGGCGCACGAGGGACCGCGCACCTGAGGCGCGACGACGCGGGCGGAACGCGAACGGCCCCCGATCCAGCGGATCGGGGGCCGTTCGTCTGCGCGCGTCGCCGGGCGGCGACGGCGGGTGCGTCAGTACGCCGTGCGGTGGCGGGGCTTGCGCTCGCCCCGGTCGTCGGCCCGGTCGGTGCGGTCGCGGCGCTCGTCGCGTCGACCGGTCGGGCCGTGGCCGCCGCGCGGGCCGCGCGAGGCGGGCGCGCCCTCGTCCAGGCGGATGCGCAGCGCCTTGCCGGCCACCCGGGCACGGGAGATGCGGTCCATGGTCTCCGCGTCGAGCGGCGCGGTGATGTCGACGAGCGAGAACGACGGGAAGATGTCGATCTTGCCGACGTCCGACCCGGCGAGGCCGGCCTCGTTCGTCAGCGCGCCGACGATGCCGCCGGGCATCACGCCGTCCTTGTGGCCGACGGACAGGCGGTAGCGGGTCCCGACGGCGTCACGACGGATGCCGCGCGTGCCGTCGCCCTCGCGGCGGCCCGACGCGCGCTCGCCGCGCGGACGCTCGCCGGTGCGCTCGGTGCGGCGCGCCTTCGCCTGCTCGCGCGCGGCGGCACGCTCGGCCTCGAACCGCTCCTGCTCCTCGCGGGCGCGGGGGCCGTCGTCGCCGACCGCGAGCGCCACCATCGCCGCGGCGAGGTCGACGGGGTCGACGTCGTGCTCGGCGACGAACGTGCGGACCAGGTCCGCGTACAGGGACAGGCGGCCGGCCTCGCGGCGCGCGGGGACCTGGTCGAGGAGCTTGCGCGCGCGGTGCGCGGAGACGTCCGCGGGGGAGGGGATCTCGATCTCCTCGAGCGGGGTGCGGGTCGTGCGCTCGATCGCGCGCAGGCGGCCGCGCTCGTGCGGGGTGACGAAGCTCAGCGCCTCACCGGTGCGCCCGGCGCGACCGGTGCGCCCGATGCGGTGCACGTACGCCTCGGGCTCGCCGGGCAGGTCGAAGTTCACGACGAGGCCGATGCGGTCCACGTCGAGGCCGCGCGCGGCGACGTCGGTCGCGACCAGGACGTCGAGCGCGCCGGAGCGCAGGCGCTCGACGATCTTCTCGCGGTCCTTCTGCGCGACGTCGCCCGAGATGGTGGCGGCGGAGATGCCGCGCTCGACGAGCGCGGACCCGACCTCCTCGGCCGCGCCGCGGGTGCGGGTGAACACGATCGCGGCGTCCGCGTCGGACACCGCGAGGACGCGGGCCAGCGACCCGGTCTTGTGCCGGAACGGGACGACGGCGTACGTCTGGCGCACGCTCGTCACCGTGGAGGACTGGCGGGCGACGGCGATCTCGACCGGGTCGGTGAGGTGCTCGTTCGCGACGCGGCGGATCGGGGCGGGCATCGTCGCGGAGAAGAGGGCGACCTGACGCTCGCGCGGGGCGCGGGAGAAGATCGTGTCGACGTCCTCCGCGAAGCCCATGCGGAGCATCTCGTCGGCCTCGTCGAGGACGAGGAAGCGCACGTCGTCGAGCACGAGGGTGCCGCGCTCGATGTGGTCGATGACGCGCCCGGGCGTGCCGACGACGACCTGCGCGCCGGCCGCGAGCGCCCGCTGCTGGGGCTGGTACGGCGAGCCGCCGTAGACGGCGACGACGTCGACCTTGGGCAGGTGGGTCGCGAACGACTCGACGGCGTCGGCGACCTGCATCGCGAGCTCGCGCGTCGGGGTCAGGACGACGGCCTGCACGCGGCGCAGGGACGGGTCGATCGCGGCGAGGAGGGGGAGCCCGAACGCGGCGGTCTTGCCGGTGCCGGTCTGCGCGACGCCGGTGATGTCGCGGCCCGCGAGGAGCGCCGGGATGGCCTCGGCCTGGATCGCGGACGGGGTGACGAAGCCGAGGTCGGCGACGGCGCGCTCCAGGGGAGCGGGCAGACCGAGGTCGGCGAAGACGGGACCGGTCGGAGCGGTCGGCTCCGGGCGGGTCTGGTCCGTGCGCTCGGTGGCGGCGTCGGCGGACTGGTCGAGGGCGTGCGAGGGCGCGAGGACGTCAGCAGTCATGAAAGGGTGAGGACCGTTCGTTTCGGGGTGTGGAGTGGCGTGCGGTCACCAGGACGGTTCTCGCAGGTCGCACTCCCGAACACACCAGGCCGGCCACCAGGACGATCAGGGACGATCGAGGGGGGGACGGCCGCTCTCACGGACACACGCGGGACGAGCGACGAACTCCAGAGGTGTGGCCATCCTACCGGAGGTCGCGCTCGGGCAGGCGGGGCGCACCCGGTGACGTCCCTCACCCGGGGCCCGGCGCCGACGTCGGCCAGGACGGACGAAGCGGGTGATTTCCCCCGTCACGGGCGCCGCGCCGCGAAATGAGGGCCCGGGTTCGGAGGCCCGGTACGTAGGATGGTCCGCGCGCGGCAGGTCGCCGCGACGGCGCGACGTGAGCACGGGGCGGTGGGTGTGTCAGCAGGGCAGCAGGTCAGCTCCCGCGTCCTGACCGTCCCGAACGTCATCAGCCTCCTGCGGCTGCTCCTCGTGCCCGTGTTCGCGGTCCTCATCGTGCGCGGCGACGACGTCTGGGCGCTGGTCGTGCTCGCGGTGTCGGGGGCGTCGGACTGGCTCGACGGTGTCCTCGCGCGACGCCTGGACCAGGTGAGCCGCCTCGGGCAGATGCTCGACCCGGCCGCGGACCGGCTCTTCATCCTCGTCACCCTCCTGGGTCTGGCGTGGCGCGACGTGGTGCCCGTGTGGCTCGTCGTGGTCATCGTGGGGCGGGACGTGCTCCTCGTCGGGCTGCTGCCGCTGCTGGCGCGCCACGGGT
The DNA here is from genome assembly GCF_016907755.1 of Cellulosimicrobium cellulans. NCBI lineage: Bacteria > Bacillati > Actinomycetota > Actinomycetes > Micrococcales > Promicromonosporaceae > Cellulosimicrobium > Cellulosimicrobium cellulans. Next base: position 2,755,621 of record NZ_JAFBCN010000001.1, read on the forward strand.
ACGGGCCTCTGCCGGTGAGCTTCGCGGGCAAGGCCGGGACGTTCGCGCTGCTGTACGCGTTCCCGCTCCTGCTGCTGGCCGAGATGCCGGGATGGCTGGGCGACGTCGCCGCGGTCACGGGCTGGGCGTTCACCTGGTGGGGCGTCGGCCTGTACTGGCTCGCGGGCGCCCAGTACGTGCTGCAGACGCGCGCGCTCGTCGTGCGCGACCGGGCCGGCGGCGGAGAGACCGACGAGACCGGCACGACGACTCAGGAGGCGCCGTGAGCGAGAACCGTCCGGACCCGGGCGGCGCCGCACGCCGCGCCCCCGTCGACGCGTCGATGACGCTCCTCAACGAGGTCATGCACCGCCCGCTCGACCCGGGGTACGCGGACGCCGCGGCGCGCCGCGCCGCCGGGCAGTCCCCGCACCGCGGCCGCACGGGCACCGTGACCCTCGTCGCCCTGGCGGTCGTCCTCGGTGTCGTGACCACGGCGGCCGCCGTCGAGCTGCGCGCCCCGCAGCCGGGCGTCATCGCGGCGCGCGAGACCCTGGAGCAGGAGATCCTCGACCGGCAGGGCGCCGCCGAGGAGCTCACGGCCCGCGGCGCGGAGCTGTCCGGGGAGATCGAGCAGCTGCAGGGCGCGGCGCTCAGCGGCGCGAGCGCGGACGTGCTGCAGGGCCTCCAGGAGGAGGGCGCGCTCACCGGTACGCAGGCGGTCGAGGGGCAGGGGGTCGTCGTCACGCTCGACGACACCAGCGGTGGCCTGTCGTCCGACACCGTGGACGCGAACTCGCTCGTGCACGACTCCGACCTGCAGCGCGTCGTCAACGCGCTCTGGGCCGGCGGCGCGGAGGCGGTCGCGATCAACGGTCAGCGCCTCACCGGGCTGTCGGCGATCCGCTCCGCCGGGGACGCGGTGCTCGTCGACCTGCAGCCCCTCGTCGGCCCCTACCGGGTCGAGGCGATCGGCGACCCGGACACCCTGCGCACCTCGCTCCTGCGCTCCGGCACGTCGGACTACCTGCAGATCCTGGGAACCCAGTACGGCATCCGGTCGAGCGTGACGACGCAGAGCCGCCTCGACCTGCCAGGCCGCTCCGCGCCCACGCTGTTCTTCGCGAAGGGCCCGGCGGCGCCCGTAGACTCCGACACGCCCGCCGGGAGCACCGACGGCACGACGGACGGCACGACCGACGGGTCCGGGACGGGCCCGGACGCGCACGAGACAGGGCAGGAGATCGTCGAATGATCGCAGTCGTCGGACTGGTGGTGGGCATCGTCGCGGGCCTCGTCCTGCAACCCACCGTGCCCGTGTCGCTGCAGCCCTACCTGCCCATCGCCGTCGTGGCCGCGCTCGACGCCCTGTTCGGGGGCCTGCGCGCCCGGCTCGACGGGCTGTTCGACGACAAGGTCTTCCTCGTCTCGTTCCTGTCGAACGTCGTCGTCGCCGCCCTCATCGTCTTCCTCGGCGACCAGCTCGGTGTCGGGAGCCAGCTCTCCACGGCCGTCGTCGTCGTCCTCGGCATCCGCATCTTCTCCAACGCCGCCGCGATCCGGCGCCACATCTTCAAGGCGTGAGCGTGACCCGCGACCCCCAGGACCCCCGCGACGCGGCCGCCACCGACGTGACGCCGGACGCCGCTCCGGACGCCGTGCGCGAGCGCGCCGAGCAGACCTCCCACGGGACCGCCGCCGACGTCGTGGCCGCCCAGCCCGACCCGGTGGGCACGGACCAGGACCTGGTCGAGGCGGACACCGCGCCCGACCCCGAGCGTCAGCCCGAGGGCCAGGAGGAGCCCGCCGCCGCGCGCGCGACCACCGGCGAGGCGGTCGACGACGCTGCCGACGCGACCGGCGCCGAGGCCGGCGACCCGACGGACGCTCCCGCGCGCGAGCCCGACGTCGCCCCCGAGACGGACCGCGAGGTCGACCAGGAAGGCGCCGTCGACGACGGCTCCTCCGGCGACCAGGAGCGCGACGTGCCCCCCGCGCCGGGCGCGGATCCCGAGGACGACCCGGCGGGCGCCGCACCGCCGGAGAGCGCCGACGGGAACACGGAGGCGCCGGACCACGCCCCGGACGACGCCGTCGCCCCGGACGACGACCCGCACCCCGACACGCCGCAGCCCGACACGCCGCGCGACGACACGACCACCGAGGGCACGACCGGCACCGAGGGCTCGACGCCGGAGGAGCCGCCCGCGACGACGGGGACGATCGGCGCCGTGGGCCGCCACGGCTCCCCGACGCGGCCGGAGCCGCGCGGGCTGCGGGGGCTCGGGCGCGCGCTGCGCCCGCGCGCGTCCCGGTCCCAGATCGTCGTCGGGGTCCTGTGCGCTCTGCTCGGCTTCGCGCTCGTCGTCCAGGTGAGCCAGACGCAGGAGGACCAGCTCTCGTCCCTGCGCCAGAGCGACCTCGTGCGCCTCCTCGACGACGTGACCCAGCGCTCCGGCGAGCTCGAGGACCAGGTCTCCTCGCTCGAGTCGACGCGGGACGAGCTGCAGTCGGGGTCCGGGCGCGAGCGTGCCGCCCTCGAGCTCGCCGAGCAGCAGGCGGAGACCCTCGGAATCCTGTCCGGCCGGCTCCCCGCCGAGGGGCCGGGCGTCGAGATCGAGGTCGTCGAGGGCGCGGAGCCGCTCGACGCGTTCGCGCTCTTCAACGTGCTCGAGGAGCTGCGCAACGCGGGCGCGGAGGCGATGGAGGTCAACGGGGTCCGCCTCGTGGCGAGCAGCTACTTCGAGGACTCGGCCGAGGGCGTCGTGGTCGACGGGCAGACGATCTCCTCGCCGTACCGGTGGAACGTGATCGGCGACCCGTCCACGCTCGAGACGGCTCTCGAGATCCCCGGCGGCGCCATGGCGTCGCTGCGGGCGGACGGGGCGCGCACGACGATCACCCAGCAGGACCGGGTCGAGGTCGCCGCGACCGTCGAGCCCGGCGCGCCGCAGTACGCGACCCCGGTCCCCGCCGACGAGTGACCGCGGCTTCCCGCATCCCCGCAGGCCGGGGTAGGTTGGGACGACCGTGGGTCGCGCGCACCGCGTGACCTGCGGGTGTAGTAGTTTTCGAGCACTGATTCCGCACGTGGGGCCACGGCCCTGCGGTGCGGTGTTCCGAGGTCGAGCACGACGTGCGTGAGCCCCGAGGAGGCGAGATGAGTGTCCCAGGCGGTCCTGAGGTGCCGAACCGGGCGGGTAGCGACACGACGGTCAGCTTCGGCCGGATCGAGGCCCCGATCGAGGAGGGCGTGCAGCCGGGCGGCCTGAGCCCCGAGGAGCACGCCGCGGTCGCGGCCCTGCCGCGCCACTCCGCCCTGCTCATCATGCAGCGCGGTCCCGGGCAGGGGTCCCGCTTCCTCCTCGACGCCGAGCGCACCGTCGCCGGCCGCTCGGAGCGCGCGGACATCTTCCTCGACGACGTCACCGTGTCGCGCAAGCACGCCGAGTTCGTGCGCGAGGGCGAGCACTTCCTCGTGCGCGACGTCGGGTCGCTCAACGGGACGTACGTGAACCGCAGCCGCATCGACGCCGTCGCGCTCGCGACGGGCGACGAGGTGCAGATCGGCAAGTACCGGCTCACGTTCCACGCCAGCCCGCACGCGGGGGCACCGGCGGGCGGCACGGCTCCCCGGTCGTGAACGCCTCGACGGGCGCCGCGCACGCCACGGCTCCGGAGCCCGCCGACGGCGCGGAGCAGTGGCCCCAGGGCATCTCTCGCCGCGCGACCATGCGCATCTCCGACGTGCTGCGCGCGCTGCGGGCCGAGTTCCCGAACGTCAGCCACTCCAAGCTGCGCTTCCTCGAGGAGCAGGGGCTCATCGAGCCCGTGCGCACCGCGTCGGGCTATCGCCAGTACAGCCCCGCGGACGTCGAGCGGCTGCGGTTCGTGCTCGTCGAGCAGCGCGACCGGTACCTGCCGCTCAAGGTCATCAAGGAGCGCCTCGCCGCGCTCGACGCGGGCACCGACGTCGAGGTCCTCGCGCCGCGCCTGGCGACGTCCGACGGCGAACCGGGCTCGGCGGCCGTCCGCCAGCGCTACACGGTTGACGCGCTCGTGTCCGCGGCAGGGGTCGAGCGAGACCTCGTCGAGGGACTCATCCAGGCCGGCGTGCTGCGCCAGGCGCCGGGAGGCCAGCTCGACGCGCGCTCGCTCGACGTGGTCGTGCTCGCCGCGGGGCTCGCGGAGTACGGCATCGAGCCGCGCCACCTGCGCTCCCTGCGTACCGCCGCCGACCGGCACGTGAGCCTCGTGCACCAGGTCGTCTCGCCGTGGCGGGGGCAGCAGAGCGCGTCCGCCCGCGCCCACGCGGGCACCGTGGCCTCGGAGGTCGGCGAGCTGTGCGCGCAGCTGCACACCGTGTTCGTGCGCCAGGGGATCGACGACCTCACCCGCTGACCCACCGGTCGGTCCGCCACCTCGCGGGCGCCCGCGCAGGGGCCGCCCCACCCCCTGCCGGATGCCGGGCGGAGACGTACCGTGGAGGGGTGAGCGACGACGTCCCGATGGTCCCGGTCGAGGTGCTCGGGGTCCGTCAGCAGCAGCGCGACCAGGAGATCGTGGTGCTGCTGCTCGACGACGCGTCCGAGCTGGTGGTGCCGATCGTCATCGGACCGCGGGAGGCGAGCGCGATCGCGATGGCGCAGGCGGGGCTGCCGACGCCACGGCCCATGACCCACGACCTGCTGCGGGACCTGCTCGACGCGGTCGGGGTGCGCCTGGAGCGGGCGGAGATCGTCGCGCTCGACGGCGGCATCTTCTTCGCCGAGCTCGTCCTGAGCAACGGGGTGCGGCTCGACTCGCGCGCGTCGGACGCGATCGCGGTCGCGGTGCGCACCGGCAGCCCGGTGCTGTGCTCGGCGGAGGTCGTCGCGACGGCGGGTGTCGAGGTCGTCGACGTCGCGCAGCAGGAGGAGGTCGAGAAGTTCCGCGACTTCCTGGACCACGTCCAGCCGGAGGACTTCTCCGTGGACGAGTAGGTGGGCGGGTCAGCACCGCCCGGACCGACCGTCGAGCGAAGGTCGAGACGTGCGGGCACAACGGACAACACGGACGTTCGACCTCAGGTCGAGGGTTGGGCGGTCTGCTCGTCGGACGCGCGGGCGCGACACGCCCGCGCGCTCGGGCCGTCGGTCGTTGACGACCCCCGACGGCGCCCATAGCGTGGTCGTGGACATCACCCCAGGAGGCGACAGTGAACAGCAGCGGTGAGGCGAGCGTCGGTGCCGGCGCGACGGTTCCGCACGGCGCGCAGGGCCTCCTCTTCGGGGAGGACATCACCGAGCAGGACACGACGACCGGCTACCGCGGCCCGACCGCGTGCCGTGCCGCGGGCATCACGTACCGCCAGCTCGACTACTGGGCCCGCACCGGCCTGGTCGAGCCCACCGTGCGCCCCGCGTCGGGCTCGGGCTCGCACCGCCTGTACAGCTTCCGCGACATCCTCGTCCTCAAGGTCGTCAAGCGACTCCTGGACACCGGGGTCTCGCTGCAGCAGATCCGCACGGCCGTCGAGCACCTGCGCGAGCGGGGCGTCGACGACCTCGCGCAGATCACCCTCATGAGCGACGGCGCGAGCGTCTACGAGTGCACGTCGCCCGACGAGGTCGTGGACCTCGTCCAGGGCGGTCAGGGCGTGTTCGGCATCGCGGTCGGGCGCGTGTGGCGCGAGGTCGAGGGCACGCTCGCGGAGCTGCCGACCGAGTCGCTCGAGGACGAGGGCGACGCGGCGGTGAGCCCGCAGGACGAGCTCGCGCAGCGCCGTCGCGCCCGCTCCGCCGGCTGAGGTCCGCGAGCGCCGCCCCTCCGACGAGGTGGGCCGCTCCCCACGACGCACGTGCGAAGGCTCGCCGTCGCGCATGCCTGTGGAGCACGTCACAGCCGGTGCGACGGCCTGCCCCGTGAGGCCGTGGGAGGATCGCCCGGTACGCGGCGCGTCACGCTCTCCCCGGCGGCGTCGCACGGTCGACGGATGGAGTGCCGGTGTTCTCGAAGGTCCTGGTCGCCAACCGCGCGGAGATCGCCGTCAGGGCGTTCCGTGCCGCCTACGAGCTGGGGGCCCGCACCGTCGCGGTGTTCCCGCAGGAGGACCGCAACTCCGAGCACCGGCTCAAGGCCGACGAGGCGTACCTCATCGGGGAGCCGGGCCACCCGGTCCGGGCGTACCTCGACATCGAGGAGATCGTGCGCGTGGCGCGCGAGGCGGGCGCGGACGCGGTCTACCCGGGCTACGGGTTCCTCTCGGAGAACCCGGACCTGGCGCGCGCGTGCGCGGACGCCGGGCTGACGTTCGTCGGGCCGCCGCCGGAGGTGCTCGAGCTCGCCGGCAACAAGGTGCGGGCGCTCAAGGCCGCCCGTGAGGCGGGTCTGCCGGTGCTCGCGTCGAGCGAGCCGTCGTCGGACGTCGACGAGCTCGTCGCGGCTGCGGACGCGATCGGGTTCCCCGTCTTCGTCAAGGCTGTCGCCGGGGGTGGCGGGCGCGGCATGCGCCGCGTCGACGCGCGCGAGGACCTGCCCGAGTCGCTGGCCGCCGCGATGCGCGAGGCCGACGGCGCGTTCGGCGACCCGACGGTCTTCCTCGAGCAGGCGGTGCTGCGCCCGCGCCACATCGAGGTGCAGATCCTCGCCGACGGCGCGGGGAACGTCGTGCACCTGTACGAGCGGGACTGCTCGCTGCAGCGCCGCCACCAGAAGGTCGTCGAGATCGCGCCGGCGCCCAACCTCGACCCGGCGATCCGGGACGCGCTGTGCGCGGACGCGGTGAAGTTCGCCCGCCACATCGGGTACCAGAACGCGGGCACGGTCGAGTTCCTCGTGGACACCGTGGGTGAGCGGGCCGGGCAGCACGTGTTCATCGAGATGAACCCGCGCATCCAGGTCGAGCACACCGTGACCGAGGAGGTCACCGACGTCGACCTCGTGTCGGCGCAGATGCGCATCGCGTCGGGCGAGACCCTGGAGGACCTCGGGATCCGGCAGGAGGACGTGCGCGTCAACGGCGCCGCCCTGCAGACCCGCATCACGACCGAGGACCCCGCGAACGGGTTCCGTCCCGACACGGGCCGCATCATCGCGTATCGCTCCCCGGGCGGGGCGGGCGTGCGGCTCGACGGCGCGACGGCGACGGCCGGGTCCGTCGTCTCGGGCCACTTCGACTCGATGCTCGTCAAGCTCACGTGCCGCGGCCGCGACTTCCCGACGGCGGTGCGCCGCGCCCGGCGCGCGCTCGCCGAGTTCCGCATCCGCGGCATCCGGACCAACATCCCGTTCCTGCAGGCCGTGCTCGCCGACCCGGAATTCGTCGCCGGGAACGTCGCGACGTCGTTCATCGACGAGCGGCCCGAGCTGCTGGCCGCGCGCGAGAGCGCCGACCGCGGCACGCGCCTGCTCGCGTTCGTGGGAGACACGACGGTCAACCGGCCGCTGGGCGAGCCGCGGCGCACCACCGACCCCGCGACGAAGCTGCCCGCGCTGGACCTGTCGGTCGCGCCGCCGCCCGGCACGCGCCAGCAGCTCCTCGAGCTCGGCCCCGAGGGCTTCGCGCGTGCCCTGCGCGGCGAGCAGCGCCTGCGCGTCACCGACACCACGTTCCGCGACGCCCACCAGTCGCTGCTCGCGACACGCGTGCGCACGCACGACCTGGCCGCCGTCGCGCCGTACGTCGCGCGGGCCACCCCGCAGCTGTGGTCGGTCGAGGCGTGGGGCGGGGCGACGTACGACGTCGCGCTGCGCTTCCTCGGCGAGGACCCGTGGGAGCGGCTCGCGACGCTGCGCGAGGCGATGCCGAACCTCGCGATCCAGATGCTGCTGCGCGGCCGCAACACGGTCGGGTACACGCCGTACCCGACGCGCGTCACCGAGGCGTTCGTCGAGGAGGCCGCGACCACGGGCATCGACGTGTTCCGCATCTTCGACGCGCTCAACGACGTCGACCAGATGCGTCCGGCGATCGAGGCCGTGCGGGCCACCGGCACGACGGTCGCGGAGGTCGCGCTGTGCTACACGGGCAACCTCCTGGACCCGGCCGAGGACCTGTACACGCTCGACTACTACCTGCGCCTCGCGGACCGCATCGTCGACGCCGGTGCGCACGTGCTCGCCATCAAGGACATGGCCGGTCTGCTGCGGCCCGCGGCGGCGACGCGCCTCGTGACCGCGCTGCGCGAGCGCTTCGACCTGCCCGTGCACCTGCACACGCACGACACCTCCGGCGGCCAGATGGCGACGCTGCTCGCCGCCGCGGCGGCGGGCGTGGACGCGGTCGACGCCGCGAGCGCCGCCATGGCCGGGACGACGAGCCAGCCGCCGCTGTCCGCGCTCGTCGCGGGCCTGGAGCACACGGAGCGCGACACGGGCCTGTCGCTGGCCGCGGTCGCGGACCTGGAGCCGTACTGGGAGGCGGTGCGCCGCGTCTACGCGCCGTTCGAGTCGGGGCTGCCGGGGCCGACGGGGCGGGTGTACGAGCACGAGATCCCGGGCGGGCAGCTTTCGAACCTGCGCCAGCAGGCGATCGCGCTGGGCCTGGGGGACAAGTTCGAGCAGATCGAGGCGATGTACGCGGCGGCGGACCGCATCCTGGGGCGCCTGGTGAAGGTGACGCCGTCGTCGAAGGTCGTGGGCGACCTCGCGCTGCACCTCGTGGCGGCGGGCGCGGACCCGACGGAGTTCGCGGCCGACCCGCAGGCGTTCGACATCCCGGACTCGGTGATCGGGTTCCTCGGGGGCGAGCTCGGCGACCCGCCCGGGGGCTGGCCGGAGCCGTTCCGCTCGCGCGCGCTCGCCGGTCGCGCGGCGCGCGGCGGCGTGACGCCCCTGTCGCCGGAGGACGAGGCCGAGCTCGCACAGGCGGGGGACGTGCGGCGCCGGCGGCTGAACCACCTGCTGTTCGGGGGGCCGACCAAGGAGTTCGAGCAGGTGCGCCAGGCGTACGGGGACGTCTCCGTGCTCGACACCCCGACGTACCTGTACGGGCTCGAGCCCGGTCAGGAGGTCGCGGTCGCGCTCGGCAAGGGCGTGCGCCTGCTCGTGGGGCTCGAGGCGATCGGCACGCCCGACGAGCGGGGCATGCGCACGGTGATGTTCACCCTCAACGGTCAGCTGCGCCCGATCCAGGTGCGCGACCGGGCGGTCGACGTCGACGCGCGGGCGGCCGAGAAGGCCGACCCCACGCAGCCGGGTCAGGTCGCGGCGCCGTTCGCGGGCGCGGTGACGCCGGTCGTCGTCGCGGGGGACGTCGTCGAGGCAGGGCAGACGGTCGCCACGGTCGAGGCCATGAAGATGGAGGCCGCGATCACGACGCCGGTCGCGGGCACCGTCCAGCGCGTCGCGATCGGTGCCGTGCAGCAGCTCGAGGGCGGCGACCTGGTCCTCGTCGTGGGCTGAGCGGTGGGCACCCGCGTGGTCGGGGTGGCAGCCTGAGGCGACGGCCGTCGCGCCGGGCAGGGCGAGCAGAGGAGCAACCATGCGAGTCACGTTCCACGGCCACGCGTGCGTCACGGTGCGCCACGGCGGTCAGGTCGTCGTGATCGACCCGGGCACGTTCAGCGACGCGGCGGGCGCGCTGCGCGACGCCGACACCGTGCTGGTCACCCACCAGCACCCGGACCACGTCGACGCCGTGGCGCTCGGTGCCGCCCTCACGGCCCGGCCCGGGCTCTCGGTCTGGGCGCCGGAGGCGGTGACCGCCGCCCTGCGGCCCTCGCTGCCGGAGGGAACCTCCGCACGCGTGCACGTCGTCGCGCCGGGTGACGGTCTGGACCTCGGCGGGCTGGAGGTCGTCGTGGGTGGCGGGCAGCACGCGGTGATCCACCGTGACGTCCCCCGGATCGCCAACGTGACCTACCTCGTGCGCGGGGACGGCGCGACGCTCCTGCACCCGGGCGACTCGTTCGACGCGCCGGACGGCGAGACGCTCGGGGGGAGGCGGCTCGACGTGCTCCTCGCGCCGGTGGCCGCCCCCTGGCTCAAGCTCGCCGAGACGATCGACTTCGTGCGCGGGCTCGACCCGCGCGTCGTCGTCCCGGTCCACGACGCCCTGCTCTCGGCGGCCGGGCACGGCATGGTCGACCGTCTCCTCGGGGAGCAGCGCACGGGCGGGACGTACGCGTACCGGCCGCTCACGCCCGGCGAGTCGCTCGACGTCGCCGCGGGGAGCCTCGACGGGGTCGGTGACGCCGCGGCCCGCGCCCTGCGCGACGAGCACCCCGAGTACGGCGAGGTGACCCTGCTCGAGGCCGACGAGACCGTGCCGCCCCGCCCCGAGGAGGACGCGGCCGACGTCGCCCGCGCCGAGGCCGACCGGTGAGCGACTCCCCGGCGCCGGGCTGGTACCCGGACCCGTGGGGCGTGCGAGCCGAGCGGTGGTTCGACGGGCGCGCGTGGACGCCGCACCTCCGCGACCGCCCCGCGGGCGCCGGCGGCCGGCCCCGGATGCACCCCGGCGCGATCGTCGCGATCGTGCTCGGCGTGGTCCTCGCGCTGGCCGCCGTCGCGGCCGTCGTGGGGTTCTTCGTCGTCATGGTGCAGGGCGTGATCTGCGGCGAGGCGCCCCACTACTGCGACTGATGCGACGCGGCACGCGCGCCGGCTCCGGCGTCCACCGCGGGCCCCGTGCGGGGCCCACGCGTCACAGCAGGGGCCGCAGGGGCGTGAGGACGACCTCGCTGAGCTTGGCCGCCACCGAGCGGGAGTCCCACTCGGCGAGCGTGAGCTCGCGCGAGTTCGACAGGTCGACGTCGAACACCTTCTCCATCTGCGCGGCCACCCCGGGGTCGGTGATCTCGAGGTTGACCTCGTAGTTCCCCGTCAGGGAGAGGCGGTCGATGTTCGCCGTCCCGATCGTGGTCCACGCGCCGTCGATGGTCGCGGTCTTCGCGTGCACCATCGCGTCCCGGTACAGGTGGATACGCACCCCGCCCCTGAGCAGCGCCGTGTACAGGCCGCGTGACAGCCAGTCCGCGAGCACGTGGTTGGAGCGCTCGGGGACCAGCACGCGGACGTCGACCCCGCGCGCGGCGGCGGCGAGGAGCGCCGCGAGGATCTCCCGGTCGGGGATGAAGTACGCCTGCGTGATGTAGACGTGCGAGCTGGCGCGGTCGATCGCGTCGAGGTAGATGCCGCGGATCGGGAAGACGAGGTGCGCGGGCGCGTTGCGCGCGGCCCGCAGCCGCGGCTCCCAGTGCACCGACCCGGGGTCGGCGAGCAGCGGCTGGCCGGGGTTCCGGTTGGCGTTCCAGAAGTCGACGAACGCGTTGCGCAGCTCCCACGCGCTCGGGCCCACGAGGCGGATGTGCGTGTCCCGCCACTGCGTCGCGTACAGGGCGCCGATGTTGTAGCCGCCGACGAACGCGATCTCGTCGTCGACCACGAGGATCTTGCGGTGGTCGCGGCCCGACTTGCGCACGTTGAGCATGAGGATGCCGGGGCGGAACACCGGGTAGCGGATCACGTGGATCGGCTCCGGCAGGTCGAAGAACGCCTGCGGCACGACGAGGTTCGCGAACCCGTCGTAGACGACGAACACCTCGACGCCGCGCTCGCTCGCCTCGACCAGCGCCTGCTTGAACTCCTCGCCGAGCGCGTCGGCCTTCCAGATGTACGTCTCGAGCAGGATGCGGCGCTGCGCCCCGCGGATCGCGCCGAGCATCTCCCGGTACACGTCCTCGCCGTACGTGAAGACGGTCGTCGTGGTGCCCGCGACCTCGACGTCGGCGGGGGAGGAGCGCGGGAACGACGCCTCGGTCGTGTTGCGGCGCTTGCGGATCGCGTCGGCGGTGACGAGCACGGCCGCGACCGTGATCGGCGCCGCGACGGCGACCACGAGCGCGCGGGAGAGCAGACGGCGGGCGGTGCGCAGGGCGGAGTCGGGCGACAGGTGCACGGACTCACCGTAGCGGGCACGCCTCCAGGCGCGACCGCAGGACGGGCGCGCCGCGGGTGAGATCCCGCACCTGCGCCGTTCCCGGGTTCCTCGCGCGCCCGGTCAGTGCGAGCGGAGGGCCTTGATCAGCTCGGCCTTGCGCATCGAGGAGCGGCCCTCGATGCCGATCTCCGCGGCACGCTTGCGCAGCTTCTCGACCGTCCAGTCGTCGTAGTCGCCGGCCTTGCCGCCCTTGCGTCCGACGCTCGTGCGGGACGAGCCCGCGGCGGCGTTCGCGATGCGCGCCGCCTTCTCCTTCGAGTCGCCCTCGTCGCGCAGCTTCTCGTACAGCTCGGGGTCCTTCACGCTCGGTCCGGGGTCGCGCTTCGGCACGGCGTCCTCCCTCGTCTCGCGCCGGCCACCTCGGCGCGGGGACCGGTCTCCCGACAGGCTCGCCCCGCCCTCGCTCGCTCGCACGCGGACCTCACCCGATCACCTCGTCTCGGCACATCATCCGAGCACGGTGAGGCGCGACGAGCCCGTGTCCACGTGCGCGACCCGCCCCGCCACGGCGGCGAAGCCGTGCGGGTCCGCGTCGTACCCGGCCTGCCAGCGCACCCCGCCGTCGTCGAGGGACAGGCCGACCAGGAGCGAGCGTCGCGGGGCGTCCGGGTCGGGCACGACCACGGCGAGCGTCGCGCCGTCGGTGAACGCGGCCGTCACGCCGCGCGCGAGGTCCGGCCCTGCGGTGGGTTCGTCCGCGGACGACCCCGGCGCGGAGCGCGGCCACGACCACACCCGCTCGCCCGTGCGGGCGTCCAGGGCGACGAGCGCGCCGCCCGTGGCGAGGACCGCGCGGCCGTCCGCGAGCGCCACGGCCTGCACGACCGGCAGGTCGGCGCGCCACAGCTCGTGCGGCGCGTCCGTGCCCGGGCCGGGCGCGGACTCGAGCGCGCGCACCTCGCCCGGGGCCGTGACGAGCCAGGTGGTCGCGGCGCTGCCGGGGCCGACGAGAGGAACGAGGAGGCGCCCGGCGACGGAGGCACGGAGCGTCCCGTCCGGGGCGACGAGCTGGGTGGACTCGGTGCGGTCGGGCAACCGGACGGTCGTGCGCCAGAAGGACCCGTCGGCGCGGGGCGTGACCGTCGCCGTGATCGCGTCGCCCCGGGCGTCCAGGCGGGTTCCGGCGAGAGTGAGGACGGCGCTCAGGCGGCAGCCGCGCACGACGAGCAGGTCCTCCTCGACGGTGACGGCGGCCTGTCCCGCGACCTGGGGCCGGCACATCGCGGTGCGCTCCGCGTCGTCGGGCTGGACGGCCTGCCGCCAGCGCACCTGCGCGGTCCGGGCGTCCTGGAGCGCGAGGTGGACCACGCCGCCCGTGCGCGACCAGCGCAGGACGGTCCCGTCGGGGGCGGGCACCGCCCGGCCGAGATCGTCGCCGAGGGGGACCGGGTCCGCCGTCGGACCGCCCGGGCCGAGGACGTGCGCGACGGGCGCGAGGGCGGGGCCCGTCAGGCACGTGACGACGGCGGGGCGCGGAGCCGGGGCCGACGTCTCGCCGACGGCGGGGCCGCACCAGGCCGTCGGGTCGAGGGCCCGCCAGCGACGCGTGCCGGACGCGACGTCGTACCCCTCCACGCCGGCCCCGGTGACCACGGCGAGGACCGCGTCGCTGCCGTCGCCGACCACGACGAGCCGAGGAGAGGCGGCGTCCGTCTCCCACGCCGGCTCGGGTGGCACCGCGAGCGAGACCACGGCCCCGGGCCGGGCGAGGCGTTCCCGCTCCGCGGAGGTCGTGCGCCACGTCCCGACGACGAGGAGGACGAGAGCGACCACCACGAGGGGTGCCACCACGCGCAGGAGCAGACCACGTCGTCGGGCCGGTGCGGCGGACCCGTGGGCCCCCTCCGCGGGTGCGCCGCGCGCGGCCGGTGCGGGCTCGTCGTCCGGGACGAGCTCCACCCGGTGGAGCGAGGCCATACCGACAACGCTACGCGCCCTGCCGCACGGGCGTCAGGTCTCGGCCGGCTCGAGCGCCGCGGAGAGCGGGTGGGCGCGGATGGCGGCGGCGAGCTCGCCCTCGATCCGGTCGAGGTACACGCCCGTGGTCGCGATGGACGCGTGCCCGAGGAGCTCGGCCACGACCTTCACGTCCCACCCCTCGGCGGCCAGCAGGGTCGCGGTCGTGTGGCGCAGGGCGTGCGGCGTGGCCTCGCGCCGGTACTGCGCGGGCATGCGCTCGACGCAGCGCCGCAGGAGACCACGAACCGCCTGCGCGTCGATGCGGCGGCCGCGCCAGGACAGCAGGAGCGCGCGCCGCGCGTCCGGGTCGTCGGGGCGGCGGGCGAGCAGCGCAGGGCGCAGGCGCTCCAGGTACTCCTCGAGCGCGGCGGCGAGCGGGGGAGAGAGCGTCACCGTGCGGACGTGACCGCCCTTGCCCTGGATGCGCCAGCGCGTCTGGTCGGGCTCGCGGGAGAAGTCGTCGAGGTTCGCGCGCTCCAGCTCGGAGACGCGCGGGCCGAGGACGAGCAGGAGCGCGACGACGAGGCGGTCGCGCAGCTGGAGGTCCTGGTCGCGCCGTACCGCGGCCGGGTCGCCGGGCGACCGGGCCGCGGAGACCTCGAGGAGCGACGCGGCGGAGCCCGCGGACAGCGCGGTGCGCGCGACGCGCAGCCCGTCGCGCAGGCGGGCCGGGGGAGAGGCCCACTGCATCGGGTCGGCCTGGACCCACCCCTCGCGCGCCGCGTGGGAGAAGAAGCGGGTGACGGACTGGCGGAACCGGTTGACCGTCGCGGCGGAGCGGCCCGAGCTCCCCGGCTTGCGCGACGCGTCCGCGTACCGGCCGTCAGGAGTGGTCTGGTAGCGCAGGAGGACGTCGTCGACGTCCTCGCCGGCGACGTCGTCCAGCACCCGGGCGGGCCCGGCGAGCCGCGCGAACTCCGCCACGTCCCGCTCGTAGCTGCGGCGTGTCGTCGGCGACAGCACGCCCCGCAGCGTCTGCGCGGCGACGGACGCGAGGTAGCGGTCGGCGGCCTCGGCGACGGTGATCCGCTCGAGGCGGGGCGGGGCGACCATGAGCGGGCCTCCTTCGGGGTGCGGTCGCCGCCAGCCTAGGTCGGGCCACCCACAGCGTCGCCACCGCACGACGCCCTGACCTGCGCCGACGCGGGGGAGTCGGGGGCGACGGGGTCAGCGCGACGCGCCCAGGTGCGCGACGTCGCCCACGCTCAGCACCCCGCGGTTGTGGAAGAACCCGTCCTCACGCAGGGTCGTGATGCTCCCGGAGGCGACCGGGAACGTGACGCTCCCGGCGGCCTCGACCGGCATCCCGATCCAGGCCGCGACGACGAACGTCGCCGCGAACCCGTGCGTGACCACCACCTGGTGGTCCGCGGCACGGCGGAGCAGGTCCGTCGTCGCCGCGTACACCCGCAGCGCGACGTCGAGCCTCGTCTCCGCGCCCGTGACGCCCACGTCGTGCCGCAGACGGTCGCCCACCGCCGGCGGTGGGACGAACCGCGCGTCGAGCCAGGTCTGGGGCCGCCCCCCGGCCTCGCCGTAGGACGCCTCGCGCAGTCGGGCGTCCAGGCGGGGGGCGGCACCGAGCGCCGCGCCGATCGCGCTCGCGGTGCGGCGCGTGCGCAGGAGGTCGGACGTGACGACGTCGACGGCGGCGTCGTCCGGGATCCGGGCACGCAGCGCCGCCGCGACCAGAGCCGCCTGCCGTGCGCCCCGTGCGGTGAGGTCGGAGTCGTGGACGCCGCCGACCAGGCCCTCGACGTGGTGCGTCGCCTCGGGATGGGTGACGACGTGGATCGTGCGTTCGCGCGCGCCGACGACCTCGGCGAGCGGCGGGGGAGGGAAGGGCGTCCGGGGAGGGGTGGAGTCGGGCACGCGCCCAGGGTGGCACACGCTCGGGCACCGGGAGCGAGAAGGAGGGCCGGAGAGAGGGGGACCGCTGTGGGGTCCGGACGCCGGAGTGCTCTGGAGGACGCGCCGACGGTGGCGTGCTGTGCCACCGGCGAGCCACCGGAACCGGCCGAGGTCGCGAGGATCAGCGACGACGCGTCACCACGCTGTTGACCTAAACACAATGGTTTGCGTCGTATGTCCGATTCTAGGCATCGTAGCCCAGAGTGCGGTCCCGCACCAGGAGTCGCCGGGGCGCACGGACGTCCGGGGCGTCCGTCAGCTTGAGCTCGTCCTGTGGCGCATCGGTGCCGCCGGACCCTGCCCGCGGCGCGCGTGCGGGGGACACCGAGCGCCAGGCCCACACGGCGACGGTCGCCGCGCCTGCGGCGACACCGACGAGGACGAACGCCACCAGGGTCAGGGCGAGCGCCGGGACCCAGGCCAGCGTCACGAGCGTCGTCGTGACGAGCCGTCGGGGACGACGGCCGTCCGGCGCGAGCCCGGTGAACGGCGAGGTCGCGGCGAACGTCCCGGAGACGGTTCCTGACGACGCCCGGGACGGCGTGAGCGCCACCAGCCCTGCGAGCAGCCGCCGGCCGTCGCTCCGGTCCGCGGTGCCGCCGCCGGAACGGTGCGTGCCGAGCCGGGGTGCGTACGTCGTCGTGCTCATGACGAAGGGGAGCGCGCGGAGGCCCTCCGTGATGCGTCGGAGCAGCTCCTTCCGCCGCGAAATGACATAATGTACATTATCGGCGCCCCGCGGGTGGGGTCGCGGATCGTGCGTGTTCAGGCCTCAGCGACGACGGGAGCCGGCTCCCAGAGCCCGTCACCGTTGATGCGATGTGTCATCACGAAGGAGATCGGAGCGTTCGGCCAGCCGACGAGCTGCTGCTTGATCAACGGCACGATGAACGGACTCACCGTGTCCAGCGCGAACGGGTCGACCCATGCCGCCTCCAGGACATGTGGCTCGTCCGCGGGCACCCGGGGCACATCGCTGCTCGCGGCCGTCGCGTCGAAGAAGCAGACCAGCTTGCGCCGTCGTCGTTCGTGCCACTCGTGAACGCAGGTGGCAACCAACCGACCGACCTCGATGGCAACACCGGTCTCTTCAGCCGTCTCGCGCGCAGCAGCCTCCTCGAGCGTCTCGCCACGTTCGACGTGACCGCCCGGCAGCTCCCAGCGCGTGACGCCCAGCCGTTCGTGCCGAATCATCAGCCACTTCCGATCCCGGCGCGTCATCGCGAACGCTGTCACGGTCGTCTCCCACGGCTCAGCCACGGTCCGACCCTACGGGCTCCTCGGAGCTGGCCTGCGACCTCGTCGCGTGCGCACGTGCCCGATCGTGACCTGCGGACCCTGCCTGCAGGTGCTCCACGCACAGATCCCTTGGAACCCCGTACGTCGCCGGCGGACAGCCTGGTGCCGTCACGCACCTCTGGCGGCCCGCGGAAGAGGCAGAGCGGATGCCTGTGAGGCATCGGCGATGTCTACTGGCTCCCGTGGGAACCGTCGCTCTCGACCCCTCGACCCGGTGCGCGATCGACGCCGTCACCGCGCTGCGACTCGTGCGCGACGACGTCGGCCTCGGTGCACGACGGCCGCTCGTCGGCCCCTCCGTGCTGCGCAGTCACGCGCTCTCGATGCTCTACCGCGACGTCCGCGACGGCGTGCTCGACGAGACGACGGCGCGCGCCCGCCTGGAGGGCATCGCTGCCCTGAAGATCCGCCTGCTCGGCGACCGCGTCTCGCGGGCCACGGCGTGGCGGATCGCTCACGAGCTGGACGCGGACGACATCGCAGCCGCCGAGTACGTCGCCGTGGCCGTGCTCCAGGCCGACGTCCTCGTGGCCGGTGACGCGGGCGTCGTCGCCACGGCGGACGGGCGGATCCCTCTCGCCGCCTACGTCGACCTGCTGCGCTGAGCAGCCCCTGTCCCCTGCCTCAGTCGTCGAAGACGTCCCAGCAGATCGCGCTCCGGCGCCGCTGGTCGTCGAGGACGAGCTCGCGCAGCTCCGCCGGGATGCGCTCGCGCTGCCAGTCCCGCTCCGCCCGGCGCGCAGCCTCCGGGTCCTCGCCTCGCGCGTCGGCGTCAGCGACCGCCGCCCGGATCGCGTACGCCGCCGCGCCCAGGTCGTGCGCCGCGACGTGCGCGACCGCGACCGCCTGCCCGGCCGCGAGCGCCGCGTACTTGACGGGTGCGGGCTGGTCGCGCCCGGCGGCGTTGGCGACGAAGGCGGTGCTGTGGGCGGTCTTCATGGGGACCTCGCCGCGGATCCAGGCGCGGGCGACGTCGAGGGCGTCGCGGGGTCGGGTGTCGTCGGGCCGGGCGTCCTCGAAGATCGGCAGGACGTGCTCGGTGCACTCGACGGCCCACCGGGCGAGCTGGCGGTGGTGGTCGTCGGTGAGGGTGCCGCCACGTCGGACGGTGATGAGTCGGGGGTCGCGTTCGGTGGGCAGGATCGGCATGGTCCGATGCTCCCCCGGGCCGTCCGCCTCTGGCCACCCCTAACCTGCGGTGGTGTCGGCAACGGTGTGGTCGGAGCGTGGTGTCGGACCGCGTGGTGGCGCGGTCCTCTGGTGGGGCGCGGGTCGGGCGGCGTACGGTGCGTTCGTCGTCCCCGCTCGTCGTGACCGTGGAAGAGGTGCACGCCTCTCCCCTGCCCCGACGCCGTGGTGCAGCGTCGCCGCCGCACCACGGCCTCTCCCCCGGGCTGGCCGGGTTCTTCGGGTGGGTCACGTCCACGAGGAGGCGCTCATGGCCCGGTTCACCCGCACGGACGACCTGCGCGGCGCGACGTTCGACGGTGCGGACCTGCGCGGTGCGCGGTTCGTGGAGTCCGATCTGTCCGGTGTGGTGATGCGAGGCGTGCAGGTGGAGGGCGTCGACGTCGATGCGCCCTGGCTCGCGGACGGCGACGCGTCGTTCCGGGTGAACGGGGTGGACGTGACCGGGTTCGTGGAGGCAGAGCTGGACCGCCGGTTCCCGGGGCGCGAACGGCGTCGCGCCACCGACCCGCAGGGGCTGCGCGACGCGTGGGCGGCGCTGCAGTCGACATGGGCCGCGACGCTGGACCGGGCGGCGGCGCTGCCCGCGAGCGCCGTGGACGTGTCGGTGGACGGCGAGTGGTCGTTCGCGCAGACGTTGCGGCACCTGGTGCTGGCGACGGACGCGTGGTTGGGGCGGGCGGTGCTGGAGATCGAGCAGCCGTTCCACCCGTTGGGGCAGGCGGGTCCGCAGGCGGCGGAGGACGGGCTGGACCTGTCGCTTTTCGTGACGGGGGCGCCGTCGTACGCGGAGGTGCTGGAGGCGCGCGCGGGCCGGGTCGCGATGGTGCGGGACTTCCTGGCAGGGGTCACGCCGGAGGAGCTGGTGGTGGTGCGGCGCAACCCGTGGTCGCCGCAGTACCCGGAGACGACGTTGTCGTGCGTGCACGTGATCCTCGAGGAGGAGTGGGAGCACCACCGTTTCGCGGTGCGTGACCTCGGTGCGATCGAGGGGTCGCTCGGTGCGTGAGGGTTCCTACGGTCCGCCGTCGACGACGCGGAGCGGCCCCTCCTGCGGGGTCGGCTCCTCGAAGCCGTCGAGGTAGGCGGTCGCGAGGTCCTCGGGGACGAGGACGTCGTCGGGCCCGGTGCCGCGCCGTCGGGCGAGCCGGGCGAGGACGACGTCACGCGGGGTCCGGACGCGGTGGACGACGGGTCGGACCCCCAGGGGCGCGAGGAGGGCGCGGTAGCGGTCGCGCGAGGCGCGGGACCAGAAGGACGTGTCGACGACGACGGGCACGCCGTCGGCGACGAGCTCGGTGAGGCGCGCGCTCAGGGCGGTGTGGACCTCGTCGGCGACGTGGGCCGGCAGGGGGTGGTCACGGTGCCCGCGCCGCCAGGCCTCCTCGTCGAAGGAGAGCGGGACGTAGCCGTGCCGGGCGAGGCTGCGGGCGTAGGTCGACTTGCCGGACCCTGCGGGGCCGCAGACGAGGACGACGAGTTCGCCGGGGTGCGGGCGGTCCTCGGTGGTCATGAGGCGTCCGCCGTGGTGCGCCGGTACACGGACACGTGGGAGCGGGACTCGGCGGTGAACGGCTCCCCTGCCCATCCGGCGTGCCGGGTCTCGATCTCGAGGCCGGCGAGGCGGGCCATGAGGTCCAGCTCGGCGGGCCAGACGTACCGGTGGGGCGTGCGGTGGACCTCGGCGCGGCCGTCGTCGTCGAACCGGACGTGGTGGGACACGACACGCTGGTGCAGGACGTCGTAGGTGTCGACGCCGAGGTAGCCGGGCTCGTCGTGCCAGACGGTCGCGGTGCGGCCGGGCGGGAGGGCGCGCAGCTCGGGGACCCAGAGCTCGACGACGAACCGGCCCCCGGGGGCGAGGTGGCGCGCGGCGTTGCGGAAGCACTCGACCTGGGCGTCTTGCGTGAGCAGGTTCGCGATCGTGTTGTACACGAGGTAGACGAGCGTGTGCTCCCCCGGCACCCGGGCGGTAGCCATGTCCCCGATGACGACGGGCAGGGTCGTCTCGTCGGCCTTCTCGCGGAGCCGAGCGACCATGTGCCGGGAGATCTCGATGCCGGTGACCGGGACGCCGCGCGCGGCGAGCGGGATCGCGACCCGCCCGGTGCCGACGGCGAGCTCGACCGCGCTCCCCCGGCCCGCGAGCGCCGCGAGCCGGCCGACGGCGGGATCGAGGACGTCGGGCGCGAACATGCCCTCGCCAGGGGTGTCGTACCGGGCGGCGGTGTCGGCGTCCCAGAGGCGTTCCTGGTCGGTGCCGCCGAGGTCGGTGCGGGAGGCTGTCATCGTGCGACGGTGTCAGGTGGCGTCCGCGGCGGTCCAGGGATTTCGTGTCGCCGGGCCCTCGACGCCTCCGGTCCGGCGGTGCAGGACGCTACGGTGGCCGCATGGATCGTGAGGCGTTCGTGAGGTATGTCCGGTCGCAGGGGTGGGGTGTCGTGGCGTCGCTCGGTGCGGAGGGCGCGCCCCAGGCTGCGTTCCTCGCCGTGGCGGCGACGGGCGCGGGCGAGCTGGTGTTCGACGCGCGTGCGACGTCGCGCAAGGTGGCGAACCTGGCCCGGGACCCGCGCGTCGCCGTGACGGTGGGCGGGACGGACGGGACGACGCTGCAGTGCGAGGGCGAGGCGGACGTCCCGGTCGGCACGGACCGGGACCGGTGCGCCGCAGCGTACGCGGCGGCGTTCCCGCAGTTCGCGGGGTCGCTGGCGGACGAGGGCATCGTGCTGCTGCGGGTCGTGCTCGCGTGGGCGCGGTACGGGGACTTCCGCGACGGTGGGTCCGTGCTGACGGCGGTCGACGTGACCGGGTGGGGTCCGGCCGGGGGCTGATCGCGGCGCGTCCCGGCGCGGGCCGGTCAGCCGAGCAGCGCCTGCTTCGCGCGTGCGAACTCGGTGTCGGTGAGGTCGCCGGCGCGGTGCAGGGCGGCGAGCCGTTCGAGGCGGGCGACGAGCGCCGCTCCCCCGTCGCCCGTGGCGGCGCTCGCGGCGGGCGCGCCGCGCCCGACGACGCGCCACAGGGTGCGGGCGAACACGCCGGGGCGCCGCGCGGTGCCGGCCTGGCCGGGGTGCAGGCGCGGCACGCGCGGTGAGGGCATGGTCCGGTCGTCGACGACGACGCTCCCGGGTCGCGTGTCCGCGAGCGACCGGGCGAAGCGCGCGAACCGGGCGGACGACCCGTCGAGCAGGACGGCGCGGGTGGTCCGGGCCCCGGGGCGCTCGTCGCGCCAGGTCACGACGACGGTGGGACCGTCGCCCGTGACGGTCACGACGGGTCGCCCGGCGGGCTCGAGCACGGTGTCGTCGCCGCGGACGAGGCGCAGCCGCGCGCCGTCCCACACGAGCCGGCCGCCGGCGACGTGGAACATGGCCGGGTAGCGGGGCGCGGCGGAGAAGCGTGAGGTGTCGGGTGCCCTGCCGGGGATCGTGACGACGCCGACGGGACGCCGACGGGGCGGGGCGGGGGCGACGGGTCCGTGCTCGGCCAGCGCCTCCACGACGGGGACTGCGACCGTGACGGGGGCGACGGGCTCGACCGTGGGCGCCGGGGCGGGGTCCGGCGGGGGGACCTCGGTGTGGCCCTCGGTCGCGCTGGTGCTCATGGTGCTCCCCCGTCGTCGTCGGTCCCCCGATCCTGCCGCGGGGCACCCGCCCGGGGCAAGCCCCTCGGGCGACGTCCTCGCAGGTCAGGGAACGGTAGCGCGCCCCGGCCGGGAGCACCGGTGGCCGGGGCGCGCCGTCTGGGGGCGGGTCAGAGCCCGCCGAGCAGCGCCGAGAAGTCGGGCGTGGCCGCGAACGGGTCGGCGGGGCCGGCGTTCTTGCGCAGCGCGACCTTCTCCGCGAGCTCGCGCCCGGCGCGCGCGATGCGGGCAGGCAGCCCGCCACCGGAGTCGGCCTCGGCGGCGGCCCAGTCGTCGGTCGCGGCGAACACGGACGTCGTGGCGACGTCGGCCCGCAGGTAGGTGAACAACGGGCGCAGGGAGTACTCGAGCGCGAGCGAGTGGCGGGCGGTGCCGCCGGTCGCGCCGAGCAGCACGGGCGTGCCGGTGAGCGAGTCCTTGTCGAGGACGTCCACGAACGACTTGAGCAGCCCCGAGTACGTGGTGGTGAACAGCGGGGTCGTCACGACGATCCCGTCCGCGGCGGCGAGGCGCTCGAGCACCCCGGCGAGCTCGCCCGTGGGGAAGCCGGTGAGCATCGCGTCGACGACGGCGTGCGCGTGGTCGCGCAGCTCCACGGTCTCGACCTCGGCGCTCACGCCGAGCCCCTGGAGCTCGCGCACCGTGGCCTCGGCGAGCCGGTCGGCGAGCAGGCGCGTGGAGGACGGCTTGGACAGCCCGGCGGAGACCACGACGAGGCGGCGGTCCGGGGCGGGGGTGCTGGCGGTCATGCGGTGCTCCTGGGGTGTGGCGTGTGGTGCGGGGGTCGGCCCGTCGCCGGGCCGGACGGTGCGGGGGTGCCCGACGGCGGCAGGTCGAGCGGGTGCACGGGGCACCCCTCGACCGTACGCCGTCGGGCGGCCGGTCCCGCGGCCGGTGACGCCGGCCGCGGGACGGAGCGGGTCACAGCCCGAACGCGGCACCGGCCTTCGCCGGCTCCTGGTCGTCCTCGGCGGTGCGCCCGGTCCAGCGGTCCTCGGTGCCGCCGACGTGCGCGGCGCCCTCGGTCCCGGCGGCGCGGGCCGCGGCGACGCGCTCGGCGTGGCTCGGCGGGTTCGCCGGCACGTGCGCGGGCCGGGCGGCCTCCATCTCCTTGCGGAGCACGGGCACGACCTCGCCCGCGAGGAGGTCGATCTGCTCGAGCACCGTCTTGAGGGGCAGGCCGGCGTGGTCCATGAGGAAGAGCTGGCGCTGGTAGTCGCCGACGTGCTCGCGCATCGCGGCGTACCGGTCGATCACCTGCTGCGGGGAGCCGACGGTGAGCGGCGTCTCGCGCGTGAAGTCCTCCATCGACGGGCCGTGCCCGTACACGGGCGCGTTGTCGAAGTAGGGGCGGAACTCGTCCCACGCCTTCTGGGAGTCCTTGCGCAGGAACACCTGGCCGCCGAGACCGACGATCGCGGTGTCCGCGGGGCCGTGGCCGTGGTGCTCCCAGCGCTGGCGGTAGAACTGCACCATCTGCTTGGTGTGGCTGATGGGCCAGAAGATGTTGTTGTGGAAGAACCCGTCGCCGTAGTACGCGGCCTGCTCGGCGATCTCGGGGCTGCGGATCGACCCGTGCCACACGAACGGCGGCACGCCGTCCAGCGGGCGCGGGGTCGAGGTGAAGCCCTGGAGCGGGGTGCGGAACTTGCCCTCCCAGTCCACGACGTCCTCGGTCCACAGGCGGCGCAGCAGAGCGTAGTTCTCGATCGCGAGCGGGATGCCGTTGCGGATGTCCTGCCCGAACCACGGGTACACCGGGCCCGTGTTGCCGCGCCCCATCATGAGGTCCATGCGCCCGTCCGAGATGACCTGGAGCATCGCGTACTCCTCCGCGAGGCGCACGGGGTCGTTCGTCGTGATGAGGGTCGTGGACGTCGACAGGACGATGTTCTTCGTCACACCGGCGAGGTAGCCGAGCATGGTCGTCGGCGAGGACGGGACGAACGGCGGGTTGTGGTGCTCGCCCGTGGCGAAGACGTCCAGGCCCGCCTCGTCCGCGTGCTTCGCGATGGTCAGCATCGCGCGCACGCGCTCGGTGTCGTCGGGGGTCCGGCCCGTCGTGGGGTCCGTCGTGACGTCTCCGACGGTGAAGATGCCGAACTGCATGGTGTGCTCCCGTGAGTCCTAGGTCGATGCGTTTGCATGTACATGGCGCTCAACCGGGGACCCCCCGGGTTTGTTCCCGGGCACGTCCGGCCCCGGTGTGAGCGTGCGCACGTCCGGCCCCGCCAGGGCCTCGACGAGTTGCGTCGGGCATCGAAACCCGGGAGCCTGGGACCGCGACGCGCCGAGGCGGACCGGCTCGACGCCGTGGGGGCGGCCCGGCCGCGGAGACCCGCGACGTTCACCGGACCTTCACGACGCGCCGGAACACCGACCGACGGCGAGGCGTTGCCTCTCGTAGACCGGGCCGCTGTCCGCACCCCACCGGGAGCGCCCCACCCACCCCCGAAGACCCCTCAGGAGGACACCATGGCCGACCGTTCGCTGCGCGGGATGAGCATCGGTGCGAAGAGCATGGAGTCGGACGAGGGCGTCGACTTCGCCCCCCGCTTCCAGGCGCACTACGACTGCCCCAACGGGCACACCATCATCCTGCCGTTCTCGACCGACGCCGAGGTCCCCCCGGTGTGGGAGTGCCGCTGCGGCGCCGAGGCGCTCCTGCGCGACGCGGAGCGCCCCGAGCCCAAGGCCGGCAAGCCCGCCCGCACCCACTGGGACATGCTGCTCGAGCGCCGCACCATCTCCGAGCTCGAGGAGCTGCTCGACGAGCGCCTCGGCCTGCTGCGCGCCGGCAAGCTGCGCCGCAGCGCCTGACGCCACCCGCCCGCACTCACGCGAGAGGCCCGGACCCCTGAGGGTCCGGGCCTCTCGCGCGTCCGGACGCCGCACCCGCCGAGCCCGCTACGCTCGCGCCGTGCTCACCCCCACCGACCCCGACCTCGAGGTGGCCGTCGCCGCGGCGTCGGCCGCCGCGCACGTCCTGCGCGCGCAGCACGGCACGGACCTGGAACGGTTCGCCAAGCCCGGCGGAGACCTCGCGACCAGCGCGGACCTCGCCGCCGAGCGCGCGATCCTCGACGTGCTGCGCGCCGCGCGCCCGCACGACGCCGTCACCGGGGAGGAGTCGGGCGCGTCGGGAGAGCGCGACGCGCCGCGGCGCTGGCTCGTCGACCCGCTGTGCGGGACCCTGAACTACGCCGTAGGCACCACCGCGGTCGCCGTGAACGTCGCGCTGCAGGTGCGGGGTCGGACCGCCGTCGCCGACCCGTTCGCGCACGAGGTGCTCTGGTGCGACGGGGACCGCGCCGGCCGGCGCACGCCCGAGGGCGACGACGCCCCGCTCGCCCCGACCGTGGGGCCGGGCCTGGTCGACCTCAACCTCGACCCGCCCTTCCCCCGCGCCCCGGGCTTTCGCGCCGCACGCCTCCTGACCGACCCCGCGTTCACCGGGCGGTTCCGCCCGCGCGTCGGCTCCACGACGCTCGCCCTCGCGTGGGTCGCCGCGGGGCGCCGAGCGGCCTACGTGACCGACGGCCACCTGGAGGGCAGCGTGCACTTCGCCGCCGGCATCGCGCTGTGCGTCGCGGCGGGCTGCATCCTGAGCGACCTCGACGGGAACGCCGTGCACTCCGGCGCGGGCGGCCTCGTGGCCGCCGTGGACCAGGCCACGCACACCGCGCTCCTGCGGGCGGTCCGCGACCAGGAAGCCTGACCAGCGGCACGGGTGCCGCGCGACCTCAGCCCGAGGCGCGGCTCCCCCGCCCCCGCACGACGGCGGACAGCTGGGCCGCGCGGCGTCGCGCACCCCACACCGTGACCTTCCACAGCGCCTCGGTGACGATCGCGCGGCTCATCTTCGACCGGCCCGCGGTGCGCTCGACGAACGTGATCGGCACCTCGACCACCCGTCCGCCCGCGCGCTCGACCCGCCAGGCCATGTCGACCTGGAAGCAGTAGCCGTGCGACTCCACGCTCGCGAGGTCGACGGCGCGCAGCGCGTCGGCGCGGTACGCGCGGAAGCCCGCCGTCGCGTCACCCAGGCCGAGCCCGAGCGCGAGCCGCACGTACACGTTCCCGGCACGGGAGAGCACCTCGCGGTGCCACGGCCAGTTCTCCACCTGCCCGCCCGGCACCCAGCGCGACCCGATCACGAGGTCCGCGCCCGCACCATCGCCGGTCTCCCCCGCCGGCGCGAGCGCGGCGAGCAGGGACGGCAGCTGCTCGGGCCGGTGCGACCCGTCGGCGTCCATCTCGACCAGGACGTCGTACCCGGCGTCCAGGCCCCAGCCGAACCCCGCGACGTACGCGGCGCCCAGGCCCTCCTTGCCCGCGCGGTGCAGCACGTGCACGCCCGGGTCCGTGGCGGCCGCGGCGTCGGCGAGCTCACCCGTCCCGTCGGGGCTCGCGTCGTCCACGACGAGCACGTCCGCGTCCGGCACCGCCGCGCGCAGCCGCGCGAGCGTGCCCGGCAGGGTCAGCGCCTCGTCGTACGTGGGCACGACGACGAGCACGCGGCCCGGCGCGGCGGGCTCCCCGCGGCGCTCGCTCACCGCGCGTCGTCCCCGGTCGCGGCGGGCGTCGCGGACGCCCGGGTCGCGCCGCGCTCGCGGACGACGCTCCCGACCCCCGCCGCGAGGAGGCCGAGCGCGAGGAGCTCGACGACGCGGCCGGGCCAGTCCCCCGCCCGCACGGCCGGGGTCAGGCTCGTGCGCAGCGGCAGGTCCGCGACGAGCTGGTCGGCGGTGAACAGCTCGGTGCTCTGCAGGAGCTCGCCGTCGGGGGCGATGACGCCGCTCACGCCGACGGTCGAGACCTGCACGGTCGCACGCCCGGTCGACACGGCCCGCAGGCGCGACATCGCGAGCTGCTGCGTGGACTCGGCGGTGTACCCGAAGGAGGCGTTGTTGGTCTGCACGACGAGCACCTCGGCGCCCGCGTCCACGGCGTCGTTCACGAGGCCGTCGTAGGCGACCTCGAAGCAGATGACGACGCCGAGCGGCACGGTGCGCCCGAGGCGCTCGGACGCGAGGTCCACGACCCCGGTCTCGGTGCCGGGGATCATGTCGATGCTCACGCGGTCGACCTGGTCGGAGAAGATCCGCAGCAGGGACCGCAGGGGGATGTACTCGCCGAACGGCGCGGGGTGCTGCTTGGCGTACCGGTCCACGACGCCGGCGCCCGGCTCCCACAGCAGCGACACGTTGTACCGGCCGCCCGTGTCCGGGTACTCCTGCGCGCCGACGAGGATCGGGGCCTCCACCTCGCGCGCGGCGTCGTCGATCGCCCGGGCCACGTCCGGCGCGGTCTGCGGGTCGAGGTCGGAGCCGTTCTCGGGCCACAGGACGACGTCGAGGTCGCCGGGCTCCACCTGGTCCAGCAGCGCGACGGTCCCCTGCAGGTGGTTGTTCAGCACCTCGGCCCGGTTCGCGAACGACCCGAGCCCGGGCTCGCCCACGTTGCCCTGCACGGCCCCGACGGCGAGCGTGCCCGCCTCGGCGCGGGTGTCGAGCGGCACGAGCAGGGGTGCGGCCACGAGCGCACCGGCCACGACGACCGGGACGACGGCCCCCGGCACGACGTCGCGGCGGCGCACCAGCGCGAGCACGGCGACCGCCAGCAGGGACCCGGCGAGCGCGACGAGCAGGGACACGAGCACCTCGCCCCCGAGCCACGCCGCGCGCCCGAGCGGGGAGTCCGCCTGGGAGAACGCGAGCCGGCCCCAGGGGAAGCCGCCGAACGGGACCTCGGTGCGCGCCTGCTCGACGCCGACGAACAGCAGCGCGAACGCGACCGCCTGCGCCCACGGGCGCCCGGCCAGCCACGACCACCGCCGCGCCCACACCCAGGCGGCGCCCAGCACGCCGACGAAGCACGCCTCCATGACGGACAGCGCGACCCACGGCACGGTCTCGGTCGCATAGTTCGCCCACCACAGGTGCGGCAGGAAGAACGCGAGCCCCCACACGAGCCCGACGAGGAAGCCCCACCGCGCGCCGTCGCGCCGCAGCCCCCAGAACAGCGCGGCGACGCCGACGAACGCGAGAGGCCACCACCCGCGGTCGGGGAACGCCGCGTCGGTGACGAGGCCGCCCGCGACGGCCAGGAGCAGCGTGAGCGGCCGCGACGGGGGCCCGACGACGGTGCGCTCGTCCGCCACGCCCGGGACGCGGCGACCGGTCTCGTCGGGTCCGGTCGCGGGTGCCGCGGAGTCCGGGGCGGAGGTGTCAGGTCCTGCGGGGTGGGATCGCCCGGCCGGGGTGGCCGTGGGCTCGGGGGCGTGCACGGGTGCACCCTACGCCACGCACCTGCGCCGGAGCCGGAGAGACCGGCGGCCCGGCGGGTGAACACCGGATGGTCGCAGGGGGCCGGCGGAGGGCCGGCGACGGGTGAACGTGTGCGGGCTCGCGCGCCCTTCGGCCCGTACCCAGCCGCCACCGGCGGAGCACGTTTTCTACTGAGCGCGCGAGCCCGGCCAGGTACCCGGCGCGGCACGCCGAGGGGTCGTCGTCGGTGGCTGATCCCCCTGCGGCCGCGGGGGCCGGAACACCCTGTCGAACCTACTCCGGCTCACGGCCCTGTCAAGCGGTAGCGGTCAGACGAACGTGTCGAACAGCGGGACGCCGTCGCGCACGGTCTGCAGGCACCGCGGCCGTGGCACGTCCGGGCCGAGCTCCGGCAGGAGCGGCTGCCCGGCGCGCGCGTCCGTGCTCCACGACGACGTCGTGCGCCCGAGCGCGCCCTGCACCACGAGGTGCTCGGCCCGCCACACCGCCAGGTGCGCCGGCGCCCCGACGCGCAGCTGCCCGGCGCCCGTGTGGTCCAGGCCCGCGATGCGCCACCCGCCGCGCGTGTGCGCGCGGAACGCGGCCCGCGCCGAGATCTGCTGGTCCGGGTCGACGTGCGACATCGCCGCGAGCACGCCCGCCCACGGGTCGAGCCGGGTCACCGGCGCGTCCGACCCGAACGCGAGCGGCACGCCCGCCCCCGCGAGGTCCGCGAAGGGGCTCAGGCCCTCCGCCCTGGTCGCGCCCACGCGCGCCGCGTACATGCCCTGCGGCCCGCCCCACGCGGCGTCGAACCCGGGCTGGATGCTCAGGCTCACGCCGAACAGCAGGAGCGACGCCAGCGCCGTCGCGTCGACGAACAGCGCGTGCTCCACCCGGTGCCGCGCCGCGCGCACCGCGCCCTGGCCGTGGACCTCCGCGGCGACCTTGAGCCCGAGGACGAGCTCGTCCATCGCGCGGTCCCCGATGACGTGGAACCCGCCCTGCGTGCCCGCCGCCCCGACCGCGGACAGGTGGTTCGCGATCTGCTCCGCGCTCAGGTAGAGGTTCCCCCGGTCGGTGGGGTCCCGCCCGTCCTGGTAGGGCAGGCGCATCGCCGCGGTGCGCGACCCGATCGACCCGTCCACGTTGAGGTCGCCCGCGAGTCCCGTCAGACCGGGCACGTCCGCGAGGACCTCCCGCGCGTCGTCGACCGTGGTGCACAGCTCGCCCCGGTACCCGACGACGTGCGCCAGCCCCGAGGACGCCTCGCCCGTGAGCGCGAGCAGCTCGCGCAGCCCGGCGCGCGTGTCGATGTGCGGGGCGCTCATCTCGTGCACCGACACGATCCCCTGCTCCGCCGCGGCGCGCAGCGCCGCCCGGTACAGGTCGGTGCGCCGCGTCGGCGACACGTCGCGCGCGACGTCCCGGGCGACGTGGTGCGCCTCCCCCGTGACCCAGCCGGACTCGTCCCAGCCCGGCCGCTCCGCCAAGGCGCAGCGCCGCGCGAGCGTCGTGGAGACCACGGCCGAGTGCACGTCGACCCGCGCCGCGTACACGGCGCGCCCGCCGGCGGCGGCGTCGAGCTCGTCGCGCGTCGGGGGGCGCCCCTCGGGCCAGGACCGCTCGTCCCACCCGAACGCGAGCACGACGTCGTCGTCCCCGACGCCCGCCGCGGCCTTCCCGACCGCCTCCAGCGCCGCCGCGAGGGTCGTCACGCCGGCGCTCGCGGACAGGTCGACGCCCGCGAGGGCGAGCCCGACCTCGAACAGGTGGACGTGCGCGTCGACGAACCCGGGCGCGACGAGCGCGCCGTCGAGGTCGATCACGCGGTCGGCGCGGGCGGCGAGCCCGTCGGCCGTGTCGTCGGCGCCGATCCAGGCGATGACGCCGTCGTCGACGAGGAGCGCTTCTGCGAACGGGTCGGCCTGGGAGTGGATCACGCCGCCGCGGTACAGGGTTGAGGCCACAATCCTTCACGATACCGCCACAACCGCCCGAAACTCACCGTTCCGGTGCGACGTCCGTGCAGGTCGCGAAGGGTGTCGCGAACGTCACGCACCCGTCCCGGCTCCCCGGGGTACCCGCTCGGTCGGGCTCAGACGCTCGAGTACGCGACGACGCCGCGCCGCAGCTTCTCGATCGCCTGGTGCGCGGTGCGGCGCACGCCGGGCGTGGGCGCGGCGGTCGCGACCTGGTCGAGGACGTCGATCACCTGCTTGCACCAGCGCACGAAGTCGCCGGCCGCGATCTCCGAGCCGCGCAGCACGGCGTCGAGGCTGCGGCCCACGGCCCAGCGGTGCACGGCCGTGACGAGGCCCTCGTCGAGGGCGCCGGTCGCGTCGATGTCGTGCGCCTCCTCCAGGTCGTCCACCTCGGACCACACGCGCGTGGTCGCCTCGAGCGCGCGGGCGAGCTTCCCGTGGGGGCCGCCGGGCACGTCGGGCTCGCCGTGGTCCTCGCGCCGCCCCGCGTACACGCACGTGGACACGACCGCCGCCAGGGCGGGGGCGTCGAGGTCCTCCCACACGCCGCGGCGCAGGCACTCGGCGAGCAGCAGGTCGTTCTCGGCGTACAGGCGCCGCAGCCACTGCCCGTCGGGGGTGACGCGCAGCCCGGTCCGTCCTGCGCGGTCACCGTCACGATCACCGTCGGCGTCGGGGTACGCGTCGCCCGCAGGCTCCTCCGCGTCCAGGGCGTCCTCCAGCGGGGCGACCGGGTCGTCCGCGGCGTCGCCCGGGGCGAGGTAGCCGAGGGTGAGCAGGACGTCGCAGATGCGGTCGAACACGCGCGCGATGGACCCGGTGCGGCCCTCGACGCGGCGCACGAGCTGGTCGTGCTCCTTCTTGAGCCGGGCCCACCGCTCGGCCCAGCGCGCGTGGTCCTCGCGGTCGGGGCAGTCGTGGCACGGGTGGGCGCGCAGCTGCGCGCGCAGGCGGGAGAGCTCGGCGTCGTCCGCGGCGGCGGACCGGGAGCGGGCGGTGCGCCCAGGGCGGGCGCCGGGCTCGTCGAGCGCCCCGAGGGCGTTGCGCAGCGTGGAGGCAAGGTCGCGCCGCTGCGCGGGCACGCGCGGGTTGAACGTCTTGGGGATGCGGACGCGTCCCACGGTGCGGATGCCGCCGGGCGCGTCGGCCACGGTGAGCTTCTTCACCTGCCGGTCCTGCGTGAGCACGGTGGGGCGCGGGCCGTCGAAACCGGCCCGCTCCCCCGGGTCGAGCACGACGACGTAGCCCGCGCGCCGCCCGGACGGCACCTCGACGACGTCCCCGGGGCGCAGCCGCTCGAACGCGGCCACGACCTCCACGCGGCGCGACCGGCTCGCGGCGCGCGACAGGTCGCCCTCGCGCGCGGCGATGCGCCGCCGCAGCGCCGCGTACTGGGCGAAGTCGCCGCGGTCGCACGTCATGGCCTGCGCGTACCCGTCGAGCGCCTCGGCGTGCGCCTGCGCCTGCTTCGCGAGCCCGACGACGCCGCGGTCGGCCTGGAACTGGGCGAACGACGTCTCCAGCACCTCGCGCGCCCGGTCCCGCCCGACCTGCGCGACGAGGTTGACCGCCATGTTGTACGTGGGCCGGAAGCTGGAGCGCAGCGGGTACAGGCGCTTGGACGCCAGTCCCGCGAGGTGCACGGGGTCCAGGCCTGCGTGGTCGACGACGACCGCGTGCCCCTCGACGTCGATGCCGCGCCGCCCCGCGCGCCCGGTGAGCTGGGTGTACTCGCCGGGGGTCACGTCGACGTGCGCGGTGCCGTCCCACTTGACGAGCTTCTCCAGCGCGACGGACCGGGCGGGCATGTTGATGCCGAGCGCGAGCGTCTCGGTCGCGAACACGACCTTGACCAGGCCGCGGCTGAACAGCTCCTCGACGGTCTCCTTGAACACGGGCAGCATCCCCGCGTGGTGCGCCGCGATCCCGCGCGCGAGCGACTCGGTCCACGTCCAGTACCCGAGCACGTCCAGGTCCTCGGCGGGGATCGTCTCGGTGCGCTCCTCCGCGACCCGCCGGATCTCCGCCTCCTCCGCGGGCGAGGTGAGGCGCAGCCCCGCGGCCAGGCACTGCTGCACGGCACCCTCGCACCCCGCGCGGGAGAAGATGAAGTAGATCGCGGGCAGCAGCCCGTCCGCGTCCAGGGCGTCCACGACGGCGAACCGCGCCGGGGTGCGGCGCGCACCGAGCCCGGACCGGTCGGGGCCGGGACGCCGCCCGCCCCGCCCCCGGTACCCGCGGTCGCCCGGGCCGCGCCGCCCGCCCGGCCCCGACGCGCCCGTGCGCGGGGCCGCGCGGAACGCGGCCAGCAGGTCCGGGTTGATGGGCGGGTTCACGCCCGGGTCCGTCGGGTCCACGTGCCCGGCGTACAGGTCGAGCAGGTCCGCGCCGAGCGCCCGAGCGCCGCCCGCGTGCGCGACCCCGGTCGCCGGGTTCGCCGACGCGACGAGGACGTGCTGCCACAGCGGCACGGGCCGGCGCTCGCTGACGACGACGGTCGTGTCGCCGCGCACCATCTCCAGCCAGTCGCCGAACTCCTCCGCGTTCGACACGGTCGCGGACAGGGACACGAGCTGGACGTCGTCCGGCAGGTGGATGATGACCTCCTCCCACACCGGCCCGCGGAACCGGTCGGCGAGGTAGTGCACCTCGTCCATGACGACGAACGCGAGGCCGTCGAGCGTGCGCGAGCCCGCGTACAGCATGTTGCGCAGCACCTCGGTCGTCATGACGACGACGGGCGCCTCCCCGTTGATCGTCGTGTCGCCCGTGAGCAGGCCGACGGAGTCGGCGCCGTAGCGGCGCACGAGGTCGCCGTACTTCTGGTTCGACAGCGCCTTGATCGGGGTGGTGTAGAACGCCTTGCGCCCGCCCGCGAGTGCCAGGTGGACGGCGAACTCGCCCACGACCGTCTTGCCCGCGCCCGTGGGGGCCGCCACGAGCACTCCGCGGCCCTCCTCCAGCGCCTCGCACGCACGCTCCTGGAAGTCGTCGAGGGGGAAGTCGAGGACCTGCCGGAACTCCGCGAGCCGGGTGCGGGACGCCGCCTGGCGGGCCCGGGACGCGGCGTAACGGGCGGCGGGCGATTCAGCGGCCGTCATGGTGCCAGCCTACGGTCCGGCACCGACCTCCAGGACGTGCAGCGCGCCCGGGACCACGTCGACCCGCAGCGGCAGGGGACCCAGGTGCTCCCCGTCGGCGAACGCGTGCGGCGGGGTCGCGCCCGCCTCGGTCGCCGCGACCGTCACCGACGTCGCGCGCAGCGTCCCCACCCCGGGGTTCGCCAGGTGCCGTCCCGCGTACATGCCGGGGAAGATGCGCGTCGCGCCCCAGCGCCCGAACGGGCCGGCGACGACGACGTCGAGCAGGCCGTCGTCGAGCGCCGCGCCCGGTGCGATCCGGATGCCGCCGCCGATGCGCGGCCCGTTCGCGACCGACACGAGCGCGCCCGGGGACTCCCACACCACGGTCCGCCCGCCCTGCGCGTCGAGGCCGTCGGGGCTCGTCCCGACGGCGGCGCCGTCGCGCAGGAGGGGCGCCCCGGCGAGCAGGTCGGGCAGCTCGTCGTCCGCGGGCACGCCGCGCAGCGTGACCCGGTACCCGTAGGGGCGGTAGCGCGTGATCTCCGTGAGGGCCGAGCGCGCGTACCGCGACCGGCCGCGCGGCCAGGTGGCCGCGTTCGCGTGCGCGTTGACGGCCGCGTCGATCCCCGCGGACAGCACGCCCGCGTACCAGCGCGGGGCGGGCAGGTGCTCGCCCGTGACGCGCGCGGCGTCGACGGCACGCACGGACGCGGCGGCGCTCGCGGCGGTCCCGAGGGCCGCGAGGAGGGCGTCCACGCACCGGTCCGCGCGGGTCGTGGGCAGCCCGAGGCCGTGCGCGAAGTCGTTGCCCGTCCCGACCGCGACGATGCCGAGCGGGACGCCGGTCCCGGCGGTCGCGTTGACGCCGAGGTGCACCATGCCGTCCCCGCCGACGACGACGAGCGCGTCCACCCCGGGCCGCGCACCCGCGTCGTCGCCGCCCGGGCCGCGCACGGCGGCGTCGGCGGACTCCTGCGCGAGGGGCAGGCTCGGGGCGCTGAGGTCGACGACGGCGTGCCCGGCGGCGCGCAGCGCGTCGGCGGTGCGTCCCCCGGCCGCGCGGCCGCGGCCGCGCCCCGCCGTCGGGTTGACGACGAGGGCGACCGTGCTCACGCGCGGCCCCCGCGCCCACGGGGGCGCGGCCGGGGCGTGGCGCTCACAGGGCGAGCCGTGCGGCGTCGAGCTTGTCGACGCGCCGGTCGTGGAGGTAGCTGATGCCGAGCGCCGCGAAGTACAGGCCGCAGATCGGCAGGGCGACGAAGATCATCGTCAGCGCGTCCGGGGTGGGGGTCATGACGGCCGCGAACACGAACGCGACGAGCACGGCCCACCGCCAGCCCTTGGCCATCGCGGACGCCCGCATGATCCCGGCCGCGTTGAGCGCGACGAGCACCACGGGCATCACGAACGCGAGCCCGAACGCCAGCACGAGGCGCATGACGAAGCTCAGGTAGCCCTGCGCGTCGGCCAGGTTGGTCGCGCCGTCGGGCACGAACCCGGCGAGGATGTCGACCGCGTGCGGCAGGACCCACCACGCGAGGAACGCGCCGCCGAGGAACAGCGGCACCGACGCGCCGAGGAACGCGAACGCGTACCGCTTCTCCCGGGTCGTCAGACCCGGGGTGATGAACGCCCACAGCTGGTACAGCCACCACGGGCACGTGACGATGACACCGAGGAAGAGGGAGACCTTGACCTTCATGTCGAGCGCGGAGGCCAGGCCCGAGAAGTTCAGGCTGATGACCTTGCCCTGCTCCTCCGCCGCCTTGAGCAGCGGCGCCTGGAGGGCCTCGAGCAGCGGCTCGTAGAGGAACCACCCGACGATCGCGCCGACCACGAGGCCGCACGCGGCGAGGAAGAGTCTCTTGCGCAGCTCCAGGAGGTGCTCGCGGAGCGGCATCCGCCCCTCGGGGTCACGGGAAGTACGTGACACCGACTATCCCTTCGAGGTGTCGCCCGGTTCGGGCGACGTCGTCCCTCCGGTCACGGTCGGCGAGGAGGTGCCGGTCGACGCGGACGTCGTGCCGGCGCCACCCGCCGCGGGCGGCGTGGTGTCGTCCTCGCGCAGGTCCTTGACCTCGCTCTTGAAGATCTTCAGCGACTGCCCGACGCTCTTGGCCAGGTCCGGGAGCCGGCGCGCACCGAACAGGAGCAGGATGACGACGACCAGCACGATGATGTGCCAGGGCTTGAGCATGCCCATGGGCTAACTCCTCCTCGAGGCGAACGGCGCTACGCGAGCGAGTCTACGCGGTGAACCCTACGCGTTGAACCGGCGCCAGCGGGACCAGACCTGCTCGTCGCGCCGCCGCCGCTGCACGCGCCGCTCCGCCCGCTCGGCACGCAGCAGGTCCACGCGCTCCTGCAGCACGACCGGGTCGTCGAACAGCGTCGGCGCGGTCGACGGCTGCGCCTCCTCCAGGGCACGGGAGAGCTCGTCCGCCCGCGCGCTCATGTCCGCCGCGACCTGCGAGGCGCGCGACAGCTCGCGCCCCAGCCCCTTCACGGAGCGCCACAGGTGCCGCGCGAGGAAGATCGCGCCGACGAGCGTGCCCACGACGAGCAGCGTCCAGACCCAGAACCACATGCCGCCCACCCTAGCCAGCGGCCCGGTCGCCGGACGGGTCGGCCGACCCGCCGTCGGTGTCGCCGGGCAGGTCCGCGTACGCGGACAGGGCGGCGCTCGCGGCCTCGCGCACGTCGCGCGCGACCGACGCCGGCTCGACGGCGAGGACGTGCCGCGCCCGCTCGGTGAGGAGCTGGCGCAGCCACACCGGGTTGGTGACGCGCAGGCGCACCTCGAACGCGCCGTCGGGCAGGTTGCGCACGGACTCGACGGGGACCTGCTCCGCGACGGCGCGCGCAGGGCTGGCGAACGTGATCGTCGCGAGCGGCGCGTCGCCGGTGGGGGTGAAGTCCACGTCGGGGTCGACGTCGTGCCCCTCGACGGCCTGGTCGAGCTCGGTGGCGGCGAGGATGCGGTCGACGCGGAAGGTGCGGCGCCCGCGGGCGCGGTGGCACCACGCGAGCAGGTACGCGTGCTGGTCCTGCGTGTGCAGGGACACGGGGTCGACCTCGCGCTCGGACTCCTCGTCGGCGGCCGTCACGTACCGGATGCGCAACCGGTGGCTCGCGACGAGCGCGCTCGTGATGGCCGCGACGACGCGCGGGTCGCCCTCGGGCGCGAGCTGCACGTCGAGCGCCGCCGCGGCCTCGCCGGTCGCGTCGGTGAGCTTGCGCAGCACCGACTCCACGACGCCCGCGCGCTCCGGGTCGGCCTGCACCGCCGCCGTCTCCCGCATGGCCCGCAGCGCCGCGATGAGCGCCACGGCCTCGCGCGTGCCCAGCCGCAGGGGCCGGGTCATGCCGCGCGCCTCGGTGAGCCGCACGACGCCGCGCTCGATCGAGTCGGCGTCGAAGTCGATGAGGTCGTCCGGCCAGTACCCGGGGGTGCCCGACACCCACAGGGCGTCGACGTCGTCCAGGACCTGGCGCTCGCTCACGCCGAAGTGCCGGGCGAGCTCGCCCACCGGCACCGGCCCCGCCCCGTCCAGGTACGCGACGATGCCCAGCAGGCGCACCAGCCGGTCGTCCGCGCGCTCAGCCACGCCCCGCCACCTCCGTCGTCCCCTCGCCCTGCTCCGAGCCCGGCACGGGTCCCGACGACGAACCCAGCGCCGCCGCGTCCCGCAGCCGCCGCACGACCGCCGCCCGCAGGTCCGGCGGCCCGAGCACCAGCACCGCGTCCCCGTACCCCACGACCTCGTCCGCCAGCGCGTACCGGACGTCGTACGCCACCTCCAGCACGTCGCGGCCCGCGCCGTCGCCCGCCCGCGCGTCCGGCACCGACCCCACGACCGTGCCGCGCGCCCGCAGCGCGCCCGCGCGCTCCGGCACCACCGCCAGGCGCGCCACCCCGCCCGCGTCGCGCGTGCCCAGCGCCGCGTCCACGTCCACGTCGGTCGGCACCTCGAACGCGTCGCGCGGGCCCGTCGCCCGCACCCGGCCCTCGACCCGGCTCAGCCGGTACGACCGCGGCGCCGCCCGGTCCAGGTCGAACCCCACCAGGTACCAGCCGCCGCGCCGCGCCGCGATCCGCCACGGCTGCGCGCGTCGCGCCCGCACCTCGCCCGTGCTCGCCGCCCGGTACGTGAACGACACCGCCCGCCGGGCCGAGATCGCGTCCATGAGCGTCGCGTACGCGTCGCCCACCGGCCGCACCTGCGGCGCCAGACCCGCGACGACGTCCATCGCGGTCTCCCCCGCGCCCGCCGCCCGCAGCTTCGTCAGCGCCCGCGAGATGTCCGTGCGCAGCGTCTTGTCCTGCCAGAACTGCGTCGCCAGCGCCAGCACCCCGAGCTCGGCCGGTGTGAGGTCCACCGCGGGCAGCGCGTACGCGTCCTGGTCGATCCGGTACCCCACCTCGTCCGCGTGCCCGCCCGCGTCCACCGTGACGATCGGGATCCCCAGGTCGCGCAGCGTGTCCTTGTCGCGCTCGAACATCCGTTCGAACGCGTCCGGGGACGGGGCGTCGCCGTACCCCGCCACGCTGACACGGATCTGCTGCTTCGTCATCGACGCGTTCGTGTTCACCAGCGCGATCACCAGGTTCAGCAGGCGCGCGGCCGGGTTCGTCGGCGACGACCCCGACGACGACGGCGCAGGGTCGGGCACGGACGAGGGGGGCGTGGGCTCGGACATCGAGCACAACGCTAGTCGGTCGATAGGGTGTGCCGCGTGATCACGTGGCGGACCGCGACCGTGGTGTCGCACGCGAAGACCTGGACCGGCGCCCAGGAGCTGCACGTGCGGCTCCACACCCCCCTGCCCGGGCGCGACGACGACCCCGACGCGACCGTGCGCGCCCTCGCCTACACCCAGCTCGTCGGCACCCCCGAGCCCGGCGACCACGTGCTCCTCAACGTCTCCGCCCTCGCGCGCGGCCTCGGCACCGGCGGGTACGCCCTCGTCGTCGGCCCCGCCCAGCCCGGCACCCCCCTCCCGCCCGACCCCGCACCCGGACCCGGCCACCTCGTCAAGGCCCGCTACACCCCGCTCCAGGCCCTCGTCCTCGGCGTCGACGAGCAGGAGTCCCCCCACCACGACACCCTCCGCGACGCCGACGACCTCGACGGCACCCCCGTCGTCGTCGCCGACCTCCACTCCGCCCTGCCCGCCGTCGTCGCCGGCGCCCGGCACGCCGCGGCGCTCGCGGGCCGCCCCGTCCCCCGCGTCGCCTACGTCATGACCGACGGCGGCGCCCTCCCCGCCGCGTTCTCCCGCACCGTCGCCACCCTCCGCGACACCGGCTGGATCGACACCTGCCTCACCGTCGGGCAGGCGTTCGGCGGCGACCTCGAGGCCGTCACCGTGCACACCGGCCTCCTCGCCGCCCGCCACGTCACCGGCGCCGACCTCGTCGTCGTCGCCCAGGGACCCGGCAACCTCGGCACCGGCACCCGCTGGGGCTTCTCCGGCGTCGCCGCCGGCGAGGCCCTCAACGCCGTCGCCGCCCTCCGCGGCCGCCCCGTCGCCTCCCTGCGCGTCTCCGGCGCCGACGCCCGCGACCGCCACCTCGGCGTCTCCCACCACTCCCTCACCACCTACGGACGCGTCGCCCTCACCCCGAGCGACGTCCCCGTGCCCGTCCCCACTCCCGACGTCGAGGCGCTCCCCGGGTGGGGAGCCGACCTCACCCGTCGTGTCGCCCAGCAGGTCGCGACGCTCGCCGCCCCCGCCGGGCGCCACCACCTCGTCTCCGTCCCCGCCGGCCCGGAGATCCTCGACGCGCTCCACGACGTCCCCGTCCGGCTGTCCACCATGGGCCGCGGCCTCGACGCCGACCCCGCCGCGTTCGTCGCCGCGGCCGTCGCCGGCGTCCACGCCGAGTCGCTCCGGCCCGCATGACCGCACCGCAGGGGGAGAACCACCGCCGGCCCGGGCCGGCACGTTTCGCCGCCGTCGCCGCGCTGGCGCTCGCGGCGGTGCTCGCCGCGGCCGTCGGCGCGCCGTGGGGCTGGGACGCGCCGGCCTGGTTCGACGACGTCGCGCATGACCCGGTCGCGCCGCCCCCGGAGACCGCCACGATCCGCGACGCGGACACCGGCCCGGACGACCTCCGGAACCTGGCCGACGCCGGGGGCATGTCGTTCGACACGTACCTGCTCTGGTTCCTGGGCGCGGTGGTGCTCGTGGTCCTCGTCGTGCTCGCGCGCCGGTACCTCCCGGCACTCCTCGTGCGGCGACGCCGACGAGAGCTCCTCGTCGCGGCGACCGGCGACGTCTCCGTCCACGCGGCCGAGGACCCGGTCGTGCCGGAGCTGCGGGAGGCGGTCGAGCGGGCGCACGACGACCTGCGCGCGCCCGACGCGGACCCGCACGACGCCGTCGTCGCCGCGTGGGTCGCGCTCGAGCACGCCGCGGAGCGGGCGGGAACCCGGCGCGACCCCGCCCAGACCCCGACGGAGTTCACGACCGCGGTCCTGGCCGGCACCCGGGTCGACCCGCACGCGGTCGCGACGCTGCGCGGCCTGTACCACCGGGCCCGGTTCGGTGAGACGCCGCTCGGCGAGCGCGACCTGGAGGCCGCTCGCGCGGCGCTCGCCCGCGTCGCGGCCGACCTCGCGACGCGGGTCGCCGGCACCCAGGACCTGACCCCCGCGCTCCACGACCGACCGCTCCACGACGGGGCCCGGCCGTGAGGGCGCGCGAGCGCTGGGACCGCCTGCGCCCGGCGGACCGGCGCTCCCTGCGCGCGGCCGTCGTCACCGTCGGGCTCGGCGTGGTCCTCGTGCTGCTCGGGTCCTCGCCCGCGCACGCCCTCATGCTCACGACCCTCGGCATCGCGGGCGTGCTGCTGTGGCACCGCACCGGGTACGCCGGGGACACCGTGTGGCCGCGGATCCCCGACGTGCGGCGCGACGGCAACCGGCGCGACGTGTCCGACCTCGGGTGGTCGGTCCTGGGCCGCGACGGGCGCGTCACGGTCACCGCCGCCCGCCGGGTGCGCCGCCTCACCGAGCGTCGTCTCGCCCACGCCGGGACCGACGACCTCGCCGACCCCGGTGCCGCGACCGAGGTGGCACGGCTCCTCGGTCCCCGCGTCGCGCGCACCGTCGGCGACCTCGTCACCGACGGGCGCCTCCCCACGCCCGCCGAGCTCGACGCCTGGCTCGCGGCGCTCGACCGGCTCGACCCGACCACCAGCCACGACACCCCGGACCGCCCCGACGGAGGGACACCCCGATGACCGCCGACCCCGCCGCCCGCACCACCGCGCAGCCCGCGACCCTCGACGTGCCCGCCGTCGCCGCGCACGGCCGCGCCGTCCTCGACGAGGTCGCGACCGCCGTCGTCGGCGCCCGCGAACCCCTCACCCTCGCGCTCGCCACCGTCCTCGCCGGCGGGCACGTGCTGTTCGAGGACGTCCCCGGGCTCGGCAAGACCCTCGCCGCCCGCAGCCTCGCCCGCGCGCTCGGCCTCGACTTCACCCGCCTCCAGTGCACCCCCGACCTCCTGCCCTCGGACGTCACCGGGTCCTCCGTGTACGACCCCGCGGCCCGGACCTTCGAGTTCCGGCCCGGACCCGTCTTCACCGGGCTGCTGCTCGCCGACGAGATCAACCGCACCGCCCCCAAGACGCAGTCCGCCCTGCTCGAGTCCATGGCCGAGCGCCAGGTCACCGTCGAGGGCACCACCCACGTGCTGCCCCGCCCCTTCCACGTCGTCGCGACGTCCAACCCCGTCGAGCACGAGGGCACCTACCCGCTCCCCGAGGCACAGCTCGACCGCTTCATGGTGCGCCTCTCCGTCGGATACCCCGGGCGCGACGAGGAGCGCGAGGTCCTCACCCGCCGCATCGCCCGCCGCCACGACGACCCCGTCGTCCGCCAGGTCGTCGACCGCGAGACCGTCCTCGCCATGCAGTCCGCCGTCGAGCAGGTCGACGTCCACCCCGACGTCGTCGCGTACTGCGTCGACCTCGCCGCCGCCACCCGCACCCACCGCGACCTCGAGGTCGGCGCGTCCCCCCGCGGGTCCCAGAACCTCGCCCTCCTCGCCCGCGGCGTCGCCGTCCTCGACGGGCGCGACGTCGTCCTGCCCGAGGACGTCAAGCGCGTCGCCGTCCCCGTGCTCGCCCACCGCCTCACCCTCACCCCCGGGGCGTGGGCCGCCGACCTGCGGCCCGAGACCGTCGTCGCCGGCATCCTCCGGACCGTCCCCGGACCCGCCACCGTCGGCGCTCGCGGATGAGCACCCCCACGGCGGACCGCGACACCGACGCGCCCCGCTGGCGCACCACCGTCCACCTCGCCGCCGGCGTCCTGCTCGGCACCACCCTCCTCGCCCTCGGCGTCCTCTTCCGCCGTCCCGACGTCGCCCTCCTCGGGCTCGCACCCCTGCTCGGCGCCGTCTGGGGCTGGACCCACCGCCCCCACGGACCCGTCACCGTGCGCGTCGTCCTCGACACCGACGCCCCGGCCGGGACCCTCGCCGCCCGCAGCGTCGCCGACGTCCCGCCCGGCGTCGAGCTGCTGCGACTGCGCGCCGTCGCCCCCGGCGGCCTCGTCACCGAACGCCTCGTCGACGCGACCCACGGCCCCCGGGAACTCACCTGGCACGCGCCCTCCGCACGC
Source organism: Cellulosimicrobium cellulans (assembly GCF_016907755.1). NCBI lineage: Bacteria > Bacillati > Actinomycetota > Actinomycetes > Micrococcales > Promicromonosporaceae > Cellulosimicrobium > Cellulosimicrobium cellulans. Next base: position 2,797,493 of record NZ_JAFBCN010000001.1, read on the forward strand.
ACCGGCGTCACCGACACCCTCCGTGTCGACTACGCCGCCTACGGGCCCGACGGCGTCGAGGAGCAGGTCCCTCGCGTCGCCCGCGGACCGCGCCGCCTCGTCCTGCCCCGCCCGACCCCGCTCGGACACCTCCCCCTCGCCTCCCGCCTGCGCGGACTCTCCGGACCCCACACCTCCCGGCGCCCCGGCGACGGCACCGAGCTGCGGGACGTCGACGCCTTCCGCCCCGGCGACCGGCTCCGCCGCATCGACTGGCGCGCCACCGCCCGCCGCTCTCCCACGCTCGACACCCTCTACGTCCGCCGCACCTTCGGCACCGCCGAGGCGACCGTCGTCCTCGTCGTCGACTCCCGCGACGAGGTCGCCCCGGACCTCGCCACCTGGAGCGGCGTCGGCGCCCAGCGCCCCGACGAGGCCACCTCCCTCGACCTCGCCCGTCACGCCGCAGCCTCCGTCGCCCAGGCCGTCCTCGCCGAGGGCGACCGCGTCGCCCTCGACGACCTCGGCCGTCTCGCCCGACCCGTCCGACCCGGCGGCGGACGACGCCACCTGCGCCGCATCCTCCACGGCCTCGCCCTCGCCCGGCCTGACGGCGACCCCTCTGCCCGGCACCGACCGCCCCAGGTCCCCGCCGGCGCCGCCGTCTACCTCTTCTCGACCCTGCTCGACGACGAGGCGCCCCGCCTCGCCCGCCAGTGGCACGACACCGGGCACGTGGTCGTCGTCGTCGACGTCCTCCCGCCCGTCTCCCTCGCCGAGGTCGACGACCACGTCGCGACCGCCTGGGCCGTCACCCGCCACGAGCGCGCGGACCGCATGCACGACCTGCGCGAGCGCGGGGTCGTCGTCGCACGGTGGTACGACGGCACGCGCGGCGCCGACGGCGCTCGCGAGACGTTCGAGCTCGCAGCGCGACGGCTCGAGCGGCAAGGACCCGGCCGCCCGAGCCCGACCGGGGGCACGCGATGAGGCGGCCTGCCCGACGTGAGGTCGTCACCGCCGGCCCGCGCCCTCGTCTCCAGGTCGAGACCGGGCGCACCTTCCCCGGGTGGAGCCTGCGCGTCGTCCTCCTCGTCCTCGCCACGGCCCTCGCCGGCGCCGCGCTCCAGACGACCGGTCTCGCGCCGTCGTTCGTCTGGGGTGCCGGGCTCTGCCTCGGTACCGTCGTCGCCTACCTGCCCGCACCGCCGGTGCCCCACCTCCTCGTGCTCCTCGGCGGGCTCGTCCTGCTCATGGAGGGGAGCGCGCCCTTCGACCCCGTCGTGCTCGCGCTCCTCCCCCTCGGCCACCTCGTCCTACGCACGGCCTGGTGGTCGGACCACCTGCCACCCGGGGCGCGCGCGGAGCTGCGCGCCGTCGTGCCCGACCTCCGTCGGGTCGTCGTGCTGCAGGCAGCGCTCCTCCCGGTCGCGCTCGGGGTCCAGGCGATCACCGCCGGAGACGTCTCGTCGGCGGTCGCCACCGCCCTCGGCGGGATCGCCGTGCTGGGCCTCGTGCTGCTCGTCACGCCACGGGACTGACCTCGCGCTGCGAGCGGCCGGGGACCGCCCGACGATGGCGGGACGGCGCCCGACGCCGTCCCGCCACCACGGCGGCGACCGCACCCGACCCGAGGAGGCACCCATGGCCGCTCGCTCCGACCTGCCGAAGTACACCGTCCCGTCGCTCACCCCCGAGGAAGGGGCGAAGGTCGCCGGGATCCTCCAGGAGCGCCTGCACGCGCTCAACGACCTCCAGCTCACGCTCAAGCACATCCACTGGAACGTCGTCGGACCGCACTTCATCGCGGTGCACGAGATGATCGACCCGCAGGTCGACGCCGTCCGCGCGATGGTCGACGCCGTCGCGGAGCGCATCGCGACGCTGGGCGTCTCCCCGAAGGGCACGCCCGGCGCCCTGGTCGCCGAGCGGAGCTGGGAGGACTACTCGCTCGGCCGCGCCTCGACCATCGCCCACCTGGGGGCCCTCGACGAGGTGTACGTCGGGGTCATCACGGCGCACCGCGAGGCCGCGACCGCGACCGAGGAGCTCGACGACGTGACGAACGACCTGCTCATCGGGCACCTGCACGACCTCGAGCTGTTCCACTGGTTCGTCCGCGCGCACCTCGAGTCGACCGGTGGCGACCTCTCCACCGACGGCGCGCGCACCGAGACCGGTGCCGCGCGCAAGGCCGAGCAGGCGGCCGTCGGCCAGCCCTGACGCCCGCTCCCCCGCCGGAACCGCTGCTCCGCAGCACCGAGCCGGCCGCGCGCCACCGTCCACCCGACGCGGCGCGCGGCCGGCTTTTCCGTGCTGGGTGGTGACGTGTGCGCGGAGGGTGGGGTTGTTCATCCCGCTTGGCACACTATTTTTTGGAGGAGGTGTCATAGGGTCGCCGGATGAGCGACTCCACACCTCAGCGGCCCACCGTCCGCCAGCTCCGCCTCGTCGTGGAGGCCGACGACTACGGCGCCGCCCTCGCCTTCTACCGCGACGTCCTGGGCCTCCCCGAGCGCATCGCGTACGCCGACGGCACGGACGACCGGGTGGCGATCCTCGACGTCGGGCACGCGACGCTCGAGATCGCGAACGCGGCCCACAAGCGGGCGATCGACGACGTGGAGGTCGGGCGTCAGGTCGCGGGCCACCTGCGGGTCGCGTTCGAGGTCGACGACGCGCGGGTCGCCACCGACCGTGCGGTCGAGGCTGGGGCGGAGCTCGTCGCTCCCCCGACCCGCACCCCGTGGGGCTCGCTCAACTCACGGCTCGACGCCCCCGCCGGCCTCCACGTCACCCTGTTCCAGGAGCTCGACGGCGAGGAGGGCGTCCCGCCCGGCGTCGTCGCCGAGCCCGGGACCGGCGACGGTCCCGCTCCCGGTCGGCGCTGACGCCTCGACCCACGCACGCCGGACCTGCTCGAAGCGCGTCGGCAGCGGCGCGCGCACGGCGCCGTAGCGGGCGTTCGTCCGGTGCACGAACCGCCGCCACGAGAGCACGAGCCCCTGCTTCGTGATGGGCAGGCCGCTCGACACCGTGACGCCGTTGTCGTGCGTGTGGTGCACCGTGAGCAGCAGCGCACGCGGCACCGACCCCTCGAGGTCCGCCGCGAGCACCTCCCGCACCGTCATCCAGCGCCGCAGCACCACGACCACGCTCGCGCTGAGCACGTGCTCGCGGACCGTGCGGTGCTTGCCGTGCGTGAGGACGACCCTCCCCTCCCCCGCGCGCGCCGTCGCGGGCCCGAGGTCGACCGCGTCCGCGGTGCACCGCAGGAGGTCGCCGTACCGGGCTCCGGTCGCGCGCGTGAGGCCGGCGATCACGGCGAGGCGCACCGTCTCCGGCTTCGCGGACTCGACCATCGCCTCGGTCGCGAGCGTGCGCCACACCCACTCGGCCTCGTCCAGCGAGACCGTCGGCCGGGGGTACCGGGACGGTGCGGCTGCGGGGCTGGCGCCCGTGTCGTCGGGGCCGTCGGGAGGCGAGGCGGCGGAGTCGGTGGTCACGGTCGAGAACATACCCCGCTTGGCACACTATTAGTGGCCGGACACACCGGAACCGGCCCGGAGGATCCCGACCTGTCGCGCGAGATTGAATACCTATGCAGATTCGCGCATACTTTGACCATGTCCAAGGTTCTCACCTCCCTCCCCGTCGGCGAGCGCGTCGGGATCGCGTTCTCCGGCGGCCTCGACACGTCCGTCGCCGTCGCCTGGATGCGCGACAAGGGCGCCGTGCCCTGCACCTACACCGCCGACATCGGCCAGTACGACGAGCCCGACATCGCGTCGGTGCCGGGGCGCGCCACGGCCTACGGCGCCGAGGTCGCGCGCCTGGTCGACTGCCGCGCGGCGCTCGTCGAGGAGGGCCTCGCGGCCCTGGCCTGCGGGGCGTTCCACATCCGCTCCGGCGGCCGCGCGTACTTCAACACCACTCCCCTGGGCCGGGCCGTCACCGGCACCCTGCTGGTGCGCGCGATGCACGAGGACGACGTCCAGATCTGGGGCGACGGGTCCACGTTCAAGGGGAACGACATCGAGCGGTTCTACCGCTACGGCCTGCTCGCCAACCCGGCCCTGCGCATCTACAAGCCGTGGCTCGACGCCGACTTCGTCACCGAGCTCGGCGGTCGCAAGGAGATGTCGGAGTGGCTGCTCGCCCACGACCTCCCCTACCGCGACAGCACGGAGAAGGCCTACTCGACGGACGCCAACATCTGGGGCGCCACGCACGAGGCGAAGACGCTCGAGCACCTCGACACCGGCATCGAGACCGTCGACCCCATCATGGGCGTGCGGTTCTGGGACCCGTCGGTCGAGATCGCGACCGAGGACGTGACGATCGGCTTCGTCCAGGGCCGTCCCGTCACGATCGACGGGCGCGAGTTCGAGTCCGCCGTCGACCTGGTCAACGAGGCCAACGCGATCGGCGGCCGCCACGGCCTCGGCATGTCCGACCAGATCGAGAACCGCATCATCGAGGCCAAGAGCCGCGGCATCTACGAGGCGCCCGGCATGGCGCTCCTGCACGCCGCGTACGAGCGCCTCGTCAACGCGATCCACAACGAGGACACGCTCGCGCAGTACCACACCGAGGGCCGCCGCCTCGGCCGCCTCATGTACGAGGGCCGCTGGCTCGACCCGCAGGCGCTCATGATCCGCGAGTCGCTCCAGCGCTGGGTCAGCACCGCCGTCACGGGCGAGGTCACGCTGCGCCTGCGCCGCGGCGAGGACTACTCGATCCTCGACACCACCGGTCCGGCGTTCAGCTACCACCCGGACAAGCTCTCGATGGAGCGCACCGAGGACTCCGCGTTCGGGCCCATGGACCGCATCGGCCAGCTCACCATGCGCAACCTGGACATCGCCGACTCGCGCGCCAAGCTCGAGCAGTACGCCGGGATCGGCATCGTCGGCACCGCGCACGCGGCACTCATCGGGGCCGGGGCCGGGGCGACGACCGAGCTCATCGGCGCGATGCCCGAGGGTGGCGCCGAGGTCATCGCGTCGCGCGGCATGGCCGAGGGCGACGACGCGCTCCTCGACCGGGCTGCCATGGAGTCGGGCACGGACTGACCCGACCCGGGCCACGCGCAGCGGGACGACGACGCACGGCCGCGGAGACCAGCTCTCCGCCGCCGTGCGTCGCCCGTCCGGCGGCAGGGCGCCCTCTCGCAGGCGGGCGTGGCCCCTCCCGGTGCACGGATAGGCTCGCGGGATGAGCGCGGGCACCGGTGAGCTGTGGGGCACGATCGCCGGACCGGTCGACCACGAGCTCGTCGTCAAGAAGTCCCGGTTCCTCGCGCACCTCTCCCCCGTCGCCTCGGTCGCGGAGGCGGACGCCGTGATCGCCCGCGTCCGCAAGGAGCACTGGGACGCGCGGCACCACTGCGTCGCGCTCGTCGTCGGCGCCCACGCCGACCAGCAGCGCTCCACCGACGACGGCGAGCCCTCCGGGACCGCGGGCGTCCCCATGCTCGAGGTGCTGCGGCACCGCCAGGTCACCGACGTCGTCGCCGTCGTCACGCGCTACTTCGGCGGCGTGCTGCTCGGCGCGGGCGGGCTCGTCCGGGCGTACTCGTCCGCGGTGAGCGAGGCGCTCGACGTGGCGCGGCCCGTGCGCCGCGCGGTGCTGACCGAGGTGCGCGTCGACGTCCCCCACGCCGACGCCGGCCGCCTCCACGGCATCCTGCGCGACTGGTGCTCCCAGCACGACGGCGCTCTCGACGACGTCACGTACGGCATCGAGGCGGAGTTCACCGTCCTCGTCCCGCTCACCGAGCTCGACCGTTTCGACGCCGACATCGCCGCCACCTCGTCCGGGACCCTCACGCCCCGCCGGGGCGCGGACCGCGTCGTCGACCTCCCGGGCTGAGCCCACCCGCCGAGGCAGAGCCATGGCCGGCCGAGGTAGAGGCCCGGTAGCGCGAGGTAGAGGCCTCTAACTCGGCCATCCGGGGTGCTCCCTCGGTCAGTCGCTGACCCCGTCGGGCCCGACGACGGCGCCGTCGGGGACGCGCGAGGAGCCGCCCGGGTCGGCGAGCTCGGCGTCGCCCGTGACGGTGACGCCGGAGCCGAAGGTCCAGTCGCCGCGGACCGTGAGGGAGCGCGCGGCGCGCAGGGAGGGCGTGCCGTCGTCGAACCGGGCGTCGAACGCCGCGATGGTCTTGTAGTAGGCGGTGTCGAGGTCGACGAGCGGAGCGTCGGTCCGGGCGACGAACCGGCACCGGTCGTCGAGGTCGTAGACGTCGGAGCGCAGGACGAGGAGGTCGTTCGTCGTCTTGACCGGCAGGAAGCGGTCGCGGCCCACCTCGATGGCGACGGCGCCGTCGAACACCTCGACGGCGGCGCCCATGGCGGACTCGATCTGCACGACCTCGGGCGAGGTCGGGTCGGTCGGGTCGACGGTCTTGGTGTTCTTGATGAGCGGGAGCTCGAGCACGCCGCCGGTGCGGTCGAGCTCGGCCGCGAGCGCCTCGAGGTCGAACCAGAGGTTGTTGGTGTTGAAGTACCGGTGCCGGCCGATGTCGGCGGCGGCGTCCTGGTCGTCCTGCGGCGTCTGAGCGGTCTCGCGCAGGACGAGGCGTCCGTCGCTGCGGCGCACGACGAGGTGTCCGCCCTTGCGGTCGGCGGGGGTGCGACGGGCGACCTCGGCGGCGAAGGGGGCGCCGCTGGCGGCGAACCAGCCGGCCATGGCGGCGTCCGGCGCGGCGCCGAGGTTGTCGGAGTTGGAGACGCTCGCGTACCGGTAGCCGGCGTCGAGGAGGGCGCGGAGGGCGCCGGAGGCGAACAGGGCGGTGTAGAGGTCGCCGTGGCCGGGCGGGCACCACTCGAGCTCGGGTTCGGCGGGCCAGTCGACGGGGGTGAGGTCGTCGGCGCGGAGCTTGGGCTCGCGGTTCTGGAGGAAGTCGAGCGGGAGCCCGGTGACGGGGAGGTCGTCGTGGGGGGCGAGCGCGGCGAGGGTGTCGTCCTGGGTGCGGAACGAGTTCATGAGGAGCAGCGGCAGGGGCGCTCCGGTGGCGTGCCGGGCGGCGCGGACCTGGGCGACGATGACGTCGAGGAAGGTGAGGGGGCCGCTGTCGGGGCGCTGCGGGTCGGCGTCGCGCACGGTGAGGAGGGACTTGGCGCGGTCCATGCCCATGGAGGTGCCGAGGCCGCCGTTGAGCTTGATGATCGCTGTCCGATGGAGGGCGTCGCGGGCGGCGTCGTCGGGGACGTCGAGCGCGTCGCGGTGGGCGACGTCGGTGAGGGGCTCGACGTCGGACTCGGGGATCATGCCGGTCGCGCCGGACTCGAGGAGCCGGTAGAAGCGGGTGAAGACGTCGATGGCGGCGGGGGCGACTCCGGCGTCGCGCATGCGGTCGGTGGACTGGGTGAGGCCCTGGCTGCTCATGCCTCGATCGTAGGGGCGGGGGCCCGTTCGGGGTCGGGCGGCGCGAGCCCGCCGCACCCGGGTGAGACGCGGGTCACACGCCTACCGTGGAGGGATGGCGGACGGGTGGCCCGGCCGCGTGGCGACGTGGCTGGGGTCGTGGTTCTGGGCCGACGACTACGACGTGGCGCGCGAGGTGCTGCAGCGGGGCACGGCGGCGGTGCTGGTGGTGGCGTTCGTCGTGGTGGTGCGGCAGTGGCGGCCGCTGCTGGGCGAGCGGGGTCTGCTGCCCGTGGCGGCGTTCGTGGCCCGCTCGTCGTGGCGGGACGGGCCGAGCGTGCTGCGGTGGCGGTGCACCGACCGGTTCGTGGCGGGGACGGCGTGGTGCGGGGTCGTGCTGGCGGGTCTGCTCGTCGTGGGCTCCCGCAGCGCGGTCCGTGGTGGGTGACGACGCTCGCGTTCCTGCTCCTGTGGGCGGCCTACCTGTCGGTGGTGAACGTCGGGCAGCGGTTCTCCGGGTTCGGCTGGGAGTCGCTGCTGTGCGAGGTGACGTTCCTCGTGGGGTGGCTGGGGTCGTCGGGCGGGGCGTCGCTCCCCCGGTGCTGGTGCTGCTGGCGGCCCGGTGGTGCCTGTTCCGGGTGGAGCTGGGTGCGGGGCTCATCAAGATCCGGGGCGACCGGGCGTGGCGCGACCTGACGGCGCTGACCTACCACCACGAGACGCAGCCGCTGCCGGGCCCGTTCTCCTGGCACGCGCACCACCTGCCGCGGTGGTGGCACCGGGTGGAGGTGGCGGGCAACCACGTGACGCAGCTCGTGGTGCCGTTCGCGCTGTTCGCGCCGCAGCCGGTCGCGAGCGTGGCGGGCGGCGTCGTGGTGCTCACGCAGGCGTGGCTGCTCGTGACGGGCAACTTCGCGTGGCTGAACTGGCTCACGGTCGTGCTGGGGCTGGGGGTGGTGAGCGACGGTGCGTGGGCAGCGGTGGGGTCGTGGCTCGTGCCCGCGCTCGGGCGGGGCGAGGCGCCGGTGCCCGACGGCGGGACCGGCCTGGGCGGCCCGGTCGCCCTGGTCGTGGTGGTGCTCGCGGTGTCGGCGCTGCTGCTCGTGCTGAGCGTGCGCCCGGCACGCAACCTCGTCGCGCGCCGCCAGCTCATGAACGCGAGCTTCGAGCCGTTCCGGCTCGTCAACGCGTACGGGGCGTTCGGATCCGTGTCGCGGCGGCGGGACGAGGTCGTGGTGGAGGGCACGACGGCCCGCTCCCCCGGCCCGGACGACTGGGTCGAGTACGCGTTCCGCGGCAAGCCCGGCGACGTGAGCCGGCGTCCGCCGCAGGTCGCGCCGTACCACCTGCGCCTGGACTGGCAGATGTGGTTCCTCGCGCTCGGGTCGCCGGGCACCCGGTGGTTCGAGGTGCTGCTGCTCCGGCTCCTGGAAGCGGACCGCCCTACCCTGCGCCTGCTCGCGGCGGACCCGTTCGCGCACGACCCGGAGGGACCCGCGCCCCGGTGGGTCCGGGCCCGCGTGTTCCGCTACCGGTACACGACGCGCGACGAGCGGCGGCGGTCGGGCGACTGGTGGGTGCGCGAGGAGCGCGGCACGCTCGTCGACCCGGTCGACCTCGCGCGCCTGCGCCGCCTCCTCGGCCCGGTCGCCTGACCCGGCGCGTGGCCTCCCACGCAGGTCCGCCCGCGGTTCCTACTCGAAGCGCGACGGGTCGCCCGCGCCCGCGCGGACGACCTCGGGGGCGCCGTCGGAGAAGTCCACGACCGTCGTCGGCTCGCTCCCCCGCTCGCCGCCGTCCACGACGGCGTCGACGACGTGGTCGAGCTCTTCCTTGATCGCCCACCCGTCGGTGAGCGCCTCGGCGGAGCCGGGCAGGATGAGCGAGCTCGACAGGATGGGCTCGCCGAGCGCGGCGACGATGGCCTGCGCGACGGCGTCGTCGGGGATGCGCACGCCGACGGTCTTCTTCTTGGGGTGCGCGAGGCGCCGCGGGACCTCGGACGTCGCGCGCAGGATGAAGGTGTACGGGCCGGGCGTGGCGGCCTTGATGGAGCGGAACGCTGAGTTGTCGACCATGACGAAGTGGCCGAGCTGCGCGAAGTCCGCGCACACGAGCGTGAAGTGGTGCCGGTCGTCGAGGTGGCGGATCCGGCGGATGCGGTCGGCACCCTCCCGGTCGTCCATGCGGCACCCGAGCGCGTAGCCGGAGTCGGTCGGGTAGGCGACGAGCCCACCGTCCTCGAGGAGGGCGACGACCTGCGCGATCGCGCGCGGCTGCGGGTTGTCGGGGTGCACGTCGAGGTAGCGGGCCATGTCCCGAGCCTAGGCCCGGCCTTGCGGGTGACCGGCGCTCGTGCTCGGCGTGCCGCGACCACGACTATGCGGGCAGGTGCGCGGCCACCCGGCGCAGCTCCGCCGGGCTCGCGTTGCCGCCCGAGCACACGACGCCGACCCGGCGGCCGGCGAACCGCTCCGGGTCGGCGAGCACGGCCGCGAGCGCCGCGGCGCCCGCTCCCTCGGCGACGGTGTGCGCGGCGGTGAGGTAGAGCGCCGCCGCGCGGTCGATCGCGTCGTCGTCGATGAGGACGAAGTCGGCGAGGTGCTCGCGCAGCATCGCCTGGGTGAGCGCGAACCCCGTGCCGGTCGCCAGTCCCTCGGCCCGGGAGGTGTTGGGCCGCGCGAGGAGGTCCCCGGCGCGCCAGGAGTCGTGGGCGGCGGGCGACGCGACGGACTGCACGGCGACGACCTTGAGGCCGGGGGCGAGCGCGCGGGCGACGAGGCAGGCGGCCGCGGCGCCGCTGCCCCCGCCGACGGGCACGACGAGCACGTCGAGGTCGGGCGCGTGTTCGAGCAGCTCGACGTACGCGGTGGCGACGCCGGCGACGAGCAGCGGCTCGTTGGCGGCGCTGACGAGGCGGGAGCCGTCGTCGGCCGCGAGCGCCGTGGCGTGCTCGCGCGCGTCGTCGAACGTGGTGCCGGCGAGGACGAGGCGGGCGCCGAGGTCGCGGACGGCGTCGGCCTTGGTGGGGTTGGGGCTCGTGGGCATGACGATGGTGCAGGGGGTGGAGGTGGTGCGGGCGGCGTGGGCGACGGCCTGGGCGTGGTTGCCGGTGGAGAAGGCGGTGACGCCGCGGGCGCGCTCGTCGGGCGCGAGGCGTTGGAGGAGGTTGAGTGCGCCGCGGACCTTGAACGCGCCGGTGGGCTGGAGGTTCTCGTGCTTGATGACGAGCTTCGCCCCGGTGGCACGGTCGAGCGCGGCGTAGGTGCGCGCGGGCGTGGGGTCGAGGTGCGCGGCGAGGAGGCGGCGGGCGTCGAGGACGTCGCGCATCGTGGGCGGGGCGAGGTCTGCGGGGGCCATGCGTCCACGGTGCCGCGCGCCGTCCCATAGGTCCAATGCCTGTTCTGAGTGGATCGATCGATCGGATCTATGCTTCGCCGGTGAGGGAGTCGAGATGGACCTGACGCGGCTGCGCGTGCTGGCGGCCGTGGCGCGCGAGGGGTCGGTGACGGCGGCGGCGCGGTCGCTGCACTACGCGCAGCCGTCGGTGAGCCACCACCTGGCGCGCCTCGAGGCGGAGGTGGGCGTGCCGCTGCTGGAACGGCACGGGCGCGGGGTGCGTCTGACGGCGGCGGGGCGGCTCCTCGCCGCGCGGGCGGAGGAGATCCTGGGGCGCGTGGGCGCGGCGCGGGACGAGCTGGACGCGCTGGTGTCGCTCTCGGCGGGCCGGGTGCGCCTGGCGGCGTTCCCGTCGGCGCTGGCGACGTTGGTGCCCGACGTCGTGGCGCGGCTCGCGCGGGACCGTCCGGGCCTGGGCGTGGGGTTGGTGGAGGCGGAGCCGCCGGAGGCGCTGGACGCGTTGCGGCGTGGCGCGGTGGACGTGGCGCTGGTGTTCGAGCACGACCGCTCCCCCGTGGACGTGGAGGGACTGCGCGCGGTGCCGGTGCTCGCCGAGGAGCTGTTCCTGGTGCGCGCGGCGGACACCGCGGCGGCCCCCCGCAGGGACGAGGGCACCCCGGGGCGGGACCCTGTGCTCGCCGACCTCGCGCTGCTCGCGGACGCGGCGTGGATCGCGGGCTGCGAGCGGTGCCGCGCCGACCTGGTGGGCCGGTGCGAGCGCGCGGGCTTCACGCCGCGGGTCGCGTTCGAGACGGACGACTACGTCGCGGTGCAGTCCCTCGTGGCGGCCGGGGTCGGGGTCTCGCTCCTGCCCGCCCTGGCGCTGCGCGCCCACCGCGACCCCCGGGTGGACGTGCGGGCCCTGCCTGGGGCCGCACGCCGGGTGCTCGCGGTCACGTACGGGGAGCGGCCCTCCCCCGGTGCGACGGCCGTCGTCGACGGTCTGGTGCGCGCCGCGGGGTGAGGCCGCGGCGCGGGTGCGCTCCCCGGGCGCGCGTGGCACGCTCGCCTCGTGCCGCAGAACACGACCCAAGGGACCGGCGCGAGCATCGACGTGCCGGCCGACGTGCCCGAGCCGCAGCCCGTCCTGGGCGGGCTCACCGAGTCCGCGGTGTTCCTCGTCGTCAGCGCCACGGGGTCGCCCGGGGCGCGTGCGCGCCTGCTGGACGTCGCGTCGTCGGTCAACGACCTGGTGCGCGCGGTCGGGTTCCGCCAGTCGGCCGCGGGGCTGACGTGCGTCGTCGGGCTGGGGTCGGCGTTCTGGGACGCGGTGCGCCCGCCCGGGGCGCCGCGGCCCGAGGGGCTGCACCCGTTCCGGGCCGTGCAGGGCGCCGTGCACGACGCGCCGTCCACCCCGGGCGACGTGCTGTTCCACGTCCGGGCCGACCGCGCCGACCTCACGTTCGAGCTGACCCGGCAGGTCATGGCCGCGCTCGGCGACGCGGTGCGCGTCGAGGACCACGTGACGGGCTTCCGCTACTTCGACTCGCGCGACCTGCTCGGTTTCGTCGACGGCACCGAGAACCCGACGGGACGCTCGGCCGCCGGCGCCGCGATCATCGCGGACGGGCCCTTCGCGGGCGGGAGCCACGTCGTGGTGCAGAAGTACGTGCACGACCTCGCGGCCTGGGGCGCGTTGCCCGTCGAGGCGCAGGAGCGCATCATCGGACGGACCAAGCTCGACGACGTCGAGCTCGCGGACGACGTGCAGCCCCCGGACTCGCACGTGTCGCTCAACACGATCGTCGACGACGACGGCACGGAGCGCGACGTCCTGCGCGACAACATGGCGTTCGGCGACCCGTCGACGGGCGAGTTCGGCACCTACTACATCGCGTACGCCGCGGACGTGGGCGTCGTCGAGCGCATGCTGGACAACATGTTCGTGGGGAACCCGCCCGGCCGGTACGACCACATCCTCGACGTGTCCACCGCACTGACGGGGACGTCCTTCTTCGTCCCCGCGCTCGACCTGCTCGAGTCGCTGGCCGACGACGCCCCGGACGGGGCCGGACAGTCCGCGCCCACCGCACCCGGCACCTCGACCTCGACCTCGACCTCGACCTCGACCTCGACCGCACAGCCTGCCGCACCCGCCACCACCGCACCCGTCGGGTCCCTCGCGATCGGGTCGCTGAAGGGAGAACCGTCGTGAGCACCTCGGAACCGGACCTGGGCTCGGTCGCCCCCACGAGCGGCGCCGGCGCGCCCGGGGACTCGAACCTGCACCGCTGGCTCGCGCCCGTCACGGACGCGGCGTGGGAGGAGATCGCCGACGAGGCGCGGCGCACGTTCGTGCGCAACGTCGCCGGGCGGCGCGTGGTCGACGTGACGGGCCCGCTCGGCTTCGGCACGGCTTCCGCGCGCACGGGCCACGTGACCGACGTCGAGGCCCCGCACGACGGCATCCGGGCGCGCCTGCGCGACGTCGTGCCGCTCGTCGAGCTCCAGGTCCCCTTCACGGTGTCCCGGCAGGCGGTCGACGACGTCGCGCGGGGATCCAAGGACTCGGACTGGCAGCCCGTCAAGGACGCCGCCACGGCGCTCGCGCGCGCCGAGGACCGGGCCGTGTTCGAGGGGTACGCGGCCGCCGGGATCCGCGGCATCGGCCCGGGGTCGGACAACCCGCCGATCGCGGTCCCCGCCGACCCGCGCGACCTGCCCGACGCCGTCGCCGCCGCGCAGACCGAGCTGCGCCTCGCGGGCGTGGAGGGCCCGTACGCGCTCGTGCTCGACGCCGACCTGTACACGGCGGTGTCCGAGACCCGCGACCACGGGTACCCGATCCGCGAGCAGCTCGAGCGCATGGTGCAGCGCGACATCGTGTGGGCGCCCGCGCTGCGCGGCGGGTACCTGCTCACCACGCGCGGCGGGGACCACGAGCTGACGATCGGGCAGGACGTGTCCATCGGCTACCTCGACCACACAGCCGACGAGGTGCGCCTCTACCTGTTCGCCTCGCTCACGTTCCAGACCTACACCGCCGAGGCGTCCGTCCACCTCACGCGCTGACCCACCCGCTCAGCCCGGGACGACGACGGCAGGCGCCGCGAGCACGAGCAGCACGACGCACACGCCCGCGACCGCCATCGACAGCGCGAACGGGGCACGGCTGCGGGGCCGCACCACGCCCACGACCCCGGCCGCGCCGGCGACGAGCAGCCCCGCCCCGCCCAGCACCCAGGCCGCGGCGTCCGGCGCCCCCGGGGGCGCCACGACGACGAGGAGCGCGGCCACGCCGAGCAGCACGGGCGCGAGCACGCTGCTCGCACGCCGACCGAGCCGGTGCGGCAGGCCCCGCACGCCGGTCGCGGCGTCGTCCTCGAGGTCCGGCAGCGTGTTCGCGACGTGCGCGCCCACGCCCAGGAGCGCCGCGGCCACGACCGCCCACGGCGCGGGCCGACCATTCCCGGGCGCGGCGAGCACGACGAACACCGCGAGCAGGCCGAAGGAGAGCGCGTAGGGCGCCCACGACCACCACGTCGCCTTGAGCAGCGCGTTGTACGACCACGCGCTCGCGACCGCGACGACGTGCACCAGCCCCGGCACCACGCCCGTCGCGAGCGAGAGCACCACGCACGCGCCGAGGGCCGCGAGCGCCGCCGTGCGCAGGGCCGCGGGCGTGACGAGACCGGTCACGACGGGCTTGTCCACGCGCCCGACCGCGAGGTCGCGGCGTGCGTCGAGCCAGTCGTTGCTCCACCCGACCGAGAGCTGCCCGGCGAGGACCGCGAGCGCGACGAGCGTCGCCGTCCGGGCGCCCGCGCCGATCCCGACCGAGAGCGCGAGCGCGAAGGCAGTGACCATCACGGTCGGCGGGAAGTGGCTCGCGACGACGAGCCCCCGCACGAGCCCCCGCGGGCGACCGGTCATCATGGCGGCAACCTAGCCCGCCGGCGGGCCCCGCGCCCGGCACCGGAGCCGTGCCCGCCATCGGGCCCCTCCCCCGCGCGGGCCGACCGGGCGGGTGGGACGATGCGGGCATGTCGCGCGTCGTCGCCGTCGGGACCTCGCTGCCCGACCATGCGTACCGCCAGGACGAGATCTCCCGGGTCACGAGCGAGCTGCTCACGGACGACCCGGTGCGGCGTGCGCTCACACGCCGCCTGCACGCCCACGCGGGCGTGGAGACCCGTCATCTCGCGCTGCCGGTCGAGGACTACGGCGGGCTGTCGTTCGGGTCGGCCAACGACACGTTCCTCGCGCTCGGCACGGACCTCGCGGAACGGGCCTGCCGGGCCGCCCTCGACGACGCGGGGCTGCACGCGGACGAGGTGGACCACGTCGTCCTGACGACCGTCACGGGCGTCGGCGCGCCCACGCTGGACGTCCTCGTGGCGGCCCGGCTGGGCCTGCGCACCGACGTGCGGCGCACGCCGTCGTTCGGGTGGGGGTGCGCGGGAGGCGCGGCGGGCCTGGCGCGCGCGGACGACCTGCTGCGGGGCCGCCCGCGCGACGTCGCGCTCCTCGTGGCGGTCGAGCTGTGCTCGCTGACGCTGCAGCGCGGCGACCCGTCGACGGCGAACCTCGTCGCCTCGGGCCTGTTCGGCGACGGCGCGGCGGCGGTGGTCCTCGTGGGCGACGAGCACCCGCTCGCGCGGCGCCCCGGCCCGTACGGGCGGTCCGGGAGCGGGGCCGCGCGGGCGCGCGGGGCGCGCCTCGTCGACTCCCGCTCCCACCTGCACCCGGGCACGACGGGCGACCTCGGGTGGCGCGTGGGCGACACGGGGTTCGAGATCGTGCTGTCCGCGCGGCTGCCGGAGCTCATCGGCGCGCACCTGCTCGGCGACGTGAAGGCGCTCCTCGCCGAGCACGACCTCGAGCCGTCCGACGTCGGAGCGTGGGTCGTGCACGCGGGCGGCCCGCGCGTCCTGGACGCGGTGCGCGACGCGCTGGGCCTCGCCGAGGACGACCTCGCGCTCAGCCGCGCGTCCCTGCGCGACGTCGGGAACCTGTCGTCCGCGTCGGTGCTGCACGTCCTCGCCGCGACCCTCGCGCGCCCCGCCGCCCGGCCCGGGACGCCCGCCGTCCTCATGGCCTTCGGGCCCGGCGTGAGCACCGAGCTCGTGCTCCTGCGCCTCGACGGTCGCGGGGCGCCCGGCCCGGGGGCGGGCGGATGAGCCTCGCCTGGTACGTCGTGCTCGTCGGCGCCACCGCCGTCGAGCGGCTCGCGGAGCTGGTCGTGTCGGCGCGCAACGCGCGCTGGTCCTTCGCCCGCGGCGGCGTCGAGTCGGGCCGGGGGCACTTCCCCGCCATGGTCGCGCTGCACACCGGTCTGCTGCTCGCGTGCGTCGCCGAGGCGTGGCTCGCGGACCGCCCCTTCCTGCCCTGGCTGGGCTGGCCCATGCTCGCCCTCGTGCTCGCGAGCCAGGGACTGCGCTGGTGGTGCATCGCGACGCTCGGACCGCGGTGGAACACGCGCGTCATCGTCGTGCCCGGCCTTCCCCTCGTGGCACGGGGTCCGTACCGGTGGCTGCGCCACCCGAACTACGTCGCGGTCGTCGTCGAGGGCGTCGCCCTCCCCCTGGTGCACTCGTGCTGGGTCACGGCGGTCGCGTTCACCGTCCTCAACGCCGTGCTCCTGGCCCGCTTCCGCATCCCCGCCGAGGAGCGCGCGCTCGCGCTCGCCACCGCGGGCGGGCCCCGCCCGTCGCCGTGACTCCCGCGCGCACCGACGTGCTCGTCGTCGGCGGCGGGCCGGTCGGGCTCGCCGCCGCGCTGCACGCCCGCCGCGCCGGGCACGACGTCGTCGTGGTCGACCGCCGCGCGGGCGTGATCGACAAGGCGTGCGGCGAGGGGCTGCTGCCCGGCGCGCTGGCCGCGGTGCTCGCGCTCGGCGTCGACCCGCCCGGGCACCGGCTCGCCGGCATCAGCTACCGGGACGCGACCCGCCACGCCGACCACCCGTTCGCGGCCGGGCCGGGGCGGGGCGTGCGGCGCACCGCCCTGCACGCCGCGCTGCGCGAGCGTGCGCTCGCGGAGGGCGTCGCGATCGAGCACGCGACGCTGCGCGCGCTGCGCCAGGACGAGCGCGGGGTGGAGGTCACGCTCGACGCCGCGCGCGACGACGGCGGGGCGCGCTCGCTGGTGCGCGCCGGCTGGGTGCTCGGCTGCGACGGGCTCCACTCCGCCGTCCGGCGCCTCACCGGGCTCGACGCCCCGCCACGCGGGCGCGCCCGGTTCGGGCTGCGCACCCACTACGCCGTCGCCCCCTGGAGCGACCTCGTCGAGGTGCACTGGGCCCCGCACGCCGAGGCGTACGTGACCCCGGTGGGGCCCGACGTCGTCGGCGTCGCCGTGCTCACCCACCGCGCCCCCGCGAGCCGGGAGACGGGCTCCGGGCCGGGGAGCCGCCCTGCCACGGGGCTGGACGCCTTTCCCGAGCTCGCGCAGCACCTGCGCGACGCCCCCGTGCTGGGGCGCGTGCGCGGCGCCGGGCCGCTGCGCCAGCGGGCCCGACGCCGTACCGCCGGGCGGGTGCGCCTCGTCGGCGACGCGTCCGGGTACGTCGACGCGCTCACGGGCGAGGGGGTGCGCGTCGGGCTCGCCCAGGCCGACGCCGCCGTGCGCCACCTCGACGACGCGGCGGCGTACGAGCGGGCCTGGGCGCGGGCGACGCGCGACTACCGCGTCCTGACGACGGGCCTTCTCGCCTGGGCGGGCAGCCCCGCCCGCGGCGCGATCGTGCCCGCCGCGAGCGCCGCCCCGTGGCTGTACGGGGCGGTCGTCGAACGCCTCGCCCGCTGAGGAGCGTGGTCGCGCTCCGTCCGACGTCGGCCGGTAGGGTCGCCGCGTGGCACGGTCGCAACAGGTGGGGGCGGGCTCCCGCCGGCAGTGGGGTGCGCTCGTCGCGGGCGTGGTCGCAGTCGGGGCCGTCGAGGTCCTCACGGTGCACCTCGTCGCCGGGGTGCTCCTGCCCGACGCCGCGGCCCTCGTCGTCGACGGGGTGCTCGGGCTCGCGACGCTCGGCCTCGTCGTGGTCCTCGCGTCACCCGTGTGGGCGTCCTACCGCCTCGGCCCCGACGCGCTCGTCCTGCGGTTCGGCTGGGTCGGCGGCGTCGTCGTCCCGCGCGACGACGTCGTGGGCGCGGCGCCGTACGCGGGCACCCCGGCGCGGCCCGTCGAGCTCGGCGCGGGCCACGATCCCGGGACCGTGGACGCGGGCGGGCGCGCCGCCGGGGCCACGCACGGTGTCGTGTCGTTCGTGCGGTCCACCCGGTCGACGGTGGTGCGCCTCGACCTCGCCGCACCCGTGACGGCCCGCGTCGCGGGGACGCGCCGCGTGGCGGCGACCGTCGTCCTCGTGGGGGTCGACGACCCCGCCCCGCTGCTCGCGCTCGCCCCGTAGCCCCGTCCCGGCGCTGCGCACCCGCCGTGTGTGGGCGCGGGCGGCTACCGTGCCGCCCATGACCTCGCTCGACCTGCACGTCGTCCCCGACCGCTTCCTCCTCGCCCACGTCCCCGGCGCCACGTTCCCGGAGGACGACGAGTGGGTCGCCCTCGTGCGCGCCCCGGAGGGCCTGACGGTCGTGCGGCACGCGTCGCCCTTCGACGACGCCGAGCGGTGGGCGGGCTTCTACGGCTCGGCGCACGACCTGGCGACGACCGGGGTGCTCGCCTCCGTCGTCGGGCCGCTCGCCGACGCGGGCATCGCCGTCTTCGTCGCCTCGACGTTCCACGCCGACCTCGTGCTCGTGCCCGAGGACCACCTCGACCGGGCCACGCGCGCCCTGCGCGACGCCGGGCACGCCGTCGCCGGCCCCCGCTGAGGCGCGCACGGGCCGTCCGGGGGACGGCGCGTCCCGCGCGGGACGTCAGTCGCGCGCGGCCGCCGCGGCGGCGTCGAGGAGGTCGCGGGCCCGTTCGCGCGTGAGGAACGCCAGGACCGCGTCCTTCTCGCCCACGCGCACCCTGTCGGCGACCTCGAAGCCGAGCGCACGGATCCGGGCGTGGGCGCGCTCGTTCGCGGCGTCCGGCTCGACGACGAGGCGGTCCACGCGCGGGTCGGCGAAGCAGAACCCGACGAGCAGCGGCCCGACCGCGCCCCAGAGGTCCGCACCCCGGGGCCCTCGCGCCCCGAGCAGGAAGTGCGCCCCCGCGTCGCCGGGCCGCGCCGGGTACGCCTCGCCGACCGGGTCGTGCTCCGGCTCGTACGTCTGCAGCAGCGCCACGGGCGTCTCGTCCCACCGCACGAGGAACGCGTGGTGCGTGGGCAGCGAACCGACGTACGCGTACAGGTCGCGCAGCTCGGCCCGGGACAGCTCGGCCAGACCCCAGAAGCGTGCCCGCGGCTGGGTCACCCAGTCGTGCAGCACGTCGAGGTCGGCGTCGGGGTCGAGCACGCGCAGCGTCAGCCGACCGCCGCCCGGGGCGTCGTGCGTCAGCAGGAGCTCGCCGGGCGCCCCCGTCCGCAGCCGCCCGCTCCCCGCGGGAGCGACGTCGGCAGCGGGCGCGGGGCGGTCGGCGTCGCCGCCCGGTCCGGTCGGCACCTCGGGGTGGTTCGCGGTCCTCGCGGCGGTGGTCATCGGGTCTCCTCGTGGCGCAGCAGGGTCCAGTCGGTCACGACGGGCACGGTCTCCGCGGCCGCCCACGCCGTGAGCTGGTCGGTGAAGTGCGGCGAGCGGGGGTCCCCGCTCGCGCCGAACGGCACGCCCCAGCGGCTCGCGTCGCGGTCGGCCAGGTCCCACACCCAGCGCGCGACCGACCCGCGCACGCACACGTCGCTGGTCCCGGGCACGCTCGCGGTGCAGCGCACGGTGTCCGTGTCGCCGCCGAGCGGCAGCGACGGCACGCGCGGCACGGCGACGCCCGGCACGTCGAGCAGCACGTGCAGGCCGAGCACGCGGTGGGTGTCTCCCCACGCGGGTGCGGTGCCCGTCCGGCCCGGGTCTGTCCGGCCGTGGTCCTCCGTGTCCCGGAACCCACCGACGACCTCGCTCAGCGCGCCCCACGCCTCGGCCGCCCCGTCGATCCCCAGCCACGCGGCGCCGAGCAGCGCCGGCAGCGCGTCCGCGACGCGCGCGGCGACCGACAGCCACGGCGCGAGCACCGGGTCGAGCCCGTGCGGCGCGTGCAGGGGCTCGAACGCCGGGTGCGTCGCGACCCGGTGCGCGAGGGCTGTGCGCCACGCGGCGAAGAGTGCCGCGTCGGCGCTGTCCGCGTCCATGCGGCGGTCCCACGTGCGCAGGCGACGGGCTGCCCGCACCGACCAGGGGTCGCGCCCCTCCGCGGAGCCGGCGACGGCACCCGAGGTGCCCTCGCCACCGGCTTCCTCGTCGTCCGTGGGCCCGTCGCCCCTGGTCTGGTCGAGCCAGCGCAGCAGGTCGTCCGCGCCGCCGAGCAGGGTGTCCGCGTGTACCCGGTTCTGGTCCGCGGCCGTCCCGTCCTCCCCGGCCGCGTCGAGCAGATCGCGGATCCGCCGGGCGCGGTGGGGCGGCGCGTAGGTGCGGCCGAGGTCGATCTCGGGGCGCGCAGGGCGTTCGTTCGCGTCGACCGCGACGTCGTCGACGACCACGGCCGCGGGTGGCACGACCCACGGCCGGGCGCGCGCGGCGTCGGACCACGCGGGCAGCGGCAGGGCACGCTCGGCACGGTCACGACGAGGCACGCGACCCGCCGTGACGGACAGCACGACGCCGCGGTCCGCCGCGAGGACGCGGTCCACCGGGTCCACCCACGTCGCGAACGCGTCCGCGACGTCGCGCGCCGAGCGGGCGCGCAGCAGCCGTCGCCACGCGGCGACGCCGAGGTCGGCGTCGACCCGTGCGGGCAGCCGGACCGCGAACGTGCGGTCGGGCTCGTCCGGTCCGCCGGTCACGACGACCCCGCGCGCCGTCTCGACCGTCTCCACCCGGTGCTCCACGGGCCCTCCCGCGGCGCGCACGCGCACCGTGGCGACGAGGACGTCCGCGGGCTCCGGACCGTCCGGGCCCAGCGCCTCCACCCCACCGTCGGCGGTCCGGCGCAGGCGCTCGGCGACGACGTCGACGTGGTGCGCCATCGCGTTCGTCACGCCCCAGGCCGCGTCACCGGCGTGGCCGAAGTGCGGGAGCCCGGGCACGCCCGGGAACGCGAGACCCACGACGTCGTAGTCGTCGCACGCGAGCCGCACCTGCTGGTAGACGCCGGGCAGCTCGAGCAGGCGGTGCGGGTCGCCCGCGAGGAGCGGCGCCCCGCTGCGGGTGCGCGCGCCCGCGAGCGCCCACGCGTTCGACCCCGAGCCGGGCCCGCCGTCGACGGCGAGCAGGTCGAGGACCTCGGCGAGCGGCACGTCGGGACGGGACCGCGCGACGGCGGTCCCGAGCGTGCGGGCGACGTGGTCACGCCACAGCACGTGCGGGAAGCCGGAGAAGAGGACGTGCGCGACGAGGAACACGCCGAGCGGCGCCCAGGCGGGCCACGGCTCGTGCGCCGGGAGGTCGCCGCCACCGGGCCACGCGGGGTCGGCGAGGGCGTGCAGCTCGGGCACGTCACGCCCCCGGGCCAGGCCCTCGTTGACGCCCGCGGCGTACGCGTCGACCCAGGCGCGGTCGTCGTCCGCGAGCGCCGCGTAGGCGCGGCGGGCGGTGTCGGCGAGGCGGACGCGGTGGGCGAACCGGTCCCAGGCGAGACCGGGCTCGCCGAGGCGTTCGGCGAGGCGGCCCTCGGCGCGCCACCGGTCGACCTCGATCTGCCAGCCGCGGTCGAGCGCGGTGACGTATCCCTGACCCCGCGCGAGCGCGAGCTCGTCGGCGGCGCGCACGTGCGGCACGCCCCACGCGTCGCGGTGCACGGCGAACCCGCCGGGCGGGGCGCCCGGCACCCCC
Organism: Cellulosimicrobium cellulans; assembly: GCF_016907755.1. Taxonomy (NCBI): domain Bacteria; kingdom Bacillati; phylum Actinomycetota; class Actinomycetes; order Micrococcales; family Promicromonosporaceae; genus Cellulosimicrobium; species Cellulosimicrobium cellulans. The sequence goes on from NZ_JAFBCN010000001.1 coordinate 2,819,047, forward strand.
GGGGCGCCCACGTCAGACGTCCCGCGCGGCGGGGTTGGCGAGCGTGCCCGCGTACAGGAGGGACGCGGACTGGTCGGCGAGGTCGACCATCTGGAGCGTGTTGCGCAGCTGGAGCCGGTTGAGGCACGAGTGCGCGAACCGGGGTGCGCGCAGGTCGACGCCGCGGCGCAGGTCCGGGTGGTCGGCGCGGTGGGCGTCGAGGCACTCGGCGACCAGGCCCCAGAACCGGTCCTCGGGCAGCACGCCGTCCCCGGCGAGGATCGCCGCGAGGTGACGCAGGACGCCGTCGAACACGTCGGTGAAGATCGCGAGCGCCTTCTCCTCGTCGTCGACGACGGCCCGCACGCGCTCGACCCCGGGCGGGAGCGCGGCGTCCCCGAGGACCGCGATCTCCTCGCCGACGTCCTTCATGACGGCCCGGACGACGACGTGGTCGCGCAGGACGAGGATGAGGTTCTCCCCGTGCGGCATGAACGCGAGGTCGTGCGCGAGGAGCGCGTGAGCGAGCGGGCGCAGGTAGGCGTCGAGGTAGGACCGGACCCAGTCGGCGGGGTCGAGCCCGGAGGCGCGCACGCGCGCGGTCGCGTGGGCGGCGCCGTCGGGGTCGCGGTGCAGGAGCGAGGCCATGGTGGCCAGGCGCTCCCCGGGTGCGGTGCGCGGCACGGGGCTCTCGCGCCACAGCGCGGCGAGCATCTTGCGGTGCGCGGACGGGGTCGTGGTGCGGTGGTAGACGTCGCCGGTGTACCCGATCGAGGCGAGCTCGCGGAGCACGGTGAAGCCACGCCCGCCGAGCTCCGGGTCGGCGGCGACGAGGTCGGCCACCCAGTCGTTGATCGCCGGGGTGTCGCGCATGTAGGCGGGCGACAGCCCGCGCAGGAACCCCATGTTCTGGATCGCGAGCGCGACCTTGACGTAGTGGCGGCCGGGCCGGGTGAGGTTGAACAGGGTGCGGATCGACTGCTGCGGCTGGTACTCGTCGGCGCCCTGCCCGACCGGCACGAGGTCGCCGCGCGCGACGTCTGCGGCGAACGTGATGGGGACGCGGTGCTCCCACTGCCACGGGTGCACGGGCAGGTAGAGGTAGTCGGCCGGGTCGAGGCCGCGCGCGGCGAGCCGGTCCGCGAACGCCGCGCGCTCGTCGTCGGACAGCTCGCCCGCGTAGTGCGACGCCTCGTCGAGCTCGGCGCCGAGCGCGAGGTGGGTGTGCTCGCGCCGTGCGGCGAGCCACACGAGGCGCACGCGCCCGCCGTTCTCGGGCGCGTACGCGCGGTACTCCGCGAGGCCGAACCCGATGCGCCCGTTGTTCGCGACGAACCCCGGGTGCCCCTCGGTCATGGCCGCCTCGACCTCCTGGAAGGAGGCGCCCAGCAGGTCGACGGCGCTCGGGCCGCCGGTGCGCTCGTAGCGCTCGGTCTTGGCGGTCGCGCTCGCGAGCGTCGAGGACACCTCCTCGAGGTAGGTGGCGAGCAGGTCGTCGGGGATGCGCAGATCGGGCTGCAGCTCGACGACGAGGTCGAGCGCGTCGACGGGCAGGTCGCGCCGCGCGCCCGTCTCCCCGGGTCCGTCGCCGGGCACGGCGGCCCGCCGGATCGACGCCTCGTCGAGCACCCAGTGCTCCAGCTCGTAGCGACGTGCGACGAAGCGGTACTCGACGGCGCCGCACGCGACGGGCAGCACGTACTCGCCCGGGCCGTTCGCCTCGACCGGCCCGACCTCGGCGCGCGGCGCGAGCAGGCGCTCGTGCGTGAGCTCGGCGATCGCCTTGGCGACGAGGTGGCGGTGCGCGCGGTCGGCCAGGTCGGGCCGCAGGTGCGGGGCGAGGTCCACGCCGTCGCCCAGCGGGCTCGCGTCCAGGTCGGCGCGGGTCGCGACCGCGAGGTGCGCCGTCTTGCCCGGCAGCTCGAGCTCACGCAGCACGCGGAACCCGGCCGCGGCGTTCTTCGCCGCGATCGCCGCGTTGCGCACGTCGGGCTCGACGACGACACGCCGCGCCCCGCGCCCGGCGGGGTCGAGGCAGAACCGCACGACGGCGCCCATCACCGCGGACGTGAGACCGCTGCGCGCGGGTCCGGCGGGCGGCGCGACGAGCAGGTGCATCCCCACGTCGCCGGGCTCCAGCAGCGCGACGGCGGCGGGGACGCCGGCGAGCGTGACGCGCGCCGGGTCGTAGGTCTCGACGAGGAACGCGGGCTCGCCGTCGACACGGCCGAGCCACGCGTCCTGGTGCGGGTCGGCGGCCACCTCCTGCAGGTAGGCGCGCACGCCGTCCGTGTCGAGGTGGCCCAGCTGCCAGAACGCCGAGCGCGGGTGCGCGAGCCAGCCCTGCACGAGCGCCGCGTCACGTGCAGGGTCGACGGCGTCGAACGACACGTCCGCGCGGCCCGCACCGAGGCGGACCCGCAGCGCGAAGGCGTGGTCCGGGGTCGCGGTCGGTGCGAACCCGTCCGTCTGCCCCGCCGACGACGGCGGCGCGGACGACGGCGACGCGGTGACGGTCTGGGCGCTCATCGGGCTCCCCCTCCCGTACGCTCGCCCGCGGCGACGGGCGCCGTGACGGGGGACGTGGTAGAAGACGTGGCCGCGCCGTCGGGCAGGCCGAACGTCTGGAACGCGATGCGCTCCTCGACCGGGTACACCTCGCGCCCCGTGACGGTGCGCAGCACCACGGCGTTGCGCCACGCGGCGAACCCGAGGTCCGGCGCGGTGATGCCGTGCGTGTGCTCCTCGCCGTTGAGCACGTGCACGCGGCGCGCGTCGTCGACCGTGTAGTCGCGCGCGACGTCGAACCGCCCGAGCTCGTCGAACCGGAGCAGGTGGCGCACGGGGTCGAGGAACGCGGGCACCGCCGCGGCGTAGCCCGTCGCGGCGACGAGGGCGCGCGTGCCGCGCTCGACCTCGACGCCGAGCTGCGCGTGGCGCAGGCGCAGCACGTACTCCCCCGCCTCGGGCTCGTAGCGCGCGGCCACGACCTCGGTGTCCGTGAGCAGGGTCGTCGGCACCGGGCGGTCCAGGCTGAGGCGGTACAGGGCGTCGTAGATCTCGTCCACGAGGTCGCCGCTGATCCCCTTGTACAGGCCGCGCTGCTCGCGCCCGAGGAGCTGGCGCAGCTCGAGCGGCAGCGCGTGGAAGTGGTCGGTGTACTCCGGCGACGTCATCTCCAGCGTGAGCTTCGTGTACTCCATGGGGAAGAAGCGCGGCGAGCGCGTCACCCAGTCCAGCCGGTACCCGGGCCGGTCCGCGTCGCCGTGGACGCCGTCGAGCAGGTCGCGGTAGACCTCGGCGGCCGACTGGCCGCTGCCCACGACCGTGACCGACCCCGAGGCAGAGAGCGCGGCGCGGTGCGGCAGGTACTGCGCGCTGTGCACGAGCGGCCCGGCTCCCGGGTGCTCGCCGCGCGCGACCTCGTCCGCGAGCGCCCGCAGCGCGGGCGGCAGCACCGGGGCGGTGCCGACGCCGAGCACGAGGTGGCGGCCCCGGTGCTCCTCGGTGCCCGTCACGGCGCCGTCCTCGTCGAGGATCTCGGCCCGCACGACGAACGCGTCGGCGGCCGGGTCGTGCTCGACGGCGACGACACGCCGCGACCAGCGCAGCGAGGACAGGCGGGCCGCGACCCAGCGGCAGTACGCGTCGTACTCGGCGCGCAGCGGGTAGAAGGACTCGCGGATGTAGAACGGGTAGAGCCGGCCCGTGGCCTTGAGGAACGCGAGGAACGAGTACGGCGACGTGGGGTCCGCCATGGTGACGAGGTCGGCGAGGAACGGGACCTGGATCGTCGCGCCCTCGATCATCATGCCGGGGTGCCAGCGGAACTCCGGCGCGGCGTCGAGGAAGACGGCGTCCACGTCGTCGAGCGGCGCGGACAGCGCCGCGAGCCCGAGGTTGAACGGCCCGATCCCCACGCCGACGACGTCGCGCACACGGGCAGGGTCGTGGGTCGGGACGTCGTGGGTCGGGTGCGGGGTCCCGGCCGCGGTGCCGGTCATCGGGCGACCGCCCCGGCCGTCGCGAGCGAGGCCACGAGGTCCGCGGCGTGCTCGTCGTCCTCGTCCCCCAGCAGCGCGTCGCGTTCGACGAGGGCCTGCGCGGTCGTGCGCACGAGGTCGAGCACGCGGCGCACGTCCGCCAGGGTCACGGTCGGGTTGAGGAGCGTGAGCTTGAGGCACGGGAGGCCGTCGAGCACGGTCTTGGCGACGACCGCGCGCCCGGACTCGAACAGGACGCGCCGCACGAGCGGCACGAGCCGGTCGGCGTGCTCCGCGGCCAGCCCCGGCGGCTCGTAGCGGAACAGGACCGTGGACAGGTCGGTGCGGCCGAGGACGCGCAGGTCGGGGTCGTCCGCGAGGTCGGCGTGCACCGCCGCGGCGAGGTCGCACACGGCGTCGACCATCGCGCCGACGCCGTCGGGCCCGAGCGCGCGCAGCGTCGCCCAGAGCTTGAGCGCGTCGAAGCGCCGGGTCGTCTGCAGCGACACGTCGACCTGGTTCGGCTCGGCGTTCTCGCGCGGGTTGAGGTAGTCGGCGTGGTGGGCGACGCGCTCCAGGTCGGTGCGGTCGCGCACGATCAGCGCGCTCGCGGACACGGGCTGGAAGAACGCCTTGTGGTAGTCGACCGTCACGGAGCGCGACCGTTCGATCCCGTCGAGCAGGTGCCGGCGCGTCGGGGACACGAGCAGCCCACAGCCGTACGCGGCGTCGACGTGCAGCCACACGTCCGTCGCGTCGCACACGTCCGCGACGTCCGCGAGCGGGTCGACGCAGCCGCGGTCGGTCGTGCCCGCGGTCGCGACGACCGCCATGACGAGGTCGCCCGCCGCGCGCACCGCGCCGACCGCCGCCGCGAGCGCCGCGGGGTCGAGGCGGCCGTCGGCGTCGGCCGCGACGTGGACCACGGCGTCGTCGGCCAGTCCGAGCAGCAGGGCCGAGCGGCCCACGCTGAAGTGGCTCGACGCGGCCGCGAGGACGCGCAGGCGCGGCAGCACGGCCGACCGCCCGGGTCCGCCTGCGCGGGCCGCGCGCTCGACGGCGCGTTCCCGGGCGAGGAAGAGCGCGTGCAGGTTGGACTGGGTGCCCCCGGAGGTGAGCACCCCGTCGCCCGCGGAGTACCCGACCCGGCGCGCGGTCCACGCGACGACGCGGCGCTCCATGAGGGTCGCCACCGTCGACTGGTCGAACGTGTCGACGGACGTGTTGATCGCCGCGAGCATCGCCTCGGCGCCGACGGCGGGCAGCGCGACCGGGCAGTTGAGGTGGGCGGCGTACGCGGGATCGTGGAACCACACGGCGTGGGCGGCGTAGAGGTCGCCCGTCTCGCGCAGCGCCACCTCGGTGCCGACGCCGGGCGCGTCGAGGTCGACCGCGTCGACGAGCGCCGCGAGCTGCGCGCGGCTCGCGCCCGACCAGGGCTGCGTCACCGCCGCGACCCGCGCGGCCACGTCGTCGACGACGGCGTGCAGGGTGCTCGCGTAGTCGCCCGCGGTCGCGCCCGTGAGCAGGGCCGGGGCCGTCGAGGGACCGTGCGCGGGCGCGACGGATCGTGCTGAGAGCATGGCGAGGCTCCAGGTACGGGGAGAGGACCGTCGCGGATCGCGACGGGGCAATCTGAGGTTTGCCTTGCCTAACCTAGCGCAGTCGAACGCGCCGTCAAGAGTGACCTGCGCCACGCCGCCGTGGACGCGGGACCCGCGCAGCGGGAGGATGGCACTCGCCCGTCCGTGGCTCCCGAGGAGACCGTGTGGAACCGACCGTCGCGACGACCCGCCCCGCCATCGTCACCGTGGACGACGACCCCGGGGTCTCGCGCGCGGTCGCGCGCGACCTGCGCCGCCGGTACGGCGACCGGTACCGCATCGTGCGCGCCGAGTCGGGCGCCGAGACGCTCGACGCGCTGCGCGAGCTCGCGCTGCGGGGCGAGGACGTCGCCGTCGTGCTCGCCGACCACCGCATGCCCGGCATGACGGGCGTCGAGCTGCTCGAGCAGGCGATGGACCTCTTCCCCGCCGCCCGGCGCGTCCTGCTCACCGCCTACGCGGACACCGAGGCCGCGATCGAGGCGATCAACGTCGTCGACCTCGACTACTACCTGCTCAAGCCGTGGGACCCGCCCGAGGAGAAGCTCTACCCGGTCGTGGACGCCCAGCTCGAGGCGTGGTCCGCCACCGACCGGCGCCGGCCCGCCGAGACGGTCGTCGTCGGGCACCGGTGGTCGGCGCGCTCGTCCCAGGTCCGCGAGTTCCTCGCGCGCAATCGCGTGCCCTACCGCTGGTACCCGTCGGAGTCCGCCGAGGGCGCACGGCTGCTCACCGCGGCGCAGACCGACGGCGAGGCCCTCCCCCTCGTGGTCACGCCCGAGGGCGAGGCGCTCGTCGCGCCCGACGACGCCACGCTCGCCGAGCGGGTCGGGCTCGCCACGCGGCCCACGGCCGACTTCTACGACCTCGTCGTCGTGGGCGGCGGCCCCGCCGGGCTGAGCGCCGCCCTGTACGGGGCGTCGGAGGGGCTGCGCACGGTGCTCGTCGAGCGCACCGCGACCGGCGGCCAGGCCGGGCAGAGCTCGCGCATCGACAACTACCTCGGTTTCCCCGACGGGATCTCGGGCGCGCAGCTCGCCGAGCGCGCGCGGCGACAGGCGGTGCGGTTCGGGGCGGAGATCGTCACGACGCGCGACGCGATCGAGCTCGACGTCGACGGGCCCGCGCGCAGCGTCCGCTTCCCCGACGGGACGTCGATCGACGCCCACACGGTCATCCTCGCCTCGGGCGTGTCCTACCGGCTGCTCGACGGACCGGGGCTCGAGGACCTCGTCGGGCGCGGCGTGTTCTACGGGTCGGCGCTCACCGAGGCCACGGCGTGCCACGACCAGGAGGTGTACGTCGTCGGCGGCGCCAACTCCGCGGGACAGGCGGCGCTCTACCTGGCCCGCGAGGCCAAGCGGGTCACCCTCGTGGTCCGGGGCGACTCGCTCGCCCGGTCCATGTCCTCCTACCTCGTCGAGCAGGTCGAGGCGCACCCGCGCGTGCGAGTCCTGACCCGCACGGAGGTCGTCTCGGCGTCGGGCGAGGACCACCTGGAGCACCTCGAGCTGCACGACGTCGACACCGGCGAGACCTCGCGCGTCGAGTGCGGCTGGGCGTTCGTGTTCATCGGCGCCGCGCCCCGCACGGACTGGCTCGACGGCGTCGTCGCGCGCGACCCGCGCGGGTACGTGGTCGCCGGTCCCGACCTGCTGCGCGACGGCGTCCCGCCCGCCGGGTGGACGCTCGACCGCCCGCCCTACCACCTCGAGACCTCCGTGCCGGGCGTCTTCGCCGCGGGCGACGTGCGCGCGGAGTCCGCCAAGCGCGTCGCGTCCGCCGTGGGCGAGGGCGCCATGGCCGTCATGCTCGTGCACCGCTACCTCGAACAGCTCTGACCGTCCCGTCCCGCGCGACACAGCCCCGACCCGAACCCCGGAGGCGACACCGTGACCAGCACCGAGGACCCCACCACGACCCCGCCCACCCCGGGCGCCTCCGCCGCGGCGGCCGCCCGTGGGTGGCTGCCGTGCGACGTCGACGAGCTGCGCGCGACGTTCCTGTTCGAGCACCTCACCGACGACCAGCTCGCCTGGCTGTGCGCCACCGGCCACGTCGAGCGCCACGACGCGGGCTGGCTGTTCCACGAGGGAACGCCTGCCGAGGCGTTCTACGTCCTGCTCGACGGCGGCGTCGCGCTCTACCGGCGCGTCGGCGAGGACGAGGTCGAGGTCTCGCGCACGCACCAGGTCGGCGTGTACCTCGGGGCGTGGAACGCCTACCTCGGCGACCGGCTCCCCCAGACCTACCTGCACTCGGCGCGCGCCCTGGAGCCCTCGCGCTTCTTCGTGCTCGAGGCGCACGACTTCGCCAAGCTCATGACCGAGTGGTTCCCCATGGCGGTGCACCTGTTGGAGGGGGTCTTCTGGGGGACGCGCGACGCGCAGCAGCTCGTCGGGCAGCGTGAGCGGCTGCTCGCCCTCGGGTCGCTGTCCGCGGGCCTCACGCACGAGCTCAACAACCCGGCCGCCGCCGCGGTGCGCGCCACCGGGACCCTGCGCGAGCGTGTCGCCGCCATGCGGCACAAGCTCGCGCTCATCGCCGACGGCCCCTACGACCGCGCCACCCTCGCCGAGCTCATCCGGCTCCAGGAGGAGGCGCTCGAGCGCTACGCGGACACCCGGACCGCGGACGCCGTCGGCGCGCTGGAGACGTCCGACCTCGAGGACCGGCTCACGGACTGGCTCGACGACCACGGCCTCCCGGAGGGCTGGCGCGTGTCCCCCGCGCTCGTCCAGGCCGGGATCGACGAGCCCTGGCTCGACCGCGTCGCCGAGCGCGTGGACGCCGGCGCGCTCACCGGAGCCGTGAGCTGGCTCGCGTACACGATCGAGACCGAGCAGCTCATGGCCGAGATCGAGGACGCCACCGTGCGCATCTCGACCCTCGTCGGCGCGGCGCGCCAGTACTCCCAGCTCGACCGGGCGCCGTTCCGGCCCGTCGACCTGCACGAGCTGCTCGACTCCACGCTGACGATGCTCGACCACTCGCTCGCGGGCGTCGAGGTCGTGCGGCGCTACGACACCACCCTGCCGCCCGTCCCCGTCTACGCCGCCGAGCTCAACCAGGTGTGGACCAACCTCGTCGAGAACGCCGCCCAGGCGATGGGCGGGTCCGGCACGCTCACGGTCACGACGCGGCGCGTCGACGACCGCGCCGAGGTCGAGATCGCCGACACCGGCCCCGGCATCCCCGACGCCGTGCGCCCGCGCATCTTCGAGCCCTTCTTCACGACCAAGCCGGTCGGGCAGGGCACCGGGCTCGGCCTCGACATCTCGTGGCGCATCGTCGTCAACAAGCACCACGGCGACCTCACGGTGACGTCCGTGCCCGGCGACACGCGGTTCGTCGTGCACCTGCCGCTCGAGCCCGCGCAGACCCCGCCGCAGCCCGCGCAGACCCCGCAGCCGTGACGGCCGCTGCCCCCGCCGCGGGGACGTCGCCCGTCGGCGAGGAGCGCCACGCGTCGTGGCTCGAGCTCTTCTTCGACCTCGTCGTCGTCGCGGGCATCGGGATGCTCGCCCACCTGCTGCAGGAGGACCACGACCGCGGCGGGCTCGCCCTCTACGTCGTCGCGTACACCGCGTTCTGGCTCGTGTGGGCCTGTTTCACCACGTACGGCAACGTCGCGGGCGAGGGCGCCCGTGCGCTGCCCATCCTCGGCGGGATGGCGGCGCTCGCGGTGATGATCGCGGCGGTCCCGGGCATCCACGACGAGCACGCGCAGGCGTTCGCGGTCGCGTACGTCGTCGGTCGGCTCGTCGCCGCGCGACCGTGGCGCCGCACGACCGTCGTCGTCGACCTGCCCGTGGTGCAGGCGCTGACCGGCGTCGTGCCGTGGATCGTGTCGTGGTGGTTCGACGGGCAGACGCGGTACACGCTCTGGGCCGTCGGCCTCGCGATCGACCTCCTCCTGCTCCTCACGCTCTCGGGCGAGCGCCTGGTCCAGCGGGCGCAGGAACGCCTGGACGAGGTCCGCGAGCGCCGGGGGCGCGGACCGGGCGCCCGGCGCGACCGCCGACGGCGTGACGGGCGCGCGCCCGTGGGGCGTGCGGACGAGAGGCGCGCACGTGGCGGACGGCGGGGGGCGGGAGGCGCGAGGGGCGCCGAGGAGGTCGAGGTGCCGACGACGGTCGACGCGGCCGTGAGCGACGTCCCGCACCTCGGGGAGCGCCTGGGCCTCTTCGTCATCATCGTGCTCGGCGAAGGCCTCATCCAGGCGATCGACGCCGCGAGCGAGGCGGAGTGGGACCGCACGCTCCTCGTCGCCGGAGCGGGCGCGTTCACGCTGCTGGTGGCCCTGTGGGCCCTCACCGTGCGGTCGGGCTACGCGGGCGTCGCGCTGCTGCGTCCCGCCGGGGTGCCGCCGCGCTCGGCGTGGTTCCTGCACCTGGTGACCACCGGGGCGCTCGCGACGCTCGCGGGCGCGCTCGGCGGCGTCCTGGACCGTCCGGCGCGCGCGCTCGACCCGGGCGAGCTCGCGCTGCTCGTCGGCGCGTTCGCCGTGCACGGGCTCGTGTCCGCCGGGGTGCACGCCGCGCTGCGCGACGGGCGCACCGCCGCCCTGCTCGCCGTGCCCGTCGTCGCCGCCGGAGCGGTGGCCTGGCTCGCCGGCGGCACGATCTCGGCCGCGGGGCTGGTGTGGGTGCTGTCGGGAGCGCTGCTGGTCCAGCTCGCCCTGGCCCGCGGTCCCCGCCCGGCGCCCGCCCCGGCAGGCTCCGACGCCTGACGCCCGCGACCTGCCCGCGCAAAATCGTGGACGTCAGGCGATCGCGGGCATAGCCTCGTGGCGTCCGGTCGAACCCGCCCGGACGCACGATCATGACGACCGGTGAAGGGGAGGTGGACCCGCGTGCTGCACCAGTGGTCCACCGACCCGTCCCGAAGGGCGCTCCTCAGGTAGACGACGTACGTCGTCCACCTGCAGAGCCGTCCTGGGGCACCGTCCTGGGGCGGCTCTCGTCGTCCACCCCAGGTCACGCCCCACCTCACGGCCCCCACGGCCACCGACACGACAGGAGGCGCGACGATGAGCGAGGTGGTCATCTACAACCTCGGCGGCAGCCAGGAGATCGGCCGCGTGTCGTTGCGCCACGCCATCCGCATGCTGCACCGGCGGGTCGCCGAGGTGCTCGAGGCCGTCGAGGGCGAGACGTTCGGCCCGTACCAGCGGCCGCGGTCGGTCGCGCTCGTGCGGTACGTGCACACCCGGTGGGTGTACGAGCGCCAGGGCCGCGTGCCGTACTCGCGCGCGGCGCTGCTGCGCCGCGACCGGTACCGCTGCGCCTACTGCGGCGGGACCGCGACGACCATGGACCACGTGGTGCCGCGGTGCCAGGGCGGGACGACGACGTGGCTCAACGCGGTGGCGGCGTGCGAGCCGTGCAACGCCGCCAAGGGCGGCCGCACGCCCGAGCAGGCCGGCCTGCGGATGCGCAGACGCCCGTTCGAGCCCGCGTTCCGCGACATCTACCCGTCGGCGCCCGCCCCGCGCAGACGCTGACGGGTCCGCCGACCGGCGCCACGGTCGGCTCCCCAGGCCGCCCGGCCGGTGGCGGTGACACCGGCCGGGCTTCCCCGCGGCCGCACCCTGCCTCCCGGGGCGCGACGCCGTCGACCGTCCGGGACCGGGCGACGCGCCCTCCCTCCCGGTAGAGCCGGTCCGCGTCTCGCACCCATCCCGGGTCCCGGACCGCGCGAGGGAGACCACGATGGCGAGGTTCCGGATCGGGACGTTCAACGTCGAGAACCTGTTCGAGCGCCCGCGCGCGATGGCGGGCCCCCTCACGGGCGGCAACGCCGTCCTGGCCGCCCACGCCCGGGTCAACGCGCTCCTCGCCGAGGAGCAGTACGGGCCGGGCGTGCGGGCGGAGATCCTGCAGCACCTGGAGACCCTCGGCCTGCTGCGCTCGGACGCCGCAGCGCTCGCGGTCCTGCGCCAGGTGCGCGGCCGGCTCGTGCGCCGCACGGGCTCGCAGGCGGCGGGCACCGCGCGCACCGAGGTCGTCGCCACCGGGCGCGGCGACTGGGTCGGCTGGGTCGACCTCGTCAAGGACCGGGTCGACGAGCTCGCCATGACGCACACCGCCCGCGTCGTCGCCGACGTCGACGCCGACGTCCTGGCCGTCGTCGAGGCCGAGAGCCGGGTCGCGCTCAAGCACTTCACGGACGCGGGCGTCGTCACGCCGTCCGGGCGTCCCGTCTACCCGCACGTCTTGGTCATCGACGGCAACGACGACCGCGGGATCGACGTCGGGCTGCTCACGACGCGGCCGTATCGGATCGGGACCGTGCGCTCGCACGTCGACGACCGCGACTCGCGCGGGCGCCTCGTGTTCGGGCGCGACTGCCCGGAGTACGTCGTCGAGCTGCCCGGAGGCGGCACGCTCACCGTGCTGGTCAACCACTTCAAGTCCAAGGGCTACGGCACGCAGGCCGAGTCCGACGCGACACGACGCCGGCAGGCGACCCGCACGGCCGCGATCTACGCAGGCCTACGCGCCCGCGGCGAGGAGAACGTCGTGGTCGTGGGCGACCTCAACGACACCCCGTCGTCCACCCCGCTGCGACCTCTGCTCGAGCGGACCGACCTGCGCGACGTCAGCGAGCACCCGGCGTTCCGCGGCGACGGGAGGCCCGGCACGTACGGGAACGGGACCGCGAGCCAGAAGATCGACTACGTGCTGCTGTCCCCCGCGCTGTTCGACCGCACCGTCGGCGGGTCGGTGTTCCGCATGGGCGTCTGGGGCGGGACGAAGGGGACGCTGTTCCCCCACTACGACACGATGACGTCGGCGACGCACGCCGCCTCCGACCACGCCGCCCTCTACGCCGACGTGGACCTCGCCTGACGCACGACGTCGAACCGGATCGCGCCGGACACCACGAGGTCGGCGCGCGAGCGGGTCGACTCCACGAGGAGCGCGTTGCGCCCGTCGACCTCGTGCGCCCAGGCGGTCGCGGCCTCGACGGTGCGCCCGTGGCGCGTGTGCCGCTCGACGAGGCGCCGTTCGCGCTCGGCGGCGCCGGTGCCGCAGAACCACGCCTCGTCGAGCAGGTCGCGCACCCGACCCCAGGGGTCCTCGGGTACCAGGAGGTAGTTCCCCTCGACCACGACGACCCCGTGCGACGGTTCGACCGCGATCTCCCCGGCCACGGGCTCGTCGACCTCGCGGTGGAACGACGGCGCGTACACGGTGCGGTCGCGCTCGTCGCGCACCCGGCCCAGCAGGGCGACGAAGCCGTCGCCGTCGAACGTGTCGAGCGCGCCCTTGCGGTCGTGACGGCCGAGCCGGTCGAGCGTCGCGTTCGCGAGGTGGAACCCGTCCATCGGGAGGTGCACGGCCTCCGGTCCGACCGCCTCCACGAGCCGGGTCGCGAGCGTCGTCTTGCCGGCGCCGGGGCTGCCCGCGATCCCGACGACGACGCGCCCGCCGCCCGACCGCTCGCGGAGAGCCCGCACGCGCGCCAGGAGCACGGCAGGGTCCGCGACCTCGGCGGACGGCTGCGCGTCTCCGGGCACGAGGTCCACGGCATCCTTCTCGACGGTCATGTACCCAGTGTCCCGTGCCCACGGCTCGCGAGTCGTGGGTCGTGGTGGTGGGTCGGCGATGCCGGGACCGATGAGTCGGCGGCGCGGGTCGGGTCTCACCCCACGACCCAGGATCTCGAACCCAGGAGGACGGCATGGCCACGGTGGTCGCGGGAGCAGCGGTGTCGCTGGACGGCTACGTCCAGGACGCCGACGGAAGCATCGAGGCGCTGTACGCGGACTTCGAGGAGCTGGCGAGCAGCGCGTACCTGCGAGAGCTCCAGGAGCGGACCGGCGCCGTCCTCATGGGCCGGCGCACGTACGACATGGCCCCGGACCCCGACGGCTACGCGGACGGCTACGAGTTCCAGGTGCCGATCTTCGTCGTCACCCACACGCCCCCTCCGGTCGCCCCGAAGCGCAACGAGCGGCTGTGGGTCACGTTCGTCACGGACGGCGTCGAGTCGGCGGTCCGGCAGGCCCGCGCCGCCGCGGGCGAGCGCGACGTGACCCTCATCGGCGGGGCCGACGTCTTCCACCAGCTCTGGGCCGCCGGGCTCGTCGACGAGCTTGCGGTCGAGGTCATGCCGGTCCTGCTCGGGGGCGGCGTCCGGCTGTTCCACGGCGAGGCGCCCGCCACGCTGGAGAAGGTGCGGGTCGACGAGCTCGGCGCGCGGACCGCGCTGCGCTACCGGGTCGTCCGGGCGGCCGGTCCGACGGCCGCGCAGGCGTAGCTCAGGCGCTCGCCGGCGCGACCCGGTCCCCCGACCGCTCGGGCGGACGCGCCGCGAGCGCCGCGACCGGGTCGCGCGCGAGGTCGGCGACCGGGAGCCCGGTCTCCCGGCTCAGCGCGCGCAGCAGGCCGGCGCGCGTCGCGTAGCCCGCGGCGTGGGCCGCGGCGTCGAGCTGCGACCCGCCGCGCAGCCGGGCGACGGCGACGTTGAGGTGGGCGCGCGTGCGCCAGCGCCCGAACGCGAGCCCGGTCTCCTCGACGAAGAGCCGCTGGACGTGCCGCGCGCTGGCGCGGCGCCGGTCGGCGAGCTCGCCGAGCGTCGCGACGCCCCGGCGGGCCTCCTCCGCCACGGCCCGCGCGACGGGGTGCACGGGCAGCCGCAGGACGAAGTAGTCGCCCGCGAGCCCCCGCAGCACGTCCTCGAGCGCGGCGCGGAACGGTGCGACCTGCTCGGGCGTCGCCGGGGCCGCGCACAGGACGGCCGTCAGCACGGAGGTGAGGGCGGGCACGACGCCGAGGCGCCGGACGCGCGTCGGCGGCTCGACCCCGGGCGAGAGCACCGGGCCGAGCGCCATCGAGTCGCCGGGGAGGCGCATCGCGTGCGGGACGCGCGGGGCGAGCCAGAGGTTCTCGTGCGTCCGCAGGGTCAGTGCCACGCCGTCGACGACGAGCTCCGCGGTGCCCGCGACGACGTGGACGAGGTGCGGCTCCTCGTGGGCGTGGGTGTCGTGCCCGAGGAAGCGGACGGAGTGCTCGGGGACGACGGCGCCCAGCGCGGTCGGGGTCATGCGCCCTCCTCTCCCCCGGGCTCGCGGGCCCAGGTCGCCGTGTCGTCTTCGGGACAGGTCGTGTCACGTTCGGACGCGGTTCGTCCGCCAGGTGTGGTTAGCCTAACCTCGCGAGGTGCGCCCCGGTACGCCGTGCGGCCCCCGCGTCCCTGCTGCCGAGTGTGAGGTTCCATGCTGCCGTCACGTCGCCCCGCCCGCCGTCCCCTCGCCGCGCTGAGCGTGCTCGTCGCTGCCGCGACGCTCGCCCTGGCAGGCTGCTCCGCCGGGACGACACCGTCCGGCTCCGGTGCCGAGCCCTCCGCCGACTCCGGGTCGACCGCGTCCGAGACCACCGCCGAGCGGGTCGTGACGACCGACCAGGGCGACGTCACCGTCCCGACCGACCCGCGGCGCGTCGTCGTGCTCAACCACGCCCTCGCCGGATACCTGTACGCGCTCGACGTGCCGGTGCTCGCCACGGTGCCCGAGGTGACCGACGACCCGGACCCCGCGTTCTCCACCTTCTGGGCCGAGGAGGCGGAGGCCGACGGCACCGAGCTCATCGAGTGGAGCGCCGACGGCTTCAACCTCGAGGCGATCCTCGCCCTCGAGCCCGACCTCATCGTCGGCGGCGGCTGGGGCTTCCCGCTCAAGCAGGCGACCGACGTCTACGACGGCCTGAGCCAGATCGCCCCGACCGTGCTCGTCAGCGGCACGTACACGACGTGGCAGGAGCAGTTCGCGTTCCTCGCGCAGGACGTGTTCGACGACGCCGCGACGTACGACGAGCTCGTCGCCGGGTACGACGAGCGTCTCGCCCAGGTCGGCGGGTCCATCACCGTCCCCGCGGGCGAGACGGCGTTCCTCGCGCTCACGTCCGAGGGCAAGACGTTCGCGCTCAACGAGGGCGAGGGCCTGCCCGCGATCTTCGAGCGGCTCGGGTTCGCGATCCAGCCGATCCAGGAGCAGACCGGCGCCGAGCCGTACACGCCCGGGGGCGACATGTTCGAGGTCTCGGCCGAGCAGGTGACCTCCGTGGTCAGCGCGCCGAACGTTTTCGTGATCGGGTTCAACGGCGCGGAGATCGACGTCGACGCCCTCGCCGCCGACCCGGTGTACGCGGGTCTGCCGTCGTTCGCGGCCGGCACGGCGCACGAGCTGCCCACGTGGACGATCCGCGGGGACTACCACGAGGCCATGGCCCTGCTCGATGTCGTCGAGGAGCAGTTCTCCTGATGGCCCAGCACCGCCTGCGCACGCACCCGCTGGTGCTGCGGCGCGTCGAGGTCGCGCGCGTCGTCGACGTGACGCCCCGCATGCGCCGGGTGACGCTCGTCGGGCCCGAGCTCGGGGCCTTCGAGCGCGACGGCCTGCCGATGCCCGCGTTCGACGCGCCGTGGTTCGACGACCACGTGAAGATCGTGCTCGCGTCCGACGGCGACGTCGCCTCCGCGCTGCCCGTGCAGCGCGCGCACGGCATCGACTGGCCGCCGGCGCCGAACCGGCAGGGTCGCGACTACACGCCGCGCCGCTGGGACGCGGCGGCGGGCGAGCTCGACCTCGACCTCGTGCTGCACGGCGACGGCCCGGCCGCAGCGTGGGCCCGGTCCGCGCGCCCGGGCAGCGAGCTGTGGTTCGTCGGGCCGAAGGCCTCGACCGTCTGGCCGGACGACGTCGGCTGGGCGCTGCTCGCGGGCGACGAGACGGCGCTGCCGGCGATCGGGCGCTTCCTCGACGAACGACCCGTCGACGTGCCCGTGCAGGTCGTCGTGACGATCGGTGCCGAGGAGGCCCGGCAGGACCTCGCGCTGCGACATGGCGACACCGTGCGGTGGGTCGTCGCGCCGGAGGGCGACCGCGCCGCGCTCGACGAGGCCGTGCGCGCCCTGGAGTGGTGGCCCGGCCAGGTCTACGCGTGGGCGGCGAGCGAGAGCCGCGCGCTCCTGCCCGTGCGGCGTTACCTGACGCGCGAGCGCGCCGTGCCGCGCACGCACGTCGACGTCACGGGCTACTGGCACGCGGAGCCGGCGGCCGCCCCGGCACCGGGACCCGCGGCCGAGGCGCAGCCGCAGCCCACGGGGGTCCCGTCTCCCGTGCCCTGGTTCGCGACCCGCGCCGCGCTCCAGCTCGGCCTGCTCGACGAGCTCGGCGCGGGGCCGCGCGACGCCGCGACCCTCGCCGAGGTCGCGCGCACCGCACCGGGAGCGCTCCGCGCCCTGGTGGGCGTGCTCGCGGCGTCGGGCGTCGTCACGCTCGACGGCGACACGGTCGCCCTGGGCGACGCGGGCGAGGACCTCCTCGACGACGAGCACGAGCGCGAGGAGTACGAGGGCCTGGAGGCGGACGCCCTCCTGGCGCTCGCCGCGCTCGCCCCCGCGCTGCGGGACGGCGGCCCGGCATGGTCACGCGCGCGCGGCCGGTCGTTGCGCGCCGAGGTCGAGACGGACGCCGACCGCGCCGCGGAGGTCGTCGAGGGCGCCGACGTGCTCCCGTACGTGCTCACCGGCCTCGGCACGTGGCCGGTCTGGGCGGACGCACGGTCCGTCGCGCTCGGTGGTCCCGGCGCGCTCGTCGTCGCGGACCTGCTCACCGAGGTCCCGGGCGACCGCGCGACGACGCTCGTCGAGGAGACGGTCCCGCTCGGGGTCCTGCGCGAGCGGGCCGGAGCGTCCACGACGCACGCCACGGCCGAGACGTGGCCCGCGACCGACGTCGCCGTGAGCGCGCTCGGGACCGGCCACCGCACCGACGACGAGGTCGTCGACCTCCTCGTCGCGATGCGCGCAGCCGCGTCGCGCGCCGTCCTCGTCGAGGACTTCACGCCGGACGGTCTCAGCCCCCACGCGCACGAGCGCGCCCTGCTCTCGCTGGCGACGACCGGTTCTGCGCCACGCACGCCCGACGACGTCGCCCGGCTCGCGGAGCGCGCGGGCTGGCGCGTCGAACGGCACGAGGCGCTCGGGTGGGGTGTCGAACAGGTCCAGCTCGCCGCGCGCGACGCCTAGGGCGTGACTCCTCGGTGGCGCGCATGCGCTGTCGACCACGCCGGGACGTCGAGAGACGCGCCAGGCGCGCGAGGCGGCCGGTCGGCACGACGCCCCCAGCGCGTCGTGCCGACCGGTCCCCTCGTCGTCCCCGTGAGCTCGTCCTCACGACCGCGCGTCTCAGCCGACCGCGCGGAACGGGCCCCACGAGCCGGTGCCCGGCTCCTGCCCGCGCGACCACCACTGCGCGACCCACACCGCGCCGTCGTGCACGACCGCGTCGCCCGACCGGAACACACGTGTCGGGGTCCAGACGGGCACACCGCGCTCGTCTGCGGCCAGCTCCTCCCACGGTCCCCACGCCGAGCCCGGGGTCGTTCCCCGCGCGTACCACTGGGCGCGGAACACCGCGCCGGCGTGGACGACGACGTCGCCCGCGCCGTACGTCGCGCGCGGGTCGTAGGCCGGGGCGTCGACCGGGCCGAGTCGACCTGCACCCGCGGAGGACCGCACGATCGCGGGCACGGCCCACGTCGGGTCGATGCTCCCGTGCAGGGTCGGCGTCCAGCGCGCCTCGTCGGCGAGCCGGTCCGCCTCTCCCACGGAGGCGTTGTAGGCCGCGAGGAGGTCGACGGGCTCGCCGTTCACGGTCGAGCCGGTCTCGAAGAGCCGCTCACCCTTGTACCGGCCGATGATCCGCGCCGGGTCGACGCCCGGGGCGAGCTCGAACGCGTTGTTCTCGGCGTAGATGCTCGAGTCGACGCCCGCGCCCCAGTAGTACTGGAAGATGCCCTCGCGCGTCTGCTCGTAGAGCTCGTCGTAGACGTGCACGTCCCCGAACCGCACGCGCGGGGCGCGCTGCCCGACGTCGGTCCACCGGTTGTGGTGGTACGTCACCTTGTGCTTGCCCACGTCCTGGATACGGCTGTCCGAGGAGCCGAGGATCGCCGTCTTGTCGTGGTCGGAGAAGTGGTTGTACGAGACCGTCACGTGGTCGGAACCGTGCGTGACGTCGAGCAGGCCGTCGTGGATCTCGTACGGGCGGCCGAACACCGTCGGCAGCGACGACGGCGGGTGCTCGCCGTCGTCGAACGTGCTGTGGTCCACCCACACGTTCTCCGACGTCCACACCGACACGTTGTCGTACGCCGAGTTCCAGCTGCCCGCGTCGCCGTCGCCCGGGTCCCAGGCGGGGAAGCAGTCGCGCGCGTCGGAGAACGTGACGTTGCGGATGATGACGTTGCGCGCGTCCCGGATCCGCAGGCTCGCGCCCACGACCTGCGCGTCCGCGCCCAGGCCGACGATCGTCACGTTCGACCCCACGTGCTGGAGCGTGCGCGTCGCCTGCTCCGCGGCAGCGACCACGCGCGCGTCCTCGAGCGGACCGGCCGGGTCCACCCACCCGTACGTCGCGGGGTCGTAGGCCGCGACGTAGTCGTCCATCGAGAACGGGACGTCGCTCCCCGCGACGGGAACGGTCGCGGCGATCGCCTCGCAGCTGGTCCCGGCGAACGCGTCGATCCGTCCGTCGACGTACACGATGCGGGGCGTCGTGTCGGTCCGTGCGCCGACCCCGCCCAGCGCGGCGCGCAGCTCCTCCCAGGTGTCGACGACGTACACGCGCTCGGCGCTCGCCGCGCTCCCGCCCGTGGTGCCGCCGTTCGCGGCGCCCCAGCCGTCGTTCGCGCCGAGCACCTGCCGACCGAGGTCCGCCGCGCCGGGGCCGCCCGGCGTCGCGCCGTCCACTCCCGCGGCGTCCGGCGCTGCGCTGCTCGTCAGTGCGGTCCCCGTGACCGCCAACACGACCGCGGTCGCCGCGGCCAGCGGGACCCTCACCCACCGTCCTGCCATCACCCAACTCCTTCGTCGGTGCGAGAAACCGGTTTCCCACCGGCGTCGCCGAGTCTGGCACACGGAGGACGGAAAGCGCTACCCCGTCGGGCTCTCGCCGCGCGCGGCCGCCGAGCGGGCGTCGCGCGCCGCGCTCCAGGCGCGCTCCGCGGCGAACGCCGCCGCGAGCGGCCCGACCACGAACGGCCACACTCCGAGCACCAGCACCGCGGCGCTCTCGCCCGCACCGAGCGCCGACAGGGCCAGGGTGCCGAGGAGGTTCGGGGCCACCGCGGCCGCGACGGCGACGCTCGCGATCGACCACAGCGGCAGCGGCTGCGTGCGGTCGATGGGGTCGAGGGCTCGCCCCTGCCGTGCGCCGGGACGTCACCCTGCTCGGACGTCACCCGCGCGCGGACCGGCGAGCCAGGCCCGGGGCAGCGAGGGCGACGAGCACCGCGGTCGCGGCGGCGAAGACGACGACCATGAGCCGCAGCGGCTCGACGGTCAGCGAGATGCCCAGGAGCAGCACGGGCACCGCGAGCCCGACGTAGGCGACGAGGAAGATCCCCGCGAGCACCTCGCCGCGCCGGTGCGGTTCGGCGAGCGACCCCGCCGTCGCGAGCGCGCCGCGGAAGAGGATGCCGACGCCCGCCCCGGCGACGACCGCGCTGGCGACGAAGGCCGGAAGGGACGCGAGCGCGACCGCCCCGGCGAGGACGACGAGCCCGAACAGGGTCAGCCCGACCGCGAGCGCCACCTGCCGCGCCGGGGCGAGCCGCCCGGACGCGAGCTGGGCGAGGGCGGCGGACGCGAACACCGCGGCGGACACGAGCCCCGCGACGAGTCGCGACTCCTCGTGCATGACCGTCGCGAGCACGCTCGGCGTGAGCGACGTGAAGAGCCCGAACACGGCGAAGCCGGCGAATGCCGCCGCCGCCGCGGCGACGAACGTGCCACGCCCCGACCGCGGCACCGCGACGCACTGCGGGCGGTAGGCGTACGGGCCGACCGGCGGCGCGACCGTCTCGGGTACGAGCGCGGCGGCGAGCACCGCGGCGGCGAGCAGGACGGCGAACGCGACGTACGGCGTCGTGAGCGGGGCGGGCGCGGCCTGGGCCAGCAGCCCGCCGACGAGCGGGCCGAGCGCGAGGCCGCCGATGTTCGCCAGGCCGGCGACCGCGCTCGCGTCGCGCGAGCCGTCCGGGCGCGCGACCGCGCGCAGCTCGGCGAGGTGCGCCGTCGCCGTCGCGGTGACGGCGCCGATCCCCGCACCGGAGACGAGCCGCGCTACCACGAGCCCGCCGAGCCCGTCGAGCGCGAGGAACAGCAGCGCCGCGACGAGCTCGGCCGCGAGACCGAGGAGCAGCACGCGCCGGCGCCCGAACCGGTCGCTGAGGTGACCCACGAGGTAGAGGCTCGCCGCCACGCCGACCGCGTAGGCGGCGAAGACGACGGTCACGGCAACCGTAGGGAGCCCGTCGCGCACCTGGTAGAGGGGGTAGAGCGGGGTCGGGACGGTCGAGAACGCCATCGCCGTGGCGAACGCGAGCGCCACGACGAGGAAGCCGGAGCCGTGGGAGACGAGCGGGCGCCGTCGGGCCGCCCGCGGGGTGGCTCCGGCGAGGCGAGGGGTGCGCGTCGAGGTGGTGGTCATGCGCACCACCGTGCGCCTGGTCGAGTGATCGTGTCCAACGACTTGTCTCGATACCTCTGATCGCTCTGGCCGATTTCTTGGGTAGCCTCACCCCATGGAGACGCGCCAGCTCGAGTACTTCGTTGCCGTGGCCGAGGAGCTGAGCTTCACGCGCGCCGCAGCCCGCGTGTTCGCCGTGCAGTCGAGCGTGTCCGCGGGGGTGCGGGCGCTCGAGACCGAGCTGGGCGCCCGGCTGTTCGAGCGCACCAGGCGCACCGTCGCGCTCACCTCGCAGGGCGAGGCGCTGCTCCCCCGGGCCCGCGCGGTCCTCGACGCGGTCGACGAGGCGCGCGCCGCCGTCACGCCCGGCCCGCACCTCGTGCGCGGCACCGTCCGGCTGGGGGTCTTCACCAACCTCGGCTACCTCGGCCTGCCGCGCGTGCTCGCGGCGTTCCGCGAGCGCCACCCGGGCGTGGAGCTGCGCCTGACGCCGAGCCCCGCCGGCTCGACGGGTCTCGGCGAGGACGTGCGCCGCGGGGTCGTCGACGTCGCCTTCACGGGGCTGGACCCGCAGGACCACCCGGGCCTGCGGTACACGCGCCTCACGTCCGCGACGTTCGTCGCCGTCCTGCCCGCCGGGCACGCGCTCGCGGGCGCCGCGTCGGTCGCGCCGGGCGACCTGGCCGACGAGCGCGTCGTGACGACGCCGCGCGGGTTCGGCAACCGTGTGGTCGCCGAGCGCGCGTTCGCGCACGCGGGCGTCGCGCCGCGCGCCGACACGGAGGTCGCGGACGTCGGGGACCTGCCCGCGTTCGTCGCCGCGGGGTTCGGGGTCGCGGTGGTGCCGGCCGACATGTACGAGCCCGCCGACGGCGCGGTCGCGGTCCCGCTCGACGCGCCGGAGGCATGGTCCCTCGGGCTCGTGACCAGGCCGCACCCGAGCGCCGCCGCGGCGGCCCTGGTGGCCGGACTCGTGGACGCGCTCGGAGGTGCGCCCACGCCCGGCTGACGCGAGGCGCTGGTAGCATCGGCACCGTGCTCATCGAGGTCGACAGACTCTAGCCGCCGAGCCGTCGGCGGCCTGTCCCAGCGCACCCTCCCGCCCCTGGGCTCCGTGACGGAGCCCCTCTGGGCGGCCCCTCCCGGCTCGTGCCGTGGACTCGTCGTGCCTGGACCCGCCGCGCCGCTCCCGCGCCGCTCTGTCCGTTCCCGGCACGACCCTGCCCGCGCCATCGCGGGCACGAGGAGCACCTCATGTCCACCCTGCACCGATCCGCGGTGACCCTCACCGACCTCACGTTCGAGTGGCCCGACGGCACCGTCGCGCTCTCGCACCTCACCGGCACGTTCGGCGCCGGCCGCACGGGCCTCGTCGGCGACAACGGCGCCGGCAAGTCCACCCTCCTGCGGCTCGTCGCGGGCCTGCTCTCGCCGACGTCGGGGCGCGTCACGACGACCGGCGACGTCGCCTACCTCCCCCAGACCCTGACGCTCGGCCAGGACGCGAGCGTCGCGCGGCTCCTCGGGATCGACAGCACGCTCGCGGCGCTGCGCGCCATCGAGTCCGGCGACGTCGACGAGCGGCACTTCGACGCCGTCGGCGACGACTGGGACGTCGAGGCGCGCGCCGCGCAGGCGCTCGCCGAGATCGGGCTCGACGGCGTGGGCCTCGACCGGCGCGTAGGCGAGCTGTCCGGCGGCGAGGCGATGCTCGTCGCGATCAGCGGGCTGCGCGTGCGGCGCAGCGCGATCACCCTGCTCGACGAGCCGACCAACAACCTGGACCGCGGCACGCGCGCCCGGCTCGCGGCGCTCGTCGGCTCCTGGCCGGGGACGCTCGTCGTCGTCAGCCACGACCTCGACCTGCTCGAGCACATGGACGAGACCGCGGAGCTGCACGCCGGGCGCCTCACGACGTTCGGCGGCCCGTACAGCGCGTGGCGTGACCAGCTCGACGCGGACCAGGCCGCCGCGGCGCAGGCCGCGCGGACCGCCGAGCAGACGCTCCGGGCCGAGAAGCGCCAGCGCGTCGAGGCCGAGACCAAGCTCGCGCGCCGCGAGCGGACGGCGCGCACCGCGCAGGCGAACCGCACCGGGTCACGCATCTCGATGGGACTGCGCGCGTCCGCCGCGCAGGTGTCCGCCGGCTCGATGCGCCAGGGCCTGGACGCGAAGGTCCAGGCCGCGCAGGACGCGCTCGACGCCGCGGCGGCCCGCGTGCGCGACGACGAGCACGTGCACCTCGTGCTCCCCGACCCGGACGTGCCGCGCGGCCGCCGCCTCGCCGAGCTGCACGGGACGACCGGGACGGTCGTCGTGCAGGGTCCCGAGCGGGTCGCGCTCGTCGGCGCCAACGGGACCGGCAAGACGACGCTGCTGGAGAACCTGCTCGCCAGCCGCTCACCCGAGCCAGGGCGCGCGGGTGGGACGCTGCTCACCGACCGCGTCGGCTACCTGCCCCAGCGCCTGGACGGGCTCGACGACGCCCGCAGCGCGCTGGAGAACGTGCGCGACGGGGCACCGGGCGCGGCCCCGGGCACGATCCGCAACCAGCTCGCTCGCCTGCTGCTGCGCGGGTCGAGCGTGGACCGCCCCGTCTCGACGCTGTCGGGCGGCGAACGGTTCCGCGTCTCGCTCGCCCGGCTCCTGCTCGCCGACCCGCCCGCCCAGCTCCTCGTGCTCGACGAGCCGACGAACAACCTCGACGTGCGCAGCGTCGACCGGCTCGTCGAGGCCCTGTCGGGCTACGCCGGCGCGCTGCTCGTCGTGAGCCACGACGACGGCTTCCTCGCCCGGCTCGGCGTCGACGTCGCGCTCGAGCTGGGCTCGGACGGGGCGCTCCGCCGCGTCCCCGTGCCCGGCCGCTGAGCCCGGCCCGGGGCGTCCCGCTCGCCGGGGCGCCCCGGGACCGGCGACGATGGGCCGAGAGAGGGTCGGCCGCGCCGGGGAGGTGCACCCGTGGACTGGTACACCGAGCACGTCGTCGACACCGGGCGCGCGCCGGCGCTGTTCGCGCTCGTGGGGTTCGTCGTGACGTTCGTCGTCGTGCGCTCGATCACGCGCCGCATCCGCGCACGCCGCGAGGCGGAGCCAGCGCCCGACCCCGGTCCGGCCGCACGACCCCGGCGCGCCCTCCTGGGCGACGTGTCCGTCGGGGGCGTCCACGTGCACCACCAGGTGTGGGGCATCCTCCTGGTGCTGCTCACGGGGATGCTCGAGTTCCGGTACTCGCCCGGACACCCGTGGTCCGAGGTGCTCGCACTCCTGTTCGGGGCGGGCGCCGCGCTCGCGCTCGACGAGTTCGCGCTCTGGCTGTTCGTCGACGACGTCTACTGGTCCGAGGAGGGCCAGCGCTCGATCGACGCGATCCTCGTGGGCGGCGCGCTCGGGGGTGCGCTGCTCCTGTCCGCCTCGCCGATCGGGGTCACGTCCGACGGCTCGCAGGGCGGCTGGCTCGCGTACACGGTGACCGTCGTGGTCCACCTCGCGCTCGCGTTCGTGTGCGTCCTCAAGGGCAAGCTCGCGACGGGCCTCGTCGGGATCGTCGTCCCGGTCGTGGCGTTCGTCGGGGCGGTCCGCCTCGCCAAGCCGACCTCGCCCTGGGCCCGACGGCGGTACGCGCGCCGGCCCCACCGGCTCGCCCGCGCGAAGGCACGGTTCGGCGCGCGGTACCAGGCGCGGTGGGAGCGGGTCCGCACCCTCGTGGGCGGGCGCGCCGACGACGACCCGCCGCCGACGGCGTAGCGCGACCTCAGGCGAGGTCGGGCGCGTCCCGCACGACGGTGGCCATCGCGGCCGTCGCGGCGGCGTCGGCGTCCGCGTACGGCCAGTCCGGGCTCGCGGCGCGCGCGTGGTCGTTGAGCGCGCCCAGCACGTCGAGCGCCCGCGCACCCACCTGGCGGGCCTGCGGCGTGAGGCCGCCCCGGATCTTCAGCTGGCCGAGCACGATCGCCACCTGCGCCCGGGCCTCCGCCGCGAGCGTCGCCTCGTCCAGCGCGCCGGAGCGGAGCCCGTCGGACGCGGCCTCGCGCCCGGCCGACCAGACGTCCTCCGGCACCCCGAGGTCCCAGGCCGCGAGGAGACCGTCGACGAACGCGGGCAGCGCGTCGTCGCGGCCGTCGGCCGCGTACCACTCCTCGAGGTCCCGCAGCGCGTCGTGCCCGGAGTCGTTGCCGAACGGCGAGAAATCCTCGCCCTCGTCGTAGAACGGCTCGGGCGCGAGGGACACGAACGCGGGGTGGCTCGTCGTGGGTGACAGGCCCTCGTCGCGGTCGTCGAGGTAGAGCGTCATGGGGAGACCCTAGACCTCTGCCGGTCCGGACGTCTCAGTCGCGGTTCCACCGTTCGAGCTTGTAAGGGCTGAGCACGACCCACGCCTCGCGGACCCGGGCCGACCGCACCGTCACGCTCACCACGCCCGTGACGACGGCCTCGTGGCGCACCACGAGGCCGTCCGCGCCGTTGACCGAGCACACCGCGACCTCGACCCCGGGCCCGGGGCGCAGGACCTGGCACAGCGCCCGTGCCGTCTCGTCGCCACCCTCGACGACCCCGGGCGTCGCGTCGTCGCTGCCGGCGGCGTCGACCCACAGGGTCGCGTCGGGCTCGACGAGAGCGCGCACGCCGTCACGGTCGCCCGCGCCCGTCGCGCGGCGGAGCGCGGCGACGACCCGAGCGTGCTCCGCACCCGCCCCGGCTCCGCCGGGTCCCCTCGACCCGTCTCGCTGCGCCACGCCGCACCTACGCGGAGACGGCCGCGAGCTTCTGCGGGTTCATCATCCACAGCACGCGGTCGATGCCGTCGACGGTGGCGCGGACCGTGAGCACGGCGAAGAGCTCCCCGTCGTGCGAGAGCTTCACGGCCGGGTGGCCGTTGACCTCGACCGGTTCGACGTCGACGCCCGCCCAGAAGCGCTCGGCGAACGCGTGGTGGTACTTCGCGACGCGCGGTCGGCCCACGACCGGGAACTTCGACGAACGGACCGCTCCACCGCCGTCGGAGTAGGAGATGACGTCCTCGGCGAAGAGCTGCTCCAGCAGGACGACGTCACCGGCCTTCGCGGCAGCGACGAACGCGGTGAGCAGGCGCCGCTGGGCCTCCGGGGTGACCGGCGCGTGGCGCTCCTCCCCCAGGTGCCGGCGCGCGCGGCTCACGAGCTGGCGCACGCTGGCCTGTGAGTGCCCGATGATCTCCGCGATCTGCTCGTACGGGTAGTCGAACGCCTCGCGCAGCACGTACGCGGCGCGCTCGGTCGGCGTGAGCTTCTCCAGGAGCATGAGCAGCGCGACCTCGAGCGCCTCGCCCCGCTCGGCGCCGAGCGTCGGGTCGGCGCTCGTGTCCACCGGCTCGGGCAGCCAGGGGCCGATGTACGTCTCGCGGCGCACGCGCGCCGACTGGGCGACGTTGATCGCGAGCCGTGTCACCGTCGTCGTGAGGAACGCGTCCGGGTTGCGCACGGTGGAGCGGTCGTACGTCTGCCAGCGCACCCACGCGTCCTGGAGCACGTCGTCGGCCTCGGCCGCGCTGCCGAGGATCCGGTAGGCGATCCCGAAGAGCCGGCGCCGTGCCGCGCCGAACTGCTGCTCCGCCACCGCCAGGTCCGCCGCTCGCTCGTCCACGCCCGCCATCCTCGTCGTCCCGCGCACCGTCGTCACCACCGGCCCGTCCGCCCGCGTGCTACCGCGCCGCCACGGACTGCTGCTGGCGCCAGTCGGCGAGCCGCGTGCCGCCGACCACCGCGCCGACTCCCGGGACGAGCGAGTCGTCGGCGAGCGGTGCGCCGAAGTAGCGCGCGTCCGGGTCGGCGACGACCTCGCGCGGGTCGTCGAGCGACGCGAGCGTGGTCCGGACGAGCTCGTCGAGCCGGAACTCCTGAGGACCCGCGACCTCCAGGATGCCGCGCACCGGCGTCCCCGTGGCCACGTCCGCCACCACGAGGGCGACGTCGGCGGCGGCGATCGGCCGGAACCGCACCGGCGCGAGGTGCACGACGCCGTCCTGCGTGGCGCCGTCCGTGATGGCCTGCAGGAACTCGAAAAACTGCGTCGCGTGCACGATCGAGTACGGCACCGGCGAGCCCGCGACGAGCTCCTCCTGCGCGATCTTCGCGCGGAAGTACCCGCTCTCGGTCAGGCCCTGCGTCCCCACGACGGAGAGCACGACGTGGTGGCCGACGCCCGCCTCCTCCTCGGCCGCCAGGAGGGTGGCCGTCGAGGTGCGGAAGAAGTCGAGGACCGCCTGGTCCTCGAACGAGTGCGAGTTCGAGACGTCGACGACGACGTCGGCGCCCTCGAGCACCTCGGCGACGCCCTCCCCGGTGAGGGTGTCGACGCCCGAGGCGGGCGAGGCGGGGACGGCCTCGTGGCCGCGGTCCCGCAGCACGGTGACGAGCTTCGAGCCGATGAGCCCCGTTCCGCCGATCACGACGATCTTCATGGTGTCCTCCTGTCGCTGCGTGCGGCGCGTGCCGCCCTGTCGCCCTCTCGACCGGACGCACGCGCGGGTTGTGACACCGCGCCGCCGAGGTCGGCAGGGAATCTCCTCGATCCTCGGCGGACCGCGTGCCAGGGTGGGCCCATGGCCGACACCACCGACGTCCGTCCGGACGTCCTCGACCGGGTCGCCTGGCCCGTCGCGACCGCGCGACTCACGCTGCGCCGAGCGCTGCCCGAGGATGCCGACGCCCTGTTCGCCTACCGCAGCCTGCCCGCGGTGGACCGATGGCTCTCCCAGCGCTTCACGAGCGCCGAGGAGTGGCGCGTGCACCACGGCGACCCCGACCGGCTCGCGACCACGCTCGTCGTGGAGCGTGGCAGCGACGTCGTCGGTGACCTCTATCTCGCCGTGCGCGACGGCTGGGCGCAGCGGGACGTCGTCGACCGCCCCCGCCCGGACGAGGCGGAGATCGGCTGGGCGTTCTCGCCGTCGCACCAGGGACGCGGGTACGCGACGGAGGCCGTCCGCGCCCTGCTGCGGGTGTGCTTCGAGGACCTCGGCCTGCGGCGGGTCGTCGCGAACGCGTTCGCGGGCAACGAGCCGTCGTGGCGGCTCATGGAGCGCGTCGGCATGCGGCGCGAGGGCGTCGGCGTGCGGGACTCGCTGCACCGCGACCTCGGGTGGGTCGACGGCGTCACGTACGCGCTCCTCGCCGACGAGCCGCGCGGCGGCGCTTGACCCTCACGCGACGTCAGGGCCCACGCTGACCGCATGACCGACACGTACCCCGCCTTCGACCTCTCTCCCGTCCCCGCCCCGGGGCCTGACGCCGTCGCCCCCGAGCCGTTCCGCGGCATCTACGGCATGCCGCAGTTCGTCACCGTCCCGACGGCGGGCCTCGCCGCGTCCGTCGACCTCTGGACCCGGGGCCTCGGGTTCTTCGACCTCTTCTCCGTCCCGGGCGGCGTCGTGCACCTGCGGCGCTGGGCGTTCCAGGACGTCCTGCTCGTCCCGGGGACGCCGGCGCCCGGGCCGAGCGCGCTCACCGTCAGCTTCGCGTGCGTGCTGTCGCAGCTCGACGGGATCGTCGCCGCGTGCGAGGACGTCTCGCCCGGGTGCACGACGGGCCCCCGGGAGATGCCGTGGGGCTCCGTCGAGGTCGAGGTCCGCACGCCCGAGAACACGCGCGTCGTCATGACCGCGGCGCGGCCGTACGACCCCGGCAGCGACGCGGCGCGCTTCCTCGACGGCATCGGGATCGAGGCGCCCCGGTCGTGACCGTTGAGACACTGGGGCGCGTGACCTCGGAACCTCCGCGCCGTCGCGTCGCCGACGCGCTCACCGTCGGCGACGCGGCCGCCGCGGTCGGGGTCACCGTACGGACGCTGCACCACTGGGACGCCGTCGGCCTCGTCCGCCCGTCGGCGCGCACCGCCGCGGGCTACCGGCTGTACGCGCCGGCCGACGTCGCGCGCCTGCGCCGCGTGGTGGCGTACCGCGAGCTCGACGTCTCGCTCGAGGACATCCCCGGGCTGCTCGACGCGCCCGGGGACGACGCTGTCGACGCGCTGCGTCGCCACCGCGCGCTGCTCGGCGAACGGATCGCGCGCATGGGACGGACGGCGCTCGCGCTCGACCGGCTCCTCGACGCCCGGGAGCGCGGTCTGCTGCTCACCCCCGCGGAGCAGGTCGCGCTGTTCGGCGAGACGTGGGACCCGGCGTGGCCCGCCGAGGCGCGCGAACGCTGGGGCGACACCCCGCAGTGGGCGCAGTACGCGGAGCGGTCCGCCGAGCGGACGCTCGACGACTGGCAGGACCTGGCGGACGGCGTCGCCGTGCTCGAGGCCGACCTCGCCGCCACGTGCCGCGAGGGTGTCGAGCCGGCGTCGGCGCGCGGGCTCGCGCTGGCCGAGCGCCACCGCGCCTCGATCGGCGCGCACTTCGACTGCACCCCGGCCCGGCACGTGTGCCTGGCCCGGCGGTTCGTGGAGGACGACGGGTTCCGCGCCCACTACGACGGCCTGGCGCCGGGCCTCGCGGGATGGCTGCGTGCCGCGGTCGAGGCGAACGCGCGCTCCCGCGGCGTGGACCCGGCGACGGCCACCTGGGACTGAGCCCGGGCCTCGACGTCCGCTACGACGCTCCCGACCGCGCCGCGCGCCACATCGCGACGACGTCGCGGGCCCCGTAGCGCAGGTACGACCGCTGGGGCCGGGTGCCGCGCACCAGCGCGTCCGTGCCGCCGTCGCCGTACACGACCTGCCCCGTCGTGAAGCGGTTCTCCGCGGAGACCAGGTGGGCGAGCAGGTGCGCGACGGGCGCGACCGGGCCGGGCGCCCCGAGCGGCTGCGGGAGCGCCGTCTCCAGGAGCGCCCGGTCACGCTCCCAGGTCCGGGTGACGGTCTCGGTCGCGACGATGCCCGGCGCGACGGCGTTGAGGACGATCCCCGCACCGGCCCACTCCTCGCGCACGGCCGTCGTCCGCACCCAGTGGTTCAGCGCGATCTTGCTCGACCGGTAGAGCTGGCTCCCGCGCCGCGTCCGGGTCAGGCGTCGCGCGGTCGCGAGCGCCCGCGGCTCGTCGCGCCGCGCGCAGGCGCGGACCAGCGCGCCGCTGCCCCGGTGGAGCGTCGAGGACGACGACACCACGACGACGGCCGGTGTGGTGGAGGACGCGAGGGCGGGTCGGAGGCCGTCGAGCACCTCGACCGTGCCGAAGTAGTTCAGGGCGACGGTCTCCGGTCGCGGGGCGCCGGACCCCGCGACCGCGACGACGGCGTCGAACCGGTCGTCCGTCAGGCGACGGACCTGCTCGACCAGCGCCGCGCGCCCCTCCCGGGACGTGAGGTCGGCGCGGACGTCGGCGCCCGGGCCCAGCCCGCACGCGACGACGTCGCCCGTCCGGGCGAGCAGTCGGGCGACCTCGCGCCCGAGGCCGGAGTCCGCTCCGGTGACGACGTAGGTACGAGGGCGGCTCAGTGGCTCCATGGACCCACTCTGCCACAAGGTGCAGATCTGCATACTTTGCCCTCGACGGCTAGGCTCCTCGCGTGACGAGCGAGAACGGCCACGACGCCCGGAGACGACGCACCCACGAGGCGATCCTGGCGAGCGCGGGACGCCTCTTCGCGGAGCAGGGGTTCGCCCGCACGACCGTCGCCGAGGTCGCACGTGCCGCGGACGTCTCGGAGCGCACGTTCTACCTGCACTTCCCCACCAAGGAGGACCTCCTCTTCGACCACGTGCACGCGTTCACCGAGCTCGCGTGGCGCGTCGCGGAGGAGTCGCGCGCGCCGTCGGCCGCAGCCCGGGTCGACGCCGCGGTGCGGGCGCTCGTCGACGCCGCCACCTCGGACACCGCCCTCGTCGCCCAGGCACGGGCACGCGCCTCCCTGGGGGGCAGCGGCCGGGTGCCCGCCCCGCTCCTGGCCCGGCTCTCGTCGCTCGCCGCGGGGCTCGCCGACCGTGTCGCCCGCGGGACGCGGAGCCCGCTGCGCGACGTCGCCCCGATGGTGGGCGCCGCGGTGGGCGCCGTCGAGGCCGCCGGGCTGGCCCTCGCGCACGAGACGGACGACCCCGCGGCCCTGCGCGCGGGGATGCTCGCGGCGTTGGACGCCGCACTTGTCGGCTTCCGGCACTGAGCCGACCGGGTTGTCGGTGCCCCTGGCTACGGTCGGGCGTGCGCCGGAGCGCGGCGCGCGGCCGACGCCGCACGCCCTCATGCCCGCGCTCGTACGCCGTCGGCACGCCGCACCGGGCGGCTCGCCCCGCTGTCCTCCTCCCGGTCGAGGCGCGCCAGGAGAGCCGCGAGCGCCGCGGCGATCGGCTGTCCGGTCGCGTACTCGACGAACAGCCACTGCCCGGCGGGGTTGATCTCGAGGAACACGTAGTCGCCGTCGGGCGTGCGGCGCAGGTCCACCGCGCCGTACCAGAGCCCGAGCACCTCCATGAGGCGCAGGAGCCCGGTCGTGACGTGGTCCGGGAGGCCGTGCGCCGCGGTCGGGCAGTGGTGGGTGTCGACGCGGAAGTCGTACGCGTACCCCGACTCCTCGGTCCGCAGCTCGGCCGCGAACACGTCGGTGCCGACGACGGTCACCCGCACGTCCGAGCCCGCGACGGCCTCCTGGAAGATGACCGGCGCGTACCGCACGCTCTCGATGAGGTCGAGGTCCGCCTCGCGCACGGGGCGGGTCTCGCGCCACGTCGCGGGCGTGCCGCTGAACGGCTTGAAGATGACGCGGCCCGGCTCGCGGCGCAGGAACTCCCGGGCGCGGGCCGGGTCGTTGGTCATGCACGTGCGCGGCACGCGCAGCCCGAGGCGCGAGGCCACCTGGAGCTGCCACATCTTGCGCGAGCCCGCCTCGTCGCGGTCCGGGTCGTTGACCCACGTCGCGGGCAGGCACGACCACAGCCCGGACACCGCCGCGGCGACCTCCCCGTGGGCGAACCCGCGGTCCTGGGGCGAGCGGACGTCGTCGTGCAGCGCGAACGGCTGCGGGCGACGCCACCACATGGCGCGCAGCCCGGTGGCGTCGACGGCGCTCACGCCGTCGCCGTCGCTGTCGACCCAGTCGGCGCGCCACCTGGTCGCGTCCTGGGCGGACGTGAGCGACACCGCGCGCGGGGCGTGCCCGGTGTCGAGCAGGACGTGGGGAGCGTCGAGCTCGCCCAGGTGGCGGACGACCTCCGTGGTGTGGAGGTCGTCCGCGTGGGACACGATGCCGATCATCGGGTCACTGCCCGGCCTGGAGCTGGGTCAGGGCCGCCTCGACGGCCTCGAGGGTCGCCCGCGCCTCGGCGACGGCCTCCACCAGCGCGCCGACGACGTCGACGGGGGCGCCCTCGTCCTCCTCGTCGACGAGCGACTCGGCGCCCTGGACGAACGGCCGCGCCCCGGCGAGCGCACCCGCCTGGACGAGCCGGCCGATCGCGGGGTTCACGACCGGGTCGAAGAGGTCGCCGGGGTCGAAGATCCCCTCCTGGAGCGTGTCCCCGGGTCCCGTGCCGACGTCGCCCGCGAACCCGGTCGCGACCGGGGTGTCCGTAGCGAACCGCGTGTCGGCCTGGAAGATCGAGTCCAGGGCGCGCGGGGTACCGCCCTGGTCCCGGAGGAACGACGTCCCGATCTGGTCGGCGACCGTGTGGGAGTCGGCCTGCTTGATCGTGAGCACGTCGACCGCCCGCGCCGTGTCGGCCGCGCGGAGCGTGCCGACCTGGTCGGCCGCCTTGACGGTCGCGATGACGTCCTGCGCCAGCGACGTGAGGACGTCGTCGGCGACGGCGGTGCGCGACCCGTGCGGCAGCGCCTGGAGCGTCGGCGACACCGCCCGGATGCCCGCGATCGCGGTCCCGAAGTTGGCGCCGGTGCCCGACGCGTTGCAGCCGCCGTTGGTGTGCACGCCCACGAGCTCGCCCGTCGGCCCGAGGATCCCGGACCCGGAGTTGCCGCCGAGCGTGTCGATGTCGTTGTAGCGGACCTGGTTCGTCGTGACGGTGGTCGCGGGCCCGGCCTCGACCCGCTTCGGCATCCCCGCCGGGTGGCCGATGATCGCGAGCATGTCGCCGACGGCCGGGTTGCCGGTCGCGACGGCGGTGAACCCGTAGGTGTTCCCCGGGTTGCCGCCCACGCGCACGACCGCCATGTCGAGCCCGCCGAGGCGGTACTCGACGAGCGCGAGGATCGGGAAGCTCACCTCGGTGCGCAGCACCCCGCCAGGGTCCACCTGGTAGAGCACGTTGATGTGCATGCTCGTCGCGATCTGCTGCGGCGTGACGACCTGCATCGAGCCGTTCTGGCGGGGCAGGACCCACCCGTCGGCGCTCTGGTCGAACAGGTGCCCGCACGTGAGCACCAGGTCCGGGGCGATGAGCGTGCCGCTGCCCCAGCGGACGCCGTCGACGTTGCCGGGGTTGGTGAAGACGCCGCCGAGCCCGGTGTTCCACTGCACCTGGACGGCCTGCTTCTGGTGGGCGTTCACGTACGCCTGCGTGACGCCCAGGGTGCCGTCGTACTGCTCGACGGGCTGGGAGTCGTCGGTGGCGCCGCAGATGGACTCGAGCATCTCGGAGTACGTGGGCTCGTCGCCCGCGATGGACTCGAGCGTCAGCGGGATCCGCTCGGGGAGCGGCGGGTAGAGCGCGTCGACGGTGTCCGGCGTCTCCGGCACCTCGCGCCGGGTCGGCTTCCGGGACGTCGACTTCCTGGTTCCAGGCATCGGGTTCCCCCTCGGTTCGGTCCCCCTGCACCTGGAGGGAGGTGGGGGCGGGCCTGCTCGTGCGGGGTGGGAGCGGGTGAAGCACGCGGGTCGAGCGGCCGCCCGCCGAGCGGCCGGAGCGCACCCCGCGACGGCGAGGAGCGCCCCGGCCGACGCGTCAGCGGCTCGCCACGACGTCGAGCACCCAGGTCACGCCGAACCGGTCCGTGAGCATCCCGTACAGCGGCGCCCAGTCGGACGACGCGAGCGGCGCGACGACGGTCGCGCCCTCGACGAGCGCGTCCCAGTAGCCGCGGACCTCCTCGACGTCGTCGCCGCGCACGGAGACGAAGAACGGCGCCTCGCCCGGGCTCCAGGGTCGTCCCGCCGGGACGTCGTAGGCCATCACGCGGAAGCCGCTCGACGCGCTGACCTGACCCCAGACGACGAGGTCGGCCTCGGCCGGGTCCGGCGCCTGGCCCAGGTCGCCGTACGTGGTGAGGACGAGGTCGCCGCCGAACACGGCGCGGTAGTGCTCGAGCGCGGCGCGGGCGTCGCCGCGGAAGTTGAGGTGCGGGGTGGTCTGGACGGACATGACGTCTCCTTCGGGTCGGTCGTCGGGCCGCGGGTCGCGGTGCCCCGAGCTCCCGGGCTCGCCGCCCGGGCTCATGACGACGACTCTCTCCGTCAATGCGGACGGATAGCGTCCGCATGGTGCGCGAGCATGGGAGCATGACCGAGACGTCGCGCCGGACCCTCCTCCTGCTCGCGCTCCTCCAGGCGCGCCCGGACCGCACCGGCCCGGAGCTCGCGGACCGGCTCGGCGTCGACCCCCGGACCGTCCGTCGCGACGTCGAGCGCCTGCGCGACCTCGGCTACCGGGTCGTCGCCACGCGCGGCCGCGACGGCGGGTACCGGCTGGACGCCGGCGCGGAGCTCCCTCCCCTGCTGTTCGACGACGAGCAGGTCGTCGCGCTCGCCGTGGCGCTGCGCACCGTCGCGGTGAGCGGGACCGGCGACGCGATCGCGGAAGCGTCCGTGCGGGCGCTGACGACCGTGCGCCAGGTGCTGCCCGCGCGGCTGCGCCACCGGGTCGACGCCGTCGACGTCGCACCGGTCCCCGCCGGCCCCGGTCGTCCCACGCCCGCGGTGGACCTCGACGTGCTGCTCGCGGTGAGCGCCGCCACGCGACGCCACGAGGTGCTGCGGCTCGACCACGCCGCGCCGGGCTCGGCGGACGAGGGGGACTCCCCGAGTACGCCCGCGGCGCCGCGCCGGGTGGAGCCGCACTACGTCGTCGTGCGCGACGGCCGCTGGTACCTCCTCGCGTGGGACCTGGGCCGCGACGACTGGCGCACGTTCCGCCTCGACCGGACGACGCCGCGCGTCCCGACCGGGCCGCGCTTCACACCCCGCGAGGTGCCGGGCGGGGACGCCGGCGCGTTCGTCGCGGCCCGCTTCGCGGGCAACGAGCGGGCGCACGCCCCGGGGTGGCCGTGCACGGGGTGGATCGAGCTCGCGGCGCCCGCCTCCGCCGTCGCGCCGTTCGCCGAGGACGGCACGGTCGAGGCGCTCGGCCCCGACCGGTGCCGGGTCGGGCTGGGCTCGTGGTCCTGGGCCGGGCTCGCCGCGCGCGTCGCGGCGTTCGACGCCGACGTCCTCGCTGCCGGGCCGGCCGAGCTCGTCACGGCGTGCGCGACCGCGGCGGCACGGCTCGACCTTCTCGGGCAGCGGTAGCAGGGCACGTCCGGCGCGCACGTGCGTCAGACGCGGGCGTCCGCCGCGAGGTCCTGCGTGCCGAGCACGCCGAGCAGGCGGATCCGCTCCGCCGCCTCCGTCCCGGGCGCGGCGGTGAGCACGAGCAGGACCTGCTGCTGGTCCTCGGTGAGCAGCGCCTGGCAGTCGACCTCGATCTCGCCCACCACCGGGTGCACCAGCACCTTGTGGTCGACGAACCGGCGCGCGACCTCCTGCCGGTCCCACAGCGCGTCGAACTCCGGGCTCGTGCGCCGCAGCTCCCGGGCCAGGCGCCCGGCACGCGAGTCCTGACCGAGCACGGCGACGGCGGAGCGCAGCCCCGCGACGAGCGCGCGGCCCTGCCGGTCGCGGTCGTCCGCCGGGTAGATCGCGCGGGCCGCCTCGGGGTGGGCGAACCACCGGTAGATCTCGCTGCGGTCCCAGCCCGAGTACGCCGTCGCGTCGCCGTAGAGCGCACGGGCCAGGTCGTTCTGGGCGAGGGCCTCCCCGAGCGGGTTGAGGATCAGCGCGGGGGTGTCGCCGAGGCGGTCGAGCACGCGTCGGAGCGCGGGCGCGACGTGGCCGGGATCGGTCGCCCGGTCGGGGACGCCGTGCCCCGCGACCCGGAAGAGGTAGTCGCGCTCGTCGTCGGACAGGCGCAGCGCCCGCGCGATCGACGCGAGCATCTGCGTGCTGGGCTGCGGACCTCGCTGCTGCTCCAGCCGCGTGTAGTAGTCCGTCGACATGAGCGCGAGCTGCGCCACCTCCTCGCGGCGCAATCCCGGTGCCCGACGGCGCAGCCCGGGCGGGAGGCCGACGTCGCCCGGCTGCAGCGCCTCCCGGTGGCGGCGGAGGAAGTCGGCGAGCGCGGCACGGTCCATGCCTCTCATCGTCCGGGGTGCGCGGCGCGCGTGCCAGGGATCGCCGGTCCCCCGTTCGACGGACTCTGCCGCGCCGCCCGCACCGCGCCCAGGATCGAGGCATGGACATCACGAACAGCACCGTCTTCATCCCCGGCGCGACGAGCGGCATCGGCCTGGCGCTCGCGGTCGCGCTCCACGAGCAGGGCAGCACCGTCGTCGTCGGCGGCCGCCGCGCCGCGCTGCTGGACCAGATCGCGGCCGAGCACCCTGGCCTCGACACCGTGCGCATCGACACGACCGACCCGGAGAGCATCGCCTCCGCCGCGAAGGAGGTGCTCGAGCGCCACCCCGACCTCGACACGCTCGTCGCCATGGCGGGCATCATGCGCGCCGAGGACTGGCACCACCCCGAGGGGTTCCTCGACACCGCCGAGGAGATCGTCACGACGAACGTGCTCGGGCCGATCCGCCTCGTCGGCGCGTTCGTCGAGCACCTGCAGACCCGGCCGCGCGCGACGATCGTCACGGTGTCGTCCGGGCTCGCGTTCGCGCCGCTCGCCGTCACCCCGACGTACGACGCGTCCAAGGCCGCGATCCACATGCTCAGCGAGGCGCTGCGCCTCCAGCTCGCGGACACGAGCGTCGACGTCGTCGAGCTCGTCCCTCCGTCCGTCGCGACCGACCTCATGCCCGGCCAGCGCGAGAGCGCCGTCGCCATGCCGCTCGACGAGTTCGTCACCGAGGTCGTGGACCTGCTGCGCACGCAGCCCGACGCACCCGAGGTCCTCGTCGAGCGCGTGAAGTTCCTCCGGTACGGCGAGGCGCGCGGCGACTACGACGAGGTCGTGCGCGTGCTCAACGCGTCGGACCCGCACGGCCGCTGAGGCCGGGCGCCGGGCTCACCCGGCCAACGACATCACGACGACGCCCACCCCGAGGACCGCGTCCAGCGCGCAGCAGAACTCGGCGAGGGTCGAGGCGACCACGCGGCGGGCACGCAGGTGGTGCACGTCCCACGCCGCATGTCCGAGGAGCCCGGCGCCCACGACCAGCCCGGCCCACGGCTGCCCGAGCAGCGCGACGGCCACGGCGGCACCGACGACGACGGCCATCGCCGCCGCCTGCAGCGGCAGGCCCCACCCGGGCCGGACCCTGCCGCGGACCAGCCCGTAGACCCCCACCACCACGACGAGCGCGAGCAGCGCCCAGAACGGGTCGAACCCGGGGACGGCGAACCCGACGCCGAGGAGCACGAACGTCAGGCCGAACAGCGGCCAGGCGGCCGATCTCCGGCCCAGCGCCGCGGCGCCGAGGTAGACGAAGCCCGCCGCGGTGAGCACCTGCGCGACCTGCGCCGGGTCGGACACCCCGAACCAGAACGCGGCCGCGAGCGCCGCCCCGAAGGCGATCCCGGCGACGGTCGGCCACCGCGCCGGCCATGCGGACGCCCGGGGCGGCTGCTGGACCGCGGCGTGCTCGGCGGCGGTCACGACGTCGCCCCGTCGGGCACGTGCGGGACCGGCTGACCGGGCGGGGTGAAGGCCGCCAGGACGGTCGCGGCGATGGTGGCGGCCGCGTCGTCGGGCGCGAGGCGACCCGCCTCGATCTCCGCCGCGGCGCCGTGCATCACGCGGTGGAGCGTCCCGACCAGCCACGAGGCGGGCAGGTCCGTCCGGAACGCCCCGGCCTTGCGGCCCCGCTCGACGAGGCGCTCGACGCGGGTCGCGGGTCGCTCGTGGAGCTCGAGCATCCGCTCGGGCGAGAGGACCTCGGTCGCCGCGGTCATGAGGGCGCCGATCTGGACGATCGTCAGCCAGCTCTGCCGGACGAGGCGGACCAGCGCCTCGCGCGGGTCGCCGGACAGGTCCAGCGCGTCGAGCGCCTCGTCGCCCTCCTCGATCGCGCGGGCGACCACGGCGTCGACGAGCTCGGCGCGGCCGGCGAAGTGCCCGTAGAGGGTGACCCTGCCGACGCCCGCGGCCTTCGCGATCTCCGCGATGCTCGCGTCGGGGTCGCGGCTCAGGCGGACGGCGGCGGCGTCCAGGATCGCCTGGACGTTGCGGCGGGCGTCGGCCCGCTTGGCCTGGTGCTGGGTGGCGTTGCTCGGCATGAAGACCTCCCTTGTCGAACACCACTGTACGAGTTAACGTGGCCGCGTCAACCCGAACACGCATGTTCGACTTGAGGAGCCGCCATGACGGACCACGACCTGGACGTCGCCAGCCCACGCACGACCCCCGACCCGGCGCGGTGGCGGGTCCTCGCGCTGCTCGGGACCGCCCAGCTCATGCTCATCCTCGACATCACGGTCGTGACGATCGCGCTCCCGGCGATCGGGGACGACCTCGGGCTCGAGCGCGCCGCGCTCACCTGGGTCGTGAGCGCGTACACCCTCGCCTTCGGCGGGCTCATGCTGCTCGGCGGCCGGCTCGCGGACCGGTTCGGTTCGCGGCGGCTCGTCCTGACCGGGCTGACGATCTTCACGCTCGCCTCGCTCGCGACCGGGCTCGCGACCGGCCCGGCGCTGCTGCTGGCGGGTCGGGTCGCCCAGGGCGTCGGCGCCGCGCTGCTCTCCCCCGCCGCGCTCTCGGCGGTCGTCACGACGTTCGACGGCGAGGAGCGCAACCGGGCGCTCGGCGTCTGGTCCGCGCTGAGCGGCGGCGGGGCGGCGCTGGGCGTCCTGCTCGGAGGCCTGCTCACCGGTGGCCCGGGCTGGCCGTGGATCTTCTTCGTCAACGTCCCCCTCGGGCTCGCGCTCCTCGCCGCGCTGCTCCGGCTCCTCCCTGCGGGTCCCGTCGGCTCCCACCGCCGTCGGCTCGACCTGCTCGGCGCGGCGCTGGTGACCGCGGCGACGGGCTCCGTCCTCTTCGCGCTCATCGGAGCGGGCGACCGGGGCTGGTCCGACGCCACCACGGTGCTCTGGCTCGTGGCCGGCCTGGTGCTCTACCTCGTGTTCGCGCTGTGGCAGCGCGCAGCCGCCGCGCCGCTCATGGACCTGCGACTGCTGGTCCGTCGCCCCGTCCGAGCGGGCACGTTCCTCGTCCTCGTGGCGACCGCGCTCATGATCGCCGTGTTCTTCCTCGGCTCGTTCCTGCTGCAGCGCGTCCATGACCTCGGCCCGATCGCCACCGGGATGCTCTTCCTCCCGGTGGCGGTGGCGACCATGGCCGGGTCCCAGCTCGCGG
The DNA here is from genome assembly GCF_016907755.1 of Cellulosimicrobium cellulans. Classification (NCBI taxonomy): domain Bacteria; kingdom Bacillati; phylum Actinomycetota; class Actinomycetes; order Micrococcales; family Promicromonosporaceae; genus Cellulosimicrobium; species Cellulosimicrobium cellulans. Next base: position 2,858,512 of record NZ_JAFBCN010000001.1, read on the forward strand.
GCACGTTCCTCGGGAGGACGGGCGCCCGGGCGATGACGCTCACCGCGGCGCTCGTGGTCGCCGCGGGCCTCGCGCTGCCCGCGCTCGTCCCCGGGGTCGCCGCCGCCGTCACCGGGATGGTGGTCGGGTCCGCCGGGATCGGCGCGCTCTTCGTCGTGGCGTCGGCCACCGCGCTCGGCCAGGTCGCGCCGCACGAGGCGGGCATCGCGTCCGGCATCGTGAGCACGTTCCACGAGCTCGGCGCGGCGCTCGGCGCCGCCGTCATCTCGAGCGTCGCGGCGGCAGGCATCGCGGACGGCTCGGTCCAGGGGATCGAGGCAGGCTTCGGGTTCGCGGCCGTCGTCGCGCTCGTCACCGGTGCCCTGGCGCTCGCACTCCTCCCGGCGCGGCGACCGACCACGAGCACCGACCCGGGTACGGACGCCGCCGCGCGGACGGGCGAACCCGGGCCGAGTGACGGTTCGTAGGAGCGACGGGCGGGCGACGCCGGTCCCGCGCGCCGAGGGGTGCCCGGGCGAGAGGGGCGCTCGCGGAGCGGATCAGGCGGTCGCGGCGGCCGGCGCGAGCGTGGCCGCGAGAACCTGCCACCGCTCGTCGGCGCGCACCCAGAGGCGCGTGTAGACCAACCGCGCGGACACCGCGGTGCCGCCCTGGACCGCCTCCACGGCCGCGACGAGCCGGGTCGCTCCCGTCGCGACGTCCTCCTGGACGTCGAGCGACTCCTCCTCCAGTCGGGTGATCCGCAGCGCACCCGAGCGGTAGCCCTCCAGGTCGTCCTCCTTGGAGAAGACCGACCCGTCCGGGCCGGCGCCGACGCACCGCGGGTGCAGCAACGCGTCCAGGGCCTCGACGTCACCGGCCCGCTGGGCGGCCTGGAGCGCGTGCTCAGCAGCAAGAAGACTCATCGCGCGAGTCTACGCACCCCGACCTGCGGCTCGGCGCGGGGAGACACGCCTCAGAACAGCGGCCACGGCACGGCGGGCATGCCCCCCGTCGGGGCAGGGAACCGCGCCGCGCGCAGCAGCCGGTCGCAGCGCTCGGCGAGGGCGGTCACCTCGTCGGGAGCCAGAAGGTCTGCCAGGCGGCGACCGAGGTCGCCGTCGTGGGCGGTCCCGTCGTCGGTGCTCCCGTCGCCGGTACCGAGGCCGGCGCGCACGCGCTCGACGCCCGCGAGCTCGTCGACGTCCAGGCTCTCTCCGAGCCAGCCCCACAGCACCGTCCGCAGCTTGGGCTCGACGTGGAAGGTGACGCCGTGGTCGACGCCGAGCCGACGTCCGTCGGGCAGCGGCAGCACGTGCCCGCCCTTGCGGTCGGCGTTGTTCACGATCGCGTCGAACACCGCCATGCGACGCAGCGCCGCCGTGTCCTCGTGGACGACGCTCACCGGACGACCCTCGTCGTCGACGCCCTCCAGCACCGTCCGCACGCCGTCCCCCGGCACGTCGCCCGTCGGGACGACGTCGACCGGCGACTGCCCGCCGTCGACCTCCTGCCAGAGCTGCACCATGCCCGGACCCAGCGGTCCGTCACGCAACCACGTGCGCGGCACGATGCCCCAGCCGAGCATCTCGGACACGACGTACGCGGCGACCTCCCGGGACGCCAGCGTGCCGTCCGGGAAGTCCCACAGCGGCTTCTCGCCCGCCACCGGCTTGTACACGACCTCGACCTCGTCGATCCGTGCCAGGAACGTCGCGTTGGAGGCGGCGCGGATGCGTCCGACGATGTCGAGCGGCGCGGTGTCGGGCGGCGTCGTGGCGACGTCGTCGTGCGGGGTCGTCACGCCTCGTCGGGCAGCACGCACTCGTGCCCGTCAGGGTCGACCGGAGCACCGCAGCGGGGACAGGCCGGTCGGCCTGCCTGCACGACGGAGCGCGTGCGCTGCGCGAAGGCGCGGGCCGTCCCGACGGGCATGCGGACGAGGAGCGACTCGGCGGGCTCCGGCTCCGGTGCGTCCGGGTCGAGCTCGTCGTCGTCCACGAGCGGGAACGCCTCGACGACCACCTGCGCGGTGCGGGGGTCCCAGCTCAGCCGCATCGACCCGGTGCGGAACTCCTCCTGGACGGGGAGGTCCAGCGGGTCGTCGTCGACGAGCTCGGCCGCCACGTCGACGGGGACGCTGAACCGGTTGTCGGGCTGCTCCATGAGCTCGTCGAGCAGGCGCTGGATGGTGTCGGCGAGGACGGCGGACTGCTCCTTCTCCAGGGCGACGCTGGTCGTCCGGGTGCCCGTCCGGGCCTGCAGGTAGAAGGTGCGGGAGCCGGGCATCCCGACGGTCCCCACGACGACGCGGTCGGGCCAGTCGTGCTCGTGGACGAGAGTGGGCATGCGCCCACTCTACGAGCGGTCGTCGCCTTCGTGGCAGAAGATCGCGGGCCGGGCGTCAGGACGGCGGCGCACCGCTCGGGTCGGCGGGCCGTCCGTGCCCGGCGCCGCCCCCGACCGGGGCGTCGCCGGCAGGCGCGGCACCGCCCAGCCACGAGAGGTCGCCCGCGTCGGTGTTGACCGCCATCACGTCCGGGCGGTGCGGGCCGTACCGGACGATCGAGATCGACGCCGGGCCGACGACGATGCGCTGGAACAGGTCCAGGTGCATCCCCAGCGCATCCGCGACCACGGACTTGATCACGTCCCCGTGCGAGACGGCCGCCCAGACCGCGTCGGCGCCATGCCGTTCCGCGACCTCGGCGTCGTGGCGGCGCACGGCCGCGACGCTCCGTGCCTGCATCGCGGCCAGCGATTCCCCGCCGGGGAACGCCGCCGCCGACGGCTGCGTCTGCACGACGGACCACAGCGCCTCCTTCGCCAGGTCCTGCAGCGCGCGCCCCTGCCACCGCCCGTAGTCACACTCGGTGATGCCGTGCTCGGTGACGGAACCCGGCGTGGCCGCCTGGCGGTCGAGCAGTGCTCGCGCGGTCTGCCGGCACCGTTCCAGCGGGCTCGTCACGACGCGCGCGAGCGGCACCCCCGCGACGCGCTCGGCGGCGCGGGCCGCCTGGTCACGCCCGACCGTGTCCAGCCGTACCCCGGCGGCCCGCCCGGCGAGGACGCCTCCGGCGTTCGCGGTGGTGCGGCCGTGGCGGACGAGGAGGACGGTCGGCATGCCCCGAGCGTAGGCGCGTCCGCTGCCCGGTGCGGACGACGCGCGGGCCACGGGCTCGGCGCGAGCGGCCTCAGCGCGGCGGAGCGGATCGTCCGGTCACGCGGACGACCAGCCCTTGCGCGCCGAACGCCCCGATCCGCTCGCGCAGCCGCGACACGTCGACGTGCGTCGCCAGTCCCAGCGGCGGGTCGACCACGAAGCGCACCGTCGTGCCCGTCGAGCCGTCGTCGGGGACCGGGACGAGGTCGGTCACCGGGACGCCCGCGGCGTACCGCTGGGTCCACGAGCCGTTGAGCCGGCGGTTGGTATGCGTCAGCTCGACGCTGAGCGCGCTGACGACCGACATCCCCCGGCGCGCGTGCCCGTCCGCCAGGACCGGCGGCGCCGGCGCGTCGAAGAACCGCAGGTCACGCGTCGCCATGACCGGCTTCTTGACGAACCTGCCCGCGTCGTCGAAGAGGGTCGCCGTCCCGCGGCCGTCGTCGGCGACGGTCGCGCCCAATGCGTGCAACGTCACCACGGCCGACCCGACTCCGCGGTCCTCGGCCTCCTCCGCGGCGTAGGCCAGCACCTCGAGCACCAGGTGCTCCACGCCACTCGGGGCCAGCTCGCGCGCGCGACGGCGGACGTCCGCGAGGTGCTCATGATCCACCGACGCCGACCAGTCGTGCGTCGTGCTGACCCGGCTCGTCACGGCCCGCCCCCTCCGGCTCGATCGTCGACCATGCGCACCCTCACGTCGTCGACAGGGGGAGCGTAGCCCGCAGACCCGGCAGCGCCGTCGCGGCGCGACCGCACCCGCCGCGACGACCTGTCGCCGTTCCTGCAGCGGCCGGCCCGGTACGCGGAGCGTGAGCTGCCCCACCTGGCCGAGATGCGGTCGCTGGCCCGTGCGCTGTGGCCGTCGTCCGCCCACCTCGCCCTCGGCGGGTACGCCGACGACGAGACGACGCTGCGCGTCCTCTCGGCAAGGGACAGAGCGCTCGCGGTCACCGTCTTCGACTCCCCGTGACCGTCGTGCGGTCGTCGGGGATCGGCTCAGGGCCTCGGCCCCCGCCCGGAGCGCTCGGTGGCCTCGGAGCTCGTCGGCGTGAAGAAGTTGACGAGGTTGCCGTCGGGGTCCCGGAACAGCAGCGACCTGTTTCCCCAGGGCATCGTCGTCGGCTCGTTCACGAACACGTTGACCACGCCCTGGAGAACCGGGTAGACCGCATCGACGTCGTCGACGAGGAAGTCGAGCACGACGCTGCGGTTCGACGCACTCTCGGCAGCCCCTTCGCCCAGCAACGCCACCGTCGCCGAGCTCGCGATCGCGATCGTGCCGTGGTCCGTGCGCAGCTCGCCGAAGAGCGGGTGGAGGCGGACCGCAGCGAGTCCGGTGATGCGTTCGTAGAAGCCGATCAGCCGATCGACGTCGTCGGTGACGATGCGGGTTGCGGCGAGCTGCATGCGGGACTCCTCGAGGATGCGCGGGACGGACTGACCCGACACACCGTACGAATGATTCTGGACAGATCCTGACCGGAATGGGTCGACGATGGAGGGGTGTCTTCCGCCGCCCGCCTGTTCCTGCTTCTCGAGCTGCTGCAGTCCGCGCCCTCGCGCACGATGACCGAGCTCGCCGACCGCCTCGTGGTCGACGAGCGCACGGTCCGCCGCGACGTCCGGAGGCTGGTGGACCTCGACATCCCCGTGGAGTCCGTGCGAGGACGCTACGGGGGCTATCGCCTCACCGCCGGCCGACACGTCCCGCCTCTCGTCCTGTCCGCCGACGAGGCGACCGCCGTCGTCGCCAGCATCGTCCGGGCGAGGGCTACCAGCCGCGAACACGACGAGGCCGCGCACGCGGCGCTGTCGAAGATCCGTCGCGTCCTTCCTGCCCAGGCGTCGCGACGTGTCGCCGCGCTCCTCGGGGACGCGGCCGTCACCTCCGCGGGCGACACCGAGAGTCCCGACGGGGAGACGCTCCTGACGCTCGTGGACGGCGTCGCGAGCCGGCAGACCGTGGAGATCGCCTACCGTGACGCCGACGGCGCGCGCTCGCTCCGGACGCTGCACCCGCTCCGGGTCGTCGAGCACGCGGGACGGTGGTACCTGGCCGCTCACGACGTGACGCTCCGAGCCGAGCGCACGTTTCGGATCGACCGGATCGACAGCGTCCGTCAGACCGGCACCGTCTTCCCGGAGCCGGAGGCACGCCCCACGGCAGACGATCTCGTCCGCCGTTTCGCCCAGGCCGACTACCCGTGGCACGTCGTGCTCCACGTGCACGCGACGGAAGCGCTCGTCCGGTCCCACCTCCCCCGGGCCGTCGCGACCGTCGCGGCACTCGACGTGCCGCCCGAGGACGAGGTCCCGTGGCACCGCGTCGAGATCCGCGCGAAGAGCCTCGAGTGGCTCCCGCCCGTCATCGCCGCGATCGGTGCCGACGTGCGCGTCGAGAGGCCCACCGAGCTCCGCGACCTCCTCGAGGCCGCCGCGACGAGGCTGCGTCACGCGGCACGCCTACCCGGCACGCCTCCGTGGCGACGCTCCTGATCCTGCGGTCCGGCGCGGGCACCCGTCGCGCCCTGAGGGCCAGCGCCGGCAGCGGGTGCGACGATGAGCGCTGGAGGAGAAGCCGATGGCCGGAGTGGGCGTGTGCGAGGACGACCCCGCGGTCCGGCGCGCCGTCGCCGAGACGCTCCGGCGTGCGGATCACCGCGTCGTGCTCGCACACACAGGCTCCGAGGCCATGCGCGTCCTCGGGCCCGGCGCCGGCCTCGACGTCCTCGTCATCGACATCGGCCTTCCCGACGCGGACGGACGCGACGTCTGCCAGGCGCTGCGAGCCGCCGGGCAGACCGCTCCGGTCCTCTTCCTGACGGCCCGGGACACGCTCACCGACCTGGTCTCGGGTTTCAGCGCCGGCGGTGACGACTACCTGACGAAGCCGTTCGCCGTGGCAGAGCTGCAGGTCCGGGTCGCGGCCCTCGCGCAACGCCGCCTCGCGACCGCACCGACCACGGGCCTCGTCCTCGACCCCGCGACCTTCGCGGTGCGCTACGACGTCCGCGCGTGCACCCTCACGCCCACCGAGTTCCGTCTGCTGGCCTCGCTCACCGCACGCCCGGGCACCGTCGTCCGGCGCCGTGAGCTCGTCGCCGCGGGGTGGCCGATGGGTGCGATGGTGCAGGAGAACACGATCGACTCGTTCGTCCGTCGGCTGCGCGCGAAGCTCGCCTCCGTCGGCTCGCCCGTGCGGATCGAGACGGTGCGCGGCGTCGGGTACACGCTCCGGTGACACGCGCGACCTCGCGCCTGCTCTCGTGGCGCACCTGGAGCATCCGGGCACGGATCGTCAGTGCCACGGCCGTCCTCAGCCTCGTCGGCATGGCCGTGCTGGTCGTGCTCGTCGACCTCGCCCTCGACCGCTCCGTCGACGCCAGCGTCGCCGAGCTGCTGCAGGCCCGAGTCGACGCGGTGGCGGACGGCGACCCGGCAGCCTCGGACGAGGCGTCGGGGCCCCTGGTGTGGTTCTTCGATCCCGGCGGCGACCTGCGGTCCGGTCCGTCGACGACGGCGCTGGGCGACGCCGCCTCCCGGATGGCCCAGGAACCGTCCGGCACGGTCCGGGAGGTCGACGAGTGGCTGCTGCTCAGCGACGACCTGCCCGCGGGGCGTGGCTCGATCGTCGCAGCGACGTCGTTGGAGCCCTACGAGACCACTCGCCATCTGTCGCTGCTCACGTCGGGCCTGCTCGGGGTCCTCGTGGTCGCCGCGGTCACGGCCTTGACGGCGGCGGCCGTGGGTCGCGCGTTGCAGCCTGTCCGGTCCATGGCGCAGGACGCGTCGCGGTGGAGCGAGCACGACCTCGACCGCAGGTTCGCCCTCGGCCCGGTTCACGACGAGATCACCGAGCTGGGAGCGGTGCTCGACCAGCTCCTGGAGCGCGTCGCGCAGGTCCTGCGCGCGGAGCAGCGCCTCACCGCCGAGCTCGCGCACGAGCTGCGGACCCCGCTGACCGTGGTCCGCGCCGAGGCAGAGCTGGCGCTGCAGGTCGGCGGCCAGGACGCGGACCGCGACCGCCTCGAGCGGATCGTGGACGCCACGACGCACATGGACGCGGTCATCGACACCCTGATGTCCGCCGCGCGCGGCTCGGTCGCGGCGCACGTGCGCACGCCGGTCGACGAGGTTCTCGACGCCGCGACGAGCGGACCCGCGACGACCGGGCGCGGCCCCGCGGTGGTCGTGCACGGCTCCCCCGGCCTCGTCACGTCCACCCCGCTGGACGTGGCCACGAGGGCGCTCTCGCCGCTGGTGGCGAACGCGCTGCGCTACGGACGAGCCCGGGTGACGGTCCGCGCGTCGGACGCCGGCGCCTGGGTGGCGATCGACGTCGAGGACGACGGGCCCGGCGTGCCCGAGGAACAGGCGGAGGCGGTGTTCGTCCCCGGGCACCGCGCACCCGACTCTCCCGGCGCGGGGCTGGGGCTGCCGCTCGCGCGGCGCGTCGCCCGGGCGAGCGGTGGAGACGTCGAGCTCGTCACCGCGACCCCGCCGCGGTTCCGGCTGACGCTGCCGGCGGCCCGGTGACCTGGCGGAGGGAGCGCGATCGACACGGTCGTCGCACGGCAGGCCGGTCAGGTGGCTGGCAGGTGCCCGCGCCTAGCGTCACCGGGTGCGAGACCGACGGCCACTGATCTTGGGAGCCGCGGTCGCCGCGTCCTCGTTCCTGCTCCTCCTGGCGCTCACGCTCCTCGCGGGCCGTGGACCGTTGGCGATCGACCGGTGGTGGCAACCCGTCGTGGCCACTCTCCACAGCCCTCCGGCGACGGCGGTCCTCACGGTCGTGTCCGACATGAGCAGCAGGCTGATCGGAAAGCTCGTCGTACCCGTCATCGTCGTCGTGGCTCTCCTGGCCCGACGCAGATGGGCGGATGCCCTGACGTTCGCCGTCACCGTCGCAGCGTCGGCCGTGATCGTCTGGACTCTCAAGGACCTGGTCGCACGCCCCCGGCCGGGCGCCGGAACGCTCGACACGTCGTACGCGTTCCCCTCGGGGCACGTCACGAACGCGGCGACCGTCGCCGTCCTGCTCGCGGTCCTGCTGGGCCGCCGCTGGCTCCTCGCTCTCGCGCTCGTCTGGGCGGCCGTCATGGCGGTGAGCCGCACGTACCTGGGCTTCCACTGGCTCACCGACACCCTGGCCGGGATCTGCCTCGGGACGCTCCTCGCACTGGTCGCCGTGCTCGTCCAGGACAGCGTCACCCGGCTCCGGGGGCGACCCGCCGAACGCGAGCGATCCGGTGCTCGCGCGGCGACGTCTCGGGGAGCGTGACCCGAGTCCCACGACGCCGACGGCGGGCGGAGGCAGGGTGTCAAGGGCCCGCACCCGGGTTCGTCAGGCTGCGGTACGCGCGCTCGTCGCGGGTCCCGGCGCCGGCGCCGGTACCCCTCCGTCGGACGGGCTCCCGCGAAGGCCGGAGACCCGGAACGTACGACCGGCCGCGCGCAGAGCCCAGGCGATCGCGATGACGTCGACGGCTTCCTGGAGCCAGGCCCCCACCACGGCGGGCAGCGCGCCCGTGGTCGCGACGAGCATGAGTGCGACGCTGACGGCGATCCCGATCCAGATGCTCTGAAGTGCGACGTCGACGGTGTGGCGCCCGATCTCCACCGTCTCGGCCACGCGCCCGACCTCGTCGGGGAGGATGACGACGTCCGCGGACTCGGTCGCCGCGCTCGACCCCCGGGCCGCCAGGGCGATACCGACGTCGGCCGCTGCGAGCACCGGGGCGTCGTTGACCCCGTCACCGACCATGACGACGGGGCGCCCAGGCACGTCGCGCACGGCCGCGACCTTGTCCGCGGGCAGGCACCCGGCACGGACGTCGTCGATGCCGACCTGTAGGGCGACGGCGCGGGCCGTCGCCTCCTCGTCGCCCGTGACCATGAGGACGTGGCCGACGCCGCCGGTGCGCAGGCGGGCCACGGTCTCTGCGGCGTCGGCGCGCACCTCGTCACGCAGGACGAGGCAGCCGGCGTAGGCGCCGTCGGTCGCGACGTGGACGGCGAGCTCACCGGGAGCGAGCCCGGGCGCCGGCACGTCGGCTCCGGTCTGCTCTGCCACGAACGTCCGCTTGCCGACCGCGACCCGGACGCCGGCGACGGTCGCGGTCACACCGCCGGCCGTGGTCTCCGTGACGTCCTGCGGCACCGGCAGCGTGATGCCACGAGCGGTCGCGCCCCGCACGATCGCGTCGGCGAGCACGTGCACGGACGCCTGCTCCGCGGCGGCGGACAAGCGCACGAGGGCGTCCGCGTCGAGACCGCCCGCCGGGCGGACGTCGGCCAGCGCGGGCGTGCCGCGGGTGAGCGTGCCGGTCTTGTCGAAGGCGACGGTCGCGACCCGGTGCAGCTTCTCCAGGGTGGCGCTCGACCGGATGACCGCGCCACGGCGGGCCGCGCGGCTCATGCCCGCCATGAACGCCACCGGCGCGCCGATGATCAGCGGGCACGGCGTCGCCACGACGAGCACCTGGGCGAACCGGAGCGGGTCGCCCGACACCCACCAGGCGATCCCCGCGATCGCGAGCGCGAGCGCCGTGAACGGGAGGGCGTACCGGTCGGCGAGACGCACCATCGGGGCACGGCTCGCCGCAGCCTCCTCGACGAGCGCGACGATCCGCTGGTACTGCGAGTCCTCGGCTCGCCGGGCGACCTCGATGCTCACGGCGCCCGCGCCGTTGACCGCCCCCGAGTACACGGTGTCCCCCGCGACGCGCTCCTGCGGCAGCGGCTCTCCTGTGAGGGACGAGTCGTCGAACACCCCGGCGTCGGACACGAGGGTGCCGTCGAGCGGCACGATCTCGTGCGCACGGACCAGGACCCGCTCGCCCACCTCGACGTCGGCGACGTCGACGTCACGGACCGCCCCGTCGGCGGTGAGGAGGTGCGCGGTGCGTGGTGCGTTGGACACGAGCGAGGTCAGGTCCTTGCGCGCCCGGCCGGACGCATACTCCTCCAGGGCCTCGCCGCCCGTGAGCATGAGCACGATGACGGCGGCCGCCCAGAACTCCCCCACCGCGATCGTCGACCCGATCGCCGTGACCGCGAGGACGTCGACGCCGAAGGTCCCCGAGCGCAGCTCCTTGACCATCGCGACCGCGGCACGAAGCGCCATCGCGCCCGCGTAGAAGCCCAGCACCCACGGCACAGCCTGCGGCCACACCGCCGACAGCGCCCCTGCGACCGCGACCACGGCGAGGGTCGCGGCCAGGTAAGGAAAGGCACGCGCGGCGCAGAGAATGCGGTTCATACAGAAAAGGATTGCCGAAGACTCGCATTCTTTCAAGCAAGCAAAGCCTTGCCGAACAGCAATTCTCGATACATAAAAGAAAGGAAAGCCTCACCACACCGTGCCCCTCGAGAAATCGGAGCAGACGAGCGCGCGGCGCGCGCGCCGCGCGCCCAGGCATCGACTCGGAGCCTCGGCGAGAAGGATCGGCGCGTGGCGGTCGTCACGACGACCCGGGCCCGTGGGCATGCCGTGCCTGCCTCACGGCCGACGCCCCGTCGATCCCGCGACGTTCGCGAGGAGCGGGGCGTGACGCTCTCGGGAGAACGGCTGCAGCAGACCGCCCGCGACACGGCGGCGTCGCTCTAGCACGTCGGTCACGGACTCCCGTTCTCACCGCACCTGGAGGTGTGGACGGTGCAGGACACGGAGTTCCTCGTCGTCCCCGAGGACGACCCCGCCCAACTACCTCTGACCAGGACCGCTCCACTCGCATGGAAATGACGATGGCCGGGCCTACGAAAACGTAGGCCCGGCCATCTCGACGTCCTGCGACGTCACACTGTCGGGCTGACAGGATTTGAACCTGCGACCCCCTGACCCCCAGTCAGGTGCGCTACCAAGCTGCGCCACAGCCCGTGGCTGGATCACCAGGCGTAACACTCGACCTAGTATCGCGTGTCCCGGCCCCGTGAAGCCTCGGATACTCTACCCCATCCGCGACGCCGCCAGCGCACCGTTTGCCCCGGTCGGGGCTGTGCGGTCGGTCTCGTCCGCAGCGCCCGCGACGGCGTCCCGCTCCCCCGTCGGCAGGTGCGCGCGCCACGCGGTCGCGACGACCGCCAGGCAGATCGCGGCGATGACCAGTCCGCCGAGGAACATCTGGGTGTACGTCCAGCGCACGGAGAGCGCCGCGAGCACCACGGGCACGCAGAACCCGACGTAGGTGATCGAGTAGTAGACCGCCGTGAGGCCGGCGAGGTCGTCGGGCGTCGCGATGCGCTGGACCTCGCTGAGCCCGGCGACGAGCGCGAGCCCGTACCCGGCGCCGAGGACGGCGGCGGCGACGAGCGCCGTCGGGAGGTCGAGCCGGGCCGCGGCGTAGGCGCCGAGGCCCATGCCGACGACGACGATCGACATCGCGACGACGGACGCCCGCGCGCTGTGGCGAGTGTCGATGAGCCGGCCGAGCACCTGGATCCCGACGCCGCAGCCGAGGCCGAGCACGGTCATGAGTCCGGAGAACGCGATGGGCGCGCTGCCCGCGCTCGCGGACACGAGCCCGGGCAGCACGGCGTAGGCGCTGCCCGCGCACCCGAACACCCAGGGCGCCACGGGCACGACGACGCGCAGGAACCGCCGGTGCGCGACAGCCGGTACGCGCAGGTCGTCCCGCAGGCGGCCGCGTGCCGCACCGTCGGGCGCTGCCCGCGTCTCCGGCACGCCGAGCACCCACGCCCCGGCGGCGACGGCGAGCACGGCGTGCAGCAGGTAGGCCGTGTGGGTGGGCCAGGGCGCCCACTGCGCGAGCACCGCCGCGACACCTGCGCCGACGAGGAACCCCAGGGTGAGGGCGAGACCCGCACGTCGGGCACCGGAGCCTCCGTCGGGCACCCCGGGTCCGGCCGCCGCCGCGTCGGTGAGCTCCTTGACCCACGTCGTCCCGACCGCCATGACGAGCCCGAGCGCGACGCCGCACAGCACGCGCCCCGTCGCGAGCAGCGCAGCCGACGACTCTCCAGCGGCGAGCACGAGCGATCCGACGAGCGCGATCGGCGCCGCGGGCAGCAGCAGGGGCCGGCGGCCGTACCGGTCGGACAGCGGCCCACCGAGCAGGAGCGCCGGGATGATGCCCAGCACGTAGGAGGCGAGCAGCGCGTCGACCGTCACGGCCGAGAAGTGTCCGACCTCCCGGTACATGACGAGCAGCGGCGTGAACTCGTTGCCGCCCCACGCGACGGCGAACATCACCGCCGCGACGGCGAGCCACGCGCGCGGCCCGACGGCGACCCCAGCCCCGGGGGCGGACGCGGCCGTCCGGTCCTCGGCCGCCACCGAGGTGGTCGCGGACGTCGCTGCGCTCACAGGCCCGCCCTCGCGTCCTCGAGGTGACGCTGGATGCGGCGCTTGTACGTGCGGGTGTCGCGCACCTCGAGCGCGTCGACGAGGGCGCGGTGGCCGGCGACGAAGGTCGCGGCCCGCCGTGGGTCCCACCGGACGCTGTGCGCGACCATGCGCTGCTGACGCTCGCGCAGGCTCACGGAGAACGTGGTGAGGAGAGTGTTGCCGCCCGCGGCGACGATCTCCTGGTGGAAGCGCGCGTCGAGCGTCGCGTACTCGGCGACGTCGCCGTCGGCGACCGCCGCCTCCTGCGCGGTGACGAGGTCGCGCAGGAGCGCGACGAGCGTGGCGAGCTCCGTGTCGGGCAGGCGGACGACGTTCTGCGCCGCGTGGGACTCGACGAGCAGGCGCGCGTCGAGGACGTCGTCCGCCTCCCCCGGCGCAACCGGGACGACGAGCGCTCCCCGCTTCGGGTAGAGGCGTAGCAGCCCCTCGGTCTCCAGCCGCAGGAACGCCTCGCGCACGGGCGTGCGGCTCACGCCGAGCTGCTCGGCGATCTCGCCCTCGCTCGTCATGGACCCGCCGGGCAGGCTCCCGTCGAGGACGAGGGCCTTCATGTGCCGATAGGCCTGCTCCGTGGCAGAACCGCTGGTGGTTCGTGGCATAGATACATGATGCGTCTAAGTGGTGCACGACTTCGACCGCGGACCGGCCCCACGGGCGTGGGCCTCGCCACACTCGCCACGAACCCTCAGGCGCGGCGGGAGGGTCCTGGCTCGACCACCCCGCGCGTCTGCGGGAGGGCCTCAATGGTGATGCGCCGTGCGCCCGAGGGTCTCCTCCGGCGTCGCCCCGGGACGGGTCCACTGCGGCACCGGGCGGGTCGTCGGCCCCCAGCCGTCGACGCCGTCAGCGTCAGCGCGCCAGTACCAGCACACGCCCTTGCCCTCGGGCCAGCCGTCGGGGGTGTCCTCCCACTCCTCGCGGCGCCCGTAGGGCGTCATGTCGAGCAGGGCGAAGTGCGGGCTGGTCGGCTCGTTGCCCCGACCGGTCGTGCGGTAGGTGAGGAACACGCGGTCGCCGTCGCGCAGGAAGCAGCTCACGTAGCCCATCTCCCCACCGATCGGCTCGTCGAGCCCGCGCACCGAGTACCACGGCTGCGTGTAGCCCATGAAGTCGACGTAGGGCTCCACCTCCTCCCACCGGCCGACGGTGAGCATCGCGAACGAGACGCCGCGCGCGTTGAGGTAGACGGCGTCGCGCAGCCCCCACGCCGTCCAGGTGCAGCCCTCGCACTGCCCCTGGTGCGGGGCGCCGTCGTGCCACATGTGCTGGTAGACGACGAGCTCGTCCCGGCCCTCGAACAGGTCGAGGAACGGGACCGCCCCGTCCGGACCGACGACCTCCACCGAGCCGTCGATCTCCACCATGGGAAGCCGCCGACGCGCCGCGGCGATGGCGTCGCCCTCGTGGGTGTGCGCCTTCTCGCGCACGAGGAGCTCGTCCCGGACGGCCTGCCAGGTGGCGAGGTCGACGACGGGTGGCCGGCCGGGCGTGGCGGTGGCGGGGATGCTGGGCATGGTCGTCATGGTGTCGTCCTCCGCTGTGTCGGGTGGTGGCGCTCGCCGTCGGCGAGGTCGTGTGCAACGACCCGCTGCCCGTCCGGAACTCATCGGCGCGTCGCGCCGGCACCGCCCACCACGAGGCGCAGGCCCCGCCCGAGCACACGGCCCAGCCGCGCGACCTCCACGGCGAGCGCGTCGTCCCGCGCGCGGGCCCCGTCGAACCACGCGACGTGCGCCACCTCGCCCGCGAGCGTCCACGTCCCCGCGACGGTCCCGCCCACCGTGACGACGGCCGCCCCGCGGCTCACCGCGCCGCGGTGCTCAGGTGGCACGACGCGCGGGTCCGCGGTGCCGGGGCCGAGCACCCACTGGTCGTACGCGGGGAGCAGTCGGACCGCCGCCGACGGAGCCGCTCCCGCGAGGTCGTCGGCGTGCTCGCGCGGGACGAACGCGGTGTCGCCGTCGACGTCGACCACCACGAGCGCGTTGTCGCGCAGCTCCGCCAGCCACCGGTTGAGCCGCGCGCGACCGGCACCCAGCCCCTGCCCGAGCCAGTGGTGCACGTGGTCCGGCGTCGCGGGGCCGTATGTACCGAGGTAGGCGAGGACCGCGTGCCGGCCCGCGGCGTCCAGGTCGGGCCAGTCGACCCACCGGGGATTGGTGTCGAGCCGCTGGAACGTCGTGCGCCCGTCGCGCGCGGGCGCGAAGCTCATGTCGCCGAACCACGTGAGCGGCTTGAGCAGCGTGTCCGTCCCGTCGCCGAACGACGACCGCAGGTGCGCGAACCGGTCGTGCGCCGCGACGGCGTCGCCGAGCTCGGCGCGCGTGAGCGGGCCGTCGGCCAGCGCGTCGCGCACCACCGCGCGCAGGTCGGGCCAGTCGTCCGGCTCCAGCCGGTAGTACTCGCGCCAGCTCGCGCGCTCCCACATGCGGCCCGCGCGGCGCAGCGCCAGGTAAGCCCCGCCCTCCTCGGGCGTGACGAGGTGTGTCGCACCCCGGAAGGCGTACGTGCGCACGAGCCGCCCGTCCGCGAGCGCCCGTCCGACCTCGCCCGGCCGCGAGGTGCCCTGACGGACGCGGACCGCGAGCTCCGCAGCGTCGTCGGAGGCCGCCGGGACGGCGCTCAGCCGCCCGACGACCTCCTCGGCCGGGTCGTCGCCGACCGGGTCGAGCAGGTGCCGCCGCGCGCGCCAGGCGAGGGCCTGCGCCCAGGTGATCGCCACGTCCGCAGGCTAGCCCCGGGCACCGACACCCGCGCCGGTCAGACCACGGGACCGGATCCCTGGGCGATCTGGAGCACACGGGAGACGCCCGGCTGGTCCGGGTCGTCGGTGATCTCCCGTCCGTCGAGCCAGCACTCGATGACGTGGGCGAGCTCGCCGGGGTGGCTGAAGTTCATGGCGTGAGCGGCGCCGTCGATCGCGACGATCGTCACGTGCGGGGGCGCGAGCGTGCCGACCTCGTGCACGCGCCGGGGCGGCGGCATGAGCGGGTCGCGCGTGCCGACGACCGCGAGCGTCGGGACCGGCACACGGATGATGCGCTCGAGCGACGGGAACCGGACGAGCTCGGCGAACAGGTGCAGCGCGTTGACGGCGCCGAACCGCGCGTAGTCGGGCACCGCGATGCGGGCCATGCGCGGGCTCTCCCGGCCTGCGTCGCGCGCGAGCTGGGTGAGGGCGCGGGCGAACGGCTGGTTGTGCACGCCGCCGGCGGGCGAGGCGAGCACGATGCCGGCGACGCGCGCCGGCGCTGCGTGCGCGACCTCGAGGCCGATCGGGCCGCCCATGGAGTTGCCGACGAGGATCACCCGATCGAGCTCGAGCGCGTCGAGCAACGAGAGCAGCGCCCAGGCGAGCGACGGGATCCCAAGGGTGTGCCCCCACCGCTCGCTGCGCCCGTAGCCGGGCAGGTCGGGCACGACGGCGGTCGCCCGGTGCGCGAGGCGCTCCGCGGTCGGGAGCAGGTACGTGCCCGAGACTGCGAAGCCGTGCACGTGCACGATCGGGACCGCCCCCGGCACGTCCGGCCCGACGCGCACGAACACGTCGTGCCCCTCCACGTCGACGTGGCGCGAGCGCCACCCGTCAGCAGCCATAGGCCGATGGTGGCAGAGCGTGCGTCGGGGCGCCCGGGCAGCCGGAGCACCCCCGGCGGGTGAGGCGCGCGTGCGGCGCGGCCCGTGAGCATGGACGGCGGACGGGGGTCGACGTGGAGCAGAGCACCGAGAACACCGCCGGCCGGCCGACCGCGGCCGCCCGGCGCCTCGCGCTGCTCCTCGCGGCGGCGATGTTCGTCCTCGTCGTCGACACGTCGTTCATGAACGTCTCGATCTCGGCCGTCGTGCGCGACCTCGACACGACCGTGAGCGGCGTCCAGACGGCGATCGCGCTCGAGGCGCTCGTGTCCGCGTCGTTCATCCTCGTGGGCAGCAAGGTGGGCGACCTCGTCGGCCGGCGCCGGGCGTACGTCATCGGGCTCCTCGCGTACGGGGTGGGGGCGATCGCGATGATGCTCGCGCAGAGCCTCGTGGTGGTCGTGATCTTCTGGTCGGTCATCGGCGGCCTGGGCGCCGCGCTGCTGCTCCCGGCGATGCAGTCGCTCGTGCATGGGAACTTCGAGGGCGCCGCGCGCAAGTCTGCCTACGCGCTCGTGGGGGCCGCGGCGTCGATCGCGGCAGCGGTGGGGCCGCTGCTCGGCGGCGTCATCACGACGACGCTGTCGTGGCGCGTGGCCTTCGGCCTCGAGGCCGTGGTGATCGTGGTGGTGCTCCTGGGGGTGCGGCTCGTGCGCGACGTCCCGTACACCGGCGACCGCGCGGTCGACGTCGTGGGGACCATCCTGTCCGTCGTCGGGATGGGCGGCATCGTCCTCGGGGTCCTCGTCTGGCAGGAGGGCGGCGAGGCGGTCGGTGCGCTCGTCGTCGTCGGCGCCGCGGGCCTCGTGGGTCTCGCGGCCTGGCTCGTGCGGCGCGCGCGGGCGGGCCGGACGACGCTCGTCGACCCGGGCCTGTTCCGCTCCCCCGCGTTCCGCATCGGCGTCTCGCAGCAGCTCCTGCAGCAGGTGGCGCTCGGCGGCGCGATGATCGCGCTGCCGATCTTCCTCCAGATGGCGCTCGGCTACGACGCGCTCCTCGCGGGCCTCTCGCTCGCGCCGCTGTCGCTGACGATGTTCGCCGCCGCGCTCGTCGCGGGCAAGCGCCCCGGCCGGCGTAGGCCGGCGACGCGCGTGCTCGCCGGGTTCACGCTGCTCGTCCTCGGGATCGCGGCAGCGGTCCTCGTGGTGCCGCGCGCGACGTCGGGCTGGTGGCTCGCGCTGCCGCTCGTCGTCGCGGGTGCCGGGCTCGGCCTGCTCGTGTCGCAGCTCAACGCGTACACGCTCTCGCCCGTCCCCGAGGAACGCGCGAGCGAGGCCGCCGGCGTCAGCTCGGCAGCAGGCTCGTTCGGGCTCTCCCTCGGCCTCGCGGTCGCGGGCGCGGTGATGCTCGCGTCGCTCGCCGCGGGCTTCACGGCGCAGGCCGAGTCGAGCACCGTCCTGCCCCCGGACGACAAGCAGCAGGTCGCGACGGTGCTCGAGGACGACGCCGAGATCATGAGCGACGCCCAGCTCGTCGAGCTGCTCGCCGACGAGCCGCCCGAGGTGCAGGACGAGATCCTGCGCATCAACGACGACGTCCGGGCCCGCGCGCTCCAGGTCGCGCTCCTCGTCCCGCTCGTCGCGGGCCTGCTCGGGGTGGTCGCCGCGCTGCGCATGCGGCGCATCTCCGATCCCGAGACGCGGGCGGACGCGCCGCCGGTCCTCGGCTGAGGCCACCCGGGACGACGCCCGCCGACGATCCGTCGCCGGGGCGCACCGCCCCGCGGCGTCCGTGACCGGTCCGAGACACCCTTCGTTGCTCGCGCTAACCGTCGTGAAACGCCCGGGAAACAGGGACTTGTAAGCATCGGTCGCGGCAGGGGGCCCCACCACCACCGCGGTCGTGCGCGCAGACCGGCGCGCGCCCGAGGAAGGACCTGCTCCCTCATGACCCGATCCCCTTCGCGCCGACGGCTCGGCCGGCGCGCCGCGCTCGTCGGCGGCCTGGCGGTCGCCGCGACCGCCCTCACCGTTCCGGCCCACGCCGCGCCGTCCGCCTCTGACGCGACCCTCGACGCGCCGTCGACGGCGGAGGTTGGCACCTCCATCACGGTGACCGTCGCGACGACCGGTGCCGTCGACCTCTACGCCTACGACCTGGCCGTCGCCTACGACCCCGACCTCGTCGAGCTCGTCGAGGACTCCGCGGTCACGCCCGACGGCGGGTTCTCCGACGTGGTCGACGACGGCGGCGCCGTCGCCGTTGCGCACACGCGGCTCGGCACGTCCCCCGGCCTGGAGGGAGACGTCACGCTCGTGACGCTCACGTTCACGGCCGTCGCCGACGGCGACGCCCCGTTCACCGTCCCGACGGCCACCCTCGTCGGCGCCGACGCCACGACCGCTTCCCTGACCGACCTCGCGTCCGCCACGACGACGATCACGGCCGCCGTGACGGCGCCGCCCACGGACGACCCGACGGACGGCGCGACCTCCCCGACCCCGGGGGGTGACGACACCACCGCCCCCGGGGCCGACGACGCGTCCGACTCGCCGTCGACCTCGGCGGGCTCGGGCTCGCTCGCCTCGACGGGCGCGAGCGTCGCCTGGTTCGCGGGCGCCGCGCTGCTCGCCGTCACGGTGGGCGTCGTGATCCTCTGGGCGCGTCGCCGCGCGGTGGCCTCCCGATGAGCGCCGACCCGACGGCCGGCGCCCCCGCCGCCGGCGTGCACCGCCGGCCCACCACCACGAAGGAGCAGCCCGTGCCCACCAGCCACCGACGAGCCGCAGCGGGCGGGCTCGCCACGCTCACCGTCGCCGGTCTCGCGCTCGCCGTCGTCGCGGCTCCCGTCGCGACGGCGGCGCCCGCGGCCGCGCCGATCCTCGCGCCGTACTGGACCGAGCTCGACCTCACGGGCGACGAGCAGGTGACGACCGACGACCTCGCCGTCGTCGCCGCGGCGCTCGGCGCGACGACCGACGACGCCACGTGGGACGACGTCGCCGCGGCCGACACGGACAGCGACGGCACGATCACCGTCGCGGACCTCGCGGCGGTCTCCCAGCGGATGATCTACGACGACGGGCCGTTCGAGCTCGTCGAGGCGTCGGTGCTCGACATGCAGGCGGCGATGAACGCCGGGGTCACGTCGTCGGTCGCGATCACCCAGGAGTACCTGGACCGCATCGCGGCCTACGACACGACGCTCGTCGACACGGGCGCGGGCGGGCGGCCTCTGCACTCGATCATCACGACGAGCGACGTCGCGCTCGACGCCGCGGCACGCGCGGACGCGGCCCGGGACGCAGACGGCATGACGAGCCTGCTCCTCGGCGTGCCGGTCGCGGTCAAGGACAACTACGACACGAAGGACATGCCCACCACGGGTGGCTGCGGGTGCTGGGACGGCAACCGGACGACGACCGACGCGACGATGGTCGACGGGCTGCGCGCCGACGGTGCCGTGGTCCTCGCCAAGGCGAGCCTCGACGAGTTCGCGTTCGGCTTCGTGTCCGAGTTCTCGGCGTACCAGGACGCGGGGACGAGCACGCTCGTCGCGAGCCCGTACGTCACGAGCCGCACGGCCGGCGGGTCGAGCGGCGGCACGGGCGCGGCGATCGCCGCCAACCTCGCAGGGCTCGGGTTCGGCACGGACACGGGCGGCTCGATCCGCGTGCCGTCGTCGTACAACCAGCTCGTGGGCGTGCGACCGACCGTCGGCCTCGCGAGCCGGGACGGGATCGTCCCGCTCGCGCTGAGCCAGGACACCGGCGGGCCCATGGCGCGCAGCGTCCTCGACGCAGCCGTCGCGCTCGACGCGGTCGTGGGCGTCGATCCCGCGGACCCGGTCACGTCGCGCCAGGAGGGTGAGGTGCCGGCGTCGTACACGCAGTTCCTCGACGCGGACGCGCTCGACGGTGCCCGCATCGGCTACGTGCCGTCCATGCTGGGGAGCAACGCCACGACCCTGCGTCTGTGGGCGCAGACGCGGGCCACGCTCGAGTCGCTCGGCGCCACCGTCGTCGAGGTCGCGCCGCCCACGACGTGGTCGCCCGTGCTGCCGAACGGCTTCGCGAGCGTCCTCAACGAGGGTTCGGGCTCGACGAACGAGTTCCGGCACGACCTCGACGCCTACGTCGCGAACCACCTCGCACCGCAGGTCGAGGCGCGGACGCTGCAGGGCATCGTCGACTCCGGCCGCTTCGTCCCCTCGCGGCGCAGCACCTACGTCTCGCGCGCCGCGATCTCCGAGGAGACGTACCTGGCGTGGGCCGGGCCCGACGGCTCGCACACCCGGGTGCTCGCCGAGGGCAAGGACCTCGTCACCGCGATGCTCGACGACGCCGACCTCGACGCGCTCGTCTACCCCAGCGCGAACCCCTACGGGACGATCGGTACCAACCTGCGGCTCAGCCCCAACACGGGCCTCCCTGCCGTGACCGTGCCGATCGGCCAGGCGACCGCGGCCGACGCGACGGTCACAGGAGGCGGCGTCAACCTCGAGCTGCTCGGCCGCGACTTCGACGAGGGCCCGCTCCTCGGCCTCGCGTTCGCGCTCGAGCAGTCGGTGCACGCGCGCACGTCCCCTGCCCTGTACGGTCCGCTCGGCTGAGGAGGCCATGGCGGCCGGGTGACACGCCGCCCGACGGCGGCCGGACCCACGCGGGTCCGGCCGCCGTCCGCATCTCGGGGCCGGGCCGGGGCGAACGGTGCTAGGTTCCCCCTGACACCGCTATCAACCTCAACGCCGAGGGACGCCCGGATGCCGCACACGCACACCCCACCCGACCGCACCACGCGCGCCCCGCGGCGCGCACGCCGAGCCCTGCTCGCCGCCCTGACGACGCTCGGGCTCGCCCTGACCGGTCTCGGCACGGCCTCCGCCGCCGACGCCCCGGGGCCTGACGACGCCGGCTGGTTCACGAGCTGGGCGCAGTCGCAGCAGCGCGTCTCCACCAAGAACTTCGACGACCAGTCGATGCGGATGGTCACCCGCCTGAGCCAGGGCGGGGACGCCGTGCGGATCCGGCTGCAGAACCAGTACGGGGTCGGGCCGGTCGTCATCGACCAGACGTCGCTCGCCCTGAGCGCCGGAGGACCGGCGATCGTCGCGGGCACCGACCGTGTGCTCACCTTCGGCGGCGCCGAGAGCGTCACGATCCCCGTGGGCGGAGAGGTCTGGAGCGACCCGACGAGCATCGCCACCGACGACCTGGACGAGGTCGCCGTGACCTTCTACCTCGCCCGGCCGACCGTCGCGAGCCTGCACGACCGCGCGGGCCGCAACAACTACGGCGCCCCGACCGGGTCGGGCAACCGCAACGCTGAGGTCTCCGGTGCGTCGTTCACCGAGAACCTGCCGTGGACGTACTTCGTCAGCGCGGTCGACGTGTACGACGCGGACGTCGCGGGCACGATCGTCGCCTACGGGAGCTCCGTCGTCGACGGCGTGGGCAGCGAGAGCTGCGGGCCGGGCTGCGACGCGTTCGGCCAGGACCGCCGCTGGACCGACGACCTCGCGCGCCGCGTGGCCGCCGAGCTGCCGCCCTCGCAGCAGGTCGCGATCGTCAACGAGGGGATCAGCGGCACGACCTCCTCGCCCGCGTGCGGGGGCGGCGGGAACGACGGCGTCTCGCGCCTCGAGCGCGACGTCCTCGCCCTGCACGGGGTGACCGGCGTGATCTTCTACTACGGCACCAACGACCTCGCGAACGGCTGCACCGACGCGACGATCCTGGCCAGCTACGAGCAGATCTTCGAGCGGCTGCGCGCCGAGGGCATCAGAGTCTTCGTCACTCCCGTCACCCCGCGCCCCGGGTACACCGCGCTGCAGAACCAGTACCGCCGCGCCGTCAACGACGTCGTGCGCGCGGGCGGCGACTGCGACGGGTCGTGCGACGGCGTCCTCGACTTCGACGCGGTCCTCCAGGACCCGGCGAACCCCGACTCGATCTACCCGCCCTACGACACCGGCGACGGTGTCCACGCCAACGTCGCCGGGCAGCAGGCCATCGCCGACTCGATCCCGCTCGACCTCCTCGTCGGCGACCGGCCGTCGGTCGCCACGGACGTCCGCCTGCGCTGCCTCGCCGGCACCCCGTACGTCGCGGTCCGCGTCGCCAACACGGACGACGTCGCGCTCGACGTCGACGTCGCGACCGCCTACGGGTCGAGGTCGTTCACCGGCGTGGAGCCCGGGTCGAGCGCGTACCAGTCGTTCGCCGTGCGGACCACACCGAGCGCCGGCGTCGTGACGGTCACGGCGCGCACGGCGGGAGGCGGGGGCACCGAGCGCGTCGAGCGGGTCGAGCACGCCGCGCCGGCCTGCTGACGGCCGCGCGCAGGGCGCCGAGCCGGGCGGGCCGTGGTCGAGGACGGTCGGCATGCCCACGACGACGGTCCGTCTCGCCCGCCCCGACGAGCGGTTGCGCCACCGGTGGCTGCGCCCGGTCGGCGCTCCTCGTGACGTCAGGGGCGCGTGACGTCCAGGAGGGCGTCGATCGACCCGGCCTCCTCGACGAGTCCCGACCAGCCGACCCGCGAGGCGGTCTGCGCCTCCGCGTCGGTGAGCAGCCGCAGCGTGCGGACGTGGCCGACCACGTTCCCCACGGGATCGACCACGTCGTCCAGCGCGGCTCCCCAGCGCGACCCGGTCGCCATGATCGCGGAGATCCGCGTCCCGGTCAGGAACGGGTCCCCGTTGCGCCACGGCGTCTCGAACGGCGGGGTGCGGCGGTTGACCGCGATGTCGTCGCACACGATCCGCAGGGCGACGAGCGCGGCGCCCTCCTGCCCCTCGGGCACCTCGACCGCCAGCTCGACGGGAGGCCCGGCGTCCACCGGCAGCCGGGACACGCCCGCGGTGAGGAGCGTGAGCGGCCCGTCCGTCGGCTGCTTGGCCACGACCATGACGGAACCGCCGATGCGCTCGTCGAGCAGGGCCGGCGGGACGCCGAACGCGTCGAAGACGTGGTTCGGGAAGGCGTCGTGGCTGGGGGCGAGCGGCAGGTCGGTCATGGGCACCGATCCTAGGGCGGCGGGCTGGTACATTTCGTCGGCCGCAGCCGAGCGCACCCCGACCTCGACAGATTTCGCCTCTGGCTCGCCCAGAGAACCGGCCGAGCCCGCTCGGCTGGGCCGCGCTGGCACTCCGTGCGTCGTCGTCCGTGTCCGGTGCCGGATCCGCGGAGAGCGAGGAGGCAGGGACGGTCGTGCGCCTGAGGGCGCTCCTCCCCGAGTTTCGCGCGAGCGAGAAGGATGCCGCCCGATGAGCTTCGACGTGTTCCTCCAGCGCTTCGTCGACGGCGAGGCCGCGGGCTGCGACGCCGGCGCCCTGCTCGCCGTCCTCGATGCGTACGTCACGCGCGATGTCCGCACCGGCGAGATGACGAGAGCCGTGTTCGACGACGGCGATGCCGAGATCTTCGGCGCGGACCTCTCGCGGGGACTGATGCTCAGCCACATCGCCGGGCTGGCGGCGTGGGACGTCGTCACGGACCTCGCGAGAGCGGGCTCGCTGGCGATCCTCGCCGTCGGTTGCCCGGCGGCGGTGCCGTCAGAGACCCTCTTGCCGCACCTTCCGGTCGAGCTGCGCGACGGAGCGGTCGTCGTGGCACGCGGGAGCGAGCTGCGCGAGGCCCTCGGGATCCGCTGACGCGGAGAGGGCATCTCCTACGCGAGGTCGCCCACCTCCGCGACGACCCGCTCGGCGAGGGCCGCGAGCGCCGCGAGCTCCTCGGGCGTGGCGAGGTCGACGAGGTGGCGACGCACGGACTCGACGTGCGCGGGCGCGGCCCCCTCGAGGGTCGCGAAGCCGAGGTCGGTGAGCACGACGACGGCGTTGCGGCCGTCGTCGGGGTCCGGCTCACGGGCGACCAGCCCCCGTGCCTCCATGCGCGCGAGGTGGTGCGAGAGCCGGCTACGGGACCAGAGCATGCGCGCCGCGAGCTCGCGGAGCTGCCACCGGTGCCCGGACTGCTCCGACAGGGTCGAGAGCACGTCGTAGTCCGGGTCGGACAGCCCGGAGTCCCGCGCGAGGTCGCGCGCGAGCGCGACGGGCAGGACGGTCTGCATGCGGCGGTACGCGCGCCACGCGCGCTCCTCGTCCGGGGAGAGCCAGCGAGGTCCGGAGGCGTCGGTCATGGGGACAGCATCCCACACTCGTTGACATGTCATCGAGAGTCGTGATTGCATCGATGACATGTCAACGACCCGCCGCCTCGCCCAGCTCGTGCTGGGGCTCGCCCTCTTCGGCGCGAGCATCGCGCTGCTCGTGCGCGCCGAGCTCGGGCTGTTCCCGTGGGACGTGCTGCACCAGGGCGTCGCGCGCGCGACCGGACTGCCGCTCGGCGTCGTCGTGATCCTCGCGAGCGTGGTCGTGCTCGCGCTCTGGATCCCGCTGCGTCAGCGACCCGGGCTCGGCACGGTCGCGAACGTCGTGATCGTCGGCGTGTTCGTCGATCTCACCCTCGCCGTCCTCCCGACGGTCGAGCCGCTCCCCTGGCGCGTCGTGCTGCTCGTCGCGGGCGTCGTCGTCAACGCCGCCGCGACCGGCCTGTACATCGGCGCCGGGTACGGGCCCGGCCCGCGCGACGGGCTCATGACCGGCCTCGCCGCCCGCGGTCGGTCGCTGCGCTGGTCGCGCCTCGGGATCGAGCTCGGCGTCCTCGGCGTGGGGCTCGCCCTCGGCGGCACGGTCGGCGTGGGCACGGTCGTGTACGCGCTCGCCGTGGGGCCGCTCGTCCAGCCCTTCCTCGCCCTGTTCACCGTCCGGGCACCGCGGCTCGCGGACCGCCCCGGCTCCGTCCCCACCACCCCAGGAGACCCCTCGTGAAGCTGCTCGTCGTCGTCGCCAGCACCCGCCCCACCCGCGTCGGCCCCGCCGTCGCCGACTGGTTCCTCGCCCAGGTGCCCGCCGACCCGGGCCTCGAGGTCGACGTCGCCGACCTCGCCGAGGTCGCCCTGCCGTTCCTGGACGAGCCCGTCGACGCGCACTCCGGCGGCTACGTGCACGCCCACACGATCGCGTGGAGCGCCCGGGTCGAGGCGGCGGACGCCGTCGTGCTCGTCATGCCGGAGTACAACCGCGGCTACCCCGCACCGCTGAAGAACGCCCTGGACTACCTCGCCGACGAGTGGCGCGACAAGCCGGTCGGGTTCGTGTCGTACGGGATGTCGTCGGGCGGGATGCGCGCGGTGGAGGCGATCACGCCGGTGGTCGTCGCGCTCGGGATGCTGCCCACCGCGAGCGCCGTCACGATCCACCTGCGCCGCTGGCTCGACGACGACGGCCGGATCCACGACGACGGCACCCTCGCCCCGGCCGCCGCTCGCCTGCTCGCGGAGGTCCGGCGCCTCGCCGACCTCGTCCGCCCGGTCGTGGTCGCCTGATCGCCGAACCCGGGGTTGCGCGGCACCTCAGCCTCCCCCTGGCACGCAACCACGGGTTCGGTGACGGGTCGTCACCGCCCACCGCGGGCTCGGCGCCCGGTCGGCGGCGTCAGACGCGTCGCTCCGTCCTCACCGACGCCCGACGGCGCTCGTCGTCCCGGCCCAGCGCGGCACCGAGCGCCGCGAGCACCAGCAGGTCGACGACGAGACCCCCGACGCCGACCCACTGGAGCGCGCGGAACACGAGGAGCTGGGTGAGCAGCAGCGACACGAGCACCCCGCGGCGCACCCAGACGGCGCCTGCCCGGTGGTCCTCGGGCGACCCGCCGCGGGCCACGACGACGCCCGCCACGACACACGCGACCGTCCCCGCCACCCCGACGACGATCCCCGCGCCCACCCACGTCGGCACGTCGATCCCGCCGCCCAGCACGCGGATCCCGGCCAGGAGGGACCCCAGCGCCGTCCCGAGCGCGAGGACCACGACGACGACAGCCGCCCAGGGCCGTCCCAGCGCCGCGGCGAACCAGGCGGACGCACGACGGACGAGCGCGCGCACGGGGTCGGGCACGTCGACGTCGTCGCGCGGCACGGCCTCGACGAGCGCCGACACCTCCGCCGCGGCGGGCTCGCCCCGGCCCCGCGCCGCGAGCGCCCGCGCTTCGTCTCGCGCGTCGTCGGTGAACCCGCCCGCGACGCCGGCGACCGCGCGGTCCGTCGCGACGGCCAGGTACTCGGCCGGGTGGTGCCGGCGCCGCCCGTGCACCGCCTCGACCACGAGCACGAGGACCACGACGGTCGCGTAGATCAGCGCCGCCGTCGGCTGGTAGAAGTAGTCGTTGTCCGCGGTGACGAACTTGCCGATCTCGTCGACGAACAGCCCGAAGCCCACGCCGCCGAGCACCGCGCCGAGGGACCGCAGCGCCGGGCCGACGAACGACAGCAGCACGACGACCGCGAGCGCCATGCCCAGCCCGCCCCACAGCACGTGCGCGACGTGCAGGTCTCCCCCGCCGACCTGCGGGTACCCCGAGGCGGCGAGCAGGAAGCGCGTGACGAGCACGGTCGCGACGGTCACGACGAGGAACGTCACGAGGTGGCGGGTCGCGGCGGTGTCGCGCGCGACGCCGAGGCGCAGCGCACGCCCCCGCCGGGTGACCCCCGCGGGGACGCGTGCCGCGCCGTCGCTCACCGCTTGCGCTTCTCCCGCACGCGGACGCTGATCTCGATGGGCGTGCCCTCGAACCCGAACGTCTCGCGCAGGCGACGCTCGATGAACCGGCGGTAGCCGGCCTCGAGGAAGCCCGTCGCGAAGATGACGAACCGCGGCGGGCGCGTGGACGCCTGGGTCGCGAAGAGGATGCGGGGCTGCTTGCCGCCGCGCAGCGGGTGCGGGTGGGCGGCGACGAGCTCGCCGAGGAACGCGTTCAGGCGCCCGGTCGGGATGCGCGTGTCCCACGACTCGAGCGAGCGCTGGATCGCGGGCACGAGCCGGTCGGTGTGCCAGCCCGTCCGCGCGGAGACGTTGACGCGCGGCGCCCACTGGACCTGGACCAGGTCCTTCTCGATCTCGCGCTCCAGGAACGGACGGCGGTCCTCGTCCATGAGGTCCCACTTGTTGTAGGCGATGACGAGCGCGCGGCCGGCGTCGACGACCTGCGAGATGACGCGCGTGTCCTGCTCGGTGAGCGGGACGGACGCGTCGACGAGCACGACCGCGAGCTCCGCCTTCTCGATCGCGGCCTGCGTGCGCAGCGAGGCGTAGAAGTCGGCGCCCTTGGTCTGGTGCACGCGGCGGCGGATGCCGGCGGTGTCGACGAGGACGTACGGGACGTCCTTGATCGTCACGAGCTCGTCGACGGGGTCGCGGGTCGTGCCGGCGATCTCGTCGACGACGACACGGTCGGCGCCGGCGATCTTGTTGAGCAGCGACGACTTGCCGACGTTGGGCCGCCCGATCAGCGCGACGCGGCGCGGACCGGTCGGGCGCACCTCGCCGTGCTCGGACTCGGTCGGCAGAGCCGCCATGGCGGCGTCGAGCAGGTCGCCGGTCCCGCGGCCGTGCAGCGCCGACACGGGGTGCGGCTCGCCCAGGCCGAGCGCCCACAGGTACGCCGCGTCCGCCTCGCCGGACTGCCCGTCGACCTTGTTGGCGCACAGCACGACGGGCTTGCCGGACTCGCGCAGCAGGCGCACGACGCGCTCGTCCGTCGCGGTGGCACCGACCGTCGCGTCGACGACGAACAGCACGGCGTCCGCGAGCGAGATCGCCACCTCCGCCTGCTCGGCGACCTTCGACTCGATGCCCGCGACGTCGACCTCCCAGCCGCCCGTGTCCACGAGCGTGAAGCGCCGCCCTGCCCACTCGGCGGGGTAGCTCACGCGGTCGCGCGTGACACCCGGCTTGTCCTCGACGACGGCCTCGCGGCGCCCGATGATGCGGTTGACGAGCGTCGACTTGCCGACGTTGGGGCGGCCGACCACGGCGAGCACGGGCAGCGGCGCCTCGGGTTCGTAGCCCTCGATCACCTCGCCGTCGGCGTCGAGGAGGACGAGGTCGGTGTCCTCGAGCTCGTAGTCCTCGAGGCCGGCGCGCAGCGCACGCTCGCGCGCCGCGTCGTCCGCCGAGTCCGCGGAGTCCGCGAGGTCCGCGGGCGCCAGGGGCTCCTCGGCCTGCCCGGCGGCGTCGATCTGTCCGGGCGTGCCGGGCTGGGCGGGGTCGGGTGTGGTCATGTGGTCCATTCTCCCAGGCCGCGGGCCAGGCTCCGAACCCGGCCCGTCGGCGCGCCCTCGCGGGGCTCCGCGGAGGGCCGGATCAGCCGGCCCGGCCGTCGCGCGCCGCCGCCGCGCGGGCGGCGAGCCGGAGGACGACGGCGCGCACGACGTCGTCGGGCACGGGCTCGGCCAGCGAGAACCGCAGGGTCCCCTTGCCGTCCTGGTAGCGCGCGATCCGGCGCGCCAGCTCGTCGTCGGTCTCGGGCACGGGGTACAGCGAGACGTGGTGGGCCCAGCCCGCGAGGTAGACGACGTACCGGTCGTCGAGCGTGAACGTCGGGATGCCGTAGCTGATGCGCTCGCCGAGGCCGGGCACGGTGTCGTGGACGACGGCGCGCAGGTGGGCGACGACGTCCCGCGCCGAGGGTGTCAGCGTCGCGAGGTACTCGTCCACGGTCGTGGGCTTGCCCGGAGCGTCGGTCATCCGCTCTCCTCTCCGCGCGTGCTGGCTGGCGTCCGCGACCTCACGACGGCACGGCTCCACGGCCGGCTACGCGCGAACCTACCGCGCGCCGGGCGACCCCGCGAGGCGCACGAGCACCACGCCGGCGACGACGAGGACGCCTCCGGCCGCCTGCACGAGGCTCGGCGCCTCGCCGAGGAGCAGCCACGCGATGACGACGGCGAACAGCACCTCGGACAGCCCGACGAACGACGCGAGGCGCTCCCCCATGCGCACGGTCGCGGCAACGCCGGAGACGTACGCGAACGCCGTCGCCACGAGCACGACGACGGCGAGCGGCACGTACCAGGGCGCGGACGTCCCGAGCAGCGCGACGTCGACGAACGGCGCGGCGAACGGCAGCACGCCCACGAGGCCGGCGGCGCCGAGCGCGAGCGCCCCGACGCCCAGCCCCGACGCGGCGAGCGCGACGGCCGGCAGCCGGGTCGGGCGCGCGGACAGGACGAAGTAGGCGCCGAGGCCCACGGCCGCGCCGAGGGCGAAGAGGACCCCGACGAGGTCGGGGCGCGCGCCCGCGGGGTCGACGACGAGCACCAGCCCGGCGACCGCGACGACGCAGCCCGCGAGCGTGAGCCGCGGCGGGACGTGCCGCGTGCGCAGCCATGCCAGCCCGACGAGCAGCACCGGCGCGAGGTACTCGACGAGCAGCGCGATGCCGACCGGCATGCGCGCGACGGCCGCGAAGTAGCAGAGCTGCGTCCCGGCGACCGCGACGAGGCCGAACCCGAGGACGAGGCGCCACTCCTCGCGCAGCAGCCGGTGGCTGCCCCGCAGCGCGAACGCCGCGACCGGGGCGAGGACGAGCGCCGAGCACAGCGCCCGCGCGAAGACGGCGGCGCCCGGCGACCACCCCGCCTCGAGCAGCGGCTTCACGAACGGGCCGCTCGCGCCGAACGCGAGCGCGGACGCGAGGCCGACGAGGACTCCCGTGCCCGGGCGGTCGCCCACGACGTGCGCCACCGGGCCGCCGGTGCTCACGGCGCCGCCCGCCGCTCCCGGTTCGGGTCGTCCGTGGGCAGCGCCACGCCCGTCGAGGCGACGGTGTCCGCGACGAGCTCCGCGAGGGCGGTGCGGATGCGCTCGTTCGCGTCCTCGAGCGCCTGCTTGCCGCTCACCCCGGGCGCCCGCTCGACGGCGAACGGCTCGCCGAACCGGACCACGAGGCGGCGGCGCAGGCCCGGGATCCGGTTGACGCCCTCGCCCGTGCGACGCGTGCCGAGCACGGCGACGGGGACGACGCGCGCTCCACCGTTGAGCGCGAGCCACGCGACCCCGGCCCGGGCGGACGTCGCGTCGCCGCGACCGCGGTTGCCCTCGGGGAACACGCCGACCGCGCCGTCCCGGCGCAGCACGCCCAGCCCGGTCGCGAGCGCTCTCCGGCCGCCGCTGCGGTCGACGGGGATCTGGCCCGCCGCGCGCAGGACCCACCCGACCGGCCCGACGAACATCTCCTCCTTGACGAGGACGTGGAGGGGGCGGGGCGCGACCCCGAGCACGATCGGCCCGTCGACCACGCCCGTGTGGTTCGCCGCGAGCACGACGGGGCCGTCGGCCGGCACGTTCTCCGCGCCGAGGACCCGGGTCGACCAGACGACGCGCGCGAGGAACCGGCCGACCCAGCGCGACCAGGCCGGGCCGGCGGGCGACGGCACCCGCTCGCCCGTCGGGCTCGCGCTCACGAGCCCTGGCGCGGACCGACCACCCGCCCGGTGACCTGCTCGACGACGGCGAGCACGGCGTCGATCGTCTGCTCCAGGTCGAGCTCGGACGAGTCGACCGTCACGACGCCGTCGGCCGCGACCTGGAACTGCGAGACCGTCGCGTCGTCGCGGTCCCGGCGCAGCACCTGGTCCTTGGTCGCCTCGACCGCGGCGGCGTCCGCCGTCCCGTGCACGTCGAGGGAACGGCGCGCCAGGCGCGCCTCCTCGCTCGCGGTGAGCAGGACGCGCGCGTCCGCGTCGGGCGCGACGACCGTCGTGATGTCCCGGCCCTCGGCCACGACGCCGCGCCCCCCGGCGAACCCCGACGGCGTGCGCTCGGCCTCGATCACCGCGCGCTGCAGGCGCCGCAGCTCCGCGCGCACGTCGAGGTTGGTCGCGACCGCGCTCACGGCCGTGGAGATCTCCGTGGAACGGATCGCCTCGCCGACGTCGGTCCCGTCCACGTGCACGGTCGGCCCGGACGGGTCCAGGCCCATGACCAGCGGCATCACGCGCACCGCGTGGGCGACCGCCGCCTGGTCGGTGAGGTCCTCGCCCCGGTGCAGGCACCACCAGGTCGCGGCGCGATACATCGCGCCGGTGTCGAGGTACGCGAGCCCGAGCCGGCGCGCGACGCCCTTGGACACGCTCGACTTGCCCGACCCCGAGGGACCGTCGACCGCGATCGTCAGCGCGGTACCCGCGGTGCCCGCAGTGCCCGCGGCGCCCCCCGCGCTCACTGGGCCAGGTCCTTGCGCAGCGACGTGGCGCCGTGCAGGTACACGTGCTGGACGGCCGACCGCTCGACGTCGAGGTCGGCGTGCGCCATGAGGCGCACGACGCGCGGCAGCGCGCCCGGCACCGCGATCTCGGTCGCGCACATGAGCGGCACGTCCCCGAGCCCCATCTCGCGCGCCGCCGCGGCCGGGAAGTCGGCGACGAGGTCGGGCGTGCAGGTGAAGAGGATCGAGATGAGCGCGTCGGTATCGACCGCGTTCGCGTCGAGCACCTCCTGGACCAGCTCGCGCGTGCGCTCGAAGAGGTGCTCGCGCTCGTCGACGTCGAGCTGGGTCGCGCCCCGGATCGCCCGGACCGGCATGGGTGGTGCTCCTTCAGTACGGGACGGCCCGCCTCACGGCGGTCCGTCGGAGGGTGGTGCAGGTCGCGTGGGGACCTCCTCGGCCCTAGAGCCCGACGCCCGCCATGAGGCTGCCGAGCTCGGTCCGGCCGAGGACGCGCGTCGTCCCCGGGCGCAGGTTGCCCAGCGCGATGGGACCGATACGCGTGCGCACGAGGCGCGTCACGGGGAAGCCGACCTCCTCGAACATGCGGCGCACCACGCGGTTGCGCCCCGAGTGCAGCACGACCTCGATCATCGTCTGGTCCGCGACCTGGTCGACGACGCGGTACGCGTCCGCGCGCACGACCCCGTCCTCGAGCTCGATGCCGTGCAGGAACTTGTTGGCGACGTTGCCCGGCACCTTGCCGCGCACCGTGACGAGGTACGTCTTGGCGACCTCGTGCGACGGGTGGGCGAGGTGGTTCGCGAGCTCGCCGTCGTTCGTCAGCAGGAGCAGGCCCTCGCTGTCCGCGTCGAGGCGCCCGACGTGGAAGAGACGCTCGGGGCGGTCCGCGACGAGCTCGGCGATGGACGGGCGACCGTCCGGGTCGTGCATGGTCGACACGACGCCGCGCGGCTTGTTGAGCGCGAGCGTCACGCGCGACGAGTCGAGCTGGAGCCGCATCCCGTCCACGTGCACGACGGCGCGCTCCGGGTCGATCCGCACGCCCAGCTCGGTCACGCGGACGCCGTCGACCTCGACGCGGCCCTGGGAGATGAGCTCCTCGCACGCGCGGCGCGAGCCGAGCCCCGCCGAGGCGAGCACCTTCTGCAGGCGCACGCCGTCCTCGACGTGCACGTCCCGCTGCGGCTCCGTCGGCTGCTGCGCACGTCGCGGCCGACCAGGCTGCTGCCGACCGGGCTGCTGACCGCCGCGCGAGGGCGTCGTGCCGCGCCCCGCGGCCTGGCCACTGCGACCTCCGCGGCCGGCGCTCGCGCCGCGGCCCGCGGACGTGCCCGTCGACCCGGAGCCGGCCCCCCGCGGGGCGCCGCCCGAGCGTGCGGCGTCGCCGCGCCGCGGGCCACCGCGACGCGCGTCGCCCGCCCCGTCGCGCGGGGCGCGCCCGCGCCCCCCGTCACCGGGCTGGCGTCCGTCCTTCGAGCTCATGCGTGTCCTTCGTCCGTCGTGTCCTGCGCGGCGTCGTGCGCCACGTCGTGCAGCGTCGGGGCCGACGCCGGTGCGTCGTCCCCGTCGTCAGCCGCGCCGTCGGAGAGGGCCGTCGGGGACGCGACGGCGCCTGCCCGCGCGCTGCCGCGCAGGTCGGCGAGCCCGTCCAGGCCCTCGAGGTCGTCCATGTCCGGCAGGTGCGGGGCGAGCGGGGGCAGCTCGTCGAGCGACGTGAAGCCCATGCGCTCGAGGAAGTAGCCCGTGGTGCCGAACAGGCCGGCGCCGGTGTGCGGGTCCTGACCGACCTCGGCCACGAGCCCGCGCGCCACGAGAGTGCGCACCACGCCGTCCACGTTGACCCCTCGCACCGCCGACACCTGGCCGCGGCTGACCGGTTGACGGTACGCGATCACGGCCAGAGTCTCCAACGCCGCCTGCGTGAGCCGCGCCGTCTGGCCGCCCTGCACGAACCGTCCCACGACCTCGGCGTGCGCCGGCGCCGAGTACACGCGCCACCCGCCGCCCGCCGCACGCAGCTCGAACCCGCGCGGTCGCCCGCCGTCGTCGCCCCGGTACTCGGCGGCCAGGTCGTGCAGCGCGTCGAGGACCGCGTCGACGGGGACCGCGAGCGCCGCGGCGAGCTCGACGACCGGGATCGGCTCGTCCGCGACCATGAGCACGGCCTCCAGTGCGGCGGGCAGTCCGCCCGGGAGGTCGTGCACGGCGGGCGGGAGGACCTCGTCGAGGGCGGGGGCGCCGTCGGGCTGCGTCACGCGGGGACCTCCAGGTCGGTGGGTGCGGGGGCGTCGACCGGCTCGGGGTCGTCTCCCTCGTCGAACTCGCTGCCGACGTCGGCGAGCGCGGGCTCCGGAGCGTCGTCGTCACCCGACCACCGCACGGTGAGCTCGCCGAGCGGCGTCACCTGGTCGAACGCGACGAGCGCCTGGCGGAACAGCTCGAGCAGGGCGAGGAAGCGGGCGACGACCACGGCCGTCTCCCCCGCGTCCGCGACGAGGGCGCGGAACGTCGTCGTGCCGTGGCTGCGCACGCGGTCGACGACGATGCCCGCCTGCTCGCGCACGCTCACCGCGGGCGCGTGCAGGTGGTCGAGCGAGACGCCGGGCGGGGGCGCCTTGGGCGCGAGGGCGCGGGCCGCGAGCGCTGCGAGCTGGTCGGGACCCATGGTCCACACGAGCTCCGGCAGGAGCGCGGCGAGGTGCGGCTCGAGCTGCACGACGCGCGGGAAGCGCCGACCTGCGCTCTCGAACCGCTCCGCGAGGACCCCCGACACGTCCTTGTACGCGCGGTACTGCAGCAGCCGGGCGAACAGGAGGTCGCGCGCCTCGAGGAGGGCGAGGTCCTCGTCGTCCTCCACGCTGCCCGTGGGCAGCAGGCGCGCGGCCTTGAGGTCGAGCAGCGTCGCCGCCACGACGAGGAACTCGCTCGCGGTCCCGAGGTCCCACCCGGGGTGGTCCTCCCCCGCGGCGCGGGCAGCGGCGGCCGCGCGCTCGGCGTCGCGGATGTACGCGATGAAGTCGTCCGTCACGCGCGCGAGCGCGACCTCGGTGATGTCGAGCTTGTGCTTGGTGATGAGCGACAGCAGCAGGTCGAACGGGCCGCTGAAGTTGTCGAGGCGGACCTCGAACCCTCGACGCGCTGGCTCGATCTCAGGCGGCGTCGCCACGGGCGACCAGCTCCCGGGCGAGCTGCCGGTACGCGACCGCGCCGGGGTGGGTCGGCGCGTAGACGGTGATGGGCTCGGCCGCGACGGACGCGTCCGGGAACTTCACGGTGCGCCCGATGACGGTCTGGAGCAGCTTGTCGCCGAACGCCTCGTGCACGCGCGCCACGACCTCGCGCGAGTGGAGCGTGCGCGAGTCGAACATCGTCGCGAGGATGCCGTCCACCTCGAGCCGCGGGTTGAGCCGGTCGCGCACCTTCTCGATCGTCTCGACGAGCAGCGCCACGCCGCGCAGCGCGAAGAACTCGCACTCGAGCGGGATGAGGACGCCGTGCGCTGCGGTGAGCGCGTTGACCGTGAGCAGGCCGAGCGAGGGCTGGCAGTCCACGAGGATGACGTCGTAGTCGTCGACGACGGGCCGCAGCACGCGCGACAGGACGGACTCGCGCGCCACCTCGCCGACGAGCTGGACCTCGGCGGCCGACAGGTCGATGTTGGCGGGAAGGAGGTCGAGGTTCTCGACGTCCGTCGGGACGAGCACGTCGTGGATGTCCGCGCCCCGCTCCATGAGCAGGTTGTAGACGGTGCGGTCGAGCTCGTGCGGGTTGACGCCGAGCCCCACGGACGCCGCGCCCTGCGGGTCGAAGTCGACGAGCAGGACCTTGCGGCCGTACTCGGCGAGCGTCGCACCGAGGTTGATGGTGGTCGTCGTCTTGCCGACGCCGCCCTTCTGGTTGCACATCGCGATGATGCGTCCGGGGCCGTGCGCCGCGAGCGGCGCGGGGACCGGGAACTCGGGCAGGGGGCGGCCCACGACGTCGGTGGGCGCCTCGGTCGTCTCGCGGCTCTCGCCGTTCGTGGCGTGGTCGACGACGGGTGCGACGTCGCGCTCGGAGGAGGTCACGGGGGCGGCCGGACGGACGGCGTCGCCGTGCGAGCTCTGCGCGCCGCGCGTCTCGGGCTGGGTCTCGGCCTGGCTGCTCACGTCCGCCACGGTATCGCAGGACCCTGCCGCCGCTCGTGCGCACGCGCCCGCGCGCCGCGTTCCCGCGTCAGCCCAGCGCGCGGGGGTGCGCGGCGGCATACACCTCGCGCAGCGTGTCCGGGGTGACGAGCGTGTAGATCTGCGTCGTCGTGACGGAGGCGTGCCCCAGCAGCTCCTGGACGACGCGCACGTCGGCGCCGCCCGCGAGCAGGTGCGTCGCGAAGGAGTGCCGCAGCGTGTGCGGCGAGATCCGCTCCGGGTGGTCGATCCCCGCGCGCTCGGCGGCGGTGCGCAGCACGGCCCACGCGCTCTGCCGCGACAGGCGCGCGCCGCGCGTGTTGAGGAAGACGGCGGGCGTCCCGCGGCCGTGCGCGGCCAGTCCCGCGCGCCCGCGGACGAGGTAGGCGTCGAGCGCGCGCCGCGCGAACGATCCGACAGGCACCACGCGCTCCTTGCCGCCCTTGCCGAGCAGGCGGACGGCGCCCGTCCCGAGGTCGAGGTCGTCGACGTCGAGGCTCACGGCCTCGGTGATGCGCGCACCGGTCGAGTAGACGAGCTCGAGCAGCGCACGGTCGCGCAGGGGTCCGGGGCCGTCGCCGACGCCGGAGGCCTCGAGGATGCGTGCGACCTCGTCGGTCGAGATCGCCTTGGGGAGCCTCCTCCCCTGGGCGGGGGGCCGCACGTCGGCGGAGGCGTCGGCATCGGCGAGGCCCTCCGCCGCGCAGAAGCGGTGCCAACCGCGCACGGCGGCCACGGACCGCGCCGTGGACGACGCCGAGAGGCTCGCCCCGCCGTCGGCACCGGTGCGTAGCGCGGTGACGTACGCCGCGACGTCGTCCGCCTCGACCTCGCGGACCGCGTGGTTGCCCCGGGAGGCGAGGAACGCGACGTAGCGCGCGAGGTCGCGCCGGTAGGCGGCGACGGTGTTCGCGGACAGGCCGCGCTCGACGGCGAGGTGCGCGAGGTACTCCCGCGCGGCGCGGTCCAGCGCCTCGGGCACGAGCGCCTCGCCGGAGCCCATGGTCCTACCGTCCCCCTGGCACGGCCGGGCTCACAGCGGGAGGAAGACGTCGACCGCCACCGCGACGAAGAGCAGGGTGAGGTACGTGATCGAGGCGTGGAAGACCTTCATCTCCCCGACCTTGCCGCCCTTGCCGTCGGCCTTGTCGCGGGCGCGGCGCAGCATGGTCACGCACGAGGACAGGAACCAGGCCCCGAGCACGGTCGCGACGACGCCGTAGACCCAGGTCATGCCGGCGAGCGGCCAGAGCGCGAGCGACGAGGCGACCATCGCGACGCCGTAGACGATCATCTCGCGCGCGACCTTGCGGTCGTCCGCGACGACCGGGAGCATCGGCACGCCGGCGTTGGCGTAGTCGCGCTTGAACTTCATGGACAGCGGCCAGTAGTGCGGCGGCGTCCAGAAGAAGATGACGAGGAACAGCGCGAGCGCGGCCCAGCTCAGCGACCCGGTGACGGCCGACCAGCCGATGAGCACCGGCATGCAGCCCGCGATGCCGCCCCAGACGATGTTCTGCGGCGTGCGGCGCTTGAGGATCATCGTGTAGCCGACGACGTAGATCGCGATCGCCGCGAACGTCAGCCAGGCCGAGACGACGTTGACCAGGAGCGCGAACCACACGAGCGACACGACGCCGAGGACGGTCGCGAACACCAGCGCGGCCCGCGGCGTCACCTCGCCCGTGACGAGGGGGCGCCGCTTGGTGCGGTTCATGACCTCGTCGATGTCGCGGTCGAGGTAGCAGTTGTAGACGTTGGCCGACGCTGCCGCGAGCGTACCGCCCACGAGCGTCGCGAGGATCAGCCCGATGCCCGGCAGCCCACCCTGGGCCAGGATCATCGTCGGCACCGTCGTCACGAGGAGGAGCTCGATGATGCGCGGCTTGGTCAGCGCGACGTAGGCGCCGAGGCGCTCGCGCAGGGTGCGGGTCGCACGAACGGCCTCGGCCGCGGGGGCGACGGAGGACACGGGGCTCGTCGGCGAGGACGGCTGCTGGGTCGACGCGGCGCCAGACGGGCTTCCGGTCCCGTCGATCGGTGCCTGGCTCGTGGTGTGCACGCGCTTCGGTGTTCCGTTCTGAGGTGGGGGGGCGAGCTGGGACGGACCGCCGGTCGTCCTCGCTCATCGTACGTCCCCGCCTGCGCCGGGGCCGACCGGACGGGCCGGGCGATTGTGTGACATCCGACCGAAATCCAGCACGTGGGCACCGCCCGGGCACGAACGGCGTCCGCGTATAGGCTGGACCCGCAACCGTCCCGCGTCGGACCGCCCGTCAGGACCTGTGGCCCGCGGACGACGTGACCGGCACCGGGCCGCCCCGCCCCCTGAGGCGTGAGGCCGGGAAATGTTCAACGGTTGTTTCGAGTTGTCGCGAGGATCCGGGGCGCGCGCTCCGGACGGGAATGAGGTTCGGTGAACGCGTTGTCCCCTGCTCACACGCCCCTGGACTGGACGGACCTGGACGACCGGGCCGTCAAGACGATCAAGGCGCTCGCCGCCGACGCGGTGGAGAAGGTGGGCAACGGCCACCCCGGCACCGCGATCTCGCTGGCCCCGGCCGCCTACCTGCTCTTCCAGAAGGTCATGCGCCACGACCCGTCGGACGACCACTGGGTCGGCCGCGACCGGTTCGTGCTCTCGGCGGGCCACTCGTCGCTCACGATCTACCTCCAGCTCTTCCTCGCCGGTTACGGCCTGGAGATGGCGGACATCGAGGCGCTGCGCACGTGGGGCTCGAAGACCCCCGGCCACCCCGAGTACAAGCACACCAAGGGCGTCGAGATCACGACCGGCCCGCTCGGCCAGGGCCTCGCGTCCTCCGTCGGCATGGCCTTCGCGGCGCGCCGCGAGCGCGGGCTGCTCGACCCGTCGACCGCCCCGGGCGAGTCGCCGTTCGACCACCACGTGTACGTCATCGCGTCCGACGGCGACCTGCAGGAGGGCGTGACGAGCGAGGCCTCCTCGCTCGCCGGGCACCAGCAGCTGGGCAACCTCGTCGTCATCTGGGACGACAACAAGATCTCCATCGAGGACGACACGGACATCGCGTTCACGGAGGACGTCCTCGCGCGCTACGCGGCGTACGGCTGGCACACCCAGCGCGTCGACTGGACCAACGGCGGCACGGGCTACGGCGAGGACGTCGACGCGCTGCACGCCGCGATCGAGGCCGCCAAGGCCGAGACCGGCAAGCCGTCGATCATCGCGCTGCGCACGATCATCGGCTACCCGTCGCCGACCAAGCAGAACACCGGCGGCATCCACGGCTCGGCCATGGGCGCCGACGAGATCAAGGGCCTGAAGATCGAGCTCGGCCTCGACCCCGAGGCGAGCTTCGCGATCGACGACGAGGTGCTCGCGTACACGCGCGCCGTCGGCGAGCGCCAGGGCGACGCGCGCGCCGCCTGGGAGACCGCCTTCGCGGCGTGGACGACGGCGAACCCCTCGGGCGCCGAGCTCCTCGGCCGGCTCCAGAAGCGCGAGCTGCCCGCCGGCTGGGAGGACGCGCTCCCCACGTTCGAGGCGGGCAAGGCCGTCGCGACGCGCTCCGCGTCGGGCAAGGTCCTCACCGCGCTCAAGGACGTGCTGCCCGAGCTCTGGGGCGGCTCGGCCGACCTCGCCGGGTCGAACAACACGACCATGGACGGCGAGCCGTCCTTCGTGCCCGTCGAGCACGCGACCAAGAAGTTCCCCGGCCACGAGTACGGCCGCACGCTGCACTTCGGCATCCGTGAGCACGCCATGGGCGCGATCCTCAACGGCATCGTCCTGCACGGCGGCACGCGCGCCTACGGCGGCACGTTCCTCCAGTTCAGCGACTACATGCGCCCCGCGGTGCGCCTCGCCGCGCTCATGGAGATCCCGACGACGTTCGTCTGGACGCACGACTCGATCGGCCTCGGCGAGGACGGCCCGACGCACCAGCCCGTCGAGCACCTCGCGGCGCTGCGCGCGATCCCGGGCCTCGACGTCGTCCGACCGGCCGACGCGAACGAGACGGCCTGGGCCTGGCGCACGATCCTCGAGAACACCGAGCGCCCGGCGGGCATCATCCTCACGCGCCAGAACGTCCCGACGTTCCCGCGCGGCACCGAGGGCTACGCCGACGCGTCGGGCACCGCCCGCGGCGCCTACGTCCTGCTCGACACCGAGGGGACGCCCGACGTCATCCTCATCGGCACCGGCTCCGAGGTGCAGCTCGCCGTCGAGGCGCGCGAGATCCTCGCGGGCGAGGGCGTCCAGGCGCGCGTCGTCTCCGTCCCGAGCCGCGAGTGGTTCGACGGCCAGGACGCGGCGTACCGCGAGTCGGTGCTCCCGGCCGCCGTCCGCGCACGCGTCTCCGTCGAGGCGGGCGTCGCGCAGGGCTGGCGCGAGCTCGTCGGCGACGCCGGCCGCACCGTGAGCCTCGAGCACTACGGCGCCTCGGCGGACTACCAGGTGCTGTACCGCGAGTTCGGGATCACGTCCGAGGCCGTCGCCTCCGCGGCGCGCGAGTCGATCGCGGCCGCGCGTGGTGGCGACACCCCGGGCGCCGCGCCGACGCCCTCGGAGGGTGGCACTGGCGACCAGCGCTGACCCTTCGTAGATTCCGAGGTGGGGCCGCGCGCGGCCCCACCTCGGAACTGCCCCGGGAACCGGCCGCCGTGCGCGACCGCCCGGGAGCACGCCCGCAGCGAGAGCACCACCGAGAGGAAGTCCGATGACGCAGTCCCCCACCGTCCCCGGCCCCGTCGAGCAGCTCACGGGAGCGGGCGTCTCGATCTGGCTCGACGACCTCTCACGAGAACGGCTCCGCACGGGCAACCTCGCCGACCTCGTGGCGACGCGCGGCGTCGTCGGGGTCACGACCAACCCCACGATCTTCGCGGGGGCGCTCTCGAAGGGCGACGCCTACGACGCCCAGCTCGCCGAGCTCGCCCCCGCGGGCGTCGACGACGCGGCGGTCGAGGCCGCGGTCGAGCGCATCACGACGGACGACGTGCGCGCCGCCGCGGACCTGCTGCGTCCCGTGTACGACGCGACCGAGGGTGTCGACGGTCGTGTGTCGATCGAGGTCGACCCGCGCCTCGCGCACGACGCCGACAAGACGGTCGTCACGGCGGAGCGCCTGTGGGCCACCATCGACCGGCCCAACGTCTACATCAAGATCCCCGCGACGGTCGCCGGGCTCGACGCGATCTCCCGCACCCTCGCGCAGGGCATCAGCGTCAACGTGACGCTCATCTTCTCGCTCGCGCGCTACCGCGCGGTCATGGAGGCGTTCGCGATCGGGCTCGAGCAGGCGCGCGCGGACGGCATCGACCTCGCGCCGGTGGGCTCCGTCGCGTCGTTCTTCGTCTCCCGCGTCGACACCGCGGTGGACGCCGCGCTCGAGAAGGTCGGTACCCCGGAGGCGCTCGACCTGCGCGGCCAGACCGCGATCGCCAACGCCCGCCTCGCGTTCGAGGCGTACGAGGAGTTCCGCCAGACCGACCGGTGGCGCTCCCTCGTCGCGTCCGGCGCGCAGCCGCAGCGCCCGCTCTGGGCCTCGACCGGCGTGAAGAACCCCGAGTACCGCGACACGATGTACGTCGACGAGCTCGTCACCGACGGCGTCGTCAACACCATGCCCGAGGCGACGCTCCAGGCGTTCGCCGACCACGGCGTCGTGACGGGCGACACGATCATCGGCACGGCCGCCGCCTCCCGCCGCACCCTGGAGACCGTCGAGTCCTTCGGCGTCTCGCTCGTCGAGGTCACCGACCGCCTCGAGGAGGAGGGCGTGCGCAAGTTCGAGGACAGCTGGACCGACCTCCTCGCGACCACGCGCGACGGCCTGCGCGACGCCGCCGGCTCCTGACCTCCCGACGCGTGCCCGCCGCGCGCGGGCACGCGTCCGACCTGCGGGAACGACGGCGCGCCCACCCGGGCCAGCCGTATCATCCGCACACGCCTCAGACCTTCTGCAGTCCTCCCGACCCCTCCTCGAAACGGAACGGTGCCACCAGGTGAGACCGGCCAAGATCACGCCAGAGCACAACCCGCTGCGCGACCCCCTCGACCTGCGCCTGCCCCGGATCGCGGGCCCGTGCGGGCTCGTCATCTTCGGCGTCACGGGCGACCTCGCCCGCAAGAAGCTCATGCCCGCGGTGTACGACCTGGCCAACCGCGGCCTGCTCCCCCCGGGCTTCGCGCTCACGGGCTTCGCGCGCCGCGACTGGGAGGACCAGGACTTCGCGCAGGTCGTGCACGACGCCGTCAAGGAGCACGCGCGCACGCCGTTCCGCGAGGCGACGTGGCGGCAGCTCGCCGAGGGGATCCGGTTCGTGCAGGGCACGTTCGACGACGAGGACGCCTTCGAGCGGCTGCGCGAGACCGTCGAGACGCTGGACGCCGAGCGCGGCACGGGCGGCAACCACGCCTTCTACCTCTCGGTGCCGCCGAGCGCGTTCCCGGTCGTGTGCCGGCAGCTCTCCCGCTCCGGGCTCTCTCGCTCCGAGGGAGACGCCTGGCGCCGCGTCGTCATCGAGAAGCCCTTCGGCCACGACCTCGAGAGCGCCCGCGAGCTCGACGCCGTCGTGTCGGAGGTCTTCCCGCCCGACTCGGTCTTCCGCATCGACCACTACCTCGGCAAGGAGACGGTCCAGAACCTCCTCGCGCTGCGGTTCGCCAACCAGATGTTCGAACCCATCTGGAACGCGAACTACGTGGACCACGTGCAGATCACGATGGCCGAGGACATCGGCATCGGCGGGCGCGCGGGCTACTATGACGGCATCGGCGCCGCGCGCGACGTCATCCAGAACCACCTGCTCCAGCTCCTCGCGCTCGTCGCGATGGAGGAGCCCGTGTCGTTCGACGCCCCGTCGCTGCGCGCCGAGAAGATCAAGGCGCTCTCGGCCGTGCGCCTGCCGCGCGAGCTGTCCAAGCACACCGCGCGCGGCCAGTACGCGGCCGGGTGGCAGGGCGGCGAGGAGGTCATCGGCTTCCTCGACGAGGACGGCATTCCCGCCGACTCGACGACCGAGACGTACGCCGCGATCCGCGTGGACATCGACAACCGTCGCTGGGCGGGCGTCCCGTTCTACCTGCGCACCGGCAAGCGCCTCGGGCGTCGCGTGACCGAGGTCGCGGTCGTGTTCAAGAAGGCTCCGCACCTGCCGTTCGAGACCTCGCAGGCGTCCGACCTCGGCAACAACGCGCTCGTCATCCGCGTCCAGCCCGACGAGGGCGTGACCATGCGGTTCGGCGCGAAGGTCCCCGGCACCGCGATGGAGGTCCGCGACGTCACGATGGACTTCGGGTACGGGCACGCGTTCACCGAGTCCTCCCCCGAGGCGTACGAGCGGCTCATCCTCGACGTGCTGCTGGGCGACCCGCCGCTCTTCCCGACGCGTGAGGAGGTCGAGCTCTCGTGGAAGATCCTCGACCCGATCACCGCCCACTGGGCGGCCAAGGGCACGCCCGACCAGTACCGGTCCGGCACGTGGGGGCCGGAGTCGGCCGACGCGATGCTAGCGCGCGACGGCCGTTCGTGGCGGCGCCCGTGACGGCCGCCGTCCCGGCGTCGGCCCCGCGGAGCGCGGCGCCCCAGAGAGAGACCCCCCGACCCCGTCGTGCGCCGCAGGGCCGCACGACCCTCCGACCGGCGAGGACCCCGCGATGATCATCGACCTGCCCGACACGACGACGAACGCGGTGAACAAGCGCCTCGTGCGGCTGCGCGACGAGGGCGGCGCGATCGCGCTCGGCCGCGTCCTCACGCTCGTCGTCATCGCGCGCGAGTCCGACGTCGAGACGTCGATCGAGGCGGCGAACGACGCGAGCCGCGAGCACCCGTGCCGCGTCATCGTCGTCGCGCCGTCCGGCCGGAGCACGGTCCCGCACCTCGACGCCCAGATCCGCGTGGGCGGCGACGCCGGCGCGTCCGAGGTGGTCGTGCTGCGGACCGCGGGCCCGCTGCTCGAGCACGCCGACACGCTCGTCATGCCGCTCCTGCTCCCCGACGCGCCGATCGTGGTGTGGTGGCCCGGCCAGCCGCCCGCCTCGGTCGACGACGACCCCGTCGGGGCGATGGCCCAGCGCCGCATCACCGACTCGATCACGTCCAAGGACCCCGAGGCGATGCTCGCGCAGCTCGCGACGACGTACGGTCCCGGCGACTCCGACCTGGCGTGGGCTCGCGTCACCCTGTGGCGCGGCCTCATCGCGGCGGCGCTCGACCAGCCCCCGTACGAGCCGGTGACCAGCGTCGTGGTCGAGGGTCAGGCGAAGCACACGTCGCTCGACCTACTCGCCGCCTGGCTGGGCTCGCGCCTGCGCTGCCCGGCCGCGGTAGTGCGCCGTCGTGGGGCCGAGGCGATCACGCGCGTCACGCTCGAGCGCAAGAGCGGGCCGATCATCCTCGACCGCCCGGACGGGCGCACCGTGACGATCAGCCAGCCGGGCAAGCCCGACCGCCGCGTCGCGCTGCCCATCCGGACGCTCAGCGAGGCCCTCATCGAGGAGCTCCGTCGCCTCGACCCGGACGAGATCTACGGCGAGGTGCTCACCAAGGGCCTGCAGAAGGTGGGCGCGTGACCGCCGCCGGGCCCGGGGACGCGCACGCGTCCCACGGGCGCCTCGTGGTCGTCCACCCGGACGCCGGCGTCCTCGCCGAGGCCGTCGCCTCGCGGCTCGTGACGCGCCTGCTCGACGTGCAGTCGGTGCGCAGCCCGGTGCACGTCGTGCTCACCGGCGGCACCGTCGGCATCGCGAGCCTCGCGGCGCTCGAGCGCCACCCGGCCCGCGACGCCGTCGACTGGTCGGGCGTGCACCTCTGGTGGGGCGACGAGCGCTTCCTGCCCACCGGGGACCCGGACCGCAACGAGACGCAGGCACGCGACGCGCTGCTCGCCCACCTGCCTCAGCTCCCGGCCGAGAACGTGCACCCGATGCCCGCGGCGGACGTGGCGGCGACCCCCGAGGAGTCGGCCGCCGCATACGCCGCGACGCTCGCCGCGCACGCCCCGGACGGCGCCGAGGTGCCGGCGTTCGACGTGCTCCTGCTCGGGATGGGGCCTGACGGCCACGTCGCGTCGCTCTTCCCCGGGCACCCGGGGCTCGACGTGACGGGCGTCCCGACCGCCGGCGTCCACGGTTCGCCCAAGCCGCCGCCGGAGCGCGTGACGCTGACCTTCGAGGCCATCGCGCGCGCCCGCCAGGTGTGGGTCGTCGCCGCGGGCGCCGAGAAGGCCACGGCCGTCGCGTCGGCGCTCGGGGGTGCCCCTGCGGCCGAGACCCCGGCGGCGGCGGTCACCGGAACCGAGCGCACGCTGTGGCTCGTGGACGCCGCAGCGGCAGGCACGCGGGACGCCGACCGATGACGACCGGCGGCGAGCACGTGGACCCCGCGGCGACGTGGGACGCGGTCGACGCGTACTTCGGCCCGCTCGTGGCCGAGGATGACCTGCTCGCCGCCGCCGGCGCCCGCGCACGGGCCGCCGGCCTGCCGGAGATCCAGGTCTCCCCCGCGCAGGGCCGGCTCCTGCAGCTCCTCGCGCTC
Source organism: Cellulosimicrobium cellulans (assembly GCF_016907755.1). NCBI lineage: Bacteria > Bacillati > Actinomycetota > Actinomycetes > Micrococcales > Promicromonosporaceae > Cellulosimicrobium > Cellulosimicrobium cellulans. The sequence goes on from NZ_JAFBCN010000001.1 coordinate 2,903,367, forward strand.
GCGACGGGCGCGCGCCGCGTGCTGGAGGTCGGCACGCTCGGCGGCTACTCGACGATCTGGCTCGCCCGCGCGCTGCCTGCGGGAGGCTCGCTCGTCACGTGCGAGATCGACCCGGCGCATGCCGCGGTCGCGCGCGAGTCGCTCGACGCCGCGGGGCTCTCCGGGGTGGTGGACGTCGTCGTCGGGGCCGCGGCCGACACCCTGCGCCGCCTCGTCGACGAGCGTGCGGAGCCGTTCGACCTCGTCTTCGTCGACGCTGACAAGCCGTCGAACCCCGTCTACCTCGACCTGGCGCTCCGGCTGTCCCGCCCCGGCACCCTGATCGTCGTGGACAACACCGTCCGCGGCGGCGCCGTCGCCGACGCCGAGAGCACCGACCCGAACGTGCTCGGGGTGCGGGAGATGGTCGAGCACGTCGTCGCGGACCCGCGCCTCGACGCCACGGCCGTGCAGACCGTCGGGTCCAAGGGCTACGACGGGTTCGTGCTCGCGCGCGTGCGCTGAGGCAGGAGCGAGCCCCGGCCCTGCCGCGCAGGGACCCTCGGTCAGCGAGTCAGCGACCCCGACGGGCCCGCAGCGCGGCGAGCGCCTCGTCCAGGATCGCGACGCCGTCCTCGTCGCTGCGACGCTCCTTCACGTACGCGAGGTGCGTCTTGTAGGGCTCGTTGCGCGACGGCGTCGGCGGGTTCTCCCGGTCCTGCCCGGCCGGGAACCCGCACCGCGGGCAGTCCCAGGTCTCGGGCGCCTCGATCTCCGCCTCCGAGGAGAAGCTGGGCCGCGTCTCGTGGCCGTTCGCGCACCAGTAGGAGACCCAGAAGCGCGGCGCGATCTCGCCGCGCTCGGACTCCCCGAGCGGTCCCGCCCCGACGCGCGACCCGCGGATCGCGTTACCACCTGCCACGTGCTCTCCCCCGTCCGTGCCGTCGTCGGCACTCGATCCTGCCCGTACCGCGCCGTCCGGCGCGGCTGCCCCCTGCCGACTCCTCGAGCCCTGCTCGACCCTGCGACGCCCTCAGGGGCGCGGAGGTCAGCTGACCTTCTGGAGCAGCCCCAGGAGCACGATGACGACCGCCCAGACGAGGGCGAACGACACGGTGATCCGGTTGAGGTTGCGCTCGGCGACGCCGGAGCTGCCCACCGAGCTCGAGATCCCGCCGCCGAACATGTCGGAGAGGCCGCCGCCCTTGCCCTTGTGCATGAGCACGAGCAGGGTGAGGAAGCCGCTGGTCAGGACCAGCAGGATCTGGAGGATGATGCGCAGCACGTCCACGAGTACGTCCTTGAGGCTCAGGGCCGTCCCGACCGATGTCGAGCGCGACCGCACGGTTGTCGTGCGCAGGCGTGACCTGCTGCACAGGGGACAAGAGTAGGCGACGCGGGGCCGCTCCGGCCAACCCCGGCCGGCAGCGTCTCACGCCAGGGACCGACGGCCCCGGGATCCGCTCCCGGGGCCGTCGGTACGAGGGTCTCGCGGAGGTCAGGCCCCGGTCGCGTGCGACTGGTAGCGCGCGATCTTGGCGAACTCCTCGGGGTCGAGGCTCGCGCCGCCGACGAGCGCGCCGTCGACGTCGGGCTGCGCCATGATCGCGGCGACGTTGGACGACTTCACCGAGCCGCCGTACAGGATGCGCGTCGCGTCCGCGAGGTCCGCGTCGTACAGGTCGCCCAGGGCACCGCGGATCGCACCGCAGACCTCCTGCGCGTCCTCCGGCGTCGCGACCTCGCCTGTGCCGATGGCCCAGACGGGCTCGTACGCGATGACGAGCGTCGCGAGCTGCGCTGCCGGGATGCCCGCGAGGGCGCCCTCGACCTGAGCCAGCGTGTAGGAGATCTGCTCGCCGGCCTTGCGGACGTCGAGGCCCTCGCCCACGCACAGGATCGGGGCGACGCCCTGACCCACGGCGGCCACGATCTTCTCGTTGACCTGCGCGTCCGTCTCGGCGTGATACTGCCGGCGCTCGGAGTGGCCGATCGCGACGTAGCTCACGCCGAGCTTGGCGAGCATCGTCGCCGAGATCTCGCCCGTGTAGGCGCCCTCGGTGTGCGCGGACACGTCCTGCGCGCCGTACTTCAGCTCCAGCTTGTCCGCGTCGACGAGCGTCTGCACGGACCGGAGGTCGGTGAAGGGCGGCAGCACGGCGACCTCGACGGCCGCGTAGTCGTGCTTCGCGTCCTTGAGGGTCCACGCGAGCTTCTGCACGGTGTGGGTCGCCTGGTGGTGGTCCAGGTTCATCTTCCAGTTGCCCGCCATGAGCGGGGTACGGCTGTTCGCCACGGTCCTTCTTCTCTCTGTGGGGGTCGCACCGCCCGCGCACGACAGGCCGCGGGCGGTGCGTGAGGATGGTTCGGGAGGGGCGCTCAGCCCTCGAGGACGGAGATCCCCGGCAGGTCCTTGCCCTCGAGGAACTCGAGGCTCGCGCCACCACCGGTCGAGATGTGGCTGAAGCCCGCCTCGTCGAAGCCGAGGATGCGGACCGCCGCCGCCGAGTCGCCGCCGCCGACGATCGTGAACGCGCCGTTCGCGGTCGCGTCGACGAGCGCCTTGGCCACGGCACGCGTGCCGCCCGAGAACGCCTCGAACTCGAACACGCCCGCGGGGCCGTTCCACACGACCGTCTTCGCGTCGACGATCTTGCTCGCGAAGAGCTGCGCCGACTCGGGGCCGATGTCGAGGCCGATCTTGTCCGCGGGGATCGCGTCCGCGGCGACGACCTCGTGCGGGGAGTCCGCGGCGAACGCGTCCGCCACGACGATGTCGGTCGGCAGGACGATCTCGACGCCGTTCTTCTCCGCGTCCGCGAGGTAGCCCTTGACCGTGTCGATCTGGTCCTCCTCGAGGAGGGACTTGCCGACGCCGTAGCCCTTGGCCGCGAGGAACGTGAACACCATGCCGCCGCCGATGAGCAGGCGGTCCGCCTTGGTGAGCAGGTTCGCGATGACGCCGAGCTTGTCCGAGACCTTGGAGCCGCCGAGCACGACCGCGTACGGGCGGGCCGGGTCCTCCGTCGCCTTGCGCAGCGAGTCGACCTCCTTGAGGACGAGCTCGCCCACCGCGGACGGGAGCACCTGGGCGACGTCGTAGACCGACGCCTGCTTGCGGTGCACGACGCCGAAGCCGTCCGAGACGAAGACGTCCGCGAGCTGCGCGAGGTCGCGTGCGAGCGACTGGCGCTCCGCGTCGTCCTTGGACGTCTCGCGCGGGTCGAACCGGATGTTCTCCAGCAGCGCGACCTCGCCGTCGCCGAGGGCGGCGACGGTCTCGCGGGCCGAGTCGCCGACGACGTCCTGCGCGAGGTGCACCGGCACGCCGAGCAACTCGCCCAGGCGGGCCGCGACGGGCGCGAGCGAGTACTTCGCGTCCGGCTCGCCCTTGGGGCGACCCAGGTGCGCGGTGACGATCACCTTCGCGCCGGCGTCGGTGAGCTTCTTCAGCGTCGGCAGCGCCGCGCGGATGCGGCCGTCGTCCGTGATGGTCGTCCCGTCGAGCGGGACGTTGAAGTCGGAGCGGACGAGGACGCGCTTGCCGCGCAGGTCGCCCAGGGAGTCGATGGTGTTCATGCGGTCTCCTACGGTTCGGTCGCCGTCGTACGGGGCGCCTGCCGAGGACCGGCCGGGCCCGCACATGAGGACGTCCGCGTGCGCGTCACCGGGCGGTGCCGGGACGCGCACGCGGACGCATGGTTGCTACGCAGGGTCGTGCTGCGTCAGCAGGTGGCTCAGAGCTTGTCGCCGACGAGCTGCGTCAGCGCGACGAGGCTGTTCGAGTAGCCCCACTCGTTGTCGTACCAGGAGACGACCTTGACCTGGTCGCCGATCACCTTGGTGAGCTTCGAGTCGAAGATGCTCTGGTGCGGGTCCGTGACGATGTCGCTCGAGACGATCTCGTCCTCGACGTAGGACAGGATGCCCTTGAGCGGGCCCTCCGAGGCAGCCTTCACGGCGGCGTTGACCTCGTCCACCGTGACCTCCTTGGAGGCCGTGAACGTGAGGTCCGTCGCGGAGCCCGTGATGACCGGCACGCGCAGCGCGAAGCCGTCGAGCTTGCCCTTGAGCTCCGGGAGGACGAGCGACACGGCCTTCGCCGCACCCGTCGAGGTCGGGACGATGTTCTGCGCGGCGGCGCGGGCGCGACGCAGGTCGCGGTGCGGGCCGTCCTGCAGGTTCTGGTCACCCGTGTAGGCGTGGATCGTGGTCATGAGACCACGCTCGATGCCGATCGAGTCGTTGAGCGCCTTCGCCAGCGGGGCGAGGCAGTTCGTGGTGCACGACGCGTTCGAGATGATGTGGTGCGCGGCCGGGTCGTACTGGTCCGAGTTCACGCCGACGACGAACGTCGCGTCCTCGTTCTTCGCCGGGGCGGAGATGATGACCTTTTTGGCGCCACCGTCGATGTGGGCCTTCGCCTTGGTGGCGTCAGTGAAGAAGCCGGTCGACTCGATGACGATGTCGGCACCCAGCTCGCCCCAGGGGAGGTTCGCGGGGTCACGCTCGGCGAGGGCACGGATCTTCTTGCCGTCGACGATGATGTTGTCGTCGTCGAAGTCCACGCTCAGCGGGAAACGGCCGAGGACCGTGTCGTACTTGAGCAGGTGCGCGAGCGTCTTGTTGTCCGTGAGGTCGTTGACGCCCACGATCTCGATGTCGGCGCCCGACGCCACGATGGCGCGGTAGAAGTTCCGTCCGATACGACCGAAGCCGTTGATACCGACGCGGATGGTCACAATGCCCTCCTCAGGGCGCGCCGGTTGTCCCGACGCACACGGTTGATGCCGAACGATCACGTACGCCGTCGTACGCAGGTGGTGATCGCGCCCGTGCCCCGCTGCCCGGGATCCCGGCACAGCACCCTCCGTGCCCGTGGACCGTCACGGCGACAGCCGGGACCACCCACGCCCACGAGGGGTGTCAGCGAAGGAGCACGTCGTTGTCACCTGACGCATCCGAGCCTATACCAACACCACGCCAGCGTGTGACCTGGATCCCACGGTTCGGGACCATCGTCCCGTCGGTGCATGACGTCCAGGTGCCGGGCGGTCGCCGGCGGGTCGCCGGGCTGGTCGCGGGCCGGCAGGTCAGAGGTCGAGCAGCTCCGGGCTCAGGCCCGCCTCCGTGTCGGGGATGCCGAGCTCGGCCGCGCGCTTGTCCGCCGTGGAGAGCAGGCGCCGGATGCGGCCCGCGACGGCGTCCTTGGTGAGCGGCGGGTCCGCGAGCTGCCCCAGCTCCTCGAGCGACGCCTGCTTGTGGGCGAGCCGGAGCTCGCCGGCCTCGCGCAGGTGGTCGGGCAGGTCGGGGCCGAGGATCTCGAAGGCCCGCTCGACGCGCGCTCCTGCCGCGACCGCGGCCCGGGCCGACCGACGCAGGTTCGCGTCGTCGAAGTTCGCGAGCCGGTTCGCGGTGCCGCGCACCTCGCGCCGGGCCCGCCGCTCCTCCCAGACCAGCACCGCCTCGTGCGCGCCCAGGCGCGTGAGGAGCGCGCTGATCGCGTCGCCGTCCCGGATCACGACGCGGTCGACGCCGCGCACCTCGCGGGACTTCGCGGAGACGCCGAGCCGGCGCGCCGCACCCACGAGCGCGAGCGCGGCCTCGGGCCCGGGGCACGTGATCTCGAGCGCCGACGACCGGCCCGGCTCGGTGAGCGACCCGTGCGCCAGGAACGCGCCGCGCCACGCCGCCTCGGCCTCCTCCACCCCGCCGGAGACGACCTGCGGCGGAAGCCCTCGCACGGGCCGCCCGCGCTGGTCCAGGAGGCCCGTCTGGCGGGCCAGCGACTCGCCGTCGCGCACGACGCGCACGACGTACCGGCTGCTCTTGCGCAGCCCGCCCGCCGACACGACGATCAGCTCGCTCGTGTGCCCGTAGACGTCCGCGATGGTCTCGCGCAGGCGGCGCGCCGCGATCGCCGTGTCGAGCTCGGCCTCGATGACGACGCGGCCCGAGATGAGGTGCAGCCCGCCCGAGAAGCGGAGCATCGCCGAGACCTCCGCCTTGCGGCACGAGGTCTTGTCCACCCGCAGTCGAGCCAGCTCGTCCTTCACCTGTGCCGTGAGCGCCATGCGGGACATCCTGCCACCGATGCCGACGCGTCGCGGCGGCGGACCGGGCGCCCCGAGCACCACCCGGTGGGTCGGTGCGCGGCTCAGCGGGCGGGCGAGCCGACGTCGCCGAGGAAGTCGTCGAACACGTCCCGGTACGCCGCCGCCAGGCGCAGCGCGTCGTGCCGCGGGGTGCCGTCCCCGCGGCGCACCTGCCGCAGGAGGAGGCGCGCCCCCATGCTCGCGGACGCCTCTGCGAGCTGCTCCGTGTCCTCGACGGCGGACGGGTCCGCGACGACGGCGTCGATCCGGAGACCGGGTGCGTGCTTGTGCAGCGCCTCCAGGTGATCCGTCGCCGACAGCCCGTAGGTCTCCCCCGTCTCGCTCGACAGGTTGAGCGTCACGCAGCGCCGCGCGGACGTCTCGTGCAGGGCGCGCGCGAGCTCGGGCACGAGCAGGTGCGGCATCACCGACGAGAACCACGACCCCGGGCCGAGCACGACCCAGTCCGCCTCCTCGACCGCCTGGACCGCCTCGGCGCAGGCCGGCGGGTCCGCCGGGACGAGCCGGAGCTGTTCGATGCGGCCGTGGGTCACCGCGACGTGGCTCTGCCCGACGACCGTGTCCAGCCGGTCGCCCGTCCGCACGTCGGCCTCGATCCCGAGCGGGACCGCCGCCATGGGCAGCACGCGCCCACGCGCGCCGAGGAGCTTGCCCACCCAGTCGAGCCCGGCGACCGGGTCGTCGAGCAGCTCCCACAGCGCGACGATGAGCAGGTTGCCCACCGCGTGGTTGTCGAGGTCCCCCTCCGACGTGAACCGGTGCTGGAGGAGCGCGCTCCACGTGCGACCCCACTCCGAGTCGTCGCACAGGGCGGCGAGCGCCATGCGCAGGTCGCCCGGGGGCAGCACGCCGAGCTCGGCGCGCAGGCGTCCGGACGAGCCGCCGTCGTCGGCCACCGTCACGACGGCGGTGAGCCGGTCGGACATGAGGCGCAGCGCGGACAGGCTCGCGGACAGGCCGTGGCCGCCGCCCAGGGCGACGACGGCGGGGTTGCGCTGGGCGACCACCGATCACTCCTTGCCGAGGTCGCGGGCGGTGACGATGACGCGCTGACCCTGCGCGCGCAGGCGCGCGGCGATCGCCTCGCTGATCGCGACGGAGCGGTGCTTGCCCCCGGTGCAGCCGACGGCGATCGTCACGTAGCGCTTCTCCTCCCCCAGGTAGCCGGCCAGGACCGGCTCCAGGGCGCTCACGTACCGGTCGACGAACTCCAGCGCGCCGGGGCGACCCAGCACGTAGTCGCGCACCGGTGCGTCGCGCCCGGTGAGGTGCCGCAGCTCGGTGATCCAGTACGGGTTCGCGAGGAACCGCACGTCGACCACGTGGTCGGCGTCGAGCGGCAGCCCGTACTTGAACCCGAACGAGACGACGTTGATGCGCAGGGTCTCCGGCGTGCCGTCGGCGACGGCGGCGCGAACCTCGCGTGCGAGGTCGTGCACGGTGAGCTCGGACGTGTCGATGACGACGTCGGAGCGCTCCTCGAGGCTCGCGAGCAGGCGCCGCTCCTCTGCCAGGCCGTCGAGGATGCGCCCCTCCCCCTGCAGCGGGTGCGGGCGCCGGACCTGCTCGTACCGGCGCACGAGCACCTCGTCGGACGCGTCGAGGAACAGGATGCGGTAGAACACCCCGCTCTGGCGGAGGTGGTCGAGCACCTCGACGAGGTCGGTGAAGAACTCGCGGCCGCGCACGTCGACGACCGCCGCGATGCGCTCGAGCGCCGATCCCGACCGCGTCATGAGGTCCACGAGCGGGACGATCATGCGCGGCGGCAGGTTGTCGACGACGTACCAGTCGAGGTCCTCGAGCACGGCAGCGGCCCGGGTGCGCCCGGCGCCGGACATGCCCGTGATGATGAGCACCTCGGCCTCGCGCGGCTCCGGGGCGTGGGTCGCCGCCTCGATCGCGGGGATCCCGCTGGGGACCGTGGTCGGGGAGGGTTCCGGCACGCGGGCGGGCGGCCCTTGCGGGCTGAGGTCCGGGGTCGGCTCCGAGGTCATGGCACCAGCATGCCAGCCGCTCACGCCCGGGCCGCGGCCCCGTCGCCCACCGGAGTGTCCCGGGCGCCGCCGGTCGCCTCGTCCGGGCGCACCGCGGCACCCTCGGGCGCCGGTCCGACGGGGGCCGTGCCCGGGGACGGCTCGGCGGCGCCGCCCAGGGCGGCGACGACGGCGCGCGCCGTGCGCTCGCCCATGCCCCGCACGGTCGCGATCTCCTCGACGCTCGCGGCGCGCAGGCGCTTGAGCGAGCCGAAGTGCTTGAGGAGCGCGGTGCGACGCGCCGGACCGAGGCCCGGGACGTCGTCGAGCGCGGACGCGGTCATGCCCTTGCTGCGCTGCCTGCGGTGCTGGGCGATGGCGAACCGGTGCGCCTCGTCGCGCACGCGCTGGAGCAGGTAGAGGCCCTCCGACGAGCGCTGGAGGATCACCGGGTAGTCGTCCCCCGGGACCCACACCTCCTCGAGGCGCTTGGCGAGGCCGCACAGCGCGACGTCGTCGATCCCGAGGTCGGCCAGCGCCCGGGCGGCGGCGGCGACCTGCGGGGGGCCGCCGTCGACCACGACGAGGTTCGGCGGGTACGCGAACCGCGCGCGCCGGTCCACGGGGGCGTCGGCGTCGACCTCGCCGCTGCGCGGCACGTAGCCGGCCGCCTCCGCTGCCCGCTCAGCACGCCGGCCGGCCGCGTCGGAGCCGGTCGCCACGTCGTCGGCCTCGAGGTCCAGCTCGACCTCGCCCGAGCGCGCGCGGTCGGACAGGTAGCGCTTGAACCGGCGCGTGATGACCTCGTACATCGCCGCGGTGTCGTCCGCGGCCCCGTCCCCGTCGGGCCCGCGCACGGTGAAGTGGCGGTACTCGCTCTTGCGCGCGAGGCCGTCCTCGAACACGACCATCGACGCGACCTGGTACGTGCCCTGGTTGTGCGAGACGTCGTAGCACTCGATCCGCAGCGGGGCGGTGTCGAGGTCGAGCGCCTCCTGGATCTCGCGCAGCGCCTGGCTGCGCGTCGTGAGGTCGCCCGCGCGGCGCGTGCGGTGCAGGGCGAGCGCGTGCTCCGCGTTCGCGCGCACGGTGGCGGCGAGCTCCTTCTTGTCCCCGCGCTGCGGCACGCGGACGTCGACGCGCGCGCCCCGCAGGCCCGAGAGCCACGTCGTGACCTGCGCGGTGTCCGGCGGCAGGACGGGGACGAGCACCTCGCGCGGGACGACGTCGCGTGCGCCACCCCGGCCCTGGCCGGTCCCCGGGTCTGCCGCCGCCGCCTCCTCGGCCGCGCCGTAGACCTGCTGGAGGAGGTGCTCGACCAGCTCCGCGTCGGTCACGTCCTCGACCTTCTCGACGATCCAGCCGCGCTGGCCGCGGATCCGCCCACCGCGCACGTGGAACACCTGGACGGCCGCCTCGAGCTCGTCACCGACGAGCGCGAAGACGTCGGCGTCCGTGCCGTCACCGAGGACCACCGCGTTCTTCTCGGTCGCGCGCTGGAGAGCGACGATGTCGTCGCGCAGGCGCGCCGCGGCCTCGTACTCCATCGCGGCGGCGGCCTCGTTCATCTTGCGCTCGATCCGGCGCACGAAGCGCTGCGTGTCGCCCGCCATGAAGTCGCAGAAGTCCTCGGCGAGCGCCCGGTGGTCCTCGGGCGTGATGCGCCCGACGCACGGTGCCGAGCACTTGTCGATGTACCCCAGGAGGCACGGCCGGCCCGTCTGGTGGGCGCGCTTGAACACGCCCGCCGAGCACGTGCGCACGGGGAAGACGCGGAGCAGGAGGTCGAGCGTCTCGCGGATCGCCCACGCGTGCCCGTAGGGGCCGAAGTACCGGGTGCCGGGCCGCTTGGCGCCGCGCATGACCTGGGCGCGGGGGAACTCCTCCCCCATCGTCACCGCGAGGTAGGGGTAGGACTTGTCGTCGCGGTACTTGACGTTGAACCGCGGGTCGAACTCCTTGATCCACGAGTACTCGAGCGCGAGCGCCTCGACCTCGGTGCCCACGACGGTCCACTCGACCGACGCCGCGGTCGTCACCATCGTCTGCGTGCGGTGGTGCAGGTTCGCGACGTCCTGGAAGTAGTTCGACAGGCGCGCGCGCAGGTTCTTGGCCTTGCCGACGTAGATCACGCGCCCGTGGTCGTCGCGGAACCGGTAGACGCCTGGCGAGGTGGGGATCTCCCCCGGCGCCGGGCGGTACGTCGCGGGATCAGCCATGTTCTCCACCCTAGGTCAGGCCACCGACGGTCGGGTGGCAGGCGACGTCCGGGGCCGCGGCGGCCCCGCGAAGACGTGGTGTGACCTGCACCACCGCCCGCTAGGGTGGCGGCCATGAGCGCACAGCACGGGTACGCCGCCACGGTCCGCTGGACGGGCGCGGGCGACAGGGGCACCGCCTCCTACACGGCCTACGGCCGGGACCACGACGTGCTCCTCGAGGGGAGGCCGCCGCTGCCCGGGTCCGCGGACCCGGCGTTCCGGGGCGACCCGACGCGCTACAGCCCCGAGGAGCTGTTCGTCGTGAGCCTCTCGCAGTGCCACATGCTGTGGTTCCTCCACCTCGCCGCGGCGGCGGGCGTCGTCGTGCGGGAGTACGTGGACGACGTCACCGGGACCATGCGCGTCGAGTCCGGCGGCGAGGGGCAGTTCACGGACGTCACGCTGCACCCCCGCGTCGTGGTCGACGACGGCCCGGGGACCGACGAGGGGTCGCTGGCCGCGCTCCACCAGCGCGCGCACGACCACTGCTTCATCGCGCGCTCGGTGAACTTCCGCGTGCTCGTCGAGCCTGCGCCCGCGCGGCGGGCGGCAGCCTGAGCACTCCGTCCGTGGTCGTCGACGCCCGCGGTGACGGTCCGAGGACGCGTCACCGCGGGGTCGCCCGACGACGGCGCGCCGGGGCTCCCCCGCCGGGTCGCGGCTAGGCCGCGGACGCCTTGCGACGCGAGCGCGTCGTGCCCTCGTCGGTCGCCCGGCGGGCCTTGGCCGAGCGGCCCTTGGCCCCCTTCGTGGCGGGCGCCGGCGCGGCGCCGGGCTTCGTCGGCGCACCGACCGGAACGGGGTCGTGCTGGTCGAGGATCTCCGCGAGGAAGCGGCCGGTGTGGCTCGCCTCGACGCGCGCGACCTGCTCGGGCGTGCCCTGCGCGACGACCTTGCCGCCCCCCGAACCGCCCTCGGGGCCCATGTCGACGACCCAGTCGGCGCTCTTGATGACGTCGAGGTTGTGCTCGATGACGAGGACGCTGTTGCCCTTGTCGACGAGCGACTGCAGCACGCCGAGCAGCTTGCGGATGTCCTCGAAGTGCAGGCCCGTGGTCGGCTCGTCGAGCACGTAGATCGTGCGCCCCGTCGAGCGCTTCTGCAGCTCGCTCGCGAGCTTCACGCGCTGCGCCTCGCCCCCCGAGAGGGTCGGGGCGGGCTGCCCGAGGCGGACGTACCCGAGGCCGACCTCGACGAGCGTCTTGAGGTGCCGCGAGATCGCCGGCACGGCCGCGAAGAACTCCGACGCCTCCTCGATGGGCATGTCGAGGACGTCGGCCACCGTCTTGCCCTTGAAGTGCACCTCGAGCGTCTCGCGGTTGTAGCGCGCACCGTGGCACACCTCGCACGGCACGTAGACGTCCGGGAGGAAGTTCATCTCGATCTTCAGCGTGCCGTCGCCCGAGCACGCCTCGCAGCGGCCGCCCTTGACGTTGAACGAGAAGCGGCCCGGCGTGTACCCGCGCACCTTCGCCTCGGTGGTCTCCGCGAAGAGCTTGCGCACGTGGTCCCACACGCCCGTGTACGTCGCCGGGTTCGACCGCGGCGTGCGCCCGATCGGCCCCTGGTCGACGTGCACGACCTTGTCGAGGTGGTCCAGGCCCGTGACGCGCGTGTGCCGGCCCGCGACCTGCCGTGCGCCGTTGAGCTCGTTGGCCAGGACCGTGTAGAGGATCGAGTTCACGAGCGTCGACTTGCCCGACCCCGACACCCCGGTCACCGCGGTGAACGTCCCGAGCGGGAAGCTCACGTCGATGCCCGTGAGGTTGTGCTCGCGCGCGCCGACGACCTTGACCTGGCGGCCCGGGTCGGTCGGGCGGCGCTCGGCCGGGAGCGGGATGCTGCGACGGCCCGCGAGGTAGGCGCCCGTCACCGACTCCGGCGCCTCCAGCAGACCGGCGTAGTCGCCCGAGTGCACGACGCGCCCGCCGTGCTCGCCCGCGCCCGGGCCGATGTCGACCACCCAGTCCGCGGTGCGGATGGTGTCCTCGTCGTGCTCGACGACGATGAGGGTGTTCCCGAGGTCACGCAGGCGCGTGAGCGTCTCGATGAGGCGACGGTTGTCGCGCTGGTGCAGGCCGATGCTCGGCTCGTCGAGGACGTAGAGGACGCCGACGAGGCCGGAGCCGATCTGCGTCGCGAGCCGGATGCGCTGCGCCTCGCCGCCGGAGAGCGTCGCGGCCGGGCGCTCGAGCGAGAGGTAGTCGAGGCCGACGTCGAGCAGGAAGCCCAGGCGTGCGTCGATCTCCTTGAGCACCTCCGTCGCGATCGCGCGCTCGCGCGCGCCGAGCTCGAGCGCCCCGAGGAACGCCGCGGCCTCGCGCAGCGGGAGACGGCACACGTCCCAGATGGACTTGCCGCCGACCTTGACCGCGAGGACCTCGGGCTTGAGACGAGCGCCCCGGCACACGGGGCACGGGACCTCGCGCATGAAGGCCTCGTACTTCTCCTTCGACCAGTCCGACTCGGTCTCGGTGTGCCGGCGCTCGAGGAACGTGATGACGCCCTCGAACCCGGTCGAGTACTGCCGCTCACGGCCCCAGCGGTTCTTGTACCGCACGTGCACCTGGTGGTTCTGCCCGTGCAGCACGGCCTTCTTCGCGCGCTCGGGCAGCGCCCGCCACGGCGTGTCCATGGAGAACCCGAGGTCGTCCGCGAGCGCCGTGAGGACCCGCTCGAAGTACTCCGAGGAGATCTGCGCCCACGGCGCGACCGCGCCCTCGCCCAGCGACTTCTCGACGTCCGGCACCACGAGGTCGGGGTCGACCTCGAGGCGGAAGCCGATGCCGGTGCACTCGGGGCACGCGCCGTAGGGCGCGTTGAAGGAGAACGTGCGCGGCTCGATCTCGTCCAGCGCGAGCTCGTGGTCGTTGGGGCACGCGCGCTTCTCGGAGAAGCGGCGCTCGCGCGCCGGGTCGTCCGCGTCGGCGTCCACGAGCTCGATGACGACGAGCCCGCCCGCGAGCCCGAGCGCGGTCTCGACCGAGTCGGTGAGCCGGCGCTGCACGCCCTCGCGCGCCACGAGGCGGTCGACGACCACTTCGATGTCGTGCTTGAGCTTCTTCTCGAGCGCGGGGACGTCGGTGAGCGTGCGCACCTCGCCGTCGACGCGGGCACGGGCGAAGCCCTTGGTCTGCAGCTCCTTGAAGAGCTCGGAGTACTCACCCTTGCGCCCGCGCACCACCGGCGCGAGCACCTGGTACCGCGTGCCCTCGGGCAGCTCGAGGAGCCGGTCCACGATCTGCTGCGGCGTCTGCGCGGTCACGCGCTCGCCGCACACCGGGCAGTGCTGCGTCCCCGCGCGCGAGAAGAGCAGGCGCAGGTAGTCGTAGACCTCGGTGATGGTGCCGACGGTCGACCGGGGGTTGCGGTTCGTGGACTTCTGGTCGATCGAGACCGCCGGCGACAGGCCCTCGATGAAGTCGACGTCGGGCTTGTCCATCTGCCCGAGGAACTGGCGCGCGTACGCGGACAGCGACTCGACGTAACGGCGCTGCCCCTCCGCGAAGATGGTGTCGAACGCGAGCGACGACTTGCCCGAGCCGGAGAGCCCCGTGAAGACGATGAGCTTGTCCCGCGGGAGGTCGAGGTCGACGTTGCGGAGGTTGTGCTCGCGGGCACCGGAGATGACGAGGCGATTGCTCACCGCAGCATCGTACGACCGACCGCCCACATTCGCACAGGTGTTCGACGTCACCTTCGCGCGTCCTCCGACGAACGCTCACCGCGGGCCCACCCGTGGCCCTGACGCGGACCCGGCCGCGGCAGACTGACCCCATGGTGTACACGGGACAGGTCGTCGTCGGCGGGCCGAGCGACCGGCGCCGCCTCGACGAGGTCGAGATCCGCAAGCTCGCCGTCGGACCGCTCGCGAACGACGTCTACCTCCTCACGTGCCGACGCACGGGCGCCCAGGTACTCGTCGACGCCGCGGACGCGCCCGACGACGTCCTCGCGCTCGTCCGCGACGGGTCGCCGGCCGCACGCCTCGACGTCGTCGTCACGACGCACCGCCACCCGGACCACCTGCGTGCGCTCGCCTCGATCGTCGCGGTCACCGGCGCGACGACGGCCGCCGGGGACCTCGACGCGGACGCGGTCGCGGCAGCCGCGGACGTGCACGTCACCCGCCGTCTCCGCCATGGGGACGTCGTCCGCGCCGGCGACGTCGCGCTCGAGGTCGTGGCGCTGCGCGGCCACACGCCGGGATCCGTCGCGCTGGCCTACCGCGAGCCCGCCGAGGTGCACGAGCCGGAGGCGGTGGCGGGCCGGGTGCACCTGTTCACGGGCGACTCGCTGTTCCCGGGCGGCGTCGGGAACACCCAGCGCGACCCGGCCCGCTTCGAGCGGTTGCTCACGGACGTCACGGAGCGTGTCTTCGACCGGTTCGACGACGCGACGTGGGTCTACCCGGGCCACGGTGCGGACACGACCCTCGGGGCCGAGCGCCCGCACCTCGACGAGTGGCGCGAGCGCGGCTGGTAACGGAGGTCGGACCAGCCCGGGTGCCGCCGCGGTGACGACCGAGGCGCGGACCCGACCGCGCGCCGTCGGGCGGTCCTGGTTCACTGACCGCATGCCGATCCACGCCGTCACCTACGTCTACACCGACCGCGCCCCGGAGCTCGACGCCCTGCGTCCGGAGCACCGCGCGTTCCTGGGCGACCTGTACGCCCGGGGCACGCTCCTGGCGTCCGGCCCGCTGCCCGCGCACGAGGGCGCACACGCCGGGGCGCTGCTCGTCCTCGACGGGGAGACGCCCGACGCCGTCGCCGCGATCCTCGACGACGACCCGTTCGGGCGGGCGGGCCTCGTCGCCGAGCGCACGGTCCGCCCGTGGGCGCCGGTCATCGGCGACTGGGCGGACCGCGCCTGACCGAGGTCTCACCCGCACTGCGCACGCTCGCCCGGGACGAGGGTCGGCACGCCGGGACGGCTCACCGCGCGGTCGCGCCCGGACGGCGGTCCCGGTCGAGCCGACGGATCGCCTCCCACGGGTACGGCGTCTCCCGGCTCTCCCGCTGGAACGCGCGGTAGAAGTCCCCGACCACCGCCGCGACCGGGGCGTGCCGGGACAACGTCGCCGCGACCGCCGCGGGGGCGCCCGCCGGAAGGCTGCCCTGAGCCCAGGAACGCACCAGCGCGCGGCGCTCGTCGGGCCCGCACCCGTGCAGCGCGACGGCCAGCCAGCTCACCAAGTGGGTGACGCTGTAGCAGTCGTCGTAGTCCTGGTGCGCGTCGGCGAAGTCGACCTCGTCGGGCGAGAGGTCGAAGCCTGACGAGATCGCGAGGCCGTAGTCGGCGAAGTACAGCCGTTCGCCGTCGGTCAGGACGTTCTCGAAGTGCGTGTCGAAGTGCAGCAAGCCCCGCGACCTCATGAAGGAGATCCCGGTGCTCAGCGCCTCCTCCACGAGCGCGCAGGCCCGCTCGGCGGACTCACCACCCGCCTCGACCTGGAGGCCGAGCCAGTCGTGCAGCGTCTGCGGGACGTGCTCCAGGAACAGCACGATGCTCGCCGAGGAGTCCCGCAGGGACTCGAACCGGCGACGCACCGCCGCGCCGCCGCCCCAGTAGTCGACGGCACGCTCGACGTCGGCCAGCTCGTCGGGCAGCGGCCGGCCCCCGTCGGGGAGCACGCGCCAGTGGTGCATCAGAGGGAAGCCCTCGTGCTCCCCCGCGACCACCCAGCCCGTCGTCATGACGTGCACGGCCAGCTCCCGCCAGGCGCCGAAACCCGGGGCACCGATGGTGCCGACGCCGTAGTGGCAGAAGGTCGGGAGGTCGAACAGGTTCGCCGTGGAGCGGACGTTCTCCGCCTGTCGCTCGAGGTCGGTCAGGCGCACGTGCTTGACGAAGACGGGCGTGCCGTCGACATCGAGCAGCGCCGTCTCCCCGCCGATGCCGGCGCCGATCCGGGGGGCGGCGTCCACGAGCTCGCGCAGCTCGTGGTCGCTGCGCAGCGACAGCACGGTGGCGACCGCTGCGTGCGTGGCCAGGCGGGAAGCGCGGGACCTGTCGGGCCGGGCTGGCACCGTCTCGCTCCGCGGCTCGTCGGGCACGCGCTACCGCGCGGCGCCGTCCTGCGGGCCCGTGCCCCACGGCGGCGCCTCGCCGCTGGACGCCACCTCGTCGACGGTCTCGTCCGCAGGCGCCTCGGACGCGTTCTCGACGGGACCGGCGACGTCGCTCGCGGCGGTCGTCGCGGCCGGGCCGTCCTGGGCGTGCAGCGCCCGCGTCCGCAGCAGGCTCGCGACGGTCGTGACGGCGAGCGCACCGATGATCACGACGAGCGACAGCCAGATCGGGACCGTCGGGACGGCGTCGAGGTGCTCACCGCCGTTGATGAACGGCAGCGTGTTCTCGTGCAGCGCCTCGAGGATCAGCTTCACGCCGATGAACCCGAGGATCACCGCGAGACCGATCGGCAGGTAGACCAGGCGCTCGAGCAGGCCGCCCAGGAGGAAGTAGAGCTGGCGCAGGCCCATGAGCGCGAAGACGTTCGTCGTGAAGACGATGAACGGGTCCTGGGTGAGCCCGAAGATCGCGGGGATCGAGTCGAAGGCGAACAGCAGGTCGGTGCTGCCGATCGCGAGGAACACGATGACGAGCGGCGTGAAGACCCGCTTGCCGTCCTCGACCGTCCGCAGCCGCCCGCCGTCGTACTGCGTGCCCAGCGGCAGGACGCGCCGCAGCGCCCGCACGGCGCGGTTCTCGTGGTACTCCTCCGGCTCGTCCCCGCCGGCCACGAGCTTGATCGCCGTGTAGATGAGGAACGCGCCGAACAGGTAGAACACCCACACGAACTGCGCGATGATCGCGGCGCCCGCGAGGATGAACGCCCCGCGCAGGACGAGCGCGACGATGATGCCGACCATCAGCACGCGCTGCTGCTGGTCCCGCGGGACCGCGAACCTCGCCATGATGATGACGAACACGAAGAGGTTGTCCACGGAGAGGCTGTACTCCGTGAGCCAGCCCGCGTAGAACTCCCCGGCCGGTGCCGCCCCGCCGACCGCGCCCACGATGGCCCCGAAGACCAGGGCGAGCGCGACGTAGAACCCGACCCACAGCGCGCTCTCGCGCATCGAGGGGACGTGCGGGCGGCGCCCCACGACGAACAGGTCGACGAGGAGCAGGATCGCGAGCGCCGACAGCGACGCCCACTCGAACCAGACGGGAAGCTCGTGAACCATCAGCGTGAGCCCTCCGAGCTCTCGACGGAGCGCCGACGGTCGGCGCGGTCCTTGGCGAGGCTCGCGACCGTGGTGATCGTGAGCACGACGACGATGAACCCGAGCGACAACGCGGTCGAGATCTCCGGGATGGCGGTGATGTGCTCACCGCCGTTGATGAACGGCACCTCGTTCTTGTGCAGCGCGTGGATGAGCAGCTTGACGCCGATGAACCCGAGGATCGCCGCGAGGCCGTACGCGAGGTAGACGAGGCGGTCGAGGAGGCCATCGATGAGGAAGTAGAGCTGGCGCAGGCCGAGCAGCGAGAACGCGTTGGCGGCGAACACGAGGAAGGTCTCCTGCGTGAGGCCGAAGATCGCGGGGATCGAGTCGACCGCGAAGAGCAGGTCCGCGCTGCCGATCGCGATCATCACGATGAGCATCGGCGTGATGTAGCGCTTCCCGTCGATCTTCGTCGTCATCTTGTCCTCGACGTACGTCTCCGTCGTCGGGAACAGGCGGCGGGTCAGCTTCAGCGCGCCGTTCTCGTGGAACTCCTCGTCGTGGCCCGAGCCCGCCTTGACCTGCGTCCACGCGGTGTAGAGCAAGAACGCGCCGAAGACGTAGAAGACCCAGCTGAAGTTCTCGATGAGGGCCGCGCCGAGGAAGATGAAGATCGTCCGCAGGACCAGCGCGATCGTGATGCCGATGAGCAGCACCTTCTGCTGGTACAGCCGCGGGACGCGGAAGCTCGTCATGATGAGGACGAACACGAAGAGGTTGTCGACCGACAGGCTCTTCTCGGTGATGTAGCCGGCGAAGTACTCTCCGCCGTACGTCGAGCCCCAGACGGCCCAGACGATGCCGCCGAAGGCCACCGCGACGGCGACGTAGCCGGCGGACCACCAGGTGGCCTCGCGCAGGCTCGGGGCGTGGGGCGTGCGCACGTGCCCGACGTAGTCGACGGCGAGCATCGCGAGGATCACGCCGACGGTGACGAGCCAGACCCAGACGGGCACATCCATGAAGATTCCTCCGGTACGTGGGGAGCACTGTGTACCGAAGGTCTCTTCCGCCACGCACCGCCACCCGCACCCGCACGGGACGCGGGCTGGTGGTTGTGGGACCGGTGACACCGGGCCGACGACTGCGCCGGCCGTGATGACGACATCACCGCGGAGGAATACTCCCCTTCAACGAGGAGCCAGCATAGGCCATCGCCCCTCCGCACGGGACAACGTGACGCGCGGGCGAGATGTTCCTCGGCCTCGCCGCCGGTTCGACCCCGGCCGCTCACTGGAGGCAGAGCTCGTTCCCCTCGGGGTCCTGGAGAACGACCCAGAACTCGCCCATCTCCTCGACCTCGCGCTCGACGCGGGCACCGAGCTCGACGAGCCGCGCCGCATGCGCGCGCACCCGCGCGACCCGGGTCTCTGCGTCGGGCGCTCCCGCCCCGACGTCCACGTCGAGGTGGACGCGGTTCTTCGCGGTCTTGGGCTCCGGCACGCGCTGGAGGTACACACGCGGGCCGACCCCGTCGGGGTCGACGATCGCGTACCGGTCGCCGCATCGTTCCGGAGGGACGCCCCACGCCTCCAGGGCGGCCTCCCACGACCCGAAGCCCTCGGGCGGCGGCGGCTCCACGTATCCGAGCGCCACGCACCAGAACGCGCCCAGCGCACGCGGGTCGGCCGCGTCGAACGTCACCTGCACCCCGAACGTCACGTCGCCTCCTCCCCCGTGGCCGACCGACGGGCTCGTCGCCCGACGCCGACCCCGGACCTCCGCGTCAGGCCGTCGCGGCCTGCATCTGCCGCAGCTCCTTCTTGAGCCCGGAGATCTCGTCGCGCAGCCGGGCGGCGAGCTCGAACTGCAGCTCGCCCGCGGCCGCGTGCATCTGGTCGCTGAGCTCCTGGATGAGCTCGGCCAGGTCGCTCGCCGCCGCGCCCGCGAGCCGGTTGCCCGACGACGCACCCTCCTTGGGCGCTCCTGGCACCGGCGCCCTGCCCTTCGCGCCCTTGCCCGGCTGCCGGTACCCGCCCGCGAGGAGCTCGGCCGTGTCGACGTCCTCGCGCGCGAGCATGTCCGTCACGTCGGAGATCCGCTTGCGCAACGGCGTCGGGTCGACCCCGTGCTCCGTGTTGTACGCGATCTGCCGCTCGCGACGACGCTCGGTCTCCTCGATCGCCGCGGCCATCGCGGGCGTGATCTTGTCCGCGTACATGTGCACCTGGCCCGAGACGTTGCGGGCCGCGCGGCCGATCGTCTGGATGAGCGACTTGGGCGACCTCAGGAAGCCCTCCTTGTCCGCGTCGAGGATCGCGACGAGCGACACCTCGGGCAGGTCGAGGCCCTCGCGCAGGAGGTTGATCCCGACGAGGACGTCGTACTCGCCGAGGCGGAGCTCGCGCAGGAGCTCGACGCGCCGCAGCGTGTCGACCTCCGAGTGCAGGTACCGGACCCGCACGTCCTTCTCGAGCAGGTAGTCCGTGAGGTCCTCGGCCATCTTCTTGGTGAGGGTCGTGACCAGGACGCGCTCGTTCCGCTCGACCCGCTCGCGGATCTCGTGCAGCAGGTCGTCGATCTGCCCCGTGGTCGGCTTGACGAGCACCTCCGGGTCGACCAGGCCGGTCGGGCGGATGATCTGCTCGACGACGCCGTCCGCCATCGAGAGCTCGTAGTCGCCGGGGGTCGCCGACAGGTACACGGTCTGGCCGATCCGCTCGACGAACTCCTCCCAGCGCAGGGGCCGGTTGTCCATCGCGCTCGGCAGCCGGAACCCGTGGTCGACGAGGCTGCGCTTGCGCGACATGTCGCCCTCGAACATCGCGCCGATCTGCGGCACGGTCACGTGCGACTCGTCGATGACGAGGAGGAAGTCCTCCGGGAAGTAGTCGAGCAGCGTGTTCGGCGCCGATCCCGGCTCGCGGCCGTCGATGTGCCGCGAGTAGTTCTCGATCCCGGACGCGGTGCCGATCTGGCGCATCATCTCGATGTCGTAGGTGGTGCGCATGCGCAGCCGCTGGGCCTCGAGCAGCTTGTTCTGCCGCTCGAGCTCGTCGAGCCGCTCGGCGAGCTCCGCCTCGATCGAGGAGATCGCGCGCTCCATGCGCTCCGGCCCCGCGACGTAGTGCGTCGCCGGGAACACGTGGATGCTCGGCTCCGACCGGATCACGTCGCCCGTGAGCGGGTGCAGGGTCTGGATGCTCTCGATCTCGTCCCCGAAGAACTCGATGCGGACCGCGAGCTCCTCGTACACCGGGATGATCTCGACCGTGTCCCCGCGCACGCGGAACGTGCCGCGTGTGAACGCCATGTCGTTGCGCGCGTACTGCATGGTCACGAACTGCCGCAGCAGGTCGTCGCGCTCGACCTGCATGCCGACGTCGAGCCGGACCATGCGGTCGACGTACTCCTGCGGCGTGCCGAGGCCGTAGATGCACGACACGGAGGCGACCACGACGACGTCGCGCCGGGTGAGCAGCGAGCTCGTCGCGGAGTGTCGCAGCCGCTCGACCTCGTCGTTGATCGACGAGTCCTTCTCGATGTAGGTGTCCGTCTGCGCGATGTACGCCTCGGGCTGGTAGTAGTCGTAGTAGGAGACGAAGTACTCGACGGCGTTGTTGGGGAGCAGCTCCCGGAACTCCGTCGCGAGCTGCGCCGCGAGGGTCTTGTTGGGCGCCATGACCAGCGTCGGGCGCTGCAGCTCCTCGATGAGCCACGCCGTCGTGGCCGACTTGCCCGTCCCGGTGGCGCCGAGCAGCACGACGTCCTTCTCCCCCGCGCGGATGCGCTGGGAGAGGTCCGCGATCGCCGTCGGCTGGTCACCCGACGGCTGGTACTCGGAGATGACCTCGAACGGGGTGGTCGCACGCTGGAGATCGGTCACGGGACGCATGCCTCCACGGTACGTCGACCCACCCACACGGACCCCTCCGCACGCGTTCGTCGCACGCGCGCGGAGCCGCACGGTGAAATCACCCCGACGTAATTTGGAAGGTGTCATTCGCAACCTCTAGGGTCGCCTCGACCCTGCCGCGCTCCCCGACGCCCGTGGAGCAGCACGACAGCACGGATCACGGGCGACGGAGTCCGTCCGCAGTAAGTCAGCGCCGCTAGCGAACCCTCGACCTGGAGCCGACACCATGCGCCTTCACCCCGCGCGCCCCCGCGGAATCCCCCTGCTCGCCCTCACCGCGCTCGCCCTGACGACCGTCGGCCTCGCCGCGCCCGCGACCGCCGCGCCGCTGGCCGGCACGCCGGTCACCGCCGACGAGGTCTGCACCGCGGACCCGTCCACGCGACCGGTCGGCGTGTACGAGCTCACCGCCGTGGAGGACGCGGGCGTCGGCATCTGGGCGGGCGGCGGGCTCACCGTCACGACGGCGACCGAGCTCGAGGGCCGGGTCGTCGTGGGCGGGGACGCCGACCTCTCCGGGGCCGGGAGCCTCAACGTCGGGACCGCGGGGGGCGGCGGCTCGGCCATCACGCCGGCCGGCGGGACCGACATGCTCGTCGTCGGTGGCGACCTCGCGACGGCGACGAACACCCAGGTCGGCTTCCACGCGTCCAGCGGCGGCAACGTGGTCGTCGGGGGTGCGATCACCGGCGCGACCCCGAGCACCGAGGGCCGCAACGCCCCGGGCCGCCCCGGCACGGTCACGCAGGGCGTCGGTCGCGAGGCCGCCCTGCGTCCCTACGCCGCGCTCCCCGGGCTCGTCACGGGCCTCGCGACCGACGCCGCCGACGGTGCCGTCGCCGCCACGCCCCGGGACGGCGTCCTGACGGTCGAGGCGGGAGCGCGGTACACGCTCACGGCCGCCCAGGCCTCCACCCTGACCACGCTGCACGTCACCGGGAGCGGCCCGGTGCTCCTCACCGTCACCGGCCCCTCCGTGGACGTGTCGCGGCTGCAGCACGTCGAGTACGGCGGCGTGCGCGTCTACCAGGCCACCCAGCACCTGTCGGCGCACTTCCTGTGGAGCTTCCCGGACGCGACGCAGGTGACGCTCGGCACGAACGACCAGTTCCCCGGGACGATCGTCGTCCCGCGCACGGACGCGACCCTCACCGTCGCGACCTCGACCAACGGACGCATCCTGTCGAACGGCGCCG
This sequence comes from Cellulosimicrobium cellulans, assembly GCF_016907755.1. Classification (NCBI taxonomy): domain Bacteria; kingdom Bacillati; phylum Actinomycetota; class Actinomycetes; order Micrococcales; family Promicromonosporaceae; genus Cellulosimicrobium; species Cellulosimicrobium cellulans. The sequence goes on from NZ_JAFBCN010000001.1 coordinate 2,925,986, forward strand.
TCTCCTACACCGGTGGCGCCGGGATCGAGCACCACAACTACCCGTTCGCCGGCCCGTGCGAGTCGACGCCGTTCGTCGAGGAGCCCCAGCCCGAGCCGTCGCCGGAGGGCCCGAACCCGGGCGAGGGCGTGACCACGCCGCCGACGGCCGAGGAGACCCCGTCCCCGGAGGAGCCGGGCGAGCCCACGGTGGAGGCGACCCCGGCCGCAGAGACCCCGGCTCCCGGCACCGGCGCGACGCCCGAGTCGGCCGAGCAGGGTGACGACACGCCGGGGAGCGGCCTCGCGTCGACGGGCGCCTCGGTCGTCGTGCTGGCCGTGGTCGCCGCGCTGCTGCTCGCCGGGGGCGCGACGGTCCTCGTCGTGGCACGTCGGCGCGCGACGAGCTGACGCCTCGAGCACGACCACGCAGCGAGGGCCCGGCAGGACGACCTGCCGGGCCCTCGCTGCGTCCTCGTCCGGCTCAGCTCTCCGTGCCGCCCGCGAGGACCGGCTCGGGGGTGCCGAGGAGCGCGTGCCGCACGACCGCGGCCACCGCGGCGACCTGGTCCTCGATCGGGACCACGTCGGCGTCAGGGACGTGGACGAACCCGGCACGCCGTCCCGGCCCGGCGCCCCAGTGGTGCATGAGCGCGTAGAAGACGTCGTTGCACACGTAGGTCCCGGCGGTGCTCGACACCCCTGCGGGGACACCCGCCGCGCGGATCGCCGCGAGGGACGCCTTGAGCGGGAGCGTCGACCAGTACCCGACGGGCGCACCGGCGACGACGGGGACGTCGACGGGCTGCGCGCCCGCGTTGTCGGGGATCCGCGCGTCCCGCACGTTCACGGCGACCCGTTCGAGGCGGACGCCCGGCGCACCGCCCGCGAGGCCGAGCGCCACGACGACGTCGGGGTCGTGCTCGCGGATCGCGGCGTCGAGCACCGGCCACGCCCCGGCGAAGGTCACGGGGAGCCGGACGGCGACCACCTGGTCGCCCACGAGCTCCTCCCCGCGCTCCGCGAGCCGCGCGGCCGTCTCCCACGACGGGTTCGCGTCGGCGCCGTCGAACGGCTCGAACCCGCTGACGACGACGGTCACGCCTCGTGCTCCTCGATCTCGGCCTGGACCTCGGCGTCGACCTCGGCACGCACCCGTGCCCAGAGCTCGTCGACCTGCTCCCGCAGCGCCTCGGGCGAGCCGGAACCGTCGAGGGTCACGTCCGCCGCGGCGAGACGCGACGCGTCGTCGGCCTGGGCGGCGAGGCGGGCGCGGGCCTCGTCCTCGCTCAGCCCGCGCTCCTCGACCATCCGGCCCACCCGGACGTCCGCGGGCGTGTGCACGACCACGACGCAGTGGAACCGCGCGGGGTCGCCCGTCTCGACGAGCAGCGGGATGTCGTGCACGACGACGGCCCGGGGGTCGGCCGCGCCGGCGGCGGCCTCACGCTCGGCCGCGAGCCGGCGCACCTCCGGGTGGACGATCGCGTTGAGGCGCTCGCGCGCTGCGGCGTCGCCGAACACGACCCGACCGAGCGCGGCCCGGTCCAGCGCGCCGTCACCGTCGAGGACGCCCGGCCCGAACGCCTCGACGACCTGGTCGAGGCCGACCGTCCCCGGCGCGACCGCGTCGCGGGAGAGCGCGTCGTAGTCCACGACGACGGCGCCGAGCTCGGCGAAGCGTGCGAGCGCGACGGACTTCCCCGCCGCGATTCCTCCGGTCAGGCCGATGCGAAACATGCGCCCCATCCTGCCAGCCGGTGGGCGACCTCGCGCCGGGACGGTCGAGCGCACGGACGGCTCAGCGGCGCCCGACCGCCGGCTCGCCCGTGCCGTCCGCCGGTCGGCCATCGGCGGGCGGGCCGTCCGACCGCTCGCCCGCGACGGCACGCAGGAGCCGCAGGAGCTCGGCGCGTTCGGCGGCGTCGAGGCGCGCGAGGAGCGTGCCGGCGCTCGACGACCGCTCCGCTCCCACCTGCGCGACGACCTCCCGCCCCCGCGCGGTGAGCTCGACGAGCGTCGCCCTCCGGTCGTGCGGGTCGGGGGTCCGCCGGACGAGCCCGGCCTGCTCGGCGTCGTCGACCTTGGACGTCACCGAGCGGGGGGCGACGTCCAGCGCGGACGCGACCGCACCGAGCCGGCAAGGCTCGTCGCAGCGGGCGAGGAATCGCAGCATCCGGTACTGACCGGGGGTCGTCCCGGCCGGCTCGGCACGCTCGCTCGCCTCGCGCCGCACGCTCCGGAGCGCCGCGTGCAGGAGCGAGAGGAACTCGCCCGCCTCGTCCGTGGAGGTCGGGCCGCCCTCCGCGCCCCGCGCGGGGCGCGCGCTCGCATCGCTCGTCACGATGCCGAGCGTACCGGGCGGACGAGGTCTTGTGGAGCACACTCATTGTGAGTTAGACTCACTATCGTTTCGCGTGCGCGGCCCGCGCGGCCGTGCCCACCAGCCGGCCGCGCGCGCCCGGCCGCCACGCCCCGCGGACGACCGCGCCCCTCCCCCACCCAGGAGGCCCCATGTCTTTTACCTCACCTCTCCCCGGCTCCGGCGGCGGGCGCGGCATGCGCTCGTTCCGCCAGGACTCCTCCGTCGCGTCCCGGCGGCTGCACCGCGGCACGATCCGACGCGTCCTGACGTTCGCCCGGCCCTACCGCCGCCAGCTCGCGGCCTTCCTCGTGCTCATCTCGATCGACGCCGCAGCGGGCGCGGCCACGCCGCTCCTGTTCCAGCGGATCATCGACGACGGCATCACCGCCGGCGACGTCGGCGTCGTCGTCAGCCTGTCCCTCGTCGCCGCCGGGCTGGCCGTGCTCTCCGGCGCGCTCGGGGTCGCCCAGCGCTGGTTCTCCTCGCGCATCGGCGAGGGCCTCATCGTCGACCTCCGCACCGCCGTCTTCGACCACGTGCAGCGCATGCCGCTCGCCTTCTTCAGCCGGACCCGCACCGGCGCCCTCGTCCAGCGGCTCAACGGCGACGTCCTCGGCGCGCAGCAGGCGTTCACGTCGACGCTCTCCAACGTCTTCTCGAACCTCCTCACCGTCGTGTTCGTCCTCGCCGCGATGCTCTCCATGTCCTGGCAGCTCACCCTCCTCGCCCTGACCCTGCTGCCCGCCTTCGTGCTCCCGGCCCGCTGGGTCGGCAAGCGCCTCGCCGCGATCACGCGCGAGAGCTACGAGCTCAACGCCGAGGCCGCGCAGACGATGAACGAGCGGTTCAACGTCGCGGGCGCGCACCTCGTCAAGGTCTTCGGCGACCCGGCCCGCGAGTCGTCCCGGTTCGCCGCCCAGGCCGGCCGCGTGCGTGACATCGGCGTGAAGCAGGCCATGTACGGCACGGTGTTCCGCGTCGGCCTCACCGTCGTCGCCTCGGTCGCCGTCGCGATCGTCTACGGGCTCGGCGGCGTCATGGCGATCTCCGGCTCGTTGACGGTGGGCACCGTCGTCGCGCTCACCGCCTATCTCGGGCGCCTCTACGGCCCGCTCACCGCCATGTCGAACGTCCAGGTCGACGTCATGACCGCCCTCGTCAGCTTCGAGCGCGTGCTCGAGGTCCTCGACCTCGAGCCGACCGTCACCGACGCGCCCGACGCCGTCGACCTCGCCGACGACCTCGAGACGGAGGGCGCGAGCCTCGAGCTCGACGGCGTGACGTTCCGCTACCCCAGCGCCTCGGAGGTCTCCCTCGCCTCGCTCGAGTCCGTCGCCGTCGAGGGGACGGACCCCACGACCGACACCCTGCGCGACGTCACGTTCTCCGTCCCCGCGGGGGCGATGGTCGCGCTCGTCGGCTCGTCCGGCGCGGGCAAGACCACCGTGTCCCAGCTCGTCACGCGCATGTACGACCCGACCTCCGGGCACGTGCGGATCGCCGGGCGCGACCTGCGCGGCGTCACGCAGGAGAGCCTGCACGACGCCGTCGGCGTGGTCACGCAGGAGGCGCACCTCTTCCACGACTCCATCGCCGACAACCTCCGGTACGCCAAGCCCGACGCGACCGACGCCGAGCTCGAGGCCGCGCTGCGGCGTGCGCACGTGTGGGACGTGGTCGCCGCGCTGCCGTCCGGGATGGACACCGTGGTCGGCGACCGCGGGTACCGCATGTCCGGCGGCGAGCGTCAACGCCTCGCGATCGCGCGCGTCTTCCTCAAGGCGCCGCGGCTCGTCGTCCTCGACGAAGCGACGGCGCACCTCGACTCGGGCTCCGAGGCTGCGGTCCAGGCGGCCCTGGCCGAGGCGCTGCGCGGCCGGACGTCGCTCGTCATCGCGCACCGGCTCTCGACCGTGCGCGAGGCAGACCTCATCGTCGTCCTCGACGCAGGACGCGTCGTCGAGACCGGCACGCACGCCGAGCTCCTCGCCCGGGACGGGCGCTACGCCGAGCTCTACCGGACGCAGTTCGCGGACTCGCCCCCGCCGTCGGGCGCCGACCCGACCACCGCGCCGCCCGAGCCGGCGACCGTGACGGCCTGACGGCCCGACGGCGGGATCGCCGAGCAGGCGATCCTGGACCGCCGACCAGGCGGTCCCCGCTCGTCCGTGGCCGCTGACGCACCAGGCGAACCTGTTCGGCACCGGACGCGCCCGCCGGGCACGGCGAAGGCCCGCCACCCCCTGGGGGTGGCGGGCCTTCGTGCGACCTGCGACGTCTCCGCCAGAACGGCGGAGGGCGTCAGGAGATCAGTTGCCGGTGAGCTTCTCGCGGAGCGCGGCGAGCGCCTCGTCCGACGCGAGCGTGCCCGTCGCCTCGGCGGCCGGGGCCGACGAGTAGGACGTGCTGCTCGAGGACGACGACGAGCTCGAGGAGCCCGAGTCGCCCGACGCGGCGTCGAAGTCGGCCTTGACGGCCTCGGCGACCTGCTTGCGGTGCGCCTCCCAGCGCTCGTGGGCCTTGGCGTACTCCGCCTCCCACGCCTCGCGCTGCGTCTCGAAGCCCTCGAGCCACTCGTTCGTCTCCGGGTCGAAGCCCTCGGGGTACTTGTAGTTCCCCTGCTCGTCGTACTCGGCGGCCATGCCGTACAGCGCGGGGTCGAAGTCGTCCGACTCCGGGTCCACGCCCTCGTTGGCCTGCTTGAGCGAGAGCGAGATGCGGCGACGCTCGAGGTCGATGTCGATGACCTTGACGAAGACCTCGTCACCGACGTTGACGACCTGCTCCGGCAGCTCGACGTGGCGCACGGCCAGCTCCGAGATGTGCACGAGGCCCTCGATGCCGTCCTCGACGCGCACGAACGCACCGAACGGGACGAGCTTGGTGACCTTGCCCGGCACGACCTGACCGATCGCGTGGGTCCGGGCGAACGTCTGCCACGGGTCCTCCTGCGTCGCCTTCAGCGACAGCGAGACGCGCTCGCGGTCGAAGTCGACGTCCAGGACCTCGACCGTGACCTCCTGGCCGACCTCGACGACCTCGGAGGGGTGGTCGATGTGCTTCCAGGACAGCTCGGAGACGTGCACGAGGCCGTCGACCCCGCCGAGGTCCACGAACGCACCGAAGTTGACGATCGAGGAGACGACACCGGGGCGCACCTGACCCTTCTGCAGCGTCTGCAGGAAGGTGGAGCGGACCTCGGACTGCGTCTGCTCGAGCCAGGCACGGCGCGAGAGGACGACGTTGTTGCGGTTCTTGTCGAGCTCGATGATCTTCGCCTCGATCTCCTTGCCGACGTACGGCTGGAGGTCGCGGACGCGACGCATCTCCACGAGGGAGGCCGGGAGGAAGCCACGGAGGCCGATGTCGAGGATGAGACCACCCTTGACGACCTCGATGACGGTGCCGGTGACGACGCCGTCCTCCTCCTTGATCTTCTCGATCGTGCCCCAGGCGCGCTCGTACTGGGCGCGCTTCTTGGACAGGATCAGACGGCCTTCCTTGTCCTCCTTCTGGAGGACGAGGGCCTCGACCGCGTCGCCGACGTTGACGACCTCACCGGGGTCCACGTCGTGCTTGATGGACAGCTCGCGGGAGGGGATGACGCCCTCGGTCTTGTAGCCGATGTCGAGGAGGACCTCGTCGCGGTCCACCTTGACGATCGTGCCTTCGACGATGTCGCCGTCGTTGAAGTACTTGATGGTCGCGTCAACGGCGGCGAGGAAGTCCTCCTCGGTGCCGATGTCGTTGACGGCAACCTGGGGTGCGGACTTCGCGGGGGTAGAGATGGTCATTGAGTTCGATGCTCCGATGCGGACAGGTGTAGTCGAGCGGGTAGGGTTCTCGGCGCGCCGCTGCCGCTGGTCCGTGGACCAGGTGACGTCATGGTTGGCGTCGTGGTCCGGGACGAAGGCAGGCGCAACGCACCGCCGTCCACCTTATCCGGGTGTCACCCCGGTGGTCAACGCGAGCGCGGTGGCCCGGCGTCCTTCACCCGAGGTCGCCTCAGGCGAGCACGCGCGCGACGCGCAGCAGCTCCTCGGGAACGCGCTTGGGCCGGCCGGCGACCTCGGCCAGGGGCACGAGCTCGACACGCTCGCCGCGCAGCGCTGTCATCACGCCCGACGTCCCGGCGCTCACCGCGTCGACGGCGGCGACCCCGAACCGGCTCCCGAGGATGCGGTCCGTGGGCGTCGGCTCGCCGCCGCGCTGCACGTGCCCGAGCACTGTGAGTCGCGTGTCGAACCCCGTGCGCTCCGCGATCTCCGCACTGACCCGCTCGCCGATCGACCCCGCGACGATCTCGCCGAAGCGACCGAGCTGCTGCGTGAACTCCATCGACGACCCCTCGCGCGGGACCGCGCCCTCCGCGACGACGACGATCGAGAAGTTCGCGTGCGCGCGGTGCCGGTGCCGCAGGAACTTCACGAGCTGGTCGATGTCGAACGGCTCCTCGGGGGCGAGGACGACCTCGGCGCCGCCCGCGATGCCCGCGTTGACCGCGATCCACCCGGCGTGGCGGCCCATGACCTCGACGACCATGACGCGGTTGTGGCTCTCCGCCGTCGTGTGCACACGGTCGAGGGCCTCGGTCGCGATGTTCACCGCGGTGTGGAACCCGATCGACAGGTCCGTGCCCTCGACGTCGTTGTCGATCGTCTTGGGGATCGCGACGATCTTGACGCCCGCCTCCGCGACGCGGCTCGCGGCGTGCAGCGTGCCGTCGCCGCCGATGCAGATGAGGGCGTCGAGGTGCTCGGCCTCGACCGTCGCGAGGACGGCGTCCATGCTGCCGTCCTCCTCGCGCGGGTGGAACCGCGCGGTGCCCAGCAGCGTCCCGCCGACCGGCAGCACGTTGCGGATGTCCTGGCGGCCGAGCGGGTGCACGTCGCCGTCGACCACGCCGCGCCAGCCGTTGCGGAAGCCGATGATGGTGTGCCCGTACTCCCCCGTCCCCTGCTTGACCACGGCCCGGATCGCCGCGTTCAGGCCGGGGCAGTCGCCTCCGCCGGTGAGAAGTCCGATGCGCACCTGTGTCCTCCGTCTCGTCGTCGCGTCGCGCGTCCTCGCGCGCGTGCCCGGCGTCGACGGAGGTGCCGACCTCCGCGGCACCGCGTCGACCCCAACCCTAGTCAACCCGGCGCCGCGGGTCACGGTCCGTCCCGGTCCTCGGGCACGCCGACGACCAAGGTCCCGAGCGCCCGGGCCGTGCGGCGCGCGACGGCGCCGGCACAGGGCGTCGCCCGGGAGAATGGCCGCATGAGCGCGACCCCGCCGCCCGTGCCGCCCCAGGTCCCCGCCCTGCGCGACGTCGCCCCGCCCGGTCCGACGGCCGACGCCGGCTACCGCGACGTGCCCGCCGCCGAGGGCGGGAACGCCGGGCGCGGGTGGTGGGACGCGAACGCCGCCGAGTACCTCGACGAGCACGGGGCGTTCCTCGGCGCCGTCGACTTCTGCTGGTGCCCCGAGGGGCTGCGGGAGCGCGACGCCCGACTGCTCGGCGACGTCGCGGGACTCCGCGTGCTCGAGGTCGGCGCCGGGGCGGCTCAGTGCTCGCGCTGGCTCGCCACGCAGGGGGCGCACGTGGTCGCGACGGACGTCTCCCGGGGGATGCTCGCTGCGGGGACGGCGCTCGACCGGGCGACAGGGATCCGGGTCCCGGCCGTCCAGGCCGACGCGCGCCGCCTGCCGTTCGCGGACGACGTCTTCGACGTCGCGTTCACGTCGTTCGGCGCGATCCCGTTCGTCCCCGACGCCGACGCGATCCACCGCGAGGTCGCGCGCGTCCTGCGGCCCGGCGGCACGTGGACGTTCTCGGTCACGCACCCCACACGCTGGGCCTTCCCCGACGACCCGAGCGCCCACGGGCTGACCGCGAACCGCTCCTACTTCGATCGGCGCCCCTACGTCGAGACGGACGACGCCGGTCGCGTCGGCTACGCGGAGTACCACCGCACGCTGGGCGACCACGTGCGCGAGGTGGTCGCCGCCGGGCTGGAGGTGCGCGACGTCGTCGAGCCGGAGTGGCCCGCCGACAACACGGAGGTGTGGGGCGGGTGGGGCCCGGTGCGCGGCGCCTACCTGCCCGGGACGGCGATCTTCCGCACGCGCCTCCCGGGCTGACGAACCCTCGTCAGTGCCCCGCGTCGTGCCACGTGGCGCCGACGCCGACCGAGACGTCGAGCGGGACGTCGAGATCTGCCGCCGCACCCATCTGCGTGCGCAGCACGTCCTCGACGGCGTCGCGCTCGCCCGGGGCGACCTCGACCACGAGCTCGTCGTGCACCTGCAGGAGCAGGCGCGAGCGCAGCCCGCGCTCGTCGATCGCCCGCTGGACGCCCAGCATCGCGACCTTGATGATGTCGGCCGCGCTGCCCTGGATCGGCGCGTTGAGGGCCATACGCTCCGCCATCTGGCGACGCTGGCGGTTGTCGCTCGTGAGGTCGGGCAGGTACCGGCGGCGCCCGAGGATCGTCGCCGTGTACCCCGTGGCGCGCGCCTCGTCGACGACGCCAGTGAGGTAGTCGCGCACGCCTCCGAACCGCTCGAAGTAGTCGTCCATGAGCTTCTGGGCCTCGCCGACCTCGATGGTGAGCTGCTGCGAGAGCCCGAAGGCCGAGAGCCCGTACGCGAGTCCGTAGGACATCGCCTTGATCTTCGAGCGCATCGCGGGCGTGACCTCGGCCGCCGGCACCTCGAACACCCGTGAGCCGACGTAGGAGTGCAGGTCCTCGCCCGACCGGAACGCCTCGATGAGACCCTCGTCGCCGGAGAGATGCGCCATGATGCGCATCTCGATCTGGCTGTAGTCGGCCGTCAGGAGCGTCTCGTAGCCCTCGCCGACGACGAACGCGCGGCGGATGCGCCGCCCGGCCTCCGTGCGGATCGGGATGTTCTGCAGGTTCGGGTCGGTCGAGCTGAGGCGACCCGTCGCCGCGATCGTCTGCTGGAACGTCGTGTGGATGCGGCCGTCGTCCGCGACCGACTTGAGCAGGCCCTCGACCGTCTGGCGCAGGCGCGAGGCGTCGCGGTGGGCCAGCAGGTGCTCGAGGAACGGGTGCTGCGTCTTGACGAAGAGGTCCGCGAGCGCCGACGCGTCGGTCGTGTAGCCCGTCTTGATCTTCTTCGTCTTGGGCATGCCGAGCTGGTCGAACAGGACCTCCTGGAGCTGCTTGGGTGAGCCCAGGTTCACCTCGCGCCCGATGACCGCGTACGCCTCGGCCGCGGCCGTCGCGACGAGGTCGCCGAAGTGCTGCTCGAGCTCGCGCAGGTACTCGACGTCCGCCGCGATGCCGCGCTGCTCCATGCGCGCGAGCACCTGGGCCAGCGGGAGCTCGAGGTCCGTGAGGAGGGTCGTGGCGTCACGGTCCTCGAGCTCGCCGGCGAGGACGTCCCCGAGCTGGGCGACGGCGAGCGCGCGGACGGCGTCGCGCTCCTGCTCGCCGTTGCCGTCGAGCGAGAGGTCGAGCGCACCCTGCGCGTCGTTGCCGGCCTCGGTGTCGGGACGCAGCTCGCGGTGCAGGTGGCGCACGACGAGGTCGCCGAGGTCGTAGCCGCGCTGGTCGGGGTGGCACAGGTAGGCCGCGAGCTCGGTGTCGAACGTGACGCCCGCGAGGTCGTAGCCGCGCGCCGCGAGCTCGTGCCACGCGGCCTTCGCGCCGTGCACGACCTTCGGCCGCTCCGGGTCCGCGAGCCACGTGGCCAACGCCTCGTCGTCGGCGCCCGCGACGTCGGCGAGCTCGAGCGCGACCGCCGCCCCGGCGTCGTCGGACACCGCGAGGCCCCACGCGTCCCCGCCGCCCGGCACGGCCTTGCCGGCCACCTCGACGCCCAGCGGACGCGCGCCGTGCTCGGCGAGCCACGCGCCCAGGCCTCCCGGCAGGACGTCGGCGAGCGTGACGTCGAACCCCGCCTCGGCCTCGACCTCGCCCTCGGGGGCGATCGCGAAGAGCCGGTCGCGCAGGGCTCGGAACTCCAGGGCGTCGAGCACGCGGTGGGCGGCCTCGCGGTCCCACGGGCGCGTCGCGAGGTCGTCGGGGCCGACGGGCAGCTCGAGGTCGCGCAGGAGCGCGTTGAGCCGTCGGTTGAGGCGGACCTGGTCGAGGTGCGCCCGGAGGTTCTCCCCCGCCTTGCCCTTGATCTCGTCCGCGTGGTCCAGCAGGCCGTCGAGATCGCCGTAGGCCGTGATCCACTTCGCGGCCGTCTTGGGGCCGACGCCGGGGATGCCCGGCAGGTTGTCCGAGGTCTCCCCCACGAGCGCTGCCAGGTCGCTGTACCGCTCGGGCGGGACCCCGTACTTCTCGACGACGGCCGCGCCGTCCATGCGCGCAAGCTCGGAGACCCCCTTCTTCGGGTACAGCACGGTGACGTCCGGGCCGATGAGCTGGAACGAGTCGCGGTCGCCCGAGCAGACGAGGACCTCCATCCCGGCGGCTGCCCCCTGCGTGGCGAGCGTCGCGAAGATGTCGTCCGCCTCGTAGCCCTCGCGCTCGAGCGTCGGGATGTGCAGCGTCTCGAGGATCTCCTTGATGAGCGGGACCTGGCCGCGGAACGGCTCGGGCGACGACTCGCGCGTGCCCTTGTAGCTCGGGAGGATCTCGGTGCGGAACGACTGGCGACCCGCGTCGAAGGCGACGGCGACGTGCGTCGGCTCCTCGTCGCGCAGGAGGTTGATGAGCATCGACGTGAAGCCGTACACCGCGTTCGTGTGCTGCCCCGTGGTCGTCGAGAAGTTCTCCGCCGGGAGCGCGAAGAACGCGCGGTAGGCCATGGAGTGTCCGTCGATGAGCAGGAGGCGAGGTCGCGCGGAGGTCGTCACGGGTGCCAACCTACAGTCCATGACCGACACGCACGGCCCCGACCGGACCACCGACCCCACCGCGCCCGCGCCTGCCGCGGCAGGGGCCCCCGAGGCCCCGCGCCACGCCTACGAGGCCATGGGCCTGCGTACCGCGGGCACGCTCATCGAGCGCATGGGCATCGAGCTGGAGGACGTGAGCGCGGACCGCGTCACCGCCCGCATGCCCGTCGCGGGCAACACCCAGCCCGCCGGGCTCCTGCACGGGGGCGCGTCGGTGGTGCTCGCCGAGACGCTCGGATCGATCGCCGCCCAGCTCCACGGCGGGCCGGGGCGCGCCGCGGTGGGCATCGAGGTCAACGCGACGCACCACCGAGGGGTGCGCGACGGCTGGGTCCACGGGGAGGCGGTCGCGGTGCACCGTGGCCGCACGACGGCGAGCTACGAGATCGTGGTGTCCGACGACGCGGGGCGTCGCGTGTGCACGGCGCGCCTCACGTGCATGATCCTCAGCCTGGACTGACGACGCCGCGGGCGCCCGTCCGCCGGCTCAGCCGGGCAGGGTCTCGCGGGCCTCGACCGGGGTCACGACGCCGCTGCGGCTGCGGTACTCCGCCTGGAACTCGCGCAGGTCGACCGGGCCGGACATCGTCTCGGTCCGGGCGCGACGGCGGCGCGCGATGAGATCCTCGAGGGACCGGGTGCCCCGGCGGGTCGGCGTGAGATCGGCCGCGAGGCGGCGCTGCAGCACCGCGGTCGACACGACGCGGTGGCCCGCGACCGGGCCGAAGCCGAGCCGCGCGAGGAAGCGCTGGACGCCGCGCGAGCCGGGGATCGGCACCGAGTAGACGTGCGTCGCGCCGGCGGTGGCGGCGAGGTCGGCGGTCGCGCTGAGCAGTGCGTGGCCCACGCCGCGACGGCGCGCGTCCTCGCCGACGTAGACGGCCTCGACGTACAGGCTCGGCTCGTCGGCGAACAGGTGCGGGTCGAGCACGCGCGCCAGCACGAACCCGACAGGACGGCCGTCGTGCAGGGCGACGAGGACGTTGCCGCCGGGCAACGTCAGCAGCACCGACAGATGCCGGACCAGGCGGTCCTCGTCGGGCGCGCAGATCTGGGCCCCGGACGCCGACTCGCGGCGAGCCTCCGAGCACAGCACAGCGATCCCCGGCAGGTCGTCACCGACCGCGGGCCTGACCTCCACTGCTGGGCGCACCGCGCTCCTCCTCGTTCGCACCGTGGGACCGACGGCACCGAGGGACGTGGGGGGTGAGATGGTCCACGTCGCTCGGACGGCGCCGTCGGCCGTCGACTGAGCACTACGTGGCGACCGCGTGTCCACCGCCCCGGGAACTACTGGACGCCAGTCCAAGACGATAGCCCGCCCGGGACGCCGTGACAAAGGTCCTGCTCAGGACCCCGGCCACGGCCGATCGGTCGCCGCCGCAGGCTCAGGCGCCGCCGACCTGCTCGATGACGGCGTCCGCGACCTCGCGCATGGTGAGGCGACGGTCCATCGACGTCTTCTGGATCCAGCGGAACGACTCCGGCTCCGACAGGCCCATCTTGGTCATGAGCAGACCCTTGGCGCGGTCCACGCGCTTGCGCGTCTCGAAGCGCTCGGCCAGGTCCGCGACCTCGGACTCGAGCGCCGTGATCTGCGAGTAGCGCGAGATCGCGATCTCGACCGCGGGCAGCAGGTCCGCCGGCGTGAACGGCTTGACGACGTAGGCCATGGCCCCCGCGTCACGCGCCCGCTCGACGAGCTCCGCCTGCGAGAACGCCGTCAGCAGGACGACGGGCGCGGCGTGCGCCTTGCCGATCTGCTCCGCGGCGGAGATGCCGTCGAGCTCGGGCATCTTCACGTCCATGACGACGACGTCGGGCTTGAGCTCGAGCGCCAGCTTCACCGCCGTCGCGCCGTCGCCGGCCTCGCCGACGACGTCGAACCCGGCGTCGCGCAGCGTCTCGACCACGTCGAGACGGATCAGGGCCTCGTCCTCGGCGACGACCGCGCGTCGCGCGGGACGGCCCGACGGGGCGGGGGTCGCGGCGGGCTCGGGCTCGATCATCGGGGGCAGGTCGAGCGGCTGCTTGTCCTCGGGCTGCGCTGTCTGGTCACTCACGGGGTTCACTGTAGTGCGCCGCACCCCGTGCCGCCCCCGTGTTTCACCCTCGGAGGAGTGTGATTCTCGTGAAGGCGCACGCGTGTGGTTCGATGGTGCACGCGCTGCGGACCCGGTCGGACCGGTCCCGACGCGCACCGCCCCGGTAGCCCAACCGGCAGAGGCGTTCGGCTCAAACCCGATCCAGTGTGGGTTCGAATCCCACCCGGGGCACCCTCCGTCCCTGGCGACGTCCCGACGTCGTGACGCCCAGGAAACCGCAGGAAACACTCTCGTCACACCCTGCTCGTACCGTCCGAGCAGGGCGCGTCGCCGTGCGTCCGGTGGGAGGTGACCGGTGCTCGAGCACGTGGACCCGTTCGTGGGGACGGGTGTGACCGACCTCCCGACGCCGACCGGTCTCGCCGCGACGTGGTGGTCCCCCAAGCCGCTCGTCGGGAACACCCACCCCGGCGCCGCCCACCCGCTCGGGATGGTCTCGGCGTGCGCCTACTCGGGCGCCTACCCGACGGGGTACGGCCGGTACGACCTCGGCACCGAGGGCGTGCCGAGCACGCTGTTCGACCATCCGGTCGCGTCGGGCCTCACGCACTTCCAGCAGTCCGGCACGGGCGCGATCCGCAAGTACTACAACTACGTGCGCGTGACGCCCATGCTCGAGCCGCTCGACGCGCTCGGCCGGCACTGGGACCTGCTCGGCGAGGAGGCCTCCCCCGGGTACTACGCCGCCACGCTCGGCAACGGGGTCCGGTGCGAGGTCACGGTCGGGCCCAAGAGCGCCGTCCACCGCTACACGTTCCCCGCGCACGCCGACGCCCGCCTCGTCGTCGACCTCTCGCTCGGCGGGCTGGCGATCCCTCACGGCACGACCGTGCCCCTGCGCGCGCACCTCGCGACGCTCGGCCCGGGGACGGCGGCCGGCGAGATCGTCGTGGAGGGTGCGCCGCTCGCGGTCCACCTCCAGTGCGACGCCCGCCGCTGGCGGCAGATGCTCTGGTACGACCGCCGGCTGATGCCGGGGAGCACGCGCCTCGACCTCGGCGGGATCCGTCCCACCACGCTGCGGTCGTTCGGGCTGCTCTGGGCGGGTCCGACGACGCCCGGGCAGGTCGTCGAGCTCCGCCTCGGGTTCTCGCTGCGCGGCCCGGAGCGGGCGCGCGCGAACCTCGTCGCCGACTGCGGTCCCGCGCCCGCGGCCTTCGAGGCGCGGCACCACCGCACCGCGGCGACCTGGAGCGAGCACCTGGACCGGATCGAGGTCGCGTGCCCGGACCCCGAGCGCCGGACCGTCTTCGCGACCGCGCTCTACCACGCGCTCCTCAAGCCGTGCCTCGCCCCGGACGAGAGCCCGTTCTGGCCGGGCGACACGCCCTTCGCGTTCGACGTGTCGACGATGTGGGACATCTACCGGACACAGCTCCCGCTCCTGACGACCTTCTGGCCGGAGCGCGCCGTCGAGCTCGCCGCCGCGCTCCTGCACGTCTGCGAGGAGGAGGGGAACTTCCCGATCGGCTACCGGATGGCGCGCGGGGCCGACCGCTTCTCGCGCCAGGCGAGCGCGCTCGCGCACACGTTCCTCGCCGACCTGTGCGCGCTCGACGAGCCGGGCCTCGACTGGGACTGGGCGCTCGTGCACCTGCACAACGACCTGCGCCGGACCTACGGCGAGGACTACCTGCTCCACGGCGTCGCGCACCCGATCAGCCACACGCTCGATCTCGCGTTCGGCTACTGGTGCACCGCGCTCGTCGCGCGCCGCGTCGGCGACCACGCGCTTGCCGACGAGCTCACGCGGCACGCCCGCGGGTGGGTGAGCGCGTTCGATCCCGCCACCGGGCTGCTGCACGACTCGACCTTCTACGAGGGCGGTCGGTGGAACTACTCCTTCCGCCTCCTGCACGACATGGCGGCGCGGATCGGGCTCGCAGGCGGCGACGAGGCGTTCGTCGCGCTCCTCGACCGGTTCTTCGGCGTCGGTGCACCGGCCGTGAGGCAGCCGGGCGAGCAGCCGTCCGCCGCCGAGATGGCCGCCGGGTACGCGCTGAACCGCTTCGAGGGGCTGAACAACGAGCCCGACATGGACGCGCCGTGGGCCTACCACTACGCCGGGCGCCCCGACCGGACGGCCGAGGTCGTGCACGCCGCGGTCCACCAGCGCTTCGGCACCGGGCCGGGCGGCCTGCCCGGCAACGACGACTCGGGCGCGCTGAGCTCGTGGTACGTCTGGGCGTCGCTCGGCCTGTTCCCGGTCGCCGGGCAGGGGATCTTCCTCGTCAGCGTGCCGTCGTTCGCCGAGTCCCGCCTCCACGTCCCCGGCGGGACGCTCACGATCGAGACCACCGGCTTCGTCGAGCCCGGCCCGCGCACGCCGCCGCAGCACGTGCGCGCCGCGTGGCTCGACGGCCGCCCGCTCCACCGCACCTGGCTCCCCGCGACGCGCGTGCGCCGCGGCGGGCGCCTCCTCCTCGAGCTCGGTCCGCACCCCTCCGACTGGGGCACCGCGCCCGAGCACCGGCCGCCGTCGTACCCCGACGGGAGCCCCGCACACCACCCGACCGACCAGACCCCGGAGACGTCATGACCACCACCCCGCGCCAGACGCCCGCCCGCCGCCTCGTCGTCGTCGTCCGCGCCGACCCTGTGATCTGCGGCCACTCGGGCGAGGCCCGCAACCTCGCCGAGGCCGCGCTGCGCCGCGGGTTCACCGAGGTGCGGATCGTCACCTGGCCCGTCGAGCGCCTCGAGGCCGCCGGGCTCCCGCTGAAGCCTCTCGACTCCGTCCTCCCCTACGGCCCGGGCATCACGGTCGAGCGGCCGGGTCCCGTCGGCGACTACAAGGTGCCCGACGGCCGATACCTCGCCGGGCTCACCGGCCGCCTCGTCGAGCTCTTCACCGACGGCGTGCCCACCGTCTGCCTCTCCTTGTACCTCAGCCCGCACACCACCGCGGTGACCGACGCCGTGCGCGTGGCACGCAGCACCGGCCTCCCCGTCGAGGTCGCCACGATCGCCGAGGCGGTCGGCTCCGACGTGACGAACGTCGTCCGCTCGTGCGTCGAGGACGGGCGCTTCGGGGCCGCCGCGCACGTCCTGTCCGGGTATCTGGCCAGCGACCTGTGCGTCGCCGTCTCGCGGTACACGCGCGACCTGGTGGTGGCGTGCGCCCAGGAGATCGACGACCGGCACGGGACCTTCTTCGCGGAGCAGTGCGCCGAGCGCGTGCAGGTCTCCTTCCCGGCGATCGACACCGGCGCGTACACCGGTCTCGACCCGGCCGTCACGCGCGACGTGCTCGCCGGGCGCGGTCTGGACGACCGCCCGTACGTGCTCTTCCTGTCCCGCCTCGCCGCCGCGAAGGGCGTCGACGACCTGATCGACGGGTTCGCGCTGGCCACGCGCGCCGCCGGCGCCCGCCTCGTCGTCGCAGGCCGCGGGCCGGCCGAGGCCGACCTGCGCGCCCGCGCCGCCGCGAGCCTGGCTGCCGACCGGATCGTCTTCCTCGACGACGTCGACGACGCGACCAAGCCGCACCTCATGGCCGGCAGCGCCGCGTTCGTCCTGCCGAGCAAGCCACGCCCCGAGTTCGTCGAGACGTTCGGCATCGCGCTCGCCGAGGCGATGCTCTCCGGCGGGGGGCCGGTGATCACCACGGACACCGGTGGCATCGGCGAGGCCGTGGGCCCGCACGCGACGATCGTCCCGACGCACTCCCCTGCCGCGGTCGCGCACGCGCTCGACGAGGCGCTCTCCCTCGACCCCCCGGCGCGTCGGGCGCGCGCCGACGCGGCCCGGACGTACGCGTCGCAGTTCGACCGGGCCGCCGTGCTCGACGCGATGCTCGCCCGTCTCGTGGCGTCCCCCACCGCGCCCCGGTGGGTCAACGAGCTGCGTCCGGTACGCGCCTGAGGCCGGAGTCCGACGGCGGCGCGTCCGGGCCGTAGCGCGACACCAGCGTCCGGAAGGACTCCGCGGCGACCGCGCGCGCACCGGCGCGGTCGCCGTCGCGCTCCACCGCCTCGGAGGCGAGCGCGAGCTCGTCGGCCACGAGGTGCGCCAGGGGCTCCGGGACGAGGCCGGCACCCATCTCGCGCGACACCGCCTTGAGGGCCACGAGCTCGGACACCGCCCGCACGACGGTCTCGGGGGCTTCGCCCTCCACGAGCAGCGTCCCGAGGTCCATCGGCGGGACCGCCGCCTCGGCACGCACCCGGAGCCAGCGCAGCGTCGCCGCCGGGCGCACGGCGTAGAACACCTTCTTGAGCGGCACCTCGGGGTCCGACCACCACCGCTCCCGCTGTCCCCGAGCGACGTGCAGGTAGTGGCGCCGCAGCGCGTGACGGTCGACGACGCGCTCCGCGAGCGCGAGCAGGTCCGCCCGGAACGCGTCGTCCGCGCGGTACACGATCGGCGACCGCAGCCACTCCAGCAGCGTCGCGTTGCCCCGCACGAGCAGCCGCACCGCCTTGAGCAGGTCCCAGCCGTTCACGTCGAGCACGGCGTCCAGGGGCGTCTCGACGACGTCGCGCCGCGGCCACGGGTCCAGGTAGTCCGCCGTCGAACGCACGTAGACGAACCGGCAGTCGTAGTCCGAGTCCGGCGACGGGAACCCCCACGCACGGCTCCCGCTCTCCACCGCGAGCGGCAGGGCGACCTGCTCGACGCGCACGACGGCGTCCAGCCGCGCGTCGACCCGACGCACGACCGCAGGGTCCAGGGAGTCCGGCACGGCACGCATCCCGCGAGGGTAGGGACACCGCGACCTCCGTGTCGTGGTCTTTCCGTCCCTGACCACCCACGCGCGGGGTGGTCGCGGGGCTCGACGGCGAGACGACGACGGCGGCGCCCCCGCGAGAGGGGCGCCGCCGTCGGGCGTCGCGCGAGACCGCGCCCTCACGGGCGCGACGGCGTCAGGCGCGCGTGTCGGAGTGGTCGCCGATCTTGTGCACGAGGATCGAGTTCGTCGTGCCCGGCTGGCCCACGGGGGCGCCGGAGACGACGACCACGAGGTCGCCGACCTCGGCGAGGCCGTTGGCCTGGAGGGTCGTG
Organism: Cellulosimicrobium cellulans; assembly: GCF_016907755.1. NCBI lineage: Bacteria > Bacillati > Actinomycetota > Actinomycetes > Micrococcales > Promicromonosporaceae > Cellulosimicrobium > Cellulosimicrobium cellulans. The sequence goes on from NZ_JAFBCN010000001.1 coordinate 2,944,298, forward strand.
TCGACCTGGCCGACCATCGCGTCGGTGTTCTCCACCTCGGGCACCTGGTAGGTCTGGGTGCCCCACGTGAGCGACAGGACGTTGCGCACGTGCTCGCGCGGCGTGAAGGCGAGCAGCGGGATGGACGAGCGCAGGCGCGACATGCGGCGCGCGGAGTCGCCCGACTGGGTGAACGTCGCGAGGTACTTCGCGCCGAGGATCTCGCCGATCTCGGCGGCGGCACGCGTGATGGCGCCACCGCGCGTGTGCGGGGTCGAGCCCAGCGGCGCGATGCGCTCGCGGCCGGCCTCCTCCGTCGCCTCGATGATGCGGGCCATGGTCTCGACCGTGAGGATCGGGTACTCGCCCACGCTGGTCTCGCCCGAGAGCATGACCGCGTCGGCGCCGTCGAGGACGGCGTTGGCGCAGTCGGACGCCTCGGCGCGCGTCGGGCGCGGCGAGTTCGTCATGGACTCGAGCACCTGCGTCGCGACGATGACGGGCTTGGCGTTGCGACGCGCGAGCTCGACGATGCGCTTCTGGACGAGCGGGACCTGCTCGAGCGGGAGCTCGACCGCGAGGTCACCGCGGGCGACCATGACGCCGTCGAACGCGTCGACGATCTCGGCGAGGTTGTCGACGGCCTGCGGCTTCTCGATCTTCGCGACGACGGGGACCGTGCGGCCCTCCTCGTCCATGATCCGCTTGACGTCGTCGAAGTCCTTCGCGGACCGCACGAAGGACAGCGCGATGATGTCCGCACCGAGCTGGAGCGCCCAGCGCAGGTCGTCCTGGTCCTTCTCGGACAGCGCCGGCACGGAGACCGCGACGCCCGGGAGGTTCAGGCCCTTGTTGTTCGACACCGGGCCGGCGACCTCGACGCGCGTGACCACGCGCGGGCCCTCGACGGCGGTGACGCGGACGAGCACCTTGCCGTCGTCGATGAGGATCGGGTCACCGACGCGCGCGTCGCCCGGCAGGCCCTTGTGCGTCGTGGAGACGAGCTCCTTGGTGCCGACGACGTCCTCGGTCGTGATCGTGAAGGTGTCACCCTCCTCGAGCCAGTGCTTCTCGTCGCCGCCGAAGCGGCCCAGGCGGATCTTCGGCCCCTGGAGGTCGACGAGCACCGCCACGGAGCGGCCGGACTCGGCGGCGGCCTCGCGCACGCCCTGGTAGACGGCCGCGTGCTCCTCGGCGCTGCCGTGGCTGCGGTTGATCCGCGCCACGTCCATCCCCGCGTCGACGAGCGCGCGGAGCTGCTCCTTCGACTCGGTCGCGGGTCCGATGGTGCAGACGATCTTTGCTCTGCGCATATCTCCAGCCTCTAGTCTTCCGACCGGCCGGGAGCCGGTCGTCGCGGGGTGCCCCTCCCTAGGATGCCCCGCTCATCGTCCCGGCGCCGGACACCCGACGTCGGGGTGCACGTCAAGCGCGCAAGGACACGGTGTTCGCGCGCACAGGCGCGGGCAGCTCGGTCCCTCCCTGAAGGTAGGCGTCGACGGATGCCGCCGCCGCCCGACCCTCGGCGATCGCCCACACGATCAGCGACTGCCCACGACCCGCGTCGCCGGCCACGAAGACCCCGGGCAGCGACGACGCGAAGTCGTCGCCGCGCGCCACGAGACCGCGGCCCGTGAGGTCCGTGCCGGCCTGGGTCGTGATGGTCGCCGTCTCCGGCCCGGTGAAGCCCATCGCGACGAGCACGAGGTCCGCGGGGATCTCGCGCTCGGTGCCCTCCTTGGGCACGCGACGGCCGTCGGGCAGGTACTCGGTCTCCGCGACGCGCAGCGCGCGCACGGCTCCGTTCTCGTCGCCCAGGAACTCGACGGTGGACGCGAGGAACTCGCGCTCACCGCCCTCCTCGTGCGACGAGGACACCTCGAACACGATCGGGTCCGTCGGCCACGGCTGGGTCGCGGACCGCTCGAGCGGCGGCTGCTTGCCGATCGCGAGCGTCGTCACGCTCGCCGCGCCCTGGCGCAGCGAGGTGCCGAGGCAGTCCGACCCGGTGTCGCCGCCACCGATGACGACGACGTGCTTGCCCGTGGCCGTGATCTGGTCGGCGACCTCGCGCCCGGCCACGACGGCGTTCGCCTGGTGCAGGAAGTCCATCGCGAAGTGGATGCCGTCGAGCTCGCGCCCGGGGATCGACAGGTCGCGCGGGACGGTCGCGCCCGTGGCGACCACGACGGCGTCGTACCGTGCGCGGAGGTCGTCCCAGGTGATGTCCACGCCGATCTCGACGCCCGGGCGGAAGCGCGTGCCCTCGGCCTCCATCTGCGCCACGCGGCGGTCGATGTGGAGCTTCTCGAGCTTGAAGTCGGGGATGCCGTAGCGCAGCAGCCCGCCGATCGCGTCGTCCCGCTCGTACACGGCGACCGTGTGGCCGGCGCGCGTGAGCTGCTGGGCGGCCGCGAGGCCGGCAGGACCCGAGCCCACGACGGCGACGGTCGAGCCGGTGAGGCGCTGCGGCACCTGCGGCGTGACGTAGCCGCGGGCGAACGCCTCGTCGATGATCGAGACCTCGACGTTCTTGATCGTCACGGCCGGCTGGTTGATGCCGAGCACGCAGCTCGACTCGCACGGCGCCGGGCACACGCGGCCCGTGAACTCCGGGAAGTTGTTCGTCTCGTGCAGGCGGTCGATCGCGTCGGCCCACTGGTCGCGGTAGACGAGGTCGTTCCACTCGGGGATGAGGTTGCCGAGCGGGCACCCCTGGTGGCAGAACGGGATGCCGCAGTCCATGCAGCGTCCCGCCTGCTCCTTGAGGAAGACCTGGCCCTCCTCGAGGTGCGCGTGCACGTCCTTCCAGTCCCGCAGGCGCACGGCCACCGGGCGGTTGGGCGGGAGCTCGCGCTCCCGCACCTTCAGGAATCCGCGGGGGTCAGCCACGGGCCACCTCCAAGATCTGGTCCCACACACCCGGGGCCGCGGGGTCGAGCCCGGCCGACTCGGCCTTCTCGAGCGCCGAGCGCATGCGGGCGAAGTCGGTCGGCAGCACGCGCGTGAAGCGCTGGACGGCCGCGGGGAAGTCCTCGAGGAGCTCGGCCGCGAGCGGCGACCCGGTCTCCTCGTGGTGACGACGCACGAGCTGCTCCACGAGCGCCACCTCGGCGTCCTCGAGCGGGCTCAGGCCGAGCTCGCCCGTCGCGAGCGCGCTCGTGTTCACGGCGCCCTCCCGCAGGTCGAGCACGTACGCGGTGCCGCCGGACATGCCGGCGCCGAAGTTGCGCCCGGTGGGGCCGAGCACGAGCACCGTGCCGCCCGTCATGTACTCGCAGCCGTGGTCGCCCACGCCCTCGACGACGAGCGTCGCACCCGAGTTGCGGACGCCGAAGCGCTCGCCGACACGGCCGCGCAGGAAGATCTCGCCCGACGTCGCGCCGTAGCCGATGACGTTGCCTGCCACGACGTTGCTCGACCCGGTGAGGACCGCGTTGCGGTCCGGGCGCACGACGATCCGCCCGCCCGACAGGCCCTTGCCGACGTAGTCGTTCGCGTCGCCGAACAGGCGCAGCGTGACGCCGCACGGGAGGAACGCGCCGAGCGACTGGCCGGCGGACCCGGTGAGGGTCACGTCGATCGTGTCGTCGGGCAGGCCCTCGCCGCGGAACCGCTTGGTGACCTCGTGGCCGAGCATCGTGCCCACGGTGCGGTTGACGTTGCGCACCGGCAGGGAGATGCGGACCGGCTCGCGCCGCTCGAGCGCGTCCTCGGCGAGGGCGACGAGCTGGTTGTCGAGCGCCTTCTCGAGGCCGTGGTCCTGGGTCGTGGTGTTGCGCAGCGAGGCGCCCTCGACCGGCACGGGCCGCTCGAGCACGGGCCCGAGGTCGAGACCCTGGGCCTTCCAGTGGTCGACCGCCTTGCGCGTGTCGAGGAGCTCGACGCGGCCGATGGCCTCCTCGATGCTCCGGAAGCCCAGGCGCGCCAGGTACTCGCGCACCTCCTCGGCGATGAACTCGAAGAAGTTCACGACGAACTCCGGCTTGCCGGTGAACCGGGCGCGCAGCTCGGGGTTCTGCGTCGCGACACCCACCGGGCACGTGTCCAGGTGGCACACGCGCATCATGACGCAGCCCGAGACGACCATGGGGGCGGTCGCGAAGCCGAACTCCTCGGCCCCGAGCAGCGCCGCCACGACCACGTCGCGGCCGGTCTTCATCTGGCCGTCGACCTGGACGACGATGCGGTCGCGCAGGTTGTTGAGCACGAGCGTCTGCTGGGTCTCGGCGAGACCGATCTCCCAGGGCGTGCCCGCGTGCTTGAGCGACGTGAGCGGGCTCGCGCCCGTGCCGCCGTCGTGACCCGAGATGAGGACGACGTCCGCGTGCGCCTTGGACACGCCCGTCGCGACCGTCCCGACGCCGAACTCGGACACGAGCTTGACGTGGATGCGCGCCGACGGGTTCGCGTTCTTGGCGTCGTGGATGAGCTGCGCGAGGTCCTCGATCGAGTAGATGTCGTGGTGCGGCGGCGGCGAGATGAGCCCGACGCCCGGCGTCGAGTGCCGGGTCTTGGCGACCCACGGGTACACCTTGTGGCCCGGGAGCTGACCGCCCTCGCCGGGCTTGGCGCCCTGGGCGAGCTTGATCTGGATGTCGTCGGCGTTCGTCAGGTACTCGCTCGTGACGCCGAAGCGCCCCGACGCGATCTGCTTGACCTTGGAGCGGCGCTCCGGGTCGTACAGGCGCTCCGGGTCCTCGCCGCCCTCGCCGGTGTTCGACCGGCCGCCGAGGCGGTTCATCGCGATCGCGAGGGTCTCGTGCGCCTCCGCGGAGATCGACCCGTACGACATGGCGCCCGTGTTGAAGCGCTTGACGATCTCGCTCACGGGCTCGACCTCGTCGAGCGGCACCGCGGGGCGCTCGCCCTCGCGCAGCGCGAGGAGGCCGCGCAGCGTCATGAGCCGCGAGGACTGCTCGTCCACGCGGTGCGTGTACTGACGGAAGATGTCGAACCGGCGCTCGCGCGTGGCGTGCTGGAGCCGGAAGACCGTCTCCGGGTCGAACAGGTGCTCCTCGCTGTCGCGGCGCCACTGGTACTCGCCGCCCGTCGTGAGACGGACGTGCGGGCGGTGGTTGCCGGACTTGGGGTACGCGTCGACGTGCCGCGCCGCGACCTCGGCCGCGACGACGTCGAGCCCGATGCCGCTGAGGCGCGACGTCGTGCCCGTGAAGAACGCCTGCACGAGGTCGTGGGACAGGCCCACCGCCTCGAAGACCTGGGCGCCGCGGTACGAGGAGATGGTCGAGATGCCCATCTTGCTCATGACCTTGAGCACGCCCTTGCCGAGCCCCTTGATGAGGTTCGCGACGGCCTTCGCCGGGTCGACCGTGAGGTAGCCGCGGCGCGCGAGGTCCTCGACGGTCTCCATGGCGAGGTACGGGTTGACCGCGGCGGCGCCGTAGCCGATGAGCAGCGCGACGTGGTGCACCTCGCGCACGTCGCCGGCCTCGACGACGAGCGACACCTGGGTGCGCGTGTGCCGGCGCAGCAGGTGGTGGTGCACCGCGCTCGAGAGCAGCAGCGACGGGATCGGGGCGTGCTCGGCGTCCGAGTCGCGGTCCGACAGCACGATGAAGCTCGCGCCCGCGGCGACGTGCTCGTCGACCTCGGCGAAGATCTCCTCGAGCCGGGCGAGCAGCGACTCGCCGCCGCCCGCGACGCGGTACAGGCCCTTGATCGTCACCGCGCGGAAGATGCCGGCGAGCTTCGGGTCCTTGTCGACGCGGATGATCTTCGCGAGCTGGTCGTTGTCGAGCACGGGGAACGGCAGCATGAGCTTGCGCGCGTGCTCGGGCGTGTCGACGAGCAGGTTCGGCTCCGGGCCGATCGCGCCGCCGATGGACGTCACGAGCTCCTCGCGGATCGCGTCGAGCGGCGGGTTCGTCACCTGCGCGAACATCTGCGTGAAGTAGTCGAACAGGAGGCGCGGGCGCTGCGCGAGGACGGCGATCGGGGTGTCCGTACCCATCGCGCCCAGCGGCTCGGCACCCGTGTTGGCCATCGGGGTGAGGATGACCTTGAGCTCCTCCTGCGTGTACCCGAAGGCACGCTGGCGGCGCTCGACGGACGCGGGGCTGTGCGCGACGTGCTCGCGCTCGGGGAGCTGGTCGAGGTAGACCGCGTTCTCGGCGACCCACTGCGCGTACGGGCGCTGCGCGGCGAGCTGGGACTTGATCTCCTCGTCCTCGATGATCCGGCCCTGACCGGTGTCGACGAGGAACATGCGCCCCGGCTCGAGGCGACCCTTGCGGACGATCGTCGCCGGGTCGAGGTCGAGCACGCCCGCCTCGCTCGCGAGCACGACGAGGCCGTCCTCGGTCACCCAGTAGCGCCCCGGGCGCAGGCCGTTGCGGTCGAGGACCGCGCCGATGAGGGTGCCGTCCGTGAAGTTGAGGCACGCCGGCCCGTCCCACGGCTCCATGAGCGTCGAGTGGTACTCGTAGAACGCGCGCCGGTCCGGGTCCATGTCGGCGTGGTTCTCCCACGCCTCGGGGACCATCATGAGCACCGCGTGCGGCAGCGAGCGGCCCGACAGGTGCAGCAGCTCGAGCACCTCGTCGAAGCTGGCCGAGTCGCTCGACCCCTCCGAGCACACGGGCAGGAGCGGCGCGAGGTCGCCGACGGCGTCGCTCGCGAGGGTGCCCTCGCGCGCCGCCATCCAGTTCCGGTTGCCGCGCACCGTGTTGATCTCGCCGTTGTGCGCGATCATCCGGAACGGCTGCGCGAGCGGCCACGACGGGAACGTGTTCGTCGAGAACCGCGAGTGCACGAGCGCGATCTCGCTCGCGTACCGCGGGTCGGACAGGTCCGGGAAGAACGGCTCGAGCTGCGCCGTCGTGAGCATGCCCTTGTACGTGAGGGTGCGCGCCGAGAGCGAGGCGAAGAACAGGCCGAGCTCGTTCTCCGCCCGCTTGCGCAGGCGGTAGGTGCGACGGTCGAGCTCGACGCCGGACAGCTCGCGCGCGGGGTCCGCGACGACGACCTGGCGGAACAGCGGCATGGACGCGCGTGCGCTCGGGCCGACGAGGTCCGCGGTCACGGGCACGTCGCGCCACGCCAGGACCTCGAGCTTCTCCTCGGCCGCGATCGCCTCGACGCCGCGGGCCGCCTCAGCGGCCGCGCCGGCGTCCTGCGGGAGGAAGGCCATGCCGATGGCGTAGTGCCCGGCGGGCGGGAGCTCCGCGTCGACCACGTCGCGCACGAACGCGTCGGGGATCTGCGTGAGGATCCCGGCGCCGTCGCCGCTGTTCTCCTCGGCGCCGACGGCGCCGCGGTGGTCGAGGTTGAGCAGGGCCGTCAGGCCCGCGTCAACGATGTCGCGTCCGGGCGTGCCGCGGAGCGTCGCCACGAAGGCGACGCCGCACGCGTCGTGCTCGGCGGCGGGGTCGTACAGACCGGATGCCGTGGGAGGGGCGGACAGGGCGGGTGCCCGGTGCGCGTCCCGATACTGCGGCGTGGTCATCAACACCGTCCTCACAGGCGCCCGACCGAGACGGCCGGGCTGGTTTCCAGCTGGGGGATTCGGGACGTCGTCGGCCCTATGGACATGACAGAACCCACCGGGCGGTCGCCCGGCGGATTCGCCTATGAATGACGGATGCTCAGCGACCGGGGTCTGGTCGCGCGGCACCTGCCTGCTCGGACTCCTCCGAGTCGTCGGAGTCCTCGGTCGTCGAGAGGTCCTCGTCGTCGGTCGACTCCTCGACCGGCTCCTCGGACCCCGTGGTGGACGCCTCGTCCGGAGCGTCGAGGGACACCGTCTCCTCGCGCCCGGGGTGGCGACGCCCGACAACGATAAACGCAATCAACGCACCGACGCCGACCAGGATCGAGGTCCAGACGTTCAGCCGGAGGCCGAGGACGTGCTCGGCCTCGTCGATGCGCAGCATCTCGATCCACACACGACCGAGCGTGTAGACGAAGACGTAGAGCCAGAATACCCGACCATGACCCAGCCGGAACCGACGGTCCAGGTAGATCAGGAGCAGGGCAGCACCGATGTTCCAGACCATCTCGTAGAGGAACGTCGGGTGGAACAAGGTGCCCGGCGGATACCCCGCGGCGGCGGCCACCGAGTCGTCGACGCGCAGTCCCCAGGGCAGGGTCGTCGGGGCGCCGAACAGCTCCTGGTTGAACCAGTTGCCAAGCCGGCCGACGGCCTGCGCGAGCAGCAGGCCGGGCGCGAGGGCGTCGGCGAACGCGGGGAAGCTCACGCGCTGGCGACGGCACCCGATGTACGCACCGACCGCCCCGAGCGCGACCGCGCCCCAGATCCCGAGGCCGCCCTCCCACACGTAGAGCGCGCGGACGGGGTCACCGTTCGGGCCCCAGTACGGGTCCGGCGTCGAGAAGACGTGGTAGAGCCGCCCGCCGACGATGCCGAAGGGGACCGCCCAGAAGGCGATCTCCAGGACGTCGTCCGCCTCTCCCCCGCGCTCCACCCAGCGGCGCCGGGTGAGCCAGAGGGCCACGGCGATGCCCGCGAGGATCGCGAGCGCGTACGCCCGGATCGGGAACGGGCCCACGTACCACGTGTGCTGCGGGGGGCTCGGGAGCGCGGCGGGCAGGGTGCCCGCGGCCTCCACGAGCTGCCCGACGGCGAGCACGGCGCTCATGCGACCACCCCTCCGGACGTCGTCGTGCCGGCCGGGACGTCGTCGCCGGCCCCTTCCCGCCCCGCACGGACGCCGGCGGCGAGACCCGCCGCGACGACCTTCAGGGCGGCGATGCGCTCGTCCCACGGGGCGTCGCCCAGCAGGGGGCGGACGAACGCCGACCCGACGATGACGCCGTCGGCGTAGCGGCCGACCTCGGCAGCCTGCTCGCCCGTGGACACACCGAGCCCGACGCAGACGAGGTCTGCCCCGGCAGCGCGCGTGTCGGCGACGAGCCGTGCCGCCTGCGGCCCGACGGCGGCACGCACGCCCGTCACGCCCATCGTCGAGGCGGCGTAGACGAACCCGCGCGACGCGCGTGCGGTGAGCCGCAGCCGCTCGGCGGTCGAGCTCGGCGCGACGAGGAAGACGCGGTCCAGCCCGTGCGCCTCCGAGGCGTCCAGCCAGGCGCGGCCCTCGTCGGGGATGAGGTCGGGCGTGATGAGCCCGGCGCCCCCGGCGGCGGCGAGGTCGCGCGCGAACGCGTCGACGCCGTACCGCAGGACCGGGTTCCAGTACGTCATGACGAGGACGGGGACCCGGCCGCCGGTACGCTCCGTGACCGCCGCCACGACGCGGAACACGTCCGCGACGCGCACGCCCGCGTCGAGCGCCGTCTGCGCGGCGGCCTGGATGACCGGGCCGTCCATCACGGGGTCGGTGTACGGGATGCCGAGCTCCAGCACGTCCACGCCCGACTCGACGAGGGCGAGCGCCGCCTCGATCGAGCGGTCCACGGTCGGGAAGCCGACGGGCAGGTAGCCCACGAGCGCCGCACGTCCCTCCGCGCGGAGCTCGAGCAGGCGCCGCGCCGTGACCGACGCCGTCCCTGCGGTCGGCGCCCCGAGGGCGTCCTTGGTCTGCGCCGCGCTCACAGCTGTCCCTCCGTGCCCGTCGCCGTCTCGGCGATCGCGTCGTCGTCCACGAGGTCGAACCACCGGGCGGCGGTCGCGACGTCCTTGTCCCCGCGCCCGGAGAGGTTCACCAGGATCACGTGGTCGGTACGGCCCGCGGCAGCGGCCTCGCGGCCGATCCGCAGCGCGCCGGCGAGCGCGTGTGCCGACTCGATCGCGGGGATGATGCCCTCCGTGCGGCACAGCAGCCGGAACGCCTCCATGGCCTCGGAGTCCGTCACGGGGTGGTAGGTCGCACGACCGAGGTCGTGGAGCCACGAGTGCGCGGGGCCGACGCTCGGGTAGTCCAGCCCCGCGGAGACGGAGTGGCTCGGGAGGGTCTGGCCGTCGTCGTCCTGCAGCAGGTACGAGCGGGCGCCGTGCAGGACGCCCGGGGCGCCCCCGCTGAAGCGGGCCGCGTGCCGCCCGGTCTCCACGCCCTCGCCGCCCGCCTCGAAGCCGTAGAGCTCGACCGCGTCGTCGTCGAGGAACGCGTTGAAAAGGCCGAGCGCGTTGGACCCGCCGCCGACGCACGCCGCGAGCGCGTCCGGCAGCCGACCGATGCGGTCGAGGATCTGCGTGCGCGCCTCCTCGCCGATGACGCGGTGGAACTCGCGCACCATCTCGGGGAACGGGTGCGGGCCGGTCACCGTGCCCAGGAGGTAGTGGGTCGTGTCGACGTTCGCGACCCAGTCGCGCAGCGCCTCGTTGATCGCGTCCTTGAGCGTGCGCTGCCCGATCGTCACGGGGACGACGTCCGCGCCGAGCAGGCGCATGCGGGCCACGTTGAGCGCCTGGCGCCGCGTGTCCTCCTCGCCCATGTACACGACGCACTCGAGGTCGAGCAGGGCCGCGGCCGTCGCCGTCGCGACGCCGTGCTGCCCCGCCCCGGTCTCGGCGATCACGCGCGTCTTGCCCATGCGCTTCACGAGCAGGGCCTGGCCGAGCACGTTGTTGATCTTGTGCGATCCGGTGTGGTTGAGGTCCTCGCGCTTGAGGAAGACGCGCGAGCCGCCGGCGTGCTGCGCGAAGCGCGGCACCTCGGTGAGCGGGCTCGGACGTCCGGTGTACTCGCGCTGGAGACGCGCGAGCTCGTTGACGAACGCCGGGTCGTCGAGCGCCTTGCGGTACTCGGTCTCCAGCTCGTCCAGGGCGGCGATGAGCGCCTCGGGGACGAACCGTCCGCCGAACTCGCCGAAGTAGGGACCCTCCTGGGTCGCGAGGGAGCGCGTCAGGTCGGCGCGCACGGAGTGCTCGGCACTCCGGGAGGTGGTCGAAGGTGTCGAGTCGGGCACGGGGCCGGTCCTCCTGCGTGGTGGGGTGTGCTGGGCCGGGGCGCGGCGCCTGCGGCGTGACGGGCGGTGCCGTCGTGCCTCAGGGCCGCACGGACCACAGCGACGGGTGCGACCCGGCCGCGACGAGGTCCGCGACGGACGAGCGCGGGGCGTCGTCCGTCACGAGCGCCTCGCCGACGAGCACCGCGTGCGCACCGGAACGGGCGTAGTCCATGACGTCGTGGGGGCCGCGCACGCCGGACTCGGCGACGCGGACGACCTCGTCCGGGATGGCGGGCGCGAGGCGCGCGAACGTCGTGCGGTCCACGTCGAGAGTCTTCAGGTCGCGCGAGTTCACGCCGACGACGCGCGCGCCGGCGTCGAGCGCGCGCGAGACCTCGTCCAGCGTGTGCACCTCGACGAGCGCGGTCATGCCGAGCGAGTGGACGCGCTCGACGAGCGACGTGAGGACCGTCTGCTCGAGCGCGGCGACGATGAGGAGGACGATGTCGGCGCCGTGCGCCCGCGCCTCCCACACCTGGTACGGCGTCACCACGAAGTCCTTGCGGAGCACGGGGACGTCGACCCGGGCGCGCACGGCGTCCAGGTCGGCGAGGCTCCCGTTGAACCGCCGCTGCTCCGTGAGCACCGAGATCGCGGCCGCGCCGCCCTTCTCGTACTCCCCCGCGAGCTCGGCCGGGTCGGAGATCGCCGCGAGCGCGCCCTTGCTGGGGCTCGAGCGCTTCACCTCGGCGATGACCGCGACGGCGTCGTCCGCCTTGAGGCGGCTCACGCACTCCAGCGCGCCGGGGACGCGGGACGCACGTTCCTTCAGCTCGTCGAGCGAGGTCGCCGCCTGACGTACCGCGAGATCCTCGCGCACGCCCGCGACGATGTCGTCCAGAACCGTCATCGTCCCACCACTCCCCGTGTCGTCCCGCCCCCCGGCCGGGCCGGTCGGCCATCGTGCACCCACAGGTTCGGGCCGACCCGTTGACAGGGAGGTACCTGCCATCGTAGAGCCGCCCCCGAGTGACGATGACCACGGCCCAGCCCCCGAGACGACCGTCGCGGGGCCGCCCGACCGTCTCAGACCGCCACCGGGCCGAGCCACGGGACGAGGGCGGGCACGTTCCGCAGGACGCCGAAGAGCACGAGGACGCCGAGCGAGACCCACGCGAGCCAGGCCGGGAGGCGGGGGGCCGGGCGCCCGCGCCAGGCCCGGACGAGCCACGTGGCCCACAGCACGACGAGCAGCGGCGCGACGAGGACCCACAGGGGGTTCATGGACCAGGCGGCGGCGAGGTCGAGGTGCACGAGGTCGTGCGTGGCGCGCAGACCGCCGCACCCCGGGCACGCGAGACCGGTCAGCGCGAGCAGGGGGCAGGTGACGTAGTGCCCCGGACGGTTCGGGTCGACGGCACCGACGTAGGCCGTCGCCGCCGCGACGAGCGCGCCGACGACGAGCGGTGCCTGCGCCGCGCGCGGGAGCCGTCGACGTCGGACGGCCTCGGACGTCACGTGCGCACCCGTCAGTACTGGTCCGGGATCGTGCCGACCCAGGCCAAGAAGGCAGGGAAGAAGAGGAGGAGGAAGAGGACACCGACGACCGACAGCCCGATCGCGACCCAACCGAGGATGATCCCCGCCGTCGCCATGCCGTCGTTGTCCGCCTGGCCCTCCGCGACCGCGCGCTTCGCGGCGTTGCCGACGATCACGGCGGGGATGCCCGTGAAGAACCCGCAGCTCAGCACGAACGACGCGATCCCCAGCACCAGCGACCAGATGGCCAGGCTGTTCTTGGGGTAGTACGGCGGCGCCCCGTAGGCGCCGGCCGGGTACTGCTGGCCGGGGTACTGCTGGCCGGGGTACTGCTGGCCGGGGTACTGCTGACCGGGGTACTGCTCGCCGGGGTACTGCTCGCCGGGGTACTGCGCCGCGTACGAGGCGCCCGCCGGGTCACCCCCGGGATGCTGCGGGGAGCCGCCGGGCGCCGACGAGCCGTACGGCGCCTGCGACCCGTCCTGGGGGCCTGCGGGGTCGTACGGGCCGGGTCCCGGCGGCTGCGTCACCGCGCGGCCTGCTTCTGGCCGTAGCCCGCGTTCCGCAGCACGAGCCCGCCGATCAGCGCGACGGCCACGACGCCCATGCCCACCCAGAACAGCCAGACGGCGGCGACGACCACCCCGATCGCGGCCACGAGGGACCCGACCATGATGCCGATCATGGTGAACCACGCGGCGACGGTGTGGCCGTGGTTCGTGGGCGGTGCCGCGGGCGGCAGGTAGGCGATCTCGGTGGTCTGCTGGTTCTCGGCCATGAGGGTCGTGCCTTTCGTCAAGATGTGGTCAGAGCCTATCGGACCGGGCAGGTGCCCGTCCCCCGCACGGCCGCGGCTGACGTCGACGCGAGCGGGCGTCCGCGCTGCTCAGCGGTCCGTGGGGTCCTCGCCGCGGGACAGCGCGTCCCACGCGTCGTGGTCGGTGAGGTCGTCGGGGGCGGTGGTCTCCGTGGCCCGGGACCGGTCCGGCCGCTCCTCGGGCACCGCCGTTCCCGCCGCCGGTGCGGCGGGCGCCGTCGCGCCGGACGCGCGCTCGTGCCGGGTCGAGGCGCCCGCCCACGACCGCGAGCCGACGGCGACCCAGACCACCGCGAGCACCGTGAGGACACCGAGCGCCGCGGCGAGCCAGGGCGCGACGGTCAGCTCGACGGGCGCGGTGAGCTCCGTGACGCCCGTCGCGTCCGCGACGGCCGACCGGGCGCTCGGCTCCGGGTCGAGCGCGACGCCGAGCGCGGAGACGGTCGCGACGACACCGCTCGCCGCGGCGACCGCGAGCACGACCCACCGGCCGACGCGGCCGACGAGCCCGAGCGCGAGCGCGGCGGCGACGAGCACGAGCGCCGACGCGCTCACCCCCGGCGCCGCCGACGTCCCGGCGACGGCCACCTCGACCTCCGGGTCGAGCGCCGTCGCGCCGGTCGTGCTCAGCCACGTCGGCACGGCCGCCGCGAGGGTCGCGCCGCCGAGCAGGAGCAGGACCCAGATCGCGGTGCGCCGGCTCGGCCCGGCCGGCCGGCTCATGCCAGCCCCCGCAGCCGCGCGGCGACCTGGACGGCCCGGACCGCGGCCGCCGCCTTGTTGCGCGACTCCGCGTACTCCAGCGCCGGCACCGAGTCCGCGACGATGCCGCCGCCGGCCTGGACGCTCGCCCGGCCGTCGCGGATGAGCGCGGTCCGGATCGCGATGGCCATGTCCATGTTCCCGTCGAAGTCGAAGTACCCCGCGGTCCCACCGTAGATCCCCCGCGACGCCGGCTCGAGCTCGTCGATGAGGGCGATCGCCCGCGGCTTGGGCGCGCCCGAGAGCGTCCCGGCCGGGAACGTCGCCCGGAAGGCGTCCAGCGCGGTCGCGCCGTCGCGCAGCGTCCCGACGACCGTCGAGCACAGGTGCATGATGTGGCTGAACCGCTTGGTCGCCATGAACTCCACGACCTCGACGGACGTCGGCTCGCACACCTTCACGAGGTCGTTGCGCGACAGGTCCACGAGCATGATGTGCTCGGCGAGCTCCTTCGGGTCCTGCAGGAGCTCCTCGCCCAGCGCGACGTCCTCCTCCGGCGTCGCGCCGCGCGGACGCGAGCCGGCGATCGGGAACGTCGTGACGCGGCCGTCCTCGACCTTCACCAGCGTCTCGGGGCTGGACCCGACGACCGCGAAGTCCCGCCCGTCCGCGTCCGTGAGCTGGAAGTAGTACATGTACGGGCTCGGGTTGATCGTCCGCAGCGCGCGGTACACGTCGAGGGGGTCCGCCGGGCAGTCGAGGTCCAGGCGCTGGGACAGCACCACCTGGAACACCTCCCCCTCGCGGATCGCGTCCTTGCCCGCGACGACGGACGCCTCGAACTCCTCGCGCGTGGAGCGGAACTCGAGCTCCGGCTCGGCGACGTCCGGAGCGAGGACCGACGCGACGTGCGCGCCGCGTGCCACGAGCCGGTCCTGCATCGCGTCCAGCCGTGCGACGGCGTCCGCGTACGCCTCGTCGACGCGCTCGTCCGTGTCGTCGAAGTTGATCGCGTTGGCGACGAGCCACACGCTGCCCTCCGCGTGGTCGACGACCGCGAGGTCCGTCGCGAGGCACAGCGTCAGCTCGGGCACGCCGAGCTCGTCCGGCGCGTCCGAGGGCAGGGTCGGCTCCCAGTGCCGGATCACGTCCCAGCCGATCGCGCCCGCGAGGCCGCCCGTGAGCGGCGGCAGGCCCTCGACGGCCGGCGTGCGCAGCACGTCGAGCGTCGCCTCCAGCACGTCCACGACGTCACCCTCGAGCGGGACGCCGGCGGGCACGTCACCGGACCAGACCGCGCGGCCGCCGCGCGCCGTGAGCGTCGCGCGCGACGCGACGCCGACGAACGAGTACCGCGCCCAGCGGCCGTCCGACTCGGCGGACTCCAGGACGAACGTGCCGGGCCGGCCCTGCGCGAGCGTGCGGTACAGGCCCACGGGCGTGACGTCGTCGGCGAGCAGGCGCCGGACGACGGGGACCACCCGTCGGGACGTGGCCAGCGCGCGGAAGCCGTCGAGCACGGGCCACGTCCCGCCCCACGCGGGACCGCCCGCGGGGACGGTGGTGGTCTCGGCCGGGTCGACGGTCGCGCTCACTGGTTCTCCTCCTCAGGATCGGGGTCGGGCGTGGTCGAGGGGTCGACAGCGCCGGGCGGCAGGTCGCCGACGACGGCGCCCAGGTCTCCCCCGGCCTCGAAGCACGTGCGCGTGCCGGTGTGGCACGCGGCCCCGACCTGGTGGACGCGCACGAGCAGCGCGTCCCCGTCGCAGTCGAGGGCGACCGAGCGCACGACCTGCACGTGGCCGGACGTGTCGCCCTTGCGCCAGTACTCCTGGCGGGACCGGCTCCAGAACGTCACGCGCCCGGTCGTCAACGTCCGGTGGAGCGCCTCGTCGTCCATCCAGCCGAGCATGAGCACGTCGCCCGTGTCGTGCTGCTGGACGATCGCGGCGACCAGCCCGGCGTCGTCGCGCTTGAGCCGCGCGGCGATCTCGGGGTCGAGCGAGAGGTCGGTCGTGGGCTGCGGGCCGGTCGTGGAGTCGGGCACCTGAGAATCCTGCCAGACGCCGTGCCCTCCCCGGTCCGCCGTCTCGCCTCACCCCGGTCGGGCCGGGGTCGCGTCCCGAGCCGCCACGCGCCCACGACGCCCCGACCCGGCGACGGGCGGCTCAGCGGGTCTGCGAGACCCAGGCGTCGTGCATGCGGGCGTAGACACCGTCCGCGCGGGCGAGGTCGTCGTGGTGACCGATCTCGACGACGTGGCCCGCGTCCACCACGACGACGAGGTCGGCCGCCTCCGCGGTGGAGAGCCGGTGCGCGATGGTGAGGGTGGAGCGGCCCGCGGTGAGCGACGCGAGGGCGCGGGCGATGCGGACCTCGGTCGCGGGGTCGACGGCGGACGTCGCCTCGTCGAGGACGAGCAGGTCGGCCTCCGCGAGGTACGCACGCACGAGCGCGACGAGCTGCCGCTCCCCCGCCGAGAGCGACTCGCCACGCTGGCCGACCGCGGAGTCGAGCCCGTCGGGGAGGTCCGCGACCCAGTCCGTGAGCCCGAGCCGTCCGACGGCGGCCTCGATCCGGGCGCGACGCGCGGCCTCCGGCTCCCGTTCCGCGTCGCCCCGCAGCCCGTAGGCGACGTTGTCCGCGAGCGTGCCGTCGAAGAGGAAGCCCTCCTGCGGCACGAGCACGACGCGCTCGCGCAAGGACTCGACGGCGAGGTCGCGCAGGTCGGTGCCGTCGAGCAGCACGCGCCCCGCGGTCGGGTCCATGAGGCGCGTGACGAGCTTGGCGATGGTCGTCTTGCCGGACCCCGTCGCTCCGACGACGGCGACCGAGGCCCGGGCCGGGAGGTCGAGGTCGACGCCGTGCAGCACCTCCGGGCCGTCGGGGTAGGCGAACCGGACGCCCTCGAGCCGTACGTGGGCCGGCCCGCGGGGGCTGCGCTCGCCGTCGGCGCCCTTGTCGACGACCTCGACGGGCGTCTCCAGCACCGCGAGCACGCGACGCCAGCCGGCGACGGCGTTCTGGAGCTCGTTGAGGATCTCGGTCGCCATCTGCACGGGGCCCGTGAAGAGCTGGACGAGGAAGAGGAAGGCGAGGAGCTGGCCGACCGAGATGTCGCCGGCCACCCCGAGGTACGAGCCGACCACCACGACGACCGCGAGCACGAGGTTCGCGACGAGCACCCCGCTCGAGAAGACGACGGCGACGAGCTTCTGCGCCCGGACCATCGCCCGCCGCGTCGCGTCGACGGCGGCGTCGATGCGACGCGCGGTGCGCGCGCCCGCACCGTACGCGCGGATGGTCTCGGCACCGACGATCGACTCGGAGATCGCGCCGAGCATCCCCCCGACGCGCGCCCGGACCTGCGTGTACGCGTCGTTGACGCGCGCCTGCGCGGGCCGCAGGACGAGGAACAGCGGGACGAAGCACGCCCAGACCACGAGCGTGAGCTGCCACGAGTAGACGGCCATGAGGACCGTCGCGACGCCGATCTGGAGCACCGAGACGAGCAGCATGATGCCGCCCCACTGGACGAAGAGCGAGATGGTGTCGACGTCGCTCGTGACGCGCGAGACGAGCGACCCGCGCCGCTCGGTGTTCTGCGTGAGAACCGAGAGGTCGTGCACGTGCCGGAACGCCCCGACCCGCAGGCCGGCGAGCCCCGCCTCCGTCGACCGGAACAGCCGGACGTTGACGAAGGCCGAGCAGAGGCCTGCGAGGACGATGACGACCGCCGCGACGCCGACGAGCACGGCCACGCGGGCCGTGTCCGGACCGCCGTCGGCGAGCACGCCCGTGTCCACGGTCTGCTGGACGGTCACGGGCACGACGACGCGCCCCAGGGCGGCGGCGACCGCGAGGCCGAGCGTGATCCAGATGCCGTCGAGGATCTGCGGCGAGACCTGGACGCCGCGACGCAGGGTGGCGAGGACGCCGAGCGAGCTCGCCGCGGCGATGCGCGCCTCGGCGGCGCGGCCCGGCGTGCCGCCGGGCGCAGGGGTCGCGCTCCCGGTCGCCGAGCGCTCCGTGGTGGTGGTCCGGCTCATTCCTCCAGCGCCCCCGTCTCGACGTGCCGCACGACGTCGTCCTCCTCGATCTCCTCCCGACGCGCGAGGTCGTCGCCCCGGCTCTCGTCGGCGTCGGCGTCCTCTGCCGTCTCCAGCGCGGTGTCGTCGGTGGCGTCCGCGCGCTCCTGCTCGCGCCGCTCCGCCTCGCGGGCGTAGGCCGTCGCGAGCTCACGGTAGCCACGGTCGCGCGCGAGGAGCTCGTCGTGCGTCCCGACGTCGACCACCCGGCCGGACTCGACGTGCACGACGACGTCCGCGAGCGCGACGCTCGACATGCGGTAGGCCACCATGACGACGGTCGGGCGGTCGGCCCCCTCGCGCGCGAGGCCCGCGAGGATCTGCTGCTCGACACGCGGGTCGACCGCCGACGTCGCGTCGTCGAGGACGAGCAGGCGCGGGCGGCGCACGAGGGCGCGCGCGATGGCGAGCCGCTGACGCTGGCCGCCGGACAGGTTCGCCCCGCGCTCCCCCAGCGGCGCGTCCAGGCCCTCCGGCAGGCGCGCGACGACGTCGTCCACGCGCGCCAGGCGCAGCGCCTCCCAGACCTGGTCGTCGTCCGGGCCCGGGTCGCCGTCGTCGACGAGCGTGACGTTCGCCCGCACGGAGTCCTCGAAGACGAACGCCTGCTGGGCCACGAGCGCGACCTGGGACGTCAGGTCGGCCTCGCGCACGTCGCGCACGTCGGTGCCGTCGAGCAGGACACGTCCGCGGGTGGGGTCCGAGAGCCGGGCGAGCAGCGACACGAGCGTCGTCTTGCCCGCGCCCGTGGGGCCGACGACCGCGACCGTGGTCCCGGGATCGACCCGGAGGTCGATCCCGTCGAGCAGGGTGATCACCCGGCCGCCCGCGCGGACGTCCACGCCGACGCCCTCGAGGCGCACGCCCAGACCGGTGCCCCTGCCGGGGAGGCCACCGGTCCCGGGGCGCAGCACCCCGCCGGCGTCGACGACGCGGCTGATGCGCTCGTACCCGACGAGGGCGCGCGGGAGCTCGCCGAGCACCCAGCCGAACGCCCGGACGGGGACGGCCATGACCGTGAGGAGGTAGGCGGCCGTGACGATGTCGCCCGCCGCGACACCGCCGGAGGTGAGCCGGACGGTCCCGACGGCCAGCACGAGGAGCGTGCCGAGCGACGGCAGCAGCTCGATGACCGGGTCGAAGAACGCCCGGACGACGCCGACGCGCACGTTCGCGGCGCGCAGCTCGTCGGTGCGCTCGGCGAAGCGGCGCTCCTCGCGGTCCGCGGTCCCGAGCGAGGTGACGAGCAGGGCGGCCTCGAAGCTCTCGTGCGCGACGTCCGAGACCTCGGCACGGAGCTGCTGCGCACGCGTGATCGCGGGCGACATGTAGCGCTGGAAGACGATGTTCACCGCGATCGCGACCGGGATCACGACGAGCGCGGCGCACGCGAGCCAGACGTCCACCCGGAACAGCATCACCGCGGCGACGCCGATCATGACGACGACCCCGAGCGCGAACGGGAGCGGGTTGAACACCCCCGTGGCGGCCTCGACGTCGGAGTTCGCGTTCGACAGGAGCTGGCCGGCAGGGTGCGAGCGGTGCCACGACATGGGCAGGCGGAGGTACTGGCGCGTCACCGCGGTGCGGTGCCGGGCCTGGAGCGCGGCGTACCCGTTGCCCGCGAAGATGCGGCGCGCGGCCACGCTCGCCGCGAGGGAGACCGCGATGCCGGCGAGGACGAGGCCCGCGACCCAGATGCGGCCGCGTGCGGTCTCGTCACCGGCGATCGCGGGGACGACGACCTCGTCGGTCGCGGTGCCGATCGCGCTGCTCACGGCGACCGTGAGCGCCCCGAAGAGGGCCGAGGACCCGATCGCCAGCGCGTAGGTGCGCGGCTCGTCGCGGATGCCGCGACCCATGAGGGCCAGCGACCGGCGCACGCGCGACCCGGTCAGGGCGTGCGGCCGCCGGACCGTCGGCTCGTCGGGGAGCAGGTCCCGGGGCGGGTCGGGCCGGTCCGTCAGGGCCGGCTGGTCGGTCGGGGCGGGCGGGGCGTCGGCGCCGGTGGGGCGCGTCCTGCTGCCGGGCACGGGACGGTCCTCGTCTTTCGTTCAGGGGGTTGCACGATCCTCTCATGCGCCCCTGACACGCTCGACGAAATTGCGCCGCCCGGCCCTCGGCCCGCGGGACCGTGCCTCAGCGCACCTCGACGCCCTGCGCGCGCATCGCGTCCTTGACCTGGGCGACCGTCAGGGCGCCGAAGTGGAAGACGCTCGCCGCGAGCACCGCGTCGGCCCCGGCGCGCGCCGCGGCCACGAAGTGCTCGGGCGTCCCCGCCCCGCCGCTCGCGACGAGCGGGACGCGGACCTCGGAACGCACCGCCGCGAGCATCTCGAGGTCGAAGCCTGCGGTCGTGCCGTCGGCGTCCATGGAGTTGAGGAGGATCTCGCCCGCCCCGAGCCGCGCGGCGCGCGCCGCCCACTCCACGGCGTCGATGCCGGTCCCCCGGCGCCCGCCGTGGGTCGTCACCTCGTACCCGGACTCCGTGCGCACGTCCCCCGTCGTGCGGCGCGCGTCGACGGACAGGACCAGCACCTGGCTGCCGAAGCGGTCAGCGATCTCGGCGATGAGCTCCGGCCGGGCGATGGCCGCCGTGTTCACCCCGACCTTGTCCGCACCGGCGCGCAGGAGCCGGTCCACGTCCTCCACCGAGCGCACGCCGCCGCCGACCGTGAGCGGCACGAAGACCTGCTCCGCGGTGCGCCGCACGACGTCGTACGTCGTCTCCCGGTTCCCCGACGACGCCGAGACGTCGAGGAACGTCAGCTCGTCCGCGCCCTCGGCGTCGTACCGGGAGGCGAGCTCCACGGGGTCGCCCGCGTCGCGCAGGTTCTCGAAGTTCACGCCCTTGACGACGCGCCCCGCGTCGACGTCGAGGCACGGGATCACGCGGATCGCGACGGTCATGAGGACTCTCCTTGGTCGGCCGGCGCGTCGCCGGTCGTGTCGGGACCGGTGCCATCGGCGCCGCCCTCGGCGGCCTCCTCGGCGGTCACCGGGAACTGGGCGTCGAGGATGTCCACGACGTAGACGAGGGTCTCGCCCGCGAGCGGGTTGGCCGTCTCGCCGTAGGCGAGGTCCGGCGGCACGACGAGCAGCACCTGGCTCCCCACGGACTGCTCCAGGAGCCCTTGCTCCCACCCCTCGATGACCTCGCCGATCCCGATCATGATCGACAGGGGCGCCGTGTCGTCGGCCCAGGTCGTGTCGAAGACGTCGCCGTCGGACCACCGCACGCCCGTGTACCGGACCGTGACGACCTGGCCCACCTCGACCTGGTTGCCGTCGCCGCGGACCAGCGGCTGCACGACGAGCCCCGCGGGCGGGGTCGTCTCGGGCGGGATCGTGACGCTCGGCGCGCCGTCCTCGGCGAGCGTCACGGTCGGCAGACCCTCGACGGGCGCGACCGCCTCGCCCGACGCCCGGGTCGGGAGCACGTCGACGACCAGCGCCACGGGGACGCCGTCGTCCTCCTCGAGCCGCAGGAGTCGCGCACCCACCCGCTGGCCGCGCAGGAGGTCGCGCAGGTCCCGTCCGATCGACTCGTCCGTCAGCGCGCGCCAGCGTGGCGCGTCGGTGTAGGTGTTCTGCAGGACGGTCCCGTCGCTCACGTCCTGGGCGTAGAGGTTGAGCAGGAGCGGACCGCCGTCGACGAGCTCGGCCCCGGCGCCCGGCCACACGACCTCCGACGTCGCCTCCGGCACGTCGAGCGGGGCGCGGTACTGCAGCTCCGGGGGCGCGCCCGACGACCCGCCGACCGTGAGGTCGGTGTTCAGGGGCGTCGGCGTCGCGTCCTCGGGCTCCGTGCAGGCGGCGAGGACGACGGCGACGACGAACGCCACGA
The DNA here is from genome assembly GCF_016907755.1 of Cellulosimicrobium cellulans. Classification (NCBI taxonomy): domain Bacteria; kingdom Bacillati; phylum Actinomycetota; class Actinomycetes; order Micrococcales; family Promicromonosporaceae; genus Cellulosimicrobium; species Cellulosimicrobium cellulans. The sequence continues at coordinate 2,966,100 of NZ_JAFBCN010000001.1, forward strand.
GCAGCGCGAGCACCCCTCGGGCGCGCGGCGCACGACGACGAGCGGACCGGGAACCCTGCACGGGGCTCCCGGTCGGAGGTACCAGGTTCGTCACATCACGTCCCGCATCACATCGACTCGATGAGGCGCTCCACGCGCTCGTCGACGTTCCGGAACGGGTCCTTGCACAGGACGGTGCGCTGCGCCTGGTCGTTGAGCTTGAGGTGCACCCAGTCGACCGTGTAGTCCCGGCGCGCCTCCTGCGCGGCGCGCACGAAGTCGCCGCGCAGCTTGGCGCGCGTCGTCTGCGGCGGGACCGCCGTCGACTCGAACACCTCGAGGTCCGTCGTGACGCGCTCGACCATCCCGCGCGCTGCGAGAAGGTTGTACAGCCCCTCGGTGCGCGAGATGTCGTGGTACGCGAGGTCCAGGCGCGCGATCCGCGGGTCGTCCAGCTCGAGCCCGTGCTTGGCCTGGTACCGCTGGATCAGCCGGTACTTGATGACCCAGTCGAGCTCGCGGTCGACCAGCGAGAGGTCACCCGTCTCGAGCGCGCGCAGCCCCCGCTCCCACAGGTCGAGGACCTGCTTCACGACGGGCGTCAGCGAGACGTCCTGCTCGACGAACTCCTTCACGCGCTGGAGGTACTCGCCCTGCAGGTCGATCGCGGTGACGGTCCGTCCGCTCGCGAGCTGGACCGGCTGCTTGCCCGTCATGTCGTGGCTGATCTCGCGGATCGACCGGATCGGGTTCTCCAGCGCGAGGTCCCGCATGGGCACGCCCGCCTCGATCATGCGCAGGATGAGGTCGGTCGAGCCGACCTTGAGCATCGTCGTCGTCTCCGCCATGGACGAGTCGCCGACGATGACGTGCAGGCGCCGATAGCTCTCCGCGTCCGCGTGCGGCTCGTCTCGCGTGTTGATGATCGGGCGGGAACGCGTCGTCGCGCTGGAGACCGCCTCCCAGATGTGGTCGGCGCGCTGCGACAAGCAGTACACGGCCCCGCGCGGCGTCGCGAGGACCTTGCCCGCGCCCGTGAGCACCTGCCGCGTGATGAGGAACGGCACGAGCACGTCCGACAGCCGCGCGAAGTCGCCCTGGCGCCGCACGAGGTAGTTCTCGTGGCACCCGTAGGAGTTGCCCGCCGAGTCCGTGTTGTTCTTGAACAGGTGGATGCGGCCGGGCAGCCCCTCGTGCTCGAGACGCTGCTGCGCGTCCGCGACGAGACCCTCCAGGATCCGCTCCCCACCACGGTCGTACGCGACGAGCTGGTGCACGTCGTCGCACTCCGCCGTCGCGTACTCGGGGTGCGAGCCGACGTCGAGGTACAGCCGCGAGCCGTTGCGCAGGAAGACGTTGGACGACCGGCCCCACGCGACCACCTTGCGGAACAGGTAGCGCGCCACCTCGTCCGCCGACAGCCCCCGGCCGTCGTCGGACGCGCACGTGACGCCGTACTCGGTCTCCAGCCCGAAGATCCTGCGGTCCATGCGGTCCTACCCCTCGTCCGTCGCGGGGCCGGTGCCCGTCGCGTCGCCCGCGTCGTCGGTCGCGGCGTCGGCGGCCGACGTCGGGCCGTCGCCGCCCGCGAGGAGGTCCTCGAGCGCGCTCCCCGAGATGCGGCGGAACGCGCGCCGTGGGCGCGTGCGGTCCAGGACGGCGACCTCGAGCTGCGCGGCCGGGATGGTCCGCACCTCCTCGCCGTCGCCGCCCGACCCGAGCGCGCGCACGGCGAGACGCAGCACCTCCGCCAGGCCGAGACCGGGCTGCCACGCGTCCTCGATCACGCGGCCGAGCTGGTCCGCCTGCCCGCCCATGACGACCACACCCTGCTCGTCGGCGACCGACCCGTCGTAGGAGATCCGGTAGAGCTGGTCGTGCGCCGCGGTCCGGCCGACCTCCGCGACGACGAGCTCGACCTCGAGCGGCTTGGACTCGGTGGTGAACACCGTGCCCAGGGTCTGGGCGTAGGCGTTCGCCAGACCGCGCGCGTTGACGTCCGTACGGTCGTAGGAGTACCCGCGCAGGTCCGCGTAGCGCACCCCCGCGACCCGCAGGTTCTCGAACTCGTTGTACTTGCCCACCGCGGCGAACGCGATGCGGTCGTAGATCTCCGAGATCTTGTGCAGCGCGCGCGACGGGTTCTCCGTGGCGAACGCGATCCCGTCCTCGTACGCGAGGACCACGACGGAGCGGCCGCGCGCGATGCCCTTGCGCGCGAAGTCCGCCCGGTCCTTCATGAGCTGCTCGGGCGAGACGTAGAAGGGCATGCTCACTCGGCGTCACCTCCCGACGCGGGGCCCTGCGACAGGTCGTGCGGCTGGTCGTGCGGGACCGCCTCGGCGTTCGTCACCGCGGGGCTGCGGCGCGGCACGCCCGTGCCGGACCGCTCGGCCACGATCTGCTCGACGACGGCCGCGAGCTCGTCGTCCGCGACACGCTCGTAGCCGTCCCGGGTCACGACCGCGACGACGGGCCAGATCCGGCGCACCGGGTCGGGGCCGCCGGTGGCGGAGTCGTCGTCCGCCGCGTCGTACAGGGCCTCGACCGCGACGCGCACGGACGCGTCCCGGTCGAGCTCCGTACGCCAGAGCTTCTTCAGCGAGCTGCGCGCGAACACCGACCCGGAACCCACCGAGTGGTAGGCGCGCTCCTCGTACCGGCCGCCGGTCACGTCGTAGGAGAAGATGCGGCCCGTGGCCCGGTCGAGGTCGAACCCGGCGAACAGCGGGACCACGGCGAGGCCCTGCATGGCGAGGCCGAGGTTCTGCCGGATCATCGTGGACAGGCGGTTCGCCTTGCCGTCCAGCGAGAGCAGGGCGCCCTCGATCTTCTCGTAGTGCTCGAGCTCGAGCTGGAAGAGGCGCACGAGCTCGACCGCGATGCCCGCGGTCCCCGCGATCCCGACCGCCGAGAACTCGTCCGCCGGGAAGACCTTCTCGATCTCACGGTTCGCGATCATCGAGCCCATCGTCGCGCGGCGGTCCCCCGCCATCACGACGCCGCCCGCGACGCCCTCGGCGCCGAACGTGAGCGCCACGATCGTCGTCGCGTGCGGCGCGTCGGGCACGACGCCCGCCGACGCGTGCCCCGCGGCGCGGTGCGACGGCAGCAGGTCGGGGGCGTGCCCGGACAGGAAGTCCAGGAAGGACGACGACCCGGGGGTCGTGAACGCGTCGGGCAGGCGCCCTGGCTGGTCTGTGCTCATCGGGTTGCCGTCACCCTTCCTACTCGCCGCCCTTCTGGACGAAGCCCCGGACGAAGGACTCCGCGTTCGTCTCCAGCACCTCGTCGATCTCCTCGAGGAGCGCGTCGACCTCCGCGTCGCGCGACTGCGCCTGCGGCGCGACCGGGACCTCGGGGCCCTCGGGCTCGTCGTCGGGACGCCGGTCCTCGTGCGACGCGTGGGTGCGTTCGGTACCCGCCATGGCTGCCTCCTCGTCCGTCGGCCCGGTGCCGCGCCGACGCTCTGTCCGTTCCAACCCGGTCGGGGCTCGCACCCTTCCCGGCCCTGCTCGCACGCGGCGCCCGTTCCGCGAGGAGCGGGGCGCCGTCGTGCGTCCAGCCTAGTCGCCGCGGATCACGACGGGCCCGCCAGACCCGCCAGGAGCGTCGCCGCGTCCGGGCTCGCGTCGAGCAGCGCGCCGATGTGGGCCCGCGTGCCCCGCAAGGGGTCCATCATGGGGACCCGCTGGAGCGAGGGCGCGCCCGGCACGTCGAAGATCACGGAGTCCCAGCTCGCGGCCGAGACCTGGTCGCCGTAGCGGGCCATCACCTCGCCACGGAAGAACGCCCGGGTGTCGTCCGGGGCGTGGTGCACCGCGGCCCCGACCTCGCGCTCCGTGACGACCCGGTCCACCGCACCGGCCGTGAGGAGCCGGTGGTAGATCCCCCGCTCCGGCCGTACGTCAGACCACTGCAGGTCCATGGCCGCGAGCCGCGGGTGGCCCCAGTCGAGGCCGTCGCGCTCGCGCAGGCGGTCGAGGAGCCGCAGCTTCGCGACCCACTCGACGTCGCGCGCGCACGCGGCGCGGTCCGTCCCCAGGCGCTCCAGCACCGAGGCCCATCGCGCGAGCACGTCGCGCGTGGGCGCGTCGACGCCGTCCGCGCCGGCGAGCCGCTCCGACGCCTCCGCGGCCACCGCGAGGTACTCGCTCTGCACCTCCAGCGCGGTCAGCTCCCTGCCGTCGGCGAGGGTGAGCCGACGCGTGAGGTCCAGGTCGCGGCTGACCCGCTGCACGTCCGCGACCGGGTCCGCCAGCCGCAGGCCCGCGAGCCGCGCCCGCACCTGCGGCCCCAGCTCCTCGAGGTGCTCGACGACGAACAGCACGAGCGACGTCGTGCCCGTCTTGAGGTAGGTCGCGGTCTCGAGCATGTTCGCGTCGCCGATGATGAGGTGCAGCCGCCGCCAGCGCTGCCGGTCGGCGTGCGGCTCGTCGCGCGTGTTGACGATGGGGCGGCGCAGCGTCGTCTCCAGCCCGACCTCCGCCTCGACGTAGTCCGCGCGCTGGGAGACCTGGAACCCGCGCTCCTCGCCCGTCGGGCCGAGGCCGACGCGCCCCGAGCCGGCGAACACCTGCCGGGTCACGAGGAACGGCGTGAGCATCTCCACGAGCACCCCGAAGGGGACGTCGCGGTCCACGAGGAAGTTCTCGTGCGTGCCGTAGCTCGCGCCCTTGCCGTCGACGTTGTTCTTGTACAGCACCACGGACCCGCCCGGTACCTGGGCGAGCTCCCGCGACGCCGCGAGCATCACGCGCTCCCCCGCCACGTCCCAGCACACGACGTCGTGCGGCACCGTGACCTCGGGCGAGGAGTACTCCGGGTGCGCGTGGTCGACGTAGAGCCGGGCACCGTTCGTGAGGATGACGTTCGCCGCGCTCGGGTCGTCGTACTCGTCCGTGGTGGGCCGCGCGACCTCCTGGAGCGAGCTCTCGGGCGCCCCGTCCCCGGTGGGCTCCGCCGCGGGGCCTGACGGCGCGGGCCGGGTCGGGTCGTCGGTGAGCAAGGACGGGTGCGCCGACGCGCGCGGCACGTGGAACCCCCGCGCGTCCTGGAGCGGGTCCTCGTCGTCGTAGTCCCAGCGCGCCCGGCCCCGCGCGCCGTCGCTGCGCGCGGCGAGCGCCCGGTAGGTGGTGACGACCTGGCTCGACATGAGCATCGGGTTCGCCATCGGCTTCCCCGGCTGCAGGACGCCGTACTCGGTCTCGATCCCCATGACCCGTCGGACGCTCACGCGCTCACCCTATGCCGGTCCGCCGACGGCGCGTCGGTCCTGTCCACGAGCGCCCGGTTCGTCGGCGCGCCACAGGACACGGGCGGTCGCCAGGACGAGGACGCAGAACAGCGACTGGTTGACGAGGCCCCACGGAGCCAGCCCGCCGACGCGGGCCGCCACGGTCGCGTTGACGGCGACGTCCGCGACCATGACCGCCACCCCGAGCGGAACGGCGGCCCGACGACGCAGCACGAGCAGGAGCACGACGAGCTGGTCGAGGAGCGTGAGCGAGACCCAGAAGGCGCGGACGGCGGGCGGGAAGCCGGCGTACACGCCGGTCCCGCCCGCCGTCAGGTCGAGCACGTGCGTCGTCGTCCCCACGAGGAAGCCGGCGACCCACAGGAGCCGCACCGCGAGGACCCACCGGCCCTGCGGCCGCCGGGCCGGCGCGGCCGCGCCCCGCCCGGTCAGAGGTACTGACCCGTGTTCGTCACCGTGTCGATGGTGCGCGGAGAGCCGCCCTCGCCCTTCTTCTGGACGATCGTGCGGATGAAGACGATGCGCTCGCCCTTCTTGCCGCTGATGCGCGCCCAGTCGTCCGGGTTGGTCGTGTTGGGCAGGTCCTCGTTCTCCTTGAACTCGTCGACGCACGCGGAGAGCAGGTGGTCGACGCGGATGCCCCGCTGACCGGTGGCGAGGAAGTCCTTGATCGCGGACTTCTTGGCCCGGTCGACGACGTTCTGGATCATCGCGCCCGAGTTGAAGTCCTTGAAGTACAGGACCTCCTTGTCGCCGCTCGCGTAGGTGACCTCGAGGAACTGGTTCTCGTCCTCCTCGGAGTACATGCGCTCGACCACGGACCGGATCATCGCGTCGAGGGCCTCGCGCTGGTTGCCGCCGTGCTCGGCGAGGTCGGCGGCGTGGATCGGCAGGTCCTCGGTGAGGTACTTGGCGAAGATCTCCTTGGCGCCCTCGGCGTCGGGCCGCTCGATCTTGATCTTCACGTCGAGGCGGCCGGGCCGCAGGATCGCGGGGTCGATCATGTCCTCGCGGTTGGACGCGCCGATGACGATGACGTTGTCGAGGCGCTCGACGCCGTCGATCTCGGCGAGGAGCTGGGGCACGATCGTCGTCTCGACGTCCGACGACAGGCCCGTGCCGCGCGTGCGGAACAGCGACTCCATCTCGTCGAAGAACACGACGACCGGGGTGCCCTGGGACGCCTTCTCCCGCGCGCGGGCGAAGATCAGGCGGATGTGCCGCTCGGTCTCGCCCACGTACTTGTTGAGCAGCTCCGGCCCCTTGACGTTGAGGAAGTAGCTGCGCGCCGCGCCCGACCCGGCCTCGACCTTCTCGCCGCGCGCCCGCGCGACGGTGTGCGCGAGCGAGTTCGCGACGGCCTTGGCGATGAGCGTCTTGCCGCACCCGGGCGGGCCGTACAGGAGGACGCCCTTGGGCGGGTGCAGCCCGTGCTCGCGGAAGAGGTCGGGGTGCGTGAACGGGAGCTCCACGGCGTCGCGGATCTGCTCGATCTGCGGGCCGAGGCCGCCGATGTCCTCGTACTCGATGTCCGGGACCTCCTCGAGGACGAGCTCCTCGACCTCGGACTTGGGGATCACCTCGAACACGAACCCGCTGCGCGTGTCGATCGTCAACGAGTCCCCGACGCGCAGCGCCGTGTGCGCGACCGAGCCGGCGAGGCGCACGACGCGCTCCTCGTCGGCGCGGCCCACGACGAGCACGCGGTCGGCGTCGAGGATCTCCTTGGCGGTGACGATCTCGCCCGTGCGCTCGTACCCGCCCGCCGCGACGACCGTCATCGCCTCGTTGAGCTTGACCTCCTGGCCGGGACGCAGCCGCTCCACGTCGAGGCTCGGGCTGGCTCCGACGTGCATCTTGCGCCCGGCGGCGGACACGTCGACCGACCCGTCCGGGTGCGCCGCGAGGAACACCGCGTACGTCCCGGGGGGCTTGGCGAGGTCGTCGATCTGCCGCTTGAGGTCGAGGATCTGGTCGCGCGCGGCACGGAGCGCCTCGGCGAGCCTCTCGTTCTTCGCGGACAGCAGCGCGAGCTCTCTCGCGCTGCTCTGCGGGGCCTCGTCGCTACGGCCGAATGTCTCGCTCATGGGGTGTCCCCTCTCGCCGGCGGCTCGCCCGACCGCGTCGTGGACGGCAGGCGGCGGACCCGCGGGAGGACCCGTGCCGACCACCGTCCGGCGGTCGGGTGTAGACCTTAGGCACAATTCTCGCCCGTGCACACGGACGACACCCAGGGTGAGACGACCGGGTCCCGATCGTTACCGGACCGTCACGGCGCCGACACGTCGGACGGGTGCTCGCCCTGCTCGACGACCGGCTCCGGCCCCTGGCCGACGTCGCGCCGCACGCGGCGGATCTTCTTCTCCGACACCGGGCGCTCGCCGAGCTCCTCGGGCGACCACTGCTCGGCGTCGGTCGGGTACGCACCCTTGGCCGGGCGGCGCTTGCGCTCGGGCGGCGCGACGCCGTCGGCCAGACGGCGCGCGGTGAGCAGGAAGCCCGTGTGCCCGATCATGCGGTGCTGCGGGCGGACGGCGAGGCCTTCCAGGTGCCAGCCCCGCACCATGGACTCCCACGCGACCGGCTCGGCGTAGCGGCCGTCGGCGCGCAGGTCCTCCGCGAGGCGCGAGAGCTGCGTCGTCGTGGCGACGTAGCAGACGAGCACGCCGCCCGGGACGAGCGCGCGCGCGACGACGTCGAGGTTCTCCCACGGCGCGAGCATGTCGAGCACGACGCGGTCGACCGTGCCGTCCCCGGCGACGGTGGGCAGCACGTCGGCGAGGTCGCCGACGGACAGCGTCCAGGCGGGGTGCTCTCCGCCGAAGAACGTCTCGACGTTGCCGCGCGCGATCGCGGCGAAGTCCTCGCGGCGCTCGATCGAGTGCAGCTCGCCCGCGTCGCCGACGGCGCGCAGGAGCGACATCGTCAGCGCGCCCGAGCCGACGCCCGCCTCGACGACGCGCGCACCGGGGAAGATGTCCGCCATCGCGACGATCTGCCCCGCGTCCTTGGGGTAGACGACCGCGGCGCCGCGCGGCATGGACAGCACGTAGTCGGCGAGCAGCGGGCGCAGCGCGAGGTACTCGATCTCGGCCGTGTTGCGGACCACGCTCCCCTCGGGCTGCCCGATGAGGTCGTCGTGCCGCAGGTAGCCCTTGTGCGTGTGGAAGGTCGCGCCCGGCGCGAGCGTGATGGTATGCAGGCGTCCGCGCGGGTCCGTGAGCTGGACCTTGTCGCCCACGCGCAGGGGCCCGCGGCGCTCGCCCGCGCCCGTCGCGCCGGGGCGGTCCGAGGCGGTGGCCGCGGGCACGGCGGTGCTCTCCGGTCCGGGTGGTGTCGTCTGGGGGCCGGGCGTGGCGGCGGGCTCGGAGGTCACGGGCGACCATCCTACGGGCCGGGCGCGGTCAGCGACCGCGCTGGGCCTCCCGCAGGGCGGCCACGACCCGCGCGACCTCGAGCGCCCCGACGACGCGGCCGCCGTCGGTCACGACGACGACGGCGCCGTCCCGCCCGACCCGCGAGAGCACGGCGAGCATGTCCTGACCCTGGAGGTGCGCGTCGATCGTCCTGCCCGTGGGCAGCGGCACGGCGACGGCGCCCACCGGCGTGGTCTCGGCGGCGTCCGGTGGCACGGCAGCGGCAGCACCAGGGTCCGCGTACCCCACGGGTCGGCCGGTCCCGTCGACGAGCACGGCGAGGACGTGCGGGCCGCCCGCGAGCGCGACCGACCGGCCCACGGCCCCGACCGTCGCCGTGGAGGGCACCGCGACGGCGGGCCGCGCGAGGCCGCGCACGGAGAGCCCGGAGACCGCCTCGCGCGTCCGGCCCGCGGTGATCGCCTGCCCGGCGCCGCTCCAGAGGAAGGCGCCGATGAGCGCGGCCCAGGCGACCGTCCACAGGTCGGGCTGGCGGTCGACGGTCAGCGGCCACACCAGGGCCCACGCGACGACGCCGACCGCGACCGCGCGCCCGACCCAGCCCGCCGCGACCGTGCCCCTGGTGCGTGATCCCGTCGCGGCCCACACGGCCGACTCGAGGATCTGGCCGCCGTCGAGCGGCAGGCCCGGCAGGAGGTTGAAGAACCCGACGAACGCGTTGGAGAACGCCCCGGCGTACAGGAGGAGCGCGGGCACGGAGAACGTCGGCTGCGCCTGGAACGTCACCCAGAACACGACCGCGAGCGCCAGGTTGGTCAGCGGCCCGACCACGGAGATGAGGAACCCGTCGAGCGGGCGCGACGACGTCCCGGAGTACGCCGTGTGGCCGCCCCACAGCGTGACGGCGAGCTCGGTGACGTGCTGCCCCCGGGCCCGCGCGACGAGCGCGTGCGCGACCTCGTGCAGGAACACGGAGGCGAACAGCAGGAGCACGAACGCGAACGAGACGAGGTACACCTCGTTGCCCAGCTGCGGCGCGAGCCGCCGCACCGTGGGGACGAACAGCACGGTGAGGATCGCGGCGGCCAGGAACCACGACGGCGTGAGGATGACCGGTGCGCCGACGATGCGACCGATGACCCAGCCCTTCGTGCGCGGGCCGGCCGGTGCGGGCGTGCGGGGGGCTCTGGGCTCGGGTCCGTCCACCCTGAGAGCCTATGCGTTCCGCGCGCCGACCCGGACGTCGGGCGAGCGGCGGGTGCGATGATCTGGCCGTGCACGCTCACGACGACGACCAGGTCGAGGTCCCGCTGACCGGAGGGAACGTCAACGCCGTGGTGCGCGTCGGCGACACCGTGCGGCGGACGGCCGGTCCGTGGACGCCGACGGTCCACGCGCTCCTCGCCTGGGTCCGCGCCCAGGGGGTCTCCGTGGCCCCCGCGCCGCTCGGCCGCGACGCGGCCGGGCGCGAGGTGCTGACCTGGACCGAGGGCGAGGTCGGCGGCTGGCCGCTCCCGGACTGGCTCTGGGACCGCGCGACGCTCCGCCAGTCGGGCGCGATGCTGCGGGCGTGGCACGACGCGACGGTCGGCTTCGCGCTCACCGGGGCCGTGTGGCGCTCGCCCGTGCGTGAGCCGGCGGAGGTCGTGTGCCTCAACGACGCCGCGCCGTACAACATGGTCCGCGCGGACGGCACCCTCGTCGGGTTCATCGACGTCGACATGGCGTCGCCCGGGCCTCGGGTCTGGGACGTCGCGTACCTCGCCTACCGGCTGTGCGGCTGGTGCGAGGACATGCCGGCCCCGCCCGGGCTCGCGCCAGACGAGCGGCTCGCCGAGCTGCTCACCGGCTACGGCCGCGACCGCGCACCGGCTCCCGACGACGTGCTGTCGGCGATGCACGACCGTCTCCTGGACCTCGCCGACTGGACGGACGCGCACGCCCGGGACACCGATCGTCCGGACCTGCACGACCACGCCGCGCTGTACCGCCGCGACGCGGCGCGCCTCCCCCGGGGCTAGGCCGCGTCGTCGGCCATGAGGTCGACGACCTCGCCGGAGACCAGCCGGGCGAGCAGGTCGAGGTCGACGAGCTCCAGCGACGGAGTCCGGCTCAGGCCGGGCGCCGGGAGGACGGGGACCACGGCCTCCACGCCGAGCGTGGCCGCGCCGGCCGCGCGGGCCGAGGCGATGCCGGCGGGCGAGTCCTCGATGGCGACGCAGCGCGTGACGTCGACGCCGAGGCGCTCGGCCGCGAGCAGGTAGGGCTCGGGGTCGGGCTTGCCGCGCTCGACCTCGTCCCCGCACACGAGCACCTGGAACGCGTCGTCCGGCGCGAGCTCCGCGACGGGCGCGGCGAGCTCGCGGTAGGACATGGTGACGAGCGCGCACGGCACGCCGGCCTCGCGCAGCGCCGTGAGGAGCTCGCGCGCGCCGGGCTGCCACGGGACCGCGGCCTGCACCTGCTCGACGACCCGGCCCAGGAGGAACGCGACGATCTCGTCGATCGGCAGGTCCACGCCCCCACGCTCTCGGATGATCCGCGCGGACTCGCGCAGCGGGTTCCCCACGAGCGACATGGCGTCCTCGTGCGTCCACGTGCCCCCGTGCGCCTCGACGAGCTCGTGCTCCGCCGCGATCCAGTAGGGCTCGGTGTCGACGAGCGTGCCGTCCATGTCCCACAAAGTTGCCTCAGGCAACGGTAAGCCGCCAGAGAACTCAATAGCGCGCTGACCTGCGGAAATACCGTCGGTACGAGAGGACAAGAGTGATCTCCATCAGTGGTCATGCAACGAACCGTGCAACAACCGACCCTAGCCGCATTGAGGCGCATAGAGCGACGAGAGGCGCGCCCCCACGGCACCCCGCACATCTACGGGACATGAACCCCTCACCATCCCGGCCATCCCTCCCGAGTCCCCCCGCCATCACCCAGGGGGGTCTGGCATGACCCGCCGAAGCAAGGGCGACGGCTCCATCAGCTCGTACCGCCTCGCCAACGGCCAGCTCCGCTGGCGCTGTCAGTGGTACGAGCCGAAGGACCCCATGAACCCCCACCTCGGGAAGCGCCTCGTGGGCAAGGGTGGCTTCGCGTCTCCGGCTGAGGCCCGCATTGCGCTCCTCAAGCACTTGGTGCTCGTCTCCGACGGCAGGACGACGACCGCGCAGAGCCGTACGACCTTCGATTCCTACGCCCGTCGGTGGCTTGCGGGCTACCACTTCCCGTCGCCCAACACCCGCGTCTACGTCCAACGGGTCATCAACGCCGTGCAGCCACACATCGGCAACCTCCAGATGGCGCAGGTCCTCCCCTCCGACCTTGCGGCGTGCTACCGCGCGCTGGAGAACGGCACGGGCCGCAAGGCGACCACCAAGTACACGGCCGGCAAGCTCGCGCCGTCCACGGTCGCCCGATACAGCGGCTGGCTCGTGACCATCTTCGGCGCCGCAATCGACGACGGGCTGATCTCACGCAACCCGGCATCGAACCGGCGCTCGGGGCGACCCCGCGGCCCGCAGGCACGTCGCGTCAAGCCCTTCGCCGTCTGGAACGTGGACCAGATGATGTCGTTCTGCGACTGGGCGTTCCGAACCGATCAGCCGTGGGCACGCGCCTGGTGGATCCTCGCGCTCACCGGACTGCGATCGGGCGAGCTCCTCGGCCTCGAGTGGCAAGACGTCAATCTCACAACAGCCAGCCTCACGGTCAAGCAGGCGCTGCGGTACAACGAGTCCCTACCCCACGGGCAGCGCACCGAGATCGGCCCCACCAAGCACGGCCGCATCCGCACGATCTACCTTGAGCCCAGAGCGCAGAAGCATTTTGCCCTCCTCAAGCAGCAGCGGGACACCACCTCGACCCTGATCGGCGGTCGGCGCCACAACCTCGTGTTCCCGCCTGGCAACAACCGCTCACCCAGCCAGTCCGCCCTGCTCTCGGCATTCAAACGCGCCCAGGCAGGCTACCGAAGTGCGCACCCGAACGTCCCACTACCGAACCTCACCGTCCACGACCTCCGACACACCCACGCTTCACTGCTCCTCGCGGCAGGAGTCGACATCAAGGTCATCCAGGAGCGCCTCGGACACTCCAACGCCGCGATCACCCTGGGCACCTACGCGCACCTCATGCCCGATGCGCACCAGGGAGCCGCGAACCGACTCGAGGCCCTCCTCGCCGGAGACAACTAACCTCACACCTCGACCCGTCGCTTCCGATTCGCCATTGAGTCGGAACCGCACCACTGGGGTTCAGACCCTCTCCGAACACCCTAGAAATGCCTCTGAGCTGCGGAAGCGCAGCGCAGAGGCCGTCCTCGTAAGTCCGCCCGGTGCATCTCTCGTGCGCCCCCACCGGCACCGACCCCCCTTGACCAGCCTTCAACCTGGGCACATGCCGGCGCCGGAGGCGCCATCCGGGCCTCCGACCCCGCCGGGCCAGACCCGAGGCCGCGCGTCCCTCACATGTCTGCGAGCAGGTCCTCGAGCATCTGCTCTGTTCTGTGCGTGTCGCGGTCGACGAAGACGATGTCGGCATCAAGCGCGCGGATGACCGACAGGACGCGAATGCGCTCCGCCCGCGGGCGTCGACCGCGCTCGATCTCGGCAACGAAGGCGCGTGGGACGTTGGCGCGCGCGGCGAGCTCGGCCTGGGTCAGCCCGGCGCGCTCTCGCCGCTCGCGCAGCGCGGCCCCAAGCTGGAGAGGTCCGGAGACAGGACGCATGGGTGTCACAGCACCGTGACAAACAGCATTGTCACGGATCCACGACGCTTGGCGGTGCGTCTGCCTCCGCCGCCCGAACACGACAGTGGGCCTAGGCGGCAGCCCGGGCCCCTCACCAACCACTGCATTACACAGTCGAAGCCGCGGGTATAGATTTTATGCGTCAGTCGTCGGGGTCGTCCGCGGCGTGCAGCATCAACTGGACCTCGAAGTCGAACGCCTCGCGTCGACGTCGCGCGCGGGTCACGGACCCGATGATCGTGAAGACGGCACCAACCAAGATGAGCAGCGGGCCCGCGCCGCCGTCGAACGCCGCCGCGAGCAGTCCTAGCGCAAGGAGGACGATGCCGACGTACACCGAGGCCGGGGTGATGACTTTGGTCTGATACGGGCGATTTTTCACGGGCATGCGAGCGTACCGACTTCTTACGCCGCGGCCGACCGCCGCGCCGGGCGGACCTCGTCCGTGATCGAGCCCACCACGGCGGGTCATAGCGACGCCGCAACAGCGCCCCCACGACCGGTACTGACCGAGCGCCTCGCGGCCTTGGGGACGCGTGCGTCGATCGGGACCGTCGCCGACGCCTATGACCACGCCTTTGCGGAGTCCGCAATCGGGCTCTACAAGACCGAACTGATCCGCCGCCACGGGCCCTGGCGAACCCTGGACGGCGTCGAGATCGCGACCCTGGAATGGGTCGACTGGTTCAACAACCGTCGCCTACGCACCGAGCTCGGCGATATGCCGCCAGCCGAGCACGAGACGATCCACCGCCCTCAGAACCCGGTCGTCACGACGGCCGAGACCAGAGAACCGAGACTCCACTGAACCCGGGGCGGTTCAGTCTGTGAGGGAATCGTGCTCGCACGGCAGGATGGAGCCCATGTCGTACCGACTTGACGATCTCGGGGCACACGAGTTCGAGCACCTGATCCAGGCACTTCTGGTCAAGCTCTATGGTCCGACCGTTGGTGTGTTCGGCAGCGGTCCAGACAGCGGTCGGGACGGCACGCTGCGCGGTCGCTCGGATGAGATCCGAACCGTCGAGGGGAAGGCCGTTCCTCAGGACGCGGGACCGCAGCAGAGCACGATATGGGACGGGTACCACGTGTTCCAGGTCAAGTTCCGCGAGCAACCGCTCGGCACCGGGCCGGATCTCGCCTGGTTCCTCAACCAGGTCCAGGCCGAGCTTACAAAGTGGACTGACGCAAGAAAGGGACGCAAGGGCCCTCGGCCCGAGTACATCGTCTTCGTGACGAACGTTGCGCTTTCTGGACAGATCGGCGGCGGGCTCGACAGAGCCACCGACGTCATCCGCATGCACGCCGACAAGCACGGTTGGCCGTTGAAGGACTGCCAGGTCTGGGATCGCACCAAGGTCACCACCCTGCTCGACACAGCGGCGGACGTTCGACAACGGTTCAACGGCCTACTCACGGTCGGGGACGTCCTGGCAAGCCTCAGACAGATGACGCGCGGGGAACTTGACCCGGACACGGTCCGCACAACGCTCGAAGAGCACATGCGCTCGGAACTACGGAACAGGGCGTACGTCAACCTCAGTGAGGCAGGTCAGATCGCAAGCGAGCGCATCGACCTCACCAGCGTGGCAGTAGACCTACCGAGCTACCCCGACCTGGCGGCTGACGCACACCGCCCGCAGCTCACGATGAAGAAGATCGTTGCCGCCGGAGATGCCGTCCTCCGACCCGAGGTCTACGACGGCGAACCAGAGCACTTCCTCATCGTCGGAGGCCCTGGGCAGGGAAAGACCACACTCGGACGCTTCCTTCTACAGCTCTACCAGGCAAACATCCTCGCCGACCAAGAGGGCCTCTCAGCCCCCGTCGCCCGAGCCGTCGCAGACGTCCTCGCCCGGGCCGAGGGAATCGGAATCCAGCGGCCTCGCAATCGCCGGTGGCCGGTTCGCGTCGACCTCGCCGAGTACGCCGACAAAGTCGGCGGTGGTGAAGACACTTCGCTGTTGCGGTACATCGCCGGCCGAATCGCGGCACAGACCGACCTCGACCTCCACGCGCGTGACCTTCGCAAATGGCTCAGCGCATGGCCGTGGCTGCTCATTCTCGACGGCTACGACGAGGTAGCCGCTCGCCCCGCGAGAGAGACCGTCGCGAAGGCCGTGAGCCAGTTGCTCGAGACCGCACATACCGAGGACGCCGACCTCCTCGTGCTCGCCACCACACGTCCCCAGGGCTACAGCGACGAACTCCCCTCATCGTTCCGCCAGGTACGCCTGGCGCCTCTTCTTCCAGGGGAAGCCGTTGCCTATGCCACGGCGCTCGTGCATGCACGGCTGGGTGAGAGCCAAGACGTGCCGGGGATACTCCAGCGGATCGCCGACGCGGTCGAAAACCCGCTGACGAGTCGCCTGATGCAGACCCCTCTCCAGGTCATGTTCATGACGCTCCTCCTCGAACACCGCAGGAAGCCGCCCCAGGATCGTGCGGAACTCTTCCAGAGGTACTACGACGTCATCTACGACCGCGAGACAGCCAAGACAAACCACCTCGCGAAGCTGCTCCACACCTACCGAGCAGACGTGGACGCCATCCACCAAGCAGTGGGCCTTACGCTTCAGCGGTCGAGCGAAGCAGCCGGCGACGCCGAAGCGATCCTCACCCGCGGCGAGTTCACTACACTCGTGCGCGACCAACTCGAGACCGCCGGGCACGAGGGGCCAGACCTGGACAACCTCGTCGAGGAACTGATGAAGGCGGCTCAACATCGACTCGTCCTGCTCATGGCGAAGGGCAAGGACGGGGTGGGTTTCGACCTACGCAGCCTCCAAGAGTTCATGGCTGCGCGGGCGCTTATCGACGCGCCTGACCACGACGTCCTGGAACGCCTGCGTACCATCGCGCCCTCCGCGCATTGGCGCAACACCTGGCAACTTGCCGTGGGCCTGATCCACCGCACCCGCTCCTACCTGTTCAACCAGGTCCTGCAGCTGTTGCGCGAACTCGATAGCGCCACGATCGGGATCGTGATCAAGCCGGGCCCCCACCTCGCCATCGACATCCTCGACGACGGTGTGGCAAACGCAAGCCCTATGCAACTGCGCCTCCTGCTTACCCACGCGCTCGACGTACTCCAAGGCGTTAGCCTCGGCGCCGGACGACTCGCAGAAGCCCTGGTGGAGCTGGGAGACGAGAGCGCAGTGCGCACGCAGGTCACCGACGCTCTAGCACGAGCAGTGGATGGTGATCCCGGAGAACGCCACAGCGCACTCGTCGTCCTCGACCATCTCGCCGAAAGCGAGGCCACGGGCCCTCTCTTCGTGCGCGCACGACAGCTCAGAGACATGGCACGACGAGCCCCAGAGATCATCGAACCAGTCCGTGGCAACACAGTCCGGCTCGCCGACGCCCTCCCCAAGACTGCCGCCGCATGGCCCAAGTCCAGCCCACGGGGCCGGTTCTACGCCGACCTACGAACCATCGTCACCGCAGCCGGGACCGACGGAACCTTCCGCATACCAAGCGGGTCGATCCAGGCAAGAGAAGCAACGATCGAGGTTCTCGATAGCGATGACGACCTGCTCGAGGTCGCACAAGCAATAACCGAGATCGAACCTGCAAACTGGCCTGCAAGGTCCGCCATCACCGCACTCGTCTGGCGCGCTTACGAGAGACGGCCCGTAGGCCCTCTTCCCGGCCGATGACGGAGGAAACCGCGCACAGGGCGCGCTCTCGGCAACGCCGCTGAGGCCTGCGCGGCGGCCTCGCGGCTCGCCGACACCCGCCTTAGCGGTTGCCCGTCGTCCGCCGCAAGGTCGACCACCACAGTCAGTAGACCGCGATGGCGTCGATCACCACCGCAGG
The DNA here is from genome assembly GCF_016907755.1 of Cellulosimicrobium cellulans. Classification (NCBI taxonomy): domain Bacteria; kingdom Bacillati; phylum Actinomycetota; class Actinomycetes; order Micrococcales; family Promicromonosporaceae; genus Cellulosimicrobium; species Cellulosimicrobium cellulans. The sequence continues at coordinate 2,983,279 of NZ_JAFBCN010000001.1, forward strand.
GCCCGGGATGTAGGCCTGGATGTCGTCGGCTGGCAGGTCGACGTCCAGAGCCTTCGACAGGCCCGCGACCATGTCATCCATCGTGGTCATGAGAGTGCGCTTGACCATCCACTCCCACCCGTGCAGAAGCCACTTCTCGGCGTTGAGGTAGTCATCGTCAGCTACGAGTGCTTCGACCGTGCCAACGAGCCCGATCTCACCCTCCAGATGGTCAGGTGCGGCAGCATCGACGAAGTGACCAGGACGGACGCTTAGCAAGACGCGGGGCTGCAGCCCGGTTCCCTGGACCTCGAAGAGTGTCGGTACGGGTACGAGCTGGTTGCCTAGGTAGACGCCCTTGAGCGCTTCTTCCACACCTGCGGGCATCTGTCCCGACTTCAGATCGTCCAACGAGGTCTCCGCAGAACGGATTGCCTGGAGCACCACGTGCAGCAGCTTGCCAGCGACCGAGGCCGTCGTCAGATGCGCTGTTCCTTCGAGCACCAGGGGGACATCCTTGTGCAGCGTCGTGTCGTTGCTCGCAGACACCACGTGCTCCTCGGCGATGAGCCTGTCGAGCACCTTGCTCACCGCAGCCTTCTGGTTCGGGGCCAACGTGTAGCTCGTCTGAACCTCTACCTCCGTACCGCGCTCACCACCGACCTCACTCTTGCCGACCCCGAACTTGCCACCACCCTTGCGGTTCTTCACCGTGCGCTCGGTGATCTCCTGCTGCAACGGCACGTCCACATCGGCGTACTCAGCAAGGGCGAACAGGGTCTCGGCGTCGAGGAACTTTGGCGTACGAAGCGGCATGCACCAATGCTGCCCGATGCCACCCACACGTCGGCAGGTCCGCACGCCTGACCGTGCTCCATGGCCGCCGGACTACGGGCCGCCGTGAACGAGTCCGCCCTACTCAGCGATTGCACCAGGATCGAATACTGCTCAGTTGATGAGCGCGTTGACCCGGTTGGGCCGGAAGCCCGACCAGTGGTCGTCGCCGGCGACGACTACCAGCACCTGCGGGTAGCCGAGCTCGCGCTCGAGGGCCGCGGCGCCCTGGGTGACGTCGACAACGCGGTACTCAATGCCATTCTTGTCCAGGCCCAGTAGGTCGCGTCGCACTGGACGCAGGTTCCTTGCCCATGACAACCACAGCAGCGGTGGTTCCGGTGGCCATCAGACGCTCACCTCGGCGGGCCTGAAGCACTGCTCGGCACGCATACCGGGCAACCCGACGCGGTGCGCGCAGACGTCGCAGAGCACGGCGCTGTGCTGGTGGACACAACTTGTGCACTCCCACACCGCGAGCAGGGTGGCAGGATCTCCGCACTGCCACTGGCCGTCGCCGATCTGCTGGGCGTTGGCGCCGGGCCGGTCGCCGTCCTTGGCGCTATCAGACCCATGCGGCCAGTGGCGCGGTGACGTGCGTCCTCGGTCCGCGGGGACGACTGCTCGGCCGTGGTCGCTCTGAGGTTCATCGGTGCACCTTCTTCAGGTGTCGCTCCCATCCCTGGAAGGTGTGGGGTGATGCCCGCGTGTGACGCCGCGGCGCTAGAGTTCTCCTCTGTCGCGGGACAACGCCGGTGATGACGGGCGAAGGTGCCGGGGCCTAGTTGAGGCCGGCACCCTCGCTCGTCACCGTGCTGCGGGTGTCTTGCGTCCCTGCCGGCGGCTCGGTGGGATCATCCACAGGTGCGCGGACCGCTCGAGCGCGTCTACCTGTACGGCGGACAGCCCGACGACGCTGACGCTGACGATCCAAGACCACAGCGCGGCGTTGCCGTTCCGCACGTGGCCGGCGATGCGCTCGCGCAGCGGGCGTCGGGTCTGCCCGACGTAGTCGGCGACCCCGTCGTGACCGATGCCGCAGTACACGCGATGGCCAGCGAGATCAGCCCCGAGCCCCGCGAGGAGCTCGTCGGTTGGGTAGGCCGTCATGGCCCCGGGGTCCGTGAGCCCGTTGGAGGCAAGCCAGGAAGCCCAGTCGGCGGCGGTTGCCTCCAGCTGAGTGCGTGTCGCGCCCGCGCTCATGCGGCAGGAGCCTTCGGCTTGAACGTGAAGATGCTCTCCTGGATTACGCGGAAGTGGTCAGAGAGTTCAGTCCACGCCGCCTGGCTCAGGATGTCGCGGCCCTCCATCTCGGCGCGGCTCCGGGCGTCGAGGATTGCCCTCACAAGCTCGCTGGAGGTGCGCATGCTCTGCTGTAGGTCCTCGACGTCGGTAAGGAGCTCGGCGACCGCCTTCGTAACAGGGTCACGGTCGTCATCGGCACCGTCGTCGCCTTCACCGCCGCCCTGCTGGAGACCGGCGGCCGCCAGGTCGACGAGCTCTGGCGAGGTGACGCCACCGCCGGGCACGTGCCCGTTGGGGTCGAGCGCGGCGCTGCCGGGGGCGGCGAGGTCCACACCCGGTGTCGGGTCGTCCTCGGGCCTCGTCTCGTCGTGGAACCAGTCTGCGGCTAGCGCCAGCTGGGTCAGTCCCTCGTGCGTGGCAGCGAGCCCACCGAACACGTCGCGAAGAGGCAGGCGCCTCGTGGGCTTCTTGGCTCCGCCGGAGCCGCCCACCACCGTGGTGGTGATTACGCCGTTGGCGACGAGCGCGATGGTGCCGACCAGACGCAGCTCGCGAATCGCGTCCTCGTCACCGGCGATGGCGGCAGGAACGAGCTCGAGGTACGAGCGTGGGGAGGCAAGGGTGAGGGTGGCGTACTGGAAGTCCGGCTCGAGAAGTCCTCGGTACCCCCATGCCGATCCGATGGGCTTGGCGTGCGCCCACGGACGGGAGATCACCGCGGCCAAGAGCTCGACGGCGTGGTGCAGGTGCACCGCGCTGTAGGTGCCCTGGCGACGGATCTCTGCCTTGAACTCCTCGTACTTCTCGTTGAGCAGGAGTCGGGCGATGCGGGCCGCACGGTCCAGGGAGTTCTGGTGGGGGTCGACGTCGAGGAGGAGGCTCAGCTCAGACTCCGTCAACTCGGTCTGGCGGTGCATCGAGTGGATGATGTCGAGCGCCTGCTTGAAGGACTGGTCCGTCCCGGCCCAGCCCTGCTGACCGGTGTGGCTGTCCTGGACCATGCGGTCGATGGCACCGATCATCTCGCCGTCGTCGCTCGTGGGCAGGTAGAGCCGTGTGGGCACGACGATCGACTGACGGAGGTGGATCGCGCGCTGTCCCAGGCTCGGCGCAACCTTGCCGCGGGCGGGAAGCTGGTCGGCCGTGTACTCGCGCAGCCACTGGGTACGCAGCGCGTGCTGCGCAACCGCGAACGCGTCATCGCGAACGGGGCGGGCGGTGCGGGACAGAGGCAGGACCGCGTCGATGATCTGCGTGGCGACGTCGAGAGGCTTCAGGTCTCGGCGCCCGGCGAGCTCGAGGGCGAGCATCATGGATGCAGTCCAGCGGGTGATGCCGTCGCGGATCAGGATGACCCACTGGTCCGGGGCGCCGTCGTCGAAGGTGAAGACGGCAAGGTGCGTGGAGAGCTCCTGGCGGACGCCCGTCGCCAGGATCTCAGCGGGCCGGTTGCGGGTCTGCAGGTCTCGCATCGTCCGCTCGACGGAGTTCACCAGGACCTTGCGGCTCTCCGTCGGTGACGCGAAGGGGTACCGCGGGATGCCGTCCTGGACTGTCGGCGCGGGCCACAGCGGGTCCGTCGCGCGCGTGCCGGACATCCCTCGCGGCTGGGGGCCGGGCAGGAGCATCGGTGTCGACGCCTCGTAGTGCGCGGAAAGCAACTCCCCCTCAGGTGTAACGACGCGGAAGGCGCCCTGGATCTGCGCGGCGGCCAGCGCCGGGTTGTCGGTGGTGCGAGCGACGGCCTGGGCCGCCTCGCGGGGCGGAGTGAACTCGACGGTCCTCGTCGCTGCCTCGAGCGCCTTGGCGATCGCCTGACCTGGCCGGGAGACCTTCTCTGTCGACGGCTCGGGTCGCAGGCGGGTCGAAATCTCTTGATCCCCGAGTACGGCGATCAGCTCACCGTCCGCGAGCGCGGGGCGCGTGGTGTCGGTCGTGGGCTCGTCCTCAGCAGGGGCGCCGGCGAAGGTGAACGCAGGAGTGGTCATGGGGTGCGTGAAGCCCTTCGTGCTGGGGGAGGGCTCTGCACAGCAGAGGCCCTCCCAAATATGGAAGGGCCGTAGTGGACCGTCGAGTGACGGGGAGCTCCTGTGCCTCATCATCGGGATGCGGCGCGTCTACGGCTCGAAGCGCGCTTCACAGCCTTCCCACTCCTCGCTCAGGCCCATCCGCGGGGATGGCGAGAACGGCGGAGCCCTTGAGGCTGTCGCGGCGCCAGGCCGCGATCCAGGGATGAGCGATCAGCCCTTGAACGGTACAGCCGTCGATGTCAGAGGCGCAACGGTTGCTGTTGCGCTGTTCGCTGGTGGCGTCAGTTTCGAGTCGTGGCACGGGGCTATTCGGTCCTGGGGCGCAGCACGGCGTGTGCGCAGGCGATGCAGACCCGGGTGGAACCCGGTTGTCGCTCGAGTCGGTCGGTCTCGTGGTGCGGGTCGGCGATGGAGAGGTCCCAGCCCCCGGCGAGGTCGCGACCGCACAGGGCTTGGGTGAACAGCCCGCCGCCGGTGCGCAAGGGCTCGCCGGGGGTGAGCGCGCGCGGGTGGTTGAGAGTCAGGGCACCGACCGTGCAGGTCATGCACCAGGCGAGTCGCCGGCGTGCGTCGGGGCGGCGGCGCTTCACGAAGCGACCTGTTTCGCCAGGTGCACCTCGTCGGCTTCTGCAGCCTCCTTGGTGAGGCGCTCGAGCGATACGTTGGCGGCCCCCACGCGACCGCGCGCTGCGCATCCGCGGCGAGCCAGGAGTAGCGGCGCGGGCTAGGGCGTGTCTCCCTAGTGCCTTGATCATGGTGGTGCAGAGTGCGGGCGTGTGTCCTAACTCGGAGTTACCAGAGGGACAAGGGCGCGTCTCCCAAGTCGAGCACGGGCCCGTCGATGTTGCCGCGCGTGCGTGCGCGTGCCGCGTGGATGACGCCATTCGACCGGGCGGGTTAGCGCCCGATGCGCAGATCTCCCTCGATTGCAGGCCCGCGACGATCTCCTGGGGCTGGGTCCGGGTAACCGCGGCGCACACGGCGTCGATGGTGGAGCGGTGCTTGCCCTTCAACCAGATCCGCTTCGCCCGACAGGGCTGTGCGCCGCCTTGACGACCAACCCGTCGACCCCGACCGGGGCGTACGACTCGAAAACCCGGCGGCCTCGTCGACGTCGGCCGTCACCGGGCTCAGGTTGAGCGGTGGCCGCCATGACGCCGCGATCTCGACCAGGAGCGCCCGCCGCTCGTCGAACGACCGCGACCGGACATCGCGGCCCGCGAGCGCCTTGACGTCGAACGCGGCGAGGGGCGCGAGCACGCGACCACCAGCGCGACGAGGACCTCGAGGCGATCAGTCCTATCCGTGCCGGCGTGGCGGTCTGAACCGCACCGCCCCGTGTCACAGGGGCGCACCGGCGCGCATCTTCTCTGGGTGAAGAGGTGGGACGCTGCTCCTCATCGCTGATTCACCCTCCTTCTAAAGCTCCCCTACGCCGCACGCCAGGTCGATCACCCAGGCCTGGATGAACGACACGGCGCCTCTGGGAAGCAGCAAAGGCCCGACGGTCGAGGCGGCACCCGGCGGTAAGCGCAGACTGTCGGGACTTTCCAGGAGAGGTCGCCAATGTTGCGCACCGCCGGGACAGCCCCAAGATCGACGGACACCTCGCCGGTTGCTTACGGGCTGCAGGCAGCGCCTGAGCCACTTCTGCGGGTACCCGTGTGAAGGTTGACATATGAGCAAACTGGCCGCCCCTGATGAGCTACTTGCTGCGGCGACTCGGGTCGTGGTGCTCGGTGACGTGCACGGGGACGCGATGGCAGTCATCACCGCGCTCCAGGCTGCGGCCCGAACTGGCGTCACCGTGATCCTCAGTGTCGGGGACTTCGGCATCGGCCCATGGCCGGGGGAACGCAAGTCGTTCACCAAGGCCATCGACCGCTGGCTGACCCGGCTCGGGGTGTGGTTGTTCGTGACGCCCGGCAACCACGAGAACTACGACCGGATCGACGCTGCACCGCGCGACACGTCGGGCGCGATCTACCTCGGTTCGCAGCTGCGCGCACTCCCCCGGGGCCACCGCCTAACCATCGGTGGGCGCGCGGTCGGCTCCCTCGGTGGCGCGGTGAGCGTCGACGTCGGACCGCACCGCCAGCCCGGGCGCACCTGGTGGCCCCAGGAGCGCATCCTCGACAGCGACATCGAGGCGCTCGGTAGCGATCCCTTGGACATCCTGATCACGCACGAGGTCCCCGCATCGGTTCCGGTCGAATCTCAGCTCACAGTCCCGTCCGAGGTTGCCACCTCGGCGCACCAGGGCCGCGAGCTGCTTGACTGCGCCGTGGAGACCGTCCGCCCGCAACTCGTGCTGTCCGGGCACTGGCACCAGCGCGTCGCCCACACCCGCACCTGGGACGACGGCGTCACGACCCGGTACGAGGTCCTGCCGGAGGAGAACCGCCGCTTCAACTCCGTCGTCCTCGACCTGACCGACCTCGAAGGAGAACTCGTGGACCTGCCCGAATGGAGCCGAAGCGCGCACCGGGCCGACCGTGGGCCGGCCGACGCGAGCGAAGCCCGCTGATGACCGGCCTGGCTAGATGGGACCTCGAGCGGGACCGGTTCCGGTTCCCGCGTGTGCTGGTGTCGACCGCGAGCGGCGCGCAGCACCTGATCGATACGACGGCCACTCCACCCACCGTCACCCGCGTGATGCCCGTGGATCGAGAGGTCGACTACCTGGAGGTCCCTGACGCAGACGGCAACCACTTCGGACGCACGGTGTTCCTCGGCGTACAGCTACCACCCGACGACGAGCCATGGGCATTGGCCGCGCTCCGCGCCGACGGAGCACCAGCCAACCTCGCTGGGACGATCGGGCTGGTGGCAGTCGGTGACCCCATGATCATGATTCTCAACGGCCTCACGCCCAGGTCCACCACAACTCGCATGACAACAGTGGTGACCGACATCGAGCCATGGTTGGGACCCGCCCCAGGCAGGATCCCGCCAGATGCGCAGGAGGACCCTCGCTAGTGGCTCGGGACTAGACCACGGCAAAAGTAGGACTGCCCACGATCTCGAGTTCGCCCGCCACCGGTCACCTCGTGCGCGGAGGGCGCTTCGTAACAAGGAACGAGTCTCAGGCCGATTCACGACTTCCCCGGCAGGAGCGTTGTGGAAGTTTCTGACAAGTAAAGGAGAGCCCGTACGATTCGAGGACTAGTCCGCTGTAGGGGTCTCGATGCTCGCGTCCTGCGGGGGTAGAGCGGCGACCACACGCCCGAAGACGCGGTCCTGCGCCTGTTTTACCCTTTCAGGGCGTGTCGGGCTCAAGCCCAGGGCGTTCCGGATGTGACTCGTCATGTCCATGTTGCGTAGCGGGCCGTTCTGCTTGGACCGAATTACGTCGATCAGCGTGGGACCACCGCTCGTGGCGAGCGACTCGACCGCCTCAAGGTCTGCAAGGTCGATCACTTCGGGAGCGGCCGTGTCCCGCCCGCATAGAATGTTCTTCGCTGCGAGCACCTCGCGTAACCGGTCAAGAACGAACGGGTTGACGGGGTAACCCTCCGTGAGAATCAGAACCGGATAGAACCGCGCCGGCTCGCTTTCGCCACGGCTTGGCCGCACTTGGAACCGCGCTTCGCGGATCCGCCTGATGGTCGAGTGGATCTGCTCGAACTTCTTGCAGAGCGCGTCAATCTCGTGGTCGAGAGTCACGCCCGCCCCACCGTGGGCAGCTTCGCGCATCAGGCGCCTGGTCGAGACATCTGCTACGACCCAGGCATGTCCGTAGTCGATGGCGATGTCCGCGACTTTGTGGTTTCTACCGAGTTCGGCCCTGAGCTCGACCTCGGTGTAGACGCGGCCTGGCAGGAGCTCGTATGTCCTCGCGACGATATCCTGCACGTAGCGCTCGGTCGTCGTGCGGAAACGCGTGTCGAACCGTGCCGCATCGGATGCCGAGCCCTGGGCCTCGATCGCTGCCTTGACGTCGAAGACCGGCAGCCATGTCACGAGACGGTCGAGCAAGAACTTTGGCGAGACGACGAACCAACTATCGTCATGCTGAATCAACGGGAAGCGTTCGAAAGCCGAGAACGTCCATGGGACCGAGTTCCAGGGGGTCGACGGGGCGATCTCTGCCTCGTCGATCTGCTGCCGCAACTGCTCGGGAGTCGCAGACAAAAGACTCAGCACCTGCTCGGTGGCCTGTGGATCGATGGCTCCTGAGAACATGTCGGTCCGGAAGAACGGACTGCCTCCCAAGTTTACACGAGCCCAGATCGCAAGCACGACCAGCGCCAGGTCGTTCAGGTTATGACCCATCACCTCTGCGTAGGTCTGGGCCAGCGGCAACTGCCCGTCCGAGAATCTTCCGTCGTGCCATCGTGCGTCGTAGAGCGCCATGCTCGTGGCGGGGTCGGTGCTGTTGTTGAAGTGCTGATTGGCGATGAACTCACCAATGAGGTCCTCTCTGCGCCTGGGCTGTTTTCCGCCGTTCAGTCCCGACCCAACGGTGAACAGTGCCGCTGGCAAGAGTCTGACATGCTCCGGGGTCCGCACTTGTCGTCCGCAACTGAACAGCGCGATCTTGATCAGCACCATAAGCGCCTGGGGAACTACAAGGCGTCGGCGAGGCTTGGCCAGGAACACCAGCGCGCGGTCAAGATACTCGCCGCTCAGATACGTCTGGGCGAACTCACGATCCACGTCGCTCCACCGCACATCTGTCGCGCCGGACTTCGCTGTCCACGTGGTGGCGAACTCGAGCACGTCCGACAGGGACGTGTGCTCGATCGTGTTCAGGAGCCACGCCACGCCTGGTTCCTCACCAAGTATGTCCGAGGCCGTCGCATACACCTGGACGATGTCGAGTGGCTCCGGGCCCTGGAGGAGCTCCTCGGGCACGTACAGTCCGTCGGGCCCTGGTCGCATGGTGACGCCAAGCTCCGGAGCTCTCTGAGCGGCTGCCGCAATCCGAACCAACTCGAGCAACTGTGCCTCTTGTTGCGTCCTAGGGGCGGGTAGACCCGCAGTCCCGAGAAGAGCGTCATCAGCCAAGTCGCCTGCTCCCGCTTCTGAAAGTCGTGACAGCCCTTCGACCCCGAAGCGCTCCCCGAATGCCCGCCGCGTCCCGTCGACGAGACAACGCTGTCCGTGGCCGTCGTACTCGCTCGGAATCGTAGTGCCTGGCACCGACGGACGCCGCAATCCGCGATCCCAACCCTGCCGCCCGCAGACCAACGGCCAGATCGGATGCTTCCACCGCACGCTCGTCGGCGGGCGGGCCCTACGCACGCTTCTGCGCCTCAGAGACTGAACGCCGCGCTGCGCTACGCGGATGGCTCCACTTCTACAATCACCACGGACCCCACAACTCGATCTGCAATCAGCCACACCGGTAGGCCAGCAGACCAACCTCCCTGGACATCGCAGCTAGGCCACAGCAGACGATCGGCACGCTGACGCCGCGGCTAACAAGGGCTCAGCCCACCTCGCGGGCGAGATCCTGCAGCAGCTCCCGTGCGGCCAGCGCCGCAGCGATCTGGTCCTCCGCGCTGGTCAGACCGAGCAGCTCGCGGACGTGCCGGCGCTGCTCGGTCTCGTACGCGGACTCCTGGGGCGGCAGCGGCAGGCTGCCGACCGCGACGGCCGCGGCGGCGAAAGCCCCGGCAGGCGCGCCCAGCCGGTGCCACTGCTCCAGCAGCTTCGCACGGACAGCCTCGGGTGACTCGCCCAACTCGAGGGAGGCGATGGCTAGACTGCTCAGACCGTCGGCTATCACCTGCTGCTTTTCGTGTCCGTCCACGCAGCGAACCATCCCACACCCAGGGCGTGCCGCACAGCAGCATGGATCCGATCGCCGTCGCCCTGACTGTCCCGGTCGTGCTCGGCTACGCCACCGTGGTGTGGTGCCGTCGCGTCGACGACCACGTCACCCGGAGCTCGGCGATGAGGGTCCTGGCCGTCTGCGCCATCGGCATCTTGCTCACCTCGTCGGCATGGTGCTGTTCCTGGTCGCGTGGTACCCCCCCAGCGCTGCGCAGCCGCATCGGGGCGTACTGGCTGGCCGCCAAGCCCATGACGCCTGGCCAGTCGGGTGCCGAGAAAGCTGCGCGGCGCGATCGCCACCCGCCGCGATGGAACCCATCGGCAGCGCGCCCGCACCGACGCCTCGCGCGAACTAAGCCGTGCGCACACCAACCCCGGCATCTCCTAGAGCACGCGATGAGCACCGACACGAACAACCTCGACGGTTCAGACCCGTTCGCCTCTCCGCCCCGCCCGTGACCGTTTGCCCGATCGACCAGGACGGGCTGCAGGAGCTCGGGCTGCGCGGCTTACGCCGCGGCACCCGGCACGAGCGTGGACGGCCTGGACGCGCACGACGTCGACCGCCCGGAGGCGAAGGCGCTGACCGACCAGTTTGAGAAGGTCGTGCTGCTAGCCAAGGCGGCCGCATTCGAGGAGGGCACCCAGGCGTGCGCCGACGACGACCGCGGTCAGCACCGGGACTCGATGGGTGCGTACAACGCATACCCCCGCCTCCTGCTTCGCACCAGGCGCTGCGGCTGGAAGAGCAGGCGAGCCACGTCGAGCTGGTCACCGCGGCCGACGGCCCGTTCGGGCGCGGTGCGAGGGGCCCACTCGTACGGGGGCCCGGGCACGATCCGAAGGTAGTCGCCGACCTGTCCGCGTCCTCGAGCACAGTGCCACGTAGGGTCAGGACGAACACCTCGCCGAGCTAACGCTGGTGCTCGAACCCCCGGTCGCGCCGGCCGGTTCGTGGGTGAGTAGCGACGGAACGTGGCGCGAGCCGGACCCGGCTTCGGCGGCTGACCTCGGCGGCAGGGCAACACATCTACCGGCCATGAGCAACCACACCCCCGCGCGCCTGCCCGCCGGTGTGACCGCCGGCGGCCAGTTCGTCGCGTCGGCACGTGCCGAGTCCGCCGTCACCCTCGGCGTCGAGCCGCCCGCGGATCGCCAGGCCCGCATCGCGGCCGCCATTTGGGAGGCCTCCATCGTCGCCGAGTCCTACGGCTCCGCGGACCTACGCGGCGTCCTGGCCCGCGCGGAGTTCGGAGTGAACCTGAGCGAGTACGTCCAGGAGGTCCGGACGCTGCAGGGCAACGACGCCTGGTACGGCGGGGACGTCGACACCGCCTCCCTGCTCGACCAGGGCCTGGCGCTTCTGGCGGAGACCGGCGCCCACGACCAGCTCGTCACCCGGATCCGGCGGGAGCGGTTCAGCGAGCGCTTCCTCGAAGGTGACCCCGACCCTGCCGGGCTCGTCGACGACGTGACGGGGCTGCTCGAGACGCACCTCGCGCTGCAGGACGCCGTGCTGCACTCCCCGCTCGCAGGCTCCGAGCAGCTCGTCCGGCCCCGGTACCAGCGCGAACCGACCGGGGCGCCGACCGTCATGCTGGCCCACACCGAGTTCGTCGCGGCCGCCGGCGGTCGCCAGCACGTCACCGCGGCCCGCACTCCCGCCGGCACCGTCGACCTGTGGGCCGGAGGTCAGCGGGTCGTCGGCCTGGGCGAGCGCCCCATCTGGTCGGCGATCGCCACCAGGGCCGCCTCGCAGCGACCGGCCGCGGCCGCCGCGGCGTTGGCCGCGGTCCTCGACTCGATACCCTGAGGCCCGCCAACCGCGAATGCTCCGGCCCGGGTCGGGGCGTTCGCGCTTCCCAGGCCGTCAGCCGCGTTGGAGCCTGCGGGACATGCGCGGCAACGACTGCTGCACCCGAGGTCGCTCCACCGGGGTGACGCCTGCGATGGCGCCGGGCGGGAACACCGGCGTGGACGACGCCTTGCGGCGCATCGTGGTGTTGATGCCCGCTAGCTCGGCAGCGACGTGGTGGAGCGACTTCTTCTTCGCCCACAGCCTCCCCTGGATGTCCGCCCAGTCCAGATCGAACTGCGAGCGGATCGGCTTGCCGTCCACGCCGACGTAGTCGAACGTGAACGTCACCTGGTTCTCCTCGGCGAGCTGGTCGTGCTTGGCACGCTGAGGTCCCCAGTCCCAGATGGTGCGCCACTGCTGACCGGGAGCCAGGGTGGCGAACCGTGTTGGGATGGCCAGGGCCTCCGGAGCGTCCCCACGCCGGTACCCGGGGGTGGAGCGCAACGGGGTGCTCGTCGTCACCTTCACGTCCCGCACCGCGGTCGTGCCGAAGTTCGCGATGACGATCTCGATGGCCTCCGGGATGTCGGGGTCCTGCTCGAGGTAGGCGACCACCTGAGGCTGCGCCTGCTCGATTCGGATGCGTCGTGCCTCGCGCGCCTGCTCCAGCGCGAACAGCGCCGCCAGCACCGCGACGGCGATCGTCACCCACGCCGCCAACGCTGCCCACTCCTCCGCGGTGTGGGCCAGCAGGTGAGCGGGCGAAGCCGGGCTCGCGGCGTACCCCGCCGCGAACGAGGCGACGGCTACGATCATGACGAGCGCGACCGTCATGATCAGGTGCTTCGGCTTCATGGTGCGGACCCTAGCGGAGGTCGCGGCCAGCCCCGGGGTCGCAGGACGAGACGGTAACCGTCCCGGTCGTCCACGCTCCCATCATGACCGACCACATCCTCTCCATCGTCCTGACCCTCGTCACCGGAACCCTCGCCGGCGCTGGCGGCATCCTGCTCACCGAAGCGGTACCGGCCAGCCGCCAGGCGACGTCGCCGCGCCACCGCCGACTGCTCGACGCCTTGCCACGGCTGACACCGGCAGCAGCACCGTACGGGCGACACGGGGGCCCACCCGTGCGGTGCTTCGCCCGTCCGGGTGACGGCATGTTCCCCCGCATATCCATGAGGCATGAGCACCCGACAGCCCCGCACCCCGGCCGGCGTCAGCACCGGCGGGCAATTCGCCACTACCGCGCACGCCGAGGCCGACGTCGACCTCAGCGACACCTCGACGATCAGCGCCGAGATCGACGAGCTCGTGGCCGCCCGCATCCAGGAGTACGTCACCGGTTCGCTCGAGCTGCAGGACTCCGAGGAGTGGGCCGAGGGCGAGGCCGACACCGCCGAGCTGCTCGACCGCGGCCCGGACCTGCTCGCGCACACCGGTGCGCACACCCCGCAGGTCAACCGGCTGCGTAGCGTCCAGGCCTCGCCCCCAACGCCGAGGGCGAGGAGGACGTCGCCGGGATGGTGTCCTGTCCGAGGTGGCCGACCTGCTCACGGTGTATCAGCGCCTCCAGGAGCAGGTCGCCGCCTCCCCGCTGACCGGTTCCCGGTGTTGGCCCAGACCCGGTTCCAGCGGCAGGGCTGCGGAGTGCCGGCGCTGATCCTGCCGGTGAAGTCTAGCGACACCCCCAGCACAAGCTCGTCTCCGTCGCGGTCATGCTCCGCCCCCACAAGGGAGTGGCCGTGTGGTGCGGCGGACGGATGCTGAACGGGTCCGAGGAGTTCGGCGTCATGTCCCAGTCGACACGCCGGTCTCCGTCACACAGCGGCCAGCCGCGCTGGAGGCGTTGCTGCGCTCCATGCCCTGATCGCCACCGACGCCCCGGCACCTTTCACGGTGGCCGGGACTCGTGCTCTGCGGCGCCGACGCTCAGCGACCGATCAGTCCCCGCCACGTCGCGCGCAGGCATCTACGCCCCGCGCGAGCGGCAGAGTCCGGCACGGTGACACCGGGCACCGCGGGCTGGTGCTCGCCCATCTCGCTTTGCGCGCTGGAAGGCCCAGCGGCGATCGCCTCGAGTGCGATCGCGGCGTGATGCATGGTCTTCTTGCTCCCGTAGGTCCGCGCGTCAATCACCGACCAGTCGAGCGTCGATTCCTCCCTCGGCTTCGAGCCCGCAACTCCGCCGTAGGTAAACGTCAGGGTGACGCGCTTCTCGTTCTCGAGCTCGGGATGCGTGGATCGATCGGGGGCCCAGTCCCAGAACGTGCGCCACTTCTGACCGGGCGCCAGGGTGCTGAACTCCTTCGGGAGCGGCACCGCCTTCACGCCAGGCCCACCTCCCAGGCCGAGCGTCCCACGGATCGGTCCGTCCGCGGTCACGGCGACGTCGCGCGCCGCGGTCGCACCGAAGTTCGCGATCACGATGTTGACGGCCGAGGGGATGTCGGGGTCCTGCTCGAGGTAGGCCACGACGTGAGGCTGCGCCTGGTCGATCCGGATGCGCCGCGCCTCGAGGGCCTGCACCCCTGCGAACACCGCTGCGGCGACAGCCACGAACACCGCGACCCACGCAGCCGCCGCTGTCCACTCCTCGTGGCTGCGCGGCACCACGTGAGCCGGCGAGTCCGGGCCCGACACCCACCCCATGATGTACGCCGCGACCGCGACGATCACCACGACGAGCGAGCCGATCACCCAGTGCTTACGCTCCATGACCGGCGACCCTACCGGTGCGGCCCGAGCCGCAGGACGCGACCGTCCGACGCCTACACGCCAGCAGGGTCGGTAGGCCGAACGGCCCAACCCGCGAGCCCCAGGCGAGCCGGCAGCAGCGGTAGCCGAACCGGCTGGGCGCCGGCGGCGCCCTAAGAGCGCCCCCTCCCTCGCGGTGCTCGGTCGGGTCGGTGGTGGGCGCGCGTCTATCGCGCGTCCATCGCCAGCGCGGACATCGGTGGGGCGGGCACGACGCGGATCGGCGGCAAAGAGGCCCGCTGCGTGGGTCAAGCGCAGGCGCGTGATGGGCAATGGGCCGCACGGCCACGCCGCACCGGTCGCATCCCGTGGCGTCTCGACACTGGAGGACCTGCGTCTCGCGGCGCTCGCGCACGGGCCGCTTTACAAGCCGTGCCGTCAGGCACCGCTACGTGGTCGCGGTGTCCGCGCGGCGTGGACTGCACCTTGGTGTTCGCTTGTGGCGCGGCTCGCGTGGGCCATCCAGGTCCATCTGGAGGCGTCTGGGTGCATCCAGACCACGAACGCGATGCACCACGCGATGCATCAAAATCGCCGTCTTCGACCCGCAAATGGACTCTGATCGCCGAGTTCAATGCGCCGAAAGGCGCGTAACTTCGCCAGTTGCGCCCCTCAGTGACTGTCCGCTGATTTCATGTCCCACAGGACAGCGTCAGGCAGCACCACGCTCGAAGACGTCCCGTGAACTGCGTTCATCTCGCCATGAGGGGCGGCCATCACATACTCCCAACCGAACGGTGCAACACGTCGTGCAGCATCCGACCCTAGCCGCTCCCCCGCCACGATCGCCGGGCACCACGCTCCCGGCCAGGATGCCGCGCACAGGACCGTCCCTGTTGATCGACCCAGCCCCAGCCCCGGGCGCGCGGTGCGCGCCGGACCCTCGCGTCACGCCGGGACGCCCGGCGCGGGCTCTCGTCACGGCTGCGTGCCGATGATCGTGGCCGAGCGCCGCCGACCGGCCCAGCACCACCACGCGACGGCGTACACGAGCACCGCTGCGGCGAACGTGGACCCCGCAGCCTTCGCGACCGCGGTGAGGACTCCCTCGACCCCGGCGAGCTCGTCCTGCCCCGCGCGCACGGCGGCCGCGACCGTGACCCCGACGACGAGCGCGACGATCCCGGCGACGACCGCCGCCCGGCCCGAGGTGAGCCGCAGGCGACCCCCGTCACCTCGCCACGCGGCGAACCGGCGCCACGACCACACCCCGAGCACCCCGAGTCCCAGCGCCGTGCTCGCGTGCTGCAGCACACGGCTGCCGTCCCACCCCGTCGCCTCGGGCTCGCGCGACGGCACGAGGAGCTCGACGAGGAACCCGGCGTCGTCGGTCAGCGCGTCCCACACCACGTGCGTCGCGACACCGAGCACCAGCGAGACGACGACCCAGCACGCGCGGACGCCCCAGGGTCCGCTCCTGGGCAGCCTGCGGACGTCCCCACGCTCGTGCCCGACGGCGAGAGCGCGGAGCGGGGCGCGCACGACGGACCAGAGCGCGAGGAGCACCGCGGCGGTCGGCACCGCCACGGCGAGCGCGCCGAGCGGCTCGTGCGTCGTCGTCGCGTTGACGAACGGCTCGTACCAGGCGTTCGCGGACCGAGGGACGCGGACGAAGTACGGGACGTCCGGAGCGACGGCCCCCGCCACGAGGGCGGCAGGGACGAAGGGGGCCCGCACGAGGGGCAGCACCGCGGCAGGGTGGGAGAGGGTGAAGGGCACCCGTCGATCCTCGACCGTCCCTCGCGGGGCGACGTCCCACCGGGGTCGGACCCCGCCGCAGCGAGGCTCGTCCCGAGGAAGGACCGGGCGGCGCACCGCACAGGGCGCGCGCCGCGGCTCCGAGGCACCGCAGCCGTCGACTACGCCACGCGCGAACCTGCTCCGCCGTCGTCGGGCCCCGCCGCATAGGCTGGGGCGATGACCGAGAACGCGACCGAGGGCACCCGGCAGACCGTGATGATCGCGGCGTTCGAGGGCTGGAACGACGCGGGGAGCGCCGCCACGGCCGCCCTCCAGCACCTGCACGAGGTGTGGGGGGCCGAGGACGTCGACGAGCTCGACCCGGAGGAGTACCACGACTTCCAGGTGAACCGCCCCGTCGTCACGACCGACGACGACGGGCGCCGGGAGATCACGTGGCCGACGACGACGATCGCGTCCGCCGTCCTGTCACCGACCGGGCGCCGGGTCGTGCTCGTGCACGGCATCGAGCCGTCGATGCGGTGGCGCCGGTACTGCCGCGAGCTGCTCGACATCGCGGAGGAGCACGACGTGCGCACGGTCGTCACGCTCGGCGCGCTGCTCGCCGACGTCCCGCACACACGCCCCATCCCCATGACCGCGACGTCGGAGAGCGTCGGTCTCCAGGCGGTGCTCGACGTCGAACCGAGCACGTACGAGGGGCCGACGGGGATCGTCGGGGTGCTCCAGCACGCCGCCGCCGAGCGGGGCCTGCAGTCGGTGTCGCTCTGGGCGGCGGTGCCCCACTACGTGGCGCACCCGCCGTCGCCCAAGGCGACGCTCGCGATCCTCGCCCGCGTCGAGGAGCTCCTCTCGGAGCCCATCCCGCTCGGGGACCTGCCCGAGGACGCCGAGGCGTGGCAGCACGGCGTCGACGAGCTCGCCGCGGAGGACGCCGAGATCGCGGAGTACGTCCAGCAGCTCGAGGAGGCGAAGGACACCGTGGAGCTGCCCGAGGCGAGCGGCGAGGCGATCGCGCGCGAGTTCGAGCGGTACCTGCGCCGCCGCGACCGCGGCAACCCGGGCAAGGGGCCGACGGTCTAGGTCTCGTCGGGGTTGCGTGGCGACGAACCACCCGCGGCCCAGACGGTGGCCGAGCGCTCCGCCACGGGAGTCCCGATCGCGGCGCGGGCGTGCGGGTCGCCCAGGAAGCCGCGCAGCACGGCGGCGTCGGACGCGGACCGGGCGCTCCGGACCGCCACCTCGGCCGGAGGGTCCTCCAGGACCTGGAGGACGAGCCGTCGGCGTCCGAGCGGGGCGACCCCGGCCAGGGCCTCCCACGGCACCGTCCGCGCGTGGTCGCTGCGGGACTGCCGCCCGCGGACGCCGGCCTCCGTCAGGACGAGGACCGGCTGCCGGAGCACGAGGCCTACGGAGCCGAGCAGCAGCGCGAGCGCCCCGAGCGCCAGCACGACCCCGACGACCGCCTCGAGGACGACGGGCGCGCAGCCGCGCGAGGACAGGCACGGGTCCTGCCGCGCCGTCCAGCCGTCGGCCGCCGCGACGGCGGTCGCCCCGCGCAGCACCACGACGGAGGTCACCGCGAGCCCGAGGCCCAGCACGAGGACGACGACCCGGCCCCCGCTCGGGCGCAGGCGCGCGGACCCGACGAGCTCGCGCCCGCGCGTCCGCCACCGGCACCCGGGCGTCACGACCCGTTCCTACAGCCGCACGCCCAGGAGCGCGTTGACCGCGCGGGCGACCACGCCGGGCGCGCCCTCGTCGTCGCCGGACGTGTCGCGACCCGGACGCAGCGACTCCGCGGCCCACGCGTCGACCGCAGCGAGCGCCGCGGGCGCGTCCAGGTCGTCGGCGAGCGCGGCGCGCACGGCGGCGAGGGTCGCGGTGGCGTCGGGACCGCCGTTGCCGGAGACGGCGTCGCGCCAGGTCTCCAGGCGGCGCGCGCCGGCGGGCAGGTCGTCGTCGGTCCACTCCCACTCGCCGCGGTAGTGGTGCGCGAGCAGCGCGAGGCGGATCGCCATGGGGTCGACGCCGGTGGCCCGCAGCTTCGAGACGAGCACGAGGTTGCCGCGCGACTTGCTCATCTTCTCGCCCTCGTACGCGACGAGGCCGGCGTGGACGTGGGCGCGGGGCGCGCCGCCACCCGAGAGCATGCGGTCGTGCGAGGACGACATCTCGTGGTGCGGGAAGAGCAGGTCCGCTCCCCCGCCCTGCACGTCGAACGGCAGGCCGAGCCCGTCGCGCGAGATGACGGCGCACTCCACGTGCCACCCCGGTCGCCCGGTGCCGAGCGCGCCGCCGTCCCACGCGGGCTCGCCCGGGCGCTCGCGGCGCCACAGGAGCGGGTCGAGCGCGTCCTTCTTGCCCTCGCGGTCCGGGTCGCCCCCGCGCTCGGCGAAGAGGTGCTGCATGACGTCGCGCGCGAGGCGCGAGACCGACCCGAACGCGGGGTCGGCCGAGAGGTCTGCGTAGACGTCGCCGAGCCCCGGGTCGGTGCCGCCCGCCCCGGGCTCGACCGGCACGCGGTAGGCGAGCCCGGCGTCGAGGAGCTGGGTGACCGCCTCGACGACGGCGGGGATCGTCTCGACCGCGCCCTCGTACACGTCGGGCGGGACGACGCCGAGCGCCGTCATGTCCTCGGCGAAGAGCGCCGTCTGGTCGACGGCGAGCGCGCGCCAGTCGACGCCCGTCGCGGCGGCGCGCTCGAGCAGCGGGTCGTCGACGTCGGTGACGTTCGACGCGTACCGCACGCGCTGGCCGGCGTCCGTCCACGCGCGCACGAGCAGGTCGAACGCGACGTAGGTGGCCGCGTGGCCGATGTGGGTCGCGTCGTACGGCGTGATGCCGCACACGTAGAGGGTGGCGTCCTCGCCCGAGGCCGCGACGACGAGCTCACGGGTCGTCGAGTCGTGCACCCGGACCGGGAGGCCTCGTCCGGGGAGCTCGGGGATCTGCGGGGCGGGCCAGCTGTGCACGCGTCAACCTTATCGGTCGGGACGTCGGCGCCGGACCGTCGTCCGGGACCCGGGCACCGCGCGCACGGCGCCCGGACGGCGAACCCGCGCGCCCGGGCAGGTCCGCGCCGGGCGCGGGACAATGCGGACGTGACGAAGCCCACCGACCCCCACGTCGACGCCCCGCGGGACGGGTGGAGCGACGACGGTCCGCTGCTCCCCGGCGTCCACGTGCTGGCGGCCTGGACCGTGGACCCCGGAGCGGCCGGGGTCCGCGAGGTCGACCCCGGCACGCTCGGGGACGCGCACGCCGTGGACCACGCGTCACGGGACCACGACGACGGCGACCGCGAGGACCACCGGGCCGCGCGGGGCCCGGCGACGTGGGTGCGGGTCGCCGACCTCGACGCCGTGCTCGACGCCGCGGCGAGGGTCTCGACGGGCCCGGGACCGACGCGCCACGAGCTGTCCCGGCACGCCCACCACCCGCTGGCGCACGTGCGCCGCCTCGCGGCCGACTGGCTCCTGCTCGTCACGCCGACGGCCTGGTTCACGGAGGCGGACCGCCAGGTGCACACCGGCCAGTTCGCCGCGCTCCTCGGGCCGGGGACCGTCGTCACCGCCGAGGAGGGGGACGCCGACGTGCACGCGACCATGCTCGCGAAGCTCGCCGCCCCGGGCGACCCGCGGGGCACGCCCGTCCAGCGGATCGTGTCCGCCGCCGTCCTGGCGATCGTGGGCGGGGCGTCGCAGGTCGAGCTCGGCCTGGGGGACGCGGTCGCGGACACGGAGCGGGTCGTGTTCGACCAGCAGCGCGAGGACCCGGTCGAGCGCATCTACGACCTCAAGCGCGAGATCACCGAGGCGCGGCGCGCCCTCATGCCCGTCTCGGCCGAGCTGCCCGAGCTGCTCGACCCCGACGTCCCGGACCACCTCGCGGTGAACCGGCGCATGCTCGAGCGCGTGGTGACGACGGTCGAGCGGATCGACCGCCACCTCGACGCGCACGACGACCTGCTCTCGGACATGCTGCAGGTCCACATGTCCCAGGTGTCGGTGCGCCAGAACGAGGACATGCGCAAGATCTCGGCCTGGGCGGCGATCCTCGTCTACCCGACCATCGTCGCGGGGGTCTACGGCATGAACTTCCGGAACATGCCCGAGCTGCACTGGGCGTTCGGCTACCCGTTCGCGCTCGGTCTCATGGCCGTCGGCTGCCTGGTGCTCTACCGCGTGTTCAAGCGGGTCGGCTGGCTCTGACCGCAGGTCACGGGGTGGACGCGGCGGTCCCGCCGGGCTCGAGCACGCCGGTGAGCAGGAGCAGCACGACGATCGCCGCGAGCGCCAGGCGGTAGATCACGAACGGCTTGTAGCTGAAGGTCGAGACGATCTTGAGGAACGCGATGATGACGAAGTAGCCGACGACGAACGCGACGAGCGTGGCGATGAGGGTCGCGCCCGCGCCGGGCGCACCGGGCGCCGGCTCGTCCGCGGACTTGAAGAGCTGGTAGAAGCCCGAGCCCATGACCGCGGGGATCGCGAGGAGGAACGAGTAGCGCGCCGCGGCCTCACGGGTGAACCCCATGAGGAGTCCGGCGGTGATCGTGCCGCCGGACCGGGAGACGCCCGGGACGAGCGCGAGTGCCTGCGCCAGCCCGAACGCGACCGCCTGGCCGGGCGAGAGCTCGCGCAGCGCGCGCCGCTTGGCGCCGACCCGGTCCGCCCAGCCGAGCAGGAGCGCGAAGACCGCGAGCATGAGCGCCGTGAGGTAGAGGTTGCGGAACGTGTTCTCGATCGCGTCCTGGAAGAGCAGGCCGAGGACGACGATCGGGACGGAGCCCAGGGCGATGTACCAGGCCATCGCGGCGTCGTGGTCGTGCCGGCCGAGGCGCGACCTCCAGTCCGTGCCGTGGTCGCCGCGCACCGAGCGCCACCACGCCACGCAGATCCGGGCGATGTCGCGCCGGAAGTACAGCAGGACCGCCGTCTCGGTCCCGATCTGGGTGATCGCCGTGAAGGCGGCACCCGGGTCCTGCGAGCCGATGAGCTCGCCCACGATGCGCAGGTGCGCGCTCGAGGAGATCGGGAGGAACTCGGTCAGGCCCTGGACGAGGCCGAGGAGGACGGCTTCCCACGCGTTCACGAGCGGCCACGATACCCGCTCGAGCGGGCCCGCCCGGCACCTCGTCGGCGGGTCGGCGCCCCCGGACGAACGCCGGGCGACGGGCGCGTGAACACCGTCCTGCGGACCCGGCCGGCAGGCCCGGGGCGGCGGGTGAACCTCGCCGCTCCCGGCGCCCGCCGCGCGCCCCGACGGTCGCGCGGCAGGGTCCGCCGGTACCCTCGGCTCCCATGGAACACCGCCACCTCGGCAGCACCGGCCTGCGCGTGTCCGAGCTCGGTCTCGGCACCATGACGTGGGCCCGGGACACGGACGAGCTCGACGCCGCCGAGCAGCTGCGCGACTTCGTCGACGCGGGCGGGACCCTCGTCGACACCGCCGCCTCGTACGCCGACGGGGACGCCGAGGCGCTGCTCGGGTCGCTGCTGGGGACGAAGGTGGACCGGCGCGACGTGCTCCTGTGCACCAAGGCCGGCGTGCGCCGCACGGCGCAGGGGCCGGTCGTCGACGCGTCGCGCGGAGCGCTGCTCGACTCGCTGGACGACTCGCTGTCCCGCCTGGGCACCGACCACGTCGACCTGTTCCTCGTGCACGCGCCCGACCCGCGCACGCCGTTCACCGAGACGCTCTCCGCGCTGCGCCACGCCGTGACCTCCGGGCGCGCGCGCTACGTCGGCCTGTCCAACCACCCCGCGTGGGCGACGGCGCGCGCGGCGACGCTGCTCGGCGGCGCCGACGACGTGGGCCTCGCCGCGGTCGAGCTCGAGTACTCGCTGCTGCAGCGCGGCGCCGAGCGGGAGGTCGTACCGGCGGCCGAGGCGCTCGGGCTCGGCCTCCTCGCCTGGTCGCCGCTGGGCCGGGGCGTGCTCACGGGCAAGTACCGCCGCTCGCTCCCCGCGGACTCGCGTGGCGCGTCCCCGCACCTGTCCGCGTTCGTCGAGCCCTACCTGGACCAGTCCTCGTCGGGGATCGTCGAGGCCGTCGTCACCGCGGCCGACGGGCTGGGCCGCGCCCCGCTCGACGTCGCCCTGTCGTGGCTCCTGGGCCGTCCCACCCTGGCGAGCGCGATCGTCGGCGCACGGACCCCCGCCCAGCTCCGCACGTCGCTCGCCGCGACGGACCTCGAGCTCCCCGACGCGGTCCGTGCGGCGCTCGACGACGTGAGCGACCTGGAGGTCGGCTACCCCGAGCGGTGGTGAGGGCGCGGCACGTCAGCGCGCGCCGTCGGTCTCCAGCTCGCCGGACAGGACGTCGTCGTCGAGCGTGTCGTCGAGGTCGTCGACCTCGTCCTCCTCGTCGTCGTCCTCGTCGTCCTCGTCGTCGTCGTCCTCCTCCGCGAGGTAGAACGGCGTCGCCTCCCCGTGGACCTGGCCGAGGGCCTCGTCGTAGACCTCGAAGGCGTCCGCGAGCACGTAGTAGGCGTCGTCGACGGAGGGGTCGTCCTCCCCGCGGCGTGCGGCGACGGCGTTGTAGTGGGCCTCGAGCGCGGCGATGAACCGGTCGAGCGCGGCACGCGGGTCAGCGGTCATACCCTGACGGTAGCGCCGAGAGGGGCACAATGGCACTCGTTAGTCGGGCAGGTCCGCCCCGCCCGGCCGACGACCGAGACAGGCGAGAGAGGACGGTGGCACGTGGAGGAGAGGCCGACGTCACGTCGGCGGTCCGGATGGGCCGCGCACGGCGGGCAGTACGAGTACCGCGTCCTGACGATCGACCGCTCCACGAGCAGGTCGGACGCGAGCAGGCTCCTCACCGACGAGGCCGAGTACGGGCGCTGGGAGCTCGCCCGGACGCGGCTCTACGTCGGGGGCGAGCGACGCGTCTGGCTGCGGCGCAAGATCATCCGGGTCAGCTCGACCCTGTGAGCTCCGCCGTGGGCCCGACCACGTGAGCACGGTCCCGTGAGCGGGCCCGCGCGCCACCGCGAGGTGGGTTCCGGGGACACGCCGTCGGCGCGCGTCTTCACGAAGTCGCGCACCGACGCGCCCCCGGGGTTCTTCGCGTGCGAGGCCGCGGGTCTCACCTGGCTCAGCGTCGCGGGCGGGCCCCGCGTCGCCCGGGTCCTCGACGTGAGCCCGACGCGCCTCGACCTCGAACGCGTCGTGCCTGCCGCGCCGACGCCCGAGGCGGCGCAGGAGTTCGGCCGGGCGCTCGCCGTCGTGCACGACGCCGGGGCGCCGGCGTGGGGCGCGTCGCCGCCGGGATGGGACGGTGACGCGTTCTTCGGGCCGCTCGACGACCCGCTGCCCATGGCGACGGGCTCCTGGCCCGACTGGCCGACCTTCTACGCCGAGGCGCGGCTGCTCCCGGTCGCGCGGCAGGGCCGGGACCGCGGCGCCCTCGACGCCGACGACGCGCGTCTGCTCGAGCGGCTGGGCGACCGCCTGACGGACCTCGCCCGACCCGCGCTCGACGACTCCCCCGCGCGCGTGCACGGCGACCTGTGGTCGGGCAACGTGCTGTGGTCCCCGCTCGATCCCGGCCCGGGCGGGCGTCCGGGCGGCGTCGAGGCGGTGCTCATCGACCCCGCTGCGCACGGCGGGCACCGCGAGGCGGACCTGGCGATGCTCGCGCTGTTCGGCGCGCCCTACCTCGACGAGATCGTCGCCGGGTACGACGCCGCGCACCCGCTCGCGCGCGGGTGGCGCCACCGGGTCGCGCTGCACCAGGTGTACCCGGTCGCCGTGCACGCGGTGCTGTTCGGCGGCGGCTACCGCGCGCAGCTCCGCTCGTCGGTCCGGGCGCTGCTCGGCGACGCCTGAGGCGTCGACCCGGACGGCGTCAGCAGGTGCGCAGCAGGCGGTCCAGCACGCGCACGCCGAAGCGCAGCGAGTCGACCGGGACGCGCTCGTCGACCCCGTGGAACATGCCGGAGAAGTCGAGGTCGCCGGGCAGGCGCAGCGGCGCGAAGCCGTAGCCCGTGATGCCGAGCCGCGCGAGCGACTTGTTGTCCGTGCCGCCCGAGAGCGTGTACGGCAGCACCGTCGCCTCCGGGTCCTCGGCGAGGAGCGAGTCGACCATCGCGTCGACGAGGTCGCCCTCGAACGGCACCTCGAGCGCGATGTCGCGGTGGATCTCCTCGACCCGCACGTGCTCGCCCGCGAGCGCGCGCAGCGTCGCGAACCCCTCGTCCTCGTGCCCGGGGAGCAGGCGCGCGTCGATCGTCGCCTCCGCCCGGCCGGGGATGACGTTCGCCTTGTAGCCGGCCGTGAGCTGCGTCGGGTTGGACGTGTGGCGCACCGTCGCGCCGACGAACCGTGACGCCGGGCCGAGCGCCGCCACGAGCGCGGCGACGGACGACGGGTCCTCCGGGTCGTACCGGAGCCCGGTGAGGTCCGCGACGCCCCGCAGCAGCCTGTCGACCGTCGGGGTGAGCGTGTTCGGCCAGTGGTGGGCCCCGATGCGCGCGACCGCCTCCGCGAGGCGTGTCACCGCGTTGTCGTCGTTCACCTGGGACCCGTGGCCCGCACGGCCCTCCGCGACGAGGCGCAGCCACGCGATGCCCTTCTCCGCGGTCTGGAGCAGGTAGGCCCGCCGCCCCCCGACCTCGACCGAGAACCCGCCGACCTCGCTGATCGCCTCGGTCGCGCCCTCGAACAGCTCGGGTCGGTGGTCGACGGCGTAGCGCGCCCCGTACACGCCCCCCGCCTCCTCGTCGGCGAAGAACGCGACGACGACGTCGCGCGCGGGCTTGCGCCCCTCACGCACCATCTGGCGCACGACCGCGAGGATCATCGCGTCCATGTCCTTCATGTCGACGGCGCCGCGGCCCCACAGCAGGCCGTCGATCTCCTCGCCCGCGAACGGGTCGACCGACCAGTCCGCCGCCTGCGCCGGCACGACGTCGAGGTGCCCGTGGAGCACGAGCGCCGGCCGCGTCGGGTCCGCGCCCTCCAGACGCACGACGACGCTCGCCCGCCCGGGCTCCGACTCGAACAGCTCCGGCTCGAGCCCGACCTCGTGCAGCAGCCCCATGACGTACTCCGCCGCCCGGCGCTCGCCCGGGCCCGTCCCGTCGCCGAAGTTCGACGTGTCGATGCGCAGCAGCTCCCGGCAGATCCGCACGACCTCGTCCTCGGCTCGCGGCACCGTGCCGGAGGGGACGTCGACGGTCGCCGGGGTGCGGGCGCTGGCCGGGGATTCCGGGTGCGGAGCGGTCATGGGCGACACGCTACCCGCCGCCGTCGACCCGACCGACCGACCGCGCCACCCGCCCACATCGCGGACATCGCCGAGGGGGCGGCGCGGGCCGAGCGGGTGGTCGCCGGTCGAGCAGGTCAGTGGTCCTCGTGCCGGTCGGGGTCGAGGCGACGGGGGCCGGTGCCGTCGGCCGGCAGGGGTGCGGCGTCGTGGTCGGGGTGGGTGCCGTCGTCGGGCACGTCGATGCGGGACGGCGCCCGCTCGCCCGGGGCGACCACGACGAGCTGGCCCATCATGCCCTGGTCCTCGTGCGTGAGGAGGTGGCAGTGGAACATGTACGGGGTGGTGGGGTCGGTCGTCCCCTCGGACGCCTCGAACCGGACGAGCAGGCGGGTGACGCGGCCCGGCTGGACGTAGACGGTGTCCTGCCAGCCGCCGAGGTCGGGCGCGGGTGGTTCGCCGCCGACGTCGAGGACGCGGAACTGCACGTCGTGGACGTGGAAGTTGTGCGGGGTGTCGTCGAGCCCGGTGACCTCCCACACCTCGGTCTCCCCCACGGTGACGACCTCGTCGACGCGGGACATGTCCATCGACCGTCCGTTGATGGACCGGCCGGAGAGCTGGAACGTCCGGGTCCGGACGGCGTCGCCCTCGTCGAGCGTGTCCGCCGGGTCGGAGCCGAGGACGTCCGGCACGACCGGGCTCGGCGCGAGCGTGGGAGCGGCGCGCAGCTCGAGAAGGTCGAAGGTGTCGTCGCCGCCCGAGAACCGCTCGAACAGCGGGTTGACGCCGAGCTCGGGCGGGAAGCTGCGCAGGACGGCGCTCTGCCCGGGGGTCAGGGTCACGACGACCTCCGCCCGGTCCCCCGGGGAGAGGCGCACGCGCTCGACCGTCTGCGGGGCGGGGAGCAGCCCGCCGTCGGTGCCGACGAGCTGGACCGCGCCGCCGTCGGCGAGGCCGACGTCGTAGACGCGCGAGTCGGAGCCGTTGAGCAGGCGCAGGCGGACGCGCTCGGTCGTGACGTCGAGGTACGGGCCGGGGGTGCCGTTGACGAGCACGGAGTCGCCGAGCGTGCCGACCGGTGAGAGGAACGAGGCGCTGTCGTCGAGCCGTCCGTCGGCGTGGAAGCTCTTGTCCTGGAGGATGACGGGGACGTCGTCGACGCCGTACTCGTGCGGCAGGTCGGCCGCGGGGCCGTCGGCGCCGGCCGGGTCGTCGAGGAGAAACATCCCTGCGAGCCCGCGGTACACCTGGCTCGCGGTCTGCCCGTGCAGGTGCGGGTGGTACCAGAGGGTCGCGGCGGGCTGGTCGATCGTCCACGTGGGCGACCACGTCTCTCCGGGCTCGACCATCTGGTGGGGGCCGCCGTCCATCGCGGGCGGCAGGTGCATGCCGTGCCAGTGGAGCGTCGTGGTCTCGTCGAGCGCGTTCGTCACGTCCACACGGACGCGCTCGCCCCGCGCGGCGCGCAGGGTGGGGCCGAGGTAGTCGCCGTTCAGCCCGATCGTCGGCGTGGGCGCGGCGGCGCCGAGGTCGGCGACCCCGTCGCGCGCCTCGAGCTCGAAGACGCGCACCCCGTCCTCGACGCGGGACTCCGCGAGCGGCGGGACGGCGAGCGGGCGCGTGAACTCCACGGTTCCCGCCGTGCTGGTCGCGGCGCGCGCCCACGCGACGCCCACGACGGCGACGACCGCCGCGACGAACAGGAGCACGACGAGCCCGAGCGCGACGAGGACGCGCGCGAGCGGGCTGCGCCGCCGTCGCGCGCGACGCCCGGGCGGCCCGGCGGGCGCCCCGGGGGTCGGCGGGACGGCGGGCGGCGGAGTGGTGTACGTGGTCGTCATCGGGTCTTCTCCAGGGTGGACGACGGCGGTCGGCGGGTGCGGGTCGACGGTGGCCCGGCGGTGCGGGCGACGCCGTCGACGCTAGGGACCGGGCGGTGCCGGGCGCGTCCGCTCGGAAGCGTACGCGCGCCCGGAACCGACCCTGAGGGCGCGGAGGTGCGGCTCAGGGTGGTGCCGGTCGGGGACTGCGGGGGGGACGGGGGCGCGAGGGCGGTGGGAGGACGGGCCTCAGCGGCGTCGGGCCGCGAGGAGACCCCGCGCCACGGCTCCCGCGAGCGCGCCCCAGGCCGCGTTGGTGAGCAGCATCGGGACGACCGCGACGGGCCGCGCGACGGGCCCCTGCAGCTCGCCGGTGAGGATCGGCGACAGCACCGCGCTGAGCATCAGCGCGAGGACGCCGTAGGCGAGCCCGACGGCCACGCCGGTCGCGAGCGGGTGCGCGGGACGGGCGACGACGATCGCGACGACCCATGCGACCGTGAGCGCGAGGGTCGTGAGCAGGGGTGCGGCGGGCCGCCCGATCGCGTCGTCGAGGCCCGTGACGCTCAGGAGCGGGCGGACGAGGGCGAGCGCGCCGAGCCCGAGGACGAGCGGCCAGCTCAGCGTGCGGACCGTCTCGCCGAGGGTCGGGCGGGACGGCGCGTCCGGCCGTGCGGGCGCGCCTGGCGGGACGCCGGGTCCGGGCGGGACCGACGACGCGGGCGGGGTCGGACGGTCGGGTGCGGGGCCGGGAGTCGGGTTCATGCCGTCGACGCTAGGGAGCGGGGTGCGGCGTCGCGTCCGCCCTGGTGCGCGACGCGATGCGTCGTCCCGCGCCCCTCGCGTACGCGTCTCGACGTAGCCGACCCCGACCGGGACCCGCCCCGCGACGGACGCGGCGTCGGGGCGGTCTTCCTAGACTCGGTCGTCGTGACGTCCCCCGACATCCCGCACGACCGGCCCGCCGGATCGCCGCCCGCGACCCGGCCGTCGCGCCCGTCGCCACCGCCGTGGCTCATCGATGCCCTGCTGGGGTTCGCGGTGTTCGACGTCGTCGCCTTCGCCATCGCGGCCGACGTCGGGGGCACGCGGGCCGACCCGTGGGTCGCGTACCCGACCGCCCTCGTGCTCGGGCTGCTCGTGCTCGGCCGGCGCCGCTTCCCGGTCGGGGTGCTCGTCGCGACGGCGCTCGTCATCTGCGCCTACTACACGCTCGACCTGCCCGCGATCGGCCTGGCCCTGCCCGTCTCGGTCGCGCTCTACTCGGCGGCCGTCGCGGGCCGGCTCGGGTGGGCCGTCGGGGTCGCGGCGGCGCTCGTCGTCGCTTCGACGTACTTCCGGCTCGCCGAGGGCGACGACGTCCGGTACGTCGTCGGGTACGAGCTCGCGACCACCGTCGCGCTCATGGCCGCCGCGATCGCCCTCGGCCACGGCTCCTTCGCCCGCCGGCAGCGCGACGAGCAGCGGCGGCACGCCGACGCGCTGCGCGAGCAGACGCACGAGCTCGAGGCCGCCGACCGGCTCGCGCGCGACCGCGAGGCCGTCGCCCGCGACCTGCACGACGTCGTCGGGCACCACCTCGCCGTCGTGTCCCTGCACGCGAACGTCGCCCGTGAGGCCCTCGACGACGTGGGCCCCGACGGTGCGGCGGGGTCGGACGCGCTCGCGACCGTGCGGGCCGAGCTCGAGCTCGTCCGGACGACCACGACGACGGCCCTGGCGGACCTGCGCGCCACGGTGCGCGCGCTGCGCGGGACGACCGCGCCCGCGGGGCTCGCGGACCAGGCGCGCATCGACCGGCTCGAGGACCTCGCGCGCACGGCTCGGGCGGCCGGGCTCGACGTCACCCTGGACGTCGACCTGCCGTCGGGGACGGCGGACGGCACCGCCGCGGGCGCGGCGGCGTACCGGGTCGTCCAGGAGGGGCTGACCAACGTGCTGCGGCACGCCGGGGCGCGCGCCGCCGTCGTCCGCGTGGCCCTGGAGCGCTCGCCCGGTGCAGGCGGCGACGTGCTCGCGGTCGAGGTGCACGACGACGGCCACGGGGCACGGGCCGCGGGGGACGCGACGGACCGTGGCGGGTTCGGGCTGCGCGGCCTGCGCGAGCGCGTCGCGGTCCTGGGCGGCACGGTCGAGACCGTGACGCCCGACGGCGGCGGGTTCCGGCTCCGGGCGCGCGTGCCGGTCGCGCCCGGCGCCGCGGCGCGCAGGACCGCTCCCGTGCGGGGCCCGCAGTCCTCCGGCGGGGGTGTCGCGTGATCCGCGTCGTGCTGGTCGACGACCAGCCCCTCGTGCGGACCGGCATCCGCGCGCTGCTCGAGCGCGCGGACGACGTCGAGGTCGTCGGCGAGGCCGCCGACGGCCGGGAGGGCGTCGCGCTCGTGCGCCACGTGCGCCCCGACGTCGTGCTCATGGACCTCCAGATGCCCGTGCTCGACGGGATCGCCGCCACGCGCGAGATCGTCGAGGGCGCCACCCGGGCGACCCCCCAGGGCGCCGACCCGGCCGGGCCGCGTGTCGTCGTCCTCACGACGTTCGACGACGACGCGAACCTCTTCGCGGCGCTGCGGGCGGGGGCGTCGGGCTTCCTGCTCAAGGACGCGAGCCCCGACGAGCTGCGCGCCGCGGTGCGCACCGCCGCCGCGGGCGACGCGCTGCTCTCCCCCGCGGTCACGGCGCGCGTGGTCGCGCAGGCGGTGGACGGCGGGCGACGCAACGAGGCGCTCGTCGCCGCGGTCGCAGGCCGGCTCACGGACCGCGAGCGCGAGGTGCTCGCGCACGTCGGACGCGGGCTGACCAACGACGAGATCGGCGCGACGCTGTTCATGAGCCCGGCGACGGCCCGCACGCACGTGGGCCGCATCCTCGCCAAGCTGGGCGTGCGAGACCGGGCCGGCCTCGTCGTCGTCGCCTACGAGACCGGCCTGGTCCGCCCGGGCACCCCGCCGAGGTAGTGGCGTGGTCATGACCACGCCTCTACCTCGCGGAACCGGAGCTCTACCTCGGCGGGACGGGGCCTCGGATCAGGCGTCGAGGCCGCGGCGGGCGAGGAGCGGCCCGATGTCGGCGTCGCGGCCGCGCAGCTCGCGGAACGACTGCAGCGGGTCCTGCGAGCCGCCGCGGGCGAGCAGGACGCGGCGGAAGCGCTCGCCGTTCTCGCGCGACAGGCCGCCGTTCTCGCGGTACCACTCGACGGTGTCGGCGTCGAGCACCTCGGACCAGATGTACGAGTAGTAGCCGGCCGCGTACCCGCCCCCGAACACGTGGTTGTAGTACGTGGTGCGGTAGCGCGGCGGGACGGGCGCGAACGCGACGCCCGCCGCCTCGAGCGCGGCGGCCTCGAACGGCACGACGTCGGCCTCGGACGCCGGGACGGCCTCGGGCCCGACCTGGTGCCAGGCCTGGTCGAGCAGCGCCGCGGCGAGGTACTCGGTCGTGCCGAAGCCCTCGTTGAACTGGCGCGAGGCGAGCATGGTGTCGACCCACTCGGCGGGCATCGGCTCGCCCGTGACGTGGTGCACCGCGTAGGAGCGCAGGACCGACGGCTCCCATGCCCACATCTCGTTGACCTGCGAGGGGTACTCGACGAAGTCGCGCGGCACCTCGGTGCCGGACTGCGACGGGTAGCGCACGTCGGAGAACAGGCCGTGCAGCGCGTGCCCGAACTCGTGGAACAGCGTGATGACCTCGTCCCAGACGAGCAGCGTGGGCTGGCCGGCCGGCGGCTTGACGATGTTGAGGTTGTTCACGACGACCGGCTTCTGCCCGAGGAGGTGGTTCTGGTCGACGAGGTTGTTCATCCACGCCCCGCCGCGCTTGGACTCGCGCGTGTACCAGTCGGCGAGGAACAGGCCGAGGCCCTGGCCGGGCTCGCCCGGCGTCTCCGCGTCGAAGACCTCGAAGACCCGGACGTCGGGGTGGTAGCCGACGAGGTCGTGGCGCTCGGCGAACGAGACGCCGAAGAGCCGGTTCGCCGCCGCGAAGACGCCGTCGTGCACGACGCGCTCGAGCTCCAGGTAGGGGCGCAGGAGCGCGTCGTCGAGCGCGTAGCGGTCCTTGCGCACGCGCTCGGCGTAGAACGACCAGTCGGACGCGCGCAGCGTCGCGCCGGGCTCGTCGGCCCGCAGCGCGACCTCGAGGTCGGCAGCCTCGCGCCGCGCGTTCGCGACGGCGGCGGGAGCGAGCCGCGCCAGCATCGCGTCGACGGCCTCGGTCGTCTTCGCGGTCGCGTCCTCCGCGACGTACGCGGCGTGGTGCTCGTAGCCGAGCAGGCGCGCGCGCTCGGCACGCAGGCGCACGGTCTCCAGCACGATCTCGCGCGTGTCGTGGTCGTCGCCGGTCGCGCCGCGCGACTCCGACGCCTGCTGCACGCGCTCGCGCACGTCGCGGCGCGCGAGCGACGCGAGGACGCCCTGCTGGGTGGGGAGCTGCATCTCGAGCAGCCACGCCCCCTCGTGCCCGCGCGAGGCGGCGGCAGCCGCCGCCCCCGCGACGGCGTCCTCGGCGAGGCCGTCGAGCTCGGCGCGGTCGGTGACGAGCACGCTCGCCGCGTTCGCGCCCGCGAGCAGCTTGCGGCCGAACGCGGCCTCGAGCGTGGTGAGGCGGCCGTTGAGCTCGCGCAGGCGCTCCTGCTGCGCGGCGTCGAGCTCGACGCCCGAGCGGCGGAACCGCACCAGGAGCGTGTGCAGCAGCCACGCGGCGTCGGGCTCGAGCGTCTGCTCGCCGGCGTCGACGGCGTCCTGCAGCGCGCGGGCGCGCGCGTACAGGCGCGCGTCCATGTAGATCGCGTCGTGGTGCGCCGCGAGCTCGGGCGCGAACTCCTCCTCGATCTCCTCCAGCCCCGGCGTCGCGTCGGCCGAGAGCTGGTTGTAGAACGCGTTGAGCACGCGCGCGACCTCGCGGCCCGACCGCTCGAGCGCCTCGAGCACGGTGACGGCGGTCGGGGCCGCGTCGTCGGTCGCGACGGCCTCGATCGCCGCGCGCTGGGCCGCGGTCGCCGCGCGCAGCGCGGGCAGGTAGTGCTCCTCGCGGATCGCGTCGTAGTCGGGCAGCTCGTACGGCAGCGCCGAGGGCGCGGCGAACGGGTTGGCGGGATCGAGGTCGATCATGCCGGAGGTGACAGCGGGCGCGGAGGTGGGCGCGGGCGCGTCGGTGCGCGTCGTGGGCTCGGAGGTCATGGTGCCCATCTTGACCCCGCGGGCGGGCGCGACGGAAACGCATTGGCGGACGCCCCAGGGACCGGGCGGGCAGGTGCGAGCGTCAGGCGGCGCGGCCCGACGACGGCGCGTCCGCCGGCCAGGGCTCGTTCGGCTCGCGCGGGTCGTCGGGCAGGAGCGTGCCGAGCCACGCGTCGCGCCGCTCGCCGCGCTGGAGCGCGAACCCGCGCACCGCGCCCTCGACCCGGAAGCCGAGCCGCCAGGCGGTGCGCCGCGACGGCCAGTTGCCGACGTACGCCTGCCAGAAGAGCCGCGCGAGCCCCAGGCCCTCCGGGTCGAATGCCCAGTCGACGACGAGCCTGCACGCCGCGGTCGTCAGACCGCGGCCCCGTGCCTCGGGGGCCGCCCAGTAGCCGATCTCGGCCGACCGACGCCCCTCGGGCGCGTCGTCGAGGCTCAGTCCGACCATCCCGAGGAGGGGACCGGCGCCGTCGGGGCCGGGGATGCCCGAGGGGCCGGCGCTCGCGCGCACGCCCCACGTGAGGACGTCCCCGCGCTCCCAGCCCGGTCCCACGTACTCCGACACGAACTGCACCGCGTCCTCGCGCGCGTACGGGGACGGGACGACGGTCCACGCCGCGACCGCCGGGTCCTGGCACGCCGCCGTGATCGCGTCCGCGTCGTCGAGGGTCGGGCTGGACAGGTGGACGTGGCCGTCGTCGAGGGTGAAGGGGTGCACCGCCCGAGCCTGGCACGTCCCGCCGTGCGGCGTCACCCGGATTGCCGGGTGCCGTCGCCCCGCGACGCCGCGGCCGCCCCGCACCGCGGGCACGGGCGGCCTCAGGTGCGCAGGGCGTCCTCCGCGGGCGTCCACGGCAGGCCGTGCGCGGCGGCGACCGCCTCGTTGAGGAGCGCGCCGCGGTGGGTGGACGCCCCCGACCGGAGGATCGGGACGGCCCGCACCGCCTCGACCCCGCCGTCCGCGAGCGCCGCGAGGTAGGGCAGCGTCGCGCTCGTGAGGGCGAGCGTGCTGGTCACGGGGACCGCGCCGGGCATGTTCGCCACGCAGTAGAACGTCGTGCCGTGGACCGCGAACGTCGGGTCGTCGTGCGTGGTGGGTCGCGACCCCTCGAAGCAGCCGCCCTGGTCGACGGCGACGTCGACGAGCACGGCGCCGGGGCGCATGCGCGCGACGAGGTCGTCGGTGACGAGGCGCGGGGCGCGCGCCCCCGCGACGAGCACGGCCCCGACGACGAGGTCGGCCTCCAGCACCTCGCGCTCGATCGCGTACGCGCTCGACACGACGGTGCGCACGTGCCCGGAGAACTCCTGGTCGGCGGCGCGCAGCACGGGCAGCGACAGGTCGACCACGGTCACCTCGGCGCGCATGCCCACCGCGACCTCGGCCGCGTTGCGCCCCGCGGTCCCGCCCCCGAGCACCACGACCCGCCCGGGCCGCGTGCCCGGCACGCCGCCGAGCAGGACGCCGCGACCTCCCGCGGGCCGCTGCAGGAGCCAGGCGCCGACCTGGGTGGCCATGCGCCCGGCGACCTCGCTCATGGGCGCGAGCAGCGGGAGCGTGCCGTCGGGCGCCTGCGCCGTCTCGTACGCGACGGAGGTCGTGCCGGCGTCGAGGAGCGCCCGCGTGCAGGCCGGGTCCGCGGCGAGGTGCAGGTAGGCGAAGAGCAGCAGGTCGTCGCGCAGGAGCGCGTGCTCGCTCGCGACCGGCTCCTTGACCTTGCACACGAGCTCCGCCTCGCCCCAGACCTCCTCGGCGGAGGCGACGATCCGGGCACCGGCGCCCTCGAACTCCGCGTCGGACAGGTGGGAGCCGGCACCGGCCCCGGACTGGACGAGCACGTCGTGCCCGGCCCGCACGAGGTGGTGGGCGCCGGCGGGGGTGAGCGCGACGCGGTCCTCGTGGTTCTTGACCTCGGTGGGTATGCCGATCCTCATGGTCCAGTGTGGTCGCACCACCCCGTCGCGCGCAGGGTGGCAGGATCTTGTCGGAGAGTGTCCTTCCTGCCGCTCGTCCCGGCCACGACCCGCTGCCAGGGTGGGCGCGTGGACCCGACGACACCTCTCGCGACGCCGCGCGCCGCCCTCGACCACGCCGTGACGGCGACCACCGCTCCCCCGCGCGAGCACGCGTCGTCGGGCACCCTGGGGCTCGCGCGCGGCAGCGCCCTGTACGTGGCGAGCGTGCTCGGGACGGGCGTGCTCGCGCTGCCCGGGCTCGCCACGCGCGTCGCGGGCCCCGCGTCCGTCCTCGCCGTCGCCCTGGTGCTCGTCGCGAGCGTCCCGCTCGCCGGCACGTTCGCGGCGCTCGCCGCGCGGCACCCGGACCGGGGCGGCGTCGCGAGCGCGGTGCGCGCGGCCCTCGGCCCGACGGCGGCCCGCGCCACGGGCTACTGGTTCTACCTCGGGGTGTGCGTGGGCGTGCCCGTCGTGGCGGTGCTCGGCGCGGAGTACGTCGTCGCGGTCGTGGGGGCGGACCGCGGGACCGTCCCGGTCGTGGCCGTCGCGCTCGTCGTCGTGCCGTCGGTCGCCGTGTGGCTCGGGATCCGCGTCGCCGGCGCCGTCCAGCTCGGGCTCACGTCCCTGCTGCTCGCCGCCGTCGTCGTGGTGGTCGCGGTGGCGGCGCCCGCCGTGAGCGCGGAGCGGTTCACGCCGTTCCTCAGCGAGGGCTGGTCCGGCGTCGGCTCCGCGGTGAGCCTGTTCGTGTGGGCGTTCGCGGGCTGGGAGGTCGGCACGCACGTCTCGGCCGAATTCCGCGACCCGCGCCGCACCATCCCCGCCGCGACCGGGATCGCGCTGGTCGTCGTCGGCGTCGCCTACCTCGCCCTGCAGGTCACCACGGTCGGCGTGCTCGGCGCCGGAGCCGGCTCCGGCACCGTCGCGCTGCTCGACCTCGCGCGCACCGGCGCGCCCGCCGCGGGGCCCGTGGTCGTCGGCGTCGTGGCGGCGATCGTCACGTCCGGCGTCCTCACCGCCTACCTCGCGGCCTTCGCGAACCTGGGCCAGGCGCTCGCGCGCGACGGTGACCTGCCGCGCCCGCTCGCCGCGCTCTCCGGCCGCGCGGACGTCCCGCGGCGCGCGCTCGCCGTCACCCTCGTGCTCAGCGCGGCGTACCTCGCGGTGCTCGTCGCCACCGGCCTCGACCTCGAGCCGTTCGTCCGCGTGCACACGAGCTGCATGGTGGCGGTGTACGCGCTCGGGATGCTCGCCGCCCTGCGCCTGCTCCCCCGCCGCACCGTCGGCTGGTGGCTCGCCGCCGTCGCGACCGCCCTCACCGGCGTCCTGCTCGTCCTCGCAGGTGCCTCGCTCGTCGCCCCGGCGCTCCTCGCCGTCGGCGCCACCACGGTCACGCTCGTGCGGCACCGGCGAGCCACGCCCTGAGCGTCGCCGCCGCCCGAGAATCGCCCGCCCGACCCGTTCCCCGTCGTGGCGCGGTCCGCTACGGTCGACGGCATGCCCACGTGGACGGACCCGGGCACGGTGGAGTTCGACGCCGTCGTGATCGCCGCCGGGACGCGCTCGGGAGCGTTCGTCGCGCTGCCGTACGACGCCGTCGACCTGTTCGGCACGCGCGGCCGGGTCCCGGTGACCGCGGAGGTCGACGACGTGCGGTACCACGCCTCGCTCGTCGCCTACGGCGGTCCGCACCTGCTCGCCGTCCTCCGGTCGGTGCGCACCACGACCGGCAAGGACGTCGGGGACACCGTGCACGTCGCGGTCCGGCTCGCGGCGGAGGTCTCGGCCGTCCCCCGGTGAGGCGCTCGCGGCCCGATCCTGGCGGGTCGCCTCCCCCTGGTCAGCCGGCGGCGTCCTCCGCCGTGCGGTCCGGCGACCCGGGCAGGGCGTCGCCGAGCGCGATCTCCTTCGCCGTCGGCAGGTCCTCCTCCATGGGTGGGTCCTTGTGCCGCAGGTGCGAGAACACCGACCAGGCGACGGCGACGAGCGGCACGGACACGACAGCACCGAGGATCCCTGCGAGCAGCGTCCCCGCGGTCACCGCGATCGCGACGACGACCGGGTGCAGCGACACCTGCTTGCCCATGACGAGCGGCTGCAGGATGTGGCCCTCGAACTGCCCGATGAGCGCGATGCCGATCGTCACGACGAGCGCGATGACGATGCCCTTGGCCGCGAGCGCGACGATGGCCGCGATGATCATGGCGAGGGGCGCGCCGATGATGGGGATGAACGCCCCGATGAAGACGAGCACCGCGAGCGGCGCGGCGAGCGGCACGCCCAGGATCCCGAGGAAGATGCCCGCGAGGATGCCGTCGACCAGCGCGATGATCACGGTGCCCCGGGCATAGCCCGAGAACGTGTACCAGCCCGCGCCGCCGGCGATCTTCCAGCTGTCGCGCGAGCGCGACGGGAGCTGGTTGAGGAACCAGGTCCACATGTCCTTGCCCCGGGCGAGGAAGAACACCGTGCAGAAGATCGCCAGGGCGATCGCCGCGAACGCCTCGAACACCGACCCGGCGCTCGCGGCCGCCTGGCTCGCGATGTCGCCGCCGTGCTCGGTGAGCCACTGCCGGCCGTTCTCGATCCAGCCGTTGACGTCGTCCGCGGTGATGGTCACCGGCAACGGGCCGTTCTCGAGGAACTCGAGAATCTGGTCGATGCCGCTGCTGAACTGGTCCGCGAGGCTCTGCCACTGGCCCGCGACCGACGTGATGACGTACGCGAGCAGGCCCGCGATGAACAGGAGCGCGGAGAGGATCGCGAGCCCGGTCGCGAGCCCCCGCGGCATGACCTTCGCGTAGAAGTCCGTGACGGGCCGCAGGACCGACGTGATGACGAGGGCCAGGAAGACGGCCACGAAGACGAGCTGCACCTGCGCCGTCGCGAAGAAGATGAGCGCGACCGCCGCGACGATCATGAGGAGGCGCCACGACCAGCCCGCCGTCGTGCGCAGCCACGCGGGCACCGACTCGTCGTACCCGACGACGGACGGGTTGCGCCGCGCCCCCGCCACCTTGCGCGCCGCGCTCGACGCGCCCGCGAGGTGCTTCACCGACGCCGCCGAGCGGTCCGAGCCGGAGCCCGGCCGCGGGGTCGGGACCGCTGC
Source organism: Cellulosimicrobium cellulans (assembly GCF_016907755.1). Taxonomy (NCBI): domain Bacteria; kingdom Bacillati; phylum Actinomycetota; class Actinomycetes; order Micrococcales; family Promicromonosporaceae; genus Cellulosimicrobium; species Cellulosimicrobium cellulans. Next base: position 3,020,682 of record NZ_JAFBCN010000001.1, read on the forward strand.
CGCCGGTCTCTGCTCGTCCGTCACACGTGCCTCCGCCCGGTCGTGGCCCTCATCCGCCCAGTCTGCCCCAGGTCGTCCCCCCACGCCGGGTGCCGCACCCGGGCCGTCGCCCCACGTCGGCCCGGTCCCGGCGGGCGGCCGCGATGTGAGGACCACGCCCGAACCGTGCTATGTTTTTCCCCGCACCGGAACGGCGGAAACGCCGGGAAGGTCCACTCGTCCGGGTGGCGGAATGGCAGACGCGCTAGCTTGAGGTGCTAGTGCCCTTTATCGGGCGTGGGGGTTCAAGTCCCCCTCCGGACACCGCACGGCGCTCGTGCGCCACGGAGGCCGGGTCAGGAGATTCTTCCTGACCCGGCCTTCTGCGTTCCACCGAACGCGCCCGCCACGCCCCAGGCACACCGACGCACGGCGCCCTCGGCCGGGCCGGGTCGAGCCGCAGGTGTGAGGCCTACCACGCGCCCCCGGCGCGAGACCACGATCCGTCGCAGACGCTCCCCGAGCCCTGTCTCGCACCGCACCGGGGACAGCGCTCTTCGGCCGGCCTCCGGTCTCGTCGCGCGCGGCGGCGCGCGTTCCCGCGGGGCAGGCTCGCCAGCGACTTCCCTCATGCCAGATACGAAGGCTGCTCCCGACCTCATTCGTGGATGATCAACCGGTTGACCAACGTCGCTGGAGGCCGCTACGGTGTGCGCAACCGCTTAACCACGACGATGGGTAGCAATGGACCAGCGAGGGTTCTACCAGCCGACCGACGCCTGGGTGGGGGACGTCATCCCCTGGCAGGAGGACGGTGTCTTCCACCTCTTCTACCTGCACGAGACGCGCCGCGCGCCGAAGGACGGCATGCCGTGGCACCGGGTCCTCACCGAGAACCTCGTCGACTTCCACGACGCCGGGGCGGCGCTCGCCTCGGGTGGCCCGTCCGCGGCGGACTTCAACGTCTACACGGGCAGCATCGTGCTGGACTCCGCGGGGACGCACCACGCGTTCTACACCGGGCAGAACCCGGCCCGCGTCGGCGCGGACGGGCGGCCGCTCCAGGTGGTGATGCACGCGACGAGCCGCGACGGCATGCGGTCCTGGCACGGCCGCCCGGAGGACACCTTCGGCGCGACGGCCGGCTACGAGACCGGGGACTGGCGGGACCCGTTCGTGCTCTGGGACGCCGAGGCCGGGCTCTGGCGCATGCTGATCACCGCCCGGCACGACCACGGGCCCGAGCGTCGTCGAGGTGTGATCGCCCAGTGCGTGTCGCGCGACCTCTCCACCTGGGAGGCGGCCGCGCCGTTCTGGGACCCACGCCGGTACATCGCTCACGAGTGCCCCGAGGTGTTCCAGTGGGGTGAGTGGTGGTACCTCGTCTACTCGGAGTTCAGCGACGCCTTCACCACGCGCTACCGGATGGCTCGCAGCCTGGAGGGCCCGTGGCTCGTGCCGGAGCACGACACGCTCGACGGGCGCGCGTACTACGCCGCCAAGTCCGCGGAGCGCGACGGGCGCCGGTTCTTCTTCGGGTGGATCGCCTCGCGCGAGGGCGGCACCGACGACGGAGCGTGGCAGTGGGCCGGCACGATGTCCGTGCTCGAGGCCGAGCAGCGCGAGGACGGCACCCTCACCTTCCACCCCACCCAGGAGCAGCGCGGCACGTTCGTCGACCCGGTGGACGTCGTCCCCGCCGGGACGACGCTCACCGCCCCCGACGGGCACGTGAGCGTCCTCTCCCCCGAGGACGCGCCGGACGCGTTCCGGCTCACCGCCCGGTTCGACGTCGCCGCGGGCACCCGGGAGCTCGGACTGCTCCTGCGCGCGAGCGCGGACGGCGACGAGGGGTACGTGCTGCGCCTCGAGCCGCCCCGCCAGCGCCTGGTCCTGGACCGGTGGCCACGCCGGCAGACCGGCACCGAGCAGTGGCAGATCTCCGGCGACGTGCCGTTCGCCGTCGAGCTCGAGCGCCCGTGCGCGATCGGACCCGGCGTGCACGAGCTCGAGGTCATCGTCGACGGCGACCTGTGCGTCGCCACGGTGGACGACGCGACGGTGCTGAGCACCCGTCTGTACGACCGGCCCGGAGGCCGCGTGGGGGCCTTCGTCGGCGAGGGCACCGCAGCGCTGATCCGCGTCTCGCTCGCCACCCCGGGCGAACGTGCCCCGGCGCGAGAGCTCGACGACGCCACCGCCCTCGGCGACGACGTGCTCGCCACGGCGACGTAGCCCCGACCCCGACCCGCTTCACCACACCCCATCGATCAACGGAGATGTCGACCATGGCCATCAGGAAGCGCACCGCAGCACTCCTCGCCGCCGCCGTGACCACCGCCCTCGCGCTCACCGGGTGCGCCGGCGGTACCGGTGGTGCCGACCCGACCGACGTGAACCCCGAGGGGGAGATCGAACCTCGCGAGATCTCCTGGCTCCTCTCGCGACCCGCCGACGGTGGCGTGATCACCGCGATGGAGCAGATCGCCGACGAGTACGCGGCCGAGCACCCGGGATTCTCGCTGAACCTCATCACCACGCCGGACCGGCCGTCGTACATCCAGAAGTACGAGACCCTCGCGGCCGCGAACAAGCTCCCGGAGCTCTTCGACACCGACGCCACGCCCTTCGCGCAGAAGCTCGCGAGCCAGGACCGGATGATCGACGTCGACGCGCTGCTCGACGACCTCGGGCTGGCCGAGGACTACCGCGAAGCGGCGCTGGGCTATCAGCGGTTCGACGACGGTTCGCTGTACATGGTGCCGTTCGAGTTCCAGCTCGAGTTCTTCTGGTACAACACCGCGCTGTTCGAGAAGGCTGGCGTCACGGTCCCCGCGACGCTCGACGACTTCCCGCAGCTGTGCCGGGACCTGCGTGCCCAGGGCATCACACCGATCGCGCTCGACGGCCAGGACCAGTGGCCGCTCGAGCGGTACATGGCGTACTACCCGTTCCGCATGGCCGGGCCGGAGTACGTGCAGGACCTCAAGAACGGCGACGCGTCGTTCGCCGACCCCGCCGGCGTCGCCGCCGCCGAGTGGCTGTCCGAGCTCGGGGAGGCCGGGTGCTTCCAGGAGGGCTTCTCCTCCACGGGCTACGCCGACGCCCAGGCGCTGTTCACCTCGGGGAAGGCCGCCGTCTACAACATCGGGACCTGGGAGCTCGGCAACCTCGCGACCGAGGCGCTCGACCCGGGGGTGCGCGACGACGTGGACTACTTCACCCTCCCGACGGTCGACGGCGCCGTCACCACGGACGACGAGTACGTCACGCCGTCCGGTATCGGCATGGCGGTCAACGCCCAGACGTACGACCCCCTGGTCCGCGACTTCCTGAAGTTCGCGCTCGAGCGGTACCCCGAGATCTACGCGACCACGGGTGCGATCTCTCCGACGACGACCGTGCAGACCACGGTCCCCGCCGACGCGACCCCCCTGTACTCGCGCGCGGTCGAGCAGGCGGACACGGTCGGGCCGAAGATCGCGATGCCCTGGGACACCCAGCTCGACCCGGCCACCAACACCCGGCTCCAGCAGGAGCTGACGCTGCTGGTCCAGGGCGACATCACTCCCGAGGAGTTCGTGACGACCATGGACGCGACGCTGCGGGAGAACATCGATGGCTGACACCGCCGCGGTCGACGTCGCGGCCCGACCTCGACCCCTCCCTCGACCGCAGTCACGGCGCACGCCGCTGAGGTCGTCGATGCTGCCCCGCCGGTCGCGGACCGCGGTCCTGGTCTTCCTGGTGCCACCGCTGGTCCTGTACGGCGTGGCGGTGCTGCTGCCGATCGTGCAGTCCCTGTTCCTGAGCCTGTTCCGGTGGGACGGGATCAGCGCCATGGACTTCGTCGGCCTCGACAACTACACCAAGATGTTCACCCGCGACGACGTCTTCTGGACCGCGTTCGGCAACGCCCTCGGCTACCTCGCGATCTGCCTCGTGCTCCAGCTCGGCGGCGCGCTGGCCGTCGCGGGACTGCTGACGGCGCTCCCCCGCGCGCGCGAGCTCGTCAAGACCCTCTACCTGCTGCCGGCCGTCATCTCGACCGTCGCGATCGCGTTCCTGTTCCAGCGCATCTACTCGCTCGAGCCCGTCGGCCTGCTCAACCAGATCCTGGGATGGGTCGGGCTGGAGAGCCTGCAGACCGCGTGGCTGTCGAACGTGGACACGGTGCTCGCCGCGGTGTCCGTGCCCGAGGGCTGGCGGTTCACGGGCCTGTACATGCTCATCGTCTACGCGGCGCTCATCGCCGTGCCCCGCGAGCTCGAGGAGGCGGCACGCCTCGACGGCGCATCGTGGTGGCAGGTGTTCTGGCGCATCCGCTTCCCCTACATCCGGCCGGTGTGGATCACGACGACGATCATGGCGACGACCTTCGCCCTGCGGGGGTTCGACATCCCGTACCTGCTCACCAACGGCGGTCCCGGCCAGGCCTCCGAGCTGCTGACCACCTACATGTACAAGACCGCGTTCGTGCACACGGACTACGGCTACGCCAGCGCGATCTCCGTGTTCATCGTGGTCGAGTGCCTCGTCGCCGTCGGCCTCATCTTCCTCCTGCTCCGTCGAAGGGACGACTCGTGACCACGCCCCTCCTGGCCCGGTCCACACCGGACGCCTCGCACCCCGCGCGACCACCGGCCCGCGCACGCTCGTCGCGCTCGTCCCGGCTCCGCGTCCAGCGCACGCTGCTGACCGTCACGATCGTCGCGATCGTCGTCGTCCAGGTCTATCCCCTCGCCTGGCTGTTTCTCACAAGCTTTCGCACGGCTGCCGACTTCGCCGGCGGCAACCCGTTCGCCATCCCCGGCGAGCTGACGCTCGACAACTACTCGCGGGCGTTCGCGACCGGCAACCTGTGGTTGAACATCGTCAACAGCTTCGTCGTGACGCTCGGTGCGAGCGCGCTCATCGTCGTCGCCGGGATGATGGGGGCCTTCGCGCTGCAGGTGCTCGGCTTCCGGTTCAGCGGGCTCGTGCGCGCCCTGTTCCTGCTGGGCATCATCGTGCCCGTGCAGATCGCGCTCGTCCCGCTCTTCGTGGACTACGCGCAGGTCGGGCTGCTCGACACGTACGCCTCGATGATCATCCCGCTCGCGGCGTTCTCGCTGCCGATGGCGATCTACCTGTTCTCGTCCTTCTACGAGTACATCCCGCGTGAGATGTACGAGGCGGCGTCGCTCGACGGCGCGGGCCCGTACCGGATCTTTGCCCGTATCACGACCCCGCTGTCGGTGAACACGATCATCACGGTGGTCCTCGTGAACAGCATCTTCATCTGGAACGACTTCATCTTCGCCAACACGTTCGTCCTGTCCGACGGGCTCAAGACCATCCCGCTCGGCCTGCAGAACTACATCGGCGCGATGGGGAACACCGACTGGACGGCGACCTTTGCGGCGGTGTGTGTCACCGTGACCCCGTTGCTGCTGGTATTCCTCGTCCTGAACAAGGCGATGATCAACGGACTCGAGAGCGGGGCGACCAAGGGATGAGCACGGCAGGCAACAGCAAGCACGGGGCGACAGTCACCATGCGTGACGTCGCCAAGCTCGCGGGCGTCTCGGTCGCCACGGTCTCGCACGTCGTGAACGACAAGCCCGGTGCGCGCATCGGCAAGGACGCCCGGCGACGGGTGCACGAGGCCGTCGAGCAGCTCGGCTACCGCCCCAACGCCCTGGCGAAGACCCTCTCCCGTGGCACCTCCCCCTTCATCGGCCTCGTCGCCGACGAGATCGCCACCACCCCGTTCGCCGGTCAGATCATCCACGGTGCGCAGGACGAGGCGTGGAAGCACGGCTACGTGCTGCTCGTCGCCAACACCGACGGGAACGTGGCGGCCGAGAACGACGCCATCGCGATGATGCTCGAGCACCAGGTGCGGGGAATCCTCTACTCCACCTGGTACCACCGCGAGATCGTCGTCCCCGAGTCGCTGCACCAGACCGACACGATCCTCGTCGACTGCTTCGCCGACGGCAGCGGGCTGCCCGCCGTGGTCCCCGACGAGGAGCAGGGCGGGCGGACCGCCACCGAGGAGCTCCTCACCGCCGGGCACCACCGCATCGCCTTCCTCAACACCACCACGCCGTCCCCCGCCCAGTCGGGTCGTCTGGCCGGGTACCGCGCCGCGCTCGAGGCGGCCGGCGTCGACTTCGACCCCGCGCTCGTCCTGTCCGTGGCGCCCGAGCAGGAGGGCGGCTATGCCGCGACGGCGCACGTCGTCGAGTCCGGAGCGACCGCCGTGTTCTGCCACAACGACCGCGTGGCGATGGGTGTCTACGACGGCCTGCGCGAGCGCGGGCTGCGCATCCCCGACGACGTCGCCGTCATGGGATTCGACAACCAGGACGTCATCGCCGCTCACCTGCGCCCGACCCTGTCCACGGTCGCGCTGCCGCACTACGAGCTCGGCGCAGCGGGCGTGCGGACGCTCCTCGGCGTCGACCCGGCACCGGACGACCAGCCCCGTCTCGTCGCCTGCCCGCCGGTCCGCCGGCACTCGGTCTGAGGACGCGCGCCCGTGCGAACGACGAGCGCCGACGTGCCGCGGCCCCGCTTCCACTTCACCCCCCGGCGACACTGGATGAACGATCCGAACGGCCTGGTGCACCACCGGGGCCTGTGGCACCTGTACTTCCAGCACAACCCGGAAGGTTCCGACTGGGGCAACATGAGCTGGGGCCACGCCACCAGCCCGGACCTGGAGCACTGGACCGAGCACCCGGTCGCGCTCCCGCACCGGACCGGCGAGCAGATCTTCTCCGGCTCCGTCGTCGCCCCACGTGCTGACGACGACGTGCTCACCGCCTACTACACGAGCGCGTACGACGACGGGCGTCAGGCGCAGTCACGCGCGACCAGCCACGACGGCGGCTTCACCTGGGAGACCGACACCGCCAACCCGGTCCTCGACCGGGGCACCACAGCCTTCCGCGACCCCAAGGTGATCCGCTACGACGACGGTCGCACCGCTCGGTGGGTCATGCTCACCGTCGAGGCGGACGACCGCCAGGTCCTGCTCTACACGTCCGACGACCTGGTGTCCTGGGAGCACCTGAGCACCTTCGGTCCCCTGGGTGCGGCGGGTGTCGTGTGGGAGTGCCCCGACCTGGTCCGGCTGCCCCTGGACGGCGACGCCGACGATCCCCGGTGGGTCCTCCTGCTCAGCACCAACCCGGTCGGCGACGACCCCGACCCCGCGGGCTCGTCGATGCACTACGTCGTCGGGCAGTTCGACGGGACGGTGTTTCTCCCTGACTCGCCCGAGCTCCACCGGCTCGACCACGGCCGCGACTACTACGCGGCCGTCACGTTCGACGACGCCCCGGGCGGCGAGGCCGTGACGATCGGCTGGATGAGCAACTGGCGCTACGCGCACGTGTTCCCCTCGACGCCATGGCGTGGGGCGATGTCGCTTCCGCGCGTCCTGGCGCTGCGCACCGTGCACGGGCAGCCTGCTCTCGTCCAGGCGCCGCCGCACTTCGTCCGCCGGCAGCTGGAGCAGGCGGCGCCGACACCGGTCGCCGTGGGCGTCCGCCCCACCGAGCTCTCGCTCACCGGTCACTCCCTGCTCGAGCTGCGCTGGGATCCGGCCTCCACCGGCTCGCTCTCGCTCCGGCTGCGCGGGGACGCGGACGCCTTCGTGGACCTCGTGCACGAACCCGGCAGCGGGAGGCTTCGCCTGGTTCGCGGGGGCCCCGCAGCCGAGGCGGTGCACCCCGACCTCCCGTCGACCAGCACCGTCGCGCTGCCGGGGAACCGCCCTGCACAGGTGCTCCTCAGCCTTGACGGCCCCCTCCTGGAGGTATTCGTCAACGACGGCGAGGCGACTGCGTCGAACCTGGTCCTCCTCGGCGCCGCGGGTGTCACCGCGAGCCTCGGGACGGCACGACCAGGAACCGTGCACGTCACCGCGGTCGACGTCGAGTCGGCGACCGCCCCCGACGCTCTGCTGCCGGCCACCGCGACCGGCTGACCCGCCGAGCTCGCGCGCCTGAGCCCGCCCGCGGTCAGCCGTCCGTGTCGGTCCAGGACGCGACGTCGACGCCGTGGTTGTCGGGCGACGCGAGCGACCACCACGCCGGGGCGTGCGAGTCGTCGGCCAGCCGCCCGCCGGCGGCGAGCGCGGCGTCCACGCGCGCCCATGCCTGGTCGGCCGGCACGAAGACGTCGAGATGGGTCCGTCCGCGTCCCGGGGAGTCGCCGGAGATCGGGTTGAAGGCGAGCTGCGGGCCGCACCGCAGCGGGTCGACGGCGTCCGTGTCGCCGAGCTCCTCGTAGCCCAGCACGGCCGTGAAGAACGGCCGCACGTCCGCCTGGGAGTGCTGCGCGACGTAGAGACCGACCGACTGCGCACGCGTCGGGTCGGGCGTCAGCGACAGCTCGGCCGCCGTGCGCGACACGCTCGCCGCGAAGTCCGGAGCCGTCGCGGGGATGCCGTCCGGGTCGCGGTACGGGACCCGGACGACGACTCCCTCGGGACGCACGTCGACGTCGGGCAGGATCCCGGCGCGCTCCGCGGCCTCGACGACCGCCGGGACCAAGGCCGCGGCACGCGCGAGGGACGTCGCCGTGAAGACCGCCTGCGGTCCCGTCCCGGTGACGCGCCAGTCGGACACGCCCGGTGCTCGGTGGAACTCGGCCGCGGAGATCCGTCCGCGCTCGCTCGTCGACTCGCCCATGCGCTCCCCTTCGACGTCGCCGGGGCCGACCCCGGCACAGCCCGGGCCCGCGGGATCTCATCGTAGCGAGGTGTCCTCGGCCCGCCTCGGGATGCGCGGTCGGACGTCCCGCTTTACGGTGGCATGTCCTTTCTGATGCTTTTGAGGCGGTATGCAATGCTCGACGTCCATCACTTCACCTACGGAGCCGTGACTCCGCTCATCTCTTACGCTGCCGCGGTCTCCGGGTCTGCCTGCGGCCTGTCCGCGGTGTCCCGGTCCCGTGTCGACGCGCCGTGGCACGTGCGCTCGGCGTGGCTGTGGCTGGGGGCCGCGGCCATCGGAGGTACGGGCATCTGGGTGATGCACTTCGTGGCGATGCTCGGGTTCACGGTCACCGGCATGCCGATCCACTACGACGTGCCGCTGACGATCGTCTCCGCACTGGTCGCCGTGGTGGTCGTGTCGGTCGGCCTGCACCTGGTGATGATGTTCGGCTACCGTCCCCTGCTGCTGGTCGTGGGAGGCTCCGTGGCCGGGCTCGGCGTCGCCGGGATGCACTACATGGGCATGGCGGCGATGCGCATGCACGGCACCGTGCACTACAGCGCGGTCTCCGTCGTCCTCGCGGTGCTCATCGCGGTCGCCGCCGCGACGGCGGCGCTCTGGCTCTGCGTGCACGCACGGGGCGGGCTGTCCATGACGGTGTCGGCCCTCGTCATGGGGGTCGCGGTCGCCGGGATGCACTACACCGGCATGTGGGGCGTCTCGGTGACCGGTCAGCCGGGCGCACCGGACGGCGGCGTACCGATGCTGGACCTGCTCGGTGCCCTCCTCGTCGGGGGCGGCGGCTCCGTCGTGCTCCTGATGTTCGTCGTGGTCGGCTCCCGGACGGAGAGCGAGCGGCAGCGGCACGAAGCCTTCCGGGACCGCATGGCGCGGGAGACCGTCCCGGTCCGCCGGTAGCGGTACGCGGGGTGCCGCCTCACGGCCGACGCGCGCGCGCCCGGTCCTCCGTCTCGAGGACCCGGCGTAGGCCCGTGAAGTCGCGCAGGAGGATCCGCGCGAGGACGGCCGTCGGGAGAAGGGCCACCAGCCGGAGCCCGGCGGCGACGTCACCGTGGTAGTCGGCGCGGACACGCGTGCCGCCACCGTCCGGCGTGGTGACGTACTCGACGCGAGAGTTCCAGGGCGCCGTGGAGTGCCACACGACCCGCCGGTCGGGCTCGACGACCTCGAGCACGTCGGTGAACCGCACCCGGAAGGGACCCACGCGGTCGACGGCGGCCCAACGACTCCCGACCCGCAGCGGCCCGTCGTCGACCGGGCTGCGGGAGACGACCGCGGGCGCGAACTCCGGCCACCGACCCGGGTCGGCGAAGTAGGGGAAGACGCGCGACGGCGGGTGGTCGAGGTGGACGTCGAGCGTCACGCGTCGCCACACGGTCCGTCCCCCTCCCGGCACCCGGTGTCAGACCATCGCGGGCACGGGACGGTCCGGGTAGAGCTCCCGCATCGCGTTGTCGTACCGGCGCCTCAGGAGGAGGAGGTACAGCACCCGGACCGGGGCCGGCACGTTCGCCCGGAACCAGTCCTCCCGTTCGGCCTCGGGGACGCTCGCGACCAGCAGCCCGAGCTGCAGCGCCATGACGTCCTTGCCGAGCTCCTTGCGGTGCGCCATCAGCGTCGCGCGCGTGTGCTCCTCCATGAAGTCCCACTCCTGCTGCGACATCACCTCGCCTGCGACGGGAAGGATGTCGCCCTCCTCCTGCCCGAGGTGCGCGGACAGCAGGTCCCGCAGCGCCTCGAGGTCGGCGGCGAAGGCGTCGCGGAGCCCGTGGTCGGCGGTGGCCACCCACGGTGCGAGCTGTGGCTCGATCCGCGCGAGGTGCACCGCGACCTCGGCGTGCTGCGCCCGCATCTGCCCGACGTGCAGCGCGCAGGCGGGTGCGCGGGCCTCCAGCCTGTCCCAGAGCACCATGTCCTCGGTCTCGTGGTGCATGTGCAGCGCGAAGAAGTCGAGGTGGGCGTAGCGCCCGACGACGGCGGAGCGCGCGGTGTCCCCCGGCGCGACCTCGCGCACCAGCACGGGAAGCTCGCGGTAGAGCCAGCGGAAGATCCGGTGGACGAGGAACATGCCCGACGTGTCGCACCCGGCGTGCTGGCCCGCGGGCAGCGGTCCGGGGGGAGGCAGCCTGCTGGTCATCTCGTCCTCCGCCCGATCGGTCGACCCCGGTGTCGTCGTGGCGCTCTCCGACGCTACGCCCGCCCGCCGCCGGGCGACAATCCCCGCGCCGCGCATTCACCCGGGTAGCAAGAAGCCCCGCCGTGTGGAGCGACGGGGCTTCTCGATCCGCTGTCTCATCGGATCCCGCCGGCGCTCTCGCGCCGGAAGCATGCCCCCAGCCTATAGCGTCGTCGCGTGACCACGAGCGCCCTCCCCGACGACGACCGGGTCGAGCTGCTCTGGCTGCCGGTCGGCGCCGACGGTCGTGTCGTGCGTCGGACGAGCGCGTGGTGGGAGCGCGCGTGCGCGCTCGCCGAGAGACGTCGTCCCCGCCCGTTGTTCCACGCCGCGCTCGACGTGCGCCTCGGCGGCGTCCCGTACACCGTCGAGATGACCCCCGCGTGGGGCGCTGCCCCGACCGACCGTGGCGTCGTCGCCACCGGACCGGTCGGCGCGCGACCGCTGGGCCGGTCTCGCTGGTTCCGGTACGAGGTGCGCTGCTGGCCCTACGGGGTGATCCCGGACCGTGCCCACGCCGTCGGGCCGCCCGTCGTCGTCGCCTCCGACACCGCCGCGGTCGCCCGGCTCCTGGACGCGGTCCCGGCCGTCCCCGCGCTCACCTGGGGCCGCCGCCCGCCCGGTGCTCGCGCCATGTGGAACTCCAACTCGCTGGTCGCGTGGCTGCTGGCGCGCGCCGGTGTCCCGACCGGCCACGAGCCGCCCGGGGGCGGTCGCGCCCCGGGCTGGGCGGCCGGCGTCGACGTGGCGCAGCGGTCGGCGGAGCGGCACGGCCCGGGCAGAACGTGACGCCCGGCACCCGGCCACCGCCGGTCCCACCCCAGCACGACCACCTCCTCCTCGAGGAGGAGGGCCAGCCCGCGCCGATCTCGGCCGCCGGCGGGAGCCGCGGTCCCGGTGGCCGTCCGTAGCGTCGACGACGGCGGCGTCCAGGACCGGGCGCGCCGGCGACGACGGGAGGACGCATGATCCAGGTGGAGGGGCTCACCAAGCGCTACGGGCCGACGACGGCGGTGGACGGGCTGTCGTTCACGGCGCGGCCCGGCACCGTGACGGGGTTCCTCGGCCCGAACGGGGCGGGGAAGTCGACGACGATGCGCGTCGTGGTCGGGCTCGAGCGGCCCACGTCGGGCACGGCGACCGTCGACGGCCGCCGGTACGCCGACCTCCCGGCGCCGCTCCACGCCGTCGGGTGCATGCTCGACGCGCGGTCGGTCCACCCGGGGCGCACGGCGTTCCGGCACCTGCGGGCCCTCGCGCGGACCCACGGGATCGGCCGCGCCCGCGTGGACGAGGTCATCGGGATGACCGGGCTCGAGAGCGTCGCCGGACGGCGCGCCGGGACCTTCTCGCTCGGGATGGGGCAGCGCCTCGGCATCGCGGGGGCGCTGCTCGGCGACCCCGGGACGCTCATCCTCGACGAGCCCGTGAACGGCCTCGACCCCGACGGCGTCCTGTGGGTGCGGGGGCTCGTCCGGGGCCTCGCGGCCGAGGGACGGACCGTGCTCCTCTCCTCGCACCTCATGCACGAGCTCGCGCTCTGCGCCGACCGGGTCGTCGTCATCGGCCGGGGCCGGCTCCTCGCGGACGCACCGGTCCAGGAGCTCGCCGAGGACGCGGGCTCGCTCGAGGACGCGTACCTGCGGCTCACCGCCGGAGCGGTCCAGTACCGGGGCCGCGCCACCGGCGAGACCGACCGCGCCGCGACGGGCGGTGCCCGATGACCGCCGCGACCCCCGCCCCGGTGCGCACTCCCCCGGCCCCTGCGCGGTCGACGCCCCGGGGCCCGACGTTCGCGCGCGTCGTCGGCTCCGAGTGGACCAAGCTCACGAGCCTCCGGTCCTCCTGGTGGGCCGCCACGCTCACGGTCGCGGTCTCGGCCGCGCTGACCTACCTCTCGGCCCAGGCATCGTCCGTGGACCCGGGGTTCGACCCGCTCGGCTCCCTCACGTCCGGCCTGTTGCTCGCCCAGGTGCCCCCGCTCGTCCTGGGCGTCCTCGTCGGGACGGGCGAGCACAGCACGGGGACGTTCCGCACGACGTTCGTCGCCGTCCCGAGGCGGTGGCCCGTGCTCGCCGCGCAGACCGTCGTCACCGCCGCGTTCGCGCTGCTCACGGCCGCCTTCGCGGTGGGCGCCGCCGTCCTCGCCCTGCTCCCCTCGGCCCGGGCCCGCGGCATCGCTCTCGACCTCGGTCACGACGGGACGCCCCAGGTCCTCGGCGGGATGGTGCTCCTGCTCGTCGCGATGGCCGTCCTCGGCCTGGCGCTCGGCGCGCTGCTCCGGCGGCCGGTGCCCGCCCTGACGGTCGCGGTCCTCGTCGTGCTCGTCCTGCCCGTCGCACTCGTGCTCGCGGCCGACGTGGCGGGCGACCCGCTCGCCGCGTCCGCGGGCGTCCCGCCCGCCCAGGCCGCCGTCAACACCGCCGTGACGTTCCTCCCCGCCGGCGCCGGGTCCCTGCTGACGACCGAGGGCGCCGTCGAGGGAGCTCCCGACCTCGGCGCGTGGGGCGGCGGGCTCGTCCTGGCGGCGTGGGTCGCCCTGCCGCTCGCGGTGGCCGGCGTCCGTCTCCGCACGCGGGACGTGGTCTGACGTGGCCGCGACGACACAGACTCCCGCCGTCCGCACCGGGGTCCGCCCGCAGGTGACCCTCCGCCGGGTGCTCGCGGCCGAGTGGGACAAGCTCACGAGCCTGCGCGCGACGGGCTGGCTCGCCCTCGCGACGGTCGCGGCCGCGGCGGCGAGCGCCTGGGCGCTCGGCCTGTTCGTCCGGCCCGACGACGGCGCGTCCGGTGCCCCCGTGGCCGTCGCCGGGTACGTGCTCGCCCAGCTCGGGTTCCTCGTGCTCGGCGCGACGACCGGCGCGGGCGAGTTCCGCACCGGCACGGCGCGCGTCACCTTCGTCGCGGTCCCCCGGCGGATCCCCGTGCTCCTGGCCCAGGTGCTCGTCACGACGGCGGCCGCGGCCCTCACGGCCGCGGTCGCGCTGGGCGCGGCGCTCGCGGCGCCGCGCGCGGCGACCGGGCTCGTGCTGGACGTCGCGGACCCGGAGACGGCGCGCCTCCTCGGGGGTTTCGTGCTCTACCAGACCGGGGTCGCGCTCGTCGGGCTCGGGCTGGGGGCGCTGCTGCGCCGGCCCGACGCCGCGCTCGTCACCGGGGTGGTCCTGGTCGTCGTGCTCGACCACCTCCTCGCCACGAACCCCGGCCGGGTCGCCGACACGGCGCGCGCCCTCCTCCCGGGCGTCGGGACGCGCCTCCTCCAGGGCGACGAGCGGCTCGCCGCCCTCGATGCGACGACGCTGGGCCCGCACCTCGGTCCGTGGGCCGCCGGCCTCGTGCTCGCCGCGTGGGCTGCCGTGCTCCTCGTCGCGGCGGGGTACCGCCTCCGGCGCCGTGACGTCACCTGACGGGGGCGGGTACGGATGGGAGAGTGGCCCCATGCCTCTGCCGTCCCCCGCCCCGCCCGCGCACGGGGTGGCCGACGACGTCGCGCTCACCACGCACGACGTCCGGCGGCGCGGGTCGGTCGGCCGGCTGGTCGAGGAGCACCCGCGCGTCGCGGACGCCGCGCTCGCCGTCGGCGTCGTGACGCTCGGGCTCGTGACGGCGGTCCTCGGGCTCGCGACCGTCGAGGGGTCCACCAGCCTCGGCTTGTTCCGGCCCGACGAGCCCGTCGCCCAGGTGGTCGTCGCGGCGTGGCTCGCCGGCGCCGCCCTCGGGGCCGCGCTCCTCCTCGCCCGCCGCGCGCGACCGCTCGTCGTCACGGCCGCGCTCACGGCGCTGGCCGTCGCGTCGCTCGCGAGCGCGGGCGTGCTGGGGGTGCTCGGGGTGTGCCTCGCGTGCGCGGTGCACGCCGTGGCCGCCACCCGCCCGCCGCGCACGGCGTGGCTGACGTGCGCGGCGGTGCTCGCCGTCGTCACGGTGGCGCTGTGGTGGTGGCAGGACATCGGCCTCGCCGAGATCCTGCTCTGGAGCGACCCGGTCGTCACGCCGGACGGCGACCCCGTGCGCGACCTCGCCGAGCCGCCCTTCTCCCCCGGCCGCCGGTCCGCGTCCGTCTCGCTGCTCCTCGCGCTCCTGCTCCTCGGCATGGCCACGGGCTCGGGCGCGCGCGCCCGGCGGCTGCACGCCGAGGACCTGGCGGAGCGCTACCGGGCCATGGCCCGCGACCGGGACCAGAGCGCGGCGCTCGCCCGCGCGGCCGAGCGCACCCGCATCGCCCGCGAGATGCACGACGTCGTCGCCCACAGCGTCTCGGTGATGGTCGCGCTGTCCGACGGCGCGGGCGCCGCGCTCGACCGCGCCCCCGACCGCTCGCGCGAGGCCCTGCGGGAGCTCTCCCGGACGGGGCGCGAGGCGCTGACCGACATGCAGCGCGTTCTCGGCGCGCTCGACCCCGGCGACGAGGAGCCCGTGGCGCCGGACGGGCGGCCGGAGCCGACGGCGACGGACCTCGCGGCGGTCGTCGCGCGCTTCCGCGCCGCGGGCGTGCCCGTGACGGCGACCGGCCTCGACGTCCCGCTCCCGGACGACACGTCGCTCCGGCTCGCGGTGGTGCGGGTCGTGCAGGAGGCGCTGACGAACGTCCTGAGGCACGCGCCCGGGACGCCGACGGCGGAGGTCGAGGTCCGGCGCGGCGCGGACGTCGTCGAGGTCGAGGTCCGCGACGCCGGTGGCACCCGACCCGGCGCGGGCGGCGGGACCGGCCGCGGCATCCTCGGCATGCGCGAGCGCGCCGCCCTGCTCGGCGGCAGCGTCGAGGCCGGCCCCCGCCCCGACGGCGGGTGGGTCGTGCACGTCGCCCTTCCGTGGCCCGGGCCCCGGGACGAGCCGCGCGACCCGCCGCACGACGAGGACGAGGGAGGGCTCCCGTGACGACCGTGCTGCTCGTGGACGACCAGGCGCTCCTACGGATGGGCTTCCGGCTGGTGATCGAGTCGGAGCCCGACCTCGAGGTGGTCGGCGAGGCGTCCGACGGCCGGGTCGCGCTCGACCAGGTCGCGGCGCTCGCGCCCGACGTCGTCGTCATGGACGTCCGGATGCCCGGGATGGACGGCATCGAGGCGACCCGCCGCGTCGTCGCGGAGCACCCCGGGACGCGCGTGCTCGTGCTGACCACGTTCGACGTCGACGAGTACGCGTTCGCGGCGCTGCGCTCCGGCGCGAGCGGCTTCCTGCTGAAGAGCGCCCGCCCGCACGACCTCGTCGAGGCGATCCGCACCGTCGCCGCGGGGAGCTCTGTGGTCGCGCCCCGGGTGCTGCGCCGCATGCTCGACCTCTTCGCCCCGCACCTGCCCGCCGGAGAGCAGCCGGCGAACGACGGCCTCGACCCGCGCCTGCGGTCGCTCACGCCTCGCGAGCTCGACGTGCTGCGGCGCGTGGCCGAGGGCCTGTCCAACGCCGAGATCGCCGAGCGCCTCGTGCTGTCGTCGACGACGGTCAAGACGCACGTGGGCAACCTCCTCGCCAAGCTCGGGGTCCGGGACCGCGTCCAGGCCGTGATCGTCGCCTACGAGAGCGGGCTGGTCGGGTCGAGGTCCTGACCCGGCGCTCCCGGCCGTGCCCGGTGCGCCGCGTTCACCCCCGCCGGGTGAGGCTCGGCCCCGGGTCCGCTGCGACGGTGGTGACGAGCGCCGGAGAGGAGCCCACGATGACGGCTGCGCAGATCCCCCGACAGCAGGTCCCTCCCGCCACGGGCCCGTGGCACACCGCCTCGACGGAGGCCGTGTGCGCGGCGCTCGACGTCGACCCGGCGGTCGGGCTGACGACGGCGCAGGTCGGCGAGCGGCGCGCCCGGTACGGGCCCAACGCGCTCGCGGAGGAGCGCAAGGAGAAGCCGTGGCAGGCGTTCCTGCGCCAGTACCGGGACCTCATGCAGCTCGTCCTCGTCGGGGCTGCGGTCGTGAGCATCATCGCGCTGGGCGACGTCACGACGGGCGTCGTCGTCCTCGGTCTCACCGTGCTCAACGCCCTCATGGGCCTGCACCAGGAGGGCAAGGCCGCCCAGAGCGTCGCGGCGCTGCAGCAGATGCTCGTCATGACGGCCACCGTGCGCCGCGACGGGCGGCAGGAGCAGGTGCCCGCGGAGGAGCTCGTGCCGGGCGACGTCGTCGGCTTCGAGGCGGGGAGCAAGATCCCCGCGGACGGGCGGCTGCTCGTCGCGGCGTCGCTGGAGATCGAGGAGGCCGGCCTGACCGGCGAGAGCACCCCGGTCGCCAAGGGCGTCGAGACGGTCGTCGCGGACGACGCCCCGCTCGGCGACCGCACCGACATGGCGTACATGAACTCGCAGGTGACGCGCGGGCGCGGCGAGATGGTCGTCACGGCTACCGGCATGACGACCGAGGTGGGCCGCATCTCCGGGATGCTCAGCGGCGTCGAGCAGGACAAGACGCCGCTCACGCGCCAGCTCGACCGCATCACCGTGATCATCACGGTCATGGCGGCGATCGCCCTCGTCGTCGTGGTGGTCCTGGGCCTGGTGCGCGGCGAGGACTTCGACAGCCTCTTCGTGGTCGGGATCAGCCTCGCGATCGCCGCGATCCCGACGGGGCTCCCCGCCGTGGTGACGATGCTGCTGTCGCTCGGCACGCGCCGGCTCGCCGAGGAGGGCGCGATCGTCAAGCGCCTCAAGTCGGTCGAGACGCTCGGGTCGACGTCCGCCATCTGCTCGGACAAGACCGGGACCCTCACGCTCAACCAGATGACGGCGCGCCGCCTCGTCCTCGCGGGCCGCCGGTTCTCGGTCGACGGCGAGGGCTACTCCACGACCGGCCGCATCCTGGCGGCCGCGGGCTCGACGGACGTCCCGCTCGAGCCCGTCGCGCTGCCCCT
The DNA here is from genome assembly GCF_016907755.1 of Cellulosimicrobium cellulans. Classification (NCBI taxonomy): domain Bacteria; kingdom Bacillati; phylum Actinomycetota; class Actinomycetes; order Micrococcales; family Promicromonosporaceae; genus Cellulosimicrobium; species Cellulosimicrobium cellulans. The sequence goes on from NZ_JAFBCN010000001.1 coordinate 3,038,406, forward strand.
GGCGCTCGCGAGCGACGCCGTCGTGCGCGACGGCGAGTGCATCGGCGACCCCACCGAGGGGGCCGTCGTCGTCCTGGCCGCGAAGGCGGGCCTCGACGTCGAGGAGACGCGGGCCGAGCACCCCCGCGTCGCGGAGGTCCCGTTCGACGCGGCGTACAAGTTCATGGCGACGTTCCACGACATCGACGGCGTGCTCACGTGCTTCGTCAAGGGCGCCCCGGACGTGCTGCTCGCCCGGTCGAGCCGCTACCTCACCGCCGACGGCGGGACGGCGCCGCTCGACGACGACGCGCGGGCGCGCGTCGTGGCCGAGAACGACGCGCTCGCGGGCGAGGGCATGCGCGTGCTCGCGGTCGCGCGGCGGACCGTCGGCGGGGACGAGCTGTCCGGGGAGCTCCTCGACGCGGTGCGCGACCTCGAGCTGGTCGCGCTCGTCGGCATCGTCGACCCGCCGCGGCGGGAGGCGCGCGACGCCATCGCGGAGTGCCGCGACGCCGGCATCCGCGTCCGGATGATCACGGGCGACCACGTCACCACCGCGGCGGCGATCGCCGGGCAGCTCGGCATCGAGGGCCGCGCGCTGACCGGGGCCGAGTTCGCGGCGATGTCGGACGCGCAGCTCGAGGCGGAGGTCGGCGAGATCGGGGTCGTCGCGCGCGTGGCGCCCGAGGACAAGGTCCGCCTCGTCGACGTGCTCAAGCGCACGGGCGACGTGGTCGCCATGACGGGCGACGGCGTCAACGACGCGCCCGCCCTCACGCGTGCGGACATCGGCGTCGCCATGGGCATCACCGGCACCGAGGTGACCAAGGACGCCGCGGAGATGATCCTCACCGACGACAACTTCGCCACGATCGTGGCCGCCGTCGAGGGGGGTCGCGGGCTCTACGACAACCTCATGAAGTACATCCGCTTCCAGATGGTCGTGCTCGTCGGGTTCATCCTCACGTTCGTGGGCGCCGGGATCTTCACGATCGCGGGCGGCACGCCGCTCACGCCGCTGCAGATCCTCTGGGTTAACTTCGCGATCGACGTGCTGCTCGCGATCGGTCTCGGCTTCGACGCCGCGACGCCCGGCCTCATGCGCCGCCGCCCCCGGCCGCCGACCGAGCCGGTCATCGGGCGCGGGCTCGGGGTCCGGCTCGCCGTCGGCGGCGTGCTCATCGCCGTCGGCTCGCTCGTCGCCGTGGCGTGGGGCGAGGCCGACGCCGACCTGGCCGTCGCGACGACGATGGGCCTCACCGCGATGTCGCTCCTGCACGTCGTCGCCGCGCTCGAGTGGCGCGACCCGCGGGCCAGCATCCTGTCGTTCGAGACGCTCGCCAACGGCCGGTTCGTCGTGCTGCTCCTGGCGTCCCTGGGCCTGACGTTCCTCGTCACGACCCTCGACGGCCTCCAGCGGATCTTCGGCACGGTCGACCTCGACGGCGGTCAGTGGAGCGTGTGCGCGCTCGTCGCGCTCGCGTTCCTCGTCCTGGCCGAGCTCGGCAAGCTGGTGCTGCGGCAGGTCGACCGGCACCGGAGCACGCCCGCCGACGCGGGCGCGCCCGCCCGGGTCTCGCCCGCGCAGGTCTGAGGGCGGCGGCTCAGGACACGACGCCGAGCTCACGGCCTCGACGCACGGCGTCGCGGCGCGAGCTCACGCCGAGCTTGCGGTAGACGGACTTGAGGTGCGCCTTCACGGTGTTCACCGAGACGAAGAGGTCCTCGGCGATCTCGACGTTGCTGGCCATCGACGGCAGGACGGCGAGGATCGCGAGCTCCCGCTCGGTGAGGGGCTCGACGAGCGGGGCCGGCTCCGGTGCGCGGTCGGCCGGGTCGAGGTGGGCGCGCAGCCGCTCGGAGAGCGCGTCGTCGCGCGCGGCGACCGCGCGCGCCAGCGCCGGGCGCAGCTCGCGCACGACGACGGTGAGGAACGGGCGCGCGAGCCGCTCGACGGCGGCGAGGTCCAGGGCACGTGCCAACGGGACCTCGACGCGGCGGGTGCCCGCCCGCGCCAGGGCCGACGCCTCGACGAGTGCCGCCTCGACCCGCACGACGTCGTCCACCTCGTCCTCCCCCGCGTCCACGAGCCCCGCGACGGCGCGCAGCGCGGCCCCGGTCCGCCCCGTGACGAGCAGCTCGCGGGCGCCGCACACCGCGGCGACGGCGGCCGTGCCCAGCCCTTCCCGCCGGACGCGCACGGGGAGCGCCGGTTGAGTCCCGTCGTCGAGCAGGCGGACCGCCGCCGTCGCCCGGACCCACAGGTCGGCGAGCACCGGGGGCGTCACGACGGGCCCGAGCGCGCGGTCGGCGCCGACCAGTGCGTGGCGCGCGGCCCCGGCGTGCCCGCGGTCCGCCGCCACCAGGGCCTGGAGCAGCCGGACGGCCGCCTCGGACGCCGGCTCGCGTCCCCCGGCGTCGGCTGCCAGCGCGTGCGCAAGCTCCCGGTCGAGGGCGTCGTCCGACGCGCGCAGGTACAGCACCCAGGCCCGGGCCGCGTGGGCCGGGCGCACGTGGGCGTACCCGTCCCAGCCCCGGGGCTCGGCCTCCGCGACGACCGCGCGAGCGACCGCGTCGCCCTCGTCGAGCCGGCCCTCCGCGACCGCGAGGAGGGACATCGCCGCCCGAGCCCCGAGGACGAAGAGCTGGGGTGCCCGCCAGGCGCGGCCGGGAGGCGGCGCGAGCTCGAAGGCGGGCGTCGCCGGCTCGGGGCCTACCGAGCACCAGGCGAGGCCCGCGGCGCGGTGGGCTTGCGCGAGGCCTCGGTAGGTGTCGAGCGCGGGGAACGGGTACGGCGCCGCGTCCGCGGTCGCGAGGGCGGCGCCGGCCGCCGTCGCGAGGCCGCGCACGTCGCCCGTCGCGCGCGCGATCGAGGCGTCGAGCAGCTCCAGGAGCACGGCCGCGGCGGGCTGCTCGGCGGGGTCGAGGAGGTCGCGGGCCGTCGCGACGTGCCGACGAGCGGCGTCGAAGCGCTCGTCGACGTACGCCAGCGCGCCGGCACACAGGTGCAGCCGTGCGTCCACCCCGATCGTCGCGTAGGGCACGTGACGCAGGGTGTCCGCGACGGTCTCGCGGTGCGGGCCCGCGAGCTGGGCGGCCGCCCCCTCCACGAAGACCTCGCCCACGAGCGGCCAGTCCTCCGCGGCGGCGGCGTGCTCGAGGGCTCGCACCGCTTCGCCGTCGCGCGCGAACCAGCGCGCGGCTGCACGGTGCGCGTCGCGCAGCCGCACCGGGTCCTCGACCCGCAGCTGGCTCAGGAGCATCTCGCGCAGGAGCGGGTGGTACCGGTACCAGGTGCGGTTCTCACCCGCCGTCATGACGAAGCCGTCCGCCGCGGCGAGGCCCGGGAGCAGCCGGTCCGCCGGGGCCTCCGGGTCGAGCGCGGACGCGAGGTCGGGGCAGACGGCCGAGGCGACGCTGGTGCGGAGGAGGAAGCTCCGGGTCTCCGGCTCCTGCCGGTCGAGGACCTCGGCGAGGAGGAACTCCGCCGCCGAGCGGTCGGCGCGTGCGCGGCTCGCCGCGTCGTCGGCCTCGACCCACAGGCGGACCCCGACCGCCCAGCCGCCCGTCTCGTCGAGGACGCGCTGCGCACCGACCGTGGACAGCGGCCGCCCGTGGGCCGTGGCGAGCGTCGAGACGGCCGCGGCATCGAACGCGAGGTCGGCCGCACCGACCTCGGCGACCTCGCCCTGCGCGCGCAGCCGCTGGAGCCGCACCAGCGGGTCGACGCGCGTGAGCACGACGAGGTGGAGGGGCAGCGGGTAGCGCAGCATGTCGTCGACGGTCGCCGCGACGTCGGCGCGCGCCGCGTGGTGGAAGTCGTCCAGCACGAGCACGACCGGCTCGGGAAGCTGCTCGACGGCGGCGAGCACCCGCCGCAGGAGCGCGGGCGAGAGCCGCGGCGGGACGACGAGCGTCTCGAGCGGGTGCCCCGGAGGGACGACGCCCGCGGCGCGCAGCGCCGAGAGGACGTCGGCCCAGAACGCGGCCGGCTTGTCGTCGAACGGCTCCAGCGTCAGCCAGGCGACCCGCGGGCCGGTCGCGGCGCGCGCCCACCGAGCCACCGCGGTGGTCTTGCCCCAGCCGGGCCCGGCCGACACGAGCGTCAGGCGCCGCGCCACCGCGGCGGCCACGAGCGCCTCGACGGCGGGCCGCGGAACCGTGGAGGCGGGGAGCGCCGGGACCGAGGTCCGGGCACGCGTCGTCTCGAAGGTGTCGGCGACGAGCGCGACGTCCTCCTGCTCGGCACGCGGCTCGACCGAGGTCATGAGGGCAGGCTATTCCCGCGGCCGGGGAGGCGCAGGACGAACGCCGGGTGGAAGAGGTCAGGCCCGCTAGGCCCCGGACGGCGGGACGACGTCGTCGATCACGGCGAGCCCGCCGGCTCGGTGACCACGGGCGGTCGGGCGAGGATCTCGACCACGACGAGCAGGAGGCCGGCGACGAGCGCGACGCCGACCACGAGGCCCGGCGTCAGGGATCCGGCGAGCAGCAGGACGACCGCCGCAGCCCCGATGACCAGGACGCGCACGAACGCCTTGTGCCGCCCGAGCCAGTCGCCCACGGGACCCGCCGAGACCCCGCGGCCCTCGCCCCAACCCCGCACCGTGGCGCCCATGCGCCCGAGCCCCGCGCGCAGGCTGCGCGCCGACTCGCTCGGCCCGCCGAGGTACGCGGCGAGCGCGACGACGAGGCCGAGGACCCCCACGGTGCGCAGCGTGAGGCGCAGGTAGCCCACGGCCTGGTCGAACACGACCTCGGCCGCGTCGAGGCGCAGGACCTGCCCGGAGAGCGCACCGAGGTAGAGGCCGCGCGCGACCGCGAGCCCGACGCCGAGCCCGACCATCGCCCCCGTCAGCGCGAGCCCGGCGACGACCAGCGCGCGCGACCGACGGTTCGCCACGAGGACCCCAGCGGCGAGCAGGCCGAGCACGACCCACGGCAGCCACGTCGTGAGCGTCACGATCTGCGCGTACCGGTTCTGGAGCATCACGAGCTCCGCGGACTGCGCGATGGTGAACGTCGCGTCCACCGACGGGATGCGTGCGGCCACGTCCAGCCCGCGGTCGACCAGCCGCTCCTTGAGCAGGTCGATCAGACCGGAGAGCTGGATGCTGAGGCGGCCGTCGTCGACCTGGAGGATGTCGCCGTCCTCGCCGCGCATGACCGAGACGAGCTGCTGGTGCGCCACGCGGTTCGCCTGGAGCCAGGCGCCCTCGAACGCGTCGCTCTCCACGAGCCGCGTCGCGGTCTCGTGGACGAGCGACTCGACGCCGCTCTGGAGCGGCGCCTCGAGCGCGGCGAGCGCCTGGGTGGCGCGCGGCGGGACGTCCCGCTCCTCCAGCCCTCCGACGAGGTCGTCGACGAGCGCCCCGACGTCGATGCGAGACATGACCTCCTCGGTGAGGCGTCCCGCGACGGCGGACTGCACGACCGGGTCCGCGGCGAGCGGGCCGACGGTCGCGACGTACCGGTCCGTGTCGGTCAGCTCCCGCTGCGCCCACGCCGAGACCGCGCCCAACGGGGCCAGGAGCGCGCCCAGGGTGATGAGCACGGCGCACGCCACGGCCCGCAGGCGGCGTCGGGGACGGCGCACGGCGGTCGGCGGCGCTGTGCCCGTGCCCGGCACCGCCCCGTCGCCGCCCGGGCCTGGTCGTTCCTCGAGGCGGCGCCGCAGCTCCGCGTTCTCGCGCTCCAGCGCGGCGAGCCGTGCGGCCACGTCGTCGGTCGCGGTGCCGGCCCCGGCCCCGGGCTCGCTCTCGTCGGTCATCCCCGGCCTCTCAGGCGAGCGCTCGCGCCTTGAGGCGGGCGAACTCGTCCGCGTCGATCGTCCCGGCGTCGTAGAGCGCCTTCGCGTCCGCGATCTCGCTCGCCGGCGAACGGCCGGTGCTCGCGGTCGCCCGGACGTAGTCGTCCATCACCTGACGCCGCGCGCGGTCCTCCTCGGCGTGCCGCTCGGCCATCCCGCGCCCGCGGGCGATGACGTAGATCAGCGCCGACAGGTACGGGACGAAGATCAGGGCGATGATCCACAGCGCCTTCCACCAGCCGCTGAGCGCCTTGTCGCGGAACAGGTCGGCCACGATCTGGAACAGCACGACGAGGTACGCGATGAAGAAGAACCACCACACCATGAGCCAGAACCAGTCCCAGAAGCCGTCCATCAGGCACCCCTCGTCTCAGGTCGCGAACGTTCGCGATGCTCCCACTGTGGGTCGCGGGACGCCACCGGTACTCACCCGCCGGGGGTAGTCGCCGAGGCGCCTCCCGGGTGCCACCCGCACCGGGTGATCCGCGCTGCCCGGTGCGCGCACATCCTGGACCGACGTGGGCGAGCCGGGAGAGGCGCATGGACGGCACGACGATGGTCGAGGTGACGGTGCTGGGGCCCGTGACGCTCCCTGCCGCCGACCTGGCGGAGCTGGGCGTGCACCGGACCGCGGAGTGCACGCTGCTCGAGGCGACGGTGCGCGACCAGGCCGCGCTCTACGGGTTGCTCCAGCGGCTCGCCGCGCTCGGTCTCGAGCTCGTCGAGCTGCGCACCGCGACGCCGGGGCAGCGGGCCGACGTCGAGGTCGTCGTCCGCGGTCCCGTGGGCGCGCTGGTGCAGGAGATGCTGCGCGACGTCGGCCGCGCCCTCCCCGGGTCGCTCACGTCCTACCGGCTCCGGGACACCGACCTGGCCGGCCTGCTCGCCGTGGTCTCCGGCCTGCGCGAACCCCCCTCCGGCGACGACCCGCCGCCCACCGCTCCCCCGGACCCGCCCGCCACGCCGGGGCAGCGCGCGTCCGACGCGATGGACGTGCGGATCGCGCAGCTGCGCGAGCTGGCCGCGCTGCGCGACCAGGGCGTCCTCACGGACGCCGAGCTCACGGAGCAGAAGGCGCACATCCTGGGGACGTGACGGGCCGGAGACCGTCCGCTGTTACATCGTCCCAACATTCGAGACATCCAGGGTCACGCTAGGGGCAACTGATGCACTAGCGCATAGTGCCAAGCACATCACGACGCGCTTGCTCGTGTGTCAGACCCAGGAGGACTCATGGCTATCTCACGCCGCTCGTCGATCACCATCTCGCTCGTCGCGGCGGCGGGGGTCCTCACGGGCTGTGCGGGCGGGAGCGACCCGTCCGGCGGCGGGGACGACGCCGCGCCGCAGATCTCGTTCCTCTACTCCCCCTACGCGGACTACGCGCCGTTCTTCCTCGCGGAGGACAAGGGGTACTTCGAGGAGGCGGGCGTCGACGTCGAGCTCCTCGCCAAGGGCGGGACGTCCGGCGAGACCTACCAGCTCGTCAGCACGAACAACGTCACGGCCGGTGGCGCGACGTGGGGCGCGGGCCTGTTCAACGCCACCGAGGCCGGCGCGTCGCTCTCGGTCATCGCGAGCGTCTCGCGCGTGCCGGAGAGCGGGCCGAACCCGGCCCCGTTCGTCGTCGCGGCCGACTCCGGCATCACGTCGATCGAGCAGGTCGCCGGCAGCCGTGTCGGCATCCCCGGTGACGGCGGCTTCGGCATCTACTCGGTGGCCAAGGCGCTGGAGGCCGGCGGCCTCACGCTCGACGACGTCGAGCTCGTCAACGTCGGCCCGCCGGAGACAGGTCCCGCGCTCGTGGGCGGCTCCGTCGACGCCGCCTGGTCGATCGAGCCCATCTCGTCGTCGCTGGAGAGCGAGGGCATCGCGTCCGAGATCCTCCCGATCGACTACCACGCGGGCACCGAGCTCGGCGCCCTGGTCTTCAGCACCGAGTACGTCGACGAGCACCCCGACGCGGTCGTCGCGTTCACGGCCGCGTACCTGCGCGCCGCAGCGGAGCTCGAGGCGGGCGGCTGGGACGACCCGGCGAACCAGGAGATCATCGCGCGGTACACCGAGCTGCCGGTCGAGACGCTCACGTCGCTCGCGCTCACGGAGCAGGACCCGACGGGCGAGATCGACTGGGAGGACGTGCACGCTCAGGAGCAGTTCTTCCGCGACCGCGGCACGCTCGAGTACGAGGGCGAGGCGGACGTCGAGAGCATCTTCCGCGCCGACCTCCTCGAGCAGGCGCGCGAGCGGGCTGCGGAGCTCGGCTCGTGACGGCCGTCTCCGTCGAGGGCCTCTGGAAGGGATTCCACGACCGTCGCCGCGACGACGTGCTCGTCGCGCTCCAGGACGTGTCGCTCACCATCGAGGACAACGAGTTCGTCTGCGTGCTCGGCCCCTCCGGGTGCGGCAAGAGCACCCTCCTGCGCATCCTCGCGGGCCTGGAGGAGGCCGACCGCGGGACGGTGACCATGGCGGCGCGACCGTCCGTCGTCTTCCAGGACCACGGCGTGCTGCCGTGGCTCACGGTCGAGCAGAACGTCGAGTACCCGCTGCGCCTGCGCGGCGTGCGGCGCTCGGCCCGGCGCGAGCGCGTCGCCCCGCTGCTGGACATGGTGGGCCTCACGGAGTTCCGGGGCTTCTACCCGCACCAGCTCTCGGGCGGCATGCGACAGCGCACGTCGGTCGCGCGGGCGCTGGCCGACGACGGCGCGACCCTCCTCATGGACGAGCCGTTCGGCGCGCTCGACGAGCAGACGCGCGTCGTGCTCCAGCAGGAGCTGCTGAAGATCTGGTCGCAGACCTCGCGGTCGGTGCTCTTCATCACGCACAGCGTCGACGAGGCGCTCGTGCTCGCGGACCGCGTCGTCGTCATGTCGGCCCGGCCCGGCCGCATCCTCGCCGACGTGCGGGTCCCGTTCGACCGCCCGCGCGACATCCTCGAGCTGCGCCGCGACCCCCGCCACGGCGAGATCACGTACGAGCTGTGGCGGCTGCTGCGGGACGCGGAGGCGCAGGACGCCGAGGCGCACGACGCGTCGGGGGCGGGCGAGCGGTCTGCCGCCGGTGCCCGGGAGGCGGCCGCATGACGACCCCGACCGACGAGCGCACCCCCGCCGGCCGGACCGGTTCCGCCGCGAGGGGCGACGCCCCGGGCGGGCCCCGGGACGCCGACGACCGCACGGCCGAGATCACGCGCGAGCTGACGGAGAAGCTGCGCCGGAAGCGGACGGGCCGCGTCGTGCGGATCGTCGGGCCGTTCACGCCGCTCCTGCTCCTCGCGGTGTGGGAGCTCGCGAGCCGGACCAACGTGCTCGACGCGCGGTTCTTCCCGCCGCCGTCGTCGATCGCCGAGACCTTCGCGCAGCTCGTCGGGAGCGGCGAGCTCTTCGAGCACGCGGGCATCACGCTCACGCGCATCGCGATCGGGTTCGTGCTCGGCGCCGTGCCCGGGCTGGTCCTGGGGATCGCGCTCGGTTCGGTCACGACCCTGCGCACGCTCCTCGGGCCGATCTTCGCGAGCCTGCTTCCCGTGCCCAAGGTCGCGATCTTCCCGCTGCTGCTCCTCGTGTTCGGCCTCGGCGAGGCGAGCAAGTACGTGATCGTCGCGATCGGCGTGTTCTTCTACGTCTTCTACAACGCGATGGGCGGCGTGCTCCAGACGCCGCAGATCTACTTCGACGTGGCGTCCGCCAACGGGGCGGGCCGGCTCCAGCGCTGGCGCACGGTCGCGCTGCCCGCCGCGCTGCCGAGCATCTTCACCGGGCTCAAGCTCGCCGTGGGCGGCGCGTTCGTCATCATCGCGGCCTCGGAGTTCGTCGGGTCGCGCAACGGCCTGGGCTACCTCATCTGGAGCTCCTGGACGACGTTCGCCGTCGCGAAGATGTACGTGGGCATCGTCACCATCTCCGTGCTGGGCTACCTCTCCACGACCCTGGTCACGGTGCTCGAACGACGTCTCGTGCCCTGGTCCCGTCAGTAGGAGGCAGCATGAACCGATCCCACCACGACCCGTCCCGCGTGCCCGGGGGCGTCGCATGAGCGTCGTCCCGGCCGCGGACCGGATCTACCACGAGCTGCGGCGCCGGATCATCTTCACCGAGCTGCGCCCCGGCGAGGAGATCGACGTCACCGAGACGGCGTCCGAGTTCGGGACGTCGCGCACCCCGGTGCGGGACGCGCTCCACCGCCTCGACCACGACGGTCTCGTGGACGTGCGCCCGCGCGCCCTGTGCCGCGTCGCTCCGGTGACCCTCAAGACGCTCGTCGACGTGCTCGACGTGCGCGAGGCGACGGGACCGATGGCGACGCGCCTCGCGGCCGCCCACGCGAGCCCGGCCGAGGTCGACGAGCTCGCGGCCATCGCCGAGGGCACGTACCCGCAGGCGCAGGACGTGCAGTCGATCCTGTCGGCGTCGCACCTGTTCCACTGCCGGGTCGCGAAGTACTCGCGCAACCCCCGGCTGCACGCGATCACCGAGCTCGCGCTCGAGGACCTGGAGCGGGCGTTCCGGCTCTGCGGGCGCCAGCCCCTGGAGCCCGGGCCTCCACTCGACGACCACCGGCTCCTCATCGAGGCGCTCCGTGCGGGCGACGGCGAGCGCGCCGCCCGGCTCGAGCTCGAGCACATCCGCCGCGGTCGCAGCGTCGTCATGGGCCTCGCGATCGACTCCGGGGCGTTCTTCGGCGACGACTGAGCGTCTCTCCCGCGCGACGACCCGCACGTCCCACCCCGATCCACCCGCACGACCGACCCACCCTGACCACCCGAGAGGACCGCCGTGCCCGCCACCCCCACCGTGCGCGTCGACGCCGCGGACGCCCGCGCCCGGGCCCGCGCTGCGCTCGCCGCCCACGACCCCGCCGACGCCGACCTCGCGGCCCGCGCCGTCGTCGCGGGGGACGCGTCGGGATGGCCGGAGTTCGGCCTCGCGCTCCTCGTCCGCGAGCTGCGGGACGCGCGCGAGCGCACGACGACGGGGCGGGCCGGGACCGCGGCGCCGTCCGCCGTCGTGACCGGGGCGACCGCGACGCTGGACGCGTACGACCTCCCCGGGCCGGTCGCGCTCGCCGCGGCGGTCCGCCGGGCCGCGGGGCTCGCGCGCGGGCTCGGCGTCGGCGTGGTCGCCGTGCGCCACGCGGGCGGGACGGGGCGCGTCGGCGCGTACGTCCGCGCGCTCGCCGAGGACGGGCTGGTCGGGGTCGCGCTCGCCCAGTCCCCCGCGACCGTCGCCCCGTACGGCGGGACCGCCCCCGTGGTCGGCACGAACCCGCTCGCCGTGGCGGTGCCGCGGGCCGGGCAGGGGCGTGCGCTCGTCGTGGACGCCGCGACGAGCTCCGTCACGCTCGCCGACGCGCGGCGCCGCGCCCGGGAGGGCGCTCCCCTGCCCGACGGCGCGGCGCTCGGTCCCGACGGCGAGCCCACCCGGGACGCGGGCGCCGTCGCCACGCTGCTCCCCGCGGGGCTGCTCGGGTCCCTCCTCGGTCTCACGGTGGAGGCGCTCGCCGGGCTGCTGACGGGGGCGCGCGGCGACGCCGTGGGCCGCGGTCTCTGGGTGCTCGCGCTGGACCCCCGCGCGTTCGGCGCCGAGGACCTCGCCGACCGGGCCGACCGCCTCGGCGACGACTGGGCCCGCGCCGGGGGCCGCGTCCCGGGCGCCCGTCCGGACGCGCCGGCGTTCGACGTCGACCGCGACGTCTGGGACGCGCTGGACCCGGCGACGGGAGGCACGCCGTGACGCTCCGGCTCACCGTCAGCCCCGCCGACGACCTGCTCGACGTCGCCCGCCGCATCGAGGTGAGCGGCGCCGCTCCCCGCGCGCTCGTCACGGTCCGCGCGACGACGGACCGCGCCGGGACCGCGTGGTCCGCCCGCGCGACCTACCGCGCGGACCGGGCCGGCACCGTCCGGCTCGACCGCGACCCGCCGATGTCCGGCGACTACGGGCGCGTCGACGGGATGGCGCTCCTCACGTCGCAGCGGCCCGACCCGACGCCCGGCACGGAGCCCGGCCGGCCGACCACGACCGACGTCGCGCGCCCGCTCCGCACGCGCCTCGAGGCGTGGGACGAGTCCGACGCCACGCGGCGCGCGACGGCCGACCTCGTGCAGCGCTGGACCGGACCCGGGGTGCGACGCCACGACGTCCGCGAGGACGGGCTCGTCGGCACGCTCTTCGTGCCGCCGGGCGACGGCCCGCACCCGACGATCGTCGTGCTCAACGGCTCCGGCGGCGGCATCAACGAGCAGCGGGGCGCGCTCTACGCGTCGCGCGGCGTGCAGGCGCTCGCGCTCGGCTACTTCGGCGTGCCCGGCCTGCCCGACCACATCACCCGCACGCCGCTGGAGTACTTCGAGACCGCGCTGCGCCACGTGCACGGCGAGCTCGCGCCGCGCGCCGGCGTCGTCGTGGTGAGCGGCCAGTCGCGGGGCGGCGAGCTCGCCCTCCTGCTGGGCGCCACCTACCCCGGGCTGGTCGGCGCCGTCGTCGCCTACGTGCCCGGGGCCCACGTGCACGGCGCCCAGGGCGCCGCGGACCCGGCGCAGGGGTGGGACTCCCCCACGTGGACGCTCGGCGGCGAGCCGCTCCCGCACCTGTGGCAGGACAACCCCGGCGTGACGTGGCAGCCGTGGACGGGCGGGCCGCCCCCGGACCGGTACCGCGACGTCTACGTCGACGGCCTGCGCGACCGCGAGTTCGCCGCCGCGTCGCGTGTCCCCGTCGAGCGCATCGCGGGCCCCGTCGCGTGCGTCTCCGGCATGGCCGACGGCCTGTGGCCGTCGAGCATGTACGCACGCCAGGTCGTCGAGACGCTGCACGCCGCGGGCCACGTGCACGAGACGCTGCTGCTCGACTACCCCGACGCGGGCCACTCGATCGCCCTGCCGCACCTCCCCGTCGCGCAGGGCCCGACGCGCCACCCCGTCTCCGGCATCGAGCTGTCGGCCGGCGGGACCCCCGCGGGCAACGCGTTCGCCGACGCCGACTCGTTCGCGCAGGTGTGCGCGTTCGTGGAGCGCGCGACGCGCGTGCCCTGACCTGCACCCCTCGACCCAGAACCTGTCCCGACCTGTGACCCGACCCATCGACGAGAGGACCGACATGTCCGCAGTGAGCGCCGAGTACCGCCAGGAGTGGGAGCGGTGGCACCGCGCCCGGCTCGACGAGCTGACGAGCCCGTACGGGTGGATGTCCATGGTCAGCCAGGACTGGCTGACGGGCGCCGAGCCGCTCGAGGTCGAGGGCGTGCCCGGCACCTGGTCGGTCCAGGACGACGAGGTCGTGTACACGCCCGACGGCAGCGGGGAGACCGTCACGCTCGACGGCGCACCGGTGACGGCGCCGACGCCCGTGTCGACCGGCCACAAGTACTCCCTCGTGCCCGCGTTCTACGGTGACCTGCGCGTCGAGACGATCCGTCGCACCGACGCGACCGGCCGCCAGATCTTCGGCGTGCGCGTCCGCGACCCGCGCGAGGCGGCCAGCAAGCGCCTCGACGACATCGAGACGTTCCCGCTCGACGAGCGCTGGGTGCTCCCCGCGCGGTTCACGCGGACGGCCGAGCAGGCGTCGGACTACCCGACGGTGGAGCGCGGCGTCTTCGAGGAGCAGCGCGTGATCGGCGAGGTCTCCTTCACCCTCGACGGAGTCGAGTACAGGCTCGCCGTCGCGGGCCGCCCCGACGACGACACCGGCATCGAGCGCGGCAACGCCCACTTCACGGACACGACGAGCGGCACCGAGACCTACGGGAACGGACGGCTCGTGCAGGTCCCGGACATCGAGACCGACGGCGACACGGTGGTCGACTTCAACCGGGCGTTCTCGTTCCCGTGCGCGTTCACCAACTTCGTCACGTGCCCGCTGGCACCGCCGCAGAACCGCCTCCCCGTGCCCGTGACCGCCGGCGAGAAGAAGCCGCCGCTGCGGATCGACCGGATCCAGACGTACGCGCAGGCCTCCTGACCGGCTGCACGACGCGCAGCCCACGGCGGGCGACCCGGCGGACCGGGTCGCCCGCCGTCGTCGTGCACCGGCGCCGCGACACGCGGCCGACACATCTCTTGACACTCGGAAAGCGCCTTCCCTACGCTGCGAGGGTCGCGCACACGGACGTGCAGCTCGAGCCGGACGGGAGAGCCAGGACGCGGCGGTCGAGGGGCCGCCACCGACCGTGCGCGCGGCCCGTGCGGACCCCGGCGCAACGACGCGGCCGAGGAGAACCGGCGGAGTGCAGGAGCCCGACCCGGCGACGGACGGCCGGCGGGTCGGAGACATGACAGCGCTCACTGCTGTCGTGCCAGCGCCACCCGACGAAACGGAGCAGACGATGACGTCTACGCACTCGAGCCGACGAGGGAGAGCGGCGATCGCCCTCTCCCTCGCGGCCGTCCTGGGAGGAACCCTCCTCGGACCACCGGCGGCCGCGGAGGAGGCCGCGGACGGTTTCAGCGAGGTCCTCAGCTTCGAGGCCTACCAGCGCACCGCCCTGAACGGTCAGGACGGCTGGTCCGCCTCGTCCGCGGCGCGGGTCATCGCCGACCCGCTCAACGGCAACAACCAGGTCCTCGAGATGGTCGGGGGCACCCAGCGCGCCCACCGTGCCGTCCCCGGGATCGCCGACGGCACGACCGGGACCGTGTTCTTCCGCTTCATGCGGACAGGGAGCGTCGACACGTCGTTCGGCATCACGGACAACGACGCGCCGTCCGACTACGCGCACAGCCGCGCGTACGTGAACAACCAGAACAACGACGTGATGCTCGTGCGCGACGGCGGCGCCTTCAAGCCCGCCGGCGTCTGGTCGCGCGACACGTGGCAGTGCGTCTGGATCGTCGCCGACAACGCGACGGACAAGGTCAGCGTCTACAGCCAGGGCGGCCCGTACGAGGAGATCACCCGGCTGCCCGAGGGCACGGAGCAGCAGTTCGGCTTCCGCCAGGGCGTGACCTCGGCGCTCGACCGGTTCTTCTGGATCAACGGCGCCAGCAGCGCGGGCCGCCTCATGCTCGACGACGTCGCGGTCGACACGGCCGGGCAGAACCTCGCGATCCCGACGGGCAACCCCGCCGACTGCGCCGCGGGCGGCACGACGCCGAACGAGCCGCTGCTCAACCCGCTGCCCGACCCGACGCCGTCGACCCTCGGCATCGAGGTGACGGAGCTCGCCCAGCTCCCGGCGTCGCAGACGACCCCGGCGACGCAGGACCCGCGCCTCGTGCGCCACAACCGCATCACGCACCTCGACGAGATCCCCGACGGCTCGGGCCGCCTCATGGTGCCGGACAACAACGCGGTCCTCTACACCGTCGACAAGGACACGGGCGCGTACGTGCCCTACCTGGACGTGCGCCAGCAGTTCCTCGACAACTTCCACAACAGCGCCGGCCTCGGCACCGGGCTCGGCTCCGCCGAGTTCCACCCCGACTTCGCCGAGAACGGCTTGTTCTACACGGTCCACACCGAGGGCGGCACGGCGCTGACGGAGGACACCCCGGACTACCCCGCATACGGCAACACCCAGTTCCACAGCGTCGTCACGGAGTGGAAGGCGACCGACCCGTCCGCACCGGTCTTCGAGGGCACGAGCCGCGAGGTCCTGCGCGTGCCGTTCGCCGGCCGCGTGCACACGGTGCAGCAGATCGCGTTCAACCCCACGGTCTCCGAGGGTGACGCCGACTACGGCAACCTCTACGTCCTCGTGGGCGACGGCGGCAACGGCGTCGGCAACGGCAACCCGCAGAACCTCGCCACGCCCCAGGGCAAGATCTTCCGCATCGACCCGCTGGGCGACGACAGCGCCAACGGGCGGTACGGGATCCCCGCGGACAACCCGTTCGTCGGGACGGCCGGCGCGCTGCCGGAGATCTACGCGGTCGGCATGCGCGACCCGCACCGGATCAGCTGGGACCCCGAGGGCGACCACACGATGTACCTCGGGCACATCGGCGAGTGGCAGGTCGAGTCGGTGTACGCCGTCGAGCCGGGCGACAACTTCGGCTGGTCCGTGCGCGAGGGGTCGTTCCGCGCCGACAACCGGCAGATCTACCCGCTGCCCGCGAACGACGCCGAGAACGGCTTCACGTACCCCGTGGCCGCCTACGACCACAACCGCGACCCCGGCCAGACCGGCGACGCGGGCGTCGCGCTCAACGGCGGGTTCGTCTACCGCGGCGACATCCCCGAGCTGCGGGGGCGCTACCTCTTCACCGACCTCGTGCGCGGCTGGGTGCTCGCCACCGAGCAGGACGAGATGGTGCGGGGCGACGGCGACCTCGCGGACCTGGCCGAGATCGAGCACCTGCGCGTGTTCGCCGACGGGCAGGAGACGACGTTCCAGGAGCTCGTCGGCGACCAGCGCGTCGACCTGCGCTTCGGGTCCGACGCCGACGGCGAGCTGTACCTGATCTCGAAGGCCGACGGGAAGATCTGGCAGGTCACCGGCGCCCGGCGCGTCGGGGCGTCCTCGCCCGTCGTGCTCCCCGAGCTCGCCGGGAACGTCGCGGCGCACTACGACTTCGACCACCCGGTCACGGGCTCGACGACGTGGGAGGCGGACCAGGGCTGGTCCGGCACGAACATCCAGCTCGTCAACGGCGGGGTCGAGATGCGTGTGGCCGACCGGGCCTACCCCGGTGCGGGCGAGGCGCTCCAGACGCAGCAGATGAGCCCGCTCACGGCGTCGAACGACGACTGGAAGGCCGGCGTCTACGACCCCGCGGGCGTGGACTCGCTCGGCGCCTTCGCGGACGCGGACGAGATCTCGGTCATGGGCTGGTTCAAGCCGACCGGCGAGCACCCGGCCCTCAACTCGGGCACCGTGAACCCCGACGACCGCTACAACGCGATCGGGCTCGCCGGCGTCCTCACCGGGACCTCGGACGGCCACGCGGTGCGCGCGCTCCTCGAGGTCATCACGGTCGGGAACGAGCTCAAGCTCGTCGCGCTCGGCCGCCGGGTCGACGGCGCCGGGTCCTGGACGTTCGCGGCCGACCTGCCGTGGGACCAGATCCTCGAGCGGAACCGCTGGGTCCACCTCGCCGCCACGTTCGACTTCGCGGGCGGCGAGATGAAGCTCTACATGAACGGCGAGGAGCTTGAGGGCCAGTACACGGCCTCGAACCCGTGGGGCGCGGGCGCGACCTCCCCATCCGACCCCGCCGGGCTCAAGATCGGGGGCAGCTTCCCGCAGAACACGCGCGAGGCCAACCCGTTCCACGGTCGCATGGACGACCTCATGTTCCTCGACACCGTCCCGACGCCGGAGCAGGTCGCGGCGCAGTACGCCCGGTTCGGGGCGCAGCCGGTCGAGCCCCCGGCCCCGCCGTCGTGCGCGCCTGCGGGCGAGCCGATCACGGACGTCCTGGCGGCCGAGCACTGGGCGCCGCGCACGCCGTCGAAGTGGCAGTTCCCCGGCGACAAGATCGTCCTCGCCCAGGCGGGCGACAACCCGAACGACGGCATCCGCCGACCGTTCGAGTACGCCGTCCTCACCGAGGGTCCCGAGCTCGGCTCGTTCGCGCTCGACGCCGAGGTGAAGCTCGACGCCCCCGCGTCGGTGAACAACCGGGACGTGATCGTGGTGTTCGGCTGGCAGTCGGACACGCAGTACTACTACGCGCACCTGTCGCAGGACAACACGATCTACGCCCACAACGGCATCTTCAAGGTCGACGGCAAGGACCGGGAGCGGATCGACGACCAGTGGGACGGCGCGGTCGGGGCTCCCCCGGCCGTCACCGACGAGGAGTGGCACGACGTGCGCGTCGTGCGCTGCGCGGACAGCGGCGACATCGCCGTCTACCTCGACGGCCTCGACACCCCGCTCCTCACGGCGAACGACACGACGTTCGCCGAGGGACGCGCCGGCTTCGGCTCGTTCGACAACACCGGCAGCCTGCGCGGCCTCGTGGTCACGCCCGCCGCGGAGCCTGCCGGGGTCGCGCTCGACGTGACGGTCTCCCCGCGGTGCCTCGCGGGCAAGGCGTACCTCGCCGTCGCGGCGACGAACGCGTCCGACGTCCCGGCGGACGTGACGCTCACGACGGCGTTCGGATCGCGGACGGTCGCGGACGTCCAGCCCGGCAAGGCCGCCTATCAGTCGTTCGCGTCGCGGGCGACGGCGTTCGACGCAGGGACGGTCGCGGTCTCCGCGACCGCGACGGTCGACGGCGAGGAGGTGACGGGCGAGGTCGTCGTCGAGCACGACGCGCTCACGTGCGGGTGACCCCCCGCGCATGAGCGCCACCTCCTGACCGCGTGAGCCGCCCCGGCCGCGCCGGCTGCGTCCGACCAGCCGGCGGGTCCGGGGCGGCTCGTGCGTCCCGGTTCCGGCGTGGTGCGGGAGCGACGGAGCAAGACTGCGGTCAGGTGGCGGCGAGGACCGCCGCACCGCGCCGGAGGGCGAGCACGACCGCACCCGCGACGAAGTAGTCCTCGTCGTCCTCCTGCCGCGCCTCCCGGACCGCCCTGCGCAGGTCCTCGGCGCGGGCGGCCACGGCGCGCAGCGCCTCCTCGTCGGCAGGCTCGGCGCCGACGGAGCGCAGGGCGGCGGCGTAGGCGTCGAGCGCACGGGCCGCGAGCGGGCGCAGGCGGGCTCCCAGCGCCAGGTCGTCGCGCCCCTCGCGCTCCCACTCGACGAGGAGCCGGACGAGCGACCCCACCACGTCCGCGGACACCTCCAGCTCGTGCGAGCGCCGCACCTGGGAGACCGCCCAGTCCCGGTGCCGGCGCAGGCGGATGTTCGCCCGCGCGGCCTCGCGCGTGCGCGCGACGGCGTCGCGCGCACGGGCGAGCGTCGGCTCCACCTCGCGGCGGCGCTCCTCCCACTCCTCCGCGGACGGCGGCCGCTCCCCGTCGAGCCCGTCCGCGAGCGCGTCGACCTGGTCCACGAGCGTGTCGCGCAGCCCGTCGAGCGCCTCCTCGGTCGGCGTGAGCGGGAGCGGCGGGACCAGGAGGTTGATCCCGACGCCGATCGTCGCGCCCACGACGACGAGCCCGGCGTAGGCGCCGACGAACTCGACCTTGGCCGCGTTGCCGATGATGAGGACGAACAGCGCCGACGTCACCGCCCACGTGCCCATCTCGCCGAAGCGACGCCACCCCGAGCACAGGAGCGCGAGGCCGACGACGAGCGCGACGGACAGCGCGCTCGGGGAGAGGACGAGATCGACGCCGCGCGCGATGGCCGCGCCGACGAGGATCGCGAGGATCGCCTGGGTGGACTCGCGGACCGAGCGCGCGAGCGTGCTCGTCGTCGCGACGACGGCGCCCAGCGGCGCGTAGTAGGGGTAGTCGGAGAACGGCTCGGGCGCGAGCACGCCGACGAACCAGGCGAGCGCGGCCGCGACCGCTCCCTTGACCGCGAGCGACCAGCGAGGGTGCCGCACCCAGCGCCGCGCCGCGGCGGCGACGGCACGGCGCGCCCAGGTCGCCCCCTCGCCCCCTGGCACGTGGGGCGCTGCCCGGTCGTCGGTCGTCACGAGCACGAGGATCGCGCGTCGTGCCCGCACCCGCACGCCGCCTCCCCGCCGCTCGCCGAGGTGTGAGCGGGTCGGGCCGGTGCTTCACTGGCGACGTCGGTGCAGAGTCCCGCCGACGCCGTCGGGCACGGTGGCGTCCCAGGCGTGCTGACGCCGCCGCGGTCGGCACGACGACCACGGAAGGACGACGACTGATGCGAGCACTGACCTGGCAGGGACGCGAGAAGGTGAGCGTCGAGGACGTGCCGGACCCCCGGATCGAACAGCCCACGGACGCGGTCGTCCGCGTGACATCGACCGCGATCTGCGGCTCCGACCTGCACCTGTACGGGGTGCTCGGAATGTTCCTCGACGCGGGCGACGTCCTGGGCCACGAGGCGATGGGCGTCGTCGAGGAGGTGGGCCCGGAGGCCGGGAACCTCCACGTCGGCGATCGCGTCGTGATCCCGTTCAACATCGCGTGCGGGCACTGCTGGATGTGCGAGCGCGGCCTCCAGACCCAGTGCGAGACGACGCAGGTCCGCTCGCAGGACAAGGGCGCCGCGCTCTTCGGGTACACCAAGCTCTACGGCCAGGTCCCCGGGGGCCAGGCACAGTACTTGCGCGTGCCGCAGGCCCAGTACGGCCCCGTCGTCGTGCCCGACGACGGGTCGCCGGACGAGCGCTACCTCTACCTGTCGGACGTCCTGCCCACCGCATGGCAGGCGGTCGAGTACGCCGACGTCCCGCCCGGCGGCACGGTCGTGGTCCTTGGCCTCGGCCCGATCGGCCAGATGTCCGCGCGCATCGCCCTGCACCGAGGGGCGGCGCGCGTGGTGGGCGTCGACCTCGTGCCCGAGCGGCGGGCGATGGCCGAGCGCCACGGAATCGAGACGCTCGACCCGACGGCGGTCGACGACCTCCCGGCCGCGGTGCGCGACCTGACGGCGGGGCGCGGGGCGGACTCCGTGATCGACGCGGTCGGCATGGAGGCCCACGGCTCTCCCGTAGCGGAGGCGACGCAGAAGGTGGTGGGACTGCTGCCAGACCTGCTGTCCGCGCCCCTCACCGAGCGCGCCGGGGGCGACCGCCTCGCCGCCCTCTACAACGCGTTCGACCTCGTCCGCCGCGGCGGCACGGTGTCCATCTCGGGCGTCTACGGCGGCGCCAAGGACCCCCTGCCGATGATGCAGCTCTTCGACAAGCAGGTGACGCTGCGCATGGGTCAGGCGAACGTGCGCCGCTGGACCGACGACGCACTCCCCCTCGCCGCCGACGTCTCCGACCCCCTCGGCGTCCTGGACCTGCGCACGCACCGGCTCTCCCTGGAGTCCGCGCCCGCGGCGTACGGGATGTTCCAGCGCAAGGAGGACGGCTGCGTCAAGGTCGTGCTCGACCCGTGGTCCGAGGCGACTCGATGACCGGCACCCGGCGCACCGACCGCGACCTGCTGGCGATCTACCTCGACGACCACGTGGCGGCGCGACGGTCGGGGTTGCGCCGCGAGGATGGCCCGCGCCTACGCCGAGAAACCCGTGGGCGCCGTCCTGGGCCCGCTGGCCGAGAGCTGCGTGACGAGCGCACGTTCCTCCTGGCCACGGCTCCGGCCGCCGGTGCCGACGCGCCCGTCGTCGGCTCCCCCGCCGCGTTCTCAGGCCTCCTCGCCGCTGCGGTAGCCGTTGACCTTGTGCGTGCCGTCGCACCACGGCGGGATCGCCGTGCCGCCGCACCGGCAGAGCGCGACGGTCGCGCGGTGCCGCTCGACGTCGCGCCCGTCCTGGTCGACGAGCCGCGCCGGGCCGCGCACGAGCAGCGGGCCGTCTGGGCAGGCCGTCACGACGACCTCCTCCGCACGGTCCGCACGCGGGTCCACCGTCACGGTCAGCCTTCCCGGGCCGTCTCGGACGTCCCGAGCGGGACCCTCAGCGCCGACTCTCCCCGCTCCCAGCGGTCGAGCGCGTAGGCGCCGACGTCGGCCTCGACGGCGAGGCAGGCGGCCGCCCCCAGCAGCACGTCGTCGCGCATGGCGGGGTCCTGCTCGACCAGGCCGCCGGCGAGGTCCCGCCCGGCGATCTGCTCGTGCACCGCGTCCGCCTCGACGTGCTCGTCGAAGTACCAGGTCGTGTCCGCGTCGTGGCCCAGGCGACGGAACCCGTTCCCGTAGAGGCGGCTCGGCACGGACGACGTCATCTCGAACGCGGCGAGGTGCCCGACGATCGCCCCGCGCAGCCGGCGGTGCAGGCCGAACAGGGACATCGTGTTGACCGCCGCGAGGACCACGGCAGGCACCGCGTCGACGTACCGCCCGTAGGTGTCGTCGAGCCCAACCCCGCGCATCGCGCGCGCGAACAGCTCCGCGTGCATGCGTCCGGGCCGCCCGCCACCGTACTCGTCGGCCTGGATCTCCACGAGCGCGGCCTTGGGCGCACCCGCTATCCGCGGGACCGCCCACGTGTGGGGGTCCGCCTCCTTGAGCTGGTACAGCGACTTCAGCACCAGGAGCTCGCGCGCCTGCTCGGCGTCGGCGCGCCGGGCGACGTAGCGCGACAGGCTCGGTCCGTCGTCGGCGGCGGCGAGCTCGAAGAGCCGCCGGGCGACGCCTGCGGCATCCGTCGTCGCGCACTCCGGCTGCCCGGCGCGCTTACGCACGGCCGTCTCGAACGGGGCCTCGAGCCGTGCACGGACGGCGAGCAGCGCCGGCACCCACTCCCAGGCGTCGTCGACGCCGTCGACCCCGCGGTAGTGCAGCTCGTAGAGGACCGCGAGGGCGAGCTGGACGTCGTCGTCCCGGAGCACCCGACCGGCAGCCGCGTCGAGTGCGGCGGGCAGGGCGTCCCGGACGGGGCGTAGTCGTTCAGCCGCGTCGTCCGCGGGCGCACCCGCGACGAGCGCGGACAGGAGCGCGGCGGTCAGCGGACCGCGGGGCTGGGGCAGCGGCAGGCGGCCCGCGCCCGGCGCCGAGGAGGTACCGGCCACGGGCCCGACGGCGGGCCCCCGTGCGGTCTCCGAGACCTGGGCGGGCACGGCGGTGGGGGTCATGGGAAGGGTCCTCGCTCTGGCGTGGTCGGCGCCCCTGCTCGACACCACGGCCATGCTGTCCGCGTTCGCCCCCGCTCGCGAGCCGAGCCGTCGCACCACGGAACCGGCACGCCGGCGGCCCGGGTGACGAGGGCACCTCGTCTCCCGGGCCGCCGGTGGTGCGACCAGGTGAGGCGGCGTCGGACGTCCGCCTCACCTGGCCGTCAGGCCGCTGTCAGGCTGCCGTCAGCCGCACGACAGGGCGTCGTGCTCCGCGGTGACCGTGCCCGTCCCTCCCTCGGCGTCCGTCGCCGCGACGCTGACGCTGCCGGCGCCGAGCTCGTCCGACCGGGTACCGAACGACTGGTAGGCGTTCTTGCCCGGTGCGACGTCCTCGAACGTCTTGGTGCCGTAGGGCGTCTCGATCGTGATGTCGAGCGGGACGTCCTCGTCGTTGAGCGCACGGACGGCGAGGTAGGCCTTGCCCGCGAGGCACCGCGGCTGCGCCGTCACCGTGACCGTCCGCTCGTTCGCGCCGGCCGGCTGGCCGGTGAGGTACTCGAACCCGGTGGTGGCGAAGCCCTCGCCGTCGGCGGCGAGGTCGTACTCCATCACGTAGTAGTCGACGCCGGCCTCCTGCGCCGCCGCAAGGATCTCCTGCAGCGGCACGTCACCGTCACCGAGGTTGGTGAACGTCGGGCCGTCCTCGGTCCCCAGGTCGACCGCGTCCTTGATGTGCGTGAGCGCGATCCGGTCGCCGTACTGCTCGATGAGCGCCGGCACGTCGACGCCGGCGTGCGTCGCCCAGCCGACGTCCAGCTGGAACGTCACGAGCTCCGGGTCGGTCTCGCGGACCAGGATCTCCCAGGCGGAGAGCGTCTCGCCCTCGTGCTCGTACGTGGTGGTGAACTCCCGGTCGTGGTTGTGACCGAAGAACTTCACCAGCCCCGCGTCCACGGTGCGCTGACCGAGGCGGTTCATCGCCTCGGCGGTGGCGATCGTGTTCTCGTAGGTGCCGATCCCCGGCTGGGGGAAGCCACCCGAGCCCACGTACTCCTGGCCCAGCGTGGAGACGTAGTCGAGCGTGGCGTCGAACGTGCCCTCGTCGACGTTGTAGTGCGAGGACTTGACGCTCAGGCCGTACGAGTCGGCCAGCGCGCGGAACTCCTCCGCCGTGTAGCCGGCGAAGTTGCCGCCGAACGGCTCGATGTTCTGGAACCCGATCTCGGACAGGCGCTCGAGGACGGCTGGCAGGCCCACCTCGTTGACCCACGGGATCAGCGAGAACATCTGGATCGAGACCTGGTCCACCGGGACCGTGACCGGCTCGGTGGGCTCGTCCGGACCGCCCGCGGGCTCACCGGTGAGGTACTCGTACCCGGTGGTGGCGAAGTCCTCGCCGTCCGGGGCCTGGTCGTACTCCATGACGTAGTACACGACGCCGGCCTCGGCCGCGGCGGACAGGATGCCCTGCAGGGGGACGTCCCCGTCACCGAGGTTCGTGAACCTGATGCTCGAGCCGAGCCCGGTCGCGTCCTTGATGTGGAGGAGCTCGATCCGGTCGCCGTGCTGCTCGAGCAGCGCCGCGACGTCCACGCCCGCGTGAGCGGCCCACGCGACGTCCACCTCGAACGTCACGTACTCCGGGTTCGTCTCCGCCACGAGGATCTCCCAGGCGGACATCTCGACGCCGTCGTGCACGTACTTCGTGGTGAACTCGCGGTCGTGGTTGTGGCCGAAGAACTTCTCGAACCCGGCCGCCACGGCCCGCTCACCGAGACGGTTCATCGCCTCGGCGGTGGCCAGCGTGTTCTCGTAGGTGCCGATCCCCGGGGAGGGGAAGCCACCCGATCCCACGTACTGCTGCCCGACCTCGCCCACGTACTCGAGCGTCGTGTCGAAGTCCGCCTCGCCCACGTTGTAGTGCGACGACGGCGCCTTCAGGCCCGCTGCGTCGGCCTGCGCACGGAACTCCTCGCCCGTCAGGCCGGCGTAGTTGCCGCCGTACGGCTCGACGTTCTGGAGCCCGATCTCGCCCAGACGGTCGAGCACGGCCTGCTGGCCGTCCGCCCGGACCCACGGGATCAGCGAGTAGAGCTGGATGGACACCTGGTCGGCCGGGACGACGACGTTGCGCCCGAAGGTCAGGTTGTCGACGTCCACACCACCGGTGCTCGTCACGACGAGCGTCCCGGTGCCCTCCGGCACCTCGGTGAGCGTGCGGCTGGCGTCCTTCCAGGTGTCACCGGCGAAGCGGAACTCGGCGAGCGAGTCGACGGTCTCGCCGTCCGCACCCACCCAGCCGAGCGAGACGGTGCCCTCGCCGCGGCCGATCATGGTCACGCTGTTGATCGGGTCACCGGTCGGGGCGTGCGTGAAGGCGATCGGCTTGTAGGAGAACGAGTCGCCCTCGTCGAGCGAGGAGACGTAGTACCCGGCGTCCGCCGTGTCGTCCTGCACGAGCTCGACGCCCTCGGCCGCGTCGTACCACTCCGCCTGCTGCTCCTGCGGCTTGAGGATGTGCGTGGCCTCGCCCCGGATGGCCGGGACGCTGCCCTGCGCCTGGTCGGTGTAGGTCACGACGAGGGTGCCGTAGATCTTCTCGCCCTCGCCGTGCTCGACCGCGTCGGGGCTGGTCTGGATCGTGAACCCGCACCCGTCCGCCGTGTCCGCGGCCCGCCCGCTCACCTCGGGGTGCGCGTGCGTGTTGTGGCCCAGACCGAACGTGTACTGGATGTTGCGGCACGTCGGCTGGTTGCCGTCCTCGGCGTCCTCGACCGAGACGGTGTACGGGACGGCGTCGCCCCAGTCGAAGATCGCCCCGTCGGGCTGGTCCAGGGTGATGACGGGGGCGGTGTTGCCGACCGTGATCTGCTGGATCGCGAGACCGAAGTTGCCGCCCGCGTCGGTGACGCGCAGCTGCACGTTGAACTGGCCGAGCTCGGTGAACGTGTGCGTGACGGTCACGCCCTGGGCGTCGTAGACGCCGTCGGAGTCGAAGTCCCAGTCGTAGACGAGCTCGCCGGCCGGGGTCTCGGCGTCGGTCGAGGCCGACGCGTCGAAGGTCACCTCGAGCGGGGCGGTGCTGCCCGAGACCGGGTCGGCCGAGATGAAGGCCCGCGGGTGGGTGTTCGACGACCCGTAGACGACCTTGTACAGGCCGGCGTCCGGGTTCTGGCGGAAGAAGCCGTCACCGTACTCCAGCACGTACAGGGCGCCGTCCGGACCGAACTCCATGTCCATGACGTTGTCCCAGATCGGCTGGTTGACCGTCTCCAGGTGGTCGTTCGGCAGGAAGTTCTCGACCGCGGTGACCTCACCGGCGGACGAGAGCTCGTCCAGGGTGAACGCCGCGACGTAGTCCTGCGAGAACTCCGCCATGAACGGGTGCCCGTCCCAGTACGCGGGGAACTTGACGTCCGAGTCGAGGTTCTCGTCGTAGCGGTAGATCGGGCCACCCATCGGGGCCTGGCCCGTGCCGCCCCATGCCGTCAGCGGGTCGAGCAGCTCCGGCTGGTCGCCGGGGTTGTCGCCGTAGTAGACCTGCGGCGCGGTCGCGGGCGGCACGACGTCCAGGCCGGTGTTCCACGTCGAGTTGTTCTCGGCGCCGGCCTCGCAGTCGAAGAAGTCTCCCGGCGTCGACGTCGCGTAGTCCCACTCGTTGTAGTTCGCGTTGGGACCGTGGCAGTACGGCCAGCCGCCGTTCATCGGCTCGGTCGTGAGCTGCCACTCGACGTAGCCCATGGGCCCCCGGTTCGGGTCCGCCGCGGCCGCGTCCGGTCCGTAGTCGCCCCACACGAGCGCGCCGGACTCGACGTCGTAGTCGATGCGGAACGGGTTGCGCACACCCATGACGTAGGTCTCGTTCCGCACGAGGTCCTGGACGTCGTCGTACTGCGGGTCGTCGAAGAGGTTGCCCTCGGGGATCGTGTACGTGCTCCCCGGGCCGACCTCGGTGTCTGCGGCGAGGTCCTCGATCGGGTTGATCCGCAGGATCTTGCCGCGCAGATCGTTGGTGCTGCCGGCGCCGCGACGGTCGTCGAAGCCGGGGTTCATGCCCGGGGCGTTGTTGTTGGGCGCGTAGCCGTTCGCGCCCGGGGTGCTGGCCGGGGTGTTGTCACCGGTCGAGAGGAACAGGTTCCCCTCGGCGTCCCACGCCATGTCCGCGCCCACGTGGCAGCACTGCCCTCGTTGCGCGTCCACCTTGAGGATCTCGCGCTCGGTGGAGAGGTCGATCGCGTCGGTCGCCGGGTCCCACGTGAAGCGCGAGAGCTGGTTGTACCCGAGCCACCGGTCCCAGTAGCTCTCGTCCTCGCCCGTCGGCAGCGAGTTCGGAGCGCTCCCCGACGGGGTCGTCTCCGGGTACTCCACGCCGGAGGGCGAGACGCCGTCCATCACGCGGGGTGCGTAGACCAGGTACAGCCAGTGGTTCTCCTCGAAGTCCGGGTCGAGGGAGATGCCCTGCAGCCCGTCCTCGGAGTTGGAGTAGACGTCGAGGTCCGCGATCTGGGTGGTCAGCCCCGTCGCGGAGTCGGTGAGGCGCACGACGCCGTCGCGCGCGGTGTGCAGGACCCGGGAGTCAGGCAGGACGGCGAGGTCGATCGGCTCGCCGGTGTTCTTGCTGAGCAGCACCTTCTCGTAGTTGTCCCAGTCGATCGCCTCGTCGGCGGCCGGTGTCGCTTCCTCGTGCCCGGGGTGCGCGCCGGCTGCGCTGATCGACAGCGGTACCAGCACCACGGCGGACAGGACCGCGGCGATCCCTCGTCTGGCGAGCCTGCGAGGGCCCATGGTCGTTCGTCTGTGCACGACGTCCTCCTTGACGCGTCACGCGACGACGGTGACCGCCGGACCAGCAGCGCCAGGCACGCGCGCTCCCGATGCGGCCGCACGACGATCCCCGTCGATCGGTCGGCTCCGGATGGCTGGGCCTCGAACGTGAGACCCGGTGCGACGGACGATGCGATGCCCCGCCGTCGCACTGGGACGACCCTACGGGCGACTTTCGCTGCTGCCAAGTCAAAAGTCGAAATGTGTTTTCTGGAAGTTGGTCGGTTGCGCGGGCCGACGACGGCCAACGTCCGCCGTCGGCCCGCCCTAGGGTGTCGCGGGCCGTGCGACCGAGCCGCGCACGACGAGGTGCAGCGGCAGGACGGTCCGGGCAGGGACGCCGTCCGGACGCGCCCCGGCCATGGACCGCTCGACCGCGTCCATCGCGGCGAGCGCGAGCGCCGCGACGGGCTGCTCGAGCGTCGTGAGCTTGGGCCGCAGCCACTGGCCGACGCGGATGCCGTCGCACCCGACGACCGAGAGGTCCTCGGGGATGGAGATCCCGTGCAGCTCGGCCGCGCCGAGCATCCCGACGGCGACGATGTCGCTGCCGACGAACACGGCCGTCGGCGCGCTCCCGGGGCGCGTGAGGTAGGGGAACGTCGAGGCGCCGAACTGCTCGGTGTACGGACCGTGGCGCACGAGGTCCGGATCGACGTCGAGTCCGGCGTCGTGCATCGCGTCGACGTAGCCGCGCAGTCGGTCCTGGGTCGTGGACAGCTCCGCGGGGCCGGCGACGTGGGCGATGCGCCGGTGCCCCTGCTGCACGAGGTAGCTCGTGGCCTGGTAGGCGCCGCCGTAGTTGTCGACGGTGATGGTCTCGACCGGCAGGTCGAGGTCGACCTCCTCGTCGATGACGACGACCGGCAGGCCGTCCGCGACGGCGCGCGCGAGCCGGTCGTCGGTGCGGGACATGCCCACGTAGACGACGCCGCCGAGCGAGCCGTCGCTCGCGAGGAGCTGGCCCAGGCCGGACTCGGCGTCGCCGTGCCGCGTCGAGAGCGCGACGACGAGCGGGACGCGGCGGTCGCCCGCCAGGCGCGCGACCTCCTCGGCGAGCGCGGTGAAGAACGGGTTGACGAAGTCGGGCACGACGAGCGCGACTACACCCGTGCGGCGCTCGTCCTCGCGCACGGCCGGGCCCGGCGCAGGCACGACGTACCCCACCTCGCGGACCGCGGCGTCGATCCGCGCCGCCGTCTCCGGCTGGACGTTGAGCTGACCGCGCAGGTAGCGCGACGCCGTCGAGGCCGACACGCCGGCACGTTGCGCAACACGCGTGAGCGTCATGGCTCCCCTCCAACGGCTCGCGTCCCAGAACCCCTGCACCCTACCGGCACCGCGTCACACAGACGGTGTTGACAGGCCGAGCGTCTCCACCCTACGGTCTTGCGCAACGTCACACAACGTTGCGCAACGTCGTCGCGCGACCTGATCGCAAGGAGGCCGGGATGAGCCGGGTTCTGCTCGCCGGGGAGTCGTGGATCAACGCGACCACCGACTACAAGGGGTACGACGCGTTCCCCCACGCCCAGCTCGAGATCGGGTGCGCGCGCCTGCTCGAGGCGCTGGCCGCCGAGGGCCACGAGGTCACGCACCTGCCCTCGCACCTCGTCGCCGAGGACTTCCCCTCCACGCTCGACGAGCTCGACGCCTACGACGTCGTGATCCTGTCCGACATCGGCGCCAACTCGCTCCTGCTGCCGCCCGTCGTGTTCTCCCAGGGCCGCCCGTTCCCGAACCGGCTCAAGCTCCTCGCCGAGTGGGTCCGCCGCGGCGGCGGCCTCATGATGGCCGGCGGCTACCTGAGCTTCCAGGGCTTCCAGGCCAAGGCGAACTACCACGGCACCGCCGTCGAGGCCGTCCTGCCCGTCGACATCCTCCCGTACGACGACCGCGAGGAGACCCCCGAGGGCATCGGCGGCACCCGGACCGACGTCGAGCACCCCGTCACCGCCGGCCTCGACCGCGAGTGGCCGATCCTCCTCGGCTACCAGCGCCTCACGCCCAAGCCCGACGCGACCGTCCTCGCCACCATCGAGGGCCGACCGCTCGTCGCCGTCCGCACCGAGGGCCAGGGGCGCACGCTCGCGTTCGCCTCCGACATCTCCCCCCACTGGGCCCCGCGCGAGTTCATGGACTGGGCCGGCTACAGCCCGCTGTTCGACCAGGCCGTCACCTGGCTCGCGGGCTGATGACGCCCGAGGTGGTGGTCGTCGGCAGCCTGAACATGGACCTCAGGCTGACCGTCGACCGCCTGCCCCGCTCGGGCGAGACAGTCTCCGCGACGGGCCTCGTCCGCTCCCCCGGCGGCAAGGGCGCCAACCAGGCCGTCGCCGCCGCCCGGCTCGGCCGGCGCGTCGCCATGGTCGGCGCCGTCGGCGACGACGACGACGGCCGCGCCATCCGCCGCCGCCTCGCCGTCGAGGGCCTCGTCCTCGACGGCCTCGCGACGGTCGACCGCCCCACGGGCGTCGCCGTCGTGCTGTGGGAGCAGCCCGAGTCGACGATCGTCATCGAGCCCGGCGCGAACGCCGTCGTCGACGAGGCGTTCGTCGCCGAGCGCGCCGACCTCGTCCGCGACGCGGCGGCCGTCCTGTGCCAGTGCGAGACGCCGCTCGGCGCCCTGCGCGCCGTCGCCGCCACCGCGACGGGCACCACGGTGCTCAACCCGGCGCCCGCCGTCCCGCTGCCCGCCCCCGTGCGCGCCGCGTTCCGCGTGCTCGTGCCCAACCGGTTCGAGCTCGCGACCCTCGTCGGGGCGAGCACCGAGCCCGGCAACGAGGACGAGGTGCTCGCCATGGTGCACGCGCTCGACCACCCCGGGGACGTCGTCGTCACCCTCGGGGCCGACGGCGCGCTCGTCGTCCCCGCGGGGGGCGCACCCGTCACCGTCCCGGCCGAGCGCGTCGACGCCGTCGACACGACCGCCGCCGGCGACTCGTTCTGCGCGGCGCTCGCGGACGGCCTGCTCCACGGCGGCGACCTCGTCGAGTCCGCCCGCTGGGCGGCGCACGTCGCCGCCTCCACCACCACCCGCCACGGCGCCGTCGACTCCCTGCCGCGCGCCGCCGACCTGGCCCCCGAGGGCACCAGGATTCCGCTCCACAGCTAAGTCCGACGTACCGTCGGAGGAAGGCACGGTCACGCAATGAAGCACACCACGCCGGCGACCACCGGTTCCCCGTCCGGCACTCAGGGAGGTGCTCTGAACTCGTCAGCCCGCCGCAGCAGGGTCAAGGACACCGCGACCGCCCTGCTCGTCGTCGCGACCGTCCTCGCGGGGGCCCTCGGCCCCCTGCAGGCGGCCGTCAACGGCCAGCTCGGCAAGACGATCGGCGACGGGCACGCCGCCGCGCTCATCTCGTTCGGGACCGGCCTGGTCCTCATGTTCGTCGTCGTGTTCGCCCGCCCGGCCACCCGGCGCGAGGCGCTCGCGATCCCCGGCCTGATCCGCTCCCGCACGATCCCGTGGTGGAACTACCTCGCGGGCCTGTGCGGCGCCGTCATCGTCCTGTCCGAGGGCGTGACCGTCGGTGTCCTCGGCGTCGCCACGTTCCAGATCTCGCTGATCTCCGGCCTCGTGATCTCGGGCGTCATCTGCGACCGCCTCGGCGTCACGGCGTCGGTCAAGCAGCCGCTCACCACGACGCGCCTCCTCGGCGCGGCGCTCGCCATCGCGGCGACCGTCGTCGTCATCTCGCCGAGCTTCTCCGTGCCGCACACGATCGTCCTCGCGATCATGCCGTTCGTGGGCGGCCTGCTCGCGGGCTGGCAGCCGGCCGGGAACGCGGCCGTCGCGGACGTCACCGGGTCGATGCTCGTCTCGATCGGCTGGAACTTCCTCGTGGGCTTCACGGCCCTCCTGATCGCCTACGTCGTGCGCGCTCTGGCGGGCGGCGTCGACTTCCAGCTCCCGAGCGAGTGGTGGATGTACCTGGGCGGCCCGCTCGGCCTGCTGTCCATCGCGCTCATGGCGCTGCTCGTGCGCGGCCTCGGGCTGCTCCTGCTCGGCCTCGCCTCGGTCGCGGGCCAGCTCGTCGGCTCGCTCGTCCTCGACGCCGCGATCCCGGCGCTGGGCCACACCGTGCACGTCGCGACCGTGATCGGCACGGTCATCGCGCTCGTGGCCGCCGGGATCGGCATGATCCCGTCCGGCAAGGCGGCCCACGCCGACGAGCCGGACGACGGCGAGCACGAGGACGCCGTGACGGCGGCGGTCGCGGGCGGCGAGGCGGGCGAGGCGAGCGGACGATGAGCGTCACGCCCGCCGGCCACGTGCAGACGGTCACCGGCCGCGCCGCGGCCGCCGACCTCGGCCTCACGCTGCCGCACGAGCACCTGTTCAACGACCTGTCGGGCGTGCTCGACCCGCCGAGCTACCGCTTCTCCGAGGCGGTCGTCGGGGCCCCGGTCTCCGCGTCGGTCGCCTGGGCGCTGCGCCAGGACCCGTACTGCTGCGCGGACAACATCGCCGACAAGCCGGTCGCCGCGGTCGCGGCGGAGCTCGAGAGCTTCGCCGCGCTGGGCGGGCGCACGATCGTCGACGCGACGTCGAGCGCGGTGATCGGGCGCAACCCCGAGCGGCTCGCGGAGGTGGCCCGCCGGACGGGCCTGCACGTGATCGCGGGCTGCGGCGCCTACCTCGAGAAGTTCGAGGGCGACCGCATCGCCGCCGCCGCGGTGGACGCCCAGGCGACCGCGATCGTGGCCGAGCTCGTCCACGGGATCGGCGAGACCGGCGTGCGGCCCGGGGTCATCGGCGAGATCGGCGTCTCGCCGTCGTTCACCGCGGGCGAGACCGCCTCCCTGCGCGCGGCGGCCCTCGCACAGCGCGAGCACCCGCACGTCGCGCTCCAGGTGCACCTGCCCGGCTGGCAGCGCCGCGCGCACGAGGTCCTCGACCTCGTGCTCGACGAGGTGGGCGTACGACCCGAGAAGGTCGTGCTGTGCCACATGGACCCGTCCGCGGACGACCCGGGCTACCAGCGGTCGGTGGCCGAGCGCGGCGTCTGGCTCGAGTTCGACATGGTGGGCATGGACATCACCTTCCCGCAGGAGGGCGTCTCCCCCGACCCGCACACGACCGCCGCCGCGGTGCAGCGTCTCGTGGCGGACGGGCACGCGGGCCAGGTGCTGCTCAGCCACGACGTGTTCCTCAAGCAGATGTGGGTCCAGCACGGCGGCAACGGCTTCGCCTACGTCCCCACCGTCTTCACGGAGATGCTCGCGTCGCGCGGCGTGCCCCGCGACGTGCTCGCCCGGCTCACCCACGACAACCCGGTGGCGATGCTCACCGCCTGACGGCGCCGCCGTCGGACCGCGCGACCCATCACGCCCCACCCGGCCGGGTCCCGACACGCTCGTCGTCGGGCCCGGCCGGCGCCGTGCGCGCGGGACCTCCGGCCCTGGTCACGGGGCTGCGCTCTGAGAGGATCGACGCATGAGACGACGCGCCCTCCCGACCTTCGTGACCGCCGCCGCCGGAACCGCCCTCGCCCTCGTGCTCGCCGGCTGTACCGCCGCCGCGCCCGAGCCCAGCGCGCTGGACGCGCTGCTCGACCGCCACGACCTCGCGGGCCTCACCGGTCAGGAGGTCGTGGACCGCCTGGAGGGGCTGGAGTCGGCGGATCGCCCCACGGACCTGGTCGCCTCGGTCCGCGCGGCGGAGCTCGTGCTCGCCGACGCGTCGTACGAGACGACGGTCCCGCTGCCGGACGACACGTTCTACCTGTCCGTCGCGCCGTACGTGGACGGGACGCACGAGTGCTTCTACCACTCGCTCACGACGTGCCAGGGCGAGCTCGCGGGCGAGCCCGTGAGCGTGAGCGTCGTCGACACCGCGACCGGCGACGTCCTCGTCGAGGAGGACACGACGCTCGGCGCCAACGGGTTCGTCGGCTACTGGCTCCCGCGCGACGTCGAGGCCGCGCTGCGCGTGGAGCACGACGGCCGCGTCGGCACGACGACCGTCTCGACGGGCGACGACGACCCCACCTGCCTCACGTCGTTGCAGCTCGCCTGACTCAGCCGACGACGGTGAATCGCGTCGTCACGACGGGACCGTGCGCCCCGGTCCCCGGGTCGACGACGCGCAGCCCGAGCGAGTGCTCGCCGAGCGAGAGCCCGGTCACCTGCCGGGCCAGCGGCACGTCGCCGAGCGTGTGGAGGTTGCCCGTCGAGCGGCCGTCGACGAACGCCTCGACGACCAGACCAGGGGTCCCGGCGATCTCGGCGTCGACCGCGTAGCGCACCGGCTCCCAGGGTGGGCCGGACGGCCGCCCCGTGACCGTCGACCCGTCGCCCGGCGACAGCAGCACGGGCAGGTCGAAGGTGTAGGGCCCGAGCGCCTCGGACGGCGCGGACGCGACGCCCTCGGCCTCCTGCACCACCCGGAGCCGGTGCTCGCCCGCGGCGCCGAGACCGTCGGCGACCACCTCCCACGCGCCGTCGTGCCCGACGGGCGCCGTCCCGACGACCGTGCCCGCCGCGTCCAGGACCCGGACCGTCGCGCCGGGCTCGCCGGTCCCGCGCAGGACCGGGAGGACCGTGAGCAGGCCGGGGTCCGGGGCCGACGCGACGACCGGGGCCGCCGGGGTCAGCGGCTCGGGCTGCTCCGTTCCGGGGTCCGTACCCGGGTCCGGGGGCTCCGGCGCGGGTGGCAGGGCCGGGGCGAGCGGAGTCTCCGTGGCCGGGGGCGACGGCTGGGCGACGAGGGGCGACGTCGTCCCTGCGCCCGGCCCGGACCCCGGGTCGACGGAGCCTGCCGCGGGCAGGTCGGCCGGGCTCGGGGCGGCGTCCGGAGTGGCGTCGGGTGCCGTGCCGGGCTCGACGGCCGGCCCGCGCGCGACGCCCTCGGGCGCGGCAGGGGCAGCGGGCACCTCGTCCCCCCGCACGCGCGGGGAGGCGAGCGCGCCCGCGGCCTGGCCCGCTGCCGGCGCCGGCTCCCCGGCGCCGCCCCACCACCCGGCGACAGCACCGACGCCCACGACCGCCGCGACGACCGTCGCCGCCACGCCCCCGAGGACGAGACCCGGGAGGGCGCCGGCCGTGACGCCCGCAGCCGGTGTGGTCGCGGCCGGGGTGCCCGCGGCAGGCGGCGTGCCCGCCCCGGGAGAGGGCGTCACGGCGGGGGACGTGGCGGCCGGGGCGACCGTCGGCGCGACCACCGTGCCCGCGGCCCCGAGGGCTGCCGGCACCCCGAGGACGAGCGGCAGCAGCACCAGGCGCAGGCGCGAGGCGACGTCGTCCACCTCCTCGGCGAGGATCGAGCACGCGAGGCACCCCGTCAGGTGGTCCTCGACGCGGTCGCGGGCGGTCGGTGAGAGGGTGCCGCGCGCGTGGTCGCCGAGGCGGGCGGCAGCCCAGCGGCACTCCGGCGCGACGGCGTCGGTCGCGACGTGCGCCTGGAGCCACTCCCGGCGCAGCCCCTCGCGCGCCCGGTACGCGAGCGCGGCCGTGGCGGGCGCGGACAGACCCAGGAGCGGCCCCGCCTCGCGCGGCTCCATCCCCTCGACCTCCGTGTACCAGAGAACGGACTGCCAGCGCTCGGGCAGGCGCCGGAACGCACGCACCGTGACCGAGCGCTCGAGCACCTCGGTCGTGGCGTCCCGCAGGTCGGCGACCTCGGGGACCTCGTCGACGGGGAACGGGGCGGGCGTGCGCGACCACGACGCGGCGACCGAGCGCAGGGTCGTGTAGAGGTAGGGCCGGAACGGTCCCGTCGGACCGGCCCCCGACTGGAGGGCGTGCAGGATGCGCGCGAACGCCTCCTGGAGGAGGTCGTCGGGGTCGTAGGTCGCGGTGAGACGCCGCGCCGCCGCTCTGCCGGCGCCGGCGTGGCGTCCCCAGAGCTCCGCGTAGGCGTCGACGTCCCCGGCGCGCACGGCGTCGGCGAGCTCGACGTCGTCCCGCGCGGGGGCGGGCCCGACGTCGTGCTCGTCGTGCGGGACCGCGTCGGCCTGGGTGCCGACGGGTGCGGTCAGGTGGTGCGCGTGCATGGTCGCCTCTCGTCCGGGGCGACGCGGTCGGCGCGACCCCTCGGGTGGAGAGACCGCCCCGGCGCACGATCATGACGCCGGGACGGCCTCGCGGTGACGGACGTCACCACGTCCCGGGACCTCAGGCCCGGGCGCGGTGCCGCGCGACGACGACCACCACCCCGGCCGCGACGAGCAGGGCCGCGGCGAGGGTCGCGACGCCGAGGGTCATGCCGGTGACCGCCAGGGCCTCGCTCGAGGCCGGCGCCGTGGGCTGCGGCGCCCCGGGAGCCGGGGGTTCGACGTTCTCCGCGGGGCCGCCGGGCTCCTCCGGCACGCCCGGCGCGTCGGCCTCGTTCGTCAGGACGGCCTCCGCCGTCGTGCCGTCGCCGACCACGACGCGCGCCGCGCCGTCCGCCAGCACCTCCACCCCGTCGCCGGAGAACGCCGGTGTCCGCCACACCACCCCGTCGAGCGCCGCGGGCGCGGCCTCGACGAGCGTGACGACCGTGCCCGCGGGCAGGTCCGCGAGCGCCGCCGTGGACCCGTCCGTGACGACCAGCTCCCCGGTCACCTCGCCCTCGGGGCCCTCGTAGGCGTAGCCGACGGCGAACTCGGTCCCGTCCGCCACGGCGTCGGCGGCGGACCCCGTCACGCGCTTGGTCACGGCGATCCCGCCGACGTGCGCGTCGAAGGTGTTCGTCGCGACGACGTCGATCGTCGTGGGCGAGTCCGCGGTGACCTCGATCGGGCCGGCAGGGGCGAAGGTCACGCGGTCCGCTCCTCCGTCTTCGGTCTCGGTCAGCCCGCACACCGCCCCTACCGGGACGCCCGCGAACGTCGTCGTCGCCCCCGCGGAGACGGTGGCGGCGCGCGGGAACCCTGCCAGCGGTGCGCCGTCCGCGTCGGTGCAGGCCAGCTCGAAACCGAACGGCCCGGTCACCCCCTCCGCGGCGTCGCCGTCGAGCTGCTTGGCGAGCCGGATCGAGCGCACGCCCTCGCCGCCGCCGGTCCCGCCGGCCCCGGCGTACTCCGCCGACGCCTCGACGTCTCCCGAGGCGAGGCCGGTGACCGTGTTCTCGTACCGGTCGCCGTCGCGCGCGTCGTCGGGGACCGAGGTCGCGTACGTGAGCACGTAGACGTGGTCGGCACCGTGGGCGTCGGGCACGCTGAACCGGAACTGGTTCGCGGCCGGTCCCGTCTCGACGACGTAGTCCGCAGGATCCATCCAGAAGCCCGCGTCCCAGAAGTCGCCGTCGTCCCAGCGGTCGACGGGCACCGCGAGCGCCCCGACGCTGCCCTCGACCAGGGTGAGGCGCGGGTCGAACGTGTCCGTGAGCACGACCGGGTCGCCGTCCGGGCCGGTGAGGTACTGGCCGGGCACGTACACGTCCCAGCGCACGACGCCGTCCCAGCGGTCGTACCAGCCGCCCTTGACGGGGTACGTAGGTGGCTGCCAGCCCCCGCCGCCCTCGCCTTCGCCGATGCCGCCGGGGACGTCGACGCGGATCTCGACACCGCCGCCCGTGGTGAACACGAGCACGTCGGCATCGGTCGTCTCCGTCACCTGGGCCCAGAAGAACAGCGTCCCCGCGACGCCCGTGTGCGTCGCGACGTAGTCGCCGAGGGTGCAGACGAACTGCGTCTCGTCGACCGTGCACGAGCCGACCACCGCACCCGAGGGGTCGGTGAGGTCGAACGTGTCGGTGAACCCGACGATGCGCGGGCTCGTGGGGAGCGCGAGGCGGAACGTGTCACCCGGGCGTGCGTCGTCGGGCACGGCCCACGTGGCGTCGAGGCGGATCGAGTCCCACTGGTGGATCTGCCC
Source organism: Cellulosimicrobium cellulans (assembly GCF_016907755.1). Taxonomy (NCBI): domain Bacteria; kingdom Bacillati; phylum Actinomycetota; class Actinomycetes; order Micrococcales; family Promicromonosporaceae; genus Cellulosimicrobium; species Cellulosimicrobium cellulans. The sequence goes on from NZ_JAFBCN010000001.1 coordinate 3,075,308, forward strand.
GGTGGGACGGGTGATCTCGACGCCGGTGATCGCGTCGAGCTCGGTGGCGCTCGCGGCCGTGGGGACGGCGGCGAGGCTCAGCAGGGCGAGCAGCAGCGCGACCGCGCCGGCGAGGGCGCGGCGCGCGGGCGAGGTGCTCGCGCGCGGGGGGCGGGCGGTGGGGGGCACGGCGGTTCTCCTTCACTCCTGGACGGGTGTCCAGGAGTGAGGACGCGACACGAGGCGGATCATCACGCGACGTGTCGCACGTCACGTCCGGGCCTCCCCCGGCGGCGGGCCCCTCAGCGCGTCGGTGGGTGCGCCCACGCCAGCGCGTCCGCGATCCCGCCGCGCCAGCACGCGTCGTCGTGGCCGCCGTCGAACTCGCGGTACGCCACCTCGCACCCGGCCGCCCGCAGCCGTCCGACGGCAGCCGGGTGCTCCGGACGCAGGACCCATTCCTGGGTGCCGACCTCGACCCACGCGCGCGTCCCGGCCAGCGCGCCGGGCGCCAGACCCGCGCTCGGGTCGCCCTGCCACAAGGACGCGGACTGGCTGATCGCCGCGCCTACCCGGTCGGGGTGCGCGGCGAGCACGCGCAGGGACGTGAGCGCGCCGAGCGACTGGCCCGCGACGCTCACGGCACCGCGTCCGGAGCGCACCGGGAGGCTGGCGCGGGCCCAGTCCAGGAGGTCGTGCGCAAGGTAGGCGTCCATGCCGCCGCCCCCGTCGAGCTCGCCCCAGCGCCGCTCGCGCGACCCGGCGTCGAGCAGGACGGCGCGCAGCGGCCGCACCGCGCCGTCGTGATGCAGGTTGTCGAGCGTCGTGGCGAGGTCCTGCGACCCCGTCCACGCGTCGCCGTCGAGCGCGAGGACGACGTCGGTCGCCGTACCCTCCGGCACGGGTGGCTCGTAGACCCAGGCGCGACGGCCACCGGGCGCCGCCTGATCCGTGACGGCGCCGCGTGCGACGCCCGGCCGCCGCTCGACGTACGGCTGCGGCGGGGCGTCGGGGAGCTCGACGACGGACTGCACCTGGCCCGCGCGGTTGCGGCACGTGCGCGGGTTGCGCGGGTCCGGGCGCCCGACGAGGTCGAGCGCACGTCGCAGCGCCGCCTGGTCCGGTGCGTCCCACGGGGCCGGGCCGTCGCCGCGATGTGCCAGCACGGCGTACGAGGCACGCCACGTCGTCGCCATCCGGTAGGAGAGGTGCCAGACGTCGGTCCCGGGCACGCGTGCCATGAGACTGTCGGCCAGGTTCCGCTCGTCGGTGAGGCGGTTGACGAACAGCAGCACCGCGCGGGCGCCCCCGTCGCGGACGAGGAAGGTCGCCACCGCCTCGCCCGGGCCCGCGGTCTCGACGACGGGCGACGCTCCCGCGCCCTCCGACCAGAACCGCTCGACCACGGCGTCTCGGCGTCCCGGGGACGCTGCGAGCGCCGCCTCGAGCCGCTCGACCACGGGCCCGACGACGCGCGGCGCCGGCTCCGGGCGGGGCACCTTGGGCGGGGTGCGCCGCAAGCGCGCGACCGGCCGCCCGGGAGGCGCCTCCGGGTCGGGGTGCGGGGGCACTCGGACGCTCCTTCGGACGGTTCCTGGACGCCGCGACTGTACCGGGGACGCACGACGGCGCCCGCCGCACGGGAGGGTGCGACGGGCGCCGTCGGTGCACCGGGTGCCGACGAGGAGGCTCGTCAGGCGGTACCGGCGTAGGCGAGGACGATCTCCTCGGTGACGGTCTCGCCGTCACGCTCGACGGTGGCCGTCACGGTCACCTCCCCGGCCGGGGCCTCGACGAGCCGGGTCGCGAACGCCTGGTAGGCGTTCTTCCCGGGCGCCACGTCGGCGTACTCCTTGCTCCCGTACGGCGTCGCGAGGCTGATGTCGACGGGGGCGTCGTCCTCGTTGAGCACACGCACGGCGACGTACTGCTTGCCGCCCATGGTCCGCAGCTCGGCCTCGGCCGCGAGGTCGATCGCCGGGCCGTCGTCGACGAGCGCGCCCTGCCACACGACGAGGTCGTCGATCTTCGACGCGAGCAGGTCCCGGTCTCCCGCGGCCGCGGACAGGTGGTCGACGAGCGACCGCGCGCCGCCGAGCACCTGGACCGCCGTCGTCGGGTCGCCCGCCTCGGCGGCGGTGCGCGCGCTGCCGAGCAACGAGCCGATCGCGCCCGCGATCACGCTGTCGCCCACCGCGGAGGTGTTCAGGCCGGCCACGACGCCGTCGACCTCGGGGAACGTCACGCAGTTGCCGCCGCCCTCGACGACGCCCGCGGTCCACTCGACGCCATGGAGCACGTGCTCGCGGAAGAGCGGGTCCGTCCACGACTCGTCGGTGTGCCCGGCGCCCTCGTACCAGGAACGGCCGCCCTCGAAGTTCTGGCACCACGAGAGCGGGTGGTCCTCGCCCATCGCACCGTTGCCGGGCGAGTAGGTCGACTCGTCGAGCGTGAGGAGCACGTGCACGTCCGCACGGGGGTTGACCGAGTAGTTGTACCACTCGTCGAACCGCTCCCAGACGGCCGGCAGGTGCGCGGTAGAGGGGTGCGCCGGGCTCTCGACGCGCATCGTCGCGGTCTGCTGCTGCGGGTGGGCGACGAAGCGGGCGCCACCTCCCGTCAGCTCGCTGTACCAGGGGACGGTGTGCATCGTGTCGGTCGCGGCGTGCAGCCCGACGAACCCGCCGCCGTCGTGGATGTAGCCCTGGAGCGCCGCGAGCTCGGTGTCGTCGAGCAGGCGTGGCGTCGCGGGGTTCAGCGAGTTCGTGTTGTCGACGGGCGAGACGAAGACCAGCGTCGCGTACTGCGACAGGTCCTCGGCGCTCGTGAACGGCGTCGAGTCCATCGTGAGGTCGGGCTGCCCCGGCGAGCCGTTCCCCCACCAGCCCGCGGAGTCGTTCGGCGGGTCCCACACGTCGACCGTGAACCCGTTGTCCTCACCGAGCTCGATCAGCGCGCGCGTCGTGTCGTCGATGTGCGAGTGCCGGAACCCGAGCGTCTTGCCGACGACGAGGATCTTGTAGTCCTCCTCGTCGGCGGCCGCCGGGCCCGCGGCCACGAGCGTCGCCCCTCCGGCGAGGGGCAGCGCGACCGCCGCCGCCACCGCCCGTCTGACTGTCGTACCGCTGAACAAATCCATGCGTGCTTCTCCCTCGTCGTCGAGAGCGCGAGCCGGGCCTCCACTGCCCGTCCGATCACCGGGCACCCTCGGCAGCCCGGCAGCGCGCGCACTCCTGCGTGCGTGGACGTCGGCTGCTGCCGATGCCGCGAGTTTTGACGGCGACCCATCAAAAGTCAAGGATTCAACGACCGTGGCGTGCCGATCTCACCCGCTCCTGGCGCGCGACGCGCAGCATCCCAGCAGGCATCCCAGCAGGCACAGCGCGCGCACAGGGTCACCACAGGCACGACCACGCGCGCCGCGGGACGCTGGGTCCATGACCGCAGCCACCGCCCCCGTCGGCCGTCCTGACCAGCCGCGCCTCACGCGCCCGGACGGCTCGCCCGTCCGCGTGCTCGTGGTCGACGACGAGCCCAACCTCGCCGAGCTGCTCACCTCGGCACTGCGCTACGAGGGCTGGGACGTGTCCACCGCGCTCGACGGAGGCTCCGCGATCCGCACCGCGCGCGAGACCGGGCCCGACGTCGTCGTGCTCGACGTCATGCTCCCCGACATGGACGGCCTCACCGTGCTCCGCCGGCTGCGCGAGCGCGACACCGACGTCCCCGTCCTCTTCCTCACCGCGCGCGACGCCGTCGAGGACCGCGTCGCCGGGCTCACCGCGGGCGGCGACGACTACGTGACCAAGCCGTTCAGCCTCGAGGAGGTCGTGGCGCGCCTGCGCGGGCTGCTGCGCCGGGGCGGCGCGACCGCGCAGCGCGAGGACTCCGTGCTCGTCGTCGGCGACCTCGAGCTCGACGAGGACGCGCACGAGGTCCGCCGTGCAGGCGAGGAGGTGCGCCTCACGGCCACCGAGTTCGAGCTGCTGCGCTACCTCATGCGCAACCCGCGCCGCGTGCTGTCCAAGGCGCAGATCCTCGACCGCGTCTGGAACTACGACTTCGGCGGCCAGGCGAACATCGTCGAGCTCTACATCTCCTACCTGCGCCGCAAGATCGACAAGGGGCGCGAGCCCATGATCCACACGCTGCGCGGGGTCGGGTACGTGCTCAAGCCCGCGAACGGCGCGGACGACGCCCGTGGCTGAGGCGCGCGCCGTTCCCGACCCCGCGCGTCACGGGTCCGCCGACGGTGTCCCCGCGCGACGGCCGACGGCGCTGCGCCGCCGGCTCGTCCTCGTGCTCGCCGGGGTCGTGCTCCTCGTCACCGTCGGCCTCGCCGCCGCGTCCGCGCTCGCGCTGCGCGACCAGCTCGTCGAACAGCTCGACCACGAGCTCGAGCAGGCGAGCTCGCGGCTCGCGCAGGGCTTCGGGGAGCGTCCGGGCGACGGCCCCGGGCAGCCTCCGGCCGACACCGGCGCGACCCCCGACCCGAGCGACCTGCCCGACGACCCGTCCCGATTTCCCGCGGGCACCGGCCCCGGCAGCGCCGTCCTGCGCTACGTCGACGGCGCGGTCGTGCTCGCCGAGTACGTGACCCCCACGCTCGAGCGCATCGCGCTCGACGACGCGCAGATCGCCGCGCTCGAGGACGTGCCCGCCGACGGCACCCCGCACGACGCCGACCTGCCCGACCTCGGGTCGTTCCGCGCCGTGCACCGGACCACGGACGACGGCCAGACCGTCGTCGTCGCGTCGAGCACCGCCACCGTCGACGCGACGGTCGAGAAGTACGTGCTCATCGAGGTCGCGCTCGGCGCCGCGGGCCTGCTCGCCGCGGTGCTCCTCGGCACGTGGCTCGTGCGGCGCTCGCTCCGGCCGCTCGACGACGTCGCCACCGCGGCGGGCCGCGTCTCCGAGCTCGAGCTCGCGCAGGGCGAGATCGACGCGATCCCGCGCGTCCCGGACGACCTCACCGACGAGCGCACCGAGGTCGGGCAGGTCGGTGCCGCGCTGAACCGCATGCTGGAGAACGTCGAGACCTCGCTCCAGGCGCGCCACGACTCCGAGACCCAGGTGCGGCAGTTCGTCGCCGACGCGAGTCACGAGCTGCGCACCCCGCTCGCCTCCATCCGCGGCTACGCCGAGCTCGTGCGGCGCTCTCCCGACGACGTCCCGCCCGCCACCGCGCGCTCGCTCGACCGCATCGAGTCCGAGGCCGTGCGCATGACCGGCCTCGTCGAGGACCTGCTCCTCCTCGCCCGGCTCGACGCCGGCCGCCCGCTCGACCGTGCGCCCGTCGACCTCGCGGCGCTCGCCGTCGACGCCGTCATGGACGCCCACGCCGCCGGCCCCGACCACGACTGGGCCCTCGACCTGCCCGGCGCGGGCGACCTGGACGTCGACCTCGCCACGGACCTGCCCGACGCGCTCGGCGACGGCACCGACGAGGACGTCGACCTCGAGGTCCTGGGCGACGAGGCGAGCCTGCGCCAGGTTCTCGCGAACCTCGTCGCCAACGCGCGCACGCACACCCCGCCCGGCACGCACGTCGCGGTACGGCTCACGACCGACCGCGACGACGTCGTGCTCACCGTCGCCGACGACGGCCCGGGCATCCCGGCGGCCCTGCGCCCGACGCTCTTCCGCCGCTTCACGCGCGGCGACGACGCGCGCAACCGCACCGGCGGCTCCACCGGTCTGGGCCTCGCCATCGCGGACGCGATCGTGACCGCCCACGGCGGCACGATCACCGTGTCGTCCTCCACACCCGACGACCCCGGCCCCACCGGCACCACCTTCACGGTCACCCTCCCCCGTGACCGCCCCTGACCGTTCCGGGTCGCCAGTCCGCGCGCGGACTCCCCTTCCGCGCCGAGCAGGTGGTCCTGGCTCGTCCGGACAGCCGGACGCGCCAGGACCACCTGGTCGCGCCGCGCGGTGGGGCTTCCTGTGGTCAGCCCTTGACGCAGAGGAGCGTCGTGAGGCGGGCGACGACCTCGACGAGGTCGGACTGCGCGCGGACGACCTCGTCGAGGTCCTTGTACGCACCCGGGATCTCGTCGAGCACCCCGGCGTCCTTGCGGCACTCCACGCCGGCCGTCTGGACGGCGAGGTCGTCCAGCGTGAAGGTCTTCTTCGCCTTGGTGCGGGACATGCGCCGCCCCGCGCCGTGCGACGCCGACCAGTAGGACTCCGGGTTCCCGAGCCCGCGCACGATGTACGAGCCGGTGCCCATCGACCCGGGGATCAGGCCGAGGTCACCCTTCCCGGCCCGGATCGCGCCCTTGCGGGTCACGACGAGCTCTTGCCCGTCGACGTGCTCGACCGCGACGTAGTTGTGGTGGACGTTCACGGCCTCGTCGAACGCGATCTCACGACCCGGGAACGAGGCACGCACGGCGTCGACGACGAGCGTCATCATCACCGCGCGCGACCGCGCCGCGTACTCCTGCGCCCACCACAGGTCGGCGAGGTACGCGTCCATCTCCGGCGTGCCGCCGAGGAACACCGCGAGCTCGCGGTCGACGAGCCCCTGGTTGTGCTCGAGGCGCTTCGCGACGGCGACGTGCTGCTCGGCGAGCGTCTTGCCGATGTTGCGCGACCCCGAGTGCAGCTGAAGCCAAACAGAACCCGCCTGATCTACACACAACTCAACAAAGTGATTGCCTCCACCAAGCGTTCCGAGCTGGCGGCGCGCCCGACCCTCGATGTCCGAGACACGCCCGTGCAGGCCGGAGAACCGCGACCAGAACGCGTCCGCGCCGCGCGCGACCTCGGCGGGGCCGCGCCCGGAGATCGAGCGCAGCCGGTGCGGGTCGACCGCCTCGTCGTGCGCGTGGAACCCGACGGGGATCGCGGCCTCGATGCGCGCACGGACCGGGCCGAGGTCGTCGGGCAGGTCCTCGGCCGTGAGCGACGTGCGGACGCCGATCATGCCGCAGCCGATGTCGACGCCGACGGCGTTGGGCGACACGGCGTCGCGCATCGCGATGACCGAGCCGACGGTCGCGCCCTTGCCGAGGTGGACGTCGGGCATGACGCGCACGCCCTCGACCCACGGCAGCGCGGCGATGTTGCGCAGCTGCTGGAGCGCGGCGGGCTCGACGGCGTGCTCGTGCGCCCACATGAGGGTGGGTGCCTTCGCACCCGACAGCGGGACGGGGAACGCGTGGGCCTCGGTGCTCACGGTGCTGACCTCCTCGGGTCGTCCTGACGATCATGACGCCGCCCCGGGCGGGGCGGCGAGGTGCGCGCGGGAGGACTCGAACCCCCGACGCCCGGCTCCGGAAGCCGGTGCTCTGTCCGCTGAGCTACGCGCGCTGGTGCTCCTTAACGTCGAGCAGACGGGACGCGAGGCGTCCAGGTGCCCTCGGAGGGAGTCGAACCCCCGTCTCCGCTTCCGTAGAGCGGCGTCGTGTCCGTTGGACCACGAAGGCAGTGCTTTTCCACCGCAGGCGCACGACAAATGCGCGCCGACGACGAACGAGCAGAATGGCAGCACGAGAAATGCACCCCGGCCGGGCACATTCATGCACAAGAAAAAGGCCGCCCCGGCGATGTCCCGGGACGGCCTGTCGTACGACGCTGTGGTCAGACGACAGGACCGCCGGAGTCGCCGGCGAGGAACGAGGACACGCTGAGATACGCCACGGGCAGCACGACGCGCGGCTGCTCGCAGGGCAGCACGGGACGTCGCCGGTCCTGCTGGACGGGTTCGCGCACGGCACTGCTCCTCTCGGTCATGTCGGGTGGCCCACGCACCGGAATGTCGTCGACCGAGGAAGACCGTACGCGCCTTTTCCGATCGGCACAACCCTCTTTCCAGAATTCGCCGGAAATACTCCGCGAGCTTCGCCGCTCCGGGCCGGGCCGGCGACCTTCTCCGAAGGCGGCTCGCCGCTTGGCACACTTTTCTTCCCGGCGGTGCGCCTGCGCCCGGACGGCCCTCCGGCGCTGTCGGCGGCACCCGGTAGGGTTCCGGACGTTCCGGACACACCTCCCGACGCCGACGAACCACCCGGCCGGGCCGACGACAGGAGACCCGCCGCCATGATGGGCGCCCACCACGCCGCGACCGGAGCCGCCGCCTGGGTGGCGGTGACGTCCACCGCCCCGTTCGCGCTCGGGTGGCACCCCGTGTCGTCGGTCGGAGTCATGACGGGCGCCGTCGTGTGCGCGGGCGCCGCGCTCCTCCCCGACGCCGACCACCACAACGGCACGTTCGCGCACTCGCTCCCGCCCGTGAGCGAGTGGGTGTCCGACGCGGTCGAGACGATCTCCGGCGGCCACCGGCAGGGCACGCACTCGTTCCTCGGCATCGCGGTGTTCACCGCGCTCGCGTGGCTCGTGGGTCTGGTCACGGTCGAGACGGAGAGCTTCGGCACGGTCTACGTGGGCGGCGGACTCCTCGCGGTCCTGCTCGTCGCGCTCGCGCTCAAGGCGCTCAAGCTCACGCGACGCGGCAAGCTCATGCCGTGGGTCACGTCGCTCACCGTCGCGGCCCTCGTCGCGCTCTTCTCGCCCGAGGAGTGGAACTGGCTCCCGGTCGCGGTCGGCATCGGCGTCACCGTGCACATCCTGGGCGACGTGCTCACGACCAACGGCGCGCCGCTGCTGTGGCCCGTGAAGATCCGCTCCCCGCGCTGGGTGCGCAAGTCCCTGGTGGTCGACGACGTCTGGCGCCCCGGCGGCAGCTTCGCCCTGCCCCTGCTCGGGGACACCGGGTCGGTGCGCGAGTGGATCCTCGCGACGGCCGTCGGCCTCTATGCGACGGTCGGGTTCGTGTGGTCCGCGCTCGACCAGATGGGCTACGACACGTACGGGGCGTACGAGCGCGTCGCGTCGGCGGTCCAGGCGCTGGCGACCGGCGCCGCGTGAGCCGCCCCGCCTGACGACCGACGACCGACGACCGACGACCGACGACCGACGGTAATTCGCTTGCCCCGGGCCGCGCCCGGGTGGGACGGTCACGGGACGTCGCCCGCGCCGTCGGGCACCGGAGGAAGGAGGAACGCCATGAGCTGGACGACCCACGCTCGCGTGTCCACCACCCCCGGGAGCACCGACCGCCGCTAGACGGTCCAGGGCCCGTCCCCCCCAGATGGCCCGCGCCCGCCGCTCGCCCCTGAGGCGACGGCAGCGCCGTGCGCTCCCCGCCCGAAGGAGCCCACCCGTGCCCGAGCACGACCTGCTGTACCCCGACCCGTACCTCCCGCCGACGTTCGCGGGAGACCCCCGCACTCCCCCGCCCCGCCGCCTGCGGCGCCGTGACGACACCGCTGACGACGCCGGCCCCGCGGCGGGCGTCCTCGACGCCGCGCTCGGCGACGACCAGCGCTGGTCCACGTGGTCCGCCGTGGAGAAGGGGCAGCGCGGACCGGAGCCGCGCCCCGACTGGGTCGTGACCGCCGACGCGGCCGTCGACACCGAGCTGGGCGTGCTCAAGACCGGCAAGGAGGCGGACGTCTTCCTCGTCGAGCGCGCCGTCCCCGACGACGCCACCCGGCGCACGCTGCTCGCCGCCAAGCGCTACCGGGACCTCGACCACCGCGCGTTCCGGCGCGACACGGTCTACACCGAGGACCGCCGCGTGCGCCGCACGCGCGACCGGCGCGCGCTCGACCGCAAGTCCCGCTACGGGCGCCAGGTCGCGGCCGGGCAGTGGGCGGCGGCCGAGTTCGCCGCGCTCGGCGAGCTCTGGTCGGCCGGCGCGCCCGTCCCCTACCCCGTCCAGATCGACGGCAACGAGATCCTCATGGAGTTCGTCGGGACGTCGGACGGCGTCGCGCACGAGGCCGCGCCCCGGCTCGCGCGCACGCGGCCCGACCTGGACCTCCTCACGTCGTGGTGGGACCAGCTCCGCGACGGGATGGCGGTGCTGGCCCGCCTCGGCTTCGCGCACGGCGACCTGTCCCCGTACAACGTCCTCGCGGACGGCGACCGGCTCGTCATCATCGACCTGCCGCAGGTGGTCGACCTCGTGGCCAACCCGTTCGGTACCGAGCTCCTGCTGCGCGACTGCCGCACGATGTCCGCGTGGTTCGCCTCGCGCGGGCTCGAGACCGACGCCGACGAGCTCTTCGCGCTCCTGCTCGCCCAGGCGTGGTGACGGTCGGCGCGGGGCGCGCGCGAGGCGTGGGACGATCGCCGCGTGCTGCGCCTCGCCCTCGTCGGCCTCGACTCGTCCCACGCCGACCAGTACGTGCGGCTCGTCGAGGCCGAGCGGCACTGGCCGGGCGCGCGCGTCGTCGCGCTCGTCGACGGCGAGCCGGCCCGACGCGCGGAGCTCGCCGCCGCGGGCGGGCTCTCCCTCGGCGCGGGTGAGGTCACCGTGCCCGACGTCGTCGGGCGGGCCGACGTGGCGATCGTCGCCCACCGCGCGGGCCGGCTCCACGGTGCCGCGGCCCGCACGCTCCTGGGCGCGGGCGTCCCGGTGCTCGTCGACAAGCCGTTCGCGGCGTCGGTCGCCGACGCGCGGGCGACGCTCGACGTGGCCCGCGCCCACGGCACCGCCGTGACCACGGCGTCCGCGCTGCGGTTCGCGCCCGAGGTCGCGGCCGCCCGCGCCGTGCTCGCGGCCCACACGGCCGAGACGGCACCGACGGCCGAGGCGGCGACGACGTCGCCCGGGCCGGTCGTGGAGGTGTCCGGGCCCGCCGACCCGGCCGACGAGCGCGACGGGCTGTTCTTCCTCGGCATCCACGTCGTGGAGGCGGCTCGCGCCGTGGTCGGCGGTCCTCCCGGCGCGGGGTGGGCACCGCCCGTCGTGACGACCTCGGCGGACGGGGTCGTCGCGACCACGCGCCTCGGCGGCGTCCCGGTCCGGCTGCGGTTCCTCGACCCGGGCGCGCACCCGGCCGCGGGGTTCACGGTCGCGGTGCGCACGCCGCGCCGCGTCGAACGCTCCGAGGTCGTGCTCGACGCCGACTACCTCGCCCCGGTGGTCGAGCACGCGCTCGCGGTCCTCGCGCCGACGTCCGGCACGGCCGTCGGCACGACGGCGCGAACGGCGGGCGCCGACGGGCAGGCCGCTCGGATCGACGCCGAGCACGCGACGGTCCTCGCCGACCTCGCGCTCCTCGAGCAGGTCACCGCGACCCTGCCCGCCTGACGCGCGCGGCCGAGGCGCCCGGCCGCGCCGACGCCGGACCGACGGGGTAGAACGGGACCATGGAACCCTCCACCGAGTCCTTCGACGCCGACGACGTCCAGACGTTCCTCACGACCTACGGGGTCGCGCTCTCCACGGGCGACCTCGACACGATCGGCGAGAGCTACGCGTTCCCGGCGCTCGTGGTCGGGTCGACCAGGTCTGCGCTCCTCGCCGACCCGGAGGACGTGCGCGAGTCGACCACCGAGACCGCGCGCGGGTTCCGCGAGCGCGGCCTGGTCGGCGTCGTCGCGCACCTCGAGGACGTCGAGGAGGTCGGCGACGCGCTCGTGTGGGCGCGCGTGCGCTGGAGCTATCGCGACGAGTACGCGAACGAGCAGGAGGCGCAGGAGGTCCGGTACCTGCTGCGCCGCGCCCGCGACACGTTCGAGGTCTGCGTCGCCGCGCCGGTCGGTCCGTAGCCCCACGCCGTCTGGCTGCCGGCGGCCTCCTGTGCGCCCGGACCGCTCGGGCGCTGCCCGGGTGCCGGTCAGGACAGCCGGTTGTCGCGGTCCTCCCACGGCGTCGACGCCGCCTCCTTGCGCGGCGGGTCGTCAGGCTGCAGAGCCCGGACGACGAACGACCCCGCGGCGAGCACGACGCCGCCGGTGAACGCGACCTGCAGCACGGTGAGGAGCAGGCCTACGAACCACGTGCCGATGAAGGAGTAGGTGAGGTTCGCGAGACCGACGTTCTGGACGAGGGCGCTCACCACGGTGAGACCGACGCCGGTCCAGAACATCGTGCGGGCGGTGAGGCGAGGTGGCATCGCGGGTCCTCTCGTCGGTGAGCCGGTGCGGATGACCCGTCGTCGCGCGCCGGGCCCTCGTCCGCTCCGTTCCTACCACGCGTGCCACCGGACGGCGACGAACCCGTCAGTGGAAGTCGCGCGACGTCGTCGCGACCTGGAGCGAGAGCGGGGCGAGGTGCTCCGCGACGAGGTTCGTGGCGCCGTCGGCCCGCTCGAGCCGGCCGCGCACGACGAGCGCCGCGGAGCCGCGCGCGACCTTCCGGAACCGCTGCCACAGCCCGGGCGAGCACACGACGTTGAGGATCCCCGTCTCGTCCTCGAGCGACAGGAACGTCACGCCCCCGGCGGTCCCGGGGCGCTGGCGGTGCGTGACGACGCCGCCCACCGCCACGCGCGACGACGGGTGCGGGCGCGTCCCCGGCACCTCGCCCGCGATGCGCTCGGCCTCGTCGACCTGCTCGATCTGCCGCGACACCTCGACCGCGCCGACGACGGTGAGCACGCCCGCCGCCGTCAGGCCGTCGCGCACGTACTGCGTCGGGTAGGAGTCGGCGGACACCCCCGTGGCCCACACGTCGGCGACGGCGGTCTCGACGTCGGTCATGCCCGGCAGCACCGGTGCCTCGACCCCGACGCTCACGCCCGGCAGCGTCCCCGGGCCCTCCTGCGCGAGCGCGCCCGCCGCCCACAGCGCCTCGCGCCGGGTCACGCCGAGGCAGTCCGTCGCCCCGGCCGTCGCGAGCCCCTCGAGCTGGGCGGTCGTGAGGTCGACGCGCCGCACGAGGTCGCGCAGGTCCCGGAACGGCCGCCCCTCCCCCGGCGTCCCGCGCGCCGCGACGACGCGCTCGGCCGCGTCCTTCCCGAGCCCCCGCACGCTCGCGAGCCCGAGCCGCACGGCGAGGGTGAGATCGGGCTCCGGCCCGAACACGGTGTCGATCCCCACCTCCCCGCCGAGCATGCGGCTGTCGCCCGTCCGGGAACCAGGACGATCGGTATCCGCAGGGCCGGCGGACGCAACCGCAGGATCGGCGGGCAGCCGCTCGACCGTCGCCTCGACGTCGGACGCGTTGACGTCGGGGCGCAGGACGGTGACGCCGTGGCGGCGTGCGTCCGCCACAAGAGACTGGGGCGAGTAGAACCCCATGGGCTGCGCCGCGAGCAGGCCGGCGTAGAACGCGGCGGGGTGGTGCACCTTGAGCCACGAGCTCGCGTAGACGAGGAACGCGAACGAGTACGCGTGCGACTCGGGGAACCCGAAGTCGGCGAACGCCTTGAGCTTGTCGTAGATCGCCTCGCGCACGGCCGGGTCCGTGACCCCCTTCTTCCGCATCCCGTCCATGAGCCGCCCGCGCAGCTCCTCCATGCGCTCGACCGACCGCTTGGACCCCATCGCGCGCCGGAGCTGGTCGGAGTCCTGGGGCGAGAAGCCCGCGACGTCGATCGCCATCTGCATGAGCTGCTCCTGGAACAGCGGCACGCCGAGGGTCTTGCCGAGCGACTTCTCCAGCAGCGGGTGCAGGAACGTCACCTTCTCCCGCCCCCGCGCGCGGTTGATGTACGGGTGCACGGACCCGCCCTGGATGGGCCCGGGGCGGATGAGCGCGACCTCGATGACGATGTCGTAGAACGTCCGGGGTCGCAGCCGCGGCAGCGTCGCCATCTGCGCGCGCGACTCGACCTGGAACACGCCGACGGTGTCGGCCGCGCACAGCAGGTCGTACACCGCCGGGTCGTCCTCGGGCAGCGTGTGCAGCGCGAGGCGCGGCCCGCCATCGTGCCGTTCCACGAGGTCGAACCCGATGCGCAGCGCCGTGAGCATCCCGAGGCCGAGGAGGTCGAACTTCACGAGCCCCGCGTCCGCGCAGTCCTCCTTGTCCCACTGCAGGACGGTGCGGCCCTCCATGCGCGCCCACTCGACGGGGCACACCTCGATGACGGGGCGGTCGCACATGACCATCCCGCCCGAGTGGATGCCCAGGTGCCGCGGGAGGCGCAGCATCCGGTCGGCGAGGTCGAGCACCGCGTCCGGGATCTCGCCCTCCTGCGCGGCCGACGGCGGCCGGTGCGCGGGCACGACGTCGTGCGTGTCGTCCGCGCGCAGGACCTCGCCCTCGTCCACCGCGAGCGGGTCGACGACGCGCGGTCGCCGCGCGCCCCGGCCGCTCAGGTCGGGCGACCAGTCGCCACGATGCCCGGTGTGCGGACGTTCGTCGCGAGAGGCGGCGGCGCGGGAGGTGCCGGTGCGCGACGACCCCACATCCCTCCCCGCCGAACCCACGTCGCCCGACCCCCACAGGCGAGCCTTCTCGGCGTCCTTCTCGGCGGTCTTCGTCGCGATGGCGACCTCCTTGGCCTTGCGGTCGGCCGCGGGTGACGACGGGTCGGGGCCGCGTAGCGACCCCCACCGCTCGATGGACTTGCTCCACGCGTCGGCCTGCCCGACGTCGTACCCGAGCGCCCGGGCCGCGTCGCGCACCGCGGACTTGGGCCGGTAGGAGATGACGTTCGCGACCTGCGCGGCGTGCGTGCGCCCGAACGTCGCGTAGACGTGCTGGATGACCTCCTCGCGCCGCCCCGACTCGATGTCGACGTCGATGTCCGGCGGGCCGTCGCGCTCGGGGGCGAGGAAGCGCTCGAACAGCAGACCGTGCTTCACCGCGTCGACGGCCGTGATGCCGAGCGCGTAGCAGACCGCGGAGTTCGCGGCCGACCCGCGGCCCTGGGCGAGGATCCCGTTCCTGCGGCAGAACTCGACGAGGTCGTAGACCACGAGGAAGTACCCCGGGAAGTGCAGGTCCTCGATGACGCGCAGCTCGTGGTCGATCTGCGCCCACGCGCCCGCGATCTTCTCCTGACCGCGCGGCCCGTACCGGTTCTCGCCGCCGCGGCGCACGAGCTCGCGCAGCCAGGTCGCCTCGGTGTGCCCGTCCGGCACCGGGTACGGCGGGAGGTCGGGCGCGACGAGGTGCAGGTCGAACGCGCACTCGTCCCCGAGCGCGGCGGCGGTCGCGACGGCCTGCGGGTGCCGGTGGTGGCGCGCGAGCATCTCCGCCGCCGTGCGCAGGTGCGTCGTCGGGGCACCGGGGAGCCACCCGTCGAGGTCGTCGAGCGACGAGCGGGCGCGCACCGCGGCGAGCGCCCCGGCGAGGTCGGCGTCGCGCGGGTGGGCGTAGTGCGCGGCGGTCGTCGCGACGAGCGGCAGCCGGGCCTCGGCGGCGAGGTCCGCGAGCGCCGCGTGCAGGTCGGCGTCGCGGGGGTCGTCGGTCGCGGTGATCTCGACGGCTACGTTGTCCGCGCCGAACACGGCGACGAGCCGGTCGAGCTCGCGGCGCGCCGCGGCGCGCCCGGACGTGACCAGCGCGCGCCGCACGGAGCCCTTGCGGCAGCCGGTGAGCACGAGCCACTCGCCCGCGCCCTGCGCGCCGAGCGCGTCGAGGTCGTAGCGGGCGGCGCCCTTGGTCCCGGTCGCGAGGTGCGCGGTGGCGATCGCGCTCGACAGGTTGCGGTAGCCCTGCGCCCCTCGCGCGAGGACGAGCAGGTGGGTCGAGCGCGGGTCGGGCACGCCGGTGGGCGGGTCGAGCACGGGCGGTCCCGCGGGCGTCCGCCCGTGCTCGACGACGGGCAGGTGCAGCTCGGCACCGAAGATCGTGGGCAGCCCGACCTTGCGCGCGGCCTCGGCGAACCGCACGACGCCGTACAGGCCGTCGTGGTCGGTGACGGCGAGCGCCGACAGCCCGAGCCGCGCGCCCTCGGCGGCGAGCTCCTCGGGGTGCGACGCGCCGTCGAGGAAGCTGAACGCGGAGTGCGCGTGGAGCTCGGCGTAGCGCGGGCCGGTGGTCCGGTCAGTCATAGAGGCCCTCCACGGTCCAGCGCCCGCGGGCACTCGCGAGGAGGAGCCCGCGGCCGTCGTCGAGCAGGACCTGCACGTGCACCCGGCGCCGCGGCGCGGGGGTCCACCAGCGCTCGGCGAGCGGCCACGGCCCGGCCCAGTCCACGACGGCGCGCGCGGACCCCGGACCGGGCAGCGCCGCCTCGCCCCGGGGTGCCGACGGGCGGCGCGGACCCTCCTCCGGCGCGGCGGCGGGCCACCGCACGGTGACGGGCTCGCCGCTCATCGCGAGGCGCGCGTCGACGACGACGGGCCGCCCCGCGGCGTCGAGCACGACGACGTCCTGCGGCTCGACGGGCACGACCGCCGGGGCGGGGCTCGGCAGCGCGCCCGGCCAGGGCAGGGCCGGGTCGCGCGGACGCGCGACGTCCTCCCCGAACGGCACGAGGTGCACGCGGTCGGTCGCGTCGCGACCGCCCTGGACCTCGACGCGCAGGACCGCGTCGCCGCCGAGGATGCCCTGCACGCGCCCGAGCGCGCGGTGGGCCCGCGCGTCCTCGCCGCTCGACGCGCCCCACAGGCGCGGCTGCTCCGCCCCCGCGGGCACGACCTCCTCGGCCGTGAGGGACAGCCGGGTCAGCGGCGCGACGGCCGGGACGACGTCGGCCCCGCCGACCGAGCCGTGCTCGCCGCCACGACGCGCGGCCCGGGCCGCGCGCCCGGCGCGGACGGACGTGGTGGTGAGCCAGCCCTCGAGCTGCCACCGGACCTTGTCCGTGAGGCGCGCGGGGCTCATCGCACCCGGCCCGTCGAGCCGCCAGGTGCGCTCGAGGTCGTCGCCCTCCGTGGTCCGCGCGGTGATGCGCAGCCGCCCGGCGACGAGCGAGCGCGCGACGAGCTGGTCGTGCAGGTCCTCGGAGAGCCGTCGCGCGGCGAAGGTCGCGACGTCGACGCGCTCGGCGGGCGGGTCGAGCTCGGCCCCCACCGCGACGTCGGGCTCGACGCGGCGCCGCGCGGGCGGGCGCAGGTCCTCGCCGCGCGCGAGCCGGTGCGCCCACGCGCCGAGGTCGCCGAACCGTCCCTCGACGGTCGCGGGCGGCAGGGCCGCGAGCGCCCCGAGGGTGCGTACGCCGAGCCGGCCCAGGAGGTCCACGAGCTCGTCGATCGCGACGGCGGCGTCGGGGCGGGCGGCGACGTGCGCGAGGTCGCGCGCGGGCCGCGGCGCGAGGAACGCGGCGGAGCCGCCGGGCGCGACGACGGCGGCGTCCCGCGCGGCGAGCACGGCCGCGAGGATGCCGTCGGCGACGCCCACCTGGCTCTCGTGCCCGGTGCGCTCGGCGACGCGCGCGACGAGCGCCTCCGCGAGCGCGACGTCCGACCCGTGATAGCGGCTCGCCCCGGCGGCCGGCAGGAGCAGCAGGCCGGGCCGGGTGATCTCCAGGCCCGCGACGACGGTCTCGGCCGCGAGCGCGACGGGCTCGAACTCGCGGGCGTCGCGCGCGTCGTCGACGTCGAGCAGCTCGAGCTCGGGGCAGCACTCGCGGGCCCGACGGCGGCGCATGCCCCGGCGCACGCCCTGGGCGCGCGCGGTCGCGGAGACGGCGACGACGCGGCGGCCGTCGTGCGTCGCGGCGGGGACGTGCGCGGGGACGTCGCGCCCCGCCATCGCCGCGAGCACCGGCCAGTCCGGCACCCACAGGGCCGCCGTGCGGGTCGGGCTCGTGCTCATCCGACGAGCCGGAGCGGGGAGGGCCGGTCGGGGTCGACGACGTGGGCGGGGACGGGGCCGGCGACCCCGACCTCGGCGTCGGGCCGGGTGCCCCGGGCGCCCTCGGCGAGGAACGCGGGCCAGTCCTCGTGGGCGAGCGGGAGCTCGACCTCGACCCGCGTGGGGCGCGCGGCACCCCCGCGGCCCGCGCGCTCGACGACGAGCGTGCGCCGACGCAGCCAGCCCGCCCCACGGTCCGCACCGGACCAGCCGCCGCCCGTCACCGTGAGCGCGACGTGCGCGCCCGGCCACGCCGTGGCTGCGACGAGCAGCGCCCCGCGCTCGCGTGCGCGGCCGGTGAGGCGGCGCCGGTCGGTGTCGGTGAGGGCGGCGTCGGGTCCGACGACCACGACGTCCAGGCCGTCGACGAGCGCCGCGATCGCGAGCGCCGCGTCCGGTCCCGGCCGCGGGACGAGGACGACGCGGTCGAGGTCCGCACCGACGTCGGCGGCCGCGAGCAGCCCGACCGCGGGGAACCCCACCGCGGCGGTCCACGCCCCGGCCCGCGACGGCCGCGCCACGAGCGCGAGCAGGAGGCTCGTCGACCCGCGCACCGCGACCACGGTGCCCCGCTGCAGCCCGCCGAGCGGCAGGAGCGGGGCGAGCGCGTCGTGCACCGGCCACGCCCGCTCGTCGGGGATCACGTCCCGGCTCGGGTCCCGCATCACGACGTGGCGGTCGCGGGCGCGCGCCGGGCGCTCGGCCGGCGCGACCGTCGGCGAGGAGACGGCGGCGCGCGGGGCGTCGGCGAGCAGGACCGTGTCGGCACGCGGGACGTCGGCGCGCGGGACCGTGTCGGCGCGCGGGGCGGCGTCCGGTGCTGCCGGGACCGCGGGTGCGACGACCGGGCGGTGTCGGCGGACGCCCGTACGCTCCTCCGCACGGCGCAGGACGGCGCGGGCGCGCTCGGCCTTGTCGACGGCCGCGGCCGTCGGGCCTGGTGCCCCCGCCCGTTCGGCGGGGTCGGCGAGAAGGGTCATCTCGCCTCCCGGGGATGCTGCTCGGACGGGACGCGCACCGCGCGTCGACTGCTGGGGGCGTCGTTCTGCACCCCGCCATCGTTCGAACAGACGTTCGAACACTTCCAGTGAACGACCGCCGTCGCAGGGTGTCAACTCCGCAGGTGAGAGCCGTCGCCTTCGTCCGAGATGCCCGCCGCAACCCTCGACCCACGCTCGAGGGTCGACCCGAACCTTCGACCTCTACCTGAACCTCTCCCTCCCGCCGAACATGGGGTCGCAGCCCGTCCGGCGTGCGGGGCGAGCCACGACCGCATGCTCGGCGGGCGCAGGCGCCTGCTCGGCAGCCGGTCCTCGCCCGCACGAGCGGTCCCGGGATGGCAGGCTGGCGCCATGGACGCCCGCGCCACCCTGCCCACGCTCGGCTCGCTCACCTGGGAGCCGGCGCTCGACCACCTCGACCTCGTCGCCCCCGTGACCGCGGACGCGCTGCGCCGCTGGGCCGAGGCCGACCCGGACGTCGCGGCGCTCGTCGCGGTGACGGAGATCGACCCCGACCTCGCGGACACCGCGACGCTCAACGCCGCGTTCGACCTGCCCGTCGAGGCGTCGGCGAACTGCGTCGTCGTGGGCGGCGCACGCGCGGGCGACGAGCGGATCGCCGCCGCCGTGGTGCGCGCGCACACGCGCGCCGACGTCAACACGCGCATCCGCAAGCTCCTCGACGTGCGCAAGGCGTCGTTCCTGCCGACCGACCGCGCGACGGCCGAGTCCGGGATGGAGTACGGCGGCATCACGCCCGTCGGGCTCCCGGAGGGGTGGCGCGTGCTCGTCGACTCGCGCGTCGTGACCGACGGCGCGCACGCGCTGATCGGCAGCGGCGTGCGGCGCTCGAAGCTGCTCCTCCCCGGCCACCTGCTGGAGCGCCTGCCCGGCGTCGAGGTCGTCGAGGACCTGGCGGTCCCGGTCGCCTGACCCGTCCCACCCTGCCGGGCACGACCTGACGGTCGCCACCGGCGGCCCGACGACCGCCAGGTCGTGCTCGACGCCCGGTCCTCAGCGATCCAGGACGACGAGCCGCTGCGTCGCGCGCGTCATCGCGACGTAGCGGTCCACGGCGCCCTCGACGCCGTCGCCGAACGCCTGCGGGTCCACGAGGACGACGAGGTCGAACTCGAGCCCCTTCGCCGTCTCCGGCGTGAGCACCTGCACGCGCGACGCCCCGTCCTCGCCGGCCCGCGCCGAGACCGACGCGGTCGACGCCGCGACGGACCCCGCGCCACCGATCACGCAGGCCGTGCCCTCGGCGTGCTCGGCGAGCCAGCCGTCGAGGATCCCGTCGAGGTCCGCGACCGCGCCGTGGGCGACCGGCACGCCCGTGCTGCGGACCGACGTCGGGACGTTGGCGTCCGGGAGCGCGGCCCGGATGACGGGCTCCGCCGCCGCCATGACCTCCTGCGGCGTGCGGTAGTTGACGCTCAGCGACGACTCCGCGACCCGGTCGAACCCGACGCGCCCGAGCCGCTCGCGCCACCCCTCCGCGAACCCGTGACGCGCCTGCGCGCGGTCCCCGACGACCGTGACGCTGCGTGACGGGCAGCGGCTCAGCACCATCTGCCACTCGGCGTCGGTGAGCTCCTGCGCCTCGTCGACGACGACGTGCGCGAACGGACCGGCGAGCCGGTCGGGCGTGGCCGTGACCATCGCCCCCTCGTCGACGAGCGCGTCGCGCAGGTCCTGCCCCTTGAGCATCGTCATGACCATGAGCTCGCTGTCGTCGGACGCGACGAGGTGGTCGACGACGTCGTCCATGCGGGCCCGCTCGGCGGCCGCGGCGGCCGCGTTGCGGCGACGGCGACGCGACGCCTCCGGGTCGCCCAGACGCTGCCGGGCGGCGTCGAGCAGCGGCAGGTCCGCCGTCGTCCACGCCTGCGCGTCCGGGCGCTGGAGCGCGCGCACCTCCTCGGGCGTGAGCGACGGCGCGCACAGGCGCAGGTAGGCAGGCACCGACCACAGGTCGGCCACGAGGTCCGTCGCCTCGACGAGCGGCCACGCGCGGTCGAACGCGGCGCCGAGCGCGCGGTGACCGCGCAGGGCGCGGCGCACGTCGTCGGCAGACAGGTCCCCGGCGTCCTCCGCGGCCCCCTCGCCCACCGTCTTGTCCACGAGGATCTCCACGAGCGCGCCCCAGACGTCGTCGCGCGCCTCGTTGTGCGGGGTGCCGGGGTCCACGGACTCGAACGCCTCCGCCCAGTCGGCGGTGGAGAGCCAGACGTCGGCCCACGGCGTCTCGACCTCCATCCCCTCGGTCGGTGGGCGCTCGGAGAAGCGCACCGCCGGCTCGATCGCGGCGACGAGGTCGGCGGACGCCTTGAGCCGGGCGACCTCCGGGTCGGTCTCCTCGCGCGCCGCGGCGCCCTCCGGGACGAGGTCGCGCAGCGTGCAGGTCTGCACGCCCTCCTCGCCGAGCCCGGGCAGCACGTCGGCGACGTACGAGAGGTACGGGCGGCTGGGCCCGACGACGAGCACGCCCCCGTGCCCCGCGCCCACCTGGGGGTCGGCGTACAGGAGGTAGGCGGCGCGGTGCAGCGCCACGACCGTCTTGCCCGTGCCGGGGCCGCCGTCGACGACGAGCGCGCCGCGCGACCCCGCGCGCACGATCGCGTCCTGGTCCGCCTGGATCGTGCCGAGCACGTCGCGCATGCGCGGCGACCGGCTAGCGCCCAGGCTGGCGACGAACGCGGACTGGTCGTCGAGCGCCGCGCCCGACCCCGCGCCGTCGGGCACGAGCTCCTCGTCCCAGTAGTCCGTGACGCGACCACGCGCCCACCGGTAGCGGCGCCGCGCCGCGAGGCCGAGCGGGTGCGCGGGCGTCGCGGCGAAGTACGGCTCCGCGGCGGGCGAGCGCCAGTCCACGAGCAGCCGCTCCCCCGCCGGGTCGGTGAGGCCCACGCGCCCGACGTAGACCGGGGCGGAGCCGTCGGCGAACGTCATGCGGCCCAGGCACAGGTCGACGCCGTAGCGCTGCAGGAGGCGCAGCCGCCCGCTGAGCCGATGGATCTCCTGGTCGCGCTCGAGCGCCTCGGTCCCGCTCCCGCCGGGGGCGCGGCGCGCCGCGTCGAGGCGCTGCGAGAGGTCCGCGACGGAGTGCTCGAGGCTCGCCGCGATCGCGGCGAAGTGGCGCTCGTCGGCGGCGACGAGCGCGGGGTCGGCCTTCGCGGCCAGGCGGTCGGGAAGGTCGAAGACCCGGGCGGGCCGGGTGGTGGGACGGTCGGTCGTGCGGTCGGCGGTCACGGGGGCGTCGGGCAACGTCATCAGCTCCGGTCCGAGGTCGAGCGGGACGGCGCGGACCGACGACGGCCCGCGCACGAACGGAGATTCTGCGCCCCCAGGGGGGCCTTGCCGCAAGACCCCCCGTGCGCTATACCTTGGAAAGGGAGGCCGGTCGGCCTCCCTCTTCCGTCCCCGTCTTCGACCCGACCAGCGACCCGACCAGGGTCGGACCGGGACCCGCGAGCCGAGATGCGAGAAGTGGCCCCTCACCGTGCACGGTGAGGGGCCACTTCTCTCGTCTCGGGGAACGCGTCAGCCCTCGGCGCGGCCCTCACGCCAGTAGCCCATGAACGCGACGGCGCGGCGGTCGACGCCGAGGTCGGTCACGAGGTGACGGCGCAGCGTCTTGATCGCGCTCGCCTCGCCCGCGAGCCACGCGTACAGGACGGTGTCCTCCTCGAGCAGGCCGGGGACCTCCCAGAGGATCGAGGCGTCGACGTCGACGTCCTCGAGGTCCTCGGCCGTACGGCACTGAGCCGGCGGGTCGGTCCCGAGGACGCCCGCGCCGAGGATGCGCGCGGCGGCCTCCTGGACGGCGGGCACGAGTCGCGCGCCGTGCGCGTCGTGCGCTCCGCCGGGGACGTCGTCGCGCGCGAGGAACGTCACGCGGACGCCGGGCGGCGTGACCAGGTTGCGCGCGTCGCCCACGTGCGGCACCTCGACGTACACCTCGCCCCACGCGTCGGCGGGCAGGTCCTCGCAGATCGCGGCGATCGCGGGCAGCGCCGTCTCGTCGCCGGCGAGCAGGAGCGCGTGCGGGCGCGTCGGCGGGCGGAACTCGATGCCGCCGACGGGGCCGTCGAACGTCGCGTCCGGGCCGAGCAGGACGAGCGGCGTCCCGACCTCGGCGGTCAGCGCCCAGCGCGAGGCGGGGCCGGCGTCGCCGTGCAGCACGACGTCCACGTCGACCTCGAGCGCCTCGGGGCGCACCGCGACGGTCGTGTAGGTGCGCAGCGGGTTGCGGCGCTCCTCGGGCTGGTCGCGCCACGCGGCGTACCAGGACTCGGCGTCGCGCACGAGGTGCTCGTAACCGCCGTCGGGCGCGGGGAGGACGAACTTGATCCGCACGTCGAGGCCGGGGTCGCCGAAGAGGTCGAGCTCCGGGCCGGTGAACGTGAACCGGCGGAAGCTGGGCGTGAGCTGCTCGACGCGCGCCACCTCGACGTCGAAGAAGCGCCACGGCGCGGTGGCCCGAGCGACGGGGCGACGGGCTCGGGTGCGGGGTGCGACGACGGTCTGGCTCACACAGGTGAGGCTAACCTACGCACCCTCACCGGGGTCAACCCGTCCGGGACGCGGACCCGGCTCCGGCACCGTGAGACGCGTCACGCTCCCCGGCCGCGGCTGCGCCACAGCAGGTAGACGAAGTACGGCGCGCCCAGCAGGGCCGTGCCGAGGCCCGCGGGGATCTGCTCCGGCGCGATGACGACGCGGCCGAGCGTGTCCGCGACGGACACGAGGAGCGCGCCGAGCAGCATCGCGACGGGGACGACGCGACCGTGCCGTGCGCCGACCAGCGCCCGCGCGGCGTGCGGCGCGACGAGGCCCACGAACGCGAGCGCCCCGATCGCGCACACGGCGGCGGCCGTGAGGAGCGCCGCGGCCGCGAGCAGCAGCAGGCGCGTGCGGTCGAGCGCGACGCCGAGGACGCGCGGGGTGTCGTCGTCGAGCGCCAGGACGTCGAGGTCGCGACGGTAGAACGCGGTGAGCGGCGTGAGCACGAGCAGCGCGAGCGCGACGGGGATGAGCTGCTCGAGCGTGCGCCCGTACGTGGAGCCCGAGAGCCACGTGAGCGCGAGGTTCACGTCCCACGGCGCGACGACGACCACGAGGAGCGTGATGAGCGCCATCACCCCGGCCTGGGCACCGATGCCGATGAGCACGAGCCGGTCCGAGCTGAGCCCGCCGCGGTAGGAGAGCCCGTAGACGAGCCCGAACACCGCGAACGCCCCGATCGCCGCCGCGGCGGACATGGGCCAGATCCCGACGCCCGGGACGAGCAGGATCATCGTCACGGCCCCGAGCCCGGCGCCCGACGTGACGCCGAGCAGGCTGGGCTCGGCGAGCGGGTTGCGGCACACGGCCTGCACGATCGTGCCGGCGAGCGCGAGCGCCGCGCCGGCGAGGAGCGCCGCGAGCACGCGCGGGAAGCGCTGGTCGAGGACGAACGTCACGTGCCGCCCGGCGAGCCCGTTCCACCAGTTCGCCACGTCGCCCAGCAGCACGACCCGGTCACCGAGCAGCAGGCCCGCGACGGCGGCCGCGGCGACCGCGAGCGCCAGGACGACGACCACCACGAGCACGGCGCGCGACGAGCGCGGGCGGCTCAGCGCGCCGTGCGCGCCGCGCGACGACGCCGGCCCGGAGTCGCGCAGGCGCCGCGCGAGCCAGATGAGGAGGATCGCGCCGAGGACCGTCGTGACGATGCCGGTCGGCACGGCGATGGACAGCGTGCCCGGCAGCAGCAGGCGGAGCAGGACGTCGGCGCCGAGGACGACGACCACCCCGACGATCGCCGCGAACGGCAGGAGCAGCACGTGCCGACCGAGCCCGGGAACCCGGCGCGCGACGAGCCGCGCCACGACCGGTGCGGCGAGGCCGACGAAGCCGACCGGTCCCGCGACCGTCACCGCGATCGAGGCCAGGAGGACGGCCACGAGGACCGACAGGACGCGCGTGCGGCGCACGTCGACGCCGAGCACGGTCGCGGCGTCGTCGCCGAGGCCGAGGAGGTCGAGGCGGCGCGAGAGGAGCAGGGCGGCGAGGGCGCCGACCACGACGACGGGCGTCGCCAGCGAGACCGTGCGCGTGCCCGACTGGACGATGGACCCGCTCCCCCAGGCGAACAGGCCCATCGTCTCCTGCTCGAACAGCACGAGGAGGACCGTCGTCAGCGAGTGCAGCGCGAGCATGATCGCCGACCCGGCGAGCACGAGGCGGGTCGGGCCGTCGGCGCCGCCGCGCGCGAGGACGAGCACGAGCCCGGCCGCGGCGAGCCCGCCGAGGAAGGCCAGCCCGCCCTGGAGGTAGAACGGGATGGAGATGCCGAACGCGGCGACGACCACGACCGTGAGGTACGCGCCGGCGTTGACCGCGAGCGTGTCGGGCGACGCGAGCGGGTTGCGCGCGACCGACTGGAGCACCGCACCGGCGACGCCGAGCGCGACGCCCAGGAGCAGGCCCGCGAGGAGCCGCGGCACGCGCGAGGCCACGAGGACGGCGACGGTCTGGTCGACGCCGTCGCCTCCGGTCGCCAGGCGCAGCAGGTCGAGCGGCCCGACGTCCGCCGTGCCCTGGGTCAGGTGCACGGCGGCGAGCACCGCCGCGACCACGACCGCGACGACGAACACGCCCGCGATCCCGAGGCGCGACGTCCGCGCGCGGGGCGGGGCCGCCGTCGGGCCTGCGGGCGTGCCGCCCCCGGTACCTCCGTCGCCGGTACCGCCCGGCCCCGGGACGACGGCCGGAGCCGGGTCCTCCAGGAGGAGGGTGTCCGGCTCCGCCGTCGTGCGCTGCTCCGGCCGCGTCACGATGTCCTCGTCAGCACTGTGGTTCTCGTCAGCCTTCTCGTCGTCCCGGGCGCGACCGCGCCCGGTGGTGGTGCGGACCGGTGTCAGGCCGCGGTGAGCGCCTCGACGACCGCGTCGGCGTAGGCCGCCGCGGACAGCGGGCCGCCGAACATCCAGATGCCGTCGGGCAGACGGTGCACGTTCCCGGCCGTGACGAACGGGAGCTGCTCCCACACCGCGTTGCCGGCGAGGCCCTCCTCGAACGGGTTGGCCTCGGACTCGCTCGCGACGTAGAGGAACTGCACGTCGCCGAGCTGGGTCAGGCCCTCGACGTCGGTCTGCGCGAGGCCGTAGTCCGGGTCCCCGCCCTCGGTCCAGGCGTTGACGAGCCCGAGCTCCTCGCCGATCGCGCCGAAGAACGAGCCGGGCGTGTACATGCGGATCGAGACGGCGCCGTTCGTGATCCAGCCGTCGGCCATGACGAAGTCGACGCCGCCGACGCCGGCCTCGTCGAGCGCCGCGGTGGCCTCGGCGATCTTCGCGTCGTAGGTCTCGAGCGCGGCGGCCGCCTCGTCCTCGCGGCCCGTGACCGTGCCGAGCGTCTCGACCGTGGAGCGCATGTAGCCGATCGGGTCCTCGCCGTCGGAGCCGCGCAGCGCGAGCACCGGCGCGACCTCCTCGATCTGCGCGATGACGTTCTCCGGCAGGTCCGTCGTCGTGACGACGAGGTCCGGCTCGAGCGCGGAGATCGCGTCGAGGCTGGGCTCGCCGCGCGTGCCGACGTCGGGCGTGCTCGCGTCGATCGGCGCGACCGTGTCCCACGTGTTGTAGCCCTCGACGTCCGCCTGGCCGACGGGCTCGATGCCGAGCGCGACGAGGTTCTCCGTGAGGCCCCACTCGAGCGACACGATGTCGGTGGCCGGGGCGTCGAGCGTGACCTCGCCGCGCTCGTCGGTGACGGTGACCGGGCCGGACGCCGTGTCGGTCGTCGCCTCGGTGTCGTCGGCGGCCGCGGGGTCCTCGGTCGTGCCGCACGCGGTGAGCGCGAGCGCCGTGGCGAGCGCGAGGGCGCCCGCGGCGAGGGAACGGGTGGTCGAGCGCATGGGTGTCCTTCGGGTTCGGTCGGTGCCCGGGCCGTGCTCCGTCGGGCGGGCCGGTGGGCCGCGCGTCGGGGCCGGGCGGTGGGTCGGTGCGGGTACGTCGTGGGGTGGTACGTCGGGTGGTACGGGGTCAGACGAGGACGGCCGCGTCGAGCCGGGCGGCGTGCCGCCCGAGCGGCTCGCAGCACGTGCGCCCCGTGAGGGGGTGCGTGTAGACGTCGACGTGGATGCCGTAGACCTCGGTGAGCAGCTCGGACGTCAGGACCTCGTCGGCGGGACCGGTGGCGCGCACGACGCCCGAGTGGAGCAGGACGACGCGGTCGGCGACGGCGGCCGCCTGGTTGAGGTCGTGCAGCACGACGCCGACGGCCACGCCGTGCTCCGTCGCGAGGTCGCGCACCAGGTCCAGCAGCTCGACCTGGTAGCGCAGGTCGAGGTACGTCGTCGGCTCGTCGAGCAGGAGCACCTGCGTGTCCTGCGCGAGGCACGTCGCGAGCCACACGCGCTGCAGCTCGCCGCCGGAGAGCTCGTCGACGCCGCGGTCGGCCATGGTCGTGATGCCCGTGACGTCCATGGCGTGCGCGATCGCGCGCGGGCCGTCGGGGTCGTTGGAGCGGAACCGGCCACGGTAGGGGTGTCGCCCGTACGCGACGACGTCGCGCACGCTCACGCCCGACGGCGTGGGCCGGCTCTGCGACAGGAGCGTCACCCGGCGGGCGAAGTCCTTGGGGTGCAGCGCGAGCGCGTCGGGCGCGTCGTCGAGCGCGACGGTCCCGGCGTCGGGACGGTGCAGGCGCGCGAGCGAGCGCAGGAGCGTCGACTTGCCCGAGCCGTTGGGCCCGATCAGGGCCGTGACGGCTCCCGGCGCGAGCTCGAGCGCGGCGCCGTGGACGACGGTGCGCGCGTCGTACGACAGCCGCAGGTCGTGCCCGGCGAGCGCCGGGGCGCCGGGCGCTCCGGCCGGGCCCGGGTCAACTGAGGTTCCACTCACATAGGTGAGGCTAATCTATGTCGCCGTGTCCGAACCAGCCCCTCGCCACCATGTGACCGGGCTCACCAGCGACCTCCGACCGTGCCTCGGGACCGGCCGGGACCGGCGGGCGCCCTCGCGCGGCCCCGCCCGGCGGGCCATGCTGGGGCGGTGACCGAGCCCCCCGGTCGGGCCCCGCGCCCGGGCGCCCGCCCCGCGCCGCGGACGAGCGCCGCCGCGAGCCCGCGGACCGGGCTGCGCCTGCGCGAACGGGCGGTGGACTACGCGTACGTGGCCGGACGCCAGGTCGCCGCCGCGCTGCACCCCCGGCGGCCCGTCCCGACGGGTACGGGCGGACGCGGGACGGTCGTCCTCCTGCCCGGGGTGCTCGAGACGTGGCACCTGCTCGCGCCCGTCGCCGAGGCTCTCGCCGCGGCGGGCCACCGCGTCCGCGCCGTGCCCGGCCTCGGGCACAACCGGCGCCCGTTCACCGAGGGCTCCGAGCTCGTGGCGCACCTCCTGGAGGAGGAGGACCTGCACGACGTCGTGCTCGTGGCCCACAGCAAGGGCGGCCTCGTGGGCAAGCGCGTCATGCTGTCGGCCGGAGGCCCGCGCGTCGCCGGCATGGTCGCGGTCGCGACGCCGTTCAACGGGTCGAGCTACGCGCGCTACGTCGTGGGCCGCACGCTCCGTGCGTTCTCGCCCCGGGACGCGGCGCTGCTCGCGCTCGCCGCGGAGCGCGGCGTGGACGCCCGGATCACCGCCGTCTACCCGCGCTTCGACCCGCACATCCCGGAGACCGGGCGGCTCGAGGGCGGGCGGAACGTCGAGCTGCCGCTCGCGGGGCACTTCCTCCCGCTCGGGGACCCGGCGCTCGTCGAGGTCGTGGTGCGGGAGGTCGACCGGCTCGCCCGGTCGACCTCCCGTGAGTGAGCGGGCGCGGTCAGCCGGTGCCGGACGGCGCGCCCACGGTGACGCGCGCGAGCTCCTGCGTGCACCGGGTCATGGCGACGTACAGCCCGTTCCAGCCGCGCGGCTCCGCGGCGATGCCGTCCGGGTCGACGACGACCACCGCGTCCCACTCGAGCCCCTTCGCCTCCGACGTGCTGAGCACGGGGACGCCGTCGGCGGCGGCGCCCAGGTACGCGAGCCGGTCGCGCGGGGCCACGACCCCGACGGAACCGCCGTCGTACCGCTCCACGAGGCGAGCGACCTCCGCGGCGACCGTCGCGCCCAGGCTCGCGCCCGAAGCATCGGCGGGGACGGCGACGTCGCGCGGCGCGACCCCCGCGTCGCGCACCGCGCGGGGCGGCGCGTTGCGGCTGCCCGCCGCGCGCAGCACGGGCCCGACGAGCTCCATGACCTCGCGCGGCGTGCGGTAGCAGATCGTCAGGTCCGCGCGGTGCCAGCGCTCCCCGAAGACCGGGCCGACGACGTCCGCCCAGTCCGTGTGACGGTGCGGCGCCTCCGTCTGGTCGACGTCCCCGACGGCGGTCACCGACCGGGTCGGGCAGCGGCGCAGCACCATGTGCCACTGCATGGGCGAGAGCTCCTGCGCCTCGTCGACCACGACGTGCCCGTAGACCCAGTCGCGGCGGGTCGCGGCCCGCTGCGCGAGGAACTCGCCCTGCTCGCCCGGGGCGTCGGGGGTGCCCAGCGCGTCGGCGAGCGCGTCGAGGAGCGGGACGTCGCTCGGCGCGAGCGTCGCCGGCTCGCCCGTCACCCGGCGGACCTCCGCGGGCGCGAGCTCGGGCGCGTGGCGGGCGAGGAGCGCGCCGTCGCCCAGGAGGTCCGCGAGCGCCGTGCGGGCGTCGACGACGGGCCACCACGCGTCGAGGACCGCCGTGAACCCGCCGTCGCGCGCGAGCTCGCCGCGCAGCCGGTCGAGGTCGTCGTCCGTGAGCTCGCCGTCGACGTCGCCGCCGTGCGCGCCGGTGGTCGGGGCTCGGTCGTCGCGCGCGGCGAGCCCGGCGTCGAGCTTCCCGAGCACGTCCTCGAACCCCTCCTCGACGCGTTCGAGCAGCTCCGCGTGCCGCGCCGCGGCCTCGTCGACGAGCGCGTCGAGCACGAGGTCCACGGCTCGACGACGCGCCGCGAGCACGCTGCGCCCGCCCGCCCGCGCGGCGCGCAGGACCTGCCCCACGCGGGCCGCGTCGAGCGTCAGCGGCTCGCCGTCGAGGCGCACCGTCAGCGCCCGCGCGTCCGGGAGGAGAGCGTCGGCGTACCGGGCGACGACGTCCTGCCACAGCGCACGCCCCTTGATCTCGGCCACGTCCCGCGACTCGTCGCGCTCCGGCACGACGCCAGGCACGAGGGTGTCGCACGTGGCCGAGACGACGGCCGTCTCCCCGAGCGCGGGCAGCACCTGAGCGACGTACTCGAGGAACCGCGACGACGGGCCGAGCAGGAGCACGCCGCGCTCCGCGAGGTGCGGGTGCGTGAACAGCAGGTACGCGACGCGGTGCAGCGCGACGACCGTCTTGCCCGTGCCCGGGCCGCCCTGCACGACGAGCGTCTGCTCGGCCGGGGCGCGCACGATCGCGTCCTGCTCGACCTGGAGGGTCGCGACCGCGGTGCCCATGCGGCCGGTCCGGCGCTCGGACAGCGCGGCGAGCAGGGCGCCCTCGCCGACGAGGCCGTCCTCCTCGTCCGCCCCGGCCGCCGACCCGTCGAGCGGCTCGTCGTCCACGCCGGTGACCCGCTCCCCCGCGGTCCGCACGTGCCGGCGCCGCGCGAGGCCCTGCGGCTCGCGCGCGGTCGCGGTGTAGAAGGCGCGGGCGCCCGGGGCACGCCAGTCGAGCACGAGCGGGTCGGCGTCGGCGTCGGGCGCGGCGATCCCGACGCGCCCGACGTGGCGCGTCACCCCGTCGACGGTGTCGACGCGACCGAAGACGAGCCCGCTCTCCGCGCGCTCGAGCTCCGTACGCCGACGGCGCAGCCCGGCCCGCCGGGAGCGCTCGACGACGTCCTCGGACCCGGACCGGTCGGTGCCGGCTTCGGCAGGCGCCGAGAGCTGCGCGTCCAGCTCGTCGAGGAGCTGGATCCTGCGCGCGAGCGCGACGTCGAGGTGCCGCTGCTCCTCGACGACGGCCTGTGCCGCGGCGTCGTGCGGCGTGGCGCGTGGCATGGGTGACTGCGGGGCGGTGAGCACGACGGCGGGCAGGGACGGGGAGGGCTGGACCGGCACGGGACCTCTTCTCGTACGACGTACGGACACGAGCCCAACGCGCCCGCGCGCACAGTTGTTCCCGGCGGCCAGGAAGTCCTGCCGTGTGCGTCGACCAGGAGTCAGGGAACCCGCGTCGCCCAGAACGCGACAGCCGAGGCGGCGGCGACGTTGAGCGAGTCCACTCCCCCGGCCATGGGGATCGTCACGACCCGGTCGGCCGCCTCGATCGCGCCGCGCGAGAGCCCGTCGCCCTCGGTGCCGAGCACGAGCGCGAGCCGCTCGGGCGGGTCGGCGACGACGTCGTCGAGGCTGGTCGCGTCGTCCGCCAGCGCGAGCGCCGCGACGTCGAAGCCTTCCGCGCGCAGCACGTCGAGCCCACCCGGCCAGGTCTCGAACCGCGTCCACGGGACCTGGAACACCGTGCCCATGCTCACGCGCACCGAGCGCCGGTACAGCGGGTCGGAGCAACGCGGCGAGACGAGCACGGCGTCCACGCCGAGCGCGGCCGCCGACCGGAAGATCGCGCCGACGTTCGTGTGGTCCACGATGTCCTCGAGCACGGCGACGCGCCGCGCCCCGGTGCCGCCGCGAGCGGTGGAGAGCAGGTCGTGCACGGTCGGGAGCGGCGGGCGGTGCATCGCCGCGAGCGCACCGCGGTGCAGGTGGAACCCGGTGATCGCCTCCAGCACGTCGGGCGCGCCGACGTAGACCGGGACCGGCTCGCCCGTGCCGCCCGGGGCGTCGTCGACGGGCAGTGCCGCGATGTCGTCGGCCAGGTCGTCGAGCCAGCGCTCGGCCATGAGGAAGGACCGCGGCCGGTGCCCCGCCGCGAGCGCTCGCCGGATGACGGTCGAGCTCTCCGCGATGTACAGCCCCTTCTCCGGCTCGTGCTTGGACCGCAGCGCGACGTCGGTCAGGCGGTTGTAGTCCGCGAGGCGGTCGTCGGCGGGGTCGGTGACGTGCACGACCCGCAGGTCGGCCCGGGTGCTGGTGTCGCTCACGCGTCGATTCTCCCAGCACCGCCGCGCGTCTCCGTCAGGTGCGCACCCGGTCGGAGAAGGGAACGAGAGGCGAGCCCTCGGCCCCGGGCACCACGATCTGCAGGAGCAGCGCCAGCACGAGCAGGGCAACGGGGATCCCGACGGCGAGCAGCGCCCGCCCCGCCGCCTGGCGGTGGGTCAGCCTGCCCGCAGACAGGGAGTGCATCACGAGATGGGCGGCCACCGTGAGACCGACGAGCAGGCCGATCCCTACGGCGGCGCTTACGACCACGGCGCGGTCCGGTCGCCCGTCGAGCAGCCCGCTGTCCGCCCCGGCTTCCAACCACCACAGCTCCCAGAGATGCTCGTTGACGGCCCATCCAAGGATCAGGGTCGGTGCCGCGCCGGCGAGCGCCGTGGCCGCGACCACGAGCACCTCGATCCTGCGACCCGACGATGCTCGCGGCGCCATGTCGGCGGAACCACTCATGGGGCATACGGTATCAACGGAGCGAACGACGCATTTGCAGCATCGATGCCGCCTCGTGCACGGCACCCGGGCCTTGCATCGCGGGGCCCTTACCCTGGTTTCTGGGACGACGGGAGGTGGCAGATGGACTGGACCATCGGCGAGGCCGAGCGGGGCCTGGACGCTCTGCTCCGCGCGGCAGAGGACGAGCCGCAGGTCGTGACGAAGGACGGGACGGCAGTCGCCGCGATCATCGGGATCGACCTGTACCGCGAGATGGTCGGCGCCAGCACCGGGCTCGCGGAGCACCTTCTCGCCGCGCCCGTCGGCGACGATCTGGAGATCGTCCGGGACACGAGCCCGCTTCGGGAGGTCGTGCTCGACGCGTGAGCCCGGCCGTGGCGGGGCTCACGGTCTTTCGTCTCTCGCGCTATCCGGGCATCGGGGGTCGAATAGGCACATGGGATCCGCGCCGGACGCTGCACCGACCCCCGCCACGACGGACTCGTCGACCTCCGCAGGCACGGCCGAGCGGCCGCTCGACGTGCCGTGGTCGCGCCCGCCCGACGAGGTCCTGGCCGAGCTGGGCACGGACGCGGGCGGTCTCTCGAACGCCGACGCCGCGACGCGGCTCGCGGAGGTGGGGCCCAACCGGCTGCCCCCGCCGCAGCGCGACCCGCTGTGGAAGCGGGTCCTCGTCCACTTCGACGACGTCCTCATCTACATCCTGCTCGTCTCGGCGGTGCTCAAGGCGATCCTCGGTGACTGGGTCGACTTCACGGTCATCCTCGCGGTCGCGGTCATCAACGCGGCGATCGGGTTCATCCAGGAGGGTCGCGCGGAGAGCGCGCTGGAGGGCATCCGCAACATGCTGTCGGTCCACGCGGAGGTGCGGCGCGACGGCGCGTGGGCGCGCGTGGACGCCGACGACGTCGTGCCGGGCGACGTCGTGCGCGTGCGCTCGGGCGACCGCGTGCCCGCGGACGTGCGGCTGATCCAAGCGACGAACCTCCGGGTCGAGGAGTCGGCGCTCACGGGCGAGTCCGTCGCGGCGGCCAAGAAGGTCGACGCGGTCGGCGCCGACGCGGGCGTGGGCGACCGGTCGAGCATGCTCTTCTCGAGCACGCTCGTGGCCGCGGGCCAGGGGGTCGGGGTCGTCACCGCGACGGGCACGGCGACGGAGATCGGCCGCATCCAGACGATGATCTCCGAGGTCCGCAGCCTCGCGACGCCGCTGACGCGCCAGCTCGACCGGTTCGGCAAGCTGCTCGCGGTGCTCATCCTCGCGATGGCCGTCGTCATGGTCATCATCGGCCGGGTCTTCCACGACTTCACCGTCCCGGAGCTCATCTCGGCGTCGATCGGCTTCGCGGTCGCCGCGGTGCCCGAAGGCCTGCCCGCGCTCGTGACGATCACGCTCGCGCTGGGCGTGCAGCAGATGGCCCGCCGCCGGGCGATCACGCGCAAGCTGCCCGCGGTCGAGACGCTCGGGTCCGTGACCACGATCTGCTCCGACAAGACGGGCACGCTCACGAAGAACGAGATGACGGCGCGCACGGTCCGCACGAGCGGGCGCACCTTCGCGGTGGCGGGTGCGGGGTACGCGCCCGTGGGGGACGTGACGGTGCCCGACGACGCGTCAAACCCCGGGCCGGCCGACGCCCCCGGCGCCGCGGGAGACCCGGGCGACGGACCGGCGTCGGGCACGCGGCACGCGGACCTCGCCGACGACCGGGACCTCGCGGCCCTGGCGACCGTCATGATGCTCTGCAACGACGCGCGGATCGTCCCCGACGAGTCCGACGCCGACGGCTGGCGGCTCGTGGGCGAGCCGACCGAGGGCGCGCTGCGCACGCTCGGCATGAAGGCGGGCGTCGACCCCACGGGGTGGCGGCGCGTCGCCGTCGTGCCGTTCGAGTCCGAGAACAAGTTCATGGCGACGCTCGACGCCGACCCCGACGGCGCCCTGCACGTGCACGTCAAGGGCGCGCCGGACCGCGTGCTCGACCGCTGCGCGACCCAGGTGGCTGAGGACGGCGGAACCGAGCCGCTCGACCGCGCGTTCTGGGACGCGCAGATCGACGCGCTCGGCGGGCGCGGGCTGCGCGTGCTCGCCGCCGCCCGGCGGACCGCCGCGGACGGCACGGCCGACCTGGACGTCGACGACGTCGCGGACGGGCTCGAGCTGTGCGGGCTCGTCGGCATCGTCGACCCGCCGCGGCCCGAGGCGATCGAGGCGATCGCCGAGTGCCGCGACGCGGGCATCCGCGTGAAGATGATCACGGGCGACCACGCGGGCACGGCCCTCGCGATCGGTCGGGAGATGGGCATCGTGGACCCCCACGACGAGACCGGCGCCACCGCTGCGCCGGACGTGCTCACCGGCCCCGAGCTCGAGGAGATGAGCACGGAGAGGCTGCGCCAGGTGGTGCGCGACGTCGACGTGTACGCGCGCACGAGCCCCGAGCACAAGATCCGGATCGTCTCGGCGCTGCAGTCGCACGGCGAGGTCGTCGCCATGACGGGTGACGGCGTGAACGACGCCCCGGCGCTCACCCAGGCGGACGTCGGTGTCGCGATGGGCATCAAGGGCACGGAGGCGACCAAGGAGGCCGCGGAGGTCGTGCTCGCGGACGACAACTTCGCGACCATCGAGCGCGCCGTGAAGGAGGGGCGGCGGATCTACGACAACATCCGCAAGTCCGTGCTCTTCCTCCTGCCGACCAACGGCGCGCAGTCGCTCGTCATCCTCGTCGCGGTGCTCTTCGGCCTCACGCTGCCGCTCCAGCCCGTCCAGGTGCTGTGGATCAACATGATCACCGCCGTCACGCTGTCGCTCGCGCTCGCGTACGAGAAGGCGGAGCCCGACGTCATGCGCCGCGCGCCGCGCGACCCCAAGGCGTCGATCCTCGACGGCGCCTACGTGCGGCGCATCCTCCTCGTCTCCCTCCTCATCGGCGGCGCGACGATCCTGCTGTTCTACGTCGAGCGGGCTCAGGGCGTCCCGATCGCCGAGGCCCAGACGACCGCCGTGACGATGCTCGCGCTCGGCCAGCTCGCGTACCTGTTCAACTGCCGGTTCCTCGACCGGTCGAGCCTCACGCTCGACGTGCTCCGCGGCAACCGGGTGATCTGGATCTCGGCCGCGACGCTCCTCGCCCTCCAGGCCGTGTTCGTCTACGCGCCGTTCATGCACTCCTGGTTCGACTCGGCACCCATCGACCTCGCGGAGTGGGGCAAGACGCTCGGGCTCGCGCTCGTCGTGTTCCTGCTCGTCGAGGCGATCAAGTGGGTCGGCCGGCGCTGGACCGCGCGCGACCACGTGCCCGCGCTCGTCGAGCGCCACGACGCCGGTCAGCGCGCCGTCCAGGGCTGAGGCGAGCGAACACCACCCGCCGCTGCACCTCGTAGCTCGTCGCGAAGAGCGCGGCGTCGGTGCCGACCTTCGCCGCGAGCAGCGGGACGCCGAGACCAGTCAGCAGCGCGAGCAGCCCGTAGCTCGCCGGGAGCAGCACGACCGCGAGCGCCGCGTACCGCACGACGGCGGCGCGCAGCGGGACGTCGCGCCCGCCGCCGAAGACGAGGCGACGGTTCACGGCGAAGTTCACGCCCGCGCTGAGCAGGCGCGCACCCACCACGGCCGCGAGGAGCGACCCGGTGAGCGCGTGCAGCACGAGCAGCCCGACGACGTCGACCGCGGCCGACCCCAGCGACGACGCGGCGAACCGCAGCAGCGGTGCCCACACGCGCAGCGAGTCGGCGACGGGCCGGAAGTGCGAGGACGCGTTGTCGTCGAGGTAGACCGTCGCGACGTCCACCTCGACGATCCGGCAGCCCGCGCGGGTCGCGTCGAGGAGCGTGCGCAGCTCGTACTCGTACCGGTCGCCGCGCACGGCGAGCAGGGCGTCGAGCAGTCCCGGCCCGTAGGCGCGCAGCCCGGTCTGGGTGTCGCGCACGCGCGTCCCCGTCGCGGCCGTGAACGCCCAGCGTGTCGCGGCGTTGCCCACCCGGCTGCGCAGCGGGACGACACCGGCGAAGCGGCGCGCGCCGAGCACGACCGCGTCGGGTTCGGCCTGCGACCGCGCCGCCACGCGCAGCACGTCGAGGACCGTGTGCTGCCCGTCCGCGTCGGCGCACACGACGCCGTGGCCGGGCAGGCGGTCGCGCACCCACCGGATCCCCGTGCGCAGCGCGTGGCCCTTCCCGCGGTTGACCGGCACCGCGAGCACGACAGCGCCCAGCGCGCGCACCGCGCGGAACACTCCCCCGCACCGCCGGTCGCTCCCGTCGTCGACCACCACGACCGGCAGCCCGGGGACCGCGACGCGCAGCGCGTCCACGAGGGCGACGAGGCGCGCGTCCGGCTGGTACGCGGGGACGACGACGGCGGTCCGGGCGGCGCCCGCGCCGGGCAGCGCTGCGGGGGCGTGCGTGGTCGCGGCGGCCATCACGCACCGTCCGCGACGTAGAGGACGTCGGACGTGCCGCGCTCGCGTCCCTGCGACGGGCTGTTGACGACCTCGCCGTCGAAGTACAGCGTCGAGGATCCGCCGCCGTCGAGGTTGTACGCGGTCGTCGCGCCGAGGCCCTGCAGGATCTCCGCGAGCCCGGTCATGGTCACGCCCCGCGAGTAGCCCTCCTGACGGCCGTCCACGACGACGAGGACGAGGTGGTTCTCGTCGATCACGCCGATCGCGGTGCGCGGCTGCTCCCCCTGGATCGAGTGGTTCCCGACGTTCGTGTCGACCTCGACGTCCTCGATCCCGGCCACGACCTCGCCGTCCTCGACGAGCGCGGGCCCGAACGACAGCGTGTTCCACACGCCGGCGTCGACGAGGCTCTGCGCGTCGGTCGTCGACTCGTCGTAGACCTCGACGTGGCCGTCGCGGTAGAGCGCCAGGCCCTCGCGCGCGCCCTCGTCCCGGTACACGACGCCGTTGCGGATGACGATGCCCGTGTCGCGGAACCCGTAGTAGTCGCCGTTGATCGCGAGGACCGCGTCGTTGTCGGCGGCGATGTCGGACGTCGTCTCCGTGATGTTCGTGCCGAACGCGTCCTGCGCGAACGCGGAGCGCAGGTCCGTCATGTCGGAGAGCGCGACGTCGGCCACGTAGTACGTCACGGTGTCGTCGCCCGAGCCGGTGGTCACCCGGGAGACCGTGATGCTCGTGCCGTCGGACCTGTATGTGTCGCCGTCGATGCTCGCGCCGCCGTCCGAGGTGCCGGTCGAGCCGCCGTCCGGTGCGCCCGCGCTGCCGTCCGCCGTCGTGCCCTGCTCCGACGCCCCGTCCGCGTCGGCACCTTGCGACGCCTCGTACGCCGACACGTCGGCGATCTCGACGTGCTCGACGACGAACCGGTCCAGCGCCCACGCCGTCGCGCCTCCCAGCGGGAGCAGCACGGCGAGGGCTCCGACGAGCGCGACGCGCCATCGTCGTCGGCGCCGGGCGGCGGGCGGGTCGTGCGGGGTCGGGTCCTGCGGGGTCGGGGCCGGGGTGCTCGTCGAGGTCGGGGTGCTCATGGTCCGTGTCTACGGAGCGGGTGTGTGCCACGCGGATGGCGTGGCTGTTCGTCGGCTGTGAGCGGCCGCAACCGCCGCCCCGGACGTCCCGTGACGGACCTCTCAGCCCGACGGCTTGCTTCGAGGGATACCCCCAGGGGTATCGTGGAGCCATGATCACCTCGACTCCTGCTTCGACGACCCGTCCGTCGGACACCCACGGCGCACGCCGCGTCGTGATCGTCGGGGGCGTCGCGGGAGGCATGAGCGCCGCAGCGCGCGCCCGCCGCCTCGACGAGCACGCGTCGATCGTCGTGCTCGAGCAGTCCGACCACGTATCGTTCGCGGGCTGCGGCCTGCCGTACCAGGTGTCCGGCGAGATCGCGGACCGCGACGCCCTCCTCCTGCACTCCCCCGCGTCGCTGCGCGCGAGCCTCGACCTCGACGTGCGCACCCGGCACCGCGTCACCGCGATCGACCGCGCCGCGCGCACGGTCACCGTCGCCGCCGCGGACGGGACGTACGAGCTCGGCTACGACGCGCTCCTCCTGGCGCCGGGCGCGACCACCGTGCTCCCGCCGGTCGAGGGGATCGACCACCCGGCCGTGCACACGCTGCGGACGATCACGGACCTCGACGCGCTCGCCGGGCGGCTCGCGGACCTCGAGGCCGACGTCGCCTCCGGGCGCACCGCACCGGTGCGGGCCGTCGTCGTGGGCGCGGGGTTCATCGGCCTGGAGGCGGTGGAGGCGCTCGTCGCGCGCGGGCTCGTGGTCGACGTCGTCGAGCGCGCCGAGCAGGTCCTCCCGCCGCTCGAGCCCGACCTCGCGCCGCTGCTCGCGGACGAGCTGCGCGACCACGGGGTCGGGCTGCACCTCGGGACGTCCGCGACCGCCGTCGTGCCGCGGCCGACCGGCGCCCCCCACGCCGTCACGCTCGAGCTCGAGGACGGCACCGCGCTCGACGCGGACGTCGTGCTCGTGAGCGTGGGCGTCCGGCCCGCGAGCGACCTCGCCGCGGCCGCCGGGCTCGCCCTCGGGGAGCGGGGCGCGATCCGCGTCGACGCCGACCAGCGCACGTCCGACCCGCACGTGTGGGCGGTGGGCGACGCGGTCGAGGTCGTGCACGCCGTGACGGGAGCGACCGGCCCGGTCCCGCTCGCCGGACCGGCCAACCGCCAGGGACGACGTGCCGCCGACTCGATGCTCGGCCGCCGCACCACGCCGCAGGCGCCCGTGCTCGGCACCGCGATCGTGCGCGTGTTCGGCCTCACCGCCGCGGTCACCGGGCCGAGCCACGCGACCCTGACGTCCGCCGGCGTCGCGCACGAGCAGGTGCGCGTCCACGCGGCCCACCACGCGGGCTGGTTCCCCGGGGCGGAGCCCGTGCACGTGACGGCGAGCTTCGCGCCCGACGGTCGCCTGCTCGGCGCCCAGGCCGTGGGCCGCGCCGGGGTCGACAAGCGCATCGACGTGCTCGCGACGGCGCTGCGCGCCGGGTTCACCGCGGACGACCTCGCCGAGCTCGAGCTCGCGTACGCGCCGCCCTACGGCGCCGCCAAGGACGTCGTGAACATGCTCGGGTTCGTCGCGCAGAACGTGCTCGACGGCACCATGCCGCAGTGGCACGCGGCCGAGCTCGACGCGGTCGTCGCGTCCTCGCTCGTGCTCGACGTCCGGTCGCGCGCCGAGCACGCCGGCGGCCACCTGGACGGTGCACTGAACGTCCCGCACACCGAGCTGCGCGAGCGGCTCGACGAGGTGCGCGCCGCAGCGGCCGGTCGACCCGTCGCCGTGCACTGCGCGAGCGGCGTGCGCTCCTACCTCGCCACGCGTGTCCTGCTCGCCGCCGGGCTCGACGCGCGCAACCTCTCCGGCGGCTGGCTCACCCTCACCACCACGCCGCGCGCCGCGCGCGACCTCGAAGGAGTCCCCGCATGATCGACCGCCTCCGCCGCCTCTTCTCCCGCCCCACCGACGACGGCGGCGTCCGCCCGACGGTCGACGCGCCCACCGCGCTGCAGCTCGTCCGCGACGGGGCGACGCTCCTCGACGTGCGCGAGCGCGACGAGTGGCGGTCCGGGCACGCGCCTCAGGCCGTGCACGTCCCGCTCGCCGACGTCTCGACCGCCGGGCCGCGTCGCCTGCAGGACGGCGCGACCGTCGTCGTCATGTGCGCGTCCGGGATGCGCTCGCGCACCGCGGCCCGCCAGCTCCGCTCGCTCGGGTACGCCGCGACGAGCCTGTCCGGCGGGATCGGCGCGTGGCAGGCCGCGGGCGGAGCCGTGCGACGCTGATCCTGCACCACCCGGCCGAGCGCCGACCCCCGCACCCGAACCGCTGAAACCCCCGAACCCCCGAACCGCCGAACCGAGGAGACACACCGTGTGCAGTCCCGCCCTGTGCCGCACGTGCGGCAAGACCACCTGGACCGGCTGCGGCATGCACGCCGACGAGGTCATGGCCGAGGTACCGCCCGAGCAGCGCTGCACCTGCGCCTGACGCCGACCCCGCCGACCCCGGCCCGCACGCGGGCCCCTCGGCAGCACGCTCGCTGCCACCCTTCCGAGACGAACGCAGGAGAACACCCGTGGAGCTCGACCGCACCGACATGGACAAGGTCGTCAACCGGCTCAAGCGCGCCCAGGGCCAGCTCGCGGCCGTCGTGCGCATGATCGACGAAGGGCGGGACTGCGAGGACATCGTCACGCAGCTCTCCGCCGTGTCGCGCGCGCTCGACCGCGCGGGCTTCGCGATCATCGCGTCCGGCATGCGCCAGTGCCTCACCGAGCCGGCCGAGGACGGCGAGGACCCCACGCTCGACGTGGCGAAGCTCGAGAAGCTGTTCCTCTCGCTCGCCTGAGCCCGGGCAGGTCGCCGCCCGACCGCGACCCTGGTCGTGCCCGCACACGGCCCGCGGCGGTCCGCCCTCCGGTGGACCGCCGCGGGCCGAGCCGTGTCAGGCGCCGGCCGGCCGCCCCGCGGGGGCCGCGGCGGCGTCCACCGCGTCGTCCTCCGCCTCGGCGCCGACGGGCGCCGCGAACTGGCTCTCGTACAGGCGCGCGTACGCGCCGCCCGCCGCGAGCAGCTCGTCGTGCGAGCCCTGCTCGACGATCGAGCCGTGCTCCATGACGAGGATCGTGTCGGCGTCGCGGATCGTCGACAGACGGTGCGCGATGACGAACGACGTGCGCCCCTCGCGCAGCGCGTTCATCGCCTGCTGCACGAGCACCTCCGTACGCGTGTCGACCGAGCTCGTCGCCTCGTCGAGGACGAGGATCGCCGGGTCGGCGAGGAACGCGCGCGCGATCGTGAGCAGCTGCTTCTCGCCCGCGCTCACGCTCGACCCCTCGTCGTCGATCACCGTCGCGTACCCGTCAGGCAGCGTGCGCACGAACGGGTCGACGTGCGTCGCACGCGTCGCCGCGAGGAACGCCTCGTCGTCGAGCTCCCGGCCGTCCCGCACGCCATAGCGCAGGTTCTCCTCGATCGTGCCCTTGAAGAGCCACGTGTCCTGCAGGACCATGCCGATGTCGGAGCGCAGGTCGTCGCGCGTCATGTCGCGCGTGTCCACGCCGTCGAGCGTGATGCGGCCCGAGTCCACGTCGTAGAACCGCATCAGCAGGTTCACGAGGGTGGTCTTGCCCGCGCCCGTCGGCCCGACGATCGCGATCGTCTGGCCGGGCTCCACCACGAGGTCGAGGTGCTCGATGAGCGGGGTGTCCGGGGTGTAGGAGAACGACACGTCGTCGAACGCGACGCGGCCACGCACCGGATCGACCGTCGCGGCAGGCGACGGGTCCGGCGTCTGCTCCTCGGCGTCGAGCAGGTCGTAGACCCGCTCGGCCGACGCGACGCCCGACTGGAGCAGGTTCATCATCGACGCGATCTGCGTGATGGGCTGCGTGAACTGGCGCGAGTACTGGATGAACGCCTGCACGTCACCGAGCGTCATGGTGCCCGACGCGACACGCAGCCCGCCGACCACCGCGACGATCACGTAGTTGAGGTTCGCGACGAAGCCCATCGCCGGCTGGATGGTGCCGGAGATGAACTGCGCCTTGAAGCTCGCGTCGTACAGGTCACCGTTCTCGCGCTCGAAGTCGTCGATCGCGGCCTGCTGGTGACCGTAGACCTTGACCAGGGTGTGGCCGGTGTACATCTCCTCGATGTGGGCGTTGAGGCGGCCCGTGGCGGCCCACTGCTGGATGAACTGCGGCTGCGAGCGCTTGGCGATCTGGGCCGTGATGATGACGGACAGGGGCACCGTCACGAGCGCGACGACCGCGAGCAGCGGCGAGATCCAGAACATCACGCCGAGCACGCCGAAGACGGTCAGGACCGACGTCACGAGCTGCGACAGCGTCTGCGTGAGGGTCTGGGAGATGTTGTCGATGTCGTTCGTCACGCGCGAGAGGATCTCGCCGCGCTGGTTGCGGTCGAAGTACGACAGCGGGAGCCGACCGAGCTTCGCCTGCACCTCGGCGCGCAGCCGGTAGACGGTGCGCTGCACGACGATCGCCGTGATGCGCCCCTGCAGCCAGCCGAACAGGAACGAGCCGACGTAGACCGCGAGCACCCACGCCAGCACGGTCGCGAGCGCCGTGAAGTCGATGCCCTCGCCGGGGACGAGGCCGGGGACGCCGGAGACGAGGTCCGCGATCTGGTCCTGCCCCTGGGCGCGCAGCGCGTCGACGGCCTGGGCCTGTGTCACGCCCGCGGGGAGCTGAGAGCCGACGACGCCGGCAAAGATGATGTTCGTCGCGTTGCCGAGGAGCTTGGGGCCGGCGACGGCGAGCGCCACCGACACGACGCCGAGGATCACGACGGCGACGATCGGCACGCGCTCGGGCCGCAGCGAGGCCGCGAACCGGCGCAGGGAGCCCTTGAAGTCGAGCGCCTTCTCCCCGGGGACCCCCATGCCGCCTATGGGGCCGGGGCCGCCGCCCCGGGGGCGTCCGGCCATCCGTGTGGACGCGACGTCGCGGCCCTTCGCGGCGGGCGTGTCCGTTCCGGGGGCGTCCGGGCCCGACGGCGCGGGCGTGCGCGAGGCGTCCTGCTCGCCGCTCATGCTGCCTCCTCGATCGAGAGCTGGGAGTAGACGATCTCCTGGTACGTCTCGTTGGACTCGAGGAGCTCGGCGTGCGTGCCGCGGCCGACGATGCGGCCGTGGTCGAGCACGAGGATCTGGTCGGCGCCGCGGATCGTCGCGACGCGCTGCGCGACGACGATCACCGTGGAGTGCCGGGTACGGGGCGCGAGGGCCGCGCGCAGGCGCGCGTCGGTCGCGTAGTCGAGGGCGGAGAACGAGTCGTCGAAGAGGTAGACCGCGGGGTCGCGCACGATCGCGCGGGCGATGGCGAGCCGCTGGCGCTGACCGCCCGAGAAGTTCGTCCCGCCCTGCGCGACGGGCGCGTCGAGCCCGCCGTCCAGCGCCTCGACGAACTCGCGGGCCTGGGCGACGTCGAGCGCCTCCCACATCTGCTCCTCGGTCGCGTCAGGGCGGCCGTACCGGAGGTTGTCCGCGACGGTGCCGGAGAACAGGTACGCCTTCTGCGGCACGAGGCCGAGGAGAGAGCCGAGGTCCGCGCCCGTGAGGTCGCGCACGTCGGTCCCGTCGATGCGCACGGACCCACCCGTGACGTCGAACAGGCGCGGCACGAGGTTGAGCAGCGTCGTCTTGCCGGAGCCCGTCGAGCCGATGATCGCGGTCGTCTGACCGGGCTCGGCCACGAACGAGACGTCGTGCAGCACCGGGTCCTCCGCTCCCGGGTAGCCGAACTCGACGCCGTCGAGCTCGACGCGGCCGGTGCGCGACGTGAGGGCCACGGGGCGCTCCGGCTCGACGACCGTGGCCGTCGTGCGCAGGACGTCCGTGATGCGCTCGGCGGAGACCGCCGCGCGCGGCACCATCATGAACATCATCGTCGACATCATCACGGCCATGAGGATGTACATGAGGTAGGACAGGAACGCGGTGAGCGCACCGACCTCCATGTCGCCGGCGTCGATCTGCCGACCGCCGAACCACAACACCGCGATGCTCGACGCGTTCATGACGAGCATGACGGTCGGGAACATGAGCGCCATGAGCTTGCCCGCCTTGAGCGAGACGTCGAACAGGGCGTCGTTCGCGACGTCGAACCGCTCGGCCTCGCGCCGCTCGCGCACGAACGCGCGGATCACGCGGATGCCCGTGATCTGCTCGCGCAGGACCGCGTTGATGCCGTCGATCTTCTTCTGCATCTGCCGGAAGTACGGGACCATCCGCCAGATGATCAGCCCCACGCTCACGCCGAGCACGGGGACGATGACGAGCAGG
The DNA here is from genome assembly GCF_016907755.1 of Cellulosimicrobium cellulans. NCBI lineage: Bacteria > Bacillati > Actinomycetota > Actinomycetes > Micrococcales > Promicromonosporaceae > Cellulosimicrobium > Cellulosimicrobium cellulans. The sequence goes on from NZ_JAFBCN010000001.1 coordinate 3,119,097, forward strand.
AGGGCGGAGAGCTCGACGTTCTCCTGGAGCGCCATCACCACGCCGCCGACCAGCATGATCGGCGCCATGACCATGATGGTCAGGGACAGCAGCACGAGCATCTGCACCTGCTGCACGTCGTTCGTGGTGCGCGTGATGAGGGACGGCGCGCCGAACTGGCCCATCTCCTGGGCGGAGAAGCGCTGCACGGTGGTGAACAGCCCGGCGCGCACGTCGCGGCCGAACGACATCGCGACCCGCGCGCCGAAGTAGACGGCCGCGACCGCGCACACGACCTGGCCCAGGCTCACGAGGAGCATGAGCCCGCCGGTGCGCATGATGTAGGCGGTGTCGCCCTGCGTGACGCCCTGGTCGATGATGTCGGCGTTGAGGCTCGGCAGGTACAGCGACGCGAGCGTCGCCACGAGCTGCAGGCCGAGGAGGATGAGGATCGGTGTCAGGTAGGGACGCAACCGCGTCCGCAAGAGGCTGACGAGCATGGGGTTCCTGTCCGGGTGGGGGCTACGGGGACGGGCGGACGGGCCGCGGGGGCCAGGGGCGCCGCGGGCTCGATCCGCGAACGGGCCGGGCGAGGGCTGTCGCAGACGTGGTGACGGAACGCCCGTCAGGGCGAGGGGTCGGTGGTGACGTCCGCTCCGATGCCGCCCAGGATCAGGTCGGCGAGCTGCACGGCGTCGAGCCTGTCACCGCCCGACAGGTGCGGCAAGGCGTTTCCGAACACCAGGGAGAAGACGGCGCGCGCCGCGAGCCCCGGGTCCACGCGCAGCTGGGCGCGGTGGTCGGCGAGCTTGCGCTCGATCGCCCCGACGATCTCGCGCGCGGAGCGCTCCCGCGCGTCGAACCCCGCGCGGCGCGCGTCCGGGCCGTGACCGGCGCGCCTCCGACGTGCGGCGTCGTCACGGACCTGGCGGTCGGTCCGCGGGCCGCCGTCGGGGCCGGCCCCGTGCCCGGACACGCGGTGCGGCTCGAGCACCTGGTGCGCCGCGGAGAAGATCCGCATGCCGACGCGCTGCGCCTCGAGGAGGAACTCGACGATGCTCACCACGAGCGGACGCAGGCCGTCGTCGTCGGGGAGGCACTCGATCGCGGCGACCGCGGGCGCCGGGTCGAGCGAGCGCACGACGGCGGCGTGGAGGATCTCGTCCTTGTCGGCGAACGCGCGGAACAGCGTCCCCTCGGCGACCCCGGCGGCGTCCGCGATCTGCCGGGTAGTCACGGCCGCCCCGTGCTGGACGAGCAGCGGGATCGTCGCGGCCGCGATCGCGTCGCGGCGCTCCTCGCGCGAGAGCGGGCGGGCGCGCGTGCGCTCGGGAGCGGGTGCGTCCAGGGGCGCCTCGGGCGCCACGTCGGACGACGTGTCGGGTGGTGCGTCCGACGGGACGGGGAGCCGTGTCACGATGGCGACGCTAACTGAGTGAGCACTCACTCGCAACGCCGTCCGCTCACGGCAGAACCCTCGTGCGACCGACGACGTGCCCCCGTCGCGACGCGCGAGAGCCCCGCACCCGGGAGGTGCGGGGCTCTGCGATGCGGGTCCGGCCTCCGCCGCGCGTCACGAGGACGGCGCCGGCGACGCTGGCATCAGCGCCGCGATGCCGCCCGCGTCGGCCACCCGGCGCCGACCACGGAGATCAGCGGTGCGGCGGGAACGACGGCGGCTGCTCGTCGGCGGGCGGCTCGTCCGCCCCGGGCGCGTCCTCCACGGGCGGCGGGGGCGGTGCGTACTGCGACGGGCCGCCCAGCGGGCGCGGCGTCGCGGCACCCGGCTCCGGCGGGCCTGCGCGGTGCTCACCGGCACCGCCCGGGTGCTGGCCGCGCTCCGTCTGCGGGTCGAACGGGAGACCGGAGCGCGTGCCCGCGCTCGTGGCGTCCGCGGTGGCCGCCTCGGCCTGACGACGCGCCTCGGCCAGCGCCTCCGACGGGTCGGTCAGCGACGGCACGCCGAACTTCACGCGGTCGCGCTCACGCTCGCGGCGCGCCTCGGCGCTCGCCTCGGCGGCCTCCGCGTCCTCGGCGGGCGTCGCGCTCGGCACGCCACCGCCGTCGATCCCCGGCACGCCGCCGAAGCCCTTGGCGATGGACCCGAGCGCGGCCGTGAACTCCGTCGGCACGACCCACAGCTTGCTCGCGGTGCCGTTCGCGATCTGCGGGAGCATCTGCAGGTACTGGTACGCGAGCAGCTTGGGGTCGGCGTCGCCCTCGTGGATGGCGTCGAACACCTGGAGGATCGCGCGCGCCTCGCCCTCCGCGGTGAGGATCTTCGACTGTGCGTCACCCTCGGCCCGGAGGATCGCCGCCTGCTTCTCGCCCTCGGCCGTGAGGATCTGCGACTGCTTGACGCCCTCCGCGGTGAGGATCGCGGCACGCCGGTCGCGCTCGGCGCGCATCTGCTGCTCCATCGAGCCCTGCACGCTGGGCGGCGGGTCGATGGACTTGAGCTCGACGCGGTTCACGCGGATGCCCCAGCGCCCGGTCGCCTCGTCGAGCACGCCGCGGAGCTGGCCGTTGATCTGGTCGCGGCTCGTGAGCGTCTGCTCGAGGTCCATCGAGCCGATGACGTTACGCAGCGTCGTGACGGTGAGCTGCTCGATCGCCGTGATGTAGTTCGCGATCTCGTAGACCGCCGACTTCGGCTCCGTGACCTGGAAGTAGATCACCGTGTCGATGCTGACCACGAGGTTGTCGGACGTGATCACGGGCTGCGGCGGGAACGACACGACCTGCTCGCGCAGGTCGACCGAGGCGCGCACGCGGTCGATGAACGGCACCAGCAGGTGCAGACCCGGTTCGAGCGTGCGGGAGTAGCGGCCCAGGCGCTCGACGATGATCGCGACCGCCTGCGGCACGATGCGCACCGCCTTGACGAGCGCGACGACGACGAAGATCAGGATCAGCGCGAGGACGACGTACGCGAGGATCGTTCCGGGACTGGGGTCGTTCATCGACTACCTCCTGGTCGTCGGCGCGACCGGTCGCCCGGCGGCGCGGTGCGGGTCGTGCCGGTCGGTCACGACCCGGTCGGGTGCTGTGCGGGCAGCGGCGCGACGACGGCGGTCGCGCCGTCGATCCGCACGACGCGCACCTCCGTCCCCACGGGGATCTGGGGAGCGTCGGGCTCGGTCCGCGCGGTCCAGACCTCGCCGACGAGCTTCACGCGGCCGCCGAACTCGCTCACGCGGTCGACGGCGAGCGCCGTGCGGCCCACGTGGGCGGCGACGTTCGTCTCCGTGAGCGGGACCCGCGAGCGCAGGTGGCGCAGGAGCCACGGCCGCAGGGTGAGCAGCAGGATGGCGCTCACGACCGCGAACGCCACGATCTGCAGCCACAGGGGCCCGCCGGCAGCGTTGACGCCGGCCGCGGCGAGCGAGCCGCCGGCCAGCATGATGAGCACGAGGTCGAGCGAGATGATCTCCACGAGAGCGAGGAGAAGCGCCGCTCCGACCCACCACAGCCAGTCCATCTCGACCCCCGTTCCCACGTGCACGCTTTACGTGTACTTTACCGAATTTCCGCCCGCGGTGCACGCATCCCGGTGCGCCGGGTCGAGGACGGGTGCGTCACACGCGCGCGGCGCGCGCCATCCAGCGTCCGCCGCCGTGCGCGACGAGGAGCGGGATGCCGAACGCGTCGCTGAGGTTCTCGGCCGTGAGGACCTCCTCGACCGGTCCGGCCGTGTGCACGACGCCGTCCTTGAGCAGCAGCAGGTGGGTGAACCCCGGCGGGATCTCCTCGACGTGGTGCGTGACGAGCACGAGCACCGGAGACGCCGGGTCGCCCGCGAGCTCGGAGAGCGCACCGACCAGCTCCTCGCGCCCGCCGAGGTCCAGCCCCGCAGCAGGCTCGTCGAGCAGCAGGAGCTCGGGGTCGGTCATGAGCGACCGCGCGATCTGGGTGCGCTTGCGCTCGCCCTCCGAGAGGGTGCCGAACAGGCGGTCCGCCAGGTGGTCGACGCCGAACGCGGCGAGCAGGTCGCTCGCCCGCTCCGCGTCGAACTCCTCGTACTCCTCGCGCCACCGGCCCGTGACGCCGTACGCGGCCGTCAGCACGACGTCGCGCACCGTCTCGTCGCCCGGGATCCGCTCCGCGAGCGCCGCCGACGCGAGGCCGATGCGCGGGCGCAGCTCGAACACGTCGACGCGGCCGAGCCGCTCGCCGAGGATGTCCGCCGTGCCCGCGGTGGGGTGCATGCGCGCGGACGCGATCTGCAGCAGCGTCGTCTTGCCGGCGCCGTTGCGGCCCAGCACGACCCACCGCTCGCCCTCGTTCACCTGCCAGTCCACCGCGTCGAGGATGGTCTTGGTGTCACGGCGGACCGTGACGCCCTTCAGGTCGAGAACCGCGCTCATGGTCACCGACCCTATAGGTTGGCCGACGTGGTCTCACACTCGTCCGAGGGCCCGCGCGACGCGACCGGCCCCGGTTCCGGTCCCGGCTCCGCGTCGAGCGCGGGCGCCCTCCCCCGCAGCGCGCTCCTCGCGCTCTGGCTGCGCGCGGCGCGCCTCGGCGACGAGGACGGGCTGGCCCGCCTGCTCCGCGCGGTGCAGCGCGACGACGAGCCGCACGTCGTGTCGGGGGCGCTGGGCGACCTCCGCCTGGAGGACCTGGCCGGGGCGTGGGCCGGCGACGCACGCGAGGTCGTGGCGCTCGCCCCGGTCCCCGGCGACGTCACCGGCGTCCCGCCCGAGGCCGCGGCACGCGCGACCGACGCCGGCGAGTGCGTCGTCGTCACCACGTCCTCCGGGTCGTGGGCGCTCGTGCCGGAGGTCACCGAGTTCGGCAGCGACCTCGAGCCGGGCCACCTCGTGACGTGGCACGTGACGTCGGTCGGCCCGTGGAGCACGCGCGTCCTCGGCGCGCTCGGCTCGCTCGCCGAGGCCGAGCGCGACCTGCGCACCGCGCTGCTCCTCGCGACCCGCGCCCTCGACGAGCTCGACGTCGCACGCTGGCGCGACGACGCCGCCGGAGCCATCGCCGACCTGCGCGCCGGCGGCGCCCCCACCTGGCAGCTCCCCGCGACCGTCCCGCCGCGCGCCGTCCAGGTCCTCACCCAGGCCGTGCGCCTCCGCGCCATCGTCGACCTGGCCACCGCCGACGACGGCGGGTCCGTCAACCTCTGGCAGGCCGACCAGCGCTCCACCGCCCTGCGCGAGGTCGACCGCGCCTCCCGCCACGCCGTCGGCGCCGCCACCCTCTGGATCGCCTCCTGACACTCCGCGAGATCGACCCGCACGTCGCGAGATCGGCCTTCTGAGGGTCGGTCTCGCACGTCGGGTCGATCTCGCGGGTGGTTCGGCGAGGTGGTTCGGCGAGATGGTTGGGCGGTGTGGTTCGGAGGTGTCGTCCTGGTGCTCGACGACGGTGCGGCCCGTCGGGTGCAGGGGTGCTACCCGGACAGGTTGTCGGTGACGAGGCGGGAGCGGGCTTCGTAGACGCGCAGGGGGTCGGCCGTGCTGGTGGTGGTCGCGGTGCCGGTGACGTCGGTCCAGGTGGTGGTGCCGGTGATGCGGAACTGCCCGGACCAGGTCGTGGTGAGCGTGATCTGGATCTGCTCGGCCGGTTGGTCGTAGGTGTGCGCGACCGTGTGGTGCGGGTAGGGCGCTCCCGGGTCGGTCGTGGACAGCGGGGCGGTGCCGTCGCCGTAGTCCCACGCGTACGTCCGCGGGGTGGCGCGGATCTGCACGGGGATGCCGAGCAGGGTCGTGTCCAGGGTCTGCTCGCCGGGCTGGGTGTAGGTGATGGTGGGGACGTTGACCAGGGTCCACCCGTCCGGGGGCTGCACGATCACCGGGGACGGCGCGATGGTCAGGGTGCGGAACGCGGCCTCGGCCTCGCCGGCCAGGTCGGCCGCGCCCACGCAGGACCCGTCGGCGACGAGCTCCCAGGCCGAGACCGCGGTGCGGGTGCCCTCGTCGGTGGTGGTCCAGGTCTGGCGGAACAACGGCTCCATCGCGACCTGGTCCGGCGTGCACCCCGGGTCGAACCCCGCCGGGCTCTGCCCGTCCGGGCACGCGGGCACGAGCCCGGGCAACGTCGTGGCGTGGTCACCGTCGTAGCACCGGTACGCCGGCCCCCGCCGGAACGCCTCCGACGCCGGACCACCACCCGCCGCCGCCGGCACGTACTCCGCCCCACCATTCGGCCCCGCCGTTCCGTGGAGTATTGCCTTGTCGCCGCCCAGTTCACCCCAGATTTCCGCGTCCCCTGTTCCGGCTGGGGGTGTGACGTTTGCGACGATGACGCCGACGAGGCCGGCAAGGGCCACCAGAGTCGTGCTCATTCGGCACTCGTCACAGCAAGAACGAGCCAGCCGTCAGCAAGGTGCTTCATATCGATCTGCAGCTTTCCGCTCGCCCCTTGGTCCTCGGAGACGACTGAGCCGTCCGCTGCGACCCGCTTGTGAGGCGACTGCACGAAGTCGAAGAGGACTGGAAATCCGCCAACGAAGTCGTCGTACAACCCCACGTCTGGGTTGGTCACGTCGATGCCGGCTCCCGTGAACGAGTCGTTGTTTGCACGGACTTCGCCGGCCCGATCGCGGACGCTGGTGCAGAACGTGCATGTCTCAGCCCAGGTCATCGCGTCCCACTCGGCGGTGTCACCCGTCGCGAGGACATATGCGTACAACGACAGGAAGTACTCCGCCGCCGCGGCGGCACCCTCCGCGTCGTCGCGGTCCATCGCCGCGGGACGTTCCGGCTTCGCCGGTCCGGTCTCGGTCGGCGACGGCTCGGACGGCTCCGACTCTGACGGCGATGGCACGACCGGCTCGTCGACCGACGGCGACGGACCGGCGTCGCCGCCCCCGGTGCACCCGGCGACCACCCACCCGACCGCGACGACGACGCCCACGGCGAGCGACCGCCGTCGGGCACGGGACAGCACACGAGAACGACGCACGAGACCCCCTGCTGATCGATGCGAACCACCCGGCACGTCACTTCGACGAGGCGTGCGGGCTGCCCAGCAACCTAGCGAAGTCGCCCGGCCGACGGAACCGCACGTCCCGCCCTGTGGACGACGAGGGCGCGTGGGCCCGCTCCCCCGCAGAGGGGCATCGCGGACCCGCGGACCGGCAGGTCACGGGCGACGTCACCTCGGTCGCGGGGGTGAGAAGCGAGACGTGGCCCGTCGTGGGGCGACCCGGAGGGCCACTTCTCACGACTCGCCGACTGCCCGGCCCGTGACGCCCCGCGCGAACCCGCCGTCAGGTGCGCGACGTCACGTGCGCGTCGAGGTGCGCGAGCGAGGACGCCATCCCGGCGGCGTGGTCCTCCGGGGAGATCCCCGGCGGCACGCCCGTGGCCCGCACGGTGACCCGGGCACCGTCGCCGTCGGGCTCGACGGTCCAGGTCATCGTCATGGTCCCGGCGAACGCCGGGTCGTCGGACGCGAAGTCGACCTGCTGCACGACCTTCCGGTCCGGGACGAGGTCGACGATCGCGACGTCGACGACGTCGGTCCCCTCGCCGGTCTTGCCGGGTTCGGCCCGCGGGTCGTCGTAGGCGAGGACCATGCGGTATCCGCCCCCGGGGCGCAGGTCGAAGTGCTCGAAGCGGCCCGTCATGCCGTCGGGGGGCAGCCACGCGGCGAGCGCGCCCTGGTCGACGAGCGCGCGGTAGACGTCGCGGGGCGCGGCGGCGACGAGTCGTGACGCCTCGTCGACCCGGCCGGACCCCGCGCTGGTCACGACTGCCCCAGCACCGTCTGGTACACCTCGAGGGTCCGTTCCCCGATCGCGTCCCACGCGAAGTGGTCCTCGACCCGCTGCCGGGCGGCGCGGCCCATCGCGGCGGCGCGCTCGGGGTCGCTCACGACCTGGGTCAGCGCGGCGGCGAGGTCCGCGACGAACCGGTCGGGGTCGAGCGGCGTGCCGGTGCCGTCGTCGGCCTGGTCGATGGGGACGAGCAGGCCCGTGACGCCGTCGTCCACGACCTCGGGGATGCCGCCCGTGGCGGTCCCGACGACGGGCAGGCCCACGGCCATGGCCTCGAGGTTGACGATGCCGAGCGGCTCGTACACGGACGGGCACACGAACACGGTGGACGCGGCGAGCACCGCGACGAGCTCGGCGCGCGGGAGCATCTGCTCGATCCAGACGACGCCGCTGCGCTCCTTCTGCAGCTCGGCGACGGCGCCGCTCACCTCCGCGGCGATCTCCGGGGTGTCGGGCGCGCCGGCGCACAGCACGAGCTGGACGTCGTCGGGCAGCGAGCGCGCGGCGCGCAGCAGGTAGGGCAGGCCCTTCTGCCGCGTGATCCGGCCGACGAACACGACGGCGGGGCGGTCGGGGTCGATGCCGAGGTCGCGCACGACCCGTGCCGCGACGTCGGTCTGCGTCCCCGGCTCGGGGCGCCGCCAGCCGTCGAGGTCGATGCCGTTGTGCACCACGTGCACCCTGGCCGGGTCGACCTGCGGGTACACGCGCAGGATGTCGTCGCGCATGCCGCCGGACACGGCGACGATCCCCGCCGCGCCCTCGTACGCGGTGCGCTCGGCCCAGGACGACAGCGCGTACCCGCCGCCGAGCTGCTCGGCCTTCCACGGGCGCAGCGGCTCGAGCGAGTGCGCGGAGAGCACGTGCGGGACGCCGTGCAGCAGGCCCGCCAGGTGTCCGCCGAGGTTCGCGTACCAGGTGTGGGAGTGCACGAGGTCGGCGCCCGCGACGTCGTCGGCCATCTGCAGGTCGACGCCGAACGTGCCGAGCGCGGCGTTCGCGCCGGACAGGACGCCCGGCACCGAGTAGCCGGTCACGCCGTCCTCGCCGCGCGGGCCGTCGAAGCAGCGCACGCGCACGTCGACGTGGCGGCGCAGGACGGCGGACAGCTCGGCGACGTGCACGCCGGCGCCGCCGTAGACGTGCGGCGGGTACTCACGGGTCAGCAGGTCCACTCTCACGCGCCACACCGTAGCCGAGTCCCCCGTCGCGGTCCCGTGATGACCGCCGACGCGGGGTGCTCCCGACGCGCCGCGCCCAGGATGCGGGTCCCTGCTGCGTGGTGCCACCCCGAGGGGCTACCGTCTGGGCATGGCCGCCGCACCACGAGTCCTCGCCATCGTCCTCGCCGGGGGCGAGGGCAAGCGCCTCATGCCGCTCACCGCCTCCCGGGCCAAGCCCGCGGTGCCGTTCGGGGGCATCTACCGCCTCGTGGACTTCGCGCTGTCCAACCTCGTGAACTCGCACTACCTGCGCATCGTCGTGCTCACGCAGTACAAGTCCCACAGCCTGGACCGGCACATCACCAAGACGTGGCGCATGTCGTCGCTCCTGGGCAACTACGTGGCGCCGGTGCCCGCGCAGCAGCGCGTCGGCAAGCACTGGTACCTCGGTAGCGCGGACGCGATCTACCAGTGCCTCAACATCATCGACGACGAGCGCCCGGACATCGTCGTCGTGGTCGGCGCGGACCACGTGTACCGCATGGACTTCTCCCAGATGGTCGACGCGCACGTCGAGTCGGGCGCACAGCTCACCGTCGCGGGCATCCGCCAGCCGATCTCCATGGCCGACCAGTTCGGCGTCATCGAGACCGACGCGAAGGACCCGACGAAGATCGCCGCCTTCCGCGAGAAGCCCCAGGACCCGGTCGGCCTCGCGGACTCGCCCGACGAGGTGCTCGCGTCGATGGGCAACTACGTCATCGACACGGACGCGCTCGTCGAGGCCGTGACGTCGGACGCCGCGAATGCGGACTCGCGCCACGACATGGGCGGCGACATCGTGCCCGCGTTCGTCGAGAAGGGCACGGCGGCGGTCTACGACTTCATCCGCAACGACGTCCCCGGCTCGACCGACCGCGACCGCGACTACTGGCGCGACGTGGGGACGATCGACTCGTACTACGACGCGAACAAGGACCTCATCGCCGTCACGCCGGTCTTCAACCTCTACAACGAGGAGTGGCCGCTGCACACGGGCTACACGGGCCTGCCGCCCGCGAAGTTCGTGCACGCGGGCCGCGGGCGCCTCGGGCACGCCGCGGACTCGCTCGTCTCGCCCGGCGTGATCATCTCGGGCGCGACGGCGGTCGGCTCGGTCCTCTCCCCCGGCACCTACCTGCACTCGTGGTCGTCCGTGTCGGACTCCGTGCTCATGGACGGGGTGCAGGTGCACCGCCACGCACAGGTCCACCGCGCGATCATCGACAAGAACGTCGTCGTGGGCGAGCAGGCCCGCATCGGGCTCGACCCCGAGCAGGACCGCGCCCGCGGGTTCACCGTCACCGAGTCCGGCATCACGGTCGTGCCCAAGGGGACGGTCGTCGAGTGACGCCCTCCCCCGCCGGCGTCGTGCCCGACGCCGTCCGCGTCGCGCTGCCCGTCGACGCGCCCGCCGAGGTGCCCGCCCCGGGCGCCGACGAGACCGACACCGCGAGGAGCCCCCGCGTGACCCCCGACCCCCCGAGCGGTCCCGTCCGGCTCCTCGTCATGGACGTCGACTCGACGCTCATCGAGCAGGAGGTCATCGAGCTCCTCGCCGACCACGCGGGCACGCGCGCGGAGGTCACCGAGGTGACCGAGCGCGCGATGCGCGGCGAGATCGACTTCGGGGCGTCGCTGCGCGAGCGCGTCGCGACCCTCGCCGGGGTGCCCGTCGAGGCGTTCGCCGACGTCCGGGCTCGCGCGACGTTCACGCCGGGCGTGCGCGAGCTCGTCGCCGAGGCGCACCGCCGCGGCTGGGAGGTCGGGCTCGTGTCGGGCGGCTTCGAGGAGATCGTGGCCGACCTCGCCGCGGAGCTGGGGATCACGCGCTTCCGCGCGAACCGGCTCGAGGTCGCCGACGGCCGGCTCACCGGTCGCACGACCGGCCCGGTCGTGGACCGCGCCGCGAAGGAGGTCGCGCTGCGCGAGTTCGCGGCCGAGCTCGGCCTGCCGATGAGCGCGACGATCGCCGTGGGCGACGGTGCGAACGACCTCGACATGATCGGCGCCGCCGGCATCGGCGTCGCGTTCGCCGCGAAGCCGGTCGTGCGGGCCCAGGCCCCCTACGGCGTCGACGGCCCCCGCATCGACGCCGTCCTCGACGTCGTCGACCGGGTGGACGCCGCGCGCTGAGCCGCGCCCCGCACGCGAGAGAGCCCTGGTCCGTGCGGACCAGGGCTCTCTCGCGTCACGAGCGGGACGCGACGGTCAGGACGGGCGACCCACGTAGGTGAGCAGCGCCCCGCGGGGCACCCAGGCGTCCCAGGCCGTCGCCGACTCCAGCACGGAGTACGTCGCGGTCGGCACGCCGACGCGCACCTGGGCGAGCACCCCGCCGTCGGAGGCGGGGTCGGCCAGGTGCGACGCCGTCGCCGCCATCGTGGGCTCGTGCCCGACGACGAGCAGCGTGCGCACGCGCGAGTCCGTCGTCCGGACGAGGTCCAGCACGTCGGTCACGTCCGCCGCGTAGAGGTCGTCGCTCACCAGGACCTCCGGGTCCACGTCGCCCAGGTGGGCGGCGAGCAGCTCCCAGGTCTGGCGCGTGCGCAGCGCCGACGAGCACAGCACGCGCTCGGGCACGAGCCCCGTCTCGCGCAGCGCGCCGCCGACCCGGACCGCCTGCCGCCGCCCGTTGAGGGCGAGGGGACGCAGCACGTCGTCGACGCTCCCGCCGCCGGGCTCCGCCTTCGCGTGGCGCAGGAGGACGAGGCGGCGCACGCCGCCGTCGGTGGTCTCCGCGCCCATGCTCTCCTCCTGACTCACTGCCCCATGGCGTGCACGCCGCCGTCGACGTGCACGATCTCACCGGTCGTCGCCGGGAACCAGTCGGAGAGGAGGGCGACGACGGCGCGCGCGGCGGGCTCCGCCGTCGTCTGGTCCCAGCCGAGCGGCGCGCGCTTCGGCCAGCCGTCCTCCATCTGCTCGAAGCCGGGGATGGACTTGGCGGCCGTCGTGCGGATCGGGCCCGCGGAGACGAGGTTGGCGCGGATGCCGTCGGGGCCGAGGTCGCGCGCGAGGTAGCGGTTCGCGGACTCGAGGCCGGCCTTCGCGACGCCCATCCAGTCGTACACCGGCCAGGCGAACTGCGCGTCGAACGTGAGACCGACCACGGCGCCGCCGTCCGTCATGAGCGGCTTCGCGGCGACCGCGAGCGACTTGTAGGAGAACGTCGAGACCTGGAGCGCGGTGGCCACGTCCTCCCACGTCGCGGCGAGGAAGTTGCCGCCCATGACGCTCTGCGGGGCGAAGCCGATCGAGTGCACGACGCCGTCGAGGCGGTCCGTGTGCTCGCGGAGGGCGTCAGCGAGGCCGGCGAGGTCGTCGTCGTTCGTCACGTCGAGCTGGACGACGGGCGCCTCGACGGGCAGGCGCTTGGCGAAGGCCTGCGTGAGCTTCATCTGGCGGCCGAACGAGGAGAGCACGACCTCGGCCCCCTCCTCCTGCGCGAGGCGCGCCGCGTGGAACGCGATCGAGGAGTCGGTGAGCACTCCGGTGATCAGGAGCTTCTTGCCGTCGAGCAGACCCATCGGTTTCCTTCCGTCGTGCACCCGCCGTGCGGGCGCGCTGAGGCTGAGCGTACTGAAAGAGAGGGGGCGCGGGGGCGCCGGTGACCCGCGGACGTGACCCTCACCATGATGAGGCTCCCGTGCGGGCCGGGTCGCGGGTCCGCTCAGTGGCCCATGCCGAGGCCGCCGTCGACGGGGATGACGGCCCCGGAGACGTACGCGGCGTCGTCGGACGCGAGGAACTGCACGACCCCCGCGACCTCGTCGGCCTGGGCGAAACGCCCGGCGGGGATCGCGGCCTTGTAGGCGGCCTGGCGCTCCTCGGGCAGCTCGGCCGTCATCGCGGTGTCGATGAAGCCGGGCGCCACGACGTTCGCCGTGATGTTGCGCGACCCGAGCTCGCGCGTGATCGAGCGAGCCATGCCGACGAGCGCGGCCTTGGACGACGCGTAGTTGACCTGACCGGCGCCCCCGTAGAGGCCGATCACGGACGACACGAGCACGATGCGGCCGCGGCGCAGGCGGATCATGCCCTTGCTCACGCGCCGCACGCAGCGGAACGTGCCGGTGAGGTTGACGTCGATCACGGACTCGAAGTCCTCGTCGGTCATGCGCAGCAGGAGCTGGTCGTGCGTCACGCCCGCGTTCGCGACGAGCACCTCGACCGGCCCGAGCTCCTTCTCGATCTCGGTGAACGCGGCGTCGACGGCCGCGGTGTCGGTGATGTCCGCCACGGCGCCGAACACGCCCTCGGGCAGGTCGCCGCCGCGGTAGACGGTCGCGACGCGGTCGCCGTTCGCCACGAACCGCTCGGCGATGGCGCGGCCGATCCCCCGGTTCGCGCCGGTGACGACGACGGTGCGCGGGGCGGGTGCGGTGGCTTCGGACACGGTGCGGCTCCTCGGGACGGTCGGGTGGGTCGGCGGCCGGGGACGGGTCCCGCACGGCCGGTGCCGGGTGGGCCTGGCGCGGGCTCGTGACAGGCCCGCGCGAACGCGCCGCACCGACCGTACCGTGCCCTGGCGCCGCCGTGCGCGGTGCGGCACGGTCACAGCGCTCCCCCACACTTTGTGGGGTCCCGACAAACGTAGACTGGCCGTGTGAGCACACGACGCACGGCCCGGAGGTCGGCCGAGGCGGTCCCGAGCATCACGTCAGCCCCGGAGCCCCTGGCCGCGGACCAGGCGCGGCGTGAGCGCAAGTACCTCATCCAGATGGGCATCCGTCTGGTGTGCATCTTCGGCGCCATCCTCGCCCAGGGCAGCTGGCTGACCTGGGTCCTCGCCGTCGGCGCGATCGTCCTGCCGTACAGCGCGGTGCTCATCGCCAACGCCGGGCGTGACCAGGCCCGGTACGACACCTCGCCGATGGAGCACCACGCGCTGCCCTCGGCCGGGGTGCCGGGATCCCACGGGATCGCCGGCGCAGGACCGCGCGACACGCAGGATCACGAGGAGGACCACCGGTGACCGACGTCCTGGGCCTCGCCGACCCCGTCGGCGAGGAGGAGCTGGTGTGCAGCGCCAAGGGCTGCCGCGAGGAGGCCGTCTGGGGCCTGCTGTGGAACAACCCCAAGATCCACACGCCCGAGCGGCGCAAGGTCTGGCTCGCGTGCGACGCCCACCGCGAGCACCTGGAGACGTTCCTCGGCGCCCGCTCGTTCTGGCGCTCGACCGTGCCCGTCGACGAGCTCGAGCGCCGGGCGGCCCCGTGACGCAGGCCGCACCACCCGGCCCGGCACAGGTCTCCCCCGGGGGCCCGACGCCGGAGCGCGCCACCGCGGACGCCCACCAGCCCCGCACGCCCCGGCAGTGGGTGACTCTCGCGGTCGGGGTCGTCGTCCTCGTCGCGCTGTGCCTCGTGGCGGGGCGCTGGCAGTGGAACCGCTACGTCGCGCGCGAGGCGGAGATCGAGCGCATCGAGACGAACTACGCGTCCGAGCCCGTGCCGGTCGACGCCGTCCTCGACGGTCCGGGCGCCACGCTGGACGAGGCCGACCTCTGGCGCCCCGTGACGCTCGTCGGCCGCTACGAGACCGACGCGACCGTCCTCCTGCGCAATCGCCCCGTCGGTGGCAGCCCCGGCTTCCACGTGCTCGTCCCGTTCGTGACGAATCCCACGGCCTCCGCGCCCGACGGGTTCGTCGTGGTCGTGGACCGCGGGTTCGTCCCGCTCGGCACGGACGCCGTCACGCCGGGGGACGTCCCCGCGCCCCCGGAGGGTGAGGTCGAGGCGACCGTCACGCTGCGGGGCGACGAGCCGCCGTCCGGCCGGGACGCTCCCGACGGGCAGGTCCAGGCGATCGCGACCGACCAGGTGCTCGCCGCAGGGCCCGACGGCACCGCGTGGGCCGAGGGTCGGACCGTCGGCGCGTACGGGCAGCTCCGCACGGAGGTGCCGCCCGCGGCCGAGACGCTGGAGGCGCTGCCCAAGCCCGACACGGACCCCGGGTCGCACCTGTCGTACGCGTTCCAGTGGGGCGTGTTCGCGATCGGGGCGCTCGCCGGCTTCTGGCTCCTGGTCCGCCGCGACCGGCGCGACGCGCGCGGCGAGGAGACGACGCTCACCGCGGGCGACCTGCTCGCCGCCCAGGACCCCGCGACCGCCCGCGCTCGTCGCGAGCCGCGCAGCCGTCGGCCGAGCGCCGAGGACGAGGAGGACGCGCTCATCGACGCCCAGCTGGGCTCGCACCCCGGTCCGCCGAGCGGTCGGGCCGACGAGACGAGCTCCGAGCGCGAGATGCAGCGCGAGCGCCCGCCACTGCGGTAGCCATGCTCGCGTGCCGGCAGGGTCGCGGGTCCACCGAACGGTGGAGGCGCGCGTCCACCTCGGCAGAGCCGTGACGGTCGATGTGGCCCTGTGCCCGGCGACCGTAGCGTCGTCGCATGACCGCTCTGGAAGTGCGCAACCTGCACAAACGCTACGGGCACCGCGTCGCCGTCGACGACGTGTCGCTGACCGTCGAGGACGGCGAGATCTTCGGCATCATCGGGCCGAACGGCGCCGGGAAGACGACGACCCTGGAGTGCGTCGCCGGCCTGCGCACGCCCGACTCCGGATCCATCTCGGTGCTGGGTCTCGACCCGGCCACGGATCGCGCCGAGGTGCGGGAGCGGCTGGGCGTGCAGCTGCAGGAGAGCAGCTTCCCGGACGCGATCACGGTCGCCGAGGCGCTCGACCTCTACGGCTCGTTCTACCGGGACCCCCGCGACTGGCGCGAGCTCATGGAGCTCCTCGACCTCACCGAGAAGCGCGACACCCGGTACAAGGCCCTGTCCGGCGGGCAGAAGCAGCGGCTGTCGATCGCGCTCGCGCTCGTCGGCGGCCCGAGGGTCGCGATCCTCGACGAGCTCACGACGGGGCTGGACCCGCAGGCGAGGCGCGACACGTGGAGCCTCGTCGAGCGCGTCCGGGACACGGGCGTCACGATCGTCCTCGTCACGCACTTCATGGACGAGGCCGAGCGCCTCAGCGACCGGATCGCCGTCGTCAGCGGTGGGCGGGTCGCGGCGGTGGACACGCCCGCGGGCCTCGTCGCGCAGGCGAACGCCGCGCAGCAGGTCCGGTTCCGCGTGAGCCAACCCCTGGACAGGAGCGTCCTGACCGGGCTTCCCGAGGTGACCGACGTCGAGAACACCGCGGACCGCTGGCGGGTCACGGGCCGCGGGCAGCTCCTGAGCAGCGTCGCCGGGGCTCTCGCCCGGGCGCACGTCGTGGCGGAGGACCTCCGCGTCGACCAGCGCACCCTCGACGACGCGTTCGTCGCCCTGACGGGGCGACCCCCGGGGTCCGGGGACGCCTCCGCGCGGAGGGCCCGCTGATGCCCGCGCTCCGGAAGCTGGTCCGGGTCGAGACGAGGCTCTTCCTCCGGGACTCCACGACCGTCGTCTTCGGCGTGCTGTTCCCGACGGCGCTCCTGCTCGGCCTCGGCACGATCCCGGCGCTCAGGGAACCGACGCCGGAGACCGGCGGCCTCCGGCCCATCGACGTCTGGGCGCCGACCGCGCTGGTGTTCGGGATGGTGATGATCGCGGTGCAGCACGTCCCGGCGGTGATCGCGACGTACCGGGAGCGCGGCATCCTGCGCCGGCTGTCGACCACCCCGGCGCACCCGCGGAGCGTCCTGCTCGCGCAGGTGATCGTCGCGTTCGCCTCCGTGGCGGTCTCTGCGGCGCTCCTGGTCCTCGCCGCATGGGCGGTCCTGGACGTCGCGCCGCCGGAACGACCGCTGGAGTTCGTCGTCGCGTTCGTCGTCGGCTACGCGGCGCTGCTCGGGCTCGGGCTGGTCTCCGCCGCGGTGGTCCGCACGAGCAGCGCGGCGAACCAGGTCGGCACCCTCCTGTTCGTCGCGCTGATGTTCTTCGGCGGGGCGTTCCTCCCCCGCGTCCTCATGCCCGACCTGCTGCGCGCGGTCGGCGACGTGGTCCCACCGGGCCTGCAGGCCCTGACCACGGCGTGGTCCGCAGAGGCGGGTGCGCTCACGGCCACGGCCGGCGGGCAGCCGTTCTGGCTGCAGATGGCCATAATGGCGGGCATCGCGCTGGTCGCGGGCGCGGTCGCCGCGAAGCTCTTCCGCTGGGAGTAGAGCCGGGAGCCGGACCGGAACAGGAGTCGACGATGCAGGACGCCGGGGCCGTCGAGCGCCCGACCTCCGGGGAGCGCGGACCCTCCGTCGCCGACGGTGCGCCGACGCCGGGCGCCACGACGCGGCCCTGGAAGGCGGGCCAGCTCCGGGTCTGGGACCTCCTGCAGCTCTTCACCCCGTGGCTGCTCCTGACGGTCTCGACCGCGATCTACTTCGCGGGGGTGCTCCCGGCCTCCGGTGAGCGCTTCTGGCCCGAGGGCGCCTCGGTCCTCGGGCTGGTCGCGGTCTCGGCGCTGTGGGTGCTGTGCGGGCACACGCTTCCGCTGCGGAGGGGGACGCTGCGTCCCGTCCCGGCGGGCATCTACTTCGTCGGCCTGCTGGCGTTGTGCGTCACCCTCATGACCTACTCCGAGATCTTCCTGGTCTTCACCGTCGCGGGCTTCTTCCACGCGTACCTGCTCACGCCCTGGCCGCTCGGCGTGCTCGGCGTCCTCGCCACCTCCGTGGCCCTCAACGGCTCGGCGATGAGCATGTGGCCCGACCCGACACCGGAGCTGCTCGCCGAGCTCGTGCTGGTCGTCGTCGTGCAGACGGCGGCGATCGGTGCGGGCATCCTGCTGGCGGCGCGCAGCGAGTCGGCGGAACGCAAGCGCGAGGAGCTGGTCGAGCGGCTCGAGGCCGCGCTGCACGAGAACGCGGGACTCCATGCCCAGCTCGTCGTCCAGGCCCGGGAGTCCGGCGCCCAGGACGAGCGGCAGCGCCTGGCCCGCGAGATCCACGACACCCTGGCCCAAGGCCTGGCGGGCATCATCACGCAGCTCCAGGCCGCGGAACGCTCCGCGCACGCGCAGGGCGAGACCGACGCGCACGTCGCGCGGGCGCTCCGGCTCGCGCGCAGCAGCCTGGCGGAGGCCCGACGGTCCGTGCAGGCGCTCGGACCCCAGGAGCTCGGGCGCGCGCACCTTCCCGACGCGCTGCGCACCCTGACCGAGCGCTGGTCGCACGAGCACGACGTCCGCGCTCACGTCGAGATCACCGGAGTGCGGGAACCGCTGAGCCCGGCGATCGAGGTCTCGCTCTTCCGGGTCGTGCAGGAGTCGCTGACCAACGTGGCGAAGCACGCGGAGGCCTCGCGCGTCGGGGTCACGCTGTCGTACGCAGGCGCCGAGGTGCTGCTGGACGTGCGGGATGATGGGCGCGGGTTCGTCGCAGGGGTCGGCACCGGCTTCGGCCTGACGAGCATGCGCCAGCGGATCAGAGGGGTCGGCGGTCACCTCGAGGTGCAGAGCGCGCCCGGCGAGGGAACCTCCGTGAGCGCTCGCGTCCCGGCGATCGCCCCCGGGGGAACGACGGAGAAGGAGTAGACCGGCCGATGCTTCGACTCGTGATCGTCGACGACCACCCGATCGTGCGGGGAGGCCTCCGCGACACCTTCGCGGACGTCGAGGACATCGTCGTCGTCGGCGAGGCCGGCGACGGCGCCGAGGGGGTCGACCGTGCGCGGTCGCTCGCGGCGGACGTCGTGCTCATGGACCTGCGCATGCCCGGGACGGACGGCGTCGCGGCCACGGCGGCCCTGCGCGACCAGGTCCCGGACGCCCGGGTGCTGGTCCTGACCACCTTCGACGGCGAGAGCGACGTCCTCCCGGCGATCGAGGCGGGCGCGATCGGCTACCTCTTGAAGGACGCGCTGCCCGACGACCTGGTCCGGGCCGTCCGCGCCGCCGGGCGCGGGGAGTCGGTGCTCGCGCCGTCGGTGACCCAGCACCTGATGGGACAGGTGCGCAGGCCCGGCGCCGGATCGCTGACCGACCGGGAGAAGCAGGTGCTCCAGCTCGTGGCGAACGGCTGCTCGAACCGCGAGGCCGCCGCCGCGCTGTTCATCGGCGAGGCGAGCATCAAGACCCACCTGCAGCACGTCTACGACAAGCTCGGCGTCCGCGACCGCGCCTCGGCGGTGGCCGAGGGCTACCGGCGGCGCCTCCTCACCTGACGCCGCGCGGCTCGTCGCGCGCGGGCACGGCGTTCTTCGGCGGGCGCCTCACGCGAGCGAGACGAGCTCCGCGTAGTCGTCGCTCCACAGGTCCTCGTCGCCGTCGGGCAGCAGCAGGACGCGCTCGGGCTCGAGCGCCTCGACCGCGCCGTCGTCGTGCGTGACCATGACGACGGCGCCCTCGTACGTCTTGAGCGCCCCGAGGATCTCGGCGCGCGACGCGGGGTCGAGGTTGTTCGTGGGCTCGTCGAGG
Organism: Cellulosimicrobium cellulans; assembly: GCF_016907755.1. Taxonomy (NCBI): domain Bacteria; kingdom Bacillati; phylum Actinomycetota; class Actinomycetes; order Micrococcales; family Promicromonosporaceae; genus Cellulosimicrobium; species Cellulosimicrobium cellulans. Next base: position 3,138,353 of record NZ_JAFBCN010000001.1, read on the forward strand.
AGCAGCACGTTCGCCGCCGAGACGACGAGCGTCGCGAGCGCGAGGCGCGTCTTCTCCCCGCCGGAGAGCACGTTCGTGGGCTTCTCCGCGTCGTCGCCGGAGAACAGGAACGACCCGAGCACGGAGCGCACCTGCGTGTCGGTGAGGTCTGGCGCGGCGTGGCGCAGGTTCTCGACGACGGTCGCGTCCATGTCGAGCGTGTCGTGCTCCTGGGCGTAGTAGCCGATCTTCAGGCCGTGCCCGGGGTGGACCTCGCCCGTGTCCGGCTTCTCGACGCCGCCGAGGATGCGCAGGAGCGTCGTCTTGCCGGCGCCGTTGAGGCCCAGCACGACGACGCGGCTGCCGCGGTCGATCGCGAGGTCGACGCCCGCGAACACCTCCTGCGACCCGTACGCCTTGGACAGCCCGCTCGCGGTGAGGGGCGTGCGCCCGCAGGGCGCGGGCTTGGGGAACCGCAGCTTGGCGACCTTGTCGGACTGCCGCTCGCCCTCGATGCCTGCGAGCATCTTCTCCGCGCGGCGCATCATCTGCTGCGCGGCGACGGCCTTGGTCGCCTTGGCGCGCATCTTCTCGCCCTGGGCGAGCAGCGCGCCCGCCTTCTTCTCGGCGTTCTGACGCTCACGACGGCGGCGGCGCTCGTCCGACTCGCGCTGCGCGAGGTACGCGTCCCAGCCGAGGTTGTACTGGTCGAGCTCCCCGCGGTTCGCGTCCAGGTGGAACACCTTGTTCACGGTGGCGCGCAGCAGCTCGACGTCGTGGGAGATCACGACGAACCCGCCGCTGTACGACTTGAGGTAGTCGCGCAGCCAGATGATCGAGTCGGCGTCGAGGTGGTTCGTCGGCTCGTCGAGGAGCAGCGTCTCGACCCCGGAGAACAGGATGCGCGCGAGCTCGATGCGGCGGCGCTGGCCGCCCGACAGCGTGCTCAGCGGCTGCCCGAGGACCCGGTCGTCGAGGCCGAGGTTGCTCGTGATGCGGTGCGCCTCGCTCTCGGCCGCGTACCCGCCCGCGGCGAGGAAGCGCGCCTCGAGCCGGGGGTAGCGCTCCATCGCGGCCTCGTGCGTCTCGACGTCGGCGCTCGCCATCGCGCCCTCGGTCTCGCGCATCTGGCGCACGATCTTGTCGAGGCTGCGAGCCGAGAGCACGCGGTCCATCGCGATGACGTCGAGGTCGCCCGTGCGCGGGTCCTGCGGCAGGTAGCCGATGTCGTTGCCGCGCGTGATCTTCCCCGCCGTCGGCTGGGTCTCCCCCGCGAGCGTCTTGGTCAGGGTCGTCTTGCCGGCGCCGTTGCGCCCGACGAGTCCGATCCGGTCGCCCGAGGCGATCTGGAAGTTCGCCTCGTGCAGCAGGACGCGGGCGCCGACGCGCAGCTCGACGCCGTGAGCGGTGATCACGGGAGGGTCCTCTCGGGTGGTACGGGCGCCCGACGACGGCCCTCTCCCGGCCGGTCGGCCGGCGGCTCGTCGTGGGGCCGGGGCGCGTGCGCCCCGGCGTCCGGGCCTCGTCGATTCTACGGGCGCCCGGCGTCGCGTCCCACCCCATTCCGCCGACGGTCCGCGTGAGGTCGGTCGCGCGCGTCGGGAGCGTGCTCGTCCGCCGGGCGCCCCCGTACCAGGACGCCTCGTGCGTGGCCCGGCGGTAGCGTTGACCTGTGACTTTCCAGGAGGGTGGCTCGTTCGAGGGCGGACGGGTCCGCAAGGGCGGCGGTCGGCGCGGCACGATGATCGCGGGCGGCGGGATCGGGGCCGTGCTCGTCGCGCTGCTCATCGCGTTCGTGGGCAACCAGACCGGTGTCGACCTCAGCGCGCTCACGGGCGGTGACGGGTCGGACTCGGGCGCGTACGGCGACGGCCAGCAGGAGTACATCGACACGTGCACGGCCGAGGAGGCGAACTCGACGCGCGAGTGCCGCCTCAACGGCACGGTCCAGTCGCTCGACGCCTACTGGACCGACGCGCTCCCCGAGCAGGCGGGCGTCACGTACGACCTGCCCCAGGTCGTGAGCTTCACCGGGCAGGTCTCGACGGGCTGCGGCGCGGCGACCAGCGCCGTCGGCCCGTTCTACTGCCCGCCCGACCAGACCGTCTACATCGACCTCGGCTTCTACGACGACCTCACGAGCCGGTTCGGCGCCAACGACGGCGGCCTCGCGGAGATGTACGTCGTGGCGCACGAGTTCGGCCACCACATCGAGCAGCTCGTCGGAGCCATGGACGCGGCGGACCGCCAGGGCACGGGTCCCGAGTCCGACTCCGTCCGCATCGAGCTCATGGCCGACTGCCTCGCCGGCATGTGGGCGGGCCACGCCGCGAGCACCGTCGACCCGGACACCGGCGTGACGTTCCTCGCCCCCATCACCGAGCAGGAGCTGAACGACGCGCTGTCCGCCGCGTCCGCCGTCGGCGACGACCGCATCCAGGAGGCCGCGACCGGCCAGGTGAACCCCGAGGGCTGGACCCACGGCTCGAGCGAGCAGCGCCAGCGCTGGTTCACCATCGGCTACAACGGCGGCACCCTCCAGGACTGCAACGCCCTCTCGGCCTCGACCCTGTGACCCGGGACGCCCGTCAGCCGACGAGCGTCCCGAGCCGTGCGAAGCAGTCGCGCCACCCTTCGGCGTAGGGGTCCCGGTTCTCCTCCGCGGTCTCGTGGACGACGCGCACGAGCGTCCCCGCGCCCGACGGCGCGAACGTCACGGTGACGGGGTCGGGCCCGCCGTCGTCGGCGCCGTGGTCGAGCCACGTCCAAGTGAGCACGAGGCGGTCCGGGCGGTCGGCAGCGACGACGTCGCCGCGAGCGCCGAACCCGCCGGTCGCCGTCTCGAAGCGGTAGCTCCCGCCGGGGCGGGCGTCGAGGTCGTAGACCGTGTCCGGGAACATGGGCCACCACCAGGTCGCGAGCCGGTCGGGCCGCGTCCAGGCCTCCCACGCCCCGTCGGCGCCGAGCGGCACGAGCGTCTCCACGATCACCTCGGGCATGGTCGCCACCTCTCCCGGCGTCGCGCGCCGGTCCCGGAGCCCCGGCAGGGGCTCTAGAGCTCGATCGAGTACATGCGCGAGCCTGTCACCTTCTCGTAGCCCAGGCTCGCGTAGAGGCCGTGCGCGCCGGACGGGTTCTCGGTGTCGACGTCGAGCGCGGCGTACTGCATGCCGTCCGCGGCGAACGCGCGCATCCCGGCGGCGAGCGCCGCGACGGCGACCCGACGCCCCCGGTACGCGCTGCGCACGCCGAGGATCTCGGTATACCCGAACGAGTAGCCGCGCACGGGGAAGTCCTCGTCGTAGCGGCCCGCCATCTCGTAGCCCACGACGAGCGGCTCGCCCGCGCGCAGGGCCGCGGCGGTCTCGGCGTCCGTCGTCGGGTCGGCGAGGAGCGCATCGACGTCGGGCGCGTCGTCGACCACGAGGAAGGACCACTGGGGCGCGAACTCGCTGCGCCCGTGCGTCCACGCCTCAGCGGTGCGGGGCTCGCTCCCCCAGTGGTCGCGGAACGCGTCGTTGTGCGCGAGGCGGGTCGCCTCGTCGAGCTCCGGCGACCACGCGACGAGCCGCAGCGACCCGTCGAGCGGCACGTCGGGGAGGGGCGCGGACAGGTCACGGCGCAGGTCGGAGTAGAAGCGGCGGGTCTCGAGCCCGAAGCGCGCGTAGAGCCGCGCCTTCGCGGGCGGGTCGGTGTCCTCGCCGTAGGTGAGCAGGCGCGCAGGCAGCTCCTTGCCGCTCGCCGCGAGGAGCTGGCGTCCACGGGCGATCTCCCACGCGAACAGCTCGCGCCCGACGCCGCGCCCGCGATGGGTGGGGTGGACGCCGCCCCAGAGGAACGCACGCACGGTGTTCGCGTCGCCCGGGTTGGTGTCGACGAGGGCGTACGCGCGCAGCGTGCCGTCGGTGTCGACGCCGACGAGCGAGTCGGTCGCGAGGTCGCGCCACGGCGCGGTGAACAGCTCCTCGACCTCGCCGATCGTCTCGCGGTACGGCTCCTGGTCCGCCTCGGCGATGCCGTTGCGCAGGGCCAGCAGCGCGGGCGCGTCGGCCGGCACGGCATGCCGCCAGGTCAGGTCGCCCGCCGTGACGGCCGGGAGGGTCGACGGCGCGGCGGCGCGCTCGGCGATCGGGGCGAGCGTCGCGGGGGCCGGGTTCTCGACCTGGTCGGTCGCGGGAGAGGACATGCCGACCACGGTAGGTGCGCCTGCGCCGTCGGGCACGCGCTTTTCCCGCCCGCCCGCGCGCCCGGGCGCCCGAGAGATGCGTCCCGGGCCGAGCGATGCGTTCGTGGACGCATCGCTCACCCCGAGACGCATCACTCGGCGGCGAGCGGGTCCCGCTGAGACGGCATCCCACGACCGGGCGGGCGCGATCTACGCTGCGTAGCATGCCGATCGTCGTACCCCAGGACCTCGCCGACGCCCGTTCCCGGGCCCTCGCCGACGCGCTGCGCACACGCGTCGTCGTCGCGGACGGCGCGATGGGGACGATGATCCAGGAGCAGGACCCGAGCCTGGACGACTACCAGGGGCTCGAGGGCTGCAACGAGATCCTCAACGTCTCGCGGCCCGACATCATCGCGGCGGTGCACGACGCGTACCTCGAGGTCGGGGTCGACGCGATCGAGACGAACACGTTCGGGGCGAACTGGTCCAACCTGTCGGACTACGACATCGACGACCGCATCCGCGAGCTCGCCGCCGCCGGGGCGCGGATCGCGCGCGAGCGCGCCGACGCGTTCGCGACCGACGAGCAGCCGCGCTGGGTGCTCGGCTCGATGGGGCCGGGCACCAAGCTGCCGAGCCTCGGCCACACGACGTACGCGCACCTGCGCGACACGTTCGCCGAGCAGGCCGCGGGGCTGCTGGAGGGCGGGGTCGACGCGATCCTCGTCGAGACGAGCCAGGACCTGCTCCAGGCGAAGGCCGCCGTGACGGGCTCGCGGAACGCGATGCGCGACGTCGGGCGCGAGGTCCCCGTCATCGTCCAGGTCACGGTCGAGACCACGGGCACCATGCTCATGGGCTCGGAGATCGGGGCCGCGCTGACGACGCTCCAGGCGCTGGACGTCGACGCGATCGGGCTCAACTGCGCGACAGGCCCGGCCGAGATGAGCGAGCACCTGCGGCACCTGTCGCGGCACGCGGAGATCCCCGTGACGTGCATGCCCAACGCGGGGCTGCCGGTGCTCGGCCCGAACGGGGCGACGTACCCGCTGACGCCGGACGAGCTCGCGGCCGCGCACACGCAGTTCGTCACCGAGTTCGGCCTGGGCCTCGTGGGCGGCTGCTGCGGCACGACGCCCGAGCACCTGCGCCGCGTCGTCGAGGCGGTGCGCACGCGGCCCGTCGTCGAGCGCCACCCGGAGCGGGAGAACGGCGTCGCGAGCCTGTACTCGCACACCGACCTGCACCAGGACGCGTCGTTCCTCGCCATCGGCGAGCGCACGAACGCCAACGGGTCGAAGGCGTTCCGCGAGGCGATGCTGGCGGAGAACTGGGACGAGTGCGTCGAGATCGCGCGGGCGCAGACGCGCGACGGCGCGCACCTGCTCGACGTGTGCATCGACTACGTGGGGCGCGACGGCGTCGCGGACGTGAAGCAGGTCGTCTCGCGCCTCGCGAGCGCGTCGACGCTCCCGCTCGTCATCGACTCGACCGAGCCCGAGGTGATCGCGGCGGGCCTCGAGCTCGTGGGCGGGCGCGCGGTCGTGAACTCGGTGAACTTCGAGGACGGCGACGGCCCGACGTCGCGCTTCGCCCGGGTCATGCCGCACGTCGTCGAGCACGGGGCGGCCGTCGTCGCGCTGACGATCGACGAGGAGGGCCAGGCGCGCACCGCCGAGACGAAGGTCGCGATCGCGACCCGGCTCGTCGAGACGCTGACGCGCGACTGGGGCCTGCGGGTCGACGACATCATCGTCGATGCCCTGACGTTCCCCATCGCCACCGGCCAGGAGGAGACGCGGCGCGACGCGATCGAGACGATCGAGGCGATCCGCGAGATCACGCACCGCTACCCCGGCATCCACACCACGCTCGGGGTCTCGAACGTGTCGTTCGGGCTCAACCCCGCGGCGCGCACGGTGCTCAACTCCGTGTTCCTCCACGAGGCCGTCGAGGCCGGGCTGGACTCCGCGATCGTGCACGCCGCGAAGATCCTCCCCCTCGCCCAGATCCCCGACGAGCAGCGCGAGGCCGCGCTCGACCTCGTGTGGGACCGGCGGCGGTACGACGACGAGGGGAACCTCGTGCACGACCCGCTCGCCCGGCTGCTCGAGCTGTTCGAGGGCGTGGACTCGGCGGCGCTCAAGGACCAGCGCGCGGCGGAGCTCGCGGCGCTGCCCGTCGGCGAGCGCCTCGAGCGGCGGATCGTCGACGGCGCGCGCAAGGGCCTCGAGGAGGACCTCGACACCGCGATGGCGTCCGGTCTCAAGGCGCTCGACATCGTCAACGACCACCTGCTCGAGGGCATGAAGGTGGTGGGCGACCTGTTCGGGCGCGGCGAGATGCAGCTCCCGTTCGTGCTGCAGTCCGCCGAGGTCATGAAGACGGCGGTCGCCTACCTCGAGCCGCACATGGAGAAGGTCGAGGGCTCGACCGGGTCCAAGGGCACGATCGTGCTCGCGACCGTGCGGGGCGACGTGCACGACATCGGCAAGAACCTCGTCGACATCATCCTCACCAACAACGGCTACACGGTCGTCAACATCGGCATCAAGCAGCCGATCTCCGCGATGATCGAGGCCGCCGAGGAGCACGATGCCGACGTCATCGGCATGTCGGGGCTGCTCGTGAAGTCGACCGTCGTGATGAAGGAGAACCTCGCGGAGCTCGCGTCGCGCGGGCTCGCCGGCCGCTGGCCGGTCCTGCTCGGCGGCGCGGCGCTCACGCGCACGTACGTCGAGGACGACCTCGCGGGCCAGTTCCCCGGGGTCGTCCGGTACGCGCGCGACGCGTTCGAGGGCCTGCGCCTCATGGAGCCCCTCGTGCGCGTGGCGCGCGGCGAGTCGCCCGACGCCGTCGGGCTGCCCGCGCTCAAGAAGCGCCGGCACGCGGTGGTCACCGTGACCGAGACGCCCGTCGAGGACCTGCCCGCGCGGTCCGACGTCGCGGCCGACAACCCCGTGCCCGCTCCCCCGTTCTGGGGCACGCGCCTCGTCAAGGGCGTCCAGCTCGCCGAGTACGCGGCGTTCCTCGACGAGCGCGCGACGTTCATGGGCCAGTGGGGTCTGAAGCCGGGGCGTGGCGACGACGGCGCGTCGTACGAGGAGCTCGTCGAGACCGAGGGCCGCCCGCGGCTCAACGCGTGGTACGACCGGATCCGCACCGAGGGCGTCGTGGACCCGTCGGTCGTCTACGGCTACTTCCCGGTGTGGTCGGAGGGCGACGACGTGGTCGTCGCGCACCACGGTGCCGGGCTGGCCGGGATCGGGGCGCCGGACGGCGGGTCGGGCGGGCCTCTGGGCGAGGAGCGCCTGCGCTTCACCTTCCCGCGCCAGCGCCGCGACCGGCACCTGTGCCTCGCCGACTTCGTCAAGCCCCGGTCGTGGGTCGAGGAGACGGGCCGCTACGACGTGCTGCCCGTCCAGCTCGTCACCATGGGTGCGAGCGTCGACGAGCACACCGCGAAGCTCTTCGCGGGGAACCACTACCGCGAGTACATGGAGCTCCACGGCCTCTCGGTGCAGCTCACCGAGGCGCTGGCCGAGATGTGGCACTCGCGGGTGCGCGCCGAGCTCGGGTTCGCCGACGAGGACCCGACCGAGGTCGAGGGCATGTTCAAGCTCGAGTACCGCGGCGCGCGCTTCTCGCTCGGCTACCCCGCCTGCCCGGACATGGAGGACCGCACCAAGGTCGTCGAGCTCCTGCGCCCCGAGCGCGTGGGGGTCGAGCTCTCGGCGGAGCTCCAGCTCCACCCGGAGCAGTCGACCGACGCGTTCGTGTTCCACCACCCCGAGGCGAAGTACTTCAGCGTCTGACCGCGCCACGAGGTCTCGGGCGCGTGCCGACCGGCCCGCCGGCGATGTGCCAGCGGGCCGGCCGTGGGTGCTACCGCGTCACTTCGACGTGGCCGCGACGTTGATCCCCACCGTCGTCCAGTCGCGGGTACCGGCGCTGTCGGTCGCGATCAGACGGGCGGTGTACCTGCCCGGCTGGGTGTAGACGTGGGTCGCCTCGGCGCCCTCCGCCGTCGTCCCGTCCCCGAAGTCCCAGACGTAGGACCCGATGGTGCGACCCTCCGGAGCGACCGCGGAGCCGCTGAGCGTGACCGCGATGCCGGCGGGGCCGCCTCCGCGGCTCGCCTGCGCCTCGACGACCGGGGCCGTCGCGTCGGCGACGCCGCGCCCGTGGAAGACCAGCCAGTCGAGCGCCACGACGCCCGCCTCGGCGCCGGCCCTGCCCTTGCTGGAGGCGACCACGTACAGGGACGTCTCTCCGCCCTCGGCGTCGATCTCGATGGTGGGCGACACCACCTGGCCCGGTGCGGTCGCCGGGGCGATCTTGACCTGCCCCAGCTTGGGCCCGGTCGGGCTGCCCGTGCGCACCTCGAGCGTGGTCTCGGCGGCGCCACGCACGGCTCCGACGGTCAGGCCCGAGATGCCCGTCAGGTCCACACGATCGAAGGCGATCCAGTCGCCGTCGTCGAAACCATCGACCCACCGTCCACCCCGGGCTGCGTCGTCGTCGACGATCTGGACCCCGGATCCCCTGCTGAAGAACTCGGCCTCCTTGTCGCGGACCTGCAGGCGGATGATCTCCTGTGCAGCGAGCTCCGGAACACCCGGTGCACCGAGGTCCTGGTATCCGGCGCCCAGCACCGCGTACACGTTCTGGCCCACGCCGTGGTCGGCGGGGTCGAGGAAGACCTCGCCGGAGCATCCCTCGTAGTTGTCGAGAGGATGCGCGTGGTCGTCGTGCCCCAGCTGGGTCGCGACCGTGACGAGGCTGCAGTCGATCGTCCCGTCGGCCGTCGAGCCGTCCTCGGCGTCCACGACGTCGACCGCGTACGGCACCGTGTCGCCGAGCTCCGCGAAGCCGCCGGCGAGCGGCCGCGCGAAGGAGACCTCGGGACGCGTGTTCCCGACCGTGATCTTCTGGACGGAGACGCCGCTGAGACCGTCGGAGTCGGTGACCGTCAGGCGCGCGGTGTGCTGCCCGTTCTCCTCATAGGTGTGGACGGGGTCACGTTCCGTCGAGTCGACGGTCCCGTCGTTCTCGAAGTCCCACTCGTAGGTGATGTCGAGCCCGTCCGGGCTCTCGCTCGCGCTGCCGTCGAACGCGACGGTCAGCGGCGCGGTGCCGGAGTCGACGTCGGACGTGAACTGGGACACCGGGCGTCGGCCGTCGGCGGCGTAGTCGATGCGGTAGATGCCGGCGTCCGTGTTCGTGCTGCCCCGCCCCGCCCCGCTGCCCCGCCCGAAGTCGATGACGTACAGCGAGCCGTCGGGCCCGAACTCCGCCTCGAACGGTGCGACGAACCTCTCGCCGGGCAGGAACGGGTCGATCGAGAGCAGCTCGCCCGTCGTCTCGTCCAGCGAGAGCACCTTGTAGTAGTGCCGCGCGTACTCCGAGACGAACCACCGCCCGTCGTACGACTCCGGGAACTTCGTCTTCACGTCGAGCTCGGCGTCATAGCGGTAGACCGGACCGGCCATCGGCGCAGCGCCTCCCGAGTCGAGCTCGGGAAACTGCTCCGAGACCCCGTAGCCGTACCAGACCAGGGGTTCCTGGGTCGGCGGCAGCTCCCGCAGGCCGGAGTTGTTGGGCGAGTCGTTCACCGGGTGGGCGCAGTCGAACGTCTCGCCGGACACCCCGGTGGCGTAGTCGTAGTCGACGTACGGCTGGTTGTCCCCGTGGCAGTACGGCCAACCGTGGTTCCCGGGCCCGGTCATCCGGACGAGCTCGACCAGCCCCTCCGGCCCTCGCAGCGGGTTCGCCACCCGGGCGTCAGGCCCGTAGTCGCCCACCAGGACGGCGTTGGTCGCCGGGTCGACGGTGATGCGGAACGGGTTGCGGAAGCCCATGCCGTAGATCTCCGGTCTCGTGCCCTCCGTCCCGGGCGCGAAGAGGTTCCCCTCGGGGACGGTGTACGTCCCGTCGTCCTCCGGCGTGATCCGGAGGACCTTGCCGCGCAGGTCGTTCGTGTTCGCCGAGGTCGCCTGGGCGTCGTACGCGCGGCGGCCCGGTCGTTCGTCGATCGGGGTGTACCCCTGCTGGTTGAACGGGTCGGTGTTGTCACCGGTGGCGACGTAGAGGTTCCCGTCGGGACCCATGGCGAGCGAGCCGGCCATGTGCGAGTTGGCGCGACCTTCACCGCGCCAGATCGTGAAGTCGAGGAGACGCTTCTCGGAGTCCCGGTCGATCCTGTTGTCGGGCCCCATGGTGAACCTCGACAAGTTCATCTTCGCCACGTCCGGGTCGCTCCAGAGGAGGTAGAGCCACCCGTTCTCGGCGAAGTCGCCGTCGAGCGTCAGGCCGAGCAGACCGTCGGACTGCGTGAGCAGGTCGAGGCCGTAGTCGAGGTCGAGCGCGGTGAACTGGCGGAGCGTGTCCTGCTCCAGCACCTTCACCTGTCCCGTCCGCTGGATGTAGACCACGCGGCCGTCCTCGGCGACGTCGAGCTCGAACGGATCGGCGAGGCCCTCGGTGACCAGTGGCACCTTGTCGAAGACGTCCTCCGCGACCTCGGCGGAGGGGTGCGCGTCCTCGTGCGCGTGAGCGACGGGGACAAGAGCGACCGCGCCGATCGCGACGGTCACCCCGATCGTCGCGCTCAACGCTCTGCTGCGTCTCGCAGACATCATCAACACTCCCTTGTGTCGTCAGGTGCCCTGGCGCGACCTGCGGCGATCGCGCAGGGCACACGTTCGTCACGGGTCGGTCCCCGACGGACCGCCCCATCGTTCGTCGTGGGTTCTGGTGATGGATCCCCGGCGCCGTGCGGCGCCGGGATGCGCGCTGCCGGCCCACGGAACGGGCCGGCAGCGGTCGGGTCAGTACCGGAGGTCGCTCAGGTACGCATGGCTCGTGCACGCCGACGTCACGCCGTCAGGGCGTGGCTGGTCGTTCTCGGTGAACGAGTACTCGACGCCGGCCAGGGACGCGTTCGCGAAGATCTCGGCGAAGTCGATGCTGCCCGACCCGACGTCGGCGAAGGAGCCGTCAGGAGCGATGTCCTTGAGGTGGAGCAGCCCGAACCGGCCGGGGTACGTCTCGAAGAGGCCGACCGTGTCGACCCCGACGCTGGCCGCCCAGTAGACGTCGAGCTCCATGGTCACGAGCTCGGGGTCGGTCTCGCGGACCAGGACGTCGTACCCGGTCACCCCGTTCTCCTCGGTCTGGAACTCGAAACCGTGGTTGTGGTAGGCGACCGTGATGCCGGCCTCCTTGAGCTGCGCGCCGGCCTCGTTCAGCACGGCCGCGGTCCGGGAGTAGTCGGCGAGGGTCCACCGACCCGAGCCGGAGATGCGCACGTACTCGGCGCCGATGGCCCGCGCTTCCGCGATCACGCCGTCGATGTCGTTCTCGAGGTTCGCCTGACTGATACCGAGCGACGGCACCGCGATGCCCGCGGACTCGGTGAGCGGCGCGAGCTGGGCGGCTGTGTAGCCGTAGAAGCCGCCGACGGCGCCAGACGGTTCCATGTTCTGGAAGCCGCACTCGGCCAGGGCCGCCAGGGTCCCCTCGGCGTCCGACGGCATCGTCGCACGGACGGTGTAGCCGACGAGGCCGACCCGGCTCAGGTCGACGGAGCGTGTCCCGGTCACGGGATGCGGTCGCCCGACCTCGGACGCGGCCGCTGCCGAGACGATCGCGGCACGCTCGGCGTCGGAGATGACGCCGTTGCGTACCTGCTCGGTGGCGATGCGTGCGATCCTGCTGACGAACTGGCCGTGGTTGGCGAACGGCGCCTCCGCCATGAAGACGTCCATCAGCGTGCACCCGTCGCCACGATCGACGTTCGCGACCCCGGATGCCGCAGCGCCGTCTCCGAAGAACACGCTCGAGTCCGCCGAGTAGCCGTACGTGCACGCGTCCGACTCCGTCGCCGCATACGCGCCCGACGAGATGAGCGGGAGCATGAGCGCTCCGGTCGCGGCGGCGACGAGCCGAGCTCGCCGGCTCCAGCGTCTACCGGCGCGAGGGGATGTTGCGAGTGCCATCAGTCTGCCTCTCCGTTGAGGAATGCCTGCTCAGGACGTGCGTCCCGTGGCTGCGCAGTGCGCGTGACCCCGACGCTAGGTCGCCCCCGAGACGGCAACAACGAGTTGCCACTTGTTGCCCCTGAGCCCCGAACCGCACTGTTGCCGCGACCCGCGCGGCAACTGACGGCAACTCGGCAACCGACGGCAACTCCTTGCCCGCGCACCGGGCGCCGAGGTCGAATCCTGACGTGACCACTGCCCAGCCGTTCACCTCACCGGGCGCGCCGATGCGCCATCGCGCTGCTCGCGACCTCACGCCGTCCACCGGGAGCCCCGGGCACGCCGCACCGACGGAGCGGACGGGGCTGTGGCTCGTGGGCGCCCGTGGTTCGGTCGCGACGACGGTGACGCTCGGGCTGGCCGTGCTGGCCCAACGTCACGCGGCCCCGACCGGGTGCGTGACCGCGCAGCCGGAGTTCGACGCCGTACCGCTGCCCCGGTTCGACGACCTCGTCGTCGGTGGGCACGACCTCTCCCCCGGCCCGATGGTCAAGCGGGCGGAGGCCTTGGTCGAGGCCGGGATGATCGCTCCCCGCCTGCTGTCCGCGGCACTGAACGGACTGGAGGCCGCGGACGCCGAGGTCCGGCCCGGCTACGACCCGCGTGGGCACGACGGTTCCCAGCTCGAGGCGGCCGAACGGCTCGCGGCGGACATCGTCGCCTTCCGTGACCGGCACGCCCTGGCCCGGGTCGTGGTCGTCGACCTGGCGTCGACGGAGCCGCCGGTCGAGCCACGGGCCGAGCACGACGACGTCGCCGCCCTGCTCACGGCGCTCGCCGATCCCGCCCAGGCGGTCCTGCCACCGTCGTCCGTGACCGCGTACGCCGCCGTGCTCGCGGGCACGCCGTACGCCGCCTTCACACCATCCGCAGGCATGACGATCCCGGCGCTGACCCGGCTGGCCACGCAGGCCGGCCTGCCGGTCGCCGGCCAGGACGGCAAGACGGGTCAGACCTGGCTGCGGACCGTCCTGGCACCTGCGTTCGCTGCCCGCGGCCTGCGCGTGCTCTCGTGGGCCGGGTCCAACCTGCTCGGTGGTGGCGACGGAGCCACGCTGGCCGACCCGCAGAACGTCCGCAGCAAGCTCGCGACGAAGTCGCGCGGACTCCGTGCCCTCACCGGCTCCGACGTCACCCCGCTGCACATCGACAACGTGCCCGACCTCGGCGACCTCAAGGTCGCGTGGGACCACGTGCACGTCGAGGGCTTCCTCGGCACCCGCCTGACGCTGCAGACGACGTGGAGCGCGTTCGACTCGATGCTCGCCGCGCCCTACGTGCTCGACCTCGCCCGCCTCCTCGCTCTCGCGCACGCCGCGGGGCTCGCGGGCCCGGTGCCCGAGCTCGGCTTCTTCTTCAAGGAGCCGTGGGCCTCCGACACGCACGACGCTGCCGCGCAGGCTCGCGACCTGCACGCGTGGGCGGGCGGGCTCGGTGCGCTCGTCGCGTCACGGACCGGTGCGTGACGCCACGTCGGCCTCGGGTGCCGTCCGACCGCTCGCACGGGCTGCTGCACCGCGGGTCGCCTCCGCGATGACTTCTCGCTGAGCGCGAGGTCTACTCCTCGACAGAACCAGGCGATCACCACGGAGCGGACTCATGGGATCCATCGAGATCGAGCTGTTCACGACCCTCGACCTCGTCGGGCAGGCGCCCGGCGGGCCGGAGGAGGACCCGGAGGGCGGGTTCGCGTTCGGCGGATGGCAGGCGCCGCTGCTCGACGACGTCGCGGGCGAGCAGATCGCCGCGGCGTACGAGGGCACGGACGCGCTGCTGCTCGGGCGGCGGACGTACGACATCTTCGCGTCGTACTGGCCGTTCCAGGAGGGCGGGCAGGACGACGACTTCGCCGCCCTGTTCAACCGCATCCCCAAGTACGTCGCGTCGCGCGGCACGCCCGACCTGTCGTGGGCCGGGTCGACGCTGCTCGGCCCGGACCTGCCGGCCGCGGTACGCGAGGTGCGCGACCGGCACGAGCACGTCAAGGTCGTCGGCAGCCTCGACCTGGTGCAGACGCTGCTGCACGAGAGGCTGTTCGACCGCCTCGACCTGTGGGTGCACCCCATCGTGCTCGGCACGGGCAAGTCGGTGTTCGACGGCGGCGCCGTCCCCACCAACCTCACCCTCCTCGAACCACCGGCACCCAGCCCGACGGGCACCGTCCTCCTGCGCTACGGCCTCGCCGACGGCACGCCGCGGACGGGCGACATGAGCGAGCCGGGGCGCGGCGTCGACCAGGACGGGTGACCCTGGAACCGGACCACACCGTCCCCAGACCCAGGAGGCACCGCACATGGCGATCCAGCGGCTCGACAACGTGGCCGTCGTGGTCGACGACCTCGACGCGGCCATCGCGTTCTTCGCCGAGCTCGGCATGGAGCTCGAGGGCCGGACGACGATCGAGGGACGGTGGGCGGAGCGCGTCATCGGGCTCGACGGCCTGCGCTCGGAGATCGCGATGATGCGCGTGCCCGGAGGCCACGGGCGGCTCGAGCTCACGCGGTACCACGCGCCTGCGCCGCTCGACCTCGGCCTGGGCACCGCCCCGCCCAACGTGCTGGGCCTGCACCGGGTGATGTTCGCGGTCGACGACATCGACGACACGGTGCGGCGCCTCGGGCCTCACGGCGGGGAGGTGATGGGAGAGATCGTCCAGTACGAGGACGTCTACCGGCTCTGCTACCTGCGCGGGCCGGGTGGCGTCATCGTGGGGATCGCAGAGCAGCTCGGCTGAGACCCCGCCGGCCGCTACGACGCGGCCGCGGTCTCCCCACGCAGGATCGACGTCATCTTCTTGCCGCGCGCTACCTCGTCGACGAGCTTGTCGAGGTAGCGGATCTTCTGCATGAGCGGGTCGTCGATGTCCTCGACCCGGACGCCGCAGATCACCCCGGTGATGAGCGAGGCGTTCGGGTTCATCGCCGGTGCCCGGTCGAAGAACTCCTCGAGCGTGATGTCGTCCGCGATCGCCTGCGCCAGGCCGGCGTCGTCGTAGCCGGTCAGCCAGCCGATGACCTGGTCGAGCTCGTCCGTCGACCGCCCCTTGCGCTCCACCTTGGTCACGTAGAGCGGGTAGATGCTCGCGAAGCTCATCCCGAAGATCCGGTGT
This sequence comes from Cellulosimicrobium cellulans, assembly GCF_016907755.1. NCBI lineage: Bacteria > Bacillati > Actinomycetota > Actinomycetes > Micrococcales > Promicromonosporaceae > Cellulosimicrobium > Cellulosimicrobium cellulans. Next base: position 3,153,651 of record NZ_JAFBCN010000001.1, read on the forward strand.
CCCGCCATGGGTGTCCTCCTCCTGCCGCGAACGAGCCGGTCGCCGGTTCAGCACGTGCGGCCGTCCGGCACGGACCACGCTACCGCGCGGGTCAGGCGGGTCGGGCTGCAACCATCCCGTGCGACGCCTCGAGCCGGTCCACGAGCAGCGTGCCCGCCGCGACGAGCGGCACGAGCACGAGATTGCCCAGCAGCATCGTGCGCAGGAACGGCAGGCCCGCGACGTAGCTCGCGACGAGCCCGTCGACGCCCGCCGGGTACCAGACGCCGCGACCCTGGAACCAGACGCCGAAGTTGGTCCACACGAAGAACCACAGCGAGCCTGCGACGCCGAACGCGGCGCCCGCGCCCACGCGGCGCCATCCGGTCGTGTTCCGCGCGAGCAGCGAGCCCAGCCCGACGACGAGCCAGGCGCTCCACGTGAAGAGCGCGATCGCGGTGTTGCCGAGGACGACGTCGGACACGACCGTCACGGCCAGCGGCACGACGAACGCCCAGCGCGAGCGCAGCAGGAGCGTCGCCGCGAACGTGGCCGCCGTGACGAGCTCGAGGTTCGCGGGAGCGCCCAGGTCGGCGCGCACGAGGCGCCAGACCACGGCCAGCGCCGCGAGCGCCACGACGAGCGCCGGGCGCCACCAGCGGGACACCAGGGAGGCCTGCGAACCCGTCACGAGGTGAACGTCTCGAGCTTCCACGTGATCTCGTCCCCGTCCTTCGTCTCGAGGGAACCTGCTCCCACGGTAGCCATCTCGCCGTTGACGTATAGCGCCCAGAACTCGCTGTCCGGGTCTGCCACGACGCCGTCGATCGCCGTGACGAACGCGTTCTCGCCCTCGCCGGTCACCTGGGCGGACGGGTCAGCCTCGAGCAGCAGGTCGAGCGCGGACGCGCCGGTGCGTCCGTCGTAGGAGAGCTCGGGCGCGTCCTCGGCGTCGCCCGACTCGTCGTCGGTCGCCTCGTCCGTCGCGTCGTCGGCGGGCGCGCTCGTCTCCTCGCTCGCGGTCGACGTCGTGGCGTCGGTCGCGGGCTCGTCGGTGGACGAGCACCCGGCCAGCAGGCCCGCGGTGAGCAGGGCGGCGGTCAGTGCGGTGAGCGGGCGCGCGGAGGCGTCGCGGAGCGTTCGGAGGGTCACGACCCCAGCGTACGGAGCGCGCGCCGACGCGCGCCCGGGCGCCCGCCAGTCGGACGATGCACGGTCACCCGATCTTCTCCCCCGCGACGGCCTTGGCGGCCAGCCGCTCCTCCTCGCTGACCTCCCAGACCTCGTAGGCGGAGTGGAAGGCGAGGAGGATGATCCCGCACCCGAGCACGAGGTCCGGCCAGCCGGACCCGGTCCACGCGGTCACGAGCCCCATCGCGATGACGGCGACGTTCACGAGGACGTCGTTGCGCGCCGAGAGGAACGCGGCCCGGCTGAGCGACCCGCCGTGGTACCGCACCCGCACCAGGAGCCACGCGCACGCACCGTTGACGACGATCGCCCCGAGCGAGGCGAGGACGAGCGGCACGACCTGGGGCGCCGTCGGGTCGCCGAAGCGCTGCACCGCCTCCCAGGCCGCGAAGAGCGCCGGGCCGAGGAGGAGCAGCGCCATGACCTTGCCCAGGACCGCACGCCGCGCGAGCGGGAAGCCCAGCGCGACAGCGATGAGCAGGTTGATCGCCGTGTCCTCGAGGAAGTCCACGCTGTCGGCGAGCAGCGACACCGACCCCGCCGCGAGCGCGACGGTCAGCTCGACGACGAAGTACGCGAGGTTGAGCGCCGCGACGACCAGGACGACGCGACGCAGGCGGCGCGCGACGTCGGCCTCGTCGGGCCGGCGGGCGTCCTGGCCGGTGGTCACCGTCAGACGTCGATGCGTGCGTGGTCCAGCTCGGCGGCGCCGGCGACGATGAACTCCTTGCGCGGCGCGACGTCGCTGCCCATGAGCAGCTCGAACACGCGCTCCGCCGCCTCGGCGTGCTCGGCGGTGACGCGGCGCAGCGTGCGGTGGCGCGGGTCCATCGTCGTCTCGGCGAGCTGGTCGGCGTCCATCTCTCCGAGGCCCTTGTACCGCTGGATGTCGTCCTTGTAGCGGCGCCCGGCCTTGTCGAGCTTCTTGAGGGTCGCGGCGAGCTCGGCCTCGGAGTACGTGTAGATGTACTCGTTCTTGCGGCGGCCCGCGCCGATGACCTCGATCCGGTGCAGCGGTGGCACGGCCGCGAACACGCGGCCCGCCTCCACGAGCGGCTTCATGTACCGGTAGAAGAGGGTGAGCAGGAGCGTGCGGATGTGGGCGCCGTCGACGTCGGCGTCCGTCATGAGCACGATCTTCCCGTAGCGCGCGGCCTCGAGGTCGAACGACCGCCCGGACCCCGCGCCGAGCACCTGGATGATCGCGGTGCACTCCGCGTTGCGGAGCATGTCGCTCACGGACGCCTTCTGGACGTTGAGGATCTTGCCGCGGATGGGCAGGAGGGCCTGGAAGTCGGAGCTGCGCGCGAGGCGCGCGGTGCCGAGCGCGCTGTCGCCCTCGACGATGAACAGCTCGCTGCGCTCGACGTCGTCGCTGCGGCAGTCGACGAGCTTGGCCGGCAGGGAGGACGTCTCGAGCGCGTTCTTGCGCCGCGAGATCTCCTTCTGCTTGCGCGCGGTGATGCGCGCGCGCATCTCCGCCACGACCTTGTCGAGCAGCAGCGCGGCCTGCGTCTTCTCGTCGCGCTTGGTCGAGGTGAGGAGCGCGTTCAGCTCCTTCTCGACGACGCGCGAGACGATCGCGCGGACCGGTGCCGTCCCGAGGACCTCCTTGGTCTGGCCCTCGAACTGCGGCTCGGCCAGGCGCACGGTGACGACGGCGGTCAGGCCCGCGAGGACGTCGTCCTTCTCGATGCGCTCGGACGCGTCCTTCGTCGAGACCTTGAGGCGGCGCGCGTTCGTCTCGACGGACTTGCGCAGCACCTTGAGCAGGCCCTGCTCGAAGCCGCCGAGGTGGGAACCACCCTTGGGCGTGGCGATGATGTTGACGAAGCTCCGGACCTCGGTCTCGTACCCCGTGCCCCAGCGGAGCGCGACGTCGACCTCGCAGTCGCGCTGCACGGCCTGCGGGGTCATGTGCCCGCGGTCGTCGAGCACCGGGACCGTCTCGGTGAACGACCCCGAGCCGGTGAGGTGCCACGTCGCCGTGACGGGCGTGTCCGGCGCGAGGAAGTCGACGAAGTCGACCGACCCGCCGGTGTGCACGAAGGTCTCCTCGTGCGGCCCCGCCTCTCCGGGCGTCCCCGGCACGCCGCGCTCGTCGCGCACGGTGATCTCGAGCCCGGGGACGAGGAACGTCGTCTGGCGCACGCGCGTGACGAGCTCGTCGTAGGAGAAGACGGCGGTCTTGAGGAAGATCTGGCGGTCCGCCCAGTAGCGCACGCGCGTGCCGGTGACACCGCGCTTCGTCTTCCCGACGACGGCGAGCTCCGAGCCGGAGACGAACGGCTCGAACGGGGCGTCCGGCGTCGGGCCGCTCTTCGGGTCGGCGAAGACCCCGGGCTCGCCGCGGTGGAAGGTCATCCGGTACGTCTTGCTGCCGCGGTCGACCTCGACGTCCAGGCGCGACGAGAGCGCGTTGACGACGGACGCCCCGACGCCGTGCAGGCCGCCCGACGCCGTGTACGAGCCGCCGCCGAACTTGCCGCCCGCGTGCAGCTTGGTGAAGACGACCTCGACGCCGGACAGGCCGGTCTTGGGCTCGATGTCGACGGGGATGCCGCGGCCGTCGTCCTCGACCGTCACGGACGAGTCGGCGTGCAGCACGACGAGGATCTTGGAGCAGTTCCCGGCGAGCGCCTCGTCGACCGAGTTGTCGATGATCTCCCACAGGCAGTGCATGAGACCGCGCGAGTCGGTCGTCCCGATGTACATGCCCGGGCGCTTGCGCACGGCCTCGAGACCCTCGAGCACGGAAAGGTGCCGAGCGGTGTAGCTGGACTCAGCGGAGGTGGTCGTCACGGCGGCAAGCCTAGACGAGCGCGCCCACACCGTTGCGCTCCCCCGCCGGGCCCCGGGGCCGCCTCCACGCGGACCCGGCACGGACCCGGCGCAGGCCCGCGGCGCTTCGCGGGTAGCGAACCCGGCACCCGCGGGGGACGAATCCTCAGGGGCGGATGGTTTGATGTTCATGTGACTGCTACGACGACCACCACCGAACCGCTGACCGCGGCCGACCGCTGCGACCGCTGCGGGGCCCAGGCGTACGTCCGCGTGGTCCTGCCGAGCGGTGAGCTGCTGTTCTGCGGCCACCACGCGCGGGCGCACGCGGACGCCTACACCGACCTCGCGACGTCCATCCAGGACGAGACCGACAAGCTGCTCGCGGAGCACGGCGCGCGCTGACGCGCCGCGCGCACCCGCGCCGGAGCGGCGGGCCCCGAGGACCGGCTCCACCGCCCGGTCCCGCGGCCCGACGGCCGACGACACGACGAAGGCCCCGAGGAGATCTCCTCGGGGCCTTCGTGCGTCGCGACGCTGCTCGCCGTCGGGCCGACCGGCCGCAGCCGGCCGGACGCCCGACGGCGGGGCGTCAGTCGAGGTAGTCGCGCAGGACCTGCGAGCGGCTCGGGTGCCGCAGCTTCGACATCGTCTTCGACTCGATCTGGCGGATGCGCTCGCGCGTCACGCCGTAGACCTTGCCGATCTCGTCGAGCGTCTTGGGCTGCCCGTCGGACAGGCCGAACCGCATCGAGACGACGCCCGCCTCGCGCTCGCTGAGGGTGTCGAGCACCTGGTGGAGCTGCTCCTGCAGGAGCGTGAAGCTCACCGCGTCGGCCGGGACGATCGCCTCGGAGTCCTCGATGAGGTCGCCGAACTCGCTGTCGCCGTCCTCGCCGAGGGGCGTGTGCAGCGAGATGGGCTCGCGGCCGTACTTCTGGACCTCGACGACCTTCTCGGGGGTCATGTCGAGCTCCTTGGCGAGCTCCTCGGGCGTGGGCTCGCGGCCCAGGTCCTGCAGCATCTGACGCTGCACGCGCGCGAGCTTGTTGATGACCTCGACCATGTGCACCGGGATGCGGATGGTGCGCGCCTGGTCCGCCATCGCGCGCGTGATCGCCTGGCGGATCCACCACGTCGCGTACGTCGAGAACTTGTAGCCCTTGGTGTAGTCGAACTTCTCGACCGCACGGATCAGGCCGAGGTTCCCCTCCTGGATCAGGTCCAGGAACAGCATCCCGCGGCCCGTGTACCGCTTGGCCAGCGACACCACGAGACGCAGGTTCGCCTCGAGCAGGTGGTTCTTCGCCCGCTTGCCGTCGTGCGCGATCCACTGCAGCTCGCGCTTGAGCTTGCGGTCCAGGTCGTCGCCCTCGGCCGCGAGCTTCTCCTCCGCGAACAGGCCGGCCTCGATCCGCTTGGCGAGCTCGACCTCCTGCTCCGCGTTCAGCAGCGCGACCTTGCCGATCTGCTTGAGGTAGTCCTTGACCGGGTCCGCGGTCGCACCCGCGGTCACGACCTGCTGGACCGGCGCGTCGTCCTCGTCGGCGTCCGACACGACGAAGCCCGTCTCCTCGGGCTCCTCGGACGCGGCACCCGCGGCGGGCTTCTTCGCGCCCGAGTCCGCGGCCTCCTCGTCCTCGGTCACGTCGATCTCGAGGTCCTCGACCTCGGCGTCGTCCTCGCCGTCGTCCTTCTTCTTGGCGCGGGCGGGCGTCGCCTTCGCCTTGGCCGGAGCCTTGGCGGCGGTCTTGCGGGCGGGCTTCGCCGGGCCGCCGGACGGCGCGGCCTCGGCCGCGTCACCCTCGGCGGCCGTGGTGGCGGCCGTCGTGCGCCGCGTCGTCGACGACGTCGACTTCGTCGCGGCGGTCTTGGTGCGCGCCGTCGTGGTGCTGCGCGGCGACGCCGCGGCGGCGACCTTCGTCGTGGTCGGGATGTCGACCTCGACGCCGGCGCCCGCGAGCGCGCGGAAGACCGCCTTCAGCCGCTTGGCGTCGTTGACGGCGGCCTGCTCGCACGCGGTGCGGAAGCTCTCGGCGTCGACGCGACCGTTCGCGCTGCCGCGCCGCAGGAGCTCCTGCAGGGCGGGGTGCTCGAACTCTCGCGGGAGTGCGGAAATCGGGGTTGAGGGCGCCACAAACCGACCTTTCGGCAATCATGGGGGGCGGTAGGGCCGCCGGAGCGGGGACGTGAACCGTGAAGTTCGGGCTTCTCGTGGACTCTCACGGTGAGTCGTCGGGCTCTAGCGGATACCTATATTGTACCGGCGATCCGTGCACCGGACGCCGCGACACGGGGTGAGCTCGGACCTGACCGCCGCTCGGCGGCCCCGCCCACCACGTCTCGGCGACGTCCGACACCCGGGTCCTGGCCTGTACAACGGCCGGGCACCCGCGAAGATTCCCTGCTCACGCCCCCGCGGGGCGCTCGGGCTTGACGGCCAGGACCGGGCAGGGCGCGTCGAGCAGGATGCGCTGCGCGTTCGACCCGAGGATGAGCTTGCCGACCGGGCTGCGGCGCCGCAGGCCGATGACGATGAGGTCCGCCGAGGCGCGCTCGGCCGCGCTCACGAGGTCGTCGGCGAGGTCGGACGTCCCCTGCTCGCGCCGCAGCGTCGTCCCCGTGCCCGCGAGCCGCTCCTCGACCCGGAGCAGGTCGTCCTCGTGCGCGGCGGCGAGCTCGGGCGTCGCTGTCGAGCCCTCCGTGACCACGACCACGAGCTCGGTACCGCGCCGGACCGCCTCGGTGGCCGCGCTGTCGAGAGCCTCGCGACCCTCGGGCGTGCTCAGGTGCGCGACGACGACGCTCATGTGTCCTCCGGGAACGGCTCGTGGGCGCGGCCTGCCGCTGGCGGCGACCGCCGGTCGTGTTGCGGTCGAACCTACCCGAACCCGCGCCCCGCGGCTCACACGTCGGCGCGGATCCAGCCGGGCGGCACCCCGGCGTCGAGCGCGCTCGACAGCAGGAGGGCGAGCCGGTACGTCGGGTCCTCCGCGAGCGCCTCGTCGAGCCGGCGCCCCGCCCGCCCACCGTCACCGTGCCACCAGGCGAGGAGCGCGAGGAGCGTGAGCGCCGGGGCGGTGCTCCCGCGCGGCGCGTGGGCCACGACCGCCTCGAGCACGGAGCGGGCCGGCCCCGTGACGGCCGGGTCGGGCGCCAGCCCGGCCGCCGGGTCGACGATCGACGCGATCGCGTGCGCCGTCCCGGCGTCGACGTCCCCGCCACGGACCGTGCGGTCGGCGAGGTCACCCGTCCCGGGCACGAGCGAGACGAGCACGGCGTCGCGCACCGGGACCGCCTCGAGCCCGGCCGCGAGCCGGCCGAGGACCGTGGCGGGAGGCAGCCCCGCCGCGTTCCCCGCGCCCGGGCCCTCGCCCGCCGCGCGCTCACGCTCGTGCACCGCCGCGCGGGCGACCGCCGCGCGCCACTCGGCCAGGCTCTCGACGCGGCGACCCACGGCGGTGGCGTCCGGATCCGCCCAGGTGTCGAGAGGACCGCCCGCGCGGGCGCGGTCCCGCACCCGCCGTGCGGCGCGCGCCGCACGCCGCCGCCCGTCGGCGCCCGCGCGCGGGATCCGCAGCGCCTCCTCCCGCGAGTCCGCGAGCGCCGCCCCGGCGAGGACCATGTGGGCGCCCACCTCGCTCGACTCGAGCTCGCGCAGGGGGCGCCCGCCCGGTGGGCAGCACTCGTCCTCGGCGCAGTCGAGCGCGTACCAGCCGCTCGACGCCACGACCCAGACGTCCACCGGACCGTGGTGCGGCTCGACGGCCTCCCGGCAGTGCTCGACGGCCGCCCTCGCGACGGAGGCCTCCACGCCGCCGGACCGCAGCGGCGCGTCCGTGTAGACGACGAGGACGACCCGCTGCGCGCCGTCGGCGGCGAGGTGCCCGACCACGGAGCGCGCGAGCTGGGGACCGTGCTCGAGGTCGGCGACGTCCGCCACGTCGACACGGACGACGAGGCCGACCCGCCCGCGCGGCGGTCGCAGCCCGACGAGGACGACGCTGTCGTGCGGCCGGTAGCCGAGCCGGTAGGGGACGTAGGAGAGGAGCTCGCGCGGGCCCTGGGCCCGGATCAGGGTGGTCATGAGCCCATCCCAGCCCGTCCCGCGGTCTCGCGGGGAGAGCGGTCGGGTGCCTGTGGACACGCCGAGTCCGGCGCCGGAACGGGACGCCCCTGTGGTTCACCTCTGGGGCCGGTGGTGGCCCGCGAGCGCCCCGATGACTACGGTGTGCGCGTGCCACCACGAACCCGAGCCCGCGCGCGGCGAGCGGCCCTGTCCGCCCGTCGGGCCGCCGTCGTCCTCGTCGTGGCGCTGCTCGGCACGACGCTCGCGGGCTGCCAGGCCGGCCCGGACGACGTCCTGGGCGCCGCCGGACCCCGCGACGCGCAGGAGCCCCCCGCCCAGGACGCGTCCGGCGCCCCGGGGACGCCGCTGCCCGACTACGACGCGGCCTCGGCGGTCGGCGACCTCGTGGAGGGCTTCCCGGCGCAGCTCGTCACGGTCCCCCCGGGCGCCCAGGTGCTCGCGAGCTCGGCCCGGCCGTCGGACGACGGCACGCTGGTCGACGTCACCCTCAACCTGCGCTCGGACGAGCCCGTCGACGCCCTCACCGCCTACTACACCGACGCGCTCGGCGCGGCCGGGTTCGCGGTGTCGCCCTCGAGCGTCCCGAGCGCGCTCACCTCCCTCACGACGTTCGTCCGGACGCCCGCCCCCGAGTCCCCCACCGAGTCGCTGGCCGTCGGCGTGTTCGACGACGAGACCGAGCGCCTGGTGACGATCAGCGGGCAGGTCGCGGCCGGCTGACGGGTCCGACCGTGGGACGACGCCTCCGCGGTGCCGTACCGCATAGGCTGCCCCCGTGCCGAACCCGTCGCTGCCGACCACGCCCCCGCCTCCTGGCCCGGGGACGCCCTCGGGCGTCGCCGACCCGAGCCCGAGCACGCTCGTCGACCGGGAGGGCGTGCGCGCCGGCGTCGACGAGGCCCTGCACGTCTCGACCGCGGCGCTGCGCGACGAGCTCTCCTCCACGCACCCCGACGCCGACCCGCTCGCCGACGCGACGGACGAGCTGCTCGCCGGAGGCAAGCGCCTGCGCGCCGCCTTCTGCTACTGGTCCTGGCGCGCGCACGGCGGCGACCCGGACGGCCCGCACCGCGACGTCGTGCTCCGCGCGGGCGCGGCGCTCGAGCTGTTCCAGGCCGCGGCGCTCTTCCACGACGACGTCATGGACGCCTCCGACACGCGGCGCGGGCACCCGACGGCGCACCGCGCGTTCGGGGCGCGGCACCGCGACCTCGGCTGGTCGGGCGACGCCGACCGCTACGGCGAGAACACGGCGATCCTGCTCGGCGACCTCGCGCTCATCGCGAGCCACCGCGAGCTGGGCGACGCCCTCGACGCCCTCCCCGCGGACGTCGCGACGCGGTCACGCGTCGTCTTCGGCCGCATGCAGACCGAGGTGATCGTGGGCCAGTACCTCGACGTGCAGGCGCAGGTGCTGCCGTGGGGCGACGACCCCGCGACCGACGAGGAGCGCGCGCGGGCCGTGATCCGGTCGAAGTCCGCGCGCTACAGCGTCGAGCACCCCATCGCGCTCGGCGCGGCGCTCGCCGGGGCCGACGACGCTGCGATCGCCGCGACGAGCGCGTTCGGGCTGCCCGTGGGCGAGGCGTTCCAGCTCCGCGACGACGTGCTCGGCGTGTTCGGTGACGCGCGCGTGACGGGCAAGCCCGCGGGCGACGACCTGCGCGAGGGCAAGCGCACGGTGCTCGTCGTGCGTGCGCTCGCCGCGGCGACACCCGCGCAGCGCGACCTCCTGCTCACGCACCTGGGCGACCCGGACCTCGACACGCGCACGGTCGAGGACCTGCGCGCCGTGCTCGTCGAGACGGGAGCGCGCGACGCCGTGGAGTCCCTCATCGCCGAGCTCACCGAGCGCGCGTCCTCGGCCCTCGCGGGTGCCGGGCTCGCGGAGCCCGGGGCCGCGATGCTCGGGCTGCTCGCGCGGGCCGCCGTCGAGCGCACCGCCTGACGCGGCCGTCTCGGGTCCGGGTCAGAGCTCGGACTGCGCGACGCGGCGCACGCGCGCCTTGTGGCCGCTCAGGAGCGTGTCGAACGGGGCCTCGCCCAGCTCGGCGTGCGGCGCGAACAGCCACTCGAGGATCTCGGCGTCGTCGAAGCCGACGTCGGTGAGCACGACGATCGTGCCCTGCAGGCTCGACAGGACGCCCACGCGGCCGCTCTCGTCCGGGCGGCCGGCGTTCGCCGGGTCGACGAGGTGCAGCGGCACGAGGAAGCGGGCCGGGATCTGGAACGTCGTGCGCTCGCCGCGCTTCACGCCGACGACGCGGCGCTCCTGCACGATGCGGCGCACCTTGCCGACGTCGGTGCCGAGCGCCTCGGCGACGTCGGGGAGGGTCAGCCACTCGCCGACCAGGTCGTCGAGGGTCGGGCGGGGGCTGGGGTCGCGGTCGGTCACCGGGCAAGCCTACGGCGTGCCTCCACACGACTCCCACGCCGTGCGCGCCGGGCTCACCGGATCGCGACGCCCGGCCACCTAGACTCTCCCCGTGGCCACCGTGACGACCGATCCCCTCGTCGGCCGCCTGGTCGACGGGCGGTACGAGGTCGTCTCGCGCATCGCGCGAGGCGGCATGGCGACGGTGTACCTGGCCGTCGACCGGAGGCTCGAGCGCGAGGTCGCGCTCAAGGTCATGCACGCCCACCTCGCCGAGGGCGCCTCCGGCGCGGACTTCGTCTCACGCTTCCGTCGCGAGGCGCGCGCGGCGGCCCGCCTCACGCACCCCGGCCTCGTCGCCGTGTACGACCAGGGGCTCGACGGCGACACGAGCTACCTCACGATGGAGTACGTGGCGGGCTCGAACCTGCGCCGCGCGATGCTCACGGAGCGCACGCTCTCGCTCGGCCGCACGCTCGACGTGCTCGAGGACGTCCTCGACGCGCTCGCCGCCGCCCACCGCGCCGGGCTCGTGCACCGCGACATCAAGCCGGAGAACGTGCTCGTCGACACCGAGGGTCGGCTCAAGGTCACCGACTTCGGGCTCGCGCGCGCGGTCAACGAGGTCACGGCGACGACGACCGGCACCATCCTCGGGACTGTCGCCTACCTCTCCCCCGAGCTCATCGCGACGGGCTCCTGCGACGCGCGGACCGACGTCTACGCCGTGGGGATCCTCGCCTACGAGATGCTGCTGGGCACGGTCCCGCACACCGGCACGACTCCCATCCAGGTCGCCTTCCAGCACGTCAACAACGACGTGCCGCCGCCCTCGGACGTCGCCCCGTGGATCCCGCCGGAGGTCGACGACCTGCTGTGCGCGCTCGCCGCGCGCGATCCCGCCGACCGCCCGGCCGACGCGGGCGCCGCGCTCGCGCTCGTGCGCTCGGTCCGCGGGGCGCTCGACCCTGCCGACCTCGAGCGGCGCGTCGACCCACCCGAGGCCTCTGACGGCCCCCCGTCGGAGGGCGCCGCGCCCGGCCCGACGGCGATGCACCGTTCCGCGGCGACCGCACCCCTCGCCGCGCTCAGCCTGCAGGACCGCGAGGCCGCCGGCCTCACGGAGCCGCTCGCCGTGGGGCACGTCGTCGCCCCGACCACGCGGCCTGGCCCGCCGCCACCTCCTGCTCCCCCGGTCACGGCCCGACGCCGCGGGCGGGGCCGGGCGGTCGTGTGGTCGCTCGTCGTCCTGCTGGTCCTGGCCGGGGTAGGCGGCGGCGCGGCCTGGTGGTTCTCGTCCGGGCCGGGCGCGTACACGCAGGTCCCGGACGGCCTCGTCGAGGTGTCCCGGGCCGAGGCCGCAGCGATCCTCGACGGCGCGGGCCTCGACCACACGGTGGAGGAGCGCTACGACGACGCCGTGCCCGAGGGGGCCGTCGTCGAGACCGACCCTCCGTCCGGCGAGCCGGTGCGCAAGGACGGGAGCGTCCAGCTCGTCGTCTCGCAGGGCGTGCGGATGCTCACGGTGCCGACCGGTCTCGTGGGCGCCACGCAGGTGGAGGCCACGTCCGCGCTCGAGGGCGCCGACCTGACGGTCGGCGAGCCCGTCGCGCAGGCGCACGACGAGATCCCCGCGGGCCAGGTCATGGCCGTCACGGACGCCGACGGCAACCCGATCGAGGAGGGCGCCACGATCCGGCACGACGTCCCCGTCGTGCTCACGGTCTCCTCCGGCCCGGCGCCCGTCGTCGTCCCGCAGGTCACGGGCTCCCCGAAGGACACCGCGGTCCAGGCGCTGGAGGACCAGGGCCTCGTCGCCGCGGTGACCGAGGAGTACTCCGAGTCCGTCGCCGCGGGCCTCGTCATCCGCCAGGACCCCGAGCAGGGTACCGACGCGCACCGGACGGACACGGTGAACGTCGTGGTGTCGCTCGGTCCCCCGCTCGTCGAGGTGCCCAACACCTACTCGATGAACGTCAAGGCCGCCGAGAAGGCGCTCACCGACGCGGGGTTCACGGTCGAGGTCCGGCACCCGCAGGGCATCAGCCCGCTCAACATCGTCTACGCCCAGGACCCCCCGGGCGGCGACGGCCGCACCGCCCCGAAGGGCTCGACGATCGTCATCAACGTCTTCTGACACCGACACCCGAGCATGTGGCGGGAACGCCGTGCCCTTCAGCGGCGGAGCATCTCCGCGACCTGGAACGCCATCTCCAGCGACTGCTGGTGGTTGAGGCGCGGGTCGACGAGAGTCTCGTAGCGCAGGGCCAGGCCGGCGTCGTCGATCTCCTCGCTGCCCCCGAGCACCTCGGTCACGTCGTCGCCCGTGAGCTCGACGTGCAGGCCGCCCGGGACGGTGCCCGCCGCGCGGTGCACCTCGAAGAACCCGCGGACCTCGTCGAGCACGTCGTCGAAGCGGCGCGTCTTGTACCCGCTCGCGGACGTGATGGTGTTCCCGTGCATCGGGTCGGTGACCCACGTGACGGGCACGCCCGCGCGGGAGACGGCCTCGACGAGCGGCGGCAGCGCGTCGCGCACGTTCCCCGCGCCCATGCGCGTGACGAACGTCAGACGGCCCTCGACGTCGTCCGGGTTGAGCCGGCGCGCGAGCTCGAGCGCGACCTCGGGCGTCGTGGTCGGCCCGAGCTTGACGCCGATCGGGTTGGCGACGCGCGACAGGAAGTCGACGTGCGCGCCGTCGAGCTGGCGCGTGCGCTCGCCGATCCACAGGAAGTGGGCCGACGTGTCGTACGCGTCGCCCGTGCGCGTGTCGCGGCGCGTGAGCGCGCGCTCGTAGTCCAGCACGAGCGCCTCGTGGCTGACGAAGAACTCGACCGTGCGCAGGGCGTCGAAGTCGGCGCCGCACGCGTCCATGAAACGGATGGCGCGGTCGATCTCCGACGCCGTCTGCTCGTAGCGCGCGTACGCCGGGTTGCGCATGAAGCCGCGGTTCCACTCGTGGACCTGGCGCAGGTCGGCGAACCCGCCGGTCGTGAACGCCCGCACGACGTTCCAGGTCGCCGACGAGATCTGGTACGCCTGGACGAGGCGCTCGGGGTCGGGCACGCGCGCCTCGGGCGTGAACGCGTGCCCGTTGATCATGTCGCCGCGGTACGCGGGCAGCGTCACGCCGTCGCGCGTCTCCGCGTCGGAGCTGCGCGGCTTCGCGTACTGCCCGGCCATCCGGCCCATCTTCACGACGGGCATGCTCGCCCCGTGCGTGAGGATGACCGCCATCTGGAGGATGGTGCGGATCTTGTTGCGGATCCGGTCGGCGTTCGCCTCGGCGAACGTCTCGGCGCAGTCGCCCCCCTGCAGGAGGAACGCCTCGCCCCGCCCGGCCGCGGCCAGGCGGGAGCGCAGCGTGTCGGCCGCGGCGGGCACCACGAGCGGCGCGGAGGCCGCCAGCCGGTCCCGGACGGCGTCGAGCGCCGCCTCGTCCGGCCACGTCGGCTGCTGGAGCGCGACGAGCGTGCGGAAGTGGTCGAGCCCGGCGTCGGTCCCCGGCTCGCTCGTGGTGGTCATCCCGCTGCCCGGATCAGTGCGCGGCGGGGGCCGCGGCGACGAGCGGCTGGCCGATGCCCTCGAGCAGCTCGCCGAACCACTGCTGCGTGACGTCGAACGCCTTGCCGCCGGCGATGCGCGGGAACTCGATCGCACGCAGGCGGTCGCCGTTCTCCTCGTCGTGCCCGATGACGCCCGACTCGCCGCGCAGCGCGCACTCGACCGCGAGGTCGGTCATCGACTTGATGAGGCGCAGGTCCTCGGCGTTCGCGGCCGCGGCACGCGAGAAGTAGCCGGACTTCTGGACCATGACCTTCTCGGCGCCCAGCTTGTCGGCGAACTGCTTGGCGAACCACTGGCCCGGGTTGACGGTGTCCAGCTTGACGTGGCCGAACGGGTCGCGCTGGACCTCCTCGCCGGCCGCCTCGAGCTGCGCGACGATCTCGTGCATGCCGGCGCCCTCGGACAGGAAGATGTTGACATTGCCCTGCTCGTCCATGATCGCCTTGAGGCGCTCGGCCTCGGCGTCGATGTCGAGCGCGAGCTCCGGCAGGAAGACGGCGTGGACGTCCCAGCGCTCCCGTGACAGGCCGAGGGCCGGGGCCCACTCCTGCGCGTCGAGCCACTTGCGGTACTCGGCCGCGGACGCGGCGGTGAGCCACCCGCAGTGGCGGCCCATGACCTCGTGCACGATGAGCATGCGCGGGCCCGAGCGGTGCTCGCCGATGACGTTCGCGGCGAAGCCCGCCGCCTCCTCGGCCGCGGTCCAGGCGCCGAGCGACTGACGGATCGGGATCACGTCGTTGTCGATCGTCTTGGGCAGACCCACGACGGTGAGCTCGTAGCCGTTGTCGTGCAGGTACGCCGCCAGGTCGGCCGCGGTCGTGTTGGTGTCGTCACCACCGATGGTGTGCAGGACGTCGACGCCGTCCGTCTTGAGCTGCTCCGCCGCGACCTGCAGCGGGTCCTGACCCTCCTGGACCAGGCCGCGCTTGACGCAGTCGGCCGCGTTCGTCAGCTTGACGCGCGAGTTGCCGATCGGCGACCCGCCGAAGCGGTGCAGGATGCCGGCCTGCTTGCGGCCCTCCTCGTCCACGACGATCTTCGTGCCCGTCAGCAGGCCGTGGTAGCCGTACTGGTAGGCGATGATCTCGATCTCCGGGTCGAGCTCCGTGTACCGCTCGATGAGACCCCCGACGGCGGAGGACAGGCACGGGGCGAAACCGCCCGCGGTGAGGAGGGCGACGCGACGAACCGACATGTGAACTCAGAACCTCTCGTAGGACGGATCCTGCGCCGGACGGACGCGGTCCGGCGGGGTGGCGGCGACGGCGGCGGGCACGTGCCCCGCGAGGGGCACCACGAGCACTGCGCGACCGGCCGTCGCTCAGTCTACTGACGTCGCGCCGGGCTCCGGCGGCGGTTCCGGGACCTGGACGTCGGGGGCCGGGCGGCCGCCGGGCGCCCCGCCCGCCTCCTCGGACTCGGTGTGCCCCGCGGCGAGGCGTGCCTTGGCCGTCGCGGCGTAGATGTCGACGTACTCCTGGCCCGACAGCCGCATGATCGCGTACTGGATCTCGTCCGCGACGGCGCGCAGGATGAAGCGGTCGTTCTCCATGCCCCGGTAGCGCGAGAAGTCGAGGGGCTCGCCGACGACGACCCCGATGCGCATGGGCTTGGGGATGACCTTCCCGATCGGCTGGGCGATGTTCGTGCCGACCATCGCGACCGGGACCACGGGGGCACCCGACTCGAGCGCGAGGCGCGCGACGCCCGTCTTGCCGCGGTACAGCCGCCCGTCGGGGCTGCGCGTGCCCTCGGGGTAGATGCCGAACAGGTCGCCCTCGCGCAGGACGCGCAGCCCGGTCTCGAGCGCGGCCTCGCTCGCTTTGCCGCCGGCCCGGTCGACGGGGATCGTGCCGACGCCGCGCATGAACCCGGCCGTCAGGCGTCCCTTGACCCCCGTGCCCGTGAAGTAGTCGGACTTGCCGAGGAACTGGACCTTGCGGTCGAGGACGAGCGGCAGGATGAAGGAGTCGATGACCGCGAGGTGGTTGCTCGCGAGGATCGCACCGCCCTCGTCCGGCACGTGCTCGACGCCCCGCGTCCAGGGACGGTACAGGACCCGCAGGATCGGGCCGACCATCACCTGCTTCATGAACCAGTAGAACAACGTTCCTCCTCGCGGGGTCCCGGCGCGGGACGTGCATCCGACTCTAGAGTGATTCCTATGGCCGCACCGAACGCCCAGCCGGACTCCCCGCAGCCCGACGACGCACCTGACCCCACGCCCGACGACGCGTCACGGGACCCGCAGCGACCCGAGCCCGACGAGGAGAGCGCCCGGCAGGACGACGTGCCGCGCGAGCCGGCGCTCGACGTCGACGCGCAGTGGGCCGGCATCGTGGCCGAGCTCGCCGACCTGTCCGAGCTCGACCGCGACGCCGCGCGCCGCCCCGAGGACGGGGACGGCACGGACGGGCCGGCGCCGCGCGACGGCCGCGACGTGCTCGGGTCCGTGCCGGTCGCGCCCTGGGTCCGCACCAGCGGTCCCCGCGACTGGCCGACGACGCCGGAGGTCGAGGACCTCGAGGAGGCCGAGAGCCACTTCGTGCCGCCGGACCCGCCGCTCGTCCTCGGCCGCGACCCGCTCCTCACCATGGCCTGGGCGCTCGTCGTCGGCGTGCCGATCCTGCTGCTCGTCGTGCTCGTCGTGGTGCGCCCGTACCCCGTGATCGTCGCGCAGGTGGGCGGCGGGGCGTTCCTCGCCGGGCTCGCGATCCTCCTCTGGCGCATGCCGCACCGCCGTGGCGACGACGACGAGGGCCCGGGCGCCGTCGTCTGACGCCCGGGCCCCGCCCGTACCCGGTCGTGCTGCCCGTCCGTCGGCGCCCGGTCAGCGGCGGGCGAGGTCCGCCGCGCCGACGATGCCGGCCTCGTTCCCGTGCTCGGCGAGCTCGATGCGCGCCTCGGGACGGTGTCCGCGCGCGGAGAGCTGGTCGGCGAACGCGCGGCGCACGGGCTGGAGCAGCAGGTCGCCGGCCGCGCCGACTCCGCCGCCGATGACGATGAGCTCCGGGTCGAGCAGGGCCGTCACCGAGGCCGCGCCCTCGCCGATCCAGCGGCCGAGGGTCGCGAGCAGCTCGACCGCGAGGTCGTCGCCCTCCTGCGCGGCCTGGGTGATCTGGGGACCGTTGAGCTTGTCCGGGTCGCCGCCGCAGATCTCCAGGAGGCGCGTCGCGCGGTCCGGCTGGGCGATGAGCGCGTTCTGGCCGTCGCGCACCAGGGCGCGGCCGGACGCGTACTGCTCCCAGCAGCCCTCGTGGCCGCAGCCGCAGTAGTGCCCGCCCGGGACGACGCGCATGTGCCCCACCTCCGCCGCGACGCCCCACTTGCCGCGCACGAGCTCGCGGTCGACCACGATCGCACCGCCCAGGCCCGTCCCGACCGTCAGCATGAGCATGTCCGTCGCGTCGCGGCCGACACCGAACTGGAACTCGGCCCAGCCCGCCGCGTTCGCGTCGTTCTCGACGACGATCGAGACGTCGGTGTCCCCGATGAGCTCGCGCACGTTGCGCGCGAGCGGGTACTCGCGCCACGCGATGTTCGGCGCGAAGAGCACCGAGGTGCGGTCGGGGCTGACGAAGCCCGCCGCCGCGAGACCCATCGCGCCGACCTCGTGCTCGGCGGTCAGCTCGGCATACACGTCGGCGATGGCACGGTCGATGCTCGCGACGTCGTCAGGCTCGGTGTCGCGGCGCGTCTGGACGAGGATCTCGCCCTTCTCGTCGACGACCCCGGCCGCGATCTTCGTCCCGCCGATGTCCACACCGATGGCGTGCATGTCCCGTCCTCACTCGCTCGGTAACCGCTGACTAACCGCTGGCTGGAAGCCTCACGCTGCGGGTGCTGCCCGCGCACGGGCGACGCACGACGACGGCTCACGACCCCGCGCCCGGGTCGTCCCTGCCGGAACTCCGCGCCCGCGCGAAACGTTGCGCAAGCAGCGCACAGCACCTGAAGCCTACCGACATCGACAGGTCCCGGGCACACACCGCCACTGGGTAGGGTTCTCCCACCGTCGACTACTGCCACTGGAGCCAGAATGGACGAGATCAGCGCCCCACGGATCGTCGAAGTCGATCCCTCGAAGAACCTCAACGACCTGCTCGCGAGCCGCGTCGCGGCCGACCCGGCGGCGCCGATGGTCGAGCGCCGCGTCGGCGCCGACGGTGCGTGGCAGGCCCTCAGCGCCCGCGGGTTCGACGCCGAGGTCGTCGCCGTGGCGAAGGGGCTCGTGGCGCGCGGCATCCAGCCGGGCGACCACGTGGGCATCATGTCGCGCACGCGCTACGAGTGGACGCTCCTCGACTGGGCCACGTGGGCGGCCGGCGCCGTTCCGGTGCCGCTCTACGAGACGTCGAGCGCCGAGCAGGTGCAGTGGATCCTGTCGGACGCCGACGTCCGGCTGCTCGTCGTCGAGACCGAGGCGCACGCGGCGACCGTCGGCGAGGTGCGCGACCAGGTCCCCGCGCTCGGCGACGTCCTCGCCATCGACTCCGGCGCGATCGCGACCCTCACGGCCGACGGTGCCGCGGTGGAGGACGCCGAGATCGAGCGTCGGCGCGGCCTGGCGAACCTCGCCGACGTCGCCACGATCATCTACACGTCGGGCACGACCGGGCGCCCCAAGGGTGCGGAGCTCACGCACCAGAACTTCTACTCGCTCACGGTCAACGCCGTGAAGGCGGTGCCCGAGGTGTTCGGCGAGCCGGGCGGTCGCACGCTGCTGTTCATGCCCCTTGCGCACGTGTTCGCGCGGTTCATCGGGGTCCTGGTCGTCGCCGGCGGGACGGTGCTGGGGCACACGCCCGACACGAAGACGCTGCTCGACGACCTCGGCACCTTCAAGCCGACGTACATCCTCTCGGTGCCGCGCGTGTTCGAGAAGGTCTACAACTCGTCCGAGCAGAAGGCCGCCGCGGGCGGCAAGCTGAAGATCTTCCACTGGGCCGCGGCCACGGCGATCGCCTACTCGCGCGCGCTCGACGAGCCGTCCGGCCCCGGCATCGGGCTGCGCCTCCAGCACAAGGTCGCCGACGCGCTCGTGTTCAAGAAGCTCCGCCACGCGCTCGGCGGCCGCGCCAAGTACGCGGTCTCCGGCGGCGCGCCGCTCGGCGAGCGGCTGGGGCACTTCTACCGCGGCATCGGCGTGCGCATCCTCGAGGGCTACGGGCTCACCGAGTCGACGGCGCCGACGAGCGTCAACCGCCCCGCGACCACGAAGATCGGGACCGTCGGCGAGCAGCTCCCGGGCTGCGCGGCGCGCATCGCCGAGGACGGCGAGATCCTGCTCCAGGGCGACCACATCTTCCGCGGCTACCACAACAACGAGCAGGCCACGGCGGACGCGTTCGTCGACGGCTGGTTCCGCACGGGCGACCTCGGCTCGCTCGACGAGGATGGGTTCCTGCGCATCACGGGCCGCAAGAAGGAGATCATCGTGACCGCGGGCGGCAAGAACGTCGCCCCCGCCGTCCTCGAGGACCGCATCCGCGCCCACGCTCTGGTCTCCCAGTGCGTCGTCGTCGGCGACCAGAAGCCGTTCATCGGCGCGCTCGTCACGCTCGACCCCGAGGGGCTGCCGGGCTGGGCGAGCATGCACGGCAAGGAGCCGATGTCGATCGAGGACGCGGCCAAGGACCCCGACGTCCTCGCCGCCCTCGACGCCGCCGTGACGCGCGCCAACCAGGCCGTGTCGCGAGCGGAGTCCATCCGCAAGTTCACCGTGCTCACCACCGACTTCACGGTCGAGAACGGCTACCTCACGCCGTCGCTCAAGGTGAAGCGCAGCGAGGTGCTCAAGGACTTCGCGGCCGACGTCGAGGCGATCTACGTGGACGGGCCCGCCCCCGTCCGCTGACGTCTGCGCACCGTCGTCCACCCCACGCACGGCCCGACTCGGCACCGCCGGGGCGGGCCGTGCGTGGTGCGGGCGTCAGCGGCGCGCGAGCCGCGCGAGGAGCGCCTGCGCCGGGACGCACACGGCACCCATCGCCTGCACGTCGTCGGACACCGCACGGTCGCTCGTCACGACGACGACCGGCCGGCCGGCGGGCTCGGCGGCGACCAGGCGCCGGATGAGGTCGTCGGCGATCTCCCCCGACGAGAAGAGCACGCGCACCCCGCGCGGGGCGTGCACGGGGCGGACGGCGGTGTCGGCCCCGTCGAAGCACACCGTGACCTCGGTGCCTCCCGCCGCGACGCGCAGGAGCCCGCTGAGGAGCCGGTCGCGCTGCTCGGCGAGCGTGAGCTCGCCGAATCCGGTCTTGGTCACGTTGTAGCCGTCGACGACGAGATGGGTGCGCGGGACGGACAGGAGGTCGCCGAGCAGCGCGGGGTCGTCCGCCGCGCGCCCGCGCGACCCGGGCCGCGGTCGGGCGGCGGCGTCCGGCAGGGTCGCGGCGACGTCGTCGGCCGGGGTCGTCGTGGCGGGCCCCAGCGCGAGCTCGCGCCGCAGCCCGGCGGCGGCGTCGACCACCGTGTCGAGCAGGAGCCGCGCGCGTGCCGTGGCGACGTCCGCCGACGACGTGCGCGCCCGACGCGCCTCGTCCCGCTCCGCGCGCGCCCGGGCGAGCTCGACCCCCGCGGCGCGACGCTCCTCGCGCGCGTCGCGCAGCGCCCCGTCCGCCTCCGCACGCTCGGCCGCCGCCGCCTCGAGGGCCGCCCGGGCCTCGGCCCGCGCCCGGTCGGCGTCCGCCCGCAGCCGTCGCTCGGCGCGGCGCGCGCCCGCGAGCTCCGCCGTCGCGGCGTCCGCGCGCGCGACGGCGTCCCGCGCCTGCGCCCGCAGCTCCTCGACCTGCGCGGCCAGCCGGTCGCGGTCGCGGCGCAGCCGGGCGGCTTCTCCACGCTCCGAGCGTTCGGACCGTAGCGTCGTGTCCAGCGCGCGGGCGCGCTCCACGGCCGTCTCCCAGCCGTCCGGGCGCAGCAGGAAGGCGCCGGCGGCGCGCTCACGGACGAGCGCAGGAGCGGTCGTCCCCTCGTCGCCGGGTCCCGCCGCGGCGTCCTCCCGTGCTGCCGCGACGCGGTCGTCGGGCGGTTCCTGGCCGTCGGTGACCGGGACGTCCCGCGGCGCGACCGACGCGGTCTCGTGGTCGCGAGACCAGGCGGCGGCGACGGCGTGGCGGAACCCGGCGTCGTCGACCAGGGCACGCCACAGCGGCGCCGCACCGGCCGACGCGCGCCGGCGGGGCGCGAAGGCCTTGACCCGGTGCAGGGCGACGGGGACGAGGACCGGGTCGAGCGAGCCGAGCACGTCTGCCGCCGCCTCGACGAGCAGCGCGCGCACTGCAGGCGGGACGCCGCCGGCGAGCCCCTCCTCGTCCGACCTCTCGGCCACCATCCCCTGCGCCTCCTGCGTGTCTGCCGTCGGGAAAACGCCACCGGACATTTCGTCCCTGATCGTCCCGATTCCCCGTGGCACCACCCTATGCCGTGCCCGTGCCGCACCGAGGACGTCGTCGCGTCCCGCCCCGGCCGTGTCGGTGGCCGTCGCTAACCTCGCCGCCATGTCGTCCGGCCCCCTCCTCGCCTCCTCGCGCGAGGGGTCCGCGCCACGCGGCGTGCCCGTCCAGCCCACGCTCGACGACCTCGGGACACCGCTGCGCGACGTGACGTTCGTCGTCGTCGACCTGGAGACCACGGGCGGGTCGCCCGCGGGGGCGGGGATCACGGAGATCGGCGCCGTGAAGGTGCGCGGCGGCGAGGTGCTCGGGGAGTTCCAGACGCTCGTGGACCCCGGAGTCCCGGTCCCGGCCTTCGTGGCCCGGCTGACGGGGATCACCTCGTCCATGGTCGCGACCGCCCCGCGCATCGAGGCCGTGCTGCCGAGCTTCCTGGAGTTCGCGCGCGGCGCCGTGCTCGTCGCGCACCACGCACCGTTCGACATCTCGTTCCTCAAGGCGGCGTGCCGGGCCGCGGGCTACGAGTGGCCCGGGAACCAGGTGCTCGACACCGTCCCGCTCGCACGCCGCGTCGTCACCCGGGACGAGGCACCGAACCACAAGCTCGCGACCCTCGCCGCCCTGTTCCGCGCCACGGTGACGCCGGACCACCGGGCTCTCGCCGACGCGCGGGCCACGGTGGACGTGCTGCACGCGCTCCTCGCGCGGCTCGGGCCGCTGGGCGTCACCCACCTCGAGGACCTCGCGGGCGCGACCGACCCGGTCCCGCAGGACGTGCGGCGCAAGCGCCACCTCGCGGACGACCTCCCGGACGCTCCGGGCGTCTACCTCTTCCGCGGGCCCGGCG
Source organism: Cellulosimicrobium cellulans (assembly GCF_016907755.1). Lineage (NCBI taxonomy): Bacteria > Bacillati > Actinomycetota > Actinomycetes > Micrococcales > Promicromonosporaceae > Cellulosimicrobium > Cellulosimicrobium cellulans. The sequence goes on from NZ_JAFBCN010000001.1 coordinate 3,175,880, forward strand.
AGGAGGTGCTCTACGTCGGCACGTCGACGTCGATCCGGCGCCGTGTCCGGTCCTACTTCACCCGCTCGGAGAAGCGCAGCCGCATCACGGAGATGGTGCGCATCGCGCACGCCGTCACCCCGGTCGTGTGCGCGACGCCGCTCGAGGCGCAGGTGCGCGAGCTGCGCCTCATCGCGGAGCACGCGCCGCGCTACAACCGGCGGTCGCGCCACCCTGAGCGCATGACCTGGGTCCGGCTCACGGACGAGACGTACCCGCGCCTGTCCGTCGTGCGGGACGTCCGCGCCCCGGCGGCCCACATCGGGCCGTTCGCGTCCAGGCACCAGGCCCAGGCTGCGGTCGACGCCCTCCACGACGCGTTCCCGCTGCGCCAGTGCACGCGTCGGCTCCCCGTCGTCGCCTCACCGGGGGCCACGGCGTGCGTCCTCGCCGAGATGGGGCGGTGCTCGGCGCCGTGCACGACCGTCGAGCACGACGCCGGCTACGCGGCCGTCGCCGTCGGCGTGCGGGAGGCGTTCGAGGGCGACCCGTCCCACGTCGTCGCGGAGCTCGGGCGACGGATCGTCGCGCTCTCGCGCGACGAGCGGTTCGAGCAGGCGGGCGAGCTCACGCACCGGCTGCGGGCCTTCCTCACGGGCGCCGCGCGGGCCCAGCGGCTCGCCCCGCTCGCGGCGTGCGCCGAGCTCGTCGCGGCCCGCGCGACGGACGCGGGCGGGTGGGAGATCGTCGTGGTGCGGCACGCGCGCCTGGCCGCGACCGGGGTGAGCGAGCCCGGCGTGGACCCGTGGCCGCTCGTCGACGCCCTCGTCGCGACGGCGGAGACCGTGGCGCCGCCCGTGCCGCCCGCCCCGGCGAGCCACCCGCACGAGGCCGAGATCCTGCTGTCCTGGCTCCAGGAGCCGGGCGTGCGGATCGTCGACGTCACCGGCCCGTGGGCGTGCCCGGTCCGCTCCGCGGGGTCGCACGTGGACCTCGCCGCCACGGCTCGCGACGTCGCCCGCCACGCCGACCCCGACGACCGGCCCGAGCTGGCGCACGCGGCGCCCGGCGTGACCGTAGAGTGGTCGCCAGTCGACGACCCGACCCCGGAGGAACCATGCTGACCGCCATCGTCCTGATCGACACCGAGCCCGACCGCATCCCCGAGGTCGCGTCCGAGGTCGCGGACCTCCGCGGCGTCAGCGAGGTCTACTCGGTCACGGGCAAGGCGGACCTGGTCGCGATGGTGCGCGTCCAGGAGCACGACCAGCTCGCCGACGTCATTGCGGACCGCATCAGCAAGGTCCCCGGGGTCGTGCGGACGGAGACGTTCATCGCGTTCCGCGCCTACTCGAACGTCGACCTCGAGCAGGCGTTCGCGCTCGGCCTCGACGACTGACGGGCCGCCCGGCACGTGCCGGCCGGCTCGTCCCCGTGAGAGCGGGTCAGTCCCGTGCGGCGGCCTCGGCCCAACGCGCGAGGACGTCGCGGGCCGCGCCGGTGTCCACGCTGCGCGCCGCGATCTCGTAGGCGGCGCGGAGCCGCTCGGCGAGCGTCCCCGCGGCGGTCCCGGGCAGCGTGCCGTCCGCGACGAGCCCGGCGGCCGCGTTGAGCAGCACCGTCTCGCGCACGGGACCGGTCTCGCCCGCCAGGAAGCGTCGCGCCACGTCGGCGTTGTGCGCCGCCTCGCCGCCCCGCAGGTCGGCGATCGTCACCGGCGCGAGCCCCAGGTCCGCGACCGGGTCGAGCCGGTGCTCGGCGACGACGCCGTCGCGCACCTCCCACACCGTCGCCCCGCCCGTCGCCGCGAGCTCGTCGAGCCCGTCGTCGCCGCGGAACACGAGCGCCGAGGTCCCGCGCCCCGCGAGCACCCCGGCGATGAGCGGCGCCATGCGCGCGTCCGCGACGCCGATCGCCGCCGCACGCGGCTGTGCGGGGTTCGTCAGCGGGCCGAGGACGTTGAACGCCGTCGGGATGCCGAGCTCCTTGCGCGCGACGCCCGCGTGGCGCATGGACGGGTGGAAGACCATGGCGAAGCAGAAGGTGATCCCCGCCTCCTGCACGATGCGCGCCACGCGCTCGGGCCCGTGGTCGAGCCGGATGCCCAGCTCCTCGAGCACGTCCGCCGCGCCCGACGACGACGTCGCGGCCCGGTTGCCGTGCTTGACGACCCGCACGCCCGCGCCTGCGATGACGAGCGAGGCCATGGTCGAGATGTTGACCGTGTGGGCGCGGTCGCCGCCCGTGCCGACGATGTCGACCGCCGGCCCGTCCACGGCGAACCGGCTCGCGTGGGCCAGCATCGCGTCGGCGAGGCCCGTCAGCTCGGCGACGGTCTCGCCCTTCGCGCGCAGCGCCACGAGGAAGCTCGCGAGCCGCACCGGCGACACCTCGCCCGACATCACCTGGTCCATCGCCCACGCGGTGGAGTCGGCGTCGAGGTCGTGCCCCGCGACGAGCTCGGTCAGCAGGCCGGGCCACGTGAGTCCCGTGCCCGTCGAGTCGCTCGTGGTCGAGGCGGCGGGGTGCGGGGTGGCGGTCACGGGTGGCCCTTCGGCTGGTCGGTCTCCTGTCGGCTACCGCGTGCCGGCGGCACGCAGCAGGTCGGCGACGGCACGCTGGAGCGCGACCGCGTCGAACGGCCGGGGCACCGCGTCGTCGGCGAGCGACCACGATGCTAGCCAACCGTCCTGCGGCCTGCCGGTGAGGACCAGGACGGGCGGGCAGCGGTAGACCTCGTTCTTGAGCTGGCGGCACAGACCCATGCCGCCGGCCTTGTCGGCCTCGCCGTCGAGGACGAGCAGGTCCCAGCCACCTGCGTCCGCGGAGGTCACGACGGCCGCCGGGGTCGCGACCTCGAGCCACTCGATGTCCGGCTGACCCGCACCCAGCCGCCGCCCGACGGCGAGGCGCACCTGCTCGCGCACCGACACGTCGTCGCTGTAGAGGAGGATGCGCGGCGCGCGCGGGGTCACGGTCGTGTCCCCGTGCGTCGTCGTCACGGTCGTCGTCATCGTCGTCACCGTCGCCTTCGTGGTTCCCTCGGGTGGTCCGGGAGGGCGCACCCCAGCGCCTGAGGTGCGCGCGTCCCGACTGGCATCTTGGCACGTCGGAGCCGATCGCAGCACCCCCTCGCGCGGTCCCGGCGCCGACCGGCCACGGACCCGGGACCAAGGGCCCTGGCCGGGTTCGTGAGCGCGCCAGTTTCATGGCACTTAGCAGCGATCCGTCACCAAGTGCAGGTCTCCGTGGGAAGATCTGGAGACATTGTGAGATTCACCGCCTCCGGGCGGCCGTCTGCGTGCCGCGAAGGGGCCGTTCGTCGGCCATAATGGCTCCTGTGTCGACCGCAACGGCTGCCCCCCACGCCCATCAGCACGTGAGCGTCAACCGACCGAACCCCGTCTCGGTCGGGACGATCGTGTGGCTGGCCAGCGAACTCATGTTCTTCGCCGGCCTCTTCGCTATGTACTTCACGGTCCGCGCCGTGATGCCCGCCGACGAGTGGGCCCTGCAGGCGGACAAGCTCAACCTGACCTTCGCGGCGATCAACACGACCGTCCTGGTGCTGTCGTCGGTGACGTGCCAGATGGGCGTGTGGGCCGCCGAGCGCTTCCAGCCCGTGCGCACCGGCTCGATCTTCCAGGTGAACCGCTGGGGGATGAACGAGTGGATGACGCTCACGTTCCTCATGGGCGCGTTCTTCATCGGCGGTCAGATCTTCGAGTACGCCGAGCTCGTCGAGCACGGCGTCTCGATCTCCTCGACGCCCTACGGCTCCGTCTTCTACATCACGACCGGCTTCCACGGACTCCACGTCGTCGGCGGCCTGATCGCGTTCCTGTTCCTTCTCGGCCGCTCGTTCTCGGCCAAGAACTTCGGGCACCACGAGGCCACGACGGCCATCGTGACGTCCTACTACTGGCACTTCGTCGACGTCGTGTGGATCGCGCTGTTCTTCGTGATCTACATCTTGCGCTGACGACACGCCCGGGGTCCGCCCCGGCCCGCCCACCCGCCCCCCTGCTCCCCCACCTGCGAGACGAGGATCATTTCGTGAAGGCACTCGCCGCCCGCAGACACCACCGCCTCGCGCCGGTCGTGCTGCTGCTGCTGGCGCTGCTGGTCACCGGTGGCGTCTACGCCGCCTTTGCACCGACTCCGGCCAACGCCGAGACCGCCAGCACCGAGGACATCGAGACCGGCCAGAAGCTGTTCCAGGCCAACTGCGCCACGTGCCACGGCCCGAACGCCGAGGGCACGGACACGGCTCCGTCGCTCGTCGGCGTCGGCGCCGCGTCGGTCGACTTCCAGGTGTCCACCGGCCGCATGCCCATGCAGATGGACGGTCCGCAGGCCATCCAGAAGCCTCGCCAGTTCAACGAGGAGCAGACGGCGCAGCTCGCCGCCTACGTCGCCTCGCTCGGTGCCGGCCCGGCGATCCCGACGGACGAGCAGGTCGACGCCTCGCTCGGCGACGTCGCGAACGGCGCCGCGATCTTCCGCACCAACTGCGCGATGTGCCACAACGCCGTCGGCGCGGGCGGCGCGCTCTCCGAGGGCAAGTTCGCGCCCCCGCTGTGGGAGACGTCGGAGCGCAACATCTACCAGGCGATGCTCACCGGCCCGCAGTCGATGCCGGTCTTCAACGACGCGACCATCACGCCCGAGGAGAAGCGCGACGTCATCGCGTTCCTCGAGTTCCAGCGCGAGGGCTCGGCCGGTGGCCTGTCGCTCGGCTCGCTCGGCCCGGTCAGCGAGGGCCTGTGGGCCTGGATCGTCGGAATGGGCCTCCTCATCGGGGCCGCAGTGTGGATCGGAGCGAAGTCCTCGTGAGCGACTACCAGAACCCCCGGTCGCCCGAGTCCTCGCACCGCGAGGTCGGGCACCGCGAGGAGCACGGCACCCTCGAGACGTTCCCGGACCCCGGTCTGCCGGAGCACAAGAGCCGCATGGCCGACCGCGACCCGAAGGCGTCGAAGCGCGGCGAGCGCCAGGTCGCGACGCTCTTCGGCATCTCGGTGATCGGCACGATCGCCGCGCTGGTCGTCTACTTCGTCATCCCCCCGGACGGGACGACGGCGGGCGTGCGCCTGTCGACGCTCTCGCTCGGTGTGGCCATCGCCTTCGCGCTGCTCGGCATCGGCCTCGGCGCGGTGCACTGGGCGAAGGTGCTCATGTCCGACCACGAGAAGGTGGACGAGCGCCACCCGATCGCGAGCGACGCGGAGACCCGCGTCGGCGCGATCGCCGAGCTCGAGGCCGGCGCCAAGGACTCGGGCATCGCCCGCCGCGGCGTCCTCAAGGGCGCGGTGATCTCCGCGCTCGCGCTGTTCCCGCTCACCATCGCGGTCCCGCTCGTCGGGAGCGTCGGGGGCGACTGGAACGTCTCGAAGTTCAAGCACACGCTCTGGAAGCCCGGGACGCGCCTCGCGATCGACCCCTCCGGTCGGCCCATCAAGGCGGCGGACGTGACGATCGGCTCGGTCGTGCACATCATCCCGGAGGCCTCCCAGGAAGAGATGCAGTCCCACGAGTGGATCACGGAGAAGGCCAAGGCCGTCGTCCTGCTGGTCCGTCTCGACCCGCGCGACATCGTGTCCGACCAGTCCCCCGAGGGTGAGACCTGGTCGTACGACGGCATCGTCGCGTTCTCCAAGATCTGCACGCACGTCGGCTGCCCCGTGGCGCTCTACGAGCAGCAGACGCACCACCTGCTGTGCCCGTGCCACCAGTCGACGTTCGACGTGGCCGACAGCGCCAAGGTGGTCTTCGGGCCCGCGAAGCGGCCCCTGCCGCAGCTGCCGATCACCGTTGATGACGAGGGCTACCTGGTCGCCCAGAGCGACTTCCACGAGCCCATCGGCCCGAGCTTCTGGGAGCGTCTGAAGTGACCACCAGCACCGGAACCGCCGCACCCAAGGCGGCCGCACCGAAGGCAGCCGCGCCGACGACCCCCGCCGGCAAGGCCGCCGACTACCTGGACCAGCGCACGGGCGTCGGCGTCGCCGTCAAGGAGTTCGCGCGCAAGGTCTTCCCCGACCACTGGTCGTTCCTGCTCGGCGAGATCGCGCTGTACTCGTTCGTCGTCCTGATCCTCACGGGCATCTTCCTGACGATGTTCTTCGTGCCGAGCATGTCGCTCGTCACGTACCACGGCGAGCCCGCGTCGATGAACGGCGTGCTCATGTCCGACGCGTTCGCGTCGACGCTGCACATGTCGTTCGAGGTCCGTGGCGGTCTGCTCATGCGGCAGATCCACCACTGGGCGGCGCTGATCTTCCTCGCGGCGATCGTCACGCACATGATGCGCGTGTTCTTCACCGGCGCGTTCCGCAAGCCGCGCGAGATCAACTGGCTCGTCGGCATGCTGCTCATGATCATGGGCCTCGCCGCCGGCTTCTCCGGCTACTCCCTCCCGGACGACGTCCTCTCCGGCAACGGCCTGCGCATCACCGACGGCGTCGTGAAGTCGATCCCGCTCATCGGGTCGTACCTCTCGTACTTCATCTTCGGCGGCGAGTTCCCGGGCGAGCACATCATCCCGAGACTCTTCACGGTGCACATCCTGCTCGTGCCGGGCCTGATCCTCGCGCTCGTCGCGCTCCACCTGTTCTTCGTCGTGCTGCACAAGCACACGCAGTACCCCGGTGGCGGTCGCACGGACAAGAACGTGGTCGGCTACCCGCTGTTCCCGGTGTACGTGGCCAAGGCCGGCGGCTTCTTCTTCGTCGTGTTCGGCATCCTCGCCCTCATGGGCGGCACGATGGCGATCAACAACGTGTGGAACTACGGCCCGTTCGACCCGTCACCGGTGTCCGCGGGAGCCCAGCCCGACTGGTACATGCTGTTCCTCGAGGGCTCGCTACGACTGATGCCCGGCCAGGCGGAGTTCGTGACGTGGGGCGACTACACCGTGCCCCTCAACGTCCTGATCCCGGCGGTGGTGGTACCCGGTCTGCTGTTCACGTTCCTCTTCGTCTACCCGTTCCTCGAGGCCGCGGTGACGAAGGACAAGCGTGAGCACCACGTCCTCGACCGCCCGCGCAACGTGCCGGTCCGCACCGGCCTGGGCGTCGCGTTCCTCACGGCGTTCATCATCCTGGCGCTCGCCGGGTCGAACGACCTCATCGCGACGCACTTCCACATGTCGATCAACACGATCACGTGGGCGTTCCGCGTCCTCTTCTTCGTCGGGCCCTGGTTCGCGTTCTGGATCACCAAGCGCATCTGCCTCGGCCTGCAGCGCAAGGATCGCGAGCTCGTGCTCCACGGCCATGAGACGGGCCGGATCGTGCGGTTCGCGCACGGCGAGTACATCGAGGTCCACCGCCCGCTCGACGAGCAGGAGCGCTGGCTCCGGGTCAACTACCAGGCTCACGAGCCGCTCGAGATCGAGCCAGCGACGGACTCCCGCGGTGTCCGGCGCAAGGGCTACAAGAAGGACAAGCGCCTCCAGCGTCTGTCGCGGTTCTTCTACGAGGACCGCATCGAGCCCGTGTCACCCGCCGAGCTCGCGGCCGCGCACTCCCACGGCGAGCACGACGCGCTCGAGAGCGAGAGCCACGAGCAGATCGAGGCCGGTGCCGCCACCGTCGGTGGTGGGCGCGACCTCGTCGAGCCGGAGAAGGGCGCCGACGAGCGTCGACCCTGAGGTTCCTGCACAGTAGGACGATGACCCGCGACCAGTCCCCTCATCGAGGCGGACGGGTCGCGGGTCATCGTCGTCTCGGCACCCGGGTGCGGGCAACCGCGCCCGCCTGAGGGCCAGAGACACCGTCAGTTCACCACACAGCGGCCGCGAGACGCTCTCCCGCGGTTCCGTACCAGGAGGTACTCCGGATGCCTGTCTACACCCTGCCCGAGCTGTCCTACGACTACGGTGCGCTCGAGCCGCACATCTCCGGGCGGATCATGGAGCTGCACCACTCCAAGCACCACCAGGCCTACGTCACCGGCGCGAACACCGCCCTGGAGAAGCTCGCCGAGGCCCGCGAGACCGGCGACTTCGCCGCGATCAACCTGCACGAGAAGAACCTCGCGTTCAACCTCGGCGGCCACGTCAACCACTCCGCGTTCTGGACCAACCTCTCCCCCGAGGGCGGCGGCGAGCCCACCGGCGAGATCGGCGCCGCGATCGACGAGCACTTCGGCTCCTTCGACGCCTTCAAGAAGCAGTTCGCCGCCGTCGCCGCCGGCGTCCAGGGCTCCGGCTGGGCCATCCTCGCCTGGGACTCCATCGGCTCCAAGCTCGTCACCGTCCAGCTCTACGACCAGCAGGGCAACCTCACCCTCGGCCTCACGCCGATCGTGCTGCTCGACGTCTGGGAGCACGCCTACTACCTCGACTACCAGAACGTGCGCGCCGACTACGTCACCGCCTGGTGGAACCTCGTCAACTGGTCCGACGCCGAGGCCCGCCTCCAGCGCGCCAAGACCCAGACCGCCGGCCTCATCGTCCCCGCCTGACGAAGCCACCCCCGGGCGAGCACGACCCTGCTCCCCCACCACAACGACGTTGGTCCCGTTATCCACCGGATAACGGGACCAACCTCGTTCTCGGCGGGTACCCGGAAACGACCAACGGCCCGGTCCCCACGAGGGGGCCGGGCCGCTCGGACGTCCGAGGGGGGACGTCGGGTCGATCAGTGAGCGTGCTGGCCGCGAGAGAACTCGAAGACCCAGCCGACGAGGGCGACCGCGGCGAGCGCGATCCCCACGTAGACGAGCCACCAGCCGACGGCGAGACCGAGGAAGACGATCGCGGCCGAGCCGGCGATGGCGAGCGGCCACCAGCTCCACGGGGCGTAGACGCCCTGGTCGCCCGCGCCCTGCTCGATGAGACCCTCGGGGTCGTCCTCGGGACGGGCGTCGATGCGCTTCGCCGTGAGCATGAGGTAGGCACCGATCATCGCGACCAGCGCACCGGTCAGGAGGATGGCGACCGACCCGACGGGCTCCCAGTGGCTCCAGAAGCCGTAGACGAGCCCTGCGGCGATGAAGAACGGCGTCCCGTAGAGGAACAGCTTGTACTCGACCTTCACTTCCCGGCCTCCTCGTCCGTCGTGCCCGTGCGGGGTTCGTCGACGATCGTGGTCGTCGTGGAGTCGCTCGTGCTCTCCGCGCCGCTCAGGCGGTCGAGCGCGACGCTCTTCTCGCCCCGACGGTCAGCCTCGCCGTAGACCTTCTCGAGGACGTTCGGGTTCGGCTCGGCGTGGTCCATCGCCGCGACCTCGGGGTGGTGCAGGTCGAACGCGGGCGACTCGGAGCGGATGCGCGGCAGGGACGTGAAGTTGTGCCGCGGCGGCGGGCTGGACGTCGCCCACTCGAGCGAGCGGCCGTAGCCCCACGGGTCGTCGACCTCGACCTTGGGCGCGTTGCGCCAGGTCGTGTAGACGTTCCAGAGGAAGGGCAGGGTCGACGCGGCGAGGATGAACGCCCCGACCGTCGAGACCTGGTTCTCCCACGTGAAGCCGTCCGACGGCGCGTAGTCCGCGTAGCGACGCGGCATGCCCTCGACACCCAGCCAGTGCTGGATGAGGAACGTCGTGTGGAAGCCAATGAACAACAGCCAGAAGTGCAGCTTGCCGAGGCGCTCGTTGAGCATGCGGCCGGTGAACTTGGGCCACCAGAAGTAGAAGCCCGCGAACATCGCGAACACCACGGTGCCGAACACGACGTAGTGGAAGTGCGCCACCACGAAGTAGGAGTCGGACAGGTGGAAGTCCAGCGCCGGGCTCGACAGGATGACGCCCGTCAGACCGCCGAAGAGGAAGGTCACGAGGAAGCCGATCGACCACAGCATCGGTGTCTCGAACGTGAGCTTGCCTCGCCACAGCGTGCCGATCCAGTTGAAGAACTTCACACCGGTCGGGACCGCGATGAGCATCGTCATGAACGCGAAGAACGGCAGCAGGACCGCGCCGGTCACGTACATGTGGTGCGCCCACACCGTGACGGAGAGCGCCGCGATGGCGATCGTCGCGTAGACGAGGCCCTTGTAGCCGAAGATCGGCTTGCGGGCGAAGACCGGGAAGATCTCGGACACGATGCCGAAGAACGGCAGCGCGATGATGTAGACCTCAGGGTGCCCGAAGAACCAGAACAGGTGCTGCCAGAGGATCGCACCCCCGTTCTCGGGGTTGAAGATCTGAGCACCGAAGCGCCGGTCGGCGCCGAGCGCGAAGAGCGCGGCGGCCAGGGGCGGGAACGCCATGAGCACGAGGAGGCTCGTGATGAGCGTGTTCCACGTGAAGATCGGCATGCGGAACATCGTCATGCCGGGCGCGCGCATGGTGATGATCGTCGTGATGAAGTTGACGGCACCGAGGATCGTTCCGAAACCGGCGAGCGCGAGGCCGAACACCCACAGGTCTCCTCCGAGACCCGGACTGAACGTCGTGTTCGACAGCGGCGCGTACGCGAACCATCCGAACGAGGCCGCGCCCTGCGGCGTGAAGAAGCCCGCCGAGGCGATGAGCCCGCCGAAGAGGTAGAGCCAGTACGCGAACATGTTCAGTCGCGGGAACGCGACGTCCGGCGCACCGATCTGCAGCGGCATGATGACGTTGGCGAACCCGGCGAACAGCGGGGTCGCGAACAGCAGCAGCATGATCGTGCCGTGCATCGTGAAGAGCTGGTTGTACTGCTCCTTGCTCTGCACGAGCTGGATCCCGGGCTCGAAGAGCTCCGCGCGGATCACGAGGGCCATGAGGCCGCCGATGCAGAAGAAGATGAACGACGTGATCAGGTACATGTACCCGATGGTCTTGTGGTCGGTGGACGTGACCCACTTGATCACGGTCCGACCGAGGGTCTGCCGCCGAGGGGCGAGACCGGGGATGACTTCGGCCTGCGCGACCATCAGTGCTCACCCTCCGTGCTAGCAGGGACGGGGTTCGGGTCCTGGAGGCGGCTGAATCCCTCCACCGGGATCTGGCCCTCCTGCCCCTTCTCGCGGAGCGCCTCCATCTGCGCGTCGAACTCGGCGCGGTCGACGATCTCGACGTTGAAGAGCATCCCGGAGTGGTGCTCGCCACAGAGCTCGGCGCACTTGCCGGCGTAGACGCCCTCGCGCTGCGGGGTGACCACGAACTCGTTGGTGCGGTGCGGGATCATGTCGAGCTTGTAGAGGAACGCGGGGATCCAGAACGAGTGGATGACGTCGCGCGAGTCCAGGACGAAGCGGATGCTCTCGCCCGCGGGCAGGTACAGCGTCGGCAGCGCCTCCGACGTGCCGGGGGCACCGTCGATCTCCGCGTCCACCGTCATCGTGCCGCCGACGTCGGCGAGGTGCTGGCCGCTCTCGTAGACGTCCTCGTCCACGTAGTTGAAGTCCCAGCTCCACTGCTTGCCGATGACCTGGACGGTCATGTCGGACTCCACGTCCTTGTCCACGATCGCGCTCATGTCGCGGTCCGTGTAGAAGAACAGGACGAGGACCATGATGATCGGCACGGCCGTGTACATGATCTCGAGCGGCAGGTGGTACCGCGTCTGGATCGGGAGCCGGTGGTCGTCCTTGCGCTTGCGGTAGGCCGCGACGCACCACAGCATGAGGCCCCACGTGATGACGCCGACGATGAGGGCGGCGATCCACGAGCCGGTCCACAGCGACGTGATCCGGGCGGTCTGGTTGGTCACCTCCCCGTCCTCGTAACCGGGCAGGAACCCGCGCTGGACCGTGTCGCTGGCGCAGCCGGACGCCACCGCAGCGACGGCGACGGCGAGGGCCGTCGCCCGCAGGATGGTGCGCCGTGTGCGGCTAGGGGGTTGCGAGTGCAAGGGGGGCCTTTCACGTCACGTCCTGCCCGAGCCCGCCTTTACGAGCCCAGCACAGGACCTTCGTCCTCGACACACGAAGCCTAGCGCGGGATTCCGCCCTTCGTGGCCCGGAACGCGCTGCGGGCGGGCGAGATGCGGCACACGTCGTGGCCGGTCAGGACGGGTTCACCACACCCGCGCCACGTCTGTCAGATCCTTGCCACACCGACACGCCGGGCGGTGGAGCGGTACCGTGCCGGTGGAGCGTGCGGGCCGGCCCCGACGCCCCGTCGCGGTCCGCGTGAGCGCAACGATCCGATGCCCCGCGGGAGACCACGACGCGCCCGCCCGGGCGCGGTCGACCGGCTCCCCCGGCCCGCGCCTCGCCCTGCGACGCGACCGCCAGCGCCCTGGAGACCATGTGACACACACCACCCCCGTTCGCCGGGCCCGTCTCGACAACGGCGGGCGCGCGCCCTGGCACCCGCTCGCGCGCGAGGCCTTCGACCGCGCGCTCGACGACGGCTGGGCCGACCCCCGCCGCCTGCACGCCGAGGGCCGCCGCGCCGCCGCGCTGCTCGACGGCGCCCGCGAAGCCGTCGCCGCAGCGCTCGGCGCGCGGACGGAGGAGGTCCACCTCACACCCTCCCACACCGCGTCGCTGCACACCGCCGTCGCCGCGCTCGCCGGGGCACGTTCGCGCGTCGGCCGGCAGGTCGTCGTCGGAGCCGTCGAGCGCGCCGCCCTCCTGCACGCCGCCGAGCACGGCGGGCTCGAGCGGGAGGTCGTCGGCGTGGACCGCGCCGGTCGGGTCGACGCCGCCGCGATGTCCGTCGCCGTCGCGCGCCCGGGCGTCGCGCTCGCCGCGCTCCAGCTCGCCAACGGCGAGGTGGGCACGCGCCAGCCGGTCGCGGCGGTGCACGAGGCCGCACGGGGCGCCGGGGTCCCCCTCCTCGTCGACGCCGGGGCGAGCATCGGCCACGACGCCGTCCCGGTGGCCTGGGACGCCCTGGCCGCCGACCCTGCCGACTGGGGCGGAGGTCCCGGCGTCGGGGTCCTGGCGGTCCGGTCCCGCGTACGACGGCGCAGCCCGTTCCCGGAGGACCCCGACCCCTGGGCCCCCGGCGGGGTGTCCGTCCCCGCGGCGTTCGCGGCCGCCGTGGCGCTCCAGGCGGTGCTGGCGGACCGGGAGGCCGAGGACGCGCGGCGCCGCGCGCTCGTCGACCGGGTCCGCGCGGGCGTGGCCGAGATCCCCGACGTCGAGGTCGTGGGTGACCCGGTCGACCGCCTGCCGCACGTCGTGACCTTCTCGTTCCTCTACGTGGACGGCGAGGCGCTGCTCACGGACCTCGACCGCGAGGGGATCGCCGTCGGCTCGGGCTCCGCGTGCACGTCGAGCTCGCTGGAGCCGTCGCACGTCCTGGCCGCGATGGGTGTCCTCACGCACGGCAACGTGCGCGTCGCGCTCGACCGGTCGACGACCGAGGCGGACGTCGACCGGCTGCTCGCCGTGCTGCCCGGGGCGGTCGCGCGCGTGCGCGCCACGCTGGGGGTGCAGGGCCTGTGACGGACGACGCCCCCGACGTGGTCGACGCGCGCGGGCTGCGCTGCCCGCTCCCCGTGATCCGGATCGCCGCGGCCGCACGCGACCGGGCCCCGGGCACGCGCCTCACGGTGTGGTCGACGGACCCGGCCGCGCGGCTCGACGTCCCGGCCTGGGCCCGGATGCGCGGTCACACCGTCGTCGGGGAGGAGCCGCTCCCCCGCGCGCACGACGACCACGACGGGGACGCCTGGGCGATCACGGTCGAGCTCGGCGCCTGACGCGGCGGCACCGTCCCGCGACGACGCGAGCCCGGCCACCCGCGGTGCGGGTGACCGGGCTCGTGCGGTCCGGTACGGCGTGCGCGGGGCACGCCGGGCGGGTCAGCTGAAGGAGCCGCCGCAGGCGCAGGCGCTGCCCGCGTTGGGGTTGTCGATCGTGAAGCCCTGCTTCTCGATCGTGTCCGCGAAGTCGATCGTCGCGCCCTCGAGGTAGGGGACGCTCATCTTGTCGACCACGACCTCGACGCCGTCGTAGTCGCGCAGCGCGTCGCCGTCGAGCACGCGCTCGTCGAAGTAGAGCTGGTAGATCAGTCCGGAGCAGCCGCCGGGCTGCACCGCGACGCGCAGGCGCAGGTCGTCGCGACCCTCCTGCTCGAGGAGGGTGCGGACCTTGTCCGCGGCTCCGTCGGTCAGGTTGACGCCGTGCGTGGCAATGTCGGTGGTCTCGCTCATCTCGTCTCCGCGCTGTCGGGGGCAGTGCTGCCCCGGTGGTGGCCGGCTTCTACGGACCTCTCGAGAGAGATCCCGTCAGGTCCTCAACACCACTCGTGCCGGTCGTGTTCCCGAGTCTACGACCACCCGGCGGCGTACGGTCGAACGGAGCCCGCGCCGCACCGGCGGCGCGGCCCGCCGACGGGAGACGCATGGACCAGGCGTTGCACTTCGTCACGGTCGCGACGCGCGACCTCGACGCCGCGCGGAGCTTCTACGGCGCGCTCGGCTGGACCGCGCAGCTCGACGTGCCCGGCGAGATCGTCTTCTACCGCTCGGCGGCGGGCCAGCTCCTCGGCTTCTTCGAGGAGTCGGCCTTCGCGCGCGACGCCGGCACCCCCGACGCGACGCCTGCCACGACGGGCCTCACGCTGTCGCACAACGTGGGCTCCCGGGCAGCGGTCGTCGAGCTCGCGCAGGCGATGGTCGCCGCGGGCGGGACCGTCCGCAAGGAACCGCAGGAGGGCGAGTTCGGCGGCGTCTTCCACGCGCACGTCGCCGACCCCAACGGCCTCGTGTGGGAGATCGCCCACAACCCCGCCTGGTCGGTCCGCGCGGACGGGACCGTCGACCTCGGCTGAGGCGACCTGGGGCGTCAGCCGCGCGACCACGTCCGCGCGACGCGCTCCACGAGGGCGCGCGGGTCGCCGTCGCCCCACGCGTAGGTGCCGCTCACACCGGCCGCGGCCTGCTCGCGCCGCCCCGCGACGACCGCGCGCGCCACCACGACCACCGGGAGCGCGTGGTGGGCGGCCCGGGCCGCGACCTCGCGCACCGTCCCGCCCCCGAGCTCGTGCGCACCGAGCTCGTCCGCGAGCACGACGACGGCGTCCACGCCCGCGAGCCGCGCGTCCAGACCCAGGTCGTCGGCGACCACGCGCAGCGCGGGCACGAGACGGCCGCCCAGCGCCACCACCGCGTGGGCGAGCCCGCCCCCGCTCCCCGTCCCCGGCAGGCCCGCCAGGCGACGGCCCGCCGACGACGCGGCGAGGAGGCCCCGGCCCGCGAGCGCGCCTCCGCCCCCCGCTGTCGCTCCGGCGTGCTCGACGGCGGACGCCACGTCGTGCGCGACCGCGCCGAGCGCGCGCTCGAGGTGCTGCGCCACCGCCGGGTCCACGTGGCGTGCATCGAGCGTGGCGCTCGCCCCGTGCAGCCCGAGCAGCGGGAGGTCGGACGCGACGGCCGCCACGAGGTCGGTGCCGCCCAGAGCGGCCCGCGCGGCGCGCACGACGTCGTCCGGGACGGTGGTCCCGTGGTCACCGACGTGCGTCGGCGACCCCGCGAGCGCCAGGAGCGCGCCGAGCCCGGCGTCGTGGCTCGTGCTCCCGCCGGTGGCGAGGACGACGCGCCCGGGCGCGCCGTCCGGTCCGCGCGCCGCGTCGGCCGCGAGCGCCAGGAGGTGCCCGGCGGCGGTCGAGGACCGGGCGGGCACGGTCACCGCTCCCGCGTCGCCCTCGAGCACCTCGCTCGCACCGGTCGCGGGCACCTGCGAGGCGTCGGCGTAGACGGTCCGGCGCGCGCCCGTGCCGTCGCCGGCCGAGGTCCGGCGGCGCACCGCGACCGGGACGTCGACCCCGTCCGGCCCGGGGACCACACCGGCGAGGACCTCGGGCGCCACGGGCGCGACGGCGTCGAGGAACGCGGGCCCGGCCACGGCGAGCGCCACGGTCTCGACGTCGGCGTGCGGCGACCACCACCCGGCGACGTCGTCGAGCGTCGGCCCGGCGGGACCGGGTGGCGACGGAGCCTCTGCGGCCGGCCACGCGCCGTCGGGCACGGGTGGGACGGCGGACCCGGTGAGCAGCACGCGCATGCCCGGATTGTGCCAGGGCCACGGCCCGTCCGGTCCCCGCGGGACGCCCGCTCGACCGCGGCGGCGCTGTGCGACGATGGTGCCGTGAGCACTGGTAGCACCTTGCTGTCGTCCGTGGACGGGCCGAACACCTCGCGCCAGGGCGGGTTCGCGGAACCCAGTCCTTCCGCCCTGCTCCTGCTGGGACAGGGCCGTGACCTCGCGTCCGAGCGCGGGGTCGAGTGCGTGGGCGACCTGCCCGCGCCGAGCGACCCGGACCTCGTGGAGCGCGCCCGGGTGGCGCGCGCCGCGCTGGGCGAGCGGGCGTTCGTGCTCGGTCACCACTACCAGCGCGACGAGGTCATCGACTTCGCCGACGTGACGGGCGACTCGTTCAAGCTCGCGCGCGAGGCCGCCGCGCGGCCCGAGGCCGAGTTCATCCTCTTCTGCGGCGTGCACTTCATGGCGGAGAGCGCGGACATCCTCACGTCCGACGCGCAGCAGGTCGTGCTGCCGGACCTCGCGGCCGGCTGCTCGATGGCGGACATGGCGGCGATCGACCAGGTCGAGGACGCGTGGGACGTGCTCCAGGAGGTCGGCATCGCCGACGCGACGATCCCCGTGACGTACATGAACTCCTCGGCCGCGATCAAGGCGTTCACGGGCCGCCACGGCGGCACGGTCTGCACGTCGTCGAACGCGGAGGTCGCGCTGCGCTGGGCGTTCGACCAGGTGGGCGGCGTGGACGGCACGGGCAAGGTCCTGTTCCTCCCGGACCAGCACCTGGGCCGCAACACCGCGGTGTTGAAGCTCGCGATGTCGCTCGACGACTGCGTCGTGTTCGACCCGCGCAAGCCGAACGGCGGCCTCACGGACGCCGAGCTGCGCGACGCACGCATGATCTTGTGGCGAGGGCACTGCTCGGTGCACGGGCGGTTCTCCGCGAAGAACGTGAGCGACATGCGCGCCGCGGTGCCGGACGTCAACGTGCTCGTGCACCCGGAGTGCAAGAACGAGGTCGTCACGGCTGCGGACCTCGTCGGGTCGACGGAGTACATCATCAAGATGCTCGACGCCGCGGAGCCTGGCTCCTCGTGGGCGATCGGGACCGAGCTCAACCTGGTGCGCCGCGTCGCGCGCGCCCACCCGGACAAGCAGGTGCACTACCTCGACTCGACGGTGTGCTTCTGCTCGACGATGAACCGGATCGACCTGCCGCACCTCGTGTGGGCGATGGAGTCGCTCGTCGCGGGTCGCGTGGTCAACCGGATCGTCGTGGACGCCGACGACGCGCACTGGGCGCGCGTCGCGCTCGACCAGATGCTCGCCCTGCCGGGCATCTAGGGCGCTCGGACGCAGGAGCCGACGAGAGCCTCGAGACGCCGGGGCACGCGGAGGTAGGCATGAGCACCGGGAACGGGATGAACGTCGGGATCTTCGTCTTCGACGAGGCGGAGGAGCTCGACGTCGCCGGGCCGTTCGAGGTGCTGTCCGCCTGGGCAGAGCACTCCGCGCTCAAGCCGCACGTCTCCACGTTCTCGTGGGACGGCGGCGGCGTGCGCCTCGCGAAGGGCCTGCGGCTGCTGCCGGACCGCTCGGCGGACGACGTCGGCCCCCTGCACCTGCTGGTCTACCCCGGCGGCTGGGGAACCCGTTCTCTGCTCGCGGACCGGGTGCACCTCGAGTGGCTGCGCGCGATGCGCGCCCAGACCCCGGTCATCGCGAGCGTGTGCACGGGCTCGCTCGTGCTCGCGGCCGCAGGGCTGCTCTCGGGTCGGCCTGCCACGACCCACTGGGAGCACTACGACGAGCTCACGGAGATCGACCCGAGCGTCGTGGTCGACACGGAGGCGCGGTTCGTCGACGACGGCGACGTCGTCACGTCCGCGGGCGTGTCCGCGGGAATCGACATGGCGCTGTACCTCGTCGCGCGCCTGGAGAGCGACGAGGTCGCGCGCGCGGTGCGACGAGCGATCCAGTACGACCCCGACCCGCCGGTCTGAGGCGCCGTCGTCGCGACGCCCGCGGGATCAGGCTCCGGCGACCTCGGTCCGGCTCGCCGGGCGCGTGTAGCGGCCCGAGCGGTGCGCCCAGACGTCGAAGACGACGGTGCAGAAGGGCGGGACCGTCGCGGCCAGCGCGAGGAAGGTCGTCCAGAGCGACCAGCGGACGCGCACGGCGACGAGCACGGCGAGGGCGACGTACACGAGCACGAGGGCGCCGTGGATCGGTCCGAAGATCTCCACCCCGCGCTCGGTCGTGCCGGCGACCCACTTGAGGTACATGCCGACGAGCAGCCCGGCCCAGGAGAACGCCTCGGCGATCGCGACCGCGCGGAAGGCACGGACCTGCCACGGGTGCGCCGGCGTGGGCGACCCGGTGTCGGCGGTGGCGGTGGGGCGAGGGGCGGGGCTCGTCGTCGTCACGGCGCGCATCCTCGCACACGCAGATGACAGGGCCGCCCGGGACTCCTGCGGCGGAGGTACCTGATACCGCTGGTGCGAGGTAGTAGCCTGCCCGGGTGACCCGCCAGATCCAGCTCCTCGTCGCCAGCACGCTGCCGCGCAAGGCCGTGCCGGGCCGCGGCGTCCTCGAGCCGTCCGTCACCCGCATGCGCGTGCACCCGGGCGACCTCGACTTCTACCTGCACGTCAACAACGGGACGTACCTCCAGATGATGGACGTCGCGCGCAGCAACTTCATCGCCGACCTCGGCGGGTTCCCCCTGCTCAGGGACAAGGGCTGGTACCCCGTCGTCGCGGCGTCGACCATGAAGTACCGCCGCTCCCTCCAGCTGTGGGACCGCTTCGAGATCGCCACGCGCGTCCTCGGGTGGGACGAGCGCGTCGTCTACCTCGAGCAGGTGTTCTCGCGCGGCGGCGACCTGTGCGCGCGCGGCCTCGTCGCGGGGCGGTTCCTCGCGCGCGGGTCCGGCGACCGGATCGCCGCGCCCGCCGTCGTCGGGCTCCTCGGGGGCGACGTCGCCTCGCCTGAGCTCCCCGACGACGTCGCCCGGTGGTCACGGGCGGTCGACGTCGCGCACCGCGGCTGACGACCGGCACCCTGGTCCCGCGCGCAGTCGGGTGCTTCGATGGCTCGGTGACCGCCGACCGAGCACCTGACCCCGACCCGAACCCGGACCGCCCCGCCACCGACCCGTTCGACGCGACCATGGTCCCGGCCCTGCCCTGCCGGGACATCGACGAGCTGCGCGACTTCTGGACCGCGCTCGGCTTCGACGTGACCTACCGCCAGCTCCGGCCCAACCCGTACCTCGCGGTGCGCCGCGGCGGCGTGGACATCCACTACTTCGGGCTCGCCGGGATCGAGCCGCAGGACAGCTACAGCACGTGCATCGTCGTCGTGGAGGACACGGCGCCGGTCTTCGAGGCCTTCGCCGCGGGGCTGCGCGCCCGCTACGGGCGCCTGCCGCTCACGGGCTTCCCCCGGATCACCCGACCCCGGCGGCGCGCGAACGCGGGCGGCACGACGGGCTTCAGCCTCGTGGACCCCGCCGGCAACTGGGTCCGCGTGATGCGCCGCTCCCCCGCCGCGGCGGCGCCGACCACGGACGCGGCCGGGGCGTCCGCCGTCGACGCGTACGCCGCCCGCCCCGAGGGGCGGCTCGCGCGGGCGCTGGACGACGCCGTCGTGCAGGCGGACTCGCACGGCGACCCCGTCCAGGCGCGCAAGATCCTCGCGGGCGCGCTCCGGCGCTCCGGGGACGACGCCGACCCCGCAGACCGTGTGCGCGCCCTCGCCTACCTCGCCGAGCTGACCGTCCGTGCGGGCGACCCCGACGCGGCCCGCACGCACCTCGACGACCTCGAGGCGCTGGCGGGCGCCCTCGCCTCCGAGGTGCGCGCCGCCGTCGGGCCGACCCTCGCCGAGGCGGCGGACCTGCGGGCGGCGCTCCCCCGCTGACCGGGCGAGCGCCGTCGCGTGGGAACGCGGGCGCAGGTCAGGCGATCGCGCCGCCGAGCCAGGCGAGCAGGAGCGCCTCGGCGAGCACGACCTTCTCGAGCTCGCCGAGGTGCACCGACTCGTTCGCGCCGTGCGCGCGCGAGTCCGGGTCCTCGACGCCCGTCACGAGGATCGCCGCGTCGGGGAACACCTCGAGCAGGTCGGCGATGAACGGGATCGAGCCGCCCACGCCGATGTCGACCGGGTCGGTGCCCCACGACGTCGCGAACGCCCACCGCGCCGCCCGCATGGCCTCGGAGTCGCCGGGGGCGAGGAACGGCTTGCCCTGCTCGCCGTCGCGCACGGTGACCCGGGCGCCGAGGGGCGCGTTCGTCTCCAGGTACGTGCGGAGCGCGGCCATCGCGGCAGCCGGGTCCTGCCCCGGCGCGAGCCGCACCGAGAGCTTCGCGGTCGCGCGGGGGGTGAGCGTGTTGGACGCGTGCGCGACGCTCGGCGCGTCGAGGCCGATGACGGCGATCGTCGGCTTGGTCCACAGCCGCCCGGCGATGCTGCCCTCCCCCGCGAGGATCGTGCCGTCGAGGAGCGACGAGTCGGCCCGGAAGTCGGCCTCGGCGTAGTCGACGGTCGGCTCGGCCGCCGTGACCAGCCCGGGCACCGCGACGTTGCCCGCGTCGTCGTGCAGGGTCGCGATCAGTCGCGCGAGCAGCGTCACGGCGTCGAGCACGGGGCCGCCGAACATGCCCGAGTGCACCGCGTGGTCGAGCGCCGCGACCTCGACCTCGCAGTCGACGAGGCCGCGCAGCGACGTCGTGAGGGCCGGGACGCCGATCTTCCAGTTCGAGGAGTCCGCGACGACGATGACGTCGGCCGCGAGCAGGTCGCGGTACTGCGTGAGGAACGGCAGGAACGTCGGCGAGCCGATCTCCTCCTCGCCCTCGACGAAGACCGTCACCCCGACCGGGAGGTCGCCGAGCGCTGTGCTCGCAGCCAGAGCACGCAGCGCGCCCAGGTGCGCCACGACGCCCGCCTTGTCGTCGGCCGCGCCGCGGCCGTACAGGCGCCCGTCGCGCTCGGTCGGCTCGAACGGGTCGGTCTCCCACGTGGCGGCGTCGCCCGGTGGCTGCACGTCGTGGTGCGCGTACAGCAGGACGGTCGGCGCGCCGTCGGGAGCCGGACGGCGCGCGACGACGGCGGGCGCGCCCTCGGTGCCGTCGGCGGTCCGGGCGCGCAGCACCTGCACCTCGGGCAGACCGGCGTCACGCAGGAGCGCGGCGACGGCGTCGGCGCTCGCCGCGACGTGCGCCTGGTCGAACGCGGCGTTCGAGACGCTGGGCACGCGCACGAGGGACTCGAGGTCCGCGCGCAGCGCGGGGAACAGGCGGGCCACGGTCTCGCGGAGCGTGGTCGCGAGCTCGTGACCGGGCGCGGCGTCGGGCGCGGTGCCGGGCACAGGGACGGTGGGGTCGGGTGAGTTCGTCACGACGAGCACCGTACGACACCACGTGCCGGCCGGTCCTGGGACCGGCGTCCGGCACTGCCCCGGCTCGACTACCCTGGAGGGGTGTTCTCCCGCAACAAGCCCGCCGCGACGTCCGCCGCCCCCGACCCCGTCGAGCAGGCGGCCGAGATCGAGGCCGCCGGCAAGGGCCGACCGACGCCCAAGCGCAAGGTCTCCGAGGCCGCGAACAAGCGACCCCTCGTGCCGAACGACCGCCGCGCCGCCGCGAAGTCCGCGCGGGAGAAGCAGCGCGAGATGCGCGACCGTCAGTACCAGGCGATGCAGACGGGCGACGAGCGCTACCTGCCGCCCCGCGACAAGGGTCCGGTCAAGCGCTACGTCCGCGAGTACGTCGACGCGCGCTGGAACCTCGGCGAGTTCTTCCTCCCCGTCGCGCTGGTGTTCATCGTCTTCTCGTTCCTCACCGCGCAGAACCAGGACCTCGCGTTCCTCACCGTGATGACGCTCTACGTCATCGTGCTGCTGACCGTCGTGGACGGCTTCATCATGTGGCGCCGCCTGCGCAAGCGCCTGCTCGCGAAGTTCGGCGAGGTCCCCAAGGGCACCGTCATGTACGCGGTCATGCGCGCTTTCCAGCTCCGCCGCGCGCGCCTGCCCAAGCCGACGCACAAGAAGCACGGCGTCTACCCGGAGTGACCCGGAGCGGTTCCTGAGGCAACCGTCCGGCGGTTAGGTTGAGCCCATGGTCGACTACCGCTACCTCGGCAACTCCGGGCTCAAGATCTCCGAGATCACCTACGGCAACTGGCTCACCCACGGCTCCCAGGTCGAGAACGACGTCGCGACGGCGTGCGTCCACGCGGCGCTCGACGCCGGCATCTCGACGTTCGACACCGCGGACGTCTACGCGAACACGAAGGCCGAGCAGGTCCTCGGCGACGCGCTGAAGGGGCAGCGTCGCGAGTCGCTCGAGATCTTCACGAAGGTCTACTGGCCGACAGGGCCCGGCGGCCCCAACGACACGGGACTGTCCCGCAAGCACGTCATGGAGTCGATCAACGGCTCGCTCCAACGCCTCGGCACCGACTACGTCGACCTCTACCAGGCGCACCGGTACGACACGGAGACGCCGCTCGAGGAGACGATGCAGGCGTTCGCCGACATCGTCCGGCAGGGCAAGGCCCTGTACATCGGCGTGTCCGAATGGACCGCCGACCAGATCCGCGCCGGCGCCGCGCTCGCGAAGGAGCTGGGCTTCCAGCTCATCTCGTCCCAGCCGCAGTACTCGATGCTGTGGCGCGTCATCGAGGACGAGGTCGTGCCGACCTCGCGCGAGCTGGGGCTGTCCCAGATCGTCTGGTCCCCGATGGCCCAGGGGGTGCTCTCGGGCAAGTACCTGCCCGGCCAGGCGGCCCCCGCGGGGTCGCGCGCGGCCGACGAGAAGGCGGGGCGCGGCGGGATCTCGCAGTTCATGACCGACGACGTCCTCACGCGCGTGCAGGGCCTCAAGCCCGTCGCGGAGGAGCTGGGGCTCACCATGCCGCAGCTCGCCGTCGCGTGGGTCCTGCAGAACGACAACGTCGCGGCGGCCCTCGTCGGCGCGTCGCGGCCCGAGCAGGTCGCCGAGAACGTCAAGGCGTCGGGCGTGACGATCCCCGCCGAGCTCCTGGCGCGCATCGACGACGTCCTCGGGGACGCCGTCGAGCGTGACCCGGGCAAGACCGCCGAGAACGCGCCGCAGACGCGCGTCGCCTAAGTCCGGCGCCCCGGCGCGCGACGACGGCCCCGGCGGATCACCACCGGGGCCGTCGCCGTCTCCTCACCGGCCGGGCTCGGGCATGCCTCCCTCGCCCGACCGGGGGCCCGTGGTCGCGGGGACCGGCTCCCGCGGTTCCGTCCTGGCGCGCGCCCGACGGCGCGCCCGGGCGGGGCGCGGGGTGACGAGCCCCCGCGGGGCGAACCAGCGCGCGGTGAGCTGGACGATCGGCCCGACGCCCAGCGCGTAGGCGACCGTCGCCCAGCCCAGCGTGCCGCCGAGCGCCCAGCCCACCGAGACGACGGCGACCTCGATGAGCGTGCGCACGAGGCGCACCGACCACCCCGTGCGCGCGACCAGCCCGGTCATGAGCCCGTCGCGGGGGCCGGGCCCGAGGCGCACCCCGAGGTACGCCGAGGTCGCGAGCCCGTTGAGCACGATCCCGCCGACCGCGAGCGCGACGCTCGCCGCGACGCCGGGGTCGGGCACGAGGCGCGTCACGAGCGCGATCGCGGGGTCGATGGTCAGCGTGATGACGACGACGTTCGCGACGGTGCCGACGCCGGGGCGCTGGCGCAGCGGGATCCACGCGAGCAGCGCCAGCACGCTGAGCGAGCCGACGACGACGCCGAACGGCAGCCCGGTGCGGAGCACGACGCCCTGGTGCAGGACGTCCCACGGCATCCCGCCCTGGCCCGCGTGGAGCAGCATCGCCATGGAGAGGGCATAGGCGAGGAGGCCGAGGAGGAGCTGGACGGCACGACGGGCGGGGCTCATGCGAGCCATCCTGACGACCAAGTGGCATCGACATCCATAGCCAATCGCGAGAGAGTGGCCTCATGAGCCTCGCCCCGCTCGGGTCCGTCGACGTCCACCGCCACCTCTCCCCCGCCGCCGCGGCGCGGCTCCTGGGTCGCTGGCACGCCGGCGGTCCCGCGTACACGGCGCTGGCCGACGCGCTCCGCGCCGCCGTCCTCGCCGGCACGCTCGCGCCGCACACGCGGCTCCCGTCCGAGCGCGACCTCGCGGTCGCGCTCGGCGTCTCGCGCACCACGACGGCCGCCGCGTACGGGCGGCTGCGCGAGCTGGGCTTCGCGCGCTCGCGCACCGGGTCGGGGACCGTCGTCGTGCTCCCCCGCGCGACGCGGCCCCGCACCGCACCCCGCGCCCGCGGGGGCGACGCCCCGCCCGCCCCCGCCCCGCACGTCGCACCGATCGACCTCGCCGACCTCTCCCAGGCGACCTCCGCCGCCCCGAGCGGGCTGCACGGCGCGTACTCGCGCGCGCTCGAGCGTCTGCCCGAGTACCTGTCCGGGGGCGGGTACGAGCCGTACGGCGTCGGCGTGCTGCGCGAGGCGATCGCCGACCACCACACGCGACGCGGCACGCCGACGACGCCCGACGAGGTCCTCGTCACGACCGGCGCCCAGCACGCGATCACCACGCTCGCGGGCACGCTCCTCGGCGGCGGCGACCGCGCCGTCGTGCAGTCGCCCACCTACTACCACGCGATGGAGGCGCTGCGGCGCGCCGGGGCGCGGCTCGTGCCCGTCCCCGTGGGGCGCGGCGACCGGAGGACGCACCCGGGTCGCGACCGGGACGCGCCCGGGTTCGACGTGGACCTCTTCGGCTCGACGCTGCGCCAGGTCTCGCCGCGGCTGGTGTACCTCGTGCCGGACTTCCACAACCCGACCGCGTACACGCTCACCCCCGAGGAGCGGGCCGGGGTGCGCGACGCCGCGGCGCGGCACCGCGTGACCGTCGTCGGGGACGAGACCCTCACGGACCTCGACCTCGACGGCGACCCCGACGCCGTCGGTCCCGTCGCCGAGCCGCTCGCCGGGGACGGGACGTCGCCGTACGTCGTCACCGTGGGGTCGGCGTCCAAGTCGTTCTGGGGCGGGCTGCGCGTCGGGTGGGTCCGCGCGCACCCCGACCTCGTCGCACGGCTCGCGCGCACGCGGCAGTCCGCCGACATCGCGACCGCGGTGCTCGAGCAGCTCGCCGTCGTCGAGCTGCTCGACGACGCGGGCAGCGTGCTCGCCGAACGCCGCAGGATGCTGCGCACGCAGCGCGACCAGCTGTGCGGGCTCCTGGGCGCGGCCATCCCCGACTGGCGCGTGCACGTCCCGGAGGGCGGGCTGTCCCTGTGGGTCGACGTCGGCGCACCCGTCGCCCAGGCGTTCGCCGCCGCGGCCGCCGCGGCGGGCGTCCTCGTCAACGCCGGCCCGACGTTCACCCCCG
This sequence comes from Cellulosimicrobium cellulans, assembly GCF_016907755.1. NCBI lineage: Bacteria > Bacillati > Actinomycetota > Actinomycetes > Micrococcales > Promicromonosporaceae > Cellulosimicrobium > Cellulosimicrobium cellulans. The sequence goes on from NZ_JAFBCN010000001.1 coordinate 3,201,113, forward strand.
ACGGCAGCGCCGCGGACCGGCTGCGCCTCACGTTCTCGCGCCCGCCCGAGGAGCTGGAGCGGGCGGTGCCCCGGCTCGCCGCGGCGTGGGCGCGCGTGGCGGGCTGACGACCGCCCCGCGCCGCCACCACCGGCGACCCGCCGGGCCGAGGTCGAGCACGCGCGTGCACGCCTGGACCACGACGCCCACCCCGAACGCGTACGCGAGGGTCGACCACCCGAGCGTCCCGCCGAGCAGCCAGCCCGCGGCCACGACCACGACCTCCAGCGCGGTCTTCACGACGCCCACGCCGACGCCGGTCCGCCGGACGAGCCCGGTCATGAGGCCGTCGCGCGGCCCCGCACCGAGCCGCACGCCCAGGTAGGCAGCGGTGGTGACGCCGTTGAGCACCACGCCCCCGACCGCGAGCGCCACGCGCTGCCCAGCCGACGGGACGGGCGCGAGCGCGTCGAGGAGCGCGAGGCTCGGGTCCACGCTCACGCCCGTGACGACGACGTTGACGATCGTGCCCGAGCCCGGCCGCTCGCGCAGGGGCCACCACAGGGCCATGACGAGGACGGAGGTCGCCGCCGCGGCGGTGCCGATGCTGGCCCCCGTCACGCGCGCGAGCCCCTCGTGCAGCACGTCCCACGGGCGCGACCCCGTGCCGGCGTGCACGAGCATCGCCGTCGAGAACGCGTACGCCACGAGGCCTGCGAACAGCTGGACGAGGCGTCGCGTCCTCGGCACGTGGCCGACCCCGCCGCCCCCTGCGGTCGTCACCATGCAGACCACTGTCCGGGCGCCGCCGTTGCGCCGACAGGTCCACTCGCCGCACAGTGGCCTGGTGGGGGCACTCGACGGCGTGGCTCCGGCCGTGCTCGGCCGGCTCTCCCCGCGCGCCGCGGTGCGCGTGCTCGGGCAGTGGCGCACGGACGTGCCGACGTACGTCGCGATCGCCGACGCGTTCGCCACCGCGCTCCAGGCGGGCGTCGTCTCGCCGGGGACGCTGCTCCCGGGCGAGCGCGAGCTCGCGCGCGTGCTGCGGGTGTCGCGGTCGACGACGGCGGCGGCGTACCAGCGGCTGCGGGACGCGGGGGTCGTGTCGAGCCGGGTCGGCTCGGGGACGGTGACGCTGCCGCACCCGGCGGCGGGCCCCGCCGCACCGCCCCCGCTGCGCCTCGGCGACGACGACCCGGTCGACCTGTCCGCCGCGGTCCCCCCGGCTCCGGCGGGGCTCGCGGACGCGTACCGCGCCGCCGTCGAGCGAGCCGGCCCCCTGCTCGCGTCCCCCGGGCTCGCGCCGCGGGGCGTCGCCGAGCTGCGCGAGCTCGTCGCCGCCCGGTACACGGCGCGCGGGACGCCCACGAGCGCCGACGAGATCCTCGTGACCTCGGGCGCGCAGCACGCGATCTCGCTCGTCGTGCGCGCGGGGGTCGGTGCGCGGGACCGGGTCGTGGTCCAGTCCCCGACCTACCCGGGCGCGCTCGCCGCGGCCCGCGCGGCGCGCGCCCGGCTCGTCGGGGTGCCGACGGTCCCGGACGACGACGCCGTGCCGCGCCTGCCGCCGCGCTACCTCGCCCGGTCGGGGTGCTTCCTCGAGAGCCGGCACCGCGACGCCGCCGACCCCGACGGGTACGGGCTCGACCTCGCCGGCCTGGCGTCGGTCGTGGGCCGGGCGGACCCGCGCCTCGTGTTCCTCGTGCCCGACTTCCACGCGCCCACGGGGTCGACGCTCTCGGCGGGGCAGCGCGTCGAGCTGCGCGAGCGGGCACGGTCGTGGGACGTGCCGGTGGTCGTCGACGAGACGCTCACGGACGTCGTGCTGGACGGCGCCGTCCCCGAGCCCGTGCTCGGGGACCGCCCCGGTCCGCTCGTCGCGGTCGGCTCGCTCGCCAAGACCGTGTGGCCCGGGCTGCGCGTGGGCTGGGTGCGGGCGCAGCGCCGGGTCGTGGACCGGCTCGTCGAGGTGCGCACGGCCGACGACGTCGCGACGCCCGTCGTCGAGCAGCTCGTGGCGGTCGAGCTGTGGGCGCGGCAGGCGCAGGACCTGCCGGGACGGCTCTCCGGGTGGCGCCACGGTCGCGACGTGCTGCGCGCCGCGCTGCGCCGCGAGGTCCCGGCGTGGCACGTGGCACGCCCGCGGGGCGGGCTGTCGCTCTGGGTCGCGCTCGGGGAGCCCCGCGCGCACGCGCTCGCGTCGGCGGCGGCCCGGCGCGGCGTGCTCGTGGCGCCCGGGCCCGGTCTCACGCCCGACGGCGCCGGCGACGGGCACGTCCGGCTCACCTTCACCGCGGACGAGGGGTCGCTGCGCTCGGCCGCGACGCGCCTGGGCGCGGCCTGGGCGGAGGTGACGCGCGCCTGAGGCGAGGGGTCCGCCCGGACGCGGGCGCACGCCGTCGGGCGCACGGACCCGGTGGTGTCAGCGCGCGCGGAGCTCCACCGGTGCGGTCGCCTGCGTCCCGTCGTGCAGGAGCCGCGCGACCGCGGCACCCTCGGCCGCGAGGGTGCGCCACGTCTCGCCGAGCCACTGCTCCGCGTCGTACTGCGTCGTGAACACGGGGCTCACGGGTGACGCGAGGACGTGGCCCTCGGCGTCGTCGAGCTCCCAGACCCACTGCGGCCGGATCATCGTGCCTCCCTCGCCTCGGCGCCCCGCACGTGCTCGCCCGGCTCCGGGTGGCGCGCGAGCGACCGGTTGATGCGCGCCGCCCAGAGCGGGCCCTGGTAGAGGAACCCGGTGTATCCCTGGACGAGGTCGGCACCCGCGTGCAGGTAGTCGCGGGCGTCGTGCGCGGTCGTGATGCCCCCGACGCCGATGATCGCGCGACGCGCGCCGAGGCGCTCGCGCAGGCGCGCGACCACGGCGAGGCCCCGGGCACGGACGGGCGGGCCGGACAGCCCGCCCGGGCCGCGGTCGTGCCCGATCGTCGTGTTCACGGCGACGACGCCGTCGAGGTCGAGCTCGTCGACGAGGTCGGCGACCGCGTCCACGTCCTCGTCCGCGAGGTCGGGCGCGATCTTGACCAGCAGCGGCACCCGGGAGACGCCCGCGTCCGTGGTCGCGGCGTCGGCCGCCTCGCGCACCGCCACGAGGATCGGACGCAGCGACTCGACCTCCTGGAGGTCGCGCAGGCCCGGGGTGTTGGGCGAGGACACGTTGACGACGAGGTAGTCGGCGTACGGCGCGAGCAGGCCCGCGCTCGTCGCGTAGTCCGCCGCAGCCTCGGCTGCCGGCGTGACCTTCGTCTTGCCGATGTTGGCGCCCACGAGCACGGCGCGCCCCGACCTCGTCGAGCGCAGCGCCGCGAGCCGGCGGGCGGCCGCCGCGGCGCCCTCGTTGTTGAAGCCCATGCGGTTGCGCACGCCCATGACGTCGAGCTCGCGCCACAGCCGCGGCTTCTCGTTGCCCGGCTGCGCGTGCGCGGTGACCGTGCCGATCTCGACGAACGCGAAGCCGAGCATCGTCAGCCCGCGCACGGCGCGCGCGTCCTTGTCGAACCCGCCCGCGAGACCGAAGGGCGCGGGGAAGACCTTGCCCAGGACCTCGACGCTGCCCCTGCCCCCGGCCGCACGGCCCAGGTAGGGCGCGAGCGCGCCCTGCACGACGTCACGCAGCACGGGCACCCGGCCGGCGGCGCCGATGAGGTCGAACGCGACGTGGTGCGCGCGCTCCGGGTCCATGCGCCGGAAGACGGTGTCGAAGAGCAGTCCGTAGAGGAGCGGGCGGCGGCGGGTCATGCGGCGTCCTCCGGGGCGTCGGGGCGGGTGCTGGTGGTGCTCGGGGCGGCGGCGGGCGACGCGCCGCCCGGACGGGTGTGCCAGAGCCACCACAGGCCGACGAACGGCAGGACGAGCGGCACGTAGCCGTAGCCCTGCCCGAAGCCGGACCAGACGGTCGCGCGGGGGAAGGCCTCGGGGTCGGCGAGGGAGAACGCACCGACGGCGAGCACGCCCACGAGCTCGACGCCCACCGCGACCCACGCGACGCGGCGCGCGACCTCCCCGCCCCGCGCGAGCGCGATCGTCGCGACGACGTACACGGCGGCCGCGAGCGCCGACAGCGCGTACGCGAGGGGCGCCTCGTGCCAGTCGCGCAGGAGCTGCACGCCGGCACGCGCCGAGGCCGCGAGCGCGAAGATCCCGTACACGGCGACGAGGACCCGGCCGAAGCCGGTGTTCGTACGGCGGCTCGTGCTCGGGCGCGGAGCGGTGCCGCGCGGCGCGGGCGTCGCCGTCGGGTCCGCCCCGTCCGGGGCGGCGGGTGCGCTCATGGCGAGGACCTCCAGGTCAGGCGTTCCAGATCTGCCACAGGCGCCACTCGAGAAACGCGACGGTGAGCGCGGCGACCGCGAGCACGACGGAGCTCCAGCGCGAGCGCTCCGCGAAGGCCCACAGGGCGGCGACGGGCAGGATGAAGAGGGTGGTCACGAGGTAGCCCCACAGCAGCACGGGGTCGCTCGGCGCGGTCCCGGTGGCGCCGAGCACGCCCACCACGACCGCCTGCACGAGGATCAGTCCCTCGATCACCGCCGCACCCCAGAGCTGGCGCAGGATCACCGCACGGTCGCGCGCGACGAACACGAGCGCCCAGCCGGCGAGCGCGACGCACGCCGCGACCACGAGCAGCAGGAGGGGAAGGACCACGCGGCCGAGCGTACCGGGGGCGGCCCGCGGCCACGGAATCGGTCCACAGGTCCCGCTGACGTCGCGGGGGCAGGGGCGGCGCTCCCGGAGATAGCATCGCGGGGTGGCTGAACTGACCGTCTCCAGCAAGAATCCCGCCGGTGCCAAGGTCGACGCACTCGTCGTCGGCACCCATACGACGTCCGACGGCGTCGCGATCGTCGGGGGCGACCTGCCTCGCCCGGTGGTCGCCGCCCTCGAGGGCCTCGCACCCGCGCTCGGCATCACGGGCGCGGCGGACGAGGTCCGCAAGGTGCCCGCCGGGCCCGAGCTCAAGGCCGACGTGCTCGTGCTCGTGGGGCTCGGCGCCCGCCGTGCCGACGGCACGTTCAGCGCCGAGTCGCTGCGCCGCGCGTCCGGGGCGGCGCTGCGTGCCCTCGCCGGGACCTCGTCGGTCGCCGTCGCGCTCCCCGTCGAGGACGAGGCCGAGCTCGGCGCCGTCGCCGAGGGCGCGCTGCTCGGCGCGTACGCGTTCGCGCGCTACCGCACGGGCGAGGCGACGGCCGCGAGCCGCCCGCCGGCGACCGTCGAGATCCTCGCCGGGAGCTCGCGCAGCGCCGCGGCCAAGGCGGCCGTCGAGCGGGCCAAGGTCGTCGCGGCCGCCGTCAACGCGACGCGCGACCTCGTCAACGCGGCACCCAACGACCTCTTCCCCGCCGCGTTCGCCGACGTCGCGAAGCAGGCCGTCAAGGACTCGGGCGCCAAGGGCCTCAAGGTCACGGTGCTCGACGACAAGGCGCTCGCCGCGGGCGGCTACGGCGGCCTGGTCGGCGTGGGCCAGGGCTCGGCTCGGGGCCCGCGCCTCGTCAAGGTCGCCTACGCGCCGTCGCGGCCCGCCGCGAAGGTCGCGCTCGTCGGCAAGGGCATCACGTTCGACTCGGGCGGCATCTCGATCAAGCCGGCCAAGGGCATGGAGGCGATGAAGTCCGACATGGCCGGCGCCGCCGCCGTCCTGCAGACGGTCGTCGCCGCCGCGCGCCTCGGGCTGCCCGTGGCCGTGACGGGCTGGCTGTGCCTCGCGGAAAACATGCCGTCGGGCACCGCCCAGCGCCCGTCGGACGTCATCACGATCCGCGGCGGCAAGACCGTCGAGGTGCTCAACACCGACGCCGAGGGCCGCCTCGTCATGGCCGACGGCCTGGTCGCCGCGGTCGAGGAGAAGCCGGACGTCGTGCTCGACGTCGCGACGCTCACCGGCGCGCAGATGGTCGCGCTCGGCAACCGCGTCTCCGCGGTCATGGGTGCCGACGACGTGCGCGCCGAGGTCGTCGCGTCGGCGGACGCCGCGGGCGAGCAGTTCTGGCCCATGCCGCTGCCGGAGGAGCTCGGTGCGTCGCTGAAGTCGAAGGTCGCGGACCTCGCGAACATCGGCGACCGGTTCGGCGGCATGCTCGTCGCGGGCCTGTTCCTCCAGGAGTTCGTCGGCGAGACGCCGTGGGCCCACCTGGACATCGCCGGCCCGGCGTTCAACGAGGGCTCGGCGCACGGGTACACCCCCGTCGGCGGCACGGGCGTCGCCGTCCGCACCCTGCTCGGCCTCGTCGAGGGCCGCGCGCAGCGCTGAGGCCGGACGACGAGGGGAGCTCGCGCCGGCGTCAGCGACGACGCTGGCGCGAGTTCCAGTCGCGCATGCGCTGCGGGTAGCCGGTGAAGCGGACGTTGTAGACGGGTACGCCCAGCGAGCCGGCGACGTCGAACGCCGTCTTCTCGTCCGGGACGCGCCGCCGCGTCCACTCGCCCGTCGTCGCGATGAGCAGGAGCGTCGCCCCCGTGTCCTGCGTGGGCGGCTCGACGTACGCCTCGACCCCGACGCGCGTGCGCACGAAGTCCTGGAGGTGGGCGAGCGTCGCGCGACGGGCGTCCGACGGCGCGGCGGCGGAGCCGCTCGCGGACGGGGTCGTCGCGGGGCGGCGAGAGAACAGGCTGGACAGCTTGGGCAGCCGGGGCACAGCGGAAGGTTACAGCGTGACCCTGGTCATACGGTGGGCACCGCTGTCTGCAGCGTCACAGCAGCGAGGCCCTGGTTTCGATTGGGGAGCCCGTGCCCGAGGTGCCAAGATGGCACCCGGAGAACGTTCACGCACCGTGGGCCAGCGGTTCCCGTCCGGCCCGTCGACGTGCCGTGGACGTCCGCCCTCGCTCTCCCCTCGCTGAAGGAGTCGCACGTGGCCGAACCCGGCACACCATTCGACGTCGTCGTCCTGGGCGGAGGCAGCGCCGGCTACGCCACCGCGCTGCGCGCCGCCCAGCTCGGCCTCTCCGTCGCGCTCGTCGAGTCGGGCAAGCTCGGTGGTACCTGCCTGCACAACGGGTGCATCCCCACCAAGGCCCTGCTCCACGCGGCGGAGCTCGCCGACGGCGCCCGCGAGGGCGCGAGGTTCGGCGTCCGCAGCACGCTCGAGGGCATCGACATGGCGGGCGTCAACGGCTACAAGGACGGCGTCGTCGCCGGTCTCTACAAGGGACTGCAGGGCCTCGTCTCCTCGCGCGGCATCACGTTCGTCGAGGGCCACGGCCGGCTCGTGTCGCAGGACACCGTCGAGGTCGACGGCACCCGGTACACCGGCCGCCACGTCGTGCTCGCGACCGGCTCGTACGCGCGCTCGCTGCCCGGCCTCGAGATCGCCGGCCGCGTCATCACCTCCGACCAGGCGCTGCGGCTCGACCGCGTCCCGAGGTCGGTCGTGGTGCTCGGCGGCGGCGTGATCGGCGTCGAGTTCGCGAGCGTGTGGAAGTCGTTCGGCGCCGAGGTCCAGATCGTCGAGGCGCTGCCCCACCTCGTGCCCAACGAGGACGAGGCGCTGTCGAAGTCGCTCGAGCGTGCGTTCCGCAAGCGGGGCATCCAGTTCTCCCTGGGCGACCGGTTCGCGGGCGTCAAGGAGACCGACTCGGGTGTCACCGTCACGCTCGAGTCCGGCAAGACCTTCGAGGCCGAGCTGCTGCTGGTCGCCGTGGGGCGCGGACCGCGCACCGCGGACCTCGGCTTCGAGGCCCAGGGCATCACGCTCGACCGCGGGTTCGTGATCGTCGACGAGCGCCTGCACACGGGCGTCGGGAACATCTGGGCCGCGGGCGACATCGTGCCCGGCCTCCAGCTCGCGCACCGCGGGTTCGCGCAGGGCATCTTCCTCGCGGAGCAGATCGCCGGGCTCGACCCGACGCCGATCGTCGAGTCGTCGATCCCGCGCGTCACGTACTGCGAGCCCGAGGTCGCGTCCGTCGGCGTCACGGAGGCCGCGGCGATCGAGACGTGGGGCGCCGACCAGGTCGAGTCCCTCGAGTACAACCTCGCCGGCAACGGCAAGAGCAAGATCCTCGCGACCAGCGGCTTCGTCAAGCTCGTGCGCCGCAAGGACGGGCCCGTCGTCGGCGTGCACATGATCGGCGCGCGCGTCGGCGAGCTCGTCGGCGAGGGCCAGCTCATCGTGGGCTGGGAGGCGTACCCGGAGGACGTCGCCGCCCTGGTCCACGCCCACCCCACCCAGAACGAGGCACTCGGAGAGGCGCACCTGGCCCTGGCCGGCAAGCCTCTGCACGCCCACAACTGACCCCAACGATCGAAGGAGACCAGGCAGGTCATGTCTGAGAACGTGCAGATGCCGGCCCTCGGCGAGTCCGTCACCGAAGGCACCGTCACCCGTTGGCTCAAGTCGGTCGGCGACACCGTCGCCGTCGACGAGCCGCTGCTCGAGGTCTCGACCGACAAGGTCGACACCGAGATCCCCTCGCCCGTCGCGGGCGTGCTCGAGCAGATCCTCGTCCAGGAGGACGAGACCGTGGAGGTCGGTACCGACCTCGCCGTGATCGGCGACGGTTCCGGTGGCGGCGACGCCGCCCCCGCTGCGGCTGAGGCGCCCGCGCCCCAGGCGGAGCCCGAGCCCGCGCAGCCCGCCGCGCAGGAGGCTCCTGCGGCCCCCGCCCCGGCGGCGCCGGAGGCTCCCGCCGCGGAGGCCGCTCCCACCCAGGCGTCGGGCGGCGAGGAGATCACGCTCCCCGCGCTCGGCGAGTCCGTCACCGAGGGCACCGTGACCCGGTGGCTGAAGTCGGTCGGCGACACCGTCGAGGTCGACGAGCCCCTGCTCGAGGTCTCGACCGACAAGGTCGACACCGAGGTCCCCTCCCCCGTGGCGGGCACCGTCCAGCAGATCCTCGTCCAGGAGGACGAGACGGTCGAGGTCGGCACCGTGCTCGCGATCGTCGGTTCGGGCGCCGCCCCGGCCGCGGCCCCCGCGGCCCCGGCCGAGCAGCCCGCCCAGGAGGCCCCGAAGCAGGAAGCCGCTCCCGCCCCGGCGCCGACCGAGGCGCGCACGCCCGCGAGCGAGGCGGACGTCCCGGCCCAGGCCGCGCAGGAGGAGACGCCTGCCCCGGCGACGAGCACCCCCGCTCCCGCCGCCGAGAAGCCGGCTGCGCCGTCGGCCCCGGGTGCGACCCCGGCCCCGGCCGCCAAGGCCGGTGGCACCTACCTCACGCCGCTCGTGCGCAAGCTCGCCGCCGACAAGGGCGTCGACCTCTCGACCCTCTCGGGTACGGGCGTCGGCGGCCGCATCCGCAAGGAGGACGTGCTCGAGGCCGCCCGCAAGGCCGAGGAGGCCAAGGCCGCCCCGGCCGCCGCTCCCGCGGCACCCGCGGCCGGTGGCGCCCCGAAGAAGGCCACCGTCCCCGCCGTCTCGCCGCTGCGCGGCACGACCGAGAAGACGAGCCGCCTGCGCAAGCTCGTGGCGAGCCGCATGGTCGAGGCGCTGAGCACCCAGGCCCAGCTCACGACGGCCGTCGAGGTCGACGTCACGCGCGTCGCCGCGCTGCGCAACCGTGCCAAGGCCGACTTCAAGGCACGCGAGGGCGCCAACCTCACGTTCCTGCCGTTCTTCACGCTCGCCGCGGTCGAGGCGCTCAAGGCCTACCCGAAGATCAACGCGACCTTCGCCGAGGACGAGATCACGTACCACGGCCAGGAGAACGTCGGCATCGCGGTCGACACCGAGCGCGGCCTCGTCGTCCCGGTGATCAAGGACGCGGGCGACCTCAACCTCGCCGGCATCGCGCGCAAGATCTCCGACCTCGGCTCGCGCACGCGTGCCAACAAGGTCGGGCCGGACGAGCTCGCGGGCGGGACGTTCACGATCACCAACACCGGCTCGGGCGGCGCCGTCTTCGACACGCCGATCGTCCCGGTCGGCCAGGTGGCGATCCTCGGCACGGGGACCATCACCAAGCGCGCGGTCGTCGTCACGGACGCGGACGGGAACGACACGATCGGCATCCGCTCGACGTGCTTCATCTTCCTGTCCTACGACCACCGCCTGGTCGACGGTGCGGACGCCGCGCGCTTCCTCACCACGATCAAGAACCGCATCGAGGAGGGCGCGTTCGAGTCCGAGGTCGGCCTCTGACGCTCCGCGCTCCCTGACGCACCGCCGCGAGGCCCCGACCACCACGGTCGGGGCCTCGCGGCGTGCTCGGGCCCGGTCCCGCCGTCGACCGACAGGGAAGTTCCCGGCCACTGGTGCGCAGGGCCGTCGTGGACCCGTAGCGTGGCCCCATGGATATCGTCGTGGCGGGCTCGCACGGATTCATCGGCGGCGAGCTGCTGGAACGGCTGCGCGAGGACGGCCACCACGTGCGCCGGCTCGTGCGGCGTGCCCCGCAGACGTCCGACGAGCACGAGTGGGACCCCGACGCCGGCGTCCTGGACCCCGGCGTGATCGAGGGGGCCGACGCCGTCGTGAACCTCGCCGGCGCGGGGATCGGCGACCACCGCTGGACGACGGAGTACAAGCGCACCCTGGTCACGTCCCGGACCCGGACCACCGGCCTCCTCGCCCGGACGATGGCCGGTCTCGACGCGCCGCCGCCCGTCTGGGTCCAGGGCTCCGCGATCGGCTACTACGGCGACCGTGGCGCGCAGGTGCTCACCGAGACGTCGGCGTCGGGCGACGGGTTCCTCGCCCGCCTGGTCCGGGAGTGGGAGGCCGCGACGGCGCCGGCCGAGCAGGCGGGCGTCCGCGTGGTGCACGCCCGGACGGGCATCGTGCTGTCCTCCGAGGGCGGCGCGCTCGGCCGGCTCCTGCCGCTGCTGCGGCTCGGCGTCGGCGGTCGCCTCGGACCCGGCACCCAGTACTGGAGCTGGATCACGCTGCGCGACGAGGTCGACGCGCTGCGCCACCTCCTCACCGCTCCCGTGCACGGGCCGGTCAACCTGTGCTCCCCTCACCCGGCCACGAACGCGGAGATCACCCGCGCGCTCGCCCGCGAGCTCCACCGCCCGGCCGTGGTGGCCGTCCCGTCCGTCGCGCTGCGCGTCGTGCTCGGCGAGCTCGCGTCGGACATCCTCGGCTCGCAGCGCGCCCTCCCGAGCGTGCTCGAGGCGAGCGGGTTCGCCTTCTCCGACCCCCTCCTCGCCGACGCCGCCCGACGGGTCGCGGAGCGCCGCTGACCTCATGCTCCGACGCGTTCGGGCCGAGCCGTGCGCGTGACGGTGCGGGTCACCGCACCTCGGCGACACGCCACCCGTCGTCGGTCCAGCGGAGCACGAGCACGACGGTGGTCCGTGGCGTCGCAGGCACCTGCAGCTCGCCCTCGCCCGTACGCTGCCGGTGGGCGCTGACGGCGTAGTCGACCTCGACGACCGGGTCCGCGGGCTCGACGCCCTCCCCCGCCGTCGCGGGTGACCAGTCCTCGGCGAGCCGGGCGTCGAAGACCTCCGCGCGCGCGTCGAGCACGTCCACGCCGTCGAGCGCCTCGAGCACCGCGACGTCGCGCGCCTCCGCCGACGAGCCCGCGACCACCACCGACGACAGGTCGCCCGTGCCCTCGGTGAGCAGCGCGAGCCTCCGTGCGGTGAGCGCGCGCGCAGCGCCGCTCGGGTCGGCCGGGTCGAGAACCGCCCGGGCGTCCGCCTCCGGCTCGACGGCGGTCGTGGCCGCGACCGGGGCGGGCTCGTCGCCGTCGAGCGGCGCCGTCCCGGACGGCCCGAGAAGGACCAGCAGCAGCACGAGCGCCGCGCACCCGGCGAGGATCGCCAGGCTCGTGCCGACCGCGCGGAGGGTCCGTCGTCGTCGGGTCCGGGCGCCCCGCCCTCGGATCGTGGCACCACCCCCCGTGGCGCTCGCGGACGCCGTCGGCGACCCGACGCCCGGCCGCACGGCACGCCGGCCGCCGAACGCGCCCGCGACGAGACGCGCGGCGTCGGGCATCACGACCGGCCGCGGTTCGACGGCGTCGTAGCAGCGTGCGGCGAAGGTCCCCGCGGCCGGGCGTGCAGAGGGTTCGTCGCGCAGCGCGACCGCGAGCTCGGCGTGCAGCGCCGTGAGGTCGCGGGCGTCGTCCGGGTCGCCGGACGCCCGGTAGGACGGATGGCTCGACGCCGGGGGCGGCACGAGGTCGAGCACCAGGCGCGCGAGGTCGCGCACGTCGTCCGCGGCCGTCCCGCGTGCGGGCGCCAGAGATGGCCGCAGGACCGCACGACCGCCGGCCGAGACGACCACCGACGCGGCGTCGAGGCCACCGTGCACGCGCCCGTCCCGGTGGAGCGCGGCGAGGCCCTGCGCGACCGGGACCAGCACCGTGACGGCCTCGGCGGCCCGGAAGGGCTCCCGGGCAGCCGCCAGCTCGTCGAGGCGCAGCCCGTCGACGTGGTCGGTGAGGACCCCGAGCGACGCCTCCCCCGCCTCCACGACGCCGCGCACCGCCACGAGGTGCTCGTGATCCTCGGAGAGGGCACGCAGGTGCTCGACCAGCGCGGCGCGAGCCCCCGGCTCCTCGGGGACCGTCAGCCGCGTGACCTCGCACACGGTGCCCACGGCGTCGGAGGCGACGATCCCCCCGGTCGCGCCGGGCTCCCGCCGCACCGACCACCCCGCGGCGGCGAGCACGGGCACCAGGTCCGCGACGGACTCCACGGGCGGTCGCGCACGGCGCGGCGTCGGCAAGGGCATGTCACCATCTCACCGCGTGCCGGCCCCTGAAGCACCGTTGTCCACAGGCCGGATCGCGGGCCGCGCGGCCGGGTTCCCGGGGGCGGTCAGACGTCGAGCAGGCGGCCCTCGCGGGCGCTGCGGCGGGCGGCGTCCAGGACCTCGGCGGTCCGGACGGCGTCGCGCGGGTCGACGGGGACGGGGCCGTCGTCGAGGATCCAGGCGGCGACGGCACGGTAGAAGTCGGCGTGCCCGCCCGGGGCCTGCGCGACGGGCTCGCGCTCGCGACCGCGCGTGACCCAGCCGAGCGTGCCCTCGGGGGCGGCGTCGTCGAAGACCTCGAAGGGCGACGCGTCGTTCTCGAACGTCGTGACGACGTACGCCCCGGCCGTGCCGAGCACGCGCGTGCGGGGCCCCGGGGCGCCGACGACGGAGCCGGCCCAGAGGCGGCTCACGACCGCGTTGCCGTCGGCGTCGGGCTCGTGGTGGAGCACCAGGAACACGTCGTCCTCGGTGGGGGTGGTGTGCGAGCGCAGCTCGGCCCACACGGCCGTCACGCGCCCGAAGAGCTGGGTCGCGGAGTCGACGAGGTGCGGCCCGAGGTCGAGGAGCAGGCCGCCGCCGACGGGGTCATTCTCCTTCCAGCGCTGCTGCGGCACGGGGCGCCACCGCTCCCACCGGCGTTCGAAGGTGTGGACGCGCCCGATCTCCCCGCGGACGAGCACCGAGCGCAGGGTGAGCTGCTCGGGGTCCCAGCGACGGTTCTGAAAGACGGTGAGGGGCGTGCCGGCCTCCTCCGCGGCGGCGACGACGGCGCCGGCGGCGACGGCGCCGAGCGCGAGCGGCTTGTCGACGACGACCGGCACCCCCGCGCGCAGGAGCGCCGAGGCGTGGTCCGCGTGCAGGGCGGACGGGCTGGCGACCACGACGACGTCGTAGGCGGCGCGGTCGGCGACGAGCCTGTCGAGGTCGTCGTGCAGGTGCACCTCGGGCCAGTCCTCGACCGCGGCGGCGCGACGCTCGGGCGACCGGACGACGACCGCCGTGACGACGTGCCCGGTCTCGCGGACGAGGCGCGCGTGGATGCCGCGGCCCGCTCCCCCGTACCCGACGATCCCGACCCTGAGCGTGCGTGCGGCGGTGTCCATGCCGACCAATCTAGCCGTGCCGCCGACCGGTACCGGCGGGGTCCCGTGGAGTGGTCCGAGCACCCTCCCGGACCTGGCAGAATGTGCGCGTTGGTCCGGTATGGAGCGCTGCGTACCGTCTCGCGCGGGTCGGGCCGAGAATCGGTTTCGGGAAGGTCGTCCCTTGAGCACCACGAGCCGCCGCGTCCCTCGTCGGAGCGTCCTGCGCTACGTGCTGATCGCCCTGGCGGTCGCCATCGTGGTCGCGAACGTCATCAACCAGCAGTCGGTCGCCGCCGACGACGAGCCGGACCCCGCCCCGGGCAGCGCGCTCGAGGCGCTGGCGCGGCTCGAGGTCAAGGGCCCCGGCCCGGACACGGGCTACGAGCGGGAGCTCTTCGGTCCCGCGTGGGCGGACGTCGACGGCAACGGGTGCGACACCCGCAACGACATCCTCGCGCGCGACCTGACCGACCTCACGTTCTCGACGCGGGGCGAGGTCTGCGAGGTGCGCACCGGCACGTTCCAGGACCCGTACACGGGCGAGACCATCGACTTCCGCCGCGGCAACGCGACGAGCATGGCCGTCCAGATCGACCACGTGGTCCCGCTGATGGACGCGTGGCGCAAGGGCGCGCGCGCCTGGGACGACGAGACGCGCCGGCAGTTCGCCAACGACCCGCTCAACCTGCTCGCGTCCGACGGCCCCGCGAACCAGTCCAAGGGCGCGCGCGACGCGTCGGCGTGGCTGCCCCCGAACCACGCGTTCCGATGCCCGTACGTCGCACGGCAGATCGCGGTGAAGACCGCCTACGAGCTCTCCGTGACGCCCTCCGAGTCGGAGGCGATGGCACGCGTGCTCGAGGACTGCCCCGCCGAGCCGGTCCCCGCGGGCTGACCCTGCTCCCCCGGCCCCCGGTCGGTACGCCCGAGGGCGCTCGGCCACCAGGCCCGACGACCGACGTCGTGCACGAGCGCGGGCACGAGCAGCGAGCGCACCACGAGCGTGTCCACGAGGACGCCGAACGCGACGATGAACGCGAGCTGGGCGAGGAACAGCAACGGGATGATGCCGAGCGCGGCGAACGTCGTCGCGAGCACGACGCCCGCGGACGTGATGACCGACCCGGTGACCGCGAGACCGCGCAGCACGCCGCGCCGTGTCCCGACCCGCAGGCTCTCCTCCCGTACGCGCGTCATGAGGAAGATCGAGTAGTCGACCCCGAGCGCGACGAGGAAGCAGAACGCGTAGAGCGGGACGGCCGGGTCGGCGCCCGGGAAGCCGAGCACGTGGTCGAACACGATCGCGGCGACGCCCAGCGCGGCGCCGAACGACAGCACGTTCGCGAGCATGAGCAGGACCGGCGCGACGATCGACCGCAGCAGCAGGACGAGGATGAGCAGGATCACGGCGAGGACGACCGGCACGATGACCCGCAGGTCGCGCTGGCCCGCGAGCTGGGTGTCGAGGCGCTCAGCAGCGGCACCGCCGACCACCGCCTCGGGCGAGACGTCGTGCACGGCGTCACGGAGCGCGGAGACCGTCTCGACGGCCTCCTGGCTGTCCGAGGGCGCGTCCGTGGTGACGTCGACGCGCACCTGGCCGTCGACGACCACGGGGTCGCCCTGCGCCGGCGCACCCGGCGCCGCTGCGGGCTGGTCCGTGACGGGGTTCGCGGCCGCCACGCCTTCGACGCCCTCGGCGGCCGCGACGACGGCGTCGAGGTCCTCCTCGGGGGCGACGACGGTCGCGGGCTGCGCGGAGACACCCTCGAAGTGCTCGGTGAGCGCCGCCTCCCCGGCGACGGAGTCGACGTCCGCGAGGAACACCTCCGAGTCACCGGTGCCCTCGGCGTCGAGCGTCGGGACGAACGCCGCGCACGCGGCGAGGACGAGTGCCGTGACGACCCACACGCGCCGGTCGTGCCGGCCGACGAAGCTCGCGACGCGCGACCAGACGCCGTGGCCCTCGACGCGCACCGCGTCGTCGCTCTCGACGTCCGCGGGCTGCGCGTCCGCGACTCCCCCGTCGTGCTGCGTGTGCGCGCCCTCGTACCGGGGCATGCGCGGCCAGAATAGGCCGCGCGACCGCTGGCCCGCGACCAGCAGGAGCGCCGGGAGGAGCGTGAGGGCCGCGACGAACGCCGCGGCGATGCCGATCGCCGCGACCGGGCCGAGGCTGCGGTTGGACGACAGGTCGGACAGGAGCAGGCACAGCAGGCCCGCGATCACCGTCCCGGCGCTCGCCGCGATCGGCTCGACGGACGCGCGCACGGCGCGCCGCAGCGCCGTCGTGGTCGAGCGGACGAGGCGCAGCTCCTCCCGGTACCGCGCGACGACGAGCAACGAGTAGTCGACCGCGGCGCCGACGACGAGGATCGAGAGGATGCCCTGGGACTGCCCGTTGAGCGTGAGGACGTCGGCCGCGGCGAGGTGGTAGACGACGAGGCCGGCGAGCGTCAGTGCGAGCACGGCCGTGAGGATGACGAGGAACGGCAGGATCGGCGACCGGTAGACGATCGCGAGGATGACGAGCACAGCGCCGAGCGCGACGAGCAGGAGGACGGTGTCGATCCCGCCGAACGCGGTGACGAGGTCGGCGACGAACCCGGCCGGGCCCGTGACCCACACGTCGAGCGAGGTACCCGCGAGCCCGCCCTCGGACGCGTCCGCGGCGGCGAGGTCGCGCAGCGCGCCGACGGCGAGCTCGCTCACGCTGTCCTCGTCGGCGCCGATCCGGTCCGACGCCACGGAGGCGTCGAGAGAGACGACGACGAGCGCGGCCTCGCCGTCCTCGGACGGCACGACGACCGGGTCGGCGACGGAGACGTCGCCCACGGTCGCGGGCTCGTCGCCCGACGTGCCCTCGAGCGGGGCGCCCGGCACGGCCTTCGCGTAGGCGTCGAGCGCGGCGAGGTCGTCGGGTGTCAGAGCGCTCCCGTCACCCGTCGTGGCGACGACGAGCGCGGGGAGGGTCTCGGAGTCCGTGAACTCCTGCGCGACCTCGGCCGCGCGCGTGGACTCGGCGCTCGCCGGGAGGAACGCGGCGGCGTCGTTCGTCTGCACGCTGCTCAGGCGGCCCTGCGCCTGCCCTCCCAGCGCGCCGATCGCCATCCACAGACCGATGACTGCGACAATGATCAGCCCGCGGAGGAACCCGCCCGTCCTATTGCTCAGCATGCTGAGGAATGGTGCCATGGCGGAGGGAGGAATGCACGTTGGAGCACGCGTCGAGCAACAACGCCGCCGGGCCGCACGCCGGCCCCGACGTCGGCGACCCCACACCCACCGACCCTCAGGAGTGGGCCACCGGCCGCCTCCTGTTCGCCGTCGCGCGCCGGATCGAGCGGGAGTGGAACGCCCACCTCGGGCAGTGGGACCTCAACCATGCGGGCTTCCCCGTGCTCATGCACCTGCTCGCCGGACCCCGCTCGCAGCGCGTCCTCGCCGAGGAGTCGGGCGTGACCGAGCAGACCATGAGCCGGGTCGTCGCCCGGCTCGAGCGCTCCGGGTACGTGACCCGCACCGACGACCCCGCCGACCGCCGCCGCCGCGCCGTCGCGATCACCGCGGCCGGGCGCGAGGCGGGCCTGGCCGCCGCGCGGCGTCGTCCCGCCGAGGAGCTCGCGACCCGCGGTCTCGACGACGCGCAGGTCGCGGCGCTGCGGGACGCCCTCCTCGCCCTGCTCGAGACCCTGCCCCGCACACCCCACGACGAGGGCTAACCTGAGCCGATGGACCTGCTCGCGCTGCCCGGGATCACGGAGTACCACGAGGCCTGGGACCTCCAGCGCGCGGTGCACGACGACGTCGTCGCGACCACCCGCCCGGACACCCTGATCCTCGTCGAGCACCCCTCCGTCTACACCGCCGGCCGCCGCACGCGCCGTGACGAGCGGCCCGACGACGGCACGCCTGTCGTGGACGTCGACCGCGGCGGGAAGATCACCTGGCACGGCCCGGGCCAGCAGGTCGCCTACCCGGTCGTGCGGCTCGCCGAGCCGGTCGACGTCGTCGGGTACGTGCGCGCGCTCGAGGAGGCCGTCATGGGCGTGTGCGCGCGCCTCGGCCTCGTGACGATGCGCGTCGAGGGGCGGAGCGGGGTCTGGGTCGCGGCCGACGAGACCCGCCGCGAGCGCAAGGTCTGCGCGATCGGCGTGCGCGTCGCCAAGGGCGTGACGATGCACGGCCTCGCCCTCAACTGCGTCCCCGACCTCTCCCGCTTCGATCGGATCGTCCCCTGCGGGATCGAGGACGCCGACGTGACGTCGCTCACCGCCGAGCTCGGGCGCGAGGTCACGCTCGCCGAGGTCGCGCCGCTGCTCGTGGCCGCGCTGGAGGACGCGCTCGCGCCGCTGCTCGCCGCGACCGCGTCCGACCACGCCCCCGTCGCCGCCCCGCAGGACGCGCTCGCGGGCTAGGCTGGGAAGTCCAGGGAATCCTCGCGCGCCGGAGTACGGGTGGGTCGGCGCGCGGTAGGACGTACCCCGAGGACCTGGACCGCATGACCACCACCCCCGCGCGCCCGACGTCGCGCGCCCGCACCACCCCACCCCTGCCTGCACCTCCCCGACCGGACGCGCCCGCGCGCACCGGATACGCCCGCCTGCCGCAGCTCGCGGGGCGCGCGTTCCTCCCCGTGGCGTTCCTCGCCCGGCTCCCGTTCTCGATGCTCACCATCGGGACCCTGCTCCTCGTCTCGTCGACGACCGGGTCCGTCGCGCTCGGCGGGCTCGCCTCGGCGGCGACGGCGCTCGGCACGGCCCTCGGCGGCCCGGCCCAGGGCGCGCTCGCCGACCGCGTCGGTCAGCGCCGGGTCCTGCTCGTCGCCGTCCCCGTCGCGACGCTCGCCGTGCTCGGCCTCGTGCTCGCCGCCACGGCGCCCGGGGCGACGGCCGCCGTCCTCGCCGCCGCGGCGGTGACGGGGGCGAGCGCACCGCAGGTCGGCCCGCTCGCGCGCGTGCGCTGGCTCCGGCTCGCCGCCGACGAGCCGCGCACCGTCGAGGCCGCGATGAGCTACGAGAGCACCGCCGACGAGGTGAGCTTCGTGCTCGGCCCCGCGCTCGTCGGCGTCCTCGCGTCGGCCGGCTCGCCACAGGTCGCGGTCCTCGTCGCCGCGGGCGGCATCGCCGTCTTCGGCACCGCGTTCGCCCTCCACCCGACGGCGCGCGCGACCGGCGTCCAGCTCCCCGCCGCCTCGTCCGACGCCATTCCGGGCGAGGGCATGACGAGGTCGGCCACGGGTGCCGTCGGGACGTTCGCGCTCGTGCGGCGTGAGGCCGTCGTGCTCGTCGGGATGCTCGCGATGGGCCTCCTGTTCGGCGGGACGCAGGCCGCGCTCACCGCGCTCACCCGCGACGCGGGCGTCCCCGGTAGCGCGGGCCTCGTCTACGCCGTGATGGGGGTGGGCTCCGCCGTCACCGCGCTGTCGGTCGTCGCGCTCCCCCGCCGGTGGGGTCTGCGCAGCCGGTGGATCACGTTCGCCGCCGGGCTCGTCGCGGGCACGCTCGCCCTCGTCCTCTCCGCTGCCCTCGCCGCCGCGAGCGGCTCGCTGACGGCCGTCGTCGTCGCGGTCGCCGCGACCGGCCTGTTCGTCGGGCCGGTCATGGTCACGGTGTTCACCGTCGCGGGCGACCGTGCCCCTGCCGGGCGGACGGCGTCGGCCATGACGCTCGTGGCGAGCGCGAACGTCGTCGGCGTCGCGATCGGCGCGTCCGGGGGCGGCGCGCTCGCCGACGCCGTGTCGACGACGAGCGCCTTCGCGCTCCCGGTGGTCGCGGCGGTCCTGCTCGTCGTGACCGGGGTGTCGTTGACGTCACGTCCACAGGGTGAGCGACGCGCGGGAGACGACGAGCGCGAGCGCGTAGTCTGACCGGAGTCCGGCGTCGTACCAGGGCACGCGCACCCGAACGGTGCGCCGCCCACCTGCCTGCTCGGCGCGACGTCGGCGCTCACTCGCCACGACGACCGGGAGACACCCGTGACGATCGCACCTGAAGGACGGCGCATGCTGCGGGTCGAGGCCCGCAACGCCGCGACGCCGATCGAGAAGAAGCCCGAGTGGATCAAGACCCGCGCGACGATGGGTCCTGAGTACTCCGAGCTCAAGGGCCTCGTGAAGCGCGAGGGCCTGCACACGGTCTGCGAGGAGGCGGGCTGTCCCAACATCTTCGAGTGCTGGGAGGACCGCGAGGCGACGTTCCTCATCGGCGGCGACCAGTGCACGCGGCGGTGCGACTTCTGCCAGATCGACACGGGCAAGCCGGCCGACTTCGACGCCGACGAGCCGCGTCGCGTCGCGGAGTCCGTCCAGGCGATGGGCCTGCGCTACTCGACGATCACGGGCGTCGCGCGTGACGACCTGCCCGACGGCGGCGCCTGGCTCTACGCGGAGACCGTCCGCCAGATCCACCAGCTCAACCCGGGCACCGGCGTCGAGCTGCTCATCCCCGACTTCAACGCGATCCCCGAGCTGCTCGACGAGGTGAACGCGTCGCGCCCCGAGGTGCTCGCGCACAACCTCGAGACCGTGCCGCGCATCTTCAAGCAGATCCGCCCGGGCTTCCGCTACGAGCGCTCGCTGTCGGTCCTCACGCGGGCGCGCGAGGCCGGGCTGGTGACCAAGTCGAACATCATCCTCGGCATGGGCGAGACGATCGCGGAGGCCAAGGACGCGCTGCAGGACCTGCACGACGCCGGCTGCGACCTCGTGACGATCACGCAGTACCTGCGCCCGTCGCTGCGCCACCACCCGGTGGACCGGTGGGTCAAGCCCGAGGAGTTCGTCGAGCTGTCCGACGCCGCGGAGGAGATCGGCTTCCTCGGCGTCATGTCCGGCCCCCTCGTGCGGTCGTCGTACCGCGCGGGACGCCTGTGGGGCCAGGCCATGACGCGCCGCGGCATGGAGATCCCGGCGGCGCTCGCGCACCTCGCCGAGCCGACGACGTCCCGCCAGGAGGCCGCGAGCCTGCTGGCCCGCGCACCCCACTAAAGCCTGTCGAACAACGTCGGTGAGGTGTTCGGCAGCGTCCTTCCCGGACGTCCCTATCCCACGTTGGCGGCGAGGGTTCCCACGTCGTTCGGGCTGGTTTCACTCGCGCGAATGCGCGGGCCAGAGCCTTCCCGTCGGTGGGCGTTGGTGACCTGGCCTCGTGCTTCGGGGTCCAGGACCTGGGAGAAGTGGCGCTCGCCCCAGGTGGCGAGATTGACCGCGGCGTTCAGGTCTCGGTCGGTGGTGTGCTTGCAGTGCTCGCAGACGAAGACGCGATCGGCGAGCGTGAGTGTCTGGTTGACGTTCTCGCAGGCGGAGCAGGTCTTCGAGGAAGGGAACCACCGGTCGGCAACCAGGACGTGGCCGCCTCGCCAGGATTGCTTGTAGGTGATCTGGCGGGCGAGCTCGCCCCAGGCCGCATCAGAGATGGCTACGGCGAGCCGGTGGTTGGCGAGCATGCCGGTGATGTTCAGGTCTTCGATGACGAGCCGGTCGTGAGTCTGGACCAGCAGGTTGGAGACCTGGTGCAGGAAGTGATGACGGCGAGCACGGACCCGCTCATGGTGACGGGCAAGCCGGCGCACGGCGGCACGCCGACTCACGGAGCCCCTGACCTTGCGGGACACGGACTTCTGCAGACGCCGGGTCACGGGTTGCGCCGCCCGCAGGGCCTTGGGCGCCTCCGCGATGCGCAGCGGTTGGGTGCCGTCGGCAAGGGCGGCGACGACGGGTGCGTGCAGTCCACGGTCCACGCCGACCCACCCGCCGCGGTCGGCGTCGTCACGCACGGGGTGGCGGGCGGCGGGGTGGAGGTCGGTGGCCTCGACGTTCACGCTGATGCGCCACCGCCCGCCACGGCGGGAGACCGTCGCGAACAGGATGCGCGCCCGCCCGGAAGCGATCATGCGCCGCAGCCGGCGGGTGTCGTCGTGGACCTTGATCGCGCCGATGCCGGGCAGCGTGACCGACCGGGGTCCGGCCTCACCGAGACGGATCGTGGCGCGCTGGCCAGCCTTGGTCGTGGAGACCTTGTTGCGCATGCGGAACGAGCCGCGTTCGTGGTTCTTCTTCTTGAACCTGGGGTGCCCGACCGGCCGTCCTGCGCGCTTGCCGCGCCGGGAGTCGGTCCACGCCTTCAGGGCCTTGCCGAGATCCACCACGGCTTCCTCGAAGACCTGCGCGGATACCTCGGTGCGCCAGGCAAGGCCGGTGACCTCCAACTGCGCAGCACCCGAGCCGTCGACGACGAAGCGGCGGCCGGCGTCCTCGGACTTCTTCCACGCGTTGAACGCATTGATCAGGTCGAACCCGGTCCACGGGACCTCGACGTCGACGACGGCTTTCTTGACGGCGTGGCGGGCGTTCAGGTGCAGGCGTAGGCCCTGGTTGAACGCGAACCGCGCGGCGCCCTCGTGGCGGGCCAGGGCGCGTGCCTGCTCCACGGTGGGGTCAGCCACCCACTGGAACGTCGTATGCCGAGTCATCGACCAGCACGGTAGCGACCAGCACTGACACGACCCGGGGATGTCTGTGCCGACCTCCACGATTCCCGTCCGTGTGACTGTCCCGGCCCTCGCCGCTGCTAACCTTCCGACCTGACCGACGCCGCCTGGGCGCGCATCACAGCGCTCGTGGTCCCCATCCACGACCGCGGCGGGCGCCCGTGCTGCGAGCACCGGTGGCGCGAGTACGTCAACGCGCTGCCGTTCGTCGTGACGACAGGCATCCCCTGGCGAGCGCTGCCGCACGACTTCGCCGTCTCCTGGTCCGCGACGCACAAGCACTTCACCAGATGGACCAGCCGCGGGCTGTGGCAACGTGTGCTCACCATGCTGCGCGGCCAGGACCGGAGCGCGGACGGGCGCCACGAGCACCCGACCGCCGCAGTCGAGGATTCCTCGTCCGTCCAGTCCACACCTGTACCAGGACCACGCAGGTTCGACAGCGCGAAGAAGGTCGACGGCATCAAACGACACATCCTCCTCGACACCGCCGGACGGCCCCCGGCCACCCACGTGACCGCGGCAAACGTCCAGGACCGGCCCGCGCTCGCCGACCCGCTCATGAAGAACCCGTGCCCGTCGGTGACGCATGTCTGGGGCCGAAAACGGCTACACCGGCCAAGCAGGCACCCAAGCAGCGACCAAGGCCGGGATCGAGCTTCAGATCGTCTCCGGCCCCAAACCCGTCGACGGGTTCGTCGTCCAACCACGACGCTGAGTCGTCGAACGCACCAACGGCTGGATCAACCGCCACCGACGCCTCGCCCGCCAGTACGAGAGCCCGCTCACAACCCACGAAGCATTCATCATCCTCTCCCAGACCCGGCTCCTGCTACGCCGACTCGACCGCCACGGATAGTCGTTCGACAGGCTTTAGACTGACCGGCATGGCCCGCAAGAACTCGGACAGCACCGGCGCGCCCGCCGCCGGCGAGCAGGTCGCGAAGCAGAAGAAGCCCAAGAAGCAGCGCTGGTACCACCAGGTGTGGGCCGCGTACCAGATGACGCGCAAGCAGGACCCTGCGGTCACGTGGGTCATGCTCGGCGTGTTCGTCGGCATCCTCGCCGTCGCGCTCGGCATCGGCCTGTGGTGGGGCCAGTGGGTCTACACGCTCATCGTCGGCATCCCGTTCGCGGCGCTGGGCGCGATGTTCGTGCTCACGCGCCGCGCCGAGCGCGCCGCCTACCAGCAGATCGAGGGTCAGCCCGGCGCAGCGCGCGCCGCGCTCGGGACGATCCGCCGCGGCTGGACGTTCGACGAGGAGCCGGTCGCGATCGACCCGCGCACGCAGGACCTCGTGTTCCGCGGCGTCGGCCGGGCGGGTGTCGTGCTGGTGAGCGAGGGTCCGGCGCACCGCGCGAAGCGTCAGCTCGACGCCGAGCGCAAGCGCGTCGCGCGCGTGCTGCCGAACGTGCCGATCACGACGATCCAGGTCGGCGACGAGGAGGGCCAGGTCGCCCTCCCCAAGCTCCCGCGCGCCGTCCAGAAGCTCAAGCCGTCGCTCACCAAGCCGGAGACGGCCGAGGTGTCCAAGCGTCTGCGCGCCCTCGGGGTCTCGCGCCTGCCGATCCCCAAGGGCATCGACCCGACGCGCGCCCGCCCCGACCGCAAGGGCCTCAAGGGTCGCTGACCAGACTTCCTGCTGCACGACGACGCCCGGCCGGGCGAGGCTCGCTCCTCACCGGCCGGGCGTCGTCGTCCCGCGTGACTGCTGGCCCCGGGTGACCCCGCTGCGCGGGACGCACGTCGGAGCCGCCGTCAGGTGCGGACCAGGACGGTGCCCGCAGCGCGGTCGTGGAGCCCGCGCCCGTCGGCGTCCCACACGACCGCGGGGATGACGAGGCAAAGGAGCACGGTCCGCAGCGCCCCGCGGCCGATCCCGACCATGCGCGCCGGCTCAGCCAGGCGACGGACCCGCATGCCCATGACACGGTGACCGACCGTGAAGCCGAGCGTGCTCACCAGCAGGACGTTCTCGATAGCGAAGACCAGCGGCTGCGACCAGACCGGCAGCGCCGAGATGCCCTCGAAGAATCCCGGTGCGGCGGGCCGGAAGAAGAGGAACGCGACGAGCGTCGCGAGCACCCAGTCGATGACGAGCGCGACGACGCGCCGCCCCAGGGTCGCGAGCGAGCCCGGTCCGTCCGGCGGGAGGCCGAGCCGCGCGCCCCGGCCGTCCTGCTGTCCGCCCGGGGTGCCCTCGAGCCACGAACCCATGTCCTCGCGTGAAACCACGGGACCAGGGTACGTGCCGGTCGGTGGACGACCTCGACGGTGCGGGCGCGCACGGCGGTATCGTGCCGAACGGCACACCGCCCGCCGGCGGCTGCCGCGTGCCCTCGTGTAGCACGAACGTCACACGGGGACGCGGGACGTAACACGCCCGAAACAATGGGTACATGGCGGGGAAACCGCCTCGGCCTAGGTTCGTGGGCGCCACGTCAGCGGCAGGTTCGCCGCGCAGCCCGACGGCACCACCCGATCAAGGAGCAACGGATGTTCAACAACGCGGAGGAGGCAATCGCCTTCACGCGGAACGAGGGCGTCGAGTTCGTCGACGTCCGGTTCTGCGACCTGCCCGGCATCATGCAGCACTTCAACATCCCCGTCTCGCAGTTCGACGAGAAGGCGTTCGAGGACGGCCTGATGTTCGACGGGTCGTCGATCCGCGGCTTCCAGGCGATCCACGAGTCGGACATGAAGCTCGTGCCGGACGTCAAGACCGCGTTCGTGGACCCGTTCCGCAAGCGCAAGACGCTGGTCGTGAACTTCTCGATCGTCGACCCGTTCACGGGTGAGCCGTACTCGCGCGACCCCCGCAACATCGCGGCCAAGGCCGAGGCGTACCTGCGCTCCACCGGCATCGCCGACACCGCGTTCTTCGCGCCCGAGGCCGAGTTCTACCTCTTCGACGAGGCCCGCTTCGCGACGAACCAGCACTCGAGCTTCTACTACCTCGACTCGATCGAGGCCGCGTGGAACACCGGTCGCGAGGAGGAGGGTGGCAACCTCGCGTACAAGACGCGCTACAAGGGCGGCTACTTCCCCGTCTCCCCGTCCGACCGCTTCGCGGACCTGCGCGACGACATGTGCGCGACGCTGGAGCAGGTCGGCCTCGAGGTCGAGCGCGCGCACCACGAGGTGGGCACCGCCGGCCAGCAGGAGATCAACTACCGCTTCAACACGCTGCTGCACGCGGCCGACGACCTGATGAAGTTCAAGTACGTCATCCGCAACGAGGCGTTCGAGGCCGGCAAGTCCGTCACCTTCATGCCGAAGCCGATCTTCGGCGACAACGGCTCGGGCATGCACTCCCATCAGTCCCTCTGGAAGGACGGCAAGCCGCTGTTCTTCGACGAGAAGGGCTACGGCGGTCTCTCCGACCTCGCGCGCTGGTACATCGGCGGCCTGCTCAAGCACGCTCCGTCGCTCCTCGCGTTCACGAACCCGTCGGTGAACTCCTACCACCGCCTGGTCCCCGGCTACGAGGCCCCGGTCAACCTGGTCTACTCGGCCCGCAACCGCTCCGCGTGCATCCGCATCCCGGTGACCGGCTCGTCCGCCGCTGCGAAGCGCGTCGAGTTCCGCGTCCCGGACCCGTCGGCCAACCCGTACCTCGCGTTCGCCGCGCAGCTCCTCGCCGGCATCGACGGCATCAAGAACCGCATCGAGCCGCCGGAGCCGATCGACAAGGACCTCTACGAGCTGCCGCCCGAGGAGCACGCGCAGATCCAGCAGGTCCCCGCGTCGCTCGGCGAGGCCCTCGACGCGCTCGAGGCCGACCAGGAGTACCTCACTGAGGGTGGCGTCTTCACGCCGGACCTCATCCAGACGTGGATCGACTACAAGCGCGCCAACGAGATCGACCCGATCCGCCTGCGCCCGCACCCCCACGAGTTCGAGCTCTACTACGACATCTGATCGGTCCTGTGCGTCTGACCTGCGCAGACGCTAGCCGGACGATGCTGTAGTCCGCAGAGAGTCCGCACGAGCCGCCAGCACTGCACCAACGGCGGCTCGTGTGGACTCTTCTGTGTCTGGCCACAGGTGGGCGTAGGTGTCGAGCGTCGTCTTCGCGGACGCGTGCCGCAACCGCGCCTGGACCACCTTCACGTCCGCACCCGCAGCCATGAGCAGCGACGCGTAGTAGTGCCGCAGCTCGTGGAACCGAAACACGGCTGGCAACCCGGCCGCGAACCGCGCATCACGCACGGCGCGGGTGAGCTGCCACGGCCCGACCTGTTCCTGCAACTCGGTCGTCAGGAACGTCCCGTCCGACGGATGCTCCTTGAGGTGCGCCGCCAGCTCGAGGGAGAGCTCCCGCGCGATCGGTAGCGGGTTCTTCGACTCGTCCGTCTTGAGCAGCTCGGCGGGGTACTGGACCGTCGGCGAGATGACGCCGCGCATGAAGTCGATGTCGACGACCCGTAGCCCACACACCTCCGCGGTTCGCAGGCCCGCGAACGCGCCCAGCAGGACCGCGGGACGCAGCCCGAACGGCATCGCGTCGTGCAGCACCCACACCTGATCCGTCGACGCAATGAATGCCCGCTGCTTCCTGGCCGGCGGTGCCGTCCGCCGCGAGCACGGGTTCCTCGGGATCATCCCGTCGTGCACCGCGTCCGTGAGGATCTGCGACAGTCGAGCATGGAGCGCGTACACGTAGGACTGCGCCGCTCCCCCGTCCTTCAGCGACGCCACCCACGTCTTCACGTGCGACGCCCGCAGCCCCTGTAGCCGGTGCCCGCCGAGCCCGGCCTTGATCTGCGCGAACGCCCGATCGCAGCAGATTCGCATCCAGGCACGCGTTGACGCGGACCCGAACTACAACCCCGCCACCGCACCGTCCCAGATCCGCAGGGCCCGCGGCGGCATCATCCCCGGCATGCCCTCGTCCACCGACAACCTGCGCGCCGACGTCGCGTCCGGCGAGTACCTCGTCAACGCCGACGCCACCGCGAAGAACCGGCAGCTCCTCGACGCGATCAACCAGGGTCGCCAGCCCGTGCTGCCGCAGTCGGGTGTCATGACACCCACGTCCGTGTCGCTTGAGGGCGCGAACATCACCATCGAGGTCGACGGCACCAGTTTCCGCGGCTACGTCCGCCAACAGGCGCGTGTCGAAGCCACGTCGGCGATCCTTACCGCGCAGAAGCGGCCCGCGGCGCGCTGAACTCGCCCCCATTGGTGAGGCCTCTAGCAGCGACCAACATCCGTGCCGATCTCTCCGCACTTCCCACATTGGAGCGCCTCGACACTGCCGAGCTTGTGCAGGAAGAACGGCCGACAGGCGTTGCAGTACGAGCAAAAGTGGTTCCCGATGGGCACTCCGTCGGCCATCAAAGCCCCAACCCACCAAGCTCATCGTCGATCATCTTGTCGACCTCCTTGTCGACGGCCTTCTCGATCGCAGCCTCGACCTCCGCCTCGGTCGCATCCTCCGGAACCTTGACCTCGGACTCGCGCTCGAACGACATGCTCACCCTCCCCTTCGCCACGACCATCGTGACCTGGATCACAGTAGCGAGAAGTCGGTGAACCTGTCGGCGCAACGTGCCATGCTCGGGGCCATGGCACAGCTTCAGATATTCACAGGGTCCGGTCAGCCGACGCTCGCACTAACCGTCGACGACGGCAGGGTGGAGGAGTACAAGGCGCTGCTCGAGGACCGACTCAAGGGCGGCGTCGCCGAGATCGAGTCTGAGGACGGTGCTCGGCGCCCGCAGACGTACTACATCGTGCCCAGCAACGTGACGGCCTGGACCTTCCGCTAGTCCGGCATGAGCGACGCTCCGAAGACGTGCCCGACGTGCAACGTGCCGACCAGGCTTAGCGCCAACGGCAGAGTGCCCGGTATCTCCGACGTCCCGCTGGTGCCGCTTCCCGTGTTCTGCTGCCCGAGGTGCAAGACGACCTGGGTGCTCGATGCGAAGTAGACCCTACCCCCGCGCATGTCGGTGGGGCGTGGGATGCTCCGGGGCATGACGAACACGGAAGACCCTCTGGTCCCACCCACCGACGCTACAAGCCTTCATCAGCAGGTTGAGCAGCTCACCGAAGGCGCCGACCCTTACCTCGACACCGTCCTCAAGGCAGTTTTGGGGAACCGCTCCGAGAACGAGGACACGAGCCTCCCCCTGACCGTGCTCACGCCGGGCGGAGTCGTGAGCGGAACGGTGGTCTCCGCGCGCCGATGGTCCAAGCATCTGCGCGCGAGCCTCACAACGGGCAATGAGGCCGTTGACGGCGCCTTTGGGAGGCTCTTCGACGACATCCAGACCGACTACGAGGAGTTCGTCGACGCGTTGGACGCTCATGAGCTTCCGTACCCGGCCTTCTCGTACATCCACTTCGAGGACGCGGTCGTCTACGCCGGCAATGTCCCTCTGAACGGCGGGAACTTTCGCGTCGAGCGGCGCAAGATCGGCGGCTGGAGCTTCGGGCTCTTCAAGCCCAACGACGGCTAAGCGTCCTCGAGCGACTCCCACCACTCGATCAGGTCCCCCTCCGCCGACCCGCACGACGTTCCCGCGCCGCGTGCCGGACCTTTCGCGACGTCCCGCGCTCGGCGAGATCGTCGAGGACGACATCGGCGGTGACGTTCTCCACCAGCTGTCGCTGGCACCACAGGGTGAGGTCGGGCAGGTCATCGACGATCGACCGGGGTCGCACGACGAGGTCACGAATCAGCGCCCATTCCCGGAGTCTCTGTTCTGCAAAGGCCCTTCCGGGCGATGCCCCGAGACCGTCGACCCAGGAGCGGCCCTCGGTGAGGTCGACGTGCTGCAGGACGTCTACGACGACGACCCTGGCCATCTCATCGCCCTCGACGACTGCTTCCTTGAGCAGCGGACGGAGGTCCTCGCGCCGGACCGCGCCCGCGTAGACGGCCCACCGGCTGTGCTCGTCGTCGAGGTCGACGTCGCTCGTGCCCAATCCTCCGGCAAGGAGACGGAGAAGGTCTCGGCCACGCGGAGTCACTCCCGGTCCTCCGGTTGTCCGAGGAGCGCGTCGACTTCGTCACTGCTCAGAACCCGATGCGCCTCGCCACGCACCGCCCTGTCCGGAAGGGCCCGGTCTTTAACGGTCCCCTCGGTGTCGGCGAACTCGGGGAAGTCGGCCACGACGAAGAGCTTCTCGGCGGCTGCGCTTCTTCCCGGCTCGGACGACACGGTGCCCAACCTAGCCGCGGCTCGGCGGCTCACCGAGTGCTTTCGCCCGTCGCCCCTGTGATCTTCTGCCCGGTCAGGAGGCCCCAGAAGTCCTGGTTGTCAGGCACGCACGTCGCGCGCTAGTTTGTGAGCGGCGGTAACGATGCCGCCCACACGAGCAGGGGGATTCATGAGCACACGCTTCCGGCGCGCCCTCACGGCCGTCGCGTCCGCGCTGGTGTCGACCGTCGTGGCGGCGTCGCTCGCCGCTCCGGCGAGCGCGTCCGCGGCGCCCGCGGCCGCCGACCCGTCCGCGAGCGCCGCGTGCGCCGCGACGTGGTCGGCCACGACGGCGTACTCGGGCGGCCAGACGGCGTCGCACCACGGGCGGAACTGGACGGCCCGCTGGTGGACGCAGCGCGAGACGCCTGGCTCGACGAGCGTCTGGGTCGACGCGGGCCGGTGCACGGGGGGCGGGGACGACTTCGTCGTCAGCCGCGAGGAGTTCGACGCGATCTTCCCGAACCGGCACCCGTTCTACACGTACGACGGGTTCGTCGACGCGCTGGGCGCCTACCCCGCGTTCGCGAGCACGGGCACGCCCGAGACACGGACGCGCGAGGTCGCGGCGTTCCTCACCCACGCGGACTTCGAGTCGGTGGGCCTGCGGTACGTGAAGGAGATCAACGAGGCGAACTACTGGATCAAGTGCGACTACTCCCAGCCGTTCGGCTGCCCCGCCGGCCAGACGGCGTACTACGGTCGCGGGCCGATCATGTTCAGCTGGAACTTCAACTACAAGGCTGCGGGCGACGCGCTCGGGATCGACCTGCTGAACGACCCGTGGCTGGTCGAGGAGGACCCGTCCGTCGCGTGGCAGACGGCGCTCTGGTACTGGAACACGCAGAACGGCCCCGGGGTGATGACGTCGCACCAGGCGATGGTCTCGGGTTCCGGGTTCGGCCAGACCATCAACTCGCTCAACGGTGCGCTCGAGTGCGACGGCGGCAACCCCGCCTCCGTGCAGTCCCGGGTGGACCGTTACGTGCGCATCACCGAGGTCCTGGGCGTGGCCCCGGGCTCGGGCCTGTACTGCTGACCGGGCTGGCCCGCGTGCAGTGAGGCGGGTGCGGTGCGCGCAGGGGGCGCACCGCACCCGCCGGTCAGCCTGCGGCAGGGACTGCGGCGGTCTGCGTGGCGGCGGCGGGCACGTGAGCCGTCGGCAGCCCGGAGCCCGGACGGAACCCGGCGTACTGCTCGGCCGCGGCCCGTGCGCACTCGTCCTGGTAGACGGGTCCCCCGCCGAGGTACACCGCCATCTCCGCGCGCTTGCCGGGGACGTTGCCGCCGACGAACCAGGCGCCGGCCTTCTTGCCCTCCTCGTACATGACCGTGGCCCGCCCCGCGCGCTCGGTCTCCTCGTACCACCACTCCTCGGCCTCGCGCGTGGCCTCGAGCTGCGCGACGCCGTTCTCCCGCGCGTACGCGAGCGCCCGCTGGAGCCACTGCGCACCACGCTGGACCGGCACGGTGAGGTTGGACAGCGGAGTCTGCGGGCCGAGCGACAAGAAGAAGTTGGGGAACCCGTGGACGGAGATCCCCAGGTACGTCCGCAGCCCGTCCCGCTCCCACCGCTCCCGCAGCGTGACGCCCTCGCGCCCCACGACGTCGAACGCCGTGAGCGCGCCGGTCATGGCGTCGAACCCCGTCGCGAGCACGAGCACGTCGAGCTCGTGCTCGACCTCCTGCTCGCCCCCGTCCTCGGAGCCGCCGACCACGACGCCGCTGGGCGTGACCCGCGTGATCGGGTTCGCGAGCACGTCCACGAGCTCGACATTGTCCCGGTTGTACGCGGCGTAGTAGCCGTGCCCGGTGGGCGGGCGCTTGCCCATGAACGTGTAGGTGGAGGGGCTGAGCGCCTCGGCGGTCCGGGGGTCGGTGACGATCTCGCGGATCTTGCCGCGGAGGAACTCGGACGCGAGCGCGCTCGCCTCGGGGCTGGAGACGAGGTCGGTGAAGCACTCGTTGGCGAACCGGAAGCCCCCGGCCTCCCACCGTGACTCGAAGACCCGACGGCGCTCCTCGGCGTCGACCTCGAGCGCGGACCGCGTCGGGACCTCCATCGGCACGCCGAACGGGTGCTGGGCTGCGCGCTCGAAGACGGCGTCGTAGTCCGCCCGCAGCGCGGCGAGCTCGTCGGCGGTCACGGCGGGGCTCGTCGTCTCCAGGACGTAGTTCGGGGTGCGCTGGAAGACCGTGACCTGGGCCGCCTGGGCGGCGAGCTCCGGGAGCATCTGGATCCCCGAGGCGCCGACGCCGATCAGCCCGACGCGCTTGCCGGACAGGTCCACCCCCTCGTGCGGCCACCTCGCCGAGTGGTGTGCGGGCCCGGTGAAGGTGTCCAGGCCGGGGACGTCCGGGTACAGGGGGCGCGAGAGCAGCCCTGTCGCCGAGACGAGGTAGGTGGCGCGCAACGTCGACCCGTCGGCGAGGGTGAGGGTCCACTGGTTCGTGGCGTCCGAGTGCTCGGCCCGCTCGACGGTCGTGCTCAACCGGATGTCACGCCGCAGGTCGAGCCGGTCGGCGACGAACTCCAGGTAGGCGCGGATCTCCTCGCCGCGCGGGTAGCGCTCGCTCCAGTCCCACTCGTCCCGCACCTCGCGGGAGAACGAGAACGCGTACGCGAGGTACTCCGAGTCGGTGCGCACACCCGGGTACCGGTTGGCCCACCACGTCCCGCCGACTCCCCCGGCGGCGTCGACCACGAGGACGGAGAGCCCGACCTCCCGCAGATGGTGGAGCATCGCCAGCCCCGAGAAGCCCGCCCCGATCACGACCGCGTCGTAGGTCCCGCCGCCGCTCGCCACATCGCCCATGCACCGCTCCCCTGTCTCAGATCCGTCCGGACACCGCCGGGCTGACGGCCCGTGCGATGCGGTATACCGTCCCACGCACGGGGGCTTCCTGCCACGGCGGGCCAGCCTCCGACCAGCCTGGTCAGAACGGCCAGACGAGCGGCACGTAGAGGACCGCGGCGGCGAGGAACACCACCGCGAGGGGGAGGCCCAGACGCCAGTAGTCGCCGAACCGGTAGCCGCCCGGCTGCAGGACCATGAGGTTGACCGGCGTCGCGATCGGGGTGAGGAAGGCCGCAGCGCCGGCGACCGTGAGCGCCATCATGAACGGCTGCACGCTCACCCCGAGCGTCTGGGCGAACGACACCGCGACCGGCGCCATCACGAGGACGGTCGCGACGTTCGAGATGAACTGGCCGAGCACGAGGGTGAGCACGCACACGACGAGCAGCGCGAGGTGCGGAGAGCCGCCGCCGGTGAGCCGGAGCACGACGTCCGCGATCGCGTCGGCCGCACCCGAGGAGACGAACGCCGCGGACAGCGGGATGAGGGCCGCGATGAGGACGACGGTGTCCCACGAGATCGCGCGGAACGACTGCGGCACGGTGACGACCTTCGTGAGCACGAGAGCTCCCGTCGCGAGCAGCCCAGCGATCACGGGGGGCACGACCCCGGTCGCGAGCAGCACGATCGTCACGACCAGCACCGCGAGGCAGCGCCGCCAGCCGCGCCCCAGCGGGACGCCCCGCTGCAGGCTCCGCGGGGAGTCGACGGCGATGACGTCGGGCGACTGGGTGTACCGGTGGAGCGCGTCCCAGGGTCCGCGCACGAGCACCGCGTCGCCGGGCTGGAGGATCATCGGCCCCGAGGGCGCCTCGGACTCGGGGCCCGTGGTGCTGCCGTCGCCGCGGCGGATGGCGAGCACGACGAGGCCCTCGTCCCGCGTCGTCATGCCGGGGCTCACCCGACGCCCGACCAGGGACGAGCGCGGCGCGATGAGCACCTCGACCACCCCCGTGCCGCCGGTGAAGAGGCGACCGGTGTCGAGCTCCGCGGGGTAGCTCTCGCGCCACGAGCGCACCCGCTCGCGAGGGTCGGCCGTCGTCTCGGCCAGGTGCTCGGGGACACGCTCCGGGAGCAGCCGGTCCCCCAAGGTCACCACGAGGACCGCCGTGGCGAGCACGAGCGGGATCCCCACCAGCGCGAACTCGAAGTAGCCGAACTCCTGGCCGCCCGCCTCGGCCGCCGCCTCGGACACGATGATGTTCACCGGCGTACCGGTCAACGTCAGGAGCGAGCCGGCGCCCGCGGCGAACGCGAGCGGGATGAGCATGCGCGAGGGGACGATGCCGGCTCGGGCGGCGGCCACCACCGCGACCGGGAGCAGCGCCGCGACGGCGCCGTTGATGCTGATGACTGCCGCGAGGAGCGCCGCGACCCCGACCATCAGCGCGAGCAGCCCCGCCCGTCCCAGGGACGCGCGCCGTTCGAGCCACTGCCCGATCCACGCGGTGATGCCCGTGGAGTCCAGCGCGTCGCTCAGCACGAACAGCGTCGCGATGAACAGCACGATCGGGTCGCTGAAGCCGCTCAGCGCCGCGTCGAGCGGGAGCACGCCCGTCGCCCAGAGCGCGACGGGCACGAACAGCGCGACGACGACGAGAGGGAGCCGGTTGGTCATGAAGCCCACGACCGCCAGCGCCAGGATCACGAACGTCGCGACCAGCGGATCGATCATGGGCACCCCATGGGACGTCAGGATGCCACACGACCCCCGTCCGGGAGATCACCGGAATAGTGGGCGCGCCGGTGCGTTGTCGATGACCATGACGACACTCGGGATCATCGGCGCAGGCAACATCGGCTCTCAGGTCGCGCGGGCCGCGATCACCCACGGCTACGACGTGGTCATCGCGAACTCGCGGGACCCCCGGACCCTGGACGACCTCGTCGCCGACCTGGGGCCCCGGGCGCGGGCGGCGACCGCGGAAGAGGCGGCGCGCGCCGCGGACGTCGCCGTCGTCGCGGTGCCGTTCGGGTCGTACCGCGAGGTCCCGGTCGAGCCGCTCGACGGGAAGATCGTGCTCGACGCGAACAACTACTACTGGGAGCGCGACGGGCACGTCGAGGCCATCGACCGGGGCGAGGCCACGTCGTCGGGCCTGCTGCAGGAGCACCTGGCCGGGTCCAAGGTGGCCAAGGCGTTCAACCACATCCAGTCGGCGCACATCACGACCGACGGGACCCCCGCGGGCACGCCGGGGCGTCGGGCCCTGGCGACCGCGAGCGACTTCCCGGAGGCCGCGGCCTGGGTCGAGCGCTTCTACGACGAGATCGGGTTCGACGCCGTCGACACGAGCCCGCTCGCGGAGTCGTGGCGCGTCGAGCGCGACCGCCCGGCGTACGTCGCGCGCCAGGACGCCGACGAGCTGCGCGCGAACCTCGCCCGCGCGCCCCGCACGATCTGACCCGGTCCCGGGGCGGGCGCGTCAGGCGGGCTCGCCCCGGGCGACGAGGCCTGCGCCCACGATCAGCAGCACGAGGAGCGCGACCACGAGGCCGAGGAGCACGAGCGCGCGGGCCGGTTCGAGCGGCCCGTCCACGAGGCGAGCGGACCGCCGGCAGCCGAGGCCAGCCAGGCCCCACAGCACCGCGGCGGCAAGGGGCTCGGGGCTCTGCCACACGACGGCCAGCACGACCGCGAACGCCGCGAGCGCCCAGGCGATCCACCCTGCCCAGCGCAGGCGCGCGCCGTAGAACGACCCCGGCGGGCGGCCGCCGTGCTCCGACGCGACGGCGCGACGATCGCGCGCGCCGAGCAGGCGGGGCTCCTGCCGGCCGAGCAGTCCTGGGACGGGCGGCTCGTCGCGCCGGGCCACGGTCAGTCCTCGCCGTAGAAGACGCGTTCCATGACCGTCCGGGCGCGCCGCGCGGTACGCAGGAAGTGCTCCTCGAGCTCGGCCCCCGTGTCCACGTCCGGGAGGTCGAGCACGCGCGCGAGGCCGTTGAGCGCGAACCGGTCGTGCGGCAGCACGTCGACCGTCGAGCCGGTCGTCCGGCCCGACCACAGCACGAGCGCGCTGCGCAGGCGGGACGCGAGGTGCCAGGCCTCGCCGAGCACCGCGGCGTCGTCCGCGTCGACGAGCCCGGCCGTCACGGCCGCCCGGAGCGCGTCGACGGTCGACGTCGTGCGCAGACCGGCCACCTCGTGGGCGTGCTGGAGCTGGAGGAGCTGGACGGTCCACTCGACGTCGGAGACTCCCCCGCGGCCGAGCTTGAGGTGACGCGACGCCTCGACGCCGCGCGGGAGCCGCTCGGACTCGACGCGCGCCTTGATGCGCCGCACCTCGCGCACCTCCGCGAGGTCGAGCCCGCCCTGCGGGTAGCGCCGGCCGTCGACGACCCGGGTGAACGTGTCGCCGAGACCGTCGAGGTCGCCCGCGACCGGGCGCGCGCGCAGGAGCGCCTGCGCCTCCCAGACGCTCGACCACCGCTCGTAGTACTCGGTGTACGACGCGAGCGAGCGCACGAGCGGGCCGTTGCGCCCCTCGGGCCGCAGGTCGGCGTCGACCGGGAGCGCGGGCTCCGGGCCGACGGCCGACAGGAGCTGGCGCAGCCGCGTCGCCACGGCGAGCGCGTACGCCTGAGCGTCGCGACTCTCGGCTCCGGGCACCGGGTCGTGCACGAACATCACGTCGGCGTCCGAGCCGTAGCCCATCTCGCGACCGCCGAGGCGGCCCATCGCGACGACGAGCAGGCGCGCCGGAGCGGAGCCCGGGTCCTGGGCGTCGTACCCGAGCTCGCCGCGCGCGACGAACTCCGCGACGCGGAGCGCACCCGCGAGCACGACGTCCGCGGCGTCGGAGATGCTCCGCGCGGCGGCGACGGCGTCGACGACGCCCAGCAGCTCGGCGGCGCCGGTGCGGGCCAGCTCGCGGCGGCGCACGGCGCGCAGGCTCACCGTCGCCGGATCGACCTCGTCGGCGCGCGTGAGGATGGCGTCGGTCTCGGCCGTGAGCCGCTGGATACCCCGCGGGGCGAGGTCGGCGTCCTCCGCGAGCCAGCGGACCGACTCGGGCGAGCGGGCCAGCGCGTCTGCCATGTAGCGGGAGTTCGCGAGCAGGTGCGCGAGCCGCTGCGCCGCGGAGCCGGAGTCGCGCAGGAGCTTGAGGTACCAGTGCGTCGCACCGAGCGTCTCGGAGAGGGTGCGGAACGCGAGCAGTCCCGCGTCGGGGTCGGCGCCCTCGGCGAACCAGCCGAGCATGACGGGCAGGAGCTGGCGCTGGATCGCCGCGCGCCGGCTCACGCCCTCGGTGAGCGCGGTGACGTGGCGCATCGCGCCCGCGGGGTCGCGGTAGCCGATCGCGGCGAAGCGGGCCTTCGCGGCCTCGGGCGCCAGGCTCACCTCGTCCGGGGAGAGCTGCGCGACGGCGGGCAGGAGCGGGCGGTAGAAGATCTCCTCGTGCAGCCCGCGCACCTCGCGGCGCGTCGCGCGCCACCGCTCGGTGAGCCCCTCGGCGCCGTCGGTGCGCATCCCGAGCGACCGGGCGAGACGGCGCAGCTCGTCCTCGGAGGTCGGGACGAGGTGCGTGCGGCGGAGCCGGACGAGCTGGATGCGGTGCTCGAGCGAGCGCAGGAACCGGTAGCAGACCCCGAGCCGGGCGGCATGCTCGCGGCCGACGTATCCCGCGGCGGCGAGCTCGGCGAGCGCGGTGAGCGTCCCGCGACTGCGGATCGACTCGTCCGACCGCCCGTGCACGAGCTGGAGGAGCTGCACGGTGAACTCGACGTCGCGCAGG
Source organism: Cellulosimicrobium cellulans (assembly GCF_016907755.1). NCBI lineage: Bacteria > Bacillati > Actinomycetota > Actinomycetes > Micrococcales > Promicromonosporaceae > Cellulosimicrobium > Cellulosimicrobium cellulans. The sequence continues at coordinate 3,238,117 of NZ_JAFBCN010000001.1, forward strand.
CCGCCCTTGCCGAGCTTGAGCTGGCGGTCGGCCTCGGCCGCGGGCACGTGGTCCTCGACGCGGCGGCGCATCGCCTGCGAGTCCTCGACGAAGTTCTCGCGGCCGGCCGCCGACCACACGAACGGCGCGATCGCCTCCTCGTACGCGCGGCCCAGGTCCCGGTCCCCCGCGACCGTGCGCGCCTTGAGCAGCGCCTGGAACTCCCAGGTCTTGGCCCAGCGCTCGTAGTACGCGACGTGGCTCTCGAGCGTGCGCACGAGCGGGCCCTGCTTGCCCTCGGGGCGCAGCGCGGCGTCGACCTGCCACAGGGCGGGCTCCCCCGACGTGCCCCAGCACACGCGCGCGAGGCTCGTCGCGAGCCGCGCCCCGACGCTCGTCGCGTACGCCTCGTCGTACCCCTCGGCGGGCTCGACGACGTAGATGACGTCGACGTCGGAGATGTAGTTGAGCTCGCGCGCCCCGCACTTGCCCATGCCGATGACGGCGAGCCGCACGCCCGCACCGTGGTCGTCGAGCTCCGCGCGGGCGATCGCGAGCGCCCCCTCGAGCGCGGCGGCGGCGAGGTCCGCGAGCGCCGCGCCGACGGCGGGCATGCGCGTGAGCGGGTCGGTCACGGTGAGGTCGGTCGCGGCGATGCGCAGGATCCGCTCACGGTAGGCGCGGCGCAGGGCGTCCACGCGTCCCGGCCCGGGCCGGTCGGCGACGGGCACCGCCGCGTCCGGGTCGGCGCCCGCCGCGCGCAGGAGCTCGGCCCGCACGTCGCGCACGTCGACCCCGGTCCCGGGGGTCGGGTCCGCGAGGACCTCGAGCGACGCAGGACGACGCACGACGTCGTCGCCGAGCGCGACCGAGGCCCCCAGCACCGCGAGCAGGCGGTCGCGCGCCTCGCCCGGCCCGAGGCTGCGCCGGGCGAGGTCCGCGAGCGGCGCCCGCGCCTCGACGTCGGGCCGCAGCGTGCCGGCCAGCCGCACGACCTGCAGGAGCGCGAGGTCCGGATCTGCCGCGGCACCGAACGCGGCGAGCAGCTCGTCGTCCACCGCGGACGCCGGGTCCGCGGCCTCCCCGTCCGCTCCTGGCGGGCGCCCGCCGTCGAGCAGGAGTGCGAGGTCAGGGTCCGCGAGCAGGCCTGCCGAGCGCGAGATGTCGGCGAAGCCGACGCGCGCGAGGCGACCCGTGAGCGTCGGCCGACGGGAACCGCCGGACCGACCTGACGTCGTCGTGGGCCCGCTCACAGGACCTGGAGGAACCGCTTCAGCTCGAACGGCGTGACCTGCGCGCGGTAGCCGTCCCACTCCTGCCGCTTGTTGCGGAGCACGAAGTCGAAGACGTGCTCGCCGAGCGTCTCGGCCACGAGCTCCGACTTCTCCATGACCGCGATCGCCTCGTCGAGCGACTGCGGGAGCGGCTTGATGCCCAGCGCGCGACGCTCGGCGTCGGTGAGCTCCCACACGTCGTCCTCGGTGGCCTCGGGGAGCTCGTAGCCCTCCTCGATGCCCTTGAGACCGGCCGCGAGCATGACGGCGAAGGCCAGGTAGGGGTTCGTGGCCGAGTCGAGCGCGCGGTACTCGACGCGGCTCGAGTTGCCCTTGCCCGGCTTGTACATCGGCACGCGCACGAGCGCGGAGCGGTTGTTGTGGCCCCAGCACACGTAGCTCGGCGCCTCGGCGCCGCCCCACAGGCGCTTGTACGAGTTCACGTACTGGTTGGTGATCGCCGTGATCTCCGCAGCGTGGACCAGGAGCCCCGCGATGAACTGGCGCGCCGTCTTGGACAGCTCGAACTGGGCGCCGGGCTCGTGGAACGCGTTGCGGTCGCCCTCGAAGAGCGACAGGTGCGTGTGCATGCCCGAACCCGGCTGGTCGGCCATCGGCTTGGGCATGAACGAGGCGAACACGCCCTGCTCGAGCGCGACCTCCTTGACGACCGTGCGGAACGTCATGAGGTTGTCGGCCGTGGTCAGCGCGTCCGCGTAGCGCAGGTCGATCTCGTTCTGCCCCGGCCCGGCCTCGTGGTGGGAGAACTCGACCGAGATGCCCATGGACTCGAGCATCGTGATCGCGGCGCGGCGGAAGTCGTGCGTCGATCCCCGCGCGAGGTGGTCGAAGTACCCGCCCTGGTCGACCGGGACGAGCGGCGCCTCGGCGTCGGCGGGCTGGTTGAACAGGTAGAACTCGACCTCGGGGTGCGTGTAGAACGTGAACCCCTTGTCGCTCGCCTTGGCCAGCGCACGCTTGAGCACGTTGCGGCTGTCCGCGAGGGACGGCTCGCCGTCGGGCGTGAGGATGTCGCAGAACATGCGCGCGGTGCCGTGCCGCTCGCCGCGCCACGGGAGCACCTGGAACGTGGTGGGGTCCGGCTTGGCGATCATGTCGGCCTCGTACACGCGCGTGAGGCCCTCGATCGAGCTGCCGTCGAACCCGATGCCCTCGGCGAACGCCGACTCGAGCTCCGCGGGCGCGATCGCCACCGACTTCAGCATCCCGAGCACGTCGGTGAACCAGAGCCGGATGAAGCGGATGTCGCGCTCCTCGACCGTGCGGAGCACGAACTCCTGCTGCCTGTCCATGCGGTACATCCTGCCTGATCCGTGTGACGAACGGGTGACACGGTCGTGTGGCGGACGTCGCGCGTCCGGACGACGCCGCGGACCGATCGCGCGCGCCCGCTCGTCTAGGCTGGCCGCATGGCTGATCTGCGCGTCGCGCTGGCACAGGTCGACACGTGCGTGGGGGACCTCGACGGCAACGCCGCCCTCGTCCTCGCGCGCACCCGGGAGGCCGCGACGGCGGGCGCGCGGCTCGTCGCGTTCCCGGAGATGACCCTCACCGGCTACCCGATCGAGGACCTCGCCCTGCGTGCGTCGTTCCGGCGCGCGGCGTGGGACGCCGCCGCGGACATCGCGACCCGGCTCGACGCCGAGGGCCTGGGCCACGTCACCGTGGTGCTCGGCACCGTGGGTACCGCGGGCGCGCCCCGCGGCGCGGGAGCGGCGGAGCGCGAGGCGTCCGGCTCGCCCGCCGACCTCCCGACGAACCGCGCGGTCGTGCTGCGCGACGGCGTCGTGCAGGCCGCGTACGACAAGCACCACCTGCCCAACTACGGCGTGTTCGACGAGTTCCGCATCTTCGCGCCCGGCGAGACCACGACGGTCGTCGAGGTCGAGGGCCGCCGCGTGGGGATCGCGATCTGCGAGGACATCTGGCAGGACGGCGGCCCGGTCGCCGAGATGGCGACGCTCGACGAGGCGGGGAACGGGCTCGACCTGCTGCTCGTGCTCAACGGCTCCCCGTACGAGGAGGGCAAGGGGCACGTCCGCACCGACCTCGCGGCGCGCCGCGCGCGCGAGGTGAGCGCCCCGGTCGCGTACGTCAACCTCGTGGGCGGGCAGGACGACCTCGTGTTCGACGGCGGCTCGTTCGTCACCGACGCCGCGGGCGCGGTCGTCGCGCGCTCGCCGCAGTTCGTGGAGGACCTGCTGGTGTGGGAGCTGCCCGACGACGGCCGGGCCCCGCGCGGGTCCCTCGCCCCGGAGCTGCACCCCGACGAGGAGGTCTACCGGGCCTGCGTCACCGGGCTCGCGGGCTACGTCCGCAAGAACGGTTTCCGCTCGGTCGTGCTCGGCGCGTCGGGCGGCATCGACTCGGCGCTCACCGCGACCGTCGCCGCGGACGCGATCGGCGGGAGCAACGTCGTCGGCGTCTCGATGCCCTCGCAGTACTCGTCCGAGCACAGCAAGGACGACGCCGCCGACCTCCTGAAGCGTCTCGGCGGGGACTACCGCGTCCAGCCCGTCGCGCCGATGGTCGACGCGTTCCAGGGCGAGCTCGCGCTCGAGGGCGTCGCCGAGGAGAACCTCCAGGCGCGCGTGCGCGGCGTGATCCTCATGGCGATCTCCAACCGGGAGGGCCACCTCGTCATCGCGCCGGGCAACAAGTCCGAGCTCGCGACGGGGTACGCGACGATCTACGACGCGGGCAGCATCGGCGGCTTCGCGCCCCTCAAGGACGTCGACAAGTCGCGCGTGTGGCGGCTCGCGCGCTGGCGCAACGACCAGGCGGTCGACCGGGGCGAGATCCCGCCGATCCCCGAGTCGTCCATCACCAAGCCGCCGTCCGCGGAGCTGCGCCCGGGCCAGACCGACCAGGACTCGCTGCCTCCCTACGACCTCCTCGACGAGGTGCTCGACGCCTACATCGAGCACGCCGAGGGCCGCGCCGAGCTGCTCGCTCGCGGGTTCGACCCCGAGGTCGTCGACAAGGTGGTCACGCTCGTCGACCGCGCCGAGTGGAAGCGCCGCCAGTACCCGCCGGGCCCCAAGGTCACCGCCCTCGCGTTCGGCCGCGACCGTCGCCTGCCCATCACCAACCGCTGGCGCGAGCCGCTCGACTGACGCCGCCGGTCACCCCGCGCGCCGTCCGCCCCGTACCCCGCACCCAGGAAAGGCCGTCATGTCTGCTCACACCGCCCCCGAGCCCGCCGCCACCGGCGGCACGGGACCGCGCCGCGTCCGCGTGCACCACCTCGCCGAGGCGAAGGCGCGCGGCGAGAAGATCACGATGCTCACGGCGTACGACGCGGTGACGGCGCGCATCTTCGACGACGCCGGGATCGACATGCTGCTGGTCGGCGACTCGATCGGCAACACGATGCACGGGCACGCCACGACGCTCCCCGTCACGGTCGACGACCTGATCCCCCCGGCCCGCGCTGTCGCACGCGCCGCTCGACGAGCGTTCACGGTCGTCGACCTGCCGTTCGGGTCCTACGAGGCGAGCGCGGAGCGGGCGCTCGCCACGGGCGTGCGCTTCCTCAAGGAGACCGGCGTGAACGCGGTCAAGCTCGAGGGCGGGCGCCGCGTCGCCGCGCAGGTCCGCGCGCTCACCGACGCCGGCATCCCTGTCGTCGGCCACCTGGGCTTCACGCCGCAGTCCGAGAACGCGCTCGGCGGGCCGCGGGTCCAGGGTCGGGGCGACGACGCCGCCGAGCGGCTCAGCGAGGACGCCCTCGCCGTGGCCGAGGCTGGGGCGGTCGCCGTCGTGCTCGAGATGGTCCCGGTCGAGGTCGCCGCCCGGATCACCGAGATCCTGCGCATCCCCACGATCGGCATCGGCGCGGGCGCCGCGTGCGACGGCCAGGTGCTCGTCTGGACGGACATGGCGGGCATGACGGACTGGTCGCCGCGCTTCGCCAAGCGGTACGCCGAGATCGGCGCCGCGCTCGGCCAGGCCGCCGCCGACTACGCTGCGGACGTCCGGGGCGGCACGTTCCCCGACGACGCGCACAGCTTCGCGCGCTGACCTCCCGGGTGTCCGAGGGCGGGGAGCCCCGGCGTCAGCCGACGTCCGCACCGCCGTCGCCCACCCACGCCGCGAGCCCCGCGGCGAGGGCGTCGGCGTAGCGCTGGCGGCCCTCCTCGGACTCCATGACCGCGGCCTCGTCGGGGTTGCGCATCTCCCCCAGCTCGAGCATGACCGCGGGGCGTTCGGCGTGGTTGAGGGTCGCGAGGTCGGCGCGCCGCTGGATCGGACCGTCGTCCGCGGTGACCGAGGACGACGGCGCGAACCCGGCCGCGGTCAGCGCCGCCACGAGCTCGTGCGCGAGCGCGACGCTCGGTGCTCCCTGCTCCTCGTTCACGGGCGGGTCCGAGACGATCGCGAAGAATCCGTGCGCGCGACGGTCCTCGGTCCCGTTGGCGTGGATCGAGACGAGGACGTCGGCGTCGTTCTCCTGGGGGAAGCGGCCCCGCGCGTCGACGCACGGACCCACGCCCGCGTCGTCGGGGCGCGTGAGCACGACGACGGCGCCGAGCTCGGTGAGCCCCTCCGCGAGGCGGCTGCTCACGTCCCACGCGAACGCGTGCTCCGGGTAGCCCGCGTCCGTGGACGCGCCCACGGTGTTGCAGGCCTTGGTGTCGCCCCGCCCGTCGGGGACGGGCGCGTTGACCGTGAGCGGGTTCGCCCCGTTGGCGCCGTTGTGCCCGGGGTCGACGGCGACGGTGAGGCCGGCGAGCGGGGGCGGCGGGCCGGTCTTCGTGACCGTCGGGTCCGGGGACGCGGTCGTCGGCCCGGGTGCGGGGGCCGAGGCGACGGCGTCGCCGGACGGGGCGAGCGTCGTCGGGTCTCCCCCGGACACGGCGCGGACCTGCAGTGCGACGAGGAACGTCAGCGCGCCGACGGCGAGCCCCACGAGGAGCAGGCCGAGGCGCCCCGACCATGCGCGCCGCGGGCCGGGTGGTGGGCCGTGGGTCACTCGCCGCGCTCGCGGCGCTCTTCCTCGTCCCAGGCGTCGGACCGCTCACGGGCGGTCTCGAGGGCCTTCTCCGCAGCCTCGCGCGTCGGGTACGGCCCCATGCGGTGCGTCCACGAGCCGCTCGGTCCGCGGTGCACCTCACCCGTGCGGGTGTCGAAGTAGAACTGGTCCTCGGTCGCGGGCTCGCCGTCGTCGCTGAAGCGTGATCCGGTGCTCATGTTCCGATCCTCCCCCATCCCGGGCCGCCTGTCCGTCCGCGCCCCGCGCACCTTCGTAGACTGGCCGCCATGAGCCCCACCCCGTCCCCCACCTCGCCCGACGCCGTCGCGCCCCCCGGTCCGGACCGGCGTGGACCGCTCGTCCCGGGCGTCGTCGGACCGCTGCGCACGGTGCCCGCCTCGATCGAACGACCCGAGTACGTCGGGCGGCCGGGACCGCGGCCGTTCACGGGCAGCGAGGTCAACGACCCCGAGACGGTCGACCGCATCCGCGTGGCGTCGCGGATCGCCGCCCAGGCTCTCGTCGAGGTGGGACGCCACGTCGCCCCGGGCGTCACGACCGACGAGCTCGACCGCGTCGGGCACGAGTTCGTCCTGGACCACGGCGCCTACCCGTCGACCCTGGGGTACCGCGGGTTCCCCAAGTCGCTGTGCACGTCGCTCAACGAGGTCGTGTGCCACGGCATCCCGGACTCGACGGAGCTCGTCGAGGGCGACATCGTCAACGTCGACATCACCGCGTACGTCGGCGGCGTGCACGGCGACACCAACGCGACCTTCACCGTCGGCGCGGTCGACGAGGACTCTGCGCTGCTCGTCGAGCGCACGCGCGAGGCCCTGGCCCGCGGCATCAAGGCCGTCGCGCCGGGACGCCAGATCAACGTGGTCGGGCGCGTCATCGAGCGCTACGCGGCCCGGTTCGGGTACGGGGTCGTGCGCGAGTACACGGGGCACGGCGTCGGGCGTGCGTTCCACTCGGGCCTCGTCGTGCCGCACTACGACGCCGCGCCGGACCACGCGACCGTCATCGAGCCCGGGATGGTCTTCACGATCGAGCCGATGCTCACGCTCGGGACGTCCGAGTGGCGGATGTGGGACGACGGGTGGACGGTAGTCACCGCGGACGCCTCGCGGACCGCGCAGTTCGAGCACACGCTGCTGGTGACCGACGACGGAGCGGAGATCCTCACACTGCCATGAACGCCCACCAGGACTCTCACTCCGCTCCCCGCACCGCCTTCGGCATCGACATCGGCGGCAGCGGCATCAAGGGCGCGCCGGTCGACCTCACCACCGGCGAGTTCGCGCAGGAGCGCCACCGCATCCCGACGCCCCAGCCCTCGACCCCGCAGGCCGTCGCCGAGGTGATCGCCGAGCTCGTCGGCGAGTACGACCTCCCGCAGGACGTGCCGATCGGCGTCGCGTTCCCTGCGCCGCTGCAGCACGGCGTCGTGCGCTTCATCGCGAACCTCGACCAGTCGTGGACCGGGGTCGACCTGCCCGCGCTCGTCGCGCGCGAGACCGGGCGCCACGTCGTCGCGGTCAACGACGCGGACGCCGCCGGGGTCGGCGAGGTGCGGTACGGCGCGGCACGCGACGCGGACGGGGTCGTGCTCGTCGCGACGCTCGGCACCGGGATCGGCAGCGCCATCGTCGTCGACGGGCACCTGCTCCCGAACACGGAGCTCGGTCACCTCGAGATCGACGGGTACGACGCCGAGACGCGCGCCTCCGACGCCGCACGCGACCGGGAGGACCTGGACTGGGCGCAGTGGGCCGAGCGGCTGCAGCGCTACTTCGGCGTCGTGGAGGACCTGTTCTCGCCCGACCTCATCGTCGTGGGCGGGGGCGTGAGCAAGAAGCACGAGCACTTCCTGCCCTTGCTCCACCTCCGGGCACCGATCGTCCCGGCCCAGCTCCGCAACGCGGCAGGCATCGTCGGTGCGGCGTCGCTCGCGGCGGACGCGCGCTGACCGGAGTCAGCTCGTCGTGACCTCGTGGCGCTCCGTGCCGAAGATGTCGATGACGCCGAGCATCTCGAGGACGTCGGTCACGACCGTCGGCGGGTTGCGCAGCGTGACGGACAGCCCCTCCTCGGAGCCGATCGTGTAGAACTGCACGAGGAACGCGATGCCCGTGGAGTCCATGAACGTCACCTTGGACGTGTCGATCACCACGGGGACGTCCCGTTCGAGCGCGTTCGCGAGCGCGGCGCTCGCCTCGCTGCGGAGGGCGACGTCGATCTCGCCCCACATGTCCACGACGCTCGCCTCGGGCTCCTCGAGCAGCCGGATGCCGCCCGTCCCCGCCTCGGCGTCGTTCCGCTCCAGCTCCTGCACCAACACTGCCCCGCCCTTCGTCCCGCCCTGCCTCGCCCACCCCGACGAGTACCGCGCCTCCTGCCTGACGCTCCGATCGGTCGTTACCTGATGTCGTACGTCGTCGGGCGACAACGAGGCTCCGGCGTGATCGGTCGTCGCTAGCGTACCCCACGGATGCCGCGGGCAGGTAGGCCTCTGGCGAAGGCTTTACCCTGGAGGCCGTCGATATCGTTCACCGGAGCGATCGTTGAGGATTCATTCAACAGTTGGACGGGTGTCCAGACGGCGACGGCCGCCACTCGACCCTGAGCCGGGTCGGCGTGGCGGCCGTCGTGCGCGTGGGCGCTGCGGGGTCAGCCCGTGTTCTGCAGGCCGGCGGCGACGCCGTTCACGGTGAGCAGCAGGAGGTGCTGCAGCTCGTCCTTGACCGGCCCTTCCGCGCCCGAGCGGAGGCCGCGCAGGGCACGCACCTGGAGCAGCGAGAGCGCGTCGACGTACGGGCTGCGGAGCTGGACCGCGCGGCCCAGGACGCGGCGCCCGGCGAGAGGCCAGGCGTTCTCCGTGACGGCGAGGACCTGCTCGCGCGTGAGCCGCAGCTCGTCGAGGATCGCCTGCGCGAGGTCGTCGCGCTCGCCGAGCGCGAGGTACCGCTCCGCGATGCGCTCGTCCGTCTTGGCGAGCGACATCTCGACGTTGTCGAGGAGCGTCGCGAACAGCGGCCACTCGCGGTGCGCCTCGCGCAGCAGGTCGAGGTCGCCGAACTCCTTCAACGCCGTCCCGAGCCCGTACCAGCCCGCGAGGTTGATGCGGGCCTGCGACCACGAGAACACCCACGGGATGGCCCGCAGGTCGTCGAGCGAGGAGACGGACAGGCCGCGGCGTGCCGGACGCGAGCCGATGGGCAGCAGGCCCACCTCCTCGAGCGGCGTCACCTCGGCGAACCACTGCGGGAAGCCGTCCGCGCGCACGAGCTCGTGGAACCGGCGGCGCGACGACACGTCGAGCGCCGCGGCCAGGTCGCGGTACCGCTCGGTCGCCTCGGCGTTGCGCTTCTCCGTCGACGGCGCCGACGCCAGCAGGGTCGCCGCGGCGACCTGCTCGATGTGGCGCGACGCGATGGTCGGGTCGCCGTAGCGCGCGAGGATGACCTCGCCCTGCTCCGTGAGCTTGAACCGGCCGTCGACCGAGCCCGGCGGCTGGGCGAGCACCGCACGGTTCGCCGGACCGCCCCCGCGACCGAGCGCACCGCCACGGCCGTGGAACAGCGTCAGCGTGATGTCGTGCCGCTCGGCCCACTGCGCGATGCGGCTCTGCGCGTCGTGCAGCGCGAGCGTCGCCGAGACCGGACCGACGTCCTTCGACGAGTCCGAGTAGCCGAGCATGACCTCGACGCGGCGCCCGTTCTCGGCGAGCCGGCGCTGCACCTGGGGAAGCGTGAGCATCGACTCGAGGATGTCGACGCTCGCCCGGAGGTCCGCGAAGGTCTCGAACAGCGGGATCGCGTCGACGACCGGCACCTCGTCGGCGCCCTCGAACGCGAGCTCCGCGAGCTGGTACACCGCCGCGAGGTGCTCGGGCTTCTGCGTGAAGGACACGATGTAGCGGCGCGCGGCGCGGACGCCGTAGCGCTCCTGGACCGCGCCGAGAGCGCGGAAGGTGTCGAGCACCTCGCGCGTGCGGTCGGACAGGTCGCCCCGCAGGCCCTTCTCCGCGATCTCCGCGAGCGCGGCCTCGTGGACCTGCGAGTGCTGACGCACCTCGAGCTCCGCGAGGTGGAAGCCGAACGTCTCCACCTGCCAGACGAGCTGCTGCAGGTCCCCGTAGGCCGCGCGGGGCGCGCCCGCCGCGACGAGCGACTCCTGGACGACGCGCAGGTCGGACTCGAGCTGCTCCGCGGTCGCGTACGCGAGGTCCGCGTTGCGGGCGCGCGTCGCGGCGATCCGGTCCGCCACGACGAGCAGGACCGCACGGTGCGGCTCGCCCGGGGACGCCGCCGACGCGGCGGCCGTCACGGCCTCCGAGAGGCGGCGCTGCCGCTCCCAGAGCGCCCGCAGCCCGTCCGACGGCGGCGTGCCGTCCTGGTCGAGCGTGAGCTTGCGCCCGACGAGGCGCGTCTGCTGCTCGAGCGCGGCGAACGCGTGGTCCGCCGCGATCGCGGCCGCCTGGCGCGTGACCTCGGCCGTGACGTTCGGGTTGCCGTCACGGTCGCCGCCGATCCACGTGCCGAGGCTGACGAACGGCCGCACGAGCGGCTCCTCGCGCCCCGCCTCGTCGCCGAGGAGCCAGTCGTCCAGGCGCCGGTAGACCGTGGGGAACGTGTCGAACATCGTCGCGTCGAACACGCCGAGCGCCGTCTTCACCTCGTCGAGGACGGACGGCTTGTGCTCGCGGATCGGCGCGGTGCGCCACATCGTGTCGATCTCGGCGAGCAGGCGGCGCTCGTTCTCCGCGAGCGACGTGCCGCCGAGGCGCTGCGCGTCCCGCTCGTCGAGCAGGGTCGCGATGCGGCGCACCGCGCCGGACACCGCACGACGGCGGGCCTCGGTCGGGTGCGCCGTGAGCACCGGGCGGAACTCGAGGCGACGCAGCCGGCGCAGCGCCTCCTCACGGCCCACCTCGCCGACGAGCTGCTCGAACGCCTCCGGGAGGGAGTCGTCGGGCGTCGTCGCGCGGGTCGCGAACTCGGCCTCGCGCTCGCGCAGGACGCGCACGCGGTGGTACTCCTCCGCGAGGTTCGCGAGGTGGAAGTAGCACGTGAAGGCCCGGGCGACCTGCTCGGCGCGCGCCATGGAGAGGCCCTCGACGAGGGTCTCCGCCTCGGCGAGCACCGTGCCGGACGGGTCGTCGTACGCGCGGATGGACAGCTCGCGCAGGCGCTCGACGTCGTCGAGCAGGTCCTGGCCGCCCGTCTCGCGGAGCACGGTGCCGAGCAGACCGCCGAGCAGGCGGACGTCGTCGCGCAGCGGGGCGGGCACGTCGTGGCGGGCGAGGCCGCGCCCTGCGTGCCCGGTGTCGTCGGAGACGTCGGCGGCGGCCCGGTCAGGGCCGTCGGCAGCACCCGGCGACGGGGACAGTTCCGAAGGGGAGAGGTCGTTCACGGTGACGAGAGTATTCCTTGACCGTCAGGGGACGTGAAGGCGTCCGAGGGGTGATCGTCGGTCGAGCACCGGTCGGCAGGGGGTCGCAGCCCGCGACCCCGGACCGGTCGCCGTCAGCGGCGCGCGCCGACGCGCACCGCGTCGAACGGCGCGTTCGACGTCACGCGGTCCTCGATCGAGGCGGTGACGACGTCCTTGGCGACGCGCGCGGCGTCGAGCACCGAGGCGCCCTTGGCGAGCTCGGCGGTGATCGCGGCGGCGAACGTGCAGCCCGCTCCGCTCACGCGCTCCTCGCCGATCTTCGGCGTGCGCAGCACGTGCACCTCGTCGCCGTCGACCAGCACGTCGACCGCGTCCGGGCCGGGCAGCTCGACGCCACCCTTCGCGACGACGGCGCGCGGGCCGAGCGCCTGGACCTTGCGCGCCGCGTCGACGAGCTCCTCGACCGTCTCGATCGACTCGACGCCCGCGAGCGTGCGCGTCTCGAAGAGGTTGGGCGTGACGACGGTCGCGAGCGGGAGGACCTGCGCGCGCAGCGCGGTGTCGGTGTCGAGCGCCGCGCCCGGCTCCTGGCCCTTGCAGATGAGCACCGGGTCGAGCACCACGTGCTCCCACGTGCGAGAGCGCAGCGACTCCGCGACGACGTCGATCGTCGCAGGCGTGCCGAGCATGCCGATCTTCACGACCGACGGCTCGTGCGTGACCGTCGCCGCCTCGAACTGGTCGGCGATCACCTGAGGGTCGACCGGGACGAACCGGTGGCCCCAGTCGTTCTTCGGGTCGAACGAGACGATGCACGTGAGCGTGCCGACGCCGTACGCACCGAGCTCCTGGAACGTCTTGAGGTCGGCCTGGATCCCGGCACCGCCGGTGGCCTCCGACCCCGCGATGACGTAGGCGAGCGGGGGCGTGTGCGCGTCGTGGTGGGACATGGTGCTCCTCGGCACGAGTAGGACGGAGTGCCGTCGTCCCGGTCGTGCCGGGAGGCGGGCGGACGAGCCGGTCTGTACGCCGGGTTCTGTTCCCGCGCGAGGTCACCCTCGCGCGGGCGACGGTCATCCATCTAGGCCCTGCGTCGCCGCAGGGCTCGAGCGGTCTACCCGACTGTGCTTCTCCGTGGAGAATCGGGCGGGCAGCCCTCAGACACAGTCTGTCTGACCTTGCTCCAGGTGGGGTTTACCGAGCCGGGCCGGTCACCCGGCCCGCTGGTGGTCTCTTACACCACCGTTTCACCCTTACCGCGCCGGGCAGGGCCGAAGCCCGTCCTGACGTGGCGGTCTGTTCTCTGTGGCACTGTCCCGCGGGTCACCCCGGGTGGGCGTTACCCACCACCTTGCCCTTCGGAGCCCGGACGTTCCTCGGCGAGGAGCACGAGGCCCCTCGACGCGACCGTCCGACCGACTCGTCCGCACCGGCAAGATTACCGGTCCCGGGCGGATCGTCGAACCAGCGACCGGCCCACCTGAGGGGGCGGCGGCCCCGTAGGATGGCCCGCCCCCCTCACACCCGGATCCCGGAGGTCTGACGTGCCCGCCCCCGCCGTACCGTCCGGCCCCGACGCACCGACCGGCGCACCTGCCGGGGACGCCTCGGGCGAGCTCGCGCGGGAGCAGGAGTTCCTGGCCGCCGCCCGCACGCAGCTCGCCCGCATGCGCGAGCGGGCCGGGTCGCTCCACGCCCTCGCCGGGGACCGGGTCAGCGCCGAGTACCTCGAGGCGGCGCTCGCCCGCCGGCTCGCCCAGCTCGCCGACGACCCGGAGGTCCCGCTCTTCTTCGGACGCATCGACCTCGACGCCGTGGACCACGAGCCCGCCGAGGTCTTCCACATCGGGCGTCGTCACGTCTCCGACCCCGAGGGCGACCCGCTCGTCGTCGACTGGCGCGCCCCGGTGAGCACGCCCTTCTACCGGGCCACCCGCACCGAGCCGATGGGCGTCGCCGCCCGCCGCCGCTACGGCTTCCAGCGCGGTGCCCTCACCGGATTCGAGGACGAGTCGCTCACCGCCCCGGGTCCCGGTGCGGAGTCCTCCGCGATCCTCGAGGCCGAGATCGAGCGACCCCGTACCGGGCCGATGCGCGACATCGTCGCCACCATCCAGCCCGAGCAGGACGTCATCGTGCGCAGCGGGCTCGACCGGACCGTCGTCGTGCAGGGGGCGCCCGGCACCGGCAAGACCGCCGTCGGGCTGCACCGTGCCGCGTACCTGCTGTACTCCCACCGGGAGCGGGTGAGCCGTGCCGGCATGACCGTCGTGGGGCCCAACGCGAGCTTCCTGCGGTACATCCGCGACGTCCTGCCCGCCCTCGGCGAGGTCGACGCGACCCAGACCACCGTCGAGGAGATCGTCACGGCGCACGGCCGCCTGCGCGGGACGGAGCCCGCGGACGTCGCCCGGCTCAAGGGCGACGTCCGCATGGCCGAGGTGCTCCGACGCGCCGTGTGGTCGCACCTCGTCGAGCCGTCCGAGGCGCTGGTGCTGCCGCGCGGTGCGCGCCGCTGGCGCGTCGCCGCGCACGAGGCACGCGAGGCCGTGGCCCAGGTGGTCGGCCGGGAGCCGCGCTTCGACGCCGGCCGCGACCACCTGCGCCACGCGCTCGCGCACCGGATCCTCGTGCAGATCGAGGAGTCCGGCGAGGCGCTCGACGAGCGGGCCTGGGACGCGCTCGCGCGCACCCGGCCTGTCCGGGACTACACCGCGGCGGTGTGGCCGAAGGTCACGCCGCCGGCGCTTCTGCACCGGCTCCTCGTCGACCCCGCGTTCCTCGCCGCGAGCGCCGACGGCGTGCTCACCACGGCCGAGCAGGAGCTGCTGCGCCCGGCCCGACCGTCCCGCACGCCGGGCACGGCCCGCTGGACGCTGGCCGACCTCGTCCTGCTCGACGAGGTCGCCGACCTGCTGGCCCGCGGCGCGTCGGTCGCGCACGTCGTGGTGGACGAGGCGCAGGACCTGTCGCCCATGATGCTGCGCGCTCTCGGGCGCCGGGCGCGCACCGGCTCGCTGACGGTGCTGGGCGACCTGGCCCAGGCGACCACGCCGTGGGGAGTCTCCTCGTGGACCGACGCGCTGACGCACCTCGGCAAGCCCGACGGCCACGTGGAGCAGCTCACCGCCGGCTTCCGCGTCCCCGGCGACGTCATCGAGTACGCGGCCCGCCTGCTGCCCTCGATCGCGCCGGACCTCGACCCGCCGGTCGCCGTCCGTCGCGCCCGGGGCGAGCTGGTCCTCACCACGGGCCCGCTGGTGGACCTGGTCCGCACGGCGCTCGGCCGCGAGGGCTCGGTCGGGCTCATCGTGCCCGACGGCGGCGCGGAGGCCGCGCGCAGGGCGCTCACCCAGGCCGGCCTCCCCTTCGCGGTCGTCGGCGAGGGGTCGGACGACGCGGGCACGGTCGAGTTCGACGCGCGCCTCGACCTCGTGCCCGCGTCGCTCGCGAAGGGGCTCGAGTTCGACCACGTCGTGCTGGACGACCCGGAGGGCGTCGTCCGGGGCGAGCCCGACCGGGTCACTGGCCTGCGGCGACTGTACGTCTGCCTGACCCGCGCGGTGACGTCGCTCGCCGTCCGCCACCGGGACGACCTGCCCGCCGAGCTCCGCCGCCCCTGACGTGCGCCTCGGCGCGCCGGACGGACGCGCCGGGCCGCCGTGTCGGTCCTCGTCGGTAGGGTGCCCGGGTGGCCACAACGACTGCGACCGACACTGCGACGAACACCGCGCTCGACGTGCTCCGGCGGGTCTTCGGGTACGACGCGTTCCGGGGCGAGCAGGCCGCCATCATCGACACCGTCGTCGGGGGCGGAGACGCCCTGGTCCTCATGCCCACCGGCGGGGGCAAGTCGCTGTGCTACCAGATCCCCGCCCTGGTCCGCGCGGGGACCGGCGTCGTGGTGTCACCGCTCATCGCCCTCATGCAGGACCAGGTGGACGCCCTCGCGGCGCTCGGCGTCCGCGCGGCGTTCCTCAACTCCACGTTGTCCGTCGAGGACCGCCGCGCCGTGGAGCGCGCGCTCGTGGCGGGTGAGCTCGACCTGCTCTACGTGGCACCGGAGGGGCTCCGGAGCCGCGCCACCCTCGACCTGCTCGACAGGACGCAGATCGCGCTCTTCGCGATCGACGAGGCGCACTGCGTGTCCCAGTGGGGCCACGACTTCCGGCCCGACTACCTCGAGCTGTCGGTGCTGCACCAGCGCTGGCCGTCCGTCCCGCGCATCGCGCTGACGGCGACGGCGACGGCGGCCACGCGGGCCGAGATCGCCCAGCGCCTCGACCTGGAGGGCGCGCGGCACTTCGTCTCGAGCTTCGACCGGCCCAACATCACCTACCGGATCGTGCCCAAGGACCGGCCGGAGAAGCAGCTGCTCGAGCTGCTGCGCACCGAGCACGCCGGGGAGGCGGGGATCGTCTACTGCCTCTCGCGCGCGTCGGTGGAGAAGACCGCCGCGACGCTCGTCGAGAACGGGATCCAGGCGCTGCCCTACCACGCGGGGCTCCCCGCGTCGGTGCGCGCCGCGAACCAGTCCCGGTTCCTGCGCGAGGACGGCCTGGTCATGGTGGCGACGATCGCCTTCGGCATGGGCATCGACAAGCCCGACGTCCGGTTCGTCGCGCACCTCGACCTGCCCAAGTCCGTCGAGGGGTACTACCAGGAGACGGGGCGCGCCGGGCGTGACGGGCTGCCGTCCACCGCCTGGCTGGCCTACGGCCTCGCCGACGTCGTGCAGCAGCGCAAGCTGATCGCGACGTCCGATGGTGATGCCGCGCACAGGCGCAACCTGGGCCAGCACCTGAACGCGATGCTCGCCCTCTGCGAGACCGTCGAGTGCCGCCGCGCCCAGCTCCTCGCCTACTTCGGCCAGGACCACCCCGGGGGCTGCGGGTCGTGCGACACGTGTCAGGCCCCGCCCGAGGCCTGGGACGGGACGGTCGCCGCGCAGAAGGTGCTCTCGACGGTGTTCCGTCTGGACCGCGAGCGCGGGCAGAGCTTCGGCGTCGGGCAGGTCGTCGACATCCTCCTCGGCCGGGACACGGAGAAGGTCCGACGGTTCCGGCACCAGGAGCTGTCGGTGTTCGGGGTCGGGAAGGACCTGTCCGAGCACGAGTGGCGAGCCGTGGTGCGTCAGCTGCTCGCCCAGGGGCTGCTCACGGTCGAGGGCGTGCACGGGACGCTCGTGCTCACCGCGGGGAGCGGGGAGGTCCTGGCCCAGCGACGCGAGGTCCGGATGCGGCACGAGCCGGCGCGTCCGGTGCGCGCGACGAAGGTACGGAAGGCGGCCGCTGGCGCCGAGCTCGCCGAGGCCGACGTCCCGCTCTTCGAGGCGCTGCGCGCCTGGCGGGCGGGCGAGGCGAAGACCCAGGGCGTGCCCGCGTACATCGTGTTCGGGGACGCGACGCTCCGCGGGATCGCGACCGCTCGGCCCGCCTCGCTCGACGGGCTCGCGCTGGTGAGCGGCGTCGGCGAGAACAAGCTGGCCCGGTACGGCGACGCGGTGCTGGCGGTCGTCGCCGAGGCGGGATGAGCCGGCGCACCCCGGGCTCGGGGCCGTCCCCCGTCGCCTGCGGCGGGGCAAGACCCGGGACCGGCGTCAGACGTCGACGCGGTACGACAGCGCGAGCTCGTCGCCGCTGACCCCGCGGATGCCCCAGTTCTCGCGCGGGCTCTCCAGGATCACGAGCTCCACGTCGTCCGGGGTCAGGCCGAGGGCGGGCACGACGTCGTCGTACAGTGCCGCGATCAGCGCCCGCTTGGCCTCGCGCGTGCGGCCCGTGAAGCACACGACCTCGACGACGAGGTACGCGTCCGAGCGGGGGGCGACCAGGTCGTCGTCGTCCAGGAGCAGGAAGCGGTGGAACCGCTTGTCCGGCGGGAGCTGCCACGTGCGCACGAGCGCGTCGTGCAGTGCGTCGGACACCTCCGCCCGCCGCTCGCCCCACACGCTGCGCCGTCCGTAGATCTTCACCTGGGCCATCGGGCGAGCGTAGCCGTGACGCACCCCACGCCGTCGTCCCTGGTCACGCGCCGCGACGACGCGGCGTCCGCTCGTAGAGTGGCCGCGTGCTCGTGCTGCTCCCCCCGTCCGAGGGCAAGACTCCCGCGCCCGACGGCGCCACGCCGGTCGACCTCGCCGCGCTCACCTCTCCCGCCCTCACCGCGCACCGCGCGCAGGTGCTCGACGCGCTCGCGGCCGCGAGCGCGCGCCCGGACGCGCACGACGTCCTCGGCACGACGCCGGGGCTCGCCGACGAGGTGCGCCGCAACGCGTCCCTGCGGACGGCACCGGCGGGTACCGCCGCCGACGTCTACACGGGCGTGCTCTACGGTGCGGCCGACCTCGCGGGCGCGCTCGCGTCGGGCGGCGAGGCCGCGCGGCGGACGCGCGAGGACGTCCGCGTCGTGTCGGCGCTGTGGGGCGCACTCTCCCCCGCCGACCGCGTCCCGGCGTACCGGCTCTCCATGGCGGTCGACCTGCCCGGCGTCGGGAAGCTCGCGACCGCGTGGCGCCCGCACCTCGCCCCCGTGCTCGACGAGCGCGCGGCGGGCGACGTCGTCGTCGACTGCCGGTCCGCGACGTACGTGGGCGCGTGGAAGCCCTCGACCTCCGGGCCACGTTCGGCCGACTGGGTCGCGGTGCGGGTGGTGCGCGAGCACGCCGGGAAGCGCACCGTCGTCTCGCACAACGCCAAGCACACGCGCGGCGTGCTCGCCGGGCACCTGCTGCGCCGGGCCGCGGCGTCGCCGTCGTCGGCCGCCGAGCTGCTCGACGCCGCGGGCGAGCTCGTCGGCACGGTGATCGGCACCGAGGTGGGCTCGGGCCTGAGCTATCGCCTCCTGGAGACGACGCTCCACGACGCGACCACCCGGAACGGGCCGCGCACGCTCGAGCTCGTCATCGCCTGAGCGATCGGCCGAGCGATCGACGGAACCCTGGGCTCGCACGCACTGCGGCCCGGCGCGGCGAGGTCCACAGTGGACCCATGGTCTACAGCGAGGACCTCGCCGAGCGGATCCGCGGCGCCTTGGGGCCGCGCGCCCCGTTCGACGAGCGGAGGATGTTCGGCGGCATCGCGTTCCTCGTCAACACGCACCTGGCGCTCGGCGTCACCCGGGACGACCTCATGGTGCGGGTCGGCAAGGACGGCACGGGCGCGGCGCTCGAACGCGGCGGAACGGTCATGGAGATGGGCGGTCGCCCGATGACGGGGATGATCCTCGTCGAGGGCGCGCGGGTCGCCGACCCGGACGAGCTCGACGCGTGGGTCGCGACGGCCGTCGAGCACGCCCTCACGGAACCCGCCAAGGCGAAGAAGCCCCGGAAAGTGTGACCCGCCCGATCGACGTCAGACTCCGACGGCGAGGTAGAACCCGCCGCCTCGGGGTAGAACGCGCGGAGCTCTACCTCGCGACCGGAGGCTCTATCTGGCGGAGGACGGACGTCAGAGGTCGCTCGGGACGCCCTGGGCGGTGAGCTCGCTCGTGCCGTCGGCCCACAGGCGCAGGATGCTCACCGACGCCGGCGGCACCCGCACGCGCGACCACTGCGACGGCGGCGCGCCGATCGCCGTGCCGATCGCGGCGCGCACCTGCACCGCGTGGCCCACGACGACCGCCGTCCGGCCCGCCGCCCCCGCACCCGCACCCGCACCCGCACCCGGCAGGAGCGTGTCGACGAGGTCCTGGAGCCCGTGCCAGACGCGCGCGCCGACGTCGGCGTACGACTCGCCGCCCGGGGCCGCGGTCGTGCCGGTCGTGTGCCAGGCGTGCAGGCGGCCCGGCCACGCGGCGTCGACCTCCGCGGCCGTGAGCCCCTCCCACTCCCCGAAGTCGACCTCGGCGAACCGGTCGTCCGTCGTGACGTGGACGCCGAGCCGGCGGCCGACCGCTCGCGCGGTCTCCTGCGCGCGCACCATGGGCGAGGCGACGATCGCGGACGGCCGCGGCAGGTCGGGCCACGCCTGGCGGCCGATCCGGAACACCAGGTCGGCCGCCTGCGCGGCCTGCGTGCGGCCGCGCGCCGTCAGCGACGGGCCGGGGACCGACGACCCGCTGAACGCACCCGCGACCGTGAGCGGCGTCTGCCCGTGGCGCACCAGCACGACCGTGAGCGCGGGCGCGTCGTCGAACCGGACCGCGGCGCCGGACGGGCGGGCGGGGGTGTCGAACGCGGCCGACTCGCCCGGGACGTCGGTGGACGCCTCGGCCGCGTCGAGACCCGGATCGCGGTCGGGGTCACCCGGCGCAGCGCCCGCCGGGTAGTCGCGCACGACCGTGCCCGCCGTGTCCATCGCCTCGTTCGCGAGGGCGTCCGCCGCGGAGTTCTGCGCGCGCGGCACCCACTCGTACGCGACCTGGCCCGCCGGCAGCACCGCGGCGGCCTCGGCGGCGAGGCGGCGCATGTCGTCGTGCTTGATCTGCCAGCGCCCCGACATCTGCTCGACGACGAGCCGCGAGTCCATCCGCACGGTCACCCGGGCGTCCGGGTCGATCTCCGCGGCGGCGCGCAGCCCCGCGACGAGGCCGGAGTACTCGGCGACGTTGTTCGTCGTCGTCCCGAGGAACGCGGCGCGCTCGGCGAGGACCTGCCCGCTCGCGCCGTCGCGCACGAGCGCGCCGAAGCCCGCGGGTCCGGGGTTCCCCCGGGACCCGCCGTCGGCCTCGACGACGAGGTGCCGTCGACCGTCCGCGCTCACGCGCCGGCGCCCTCCGGCCGCACGACGATGTGGCCGTAGTCCTCGAGGCGCACCACCTGGTCGGGCGCGGCGGACGTGATCGCTGCGAGCTCGGCCGGGCTCAGGGAGACGTTGAGCCCGGCCACGTGCTGGCCGCGCAGGGCGACGACGCCCCGGCCGCCGTTCTGGTCGCGCACGCGTTCGTAGAGGGCGAGGAGCCCGGCGTCGAGGCCCGCGACGGCGTCGGTGCGCTTGCCCGCGACCTGGCCGGCCTCGGCGTCGAGCTCGGCGTAGCGCGCGTCCCGAGCGGCCACGACCTCGGCCTTCGCGGCCTCCAGCTCGGCGTTCGCGGACTCCAGCTTGGCGAGCGCCTCCTCGTGCGCCTCGAGCCGCTCCATGACGTCCAGCTCGACCTCCTCCAGCACGCCCTGGCGCCGCGCGAGGGACTCGAGCTCCGCGACGAGCGCCTGCGCGTCCTTGGCCCCGACCTGCCCCGAGTCGAGCCGCGACTGGTCGCGCGTCGCGCGCGTGCGCACCTGCTCGACGTCGGTCTCGGCCTTGGTGAGCTCGCGCTTGAGGTCGCTCACCGCGGTGCGGGACTCGACGAGCTTGCCCCGCAGGTCCGCCATCTGGGCGTCGAGCTCGGCGATGCGCGCGTGCTCGGGCAGGTTCTTGCGCTGGTGCGCGAGCTGCTGCGCCCGCGTGTCGAGCTCCTGGACGTCGAGCAGGCGGAGCTGGTCGGCGGGCGGTGCGGTGGCCACAGGTGGTTCCTTTCGTGGGCCCTGTGCGGGGCCGGCGTGCGGGGTCGGGGAGTCAGGCGTGCGGGTCGGCTCGCGGATCGGCGGGTGAGTCGGCCGGCACGGACGCGATCCGTGCGGTCCACGGGTCCGTGACGAGCGTGCTCACGCGCGTCTCGACGACCGTCCCGGGCTGCGCGCGCGCGAGGACGCGAGCCAGGTCCTCGGCAGCGTAACGGAGCCACGGCCACTCGGAGGCGTAGTGCGGCACGTCGACGAGGAACGGTGTCCCCGCCTCTCCACCGCCTTCGAGCCGCGCGCGCTCGCGCAGCTCGGAGACCGGGTGGTGCCGCAGGTCCGACGTGAGGTAGACGTCGGCGCCGCTCGCACGGACGGCGTCGAACAGCGAGTCGCCCGACCCGCCGACGACGGCGACGGACTCCACGGGTGCGTCGAGGTCGCCCGCGACGCGCACACCCTGGACCGTGGGCGGGAGCACCTGGGCGACGCGCTGCGCGAAGCCGCGCAGCGTCGTCGGCTCCGCGAGGCGCCCGACCCGGCCCGTACCGGTCGACGCCGCCTCGTGCGGAGACGGCGCCGGGTGGGCGACGAGCGGCACGCGGTGCAGCAGGTCGAGGGCGTCCGCGAGCGCGTCGGCGACACCGCGCTCCGCCGCGTCGGCGTTCGTGTGCGCGACGTACAGGCCGCAGCCGCCCCGGATGAGCCGGTGCACGAGCGAGCCCTTGAACGTCGTCGCGGCGACCGAGTGCACGGGCCGCAGGAACAGGGGGTGGTGCGTGACCAGCAGGTCCGCGCCCCAGGCGAGCGCCTCGTCGGCGACCTCCTCGACCGGGTCGACGGCGAACAGCACCCGGCGCACGGGAGCGCCCGGGTCCCCGGCCACGAGCCCGACGGCGTCCCACGCCTCGGCGGTCGACGGCGGGTACAGCTCGTCCAGCGTCCGCACGACACGGCCGAGCGTCGGGCGCGCGGCGTCGTCGGCCACGGGGACGGCGGACGAGGGGTCGGCGCTCGTCGTCGCGGTGCTCGTCTCGGTGCTCGGATCGGGCGCGACGGTCATGGCGGCAGGCTATCCCGCGCGGGGCGACGGGGTGCCGCCGGACATGGTTTGATGGATTGCGCAATCCATCATTCCGTTGCCCCGGAGGACCCGTGTCCCGCACACCCCGACCCGCCCGGCCCGACGACGGCGCCCACGGCACCGACGAGGCCGCTCCCCTCTACCGCATCAAGGCCGAGCTCTTCCGGTGCCTCGCGCACCCCACCCGCATCCAGGTGCTCGAGGTCCTCGCGGCCGACGCCGACCACACCGCGCCCGTGTCCGACCTCCTGGACGTCACCGGGTGCGAGCCCTCCCAGCTCTCCCAGCACCTCGCCGTGCTGCGCCGGGCCGGGGTCGTCACCTCGACCCGCAGCGGCAACGCGGTCGAGTACCGCCTCGCCGAGCCCCTCGTCGCCGAGCTCCTCGTCGTCGCGCGCGCGTTCCTCCTCTCGAGCCTCGCGGGCGCGTCCGACCAGCTCGAGGCCGCGCGACGGCTCCCCGCCCTGCCGGGCGCGTCGGCGCGGGCCGTGCTCGACGCGACCACGTCGACCGCCTCCGCATGAGCCGCCTCGCCGCCGTCCGCGACCTGCTCCCCCGCCGCTCCGACTACGACCTGCGACCCCGGACCCTGCGCGCCGACCTGCTCGCGGGCGTCACCGTGGGCGTCGTCGCCCTCCCGCTCGCGCTCGCGTTCGGCGTCAGCTCCGGCGTCGGGGCGGCGGCCGGGCTCGTCACCGCCGTCATCGCCGGCGTCGTCGCCGCCGTGCTCGGCGGGTCGAACCACCAGGTCTCCGGCCCGACCGGGGCCATGGCCGTCGTGCTCGCGCCGATCGTCGTCACGCACGGCCTGGGCTCCGTCGCGCTCGTCACCGTCCTCGGCGGGCTCGTCGTCCTCGTCGCAGGGCTCGCCCGGCTCGGGCGCGTCGTCACGTACATCCCCTGGCCGGTCGTCGAGGGGTTCACGCTCGGGATCGCCTGCATCATCTTCCTCCAGCAGGTCCCGGCCGCGGTCGGGGTCGAAGCAGCCCCCGGTCACAACACGTTCGTGACCGCGGTCGAGGCCGTGCGCGCCGCCGTGACCGACGTCCCGCCCGCCCCGGTCCTGTGGACGCTCGGGTGCGTCGCGCTCGTCGCCGCGACCATGCTGCTGCTCCCCCGCCTCCACGCGGCGATCCCCGCGTCGCTCGTCGCGGTCGTGCTGGCCACCGTCCTCGTCGAGGCGCTCGGCGCGCCCGTCCCGCGCATCGGCGCCCTGCCGTCGTCGCTGCCCGCGCCCGTCGTGCCGACGTTCACCCCCGGCGCGCTGCGCGACCTCGGCGGCGCCGCCCTCACGATCGCCGCGCTCGCAGCCATCGAGTCGCTGCTGTCCGCCCGCGTCGCGGCGTCCATGGTGCAGACCGGGTCGCCCGGCGGCTCCGTCTACCAGCCCGACCGCGAGCTCGTCGGACAGGGCCTCGCGTCCGTGGCCAGCGGCCTCTTCGGCGGCATGCCCGCCACGGGAGCCATCGCCCGCACCGCGGTCAACGTGCGCTCCGGCGCCCGCACGCGGCTCGCCGCCGTCGTGCACGCGGTCGTGATCCTCGCCGTCATCTACCTCGCCACCGGCCCGGTCTCCCGGATCCCGCTCGCCGCGCTCGCCGGTGTGCTCATGGTGACGAGCTTCCGGATGATCGGCGCCCGGACGATCCGCTCGGTGGTCGTCGCCGGGCGGTCCAGCGCCGCGACCTTCGTCGTCACCGCCGTCGTCACCGTCGCGTTCGACCTCGTGCAGGCCATCGAGATCGGCATCCTCGTCGCCGCGTTCTTCGCGCTGCGGACCGTGGCCCGCGCCTCCGCCGTGCACCGCGACCCGCTCCCCGGGCCGGCCGAGCCGGGCGACGAGCACGTCGCGCTCTTCCGCCTCGAGGGCTCCATGTTCTTCGGTGCCGCGGACCGCGTGCTCACCGAGGTGACCGACGCCTCGGCGCACGACGACGTCGCGGTCGTCGTCCTGCGGCTCTCCCAGCTCCGCATGGTCGACGCGACCGGTGCCAGGGCGCTCGGCGATCTCGTGGAAGGGCTCGAGGCACGGGGCGTGACCGTGCTCGTCAAGGGCGTCCAGGAACGGCACCGGTCGCTCCTCACGAACGTCGGGGCGCTCGCCGAGCTCCGCCACGAGAACCACCTCTTCGACACGCTCGACGACGCGATCGAGCACGCGCGCTCCCACGTGCGCCGCGCCGCCCGGGGCACGGACGTCCCCCAGGTGCGGGGGCTGCGCCCGTCGACCTGACTGCCTAGCCTGGAGCGGTGCACGAGTTCGTGCGAGCCCCGTCCGACACGCTGCCGCCCGGCGTCGTGTCGATGGTCGGGTACCGCCTGCGGACGGAGACAACGGACGGCGCGCCGTCCGTCCACCGTGGGCTGCCCTCGCCGTGGCTCACGCTCGTCGTGAGCACCGCGGGCGTCGTCCCGACGTCGCCCGGGCCGGACGCCGTGCCGGTGCGGTACGAGTCGCTCGTCGGCGGTCTGCACACCCGGCCCGCCCTGATCCACCAGCCGCAGGAGCAGGCGGGCGTGCAGCTCGCGCTCGACCCGCTCGCCTGCCGGGCGCTGCTGGGCGTGCGCGCGGGCGACCTCGGGCTCGTCGAGGACGGCGACGCCGTCCTCGGCCCCGCCGCCGCGCGGCTGCGCGAGCAGGCTGCCGAGGCGGGCTCCTGGGCTGCCGCGTTCGAGGCGGTGTTCGCGGCCTTCGCCGGCCGGGACGGCCGGCCCGGCGGTCCCGGAGCCCTCCCCGTCCGCGCCGAGGTGCGCGCCGAGGTCGCGGAGGCCTGGCGCGTGCTCGTCCGGACCCGGGGCCGGGCGCGCGTGCGTGACGTCGCGCGTCACGTGGCCCTCGGCGAGCGTCAGCTCGAGACGCTGTTCCGGGCCGAGCTCGGCGTCACGCCCCGGGCCGCGCGCGGCCTCGTGCGGTTCGACGCCGCGCGCCGCCAGGTGCAGCGCCTCGCCCTCGGCCGGGGCGCCCGGACGCTGGCCGACGTCGCCGCGCGGACCGGGTACGCCGACCACTCCCACCTGGTGCGCGACTTCCGCCGGTTCGCCGGCACGAGCCCGACGGCCTGGGTCCGCGAAGAGCTCGGGAACATCCAAGCCGGCGGGCACTCCGACGGCCCAGGCTGGGAGCACGAGCAAACATCCGAGCAGGAGGACGAGCATGAGCATCCACGAGAGCACGGCGCAGCACGCTGAGGGCACCACCGTCACCGACGGGGAACGGCCCGAGCCTCTGGTGTGGCCCACGCTCCAGGCGCGCGACGCCCGCGCGCTCGTCACGTTCCTCACCGACGTCGTCGGGTTCGTCGCGACGGCCGTCATGGCGGGCGAGGACCGCGACGTCGCCCACGCCCAGCTCGACTGGCCGCACGGCGGCGGGATCATGCTCGGCAGCCACTCCCCCGACCGGGAGTGGTCGCGCGAGCCCGGGACCTGCGGCACGTACGTCGTCGTCCCCGACGACGAGATCGAGGCGCTCGGCACGCGGCTCCGTGAGCGCGCGCCGGGAGCCGGGGGACGCGTCGTCGTCCCGCTCCGGGACACGGACTACGGGAGCCGCGAGCTCGTGCTCCAGGACCCCGAGGGCAACCTGTGGTCGTTCGGCACCTACCGGGGCGAGCCGCGGCGCTGACGCCGCCGGGCGACGACACCACCGGGCGACGGGTCCGCGGCGACCCGTCGCCCGCCCCTCACTTCGCCTCGGCGTAGTGGTCGACCACCGCGACGGTGAGCGGGAAGTCGACCGGGAACTCCCCGAAGAGGAGGCGACCCGCCTCCGCCGCGGCCGCGCGCACCTCGTCGGCCACCGTCTCGGCGAGCTCGGCCGGCGCGTGCACGACGACCTCGTCGTGGAGGAAGAACACGAGGTGCGCCCGGTCCGCGAACGGCGCTGGGGCGGCACCCGGGGTCGCGGCGAGAGGCAGCTCCCACAGACGGCGACGGATCGACGCGAGCCAGCAGAGCGCCCACTCGGCCGCCGTGCCCTGCACGACGAAGTTCCGCGTGAACCGGCCCCACGCGCGGGTGTACGACCGGGCGCGGGCCTGCGCGTCCGCGCCCGTCCGGCCGCTCTCGACGTCGTCCGCGCCGTCCTCGACCGCGTACGCGCCCTCCTGGGCGGCCTGCCACGACTCGCCGGGGCGCGGCGAGCTGCGGCCCAGGAGGGTCGACACGACCTCGCCGCGCTCGCCCGCCTGCGCGGCGCGCTCCACGAGGCCGATCGCGTCGGGGAACGCCTTCGCGAGCCGCGGCAGGACGAGGGCGCTGTCGCCGGTCGTGCCCCCGTACATCGCCCCGAGCATCCCGACCTTCGCGTGGTCGCGCGTCGCGACCGCCCCCGACGCGACGATGCCCGCATACATGTCGCCCCCGCGCCCGGCCGCCGCCATGCGCTCGTCGTGCGCGAGCCCGGCCAGCACGCGCGGCTCGAGCTGCGCGGCGTCCGCGACGACGAGCCTCCAGCCCGGGTCGGCGACGACCGCGCGCCGCACCTGCTGGGGGAGCTGCAGCGCCCCGCCGCCGCTCGACGCCCACCGGCCCGTGACGACGCCGCCCACGACGTACTCGGTGCGGAACCGCCCGTCGTGGACCCACGTGTCGAGCCAGGACCAGCCGTTCGCGGTGAAGAGGCGTGAGAGCTTCTTGTACTCGAGCAGCGGCTCAACGACCGGGTGGTCGGCGCGCTCGAGCTCCCACTTGCGCAGCGACCGCACGCCGACGCCCGCGTACTGCAGGGCCTTGAGCAGGTCCGGGTGCGAGTCCGGGTTGAGGGTCGGTGGCGCGTCGAGGGCGACGCGGATGCGCGCGACGAGGTCCTCCATGCGGGCGGGCCGCTCGCCCGGTCGCGGACGCGGGCCCAGCGCGTCCGTGAGGATCGCGTCGTGCACGTCGGCGCGCCACGGGACGCCCGCGTGGTGCATCTCCGCGGCGACCAGCGCACCCGCCGACTCGGCGGCGAGCAGCATCCGCAGTCGCCCCGGTCCGCCCGGGCCGTCGGCGCCCGCGACCGCGGTGAGCTGGTCGCGCAGCTCCGCCACCGTGTCCAGCTCGACGCGCGGTGCGTCCTGCGGCCCGAGTTCGAACAGGCCGACGGGACGCGGCACCGCCGTCGGCTCGCGGCCTGCGGGCACCGCGGCGAGCGCGTCCCACGGCCCCGGGTCGCGCCGCGCGAGCACCGACCCCGCCGCGAGCTGTGAACGACGCAGCAGGACGTGGGAGAGGCGCAGGTCGTGCGACCGCTCCACGCGCCGGCCCTCCGCGAGGAGCCGCGGGTACCACCGGTTCGTGTCGTCCCACGTCTCGCGGACCGGGTCCGCCGGGCCGTCGACGACGTGCTCGACCCGGGCCCGGTCCGGCGGCCCCATGCGGACGGCGTAGGTGCTCATGCCCGCGCCGCCCGGTCGGCCGTGCCACTCGGGGCAGTCACGGCGCGCGCGAGAGCGCGACCGCGCGACGCGACGAGCGCCGCGCGCAGGAGCCGCGCGGCGTCGGGCTCGCGGGCGACGAGCGCGACCGCGCCCAAGAGCGTCGGCGCCCCCACGTCGTCCGCGGTCCGCGCCGCGCGCGCGAGCGCGGCCTCCTGCTGGGGGCTCAGGTGCCGCCGGCCGGTCGCGGCGAGCGCCACGGCGGCGTCGAGCACGGTGGCGCAGACGTCCTCGACGGGGGCCGGTGCCGTGACCTCGTGCACCTGGGTCGTGGCGCGCCCGCGCAGCGCCCGGACGCGTGCGCGCAGCCGGGTCCACGTGCTCGACCAGGCGCGGTGGTCGTAGGCGGGCGTGAGCGTGGGCACGACGAGCCCGAGCCCGCCGCCGGGGCGCTCGACGAACAGGCCGACGGCCTCGACCCCACCGGAGTCGAGGTCGTGCTCGACCGCGACGGCGACGAGCCGGCGGCTCCCCGCCGCCACCCCGAGCAGGGTGTCGCAGGCCGCCTCGTCCGCGGCGTCGACGCGCACGACGGTCGGGGTGCCGTCCGCGGACACGAGGTGCCACGTGAGCTCCTGCGCGACCTCGTCGACGCCGATGCGGCCCGCGTCCCGGACCATGACGACGCGGACCACGGCGGGTCTCCGCCCGAACCCGACCTCGGCCCGCGCGTCGAGCGACGCAGTCCGCTCCGCCACGTCCCGCAGCGCGTCGGCGTCGAGCGTCCCCAGCGGCTCGACGCCGGGCCCCTCGCCCGCGCGCAGCGTCCCCGCGCGCTCGGTCGCGCCGCGCAGGGCGAACGGGCCGCGGCACAGCGACTCCACCGAGCGCCCCCACACGAGCGGGAGGTCCCAGGAGCGGCGGAACGTGGGGTCGGCACCGGGCGGCCGGCCGGTGGTGACCGCCCGCGTCCGGCCCTCGACGACGTCCCACAGGTGCACGGTCACCCCGCGCGCCCCCGAGGCGGCGACCCACCAGCGCGCCCCGAGCGGGAGGAGGTGCGGGAGGTCCGTCACGCGCTCGTCCGGTGCCGCGGCGTCCGGCGCGGGCTCGGCCCGCACGAACGCCCAGAGCTCGGCCAGCGCGAGCAGGCACTCCTCCTCGTCGACGGCGTCCCGGCGGTCCGCGAGCGCTTCGAGCCGCCCGACCGCCGACGTGACGAGCCGCTGCACCGCGGGCCGGCGCCCCAGCCGCGCGAGCACACCGGCGCCGCGCAGCTCCTCCAGGTCGTCGCGGCCGAGGTGCGAGAGCCCGACGTCGAGCACCCGCTCGACCGCGCGCGCGACCTCGTCCGCCACCGCTCGGGCGTCGGGGACCCCCGTCGCGCGCGGCGCCGCGGCGGGCGCCTCCTCGGGCCACGGCCAGGCACGGCCGTGGGCGCGCCAGACGCGGGCGAGCGCCTCGAGCCGCCACCGACGGTCGTCCGCCCTGGCCGCCGAGGGCGAAGCGCCGGGACGTTCGCGCTCCACGAGCATCCCCGCGAACCCGGCGCCCGCGACGTAGGTCACGCGCGGGGCGCCGGGCCAGGCGATCACCACGCGGGGACCGTCCACCGTCACGTCCGTCGAGCCGCGCGTCGGCGTGTCCGCGCGTTCCCGCAGCTCCTGGGCGACCACGCGCACCACGACGGCCCCGGCCGCCCGGTGCACCGCCCGTGGGTCGAGCGCGAGGATCTCGCCCAGCGGGTCGGCCCCCGACGCGGCACGAGGACCAGCGTCTGGCTCCGGGGGCGCGCCTGCCTCGATGCGCTGCGCCGTCGGACCCGCCGAACCGGCGTCGGCTCGACCGTGACGCGCGCGGACGGCTGCGGGATCGGGGCGGGCATCGGGGCCGGCGTCCGCATCGGCATCGGAGTCGGCGCCGGAGTCGGCGCCGGCATCGGCATCGGCATCGGCATCGGCATCGGCATCGGCGGGAGCGTCGGCCGTCGGCCGCACCACCGCCGCGTCGTCACGGGCCGCCGCGACGGGCTCCAGGTGCTCGGTCGCCGCATCGGCCACCGGCTCGGCGGCTGCGTCGCGCGCCCACAGGCACGCGGCCACGACGTGCTGGCACGCACCCGGCGTCGGGCACGCGCACCGCGCACCCGCGGGACCGCGCGCGTCGAGCTCGACGCGCGCGCCCCCGACGGACAGCGCGGCACCGTCCCCGCGCAGCTCGAGCACCTCCACCTTCCCCGCGGCGACGTCCTTGCGGGCGCGGCGCACCAGGCCCGCGTTGGCGAGGGTGGCGAGCGCGGCGTCGTCGTACCCGGCGTACACCGCCGCCCACGGGACGGGACCGGTGGTGCCGCTCACGGGAGCACCTCGCCCAGCCACTCGGCGAACCGCTCCGGGGTGAGCGCCGCGATCTCCATGCCCTGCTCCGCGAGCCGCCGGGCGACGCCGCGGTCGTACGCGGGGTTCGCCTGGCCGTCGAGCGCGGCCAGGCCGAGCAGCCGCACGCCGGACGCGTGCAGCCGCCCGACGCTCGCCACGAGCTGCGACACGGAGCCGCCCTCCTCGAAGTCGGTGACGAGCGCCACCACGGTCCGGCGAGGGTCGCGCACGTGCTGCTCCGCGTAGCGCACCGCGCGCGCGATGTCCGTGCCGCCGCCGAGCTGCGCCGTGAGGAGCACCGTCACGGGGTCGTGCGCGAGGTGCGACATGTCGACGACGGACGTGTCGAACAGCACGAGCCTCACCGTGATGCCGGGCAGCCCCGCGAGGATGCCGGCGCTCACCGCGCTGTACAGCACGGACGCGGCCATCGACCCGGACTGGTCGACGAGCAGCACCACGTCGTACGACAGCGCGCGACGGCGCCGCGCCGAGAAGCGCAGGTCCGTGACGAGCAGGCGCCGCCGCTCCGGGTCCCAGCGCCCGAGGTTCGCGCGCACGGTCGCGGCCGCGTCGAACGTGCGGCTCGACCGCACGAACGAGCGGCGCGACCGGTCGCGCCGGCCGTCCACAGCGGTCTCGAAGCGCGGCCGCAGGCGCTTCACGACATCCTCCACCACGCGCGCGACGAGCCGCTTCAGACCGTCCTGCACCCCGGGCCCGAGCCGTCCCCGGGCGCGCAGCAGCGCGGACGCGAGCTCCGTGCTGGGCTCCACCGCGTCGACGGCGCGCGGGTCGGCGAGCAGCTCCGTCATCCCGTACCGGCCCACGGCCTCGACCTGCATGCGCTCGAACGTCTCGCGCGGGAACAGCTCGCGCGCGGACTCGAGCCAGTCCAGCCCCGCGACGACGGAGCCGCCACGCCCGCCCGCGCCCCGCCCGTCGCCTCGCCTGTCACCGGGCCCGTCACCGCTGCCGTGCCGGTGCCCGCGGGCCGTGTACTCGCGGTCGTACAGGTGGCCGAGCGTCCGGTCGAGGCCCTGGTCCGCCGCCGGGACGGGCAGCGCGTCGCCCGCGTACCGGCCCAGCACGAGCCGCCACCGGCGCGCAGCCTCGTGGTCGTCCGCGCGGCCCTCGGCGCGCCAACTCGCCACGGGACCGGGGCCGTCCGGCGAGGTCCGGGTCGACGTCGCCCCCGGCACGTCCGCCGTGCCCGGACCCGCGGCCGTCACTGCGCACCCCCGGCGACCCAGGCGCCGAGGCCGTCGCGCTCCAGGACCGCGACGAGCTCGCGCTCGACGAGCAGCCCCGCGCGCAGGTCGTCCTCCGTCACGTCGACGTGCCGGTCCAGCGCGGCGGCGCTCGTCCCGGTCCGCGCCGCGACGCGCTCCGCGAGCCGGTGCGTCTCGGTGGGCCGCAGCCAGGTGAACGCCCGGCGCAGGTCCGGCAGCACCGCCCGGAACGCGTCCTCGTCGAGGCCGCGCAGCCCCTCGTCGACCGCGTCGAACATCTCCGGCGTGTGGAGCAGGAGGTCGGGGGCGGCGCGCATCACGCCGCCGAGGAACGCCGTCGCCGCCACCGGGTCCGCGCCGGGTGCGAGCTGCGCCCGGACACGCGTGACGAGGCCGTCGCCGCCCGGCCCGTCGTCCAGCTCGTCGTCGACGGCGGCGAACGCCGTGAGCGCACCCCGCACCGCGGGCGACGCGTCGTCGTCCTCGCGCACGTGCACGAGGGCTCGCGCCACGGACTCCGACGCCGAGCCCGTGCCGTCGCGGCCGGCGTCGCGCAGGTCCCGGACCAGGGAACGCAGCGCGACGAGGCTCGTCAGCGCGTCGTCCTGCGTCGCCTCGTCCGCGGCCGCGAGGTCCGGGACGAGGTAGGCGGCCGTGGCGAGCCCTTGCTCCGCGAGGTCGAGCAGCGCCTCGGCGTGCTCGCCGAGCTCCAGCTCCGTGCGCGCGCGCCACAGCCCCACGAGGCGCCGCATGCCCGCGACCACCGAGGCGAGCGACGGGTCGACGTCGAGCGTCGCGCGCACGAGGGCGACCAGCGAGGGCAGGCGGTCGGGCAGGCCCACCACCACGCACTGCGCGACGAGCCGCGCCACTGCGTCGCTCGACCGCTCCTCCCGCGCCCGGTCGCGCGCGTCGTCGAGCAGCGCGACGGCGACGGCGTCGAGCGTCGCCCCGCGGTGGGAGAGCTCGACGAGCCGCGCCTCGACGAGCGGCGTCCACGCGTACTCCCACTCCTCGAGCACCAGGCCGAGGCCGCGCCCGGCCACGTGGTCGGGGCCGGAGACCCGGCGCGCGAACCCCAGCTCGAGGAACGCGCACAGCGCGAGGAACCGGCGCCGGTCGCGGTGCGCGGCCCGGCGTCGCGCGTCGAGCCGCACCGTCCGCGGCACCGAGTCGGACACGTCCAGGCGCAGCGCCCGCGCGCGCGAGCGCGCCTCCTCCACGAGCGGCGGCGACGCGCCCCCGGGCGGCACCTCGCCGAGCGCGCGCCCGGCGAACACCTCCGCGACAGCGAGCCCGAGCGGTCGGTCGCCCGCCGCGTCGAGGTCGTCAGCGTCCTTGACGTAGCAGGACGTGATCGCGTCGAGCAGGTCGGTGCGGCACGGCCACGGCCGCTCGCGCAGCGCCGCGAGCCGGTGCGCGTGCTCGACGGCGGCCTGCGACTGCGCCACGCTCACGAGCGCACCGCGGGCGCTCGCCCCGCGCCCGACGTCCACGAGGACGCCGTTCGCCGCGCCCGCGGGACCGCCCGCGGCGTGGTGCGCGGCCCACAGCCGGTCGTAGTACCCGGGCGTCGGCATCCCGGCGCCGTACCCGCGCAGCGCGTCGAGCCGCTCGTCGTCGTACCGCACGAGCCACGCGGGCGCGTCGGCCAGGTCGCCGTACCCGCCCGCCGGGCGGCGAGCGACGACGGCCTCGCCGTGCGTGCTCCCCGACAGCGCCTCGACGAGGGCGAGCGTGTGGAACGCGCCCGTCACGACGACGACCGGTCCGTCAGCGCGCGCCGCGTGCTCGGCGACGCGCGCCGACATCCGCGCCTCCCGGTCGAGCGACCCGTCGGCCACGAGCGCCTCGTCCTCGTAGTCGAGGCGAGCGAGGGCCGCCCAGGCGAACACGTCGTCGGCGAGCTCGCGCCAGCCGCGCAGCCGCGCGGTGTCGCGTGCCTCGAACAGGTGGTCCCACAGCTCGTCGTGGTCCCGGCACCCGAGGCGCTCGGCGAGCCGCGCGACGGTGCGCGAGTGCGCGAGGTGCCGCTCCACGAGGACGGTGCGGGCCGCCGGGCCCTCGCCGTCGTCCTCCGCCTGCCGCGCACCCCACGGGGAGTCGACGAACGCGAGCCGCGCGTCGAGGGCGTGCCCCGCCCGGAGCGCGACCCACTCGGGCGAGTACCGTGCGAGCGGGTAGAACCCCGCGCCGCGCGCACCGCCTCCCGCCGCGTCCGCGGGGTCGCCGGCGAGGCTGAGGACGGCGACCGGCGGGACCGTCCGCTCGTCGAGCAGCGCGGGCAGGAGCCGCGTGTACTCCTCCGGGCCCTCGACGAGCACGACCGACGGGCGCACCTCCTCGACCAGCGCGGCGACGGCGACCGCGCACGCCGGGCTGTGATGGCGTACGCCGAACAGGTGCACGCCGTCGCGCTCGCGCAGGGTCACGAGGTCGCGGGCTGCCTGCCGCAGCCGGGGCGGCGCAGCGTCCCACGCGGCGCGCAGGGCTACCGCCACAGGTCGCCCGCCGCGGTGAGGAAGTCCTTCCAGCGCGCGTCCGAGCGCGCGCGCTCGCGCACCACGTTGTCCACGTAGTGCCGCAGGCGGCGCGCATCCTCCTCGTCGCCCTTGAGGGCGACGCCGCCCACCTGGCGCGCGACCTGGCCCGCGGTCACCGTGCCGTCGCCGAGGTACCGGGCCTCGAGCGACGCCGCGATCGCGACGTTCACGGCCTCGGCCGTCGACATCACGGTCTCGGGCCGCTTCACCGGGGCACCGCTCGCCGTCGTGCCCGTGCGCAGGTCCTGGAAGACCGTGACGAGCACCTCGAGCACGTCGCGGTCGAGCCGCGGACGCTCCGGGGCCGGACCGAGCTCGGCCGTCAGCCTGCTCTCGACGAGCTCCATCTCGAACGCGCGGTCCCGGATGGGCGCGACGGTCTCGAAGTTGAAGCGGCGCTTGAGCGCCGCGGACATCTCGTGGACGCCGCGGTCGCGCAGGTTCGCCGTCGCGAGGACGTTGAACCCGGGCCGCGCCGCGACGCGCGCGTCGGCGCCGAGCTCGGGGACCATGAGCTGCTTCTCCGAGAGCACGGACACGAGCGTGTCCTGGATCTCGGGGGCGCAGCGCGTGATCTCCTCGAACCGCGCGACCCGACCGCTCTCCATCGCCCGGAAGACCGGCGAGGGGACGAGCGAGCGCTCGCTCGGCCCCTCGGCGATGAGGAGCGCGTAGTTCCACGAGTACCGCACGTGGTCCTCGCTCGTGCCCGCGGTGCCCTGGACCGTGAGCGTCGACGTGCCGCTCGCGGCGGCGGCCAGGAGCTCGGACAGGAGCGACTTCGCGGTGCCCGGCTCGCCGACGAGCATGAGCCCCTGGCGACCCAGCAGCGACACGACCGCGCGGTCGACGAGCGGGTCGTCGCCGAAGAACTTCCGGCTCACGCCCAGCTCGGCGTCGCCCACGACGAACGCGCGCACCGCGCGGGGGCTCAGCCGCCACCCCGGCGGGACGTCGGCGCCGCGGCGCGCGTCCGCTGCGGCGAGCGCCGCGAGCTCGTCGGCGTACCGGACCTCGGCGGGCGGCCGCAGCTCGCCCGGTCCCCCGGCCGCGACCTGCGCGTCACCGGTCGTCGTGCTCGTCACCCGGGCTCCTCCTTCGTCGGGTCGCGGGCGTCGTGCCCGTGGTCCTGCAGGTCAGCGTAGGAGCCACGTCCCACACGACGGGCGGCGCGGCGCCGAGTCCCGACGCCGCACCGCTCCCGTACCGCACCGTGCCGGTCGGTCCTGGCGCGGACCGACGAGCACGGTCAGTACTGGCTCTTGCGCTCCCAGTCGGGGTCGAACGATCCCGCCTCGGCGACGGCGACGTAGTCGCGGTACGCCTCCGCGACGAGCACGGGCGGCAGGTCCGCGATGCGCGCGGTCCCCCGGCCCGACGCGCGTCCCATGCGCTCGAACGTCAGGGCCGTCACCGCGGCCGCGATGTTCTCCTCGGGGACGAACGACCCCGTGAACTCGATCTGCACCACGACCCCCGCGCTCGCGAACGACTTCGTGTACGCGCTGAACCACCCGGCGTCCTCCGCCTGGGAGCGCGTGTAGCCGCGCTTGGTGGCGCGTCCCCGGATCGAGAAGCTGTCGGAAAACCAGCCCTTGTGGTCGTCGATCGCCGTCGCGCCGGCAGGGACGTCGGGCGTCGCGACGTCGAGCTGCGCGAAGAGCGGGGTCACCTCGTAGTCCGCGAGGTGCGCCGACCAGGCAGCCGTGGCGTCCGGACCGAGCAGGACCGCATGGGTGAGCCCGACCGTCGACCCCTCGCCGAGCACGACGTCCTCGTCGTCGGCGTCGACGAGCGCGCCGCCGTCGGGACGGAACGGGCGCGCCTCGTCCGTGCCGGGGTTCTCGACCCACACGAGCCGCTCGACGAGCCGCGACATCACCGGGTGGCCGAGCAGGTACTCCTGCCACTCCTGCGCCGTCCACGTGCGGCCCACGCACATCGCCTCGTAGAGCCGCTGGGTCTGCAGCGCGACGACCGCCTTGAGCTCCTTGCGGCTCGCGGTGAGCTGCTTCTTCGCGGCCGAGACGAGCTCGGGGTCGTCCTGCGCCCGCGCGGCCGGGAGCGCCTTGACCACCTTGCCCGCGTCGCTCGTGAGCTCGAGCGTGAACGCGGGGGTGATGCGCCCGACGTACTCACGGGACCCGAGGTCGAGGTGGAGCAGGCCGTCGTCCTCAAAGCCCGCCGTCTGGACCGTCCGGTCCGCGAGCTGGTCCGCCGTCCATCCGCGCCGGTCCGCGAGCTCGGCGGCGAGCCGCTGCGCCGTCTCCTGCACGGTCGCCTGCCGGAAACGGCGCGAGACCGCGAGGAGCTCCTGGATCGCGGCAGGCTGACCGTTCGCCGCGAGCGCCTGGACGAGCGCCTCGGTCTGCGCCCGGCGACCGACGTGCGCCTTCGCGTAGCGCTGGAACGTCGCGGCGAGCTCGCCACCCGGCATCGCGACCGTGAGCGCGAGCATCCCCTTGTCCTTGACCGCCGAGCCGAGGTAGGTCGCCTGGTGCTCCCGGTAGAGGTCGCGGTGGTGGTCCTCGACCGTCTTGGACGCCTCGACCGAGTAGTACTCCGGCGAGCGCTTGGCCCACGCCTGGTACTGGTCGTACCGCTGCTGCGCGCCCGCCGTCGCGTGCGCGTCGCTCTCCTGCGCCGACGGGTTGCGCGTGTCCTGCGCGACCCACGCGGCCAGCACGTGGCTGCCGAGGCGCGCGCGGTCCTCCTCCTGCAGGAGGGACAGGTATCGCTCGAGCAGCCCCGCGCCGCTCGGGTCCTTGAGCTTGACCGCGAGCACGACCCACCAGCGCAGGATCGTCGGGTCCACCGGCGAGCCGTCCGCCGCCCAGCGCGCGTCCGGCAGGGAGCCCAGGTCGAACCAGGACATGCTCACCGGCGCCTTGCCGCGCAGTCCCTTGGTCGCCTCCGCGAGCAGCACCTCCGGCGCGAGGTCGACCGAGATGTCCTCCCCGAGGACCTCGAGCGACGTGAGGATCGCCGCCCGGACGACCTCGCTGCGCTCCTTCGCGAGCGCGGCCCGCAGTGCGGGCACCGCGTCGGCGTCGCCGAGCCGGGCCAGCCACTCCGCGGCGGTGCGGCGCACCTCGGACCGGCCGTTGCCGAGCCCCTGCTCGGCCAGGCCCCGCACGCCGGGGTGCGTGCTCAGCGCCTCCTGCGCCGTCGCCCGGTACGTGCGGCCCTCGCCGAGCGCGAGCTCGGTGAGGCGCGGCAGGAAGGTGCGCGGGACGTGCGGGAGCTGCGCGAGCACCGCGAGCGCCCGCGCCGGCTTCGTCGTGCCGTACGTGCGCTCGCGGTCGTCCAGCGCCGCGGCGAGCCGGTCGAGCCGCCCCGCGTAGTACGGCCACGCGTTCTCGGGCGTCACCGTGTCCATGGCCCACCACGTGGAGAAGTACAGCTCGTCGATCAGTGCCTCGGCGTCGTCGCGACCGATCCGCCGCAGCGCCTCGTCGAGGACGCGCAGGTCGACGTCGAGCATGTCGCCCTCGTTGAGCCGATACCAGCCGAACCGCTCGCTGTGGCCGCGCGCCTCGTTCGCCTGGAGCCGCAGCCGGTGCAGGAGGGTGATACCGGGGAGGCGCGAGAAGACGCCCGGTGCGGCCAGCCGGCGCATCGCGATGCCGCCCGGGCGACGCGTGCTCGTCCCGGACAGGAACGCGGCGAAGATCCGGAGGTCGTCGTCGGAGATTCCCGGCAGCTCCTTGAGGTCCTGCTCGACGGCCTGGCGACGCCACCGCGGCCACCCGTCGTCGTCCTTCTTGCCGGGGTGCGCCGCCAGCTCCGCGCGGGCGCGCTCGAGGGCGGTATCGATCGCGGCCCGCGCGGCCTGCACGAACTCATCGCCGAGCACCGTCTCCGGCAGGAGCTCGAAAGGCGGCACCTCGATCGCCGGCTCGTCCTCCTGCGCGGCGTCGAGCACGCGGGCACGCTCGACGGTGTCGCGCAGGAGCGTCGCGCGCGCCCCGGTCGACTGCTCGGCGGCCCGCTCGAGGTCGACCAGCCCGCCGTCGACCTGCGCGAGGCGCGTCACGACCGTCCCGAGCCGGGACGGCGCGAGGGTTGTGAGGAGCGGGGTGAGGATCTCGCGCTGGCGCTCACCCGGGAGCTGCGCGACGGCGGCCACCGCCGCCTCACGCACGCCCTTGCTCGTGTCCGCCGCGAGCCGAGCCAGGAGCGGGGCGAGCGCCGCCGTCGCCGCAGCGTCGGACGCCACGAGCTCGATCAGCTCCGTCCGCCCCGCGGCGCTCACGCCCGGCAGCGCCTGGGTCGCCACGTCGACGTGCGCGACCACGAAGTCGCGCGCCGGCTCGCCGAGGAGCGCCGGGCCCAGGTGGCGCGAGGCCCAGCCCGACGACGTCGGGCGCTCGAACAGCTCGCGCAGCACCACCGCCGTCGCGTCGGTCTCCGGCACGCCGCCCTCGACCGCGAGCGCCACCAGCAGGTCCGGCGTCCAGCGGTCGGGCGTCTGCTTGCCGTTCTTGCCCTTGCGGCGGTCGTTCGCGCGCCGCGACATGTCATTCACGAGCACCGTGAGCCAGCGCGGGTCGGCGGGGCGCTCGCGGTCGACCTCCGACGACACGGCGCTGAGCACCCGGCCGATCCGCACGAGCTCAGGGATCGTCACCGAGTCGCTCAGCGTGTAGAGGTTGGACCGGGCAGTGACGGCCTTCGCGGAGGTCCAGCCCGGCACCGCGGTCTTGAGTCGGTCGTCCTGCGCGGGCGTCGTCCACGAGTAGATCCCCGACTGGCCCGGCCGCCCCAGCAGCACCTCGACGTCACCGCCGCGCAGCGCCTCGAGCTCCAGCAGCACCTCGGGGCCCTCTCCCCGGTGCACGTACGCGACCGCGCGGTCCGCGAGCGCCGGCGACTCGACCGCGAGCACCTTCAGCGCGTCGACGAGCCGAGCGCTCGGACGGCCACCTCCCGCCTGCTCCTCGTCGCGCCGGAACAGACCCTTGACCTTCTCGAGCACCCTCTACCTCACCGTCACGTCGTCGCTGCTGGTGCGGCCGATGCTAGAGGCGGGCGCCGACACGAGCCGGGCTGGCGCGAGGCCCGACGCCCAGGGGTCGCACATCGACGTCGGGAGGCAGCCCACGAACGGGCGAACGCCGCGCCGCGCGGGACGGCGATACGGGCCACCGGAGAATGGCTCGAAGTGTCAGGGCGGAATCGCGTTCACGCGCCCGAATTCCGAACCGGTGCTAGCGTCACCCTGGGGGTGGTCTCCATGGAGCTGGTGTACCAAAGCGACGGAAAGCGCGTCGTCGTCAATCCCGACCTTCTCGTGATCGCCTGCGATCCACGCGGCCTCGAGCCGGTCATGGAATTCACCCCCCAGGAACGGCCACTGCTGGACGCTCTCCGCAACTTCACCTTTTACACGACGTGCCTACGGGTCTACCCGCGCACGACGCAAGACCGGGTCGTCATCCTCGCTCCCGACGTCGTCGAGTCGCAGGCAGGCCTCGTGCAGGGGTACCGCAACGAGACAGCGAAACAGTGGGGTCTTCCAGCCGCGAACAGCGCCACGACCAATGTCGTCACGACATATCAGATGGTCGGGATCAACGGCGCGTCGGATCCTGCGACCCTCGCCGCACAGCGCAGCGCGTTCCTGGACGAT
Source organism: Cellulosimicrobium cellulans (assembly GCF_016907755.1). Classification (NCBI taxonomy): domain Bacteria; kingdom Bacillati; phylum Actinomycetota; class Actinomycetes; order Micrococcales; family Promicromonosporaceae; genus Cellulosimicrobium; species Cellulosimicrobium cellulans. The sequence continues at coordinate 3,277,428 of NZ_JAFBCN010000001.1, forward strand.
CCGCCGTCGTGGTGGCCCTTCCAGCCCGGCCGGTACGAGATCGTGCAGGTCGAGGAGCATCAGGACGGCGCAGTCCACCCGGCCGTCAACCCGTTGTTCACGCCCTACTTCAACCAGTTCCCCGCCGCTGCGCTCGGCGCCGGGGCACCATGGCGATGGCTCAACATCCAGGGCATGAACGACACCGTGTACGTCCACGCGTCGACGTGCTTCGAGTCGGTCCTGCACTGCTGGTCCTACCTGAACATCCTTCTCGCCGCGAGGCCCCAGCTGCTCGCGGCCCCCAAGGACAGCACCATCGTGGTCATCGGCGCGGGTGTGAGCGGACTTCTCTTCGCGCAGCGTTTCATCGACGAGGGTTTCACCGACGTCTCGCTGCTGGAGTCCACGAACCGCTTCGCAGGCAAGACGCACTCGTTGCAGGTGCCGGACCAGGGCGGCACGTCCATCGCGGAGCTCGGCACGTGCTATCTGTCGCCGGCGTACGACGAGATGGCACGGGCGCTCTCGGAGTTCACCGTCGGCAACGCGCGCGTACCCGTGGCCCATGGGTCCGAACGCGGCATCGTCGTCGGCGCTCCGCCGAACGAGACGGTGATGGCCTACAGCGACTACGGGCTCATGGTCGCCTGTCAGTCGCTGGGGTTCGGGTGGCCGTGCAGCAAGGCGAAGCAAGATGCCGCGTACCTCAAGCTCATCGAAGCCGCCTTGTTCTACGTGGGCCTACGCCTCGAGATCTTCGGCACCATCGATGGTGTCATGCCGACCTCGAGGCCGGCCGGCGACCCGCACGGCGTCTTCTCGAAGACCTTTGCACAGTTCCTCGACGACAACGGCATGGGCGTGCTGAAGGGCTATCTGATGTACGCCTACCAGGTGCAGGGTTACGGGGATCTCGACAAGATCCCGGCGTACTACGGTCTCGTGTGGATCACACCGGACATCGCGCAACCCTTCGGCGGTACGAGCGGCGTCACGGCCTGGCAGAAGGGCTGGGAAGACGTCTGGGACCAGATGGTCACGAAGCGCGCCATGAACATCACGCTGAACGCCCGCGTGGTCAGCGTTCGCCGCTGACCACGGCGCGTCGTCGACAGCCGCGTCGGTCTCACGAGCGACATCGGCGGTTCCGCTCCCCGGCCGAGCACGTTCGACGTCGATGGCGCTGTTTCGGCCGGCTCAGGGGTCGATGAATGCCCGAAGGTGCGTTCGCAGCTCGGGGTCCACGACGTAGACGAACGTCCCGCGCATCCCTCGCGTCAGCAGCACCGCATAGATGTTCGTGACGAACGCCAACAGGTCGTCGTCGTCGTACGTGATTCCCCGCTTCGTGTTGTTCTGCATCCCCTTCGAGTCGAAGTAGGACCCCCTCTCGAAGTACAGGCGCCCACTCGCCGGGTCATAGCGCATGTCGCCGCCGATGATCACGCCTGCGTAGTTGAGGTCGTATCCCTGGACCGTGTGGATCGAACCGACCTCGTCGATCGACGTCGGGCTGCTGATCCAGTCCGTCGAGGTGCGGTTCCACGGCATCTGCAGACCGTCGAGGTCGATGTCGGGAGCAGAGGGGTCGGCCCGGCTGCGCCACGGAAAGGCATATCCCGCGACCAGACGCGCAAGCCCGTACTCGGCTTCCCGTGCGCGGATCGCGTCGCGCATCTCACCCAGATCGTCGAACATCCGCAGCTCGTAGCCACCGAAGCGTCGCGGCGTCGGGCTCTGCCCGGCGAGGATCTCTCGGATGTACGCGACGTAGTCGTGGCCCGCGAGGACACGCATCTGCGAGGACAGCGGGTAGAGGCGGTGCGCCTCGCGCGCCTCCTCGACCAACCTGTCGAGGACGTCGGTCGGCAGATCGGCCGGACGCACACGCTGACCCGAGTCGAGCAGGAAGATCTGGTGCCTGCTCTTCTCTCGAATCCAGTCGAGCTGGGTGATCGTGAGGTCGTCCGCACCGAAGAGCCGGTGATTGATCGCGGGGAACTTGGCGTTCAGAACGCCTGACGCGAGGCTCGCGCGCTGGTTGAGCCGGTGAGTCTCGTCGACGATCAGCAGATCGAACGTCTCCGTGCTCTCGCCGACCTGGAAGGGCGTGAGCACCATGTCCTTGCGTAGACCAGGCGTCTTGCGGAACACCTCCTGGATCGAGGCACGCAGCGACTGCTGCGGCACCACGAGGCCGACCTTGAAGTCCTTGAGAAGCTCGGGGTAGCCCTCCGCGAAGAACTCGGAGAACACCGTCTCGGCGCTCAGCGCCTCTGTGAGGTCGGCCGTCTCGATGTCACGAAGGAGCTTCATGAGGTAGATGCCGACGATCGTCTTGCCGGTGCCCGGGTCACCCTGGACGACGATCGTGCTCTGGCGGTCGGAACGCAGATCGTCGAAGAGGCCCTCGAGGATGTCCTCGACGGCGATCGCCTGGTCGGAGTTCAGTGCCTTGAACGGCGAGAGCTTGAACAGGTCGCTGTTCTCGATCTGGCTGATCGACCGTGTGAAGAGCCCCTGCGCGCGCAGTTCCTCGAAGACCGCTCGGAACGTGTCGCGGTAGCGGCTCCGGTCGTAGTAGTCGGCATCGACGATGCCGAAGTTCCGGTTCAGGACCTGATAGTGGCCGTCCCCCGAGAACCAGCGGATCAGGTGCGACTCGAGGTCGAGGCAGACCGACTTGTTGAACGTCTCGTCGACGACGATGCGAACACCCCTCAGATGCGCCTTGCCGCTCGTGTCGAGGTGCTGTCGCATGCGAGCAACGGCGTTGAGGGTCTCGCCCACGTAGATGTCGCGATCGCCGTCGATCGCGTACACGACGGGCCAGTTGGTGAGCCGACGATCCCCCCGGCGAGTGTTGACCGCATCGGCATGGAACGGAAGGTGCTCGACCTCAAACCTGGTCATACTTCGTGCTCCGGCCACGCGCCCTCTCGACCGGGTACTTCTCCTTCGTCGTCTTGAGCTTCTCCAGGACGATCCGATCGACGTCGAGGCCGAGCCTGTCCGCGAGGAGCAGGCAATATGTCAGGACGTCGGCGAGCTCGGCTTCCACGTCCTCGGGAACGAAGTCCGAGCTCCACTGGAAGCACTCGAGAAGCTCGGCCGCTTCGATCGAGATGCTCTTCGCCAGGTTCTCCGGGGTGTGGAACTGCCCCCAGTCGCGCTCTGCGACGAACTCGCGAAGCGCCCGAATGACCTCTGTGTCACGCATGTCGGGGAGGGTACTCGCTCAGCGGGGCAACTTCCCACGCACACGCCGCTTCTCGCCATGGCCTGCCGAGACGATGCCGACATGCCACGCCTGACCGGTCCGCTTCGCGTCCTCCCACGACCACCCTCAGAGGATTCGCGCTCGGTCTCCTCGGGCGGGCCGCGCCTTCCGAGGTGGTGGGCCCGGAGGGACTCGAACCCCCGACATCCACGGTGCAACTGGTGAAAGTCTGCCTGACCTGCATGTTTGCGACGGAATCATGAGCCGCGGGCCTATCGCGGGGCTGGAGCGCGCGGTCGGTGATCATGCGTTCCAGGATGGCACGGCAGATGTTGAGTTCCCGGCGGCGGTAGGTGACGCGCGACAGACGGACTATGGCGCCTTGGTCGCGCTACCAGCTGGGGCAGACGGATTGCTGACGAGGCGGGCAAGCATGTCGCGAACGACGTCTCCGGTGCCGAGTACCACGTCAGCTATTCCGATCCGCTGGTGGCAGATACGGACGGCGACGGAATACTAGGGGACGCGGCGGACCGACCTCGGGCTCGACGCGTTCGACCCGGACAACGACGACGACCAGCCCGACGACCGCATCGAGGTCGAGGAGATCGGCACAGCTCCCGACCTCGCCGACACCGGGTGGTGACGGCATCGACGACGGGTTTGAGGACGCGAACAGGGAGAGCCGGGGTCTCGACCCGCTGTGGGTCGACGTCAAGGTCAGCACGTGGGACTACGCCACGGACTTTTGCACGGGGCGCGATCCTCGGCGACCTCAGCCCAGGAAACTCGCTCGCGTGGCTTACCGGGAACCTCGTGTCGGGCGGGTCCAGCTTCCTTCCGGGTGTGGGATAGGTCGTCGGCTCCGTTGCCGATGTCCGCGACGTCATCGGGTCGGCGATCCACGCCGACTGGGTGGGCGCGGGCTTCTCCGCGGTGGGTGTCGCGCCGGGCGTTGGCGACGCCGTCGCGATCCCGGTCAAGGTGGCGACGTTCGTCGCGCGCAACCCCAAGCTCGCGACCCAGGTAGCCGCCGCCATCGGGGCTCTCGACAAGGTGCCGGCGGCGGTCAGGGTCGAGGCCGTCAAGGCGACGGTGCCCAGCTGGAACGGTCTGACGCGCGCCGGCTCCAACGAAGGAGCAACTCCTACTGCTGGCTCAAGGTCGCACCAACTTCGACCATGTCGTAGCAGCCCTTCCGGGCAGCGTGCCCGCCGGACGGACCACGTCAGCCTTTTACCCGACCGGTCAGAGCGGCGAGGACCACCTCGCCAGCATCTTGGGTGCGTCGCCCATGGGCACTGACAGGCAGGTCCCGCCTCGACGGTTGGACTGCCTCGAGATCTGTCGCAGCAACACCCGCATCTTCGACGTGCTCGTCGACGGCGTCGCCCACGAGTCGAAGGTCGGCTACGCGCGGTGAGAGTCTTGTCGCTGCCCATCTAAATCGGGGGTCAACAGCAGAAGCCACCGGGGGTGCTCAATGAGCCGTATCCGAAGAAACGATCTCGTCCGCGCTCTGGTGGAGCTTGGTACCGCCGAACGGTCTCCGGTCGAGGTAGTCATGACCGACCGGGACAACCTGGCCGGCTGGCTCGCGACCAGACACGACCTGGTCTCCGAAACGGAGCCGATCGAAGCCGTCATCATGAACGGCGAGGTGCGGGCAGCGATCTGCTGGCCCTGGATCGTGACACCGGCCGGCGAGACCATCAATGCCGAGGCACGACTCTCAGCGGGCACAAGCCTGCCCGACCTGGCCACGTGGGTCGCGCAACCTGTCGAGACGCGAGTTCGCCGCGCAGGGACCGTCGTCGTGCCTGAGGGGCCGTTCCGCCACCACGACGAGCGCTGGAACCGCTTCACCTACTCCTACGACGGCTACTCCCGCTGGTACGGGGATACTCAGGTCGCATCCCGCGTCCTGGACGAGGCGCGAGCGGCCTCCGCGGAGGGGACGCTCGACCTCGCCAGTTTCGGCGTCGACACGCTCCGGGCGCTGCTCTTCTTCACCGAGCGCCGCGCGCGCTGGGCCGAGGAATGGACCGTCGTGGACAATTTCTGGGCGACGATCATCACGGCCGAACTTCGTCGGAAGACCGGCGGCCTGATCACCGAGATTCCGGGCCGGGGCACCACGGCCCAACTCGCCGCCGCGTATCTGCTGGAACAGGCGGAGACCTACGCTGCAGCGGTCCGATCGAGCGGCATTCACCAGCTCGTCCACGACCTGGCTGAACGAGTCCCGTCGCTGGGGCGCGAGGAACTCGAACTCGAGCTCTCAGTGTTCGGCGAGTGGCTGGCGCATCTCACGATGATCGGCTCCAAGACCGAGATGGACCCGGCCGTTCGGCAAAGGGTGACGAAAATCCTTGCCCCCGCGATATCGGACTATGCCCAGTCGATGTGGTCACACGCAGCCCCCGTCGCACCGCTTCAGGCAGCCCTTCGCGAGAGACTCAAACGCCTCGGCTGGGCAGAGCACTACCTCGGCGCCTCCTCGGATCACGCCAAGACGAGGAAACGGTGGGATCTCGTAACACGTGATCGCGCTGGTGACATCTCCGGTCTGCACGTCGAGGCCGCCGGGTCGCCGCCCTTCACCGGAACCATCCCTCGCTCGGAGGGCCGGTGGTTCCGCGACCCCGGCGTCGGCATCTACTGGACTGATGACCGTGACCGGACCGGCGTCCTCTCATTCGACGGCGGCCAGTCGACCGCAGATCTCGACGCCCTGAAGACCGACGTCGCGAACGCCGGCGGAACCGCGTCCGACGCCTTCGAGGCCGCCCGCAACGCCGCTCAGCAGCACCATGGCCCGGTCCGCACGAGGATCGGTCATCTTGACGCCGTGCGCAGCACTTACGGCGAATTGACCACGCATGTCGAGATGCCGGCATCGGGAAGCGGCGGTTGGTGGGCGCACGCGGCGTCATGGGTCGTCGCCACCGAGCTCGCTCGCCGCCACTCCGACACGAGCATCGTCCAGGTTCACATGCCCAGCGGGATATCCGATCGACTCTGGGTGGGTCGGTGGCACCCCGAGAAGGAGCTCGACTTCACGGTCCTCTGGTCCCTCGATCGTGCCGGCGGTGCCGCGCACACCGGGCCGAACCTCATAACCTTCTCAGACGATCCATGGACACATCTGATCAAGTCGGGAGACCCGTTCGACATGATCGCGGAGCTGGAGCGCGCGGTCGGGTACCGACCTGTCGCTCGCGCCCGACCGACAACCTCCCGAACGCTCACCTACCGGCTCATCTCCCATGTCATGTCGGCCACGGCCGTGACGCGAAGGCCGGTGCGTTGCCGCAACGTCGTGATCGACTCGTCGATGGGCTCGGTCGTCGACATTCCTGACGCGTTCGCGCACCAGCTTCCTGCGGATGCGCTCGAGCACGAGGCGATCCGCCGGGATCACTATCGGTACTGGGTCCTGGAGCGCGAGGGCCGAGCTCTTGCACTCGTGAGCGACCGCGGAAGAGGGTGGAGCGAGCGCGGCAAGCTCGATCTCGTTGCTGAGTACCGGTCCTCCCGTTCCATCGCGGTGACAGCAACGGCGTTGCTCGGTGGCTTCGTCTGAGCCCGCCGGGTCGCGCGACCCGGCCAAGTCAGGTCACGCCTCACCCGAACGCTGAGGCACACACCGCCGAATTCACCCGCTGCCACCAGGCAACTCTCGAGGCACCCCCTAGAGGACGTCTCACGTGGTTGCCTGGAGCTTCTTGAACGCGGTGATGGTGGCCCCGAGCGCGACGAAGGCGGCGAAGAGGTTGGCGTGGCGTTCGTAGCGGATGGTCAGGCGGCGGTAGCCGGTGAGCCAGGCCTGGGTGCGTTCGACCTTCCAGCGGTGGCGTCCGAGGCGCTCGGAAGAGTCGATGCCGCGGCGGGCGATCTTGGGGGTGATGCCGCGCTCGCGCAGGAAGGAGCGCAGGCGCTCGACGTCGTAGCCCTTGTCGGCGCGCAGCTTGACCAGCCGGCGCCTGCGCGGTCCGCGGCGCGACTTCACAGGTGGGATGCCGCGGACCATCGGTTCGGCGGCCAAGGAGTCGTGCAGGTTGGCTGCCGAGACGCCCACGACCAGGGGCAGGCCGTTCGCGTCGGTCAGGACGTGGATCTTGGAGCCCTTCTTGCCCCGGTCCACCGGGCTCGGGCCGGTCAGCGAGCCCCCCTTTTGGCCCGTACGCTCGCCGCGTCCAGGATCACCGAGCTCCAGTCGATCATCCCGGCCGCCCCGAGCCGGTCCAGGACCTGGCGTTGCACGCGGGCGAACACCGCGGCCTGGGTCCAGGTGGTGAACCGGCGGTGCGCCGTGGCCGCGAGACGCCGAACGAGTCCGGCAGCATCCGCCACGCGCACCCGCTGGTCAGGACGTAGACGATCGCCGTGAACACAGCCCGCGCGTCCACCGGCGCCGTCCCGCCGCCCTGCGGTCGCGTCTCGAAGTCTGGCAGCTCGGGCTCGACGAGCTTCCACAACTCGTCGGGCACCAGCCGCAACCCCAACGCATCGCTCACGAGATCAGATCATGGCCACCCGAACCCCGCGAACCGGGCATCCACGCCGAACCGGGGCGAACCGTTTGCGACATCCTCCAGCAGGGCAGTTGTCTGGCAATGAGCCTGCGCGGAGTCGTCAGGTGTCGTCGGGGTTGGCTCGAGACGGGTGGGGCGCCGCGAGGGTGTTGAGCAGCCCTCGCAGGAGCTCTACCTCGACGAGAAGCGCCTGGCGTCCCTCTGGCGTGATCCGAGCCCAGGTGCGGGAGCGACGACCATCGCTGCCTTTGCGGAGGGTGACGTAGCCACTGGTCACCAGCACCTCGAGGTGTCGTCCAAGGTTGCCGTCGGTGAGCTGGAGCACGCGCTTGAGGTGTGTGAAGTCTGCACCTCGCGTCTCAGCGAGGATCGCCAAAATCCCCAACCGTGCCCGCTGGTGGACCGTCTCGTCGAGCTGGGCGAGCGGATGCTGCTCAGGAGGGGAGCTCACGCTGTGACTGGTCCGGAACCTCGTCGTTCGCGGACGAACGTGACGATCGCGAGGATCAGGACCACGAGCGTGCCGATCACCATGCCCCCGACCCCGCCGCCCAGGAACGCAGCATGATTGCTCAGAGTGCCGAGCGTGACGACCGGACTCAGCGCCATCAGGAACAGCCCGGGCCCCCAGAGCCATGCGTCGCGCCCGCGCCACCCGAGGACGACGAGCCCGAGGCCCAGGAAGAACGCAGGCCCGACGAAGATGACGGCGACCAGGCCGAACGGCACGAAGAGCAGGGCCAGTAGAGCGAGCGCGATGAGGCCGTACCGGTCACTACCCACCCCGACGCCGGTCACGCGACGCTGAATCAGCATGGCGACCAGGAGCAATGCGTAGGTGAACGCAGGCACGAGCGCCTGAGGGAACAGGTACCACCGCATGGTCGCCTCGGCGAACGTCAGGAACACCATGGCCAGAGCGTTGACGGCCAGGGGCAACGACGTCGCGTGCCGGACCGCGCGTTGCTGCGCCTGGATCGCTGCCACGTACTCCGGTGCGCTGGTCATGGATTCACTCGGCCTGACCGAGCAAGTGTCGTCAACAAGCCGCGCGGCCCGGACCTACAACGACGCAGCCAGCCACGTGAGACGTCCTCTAAACCTCGCTTACGCCATCATCTGCTGGCGCAAACTCCCCGGCTAACCATTCTGAAACGAGCTCTCATAAGCCTTCCTCGGGTTGGGCCTTCGCGAGGACTTCCTCGGAACGCCACGCAGACACCCCCGCGCGCGCCAGGATGGGGGTATGGCTGATCACCTCAGCAGAGAGGGCCGCTCACGGAACATGGCCGCGATCCGGGCGAAGGACACCAAGCCGGAGCTCGCACTGCGCCTGACACTCCGGCAGGCCGGTGCGACTGGATACCGCGTGCACCGCAGGGACCTGCCGGGTCGGCCCGACATCGCCTTCATCCGTTGGAAGGTCGCCGTGTTCGTCGACGGCGTGTTCTGGCACGGGCACCCGGATCACTGGAACCCGGCGAAGGCGTCCTCCGACTATTGGCGGCAGAAGATCGCGCGCAACATCGAGCGGGACCGGGCCGCTGACACAGCCCTTGCGGAACTCGGCTGGCGCGTGATCAGGGTGTGGGACGTCGACGTCCGTGCCCGGCCCGGCGAGTGTGTGCAACAGGTTATCCAAGCGCTGCGAGAGGCAGGCAAGCCGCTAGCTGGGGCCTGAGCCGCGAGACCTCCGTCACCAGGCCGGGACCCGGGCCGCCGCATCGTCCCCGAGCTGGGGTACCCCGCTGACGATCACCCCGGCGGGGACCTCGAGCTTAACCGCCTCCCAACTCCCGAACGGGCTAGCATCGCCGGGGACGTTCGCGTCGATCCACTCGCGCGGAACGTGTCCTACCCCGGCGATCTCCATCTCAGGGGTCAGCCGGACGGTCACGAACAACCAGCGGCTGTCCCGGACCATCACGCCGTATTCGTGCCGCGACAGGTACGCGGTGAAGCGCCCGGAGCGCGTCGTGGACTTCACCTCCAGGTGCGCCGTGACTGCGCCGTGGGCGAAGGCGATGTCGTAGCCGAATCCGTCAGACCACGCCGCCACGTGGTCGACGCGGGCACCCGGGCACTCCCCGAGGAGGGCCACGAGGGCCCCCTCCCCGGCCGCCCCCACTTGCTCACGGGCAGCCGTGTCGACCTTGCCCCAGCTCGACATGACTTGCCCAAACACCTCGTCGGCATCCAGCCCGAGCGCAACTCCCACAGACACGATGTCGGAGGGCAGCTCGTCCGGCGAGCGGACAAGCTGGTCGGCGTCCTGCACCCACGGCGGCGCCACCCGCTCGAAGATCGTGCTCAGCACCCTTGTCGCCGGTGGCACCTGCGATCCCCGGTGCTCGAGGAGTCCCAGGTCCTTCAGCCAGGTCAGGGCGGTCGCGTACTGGGTGGGTGTGAGTTCGCTGTACTGCTCGTGCGTGGTGAGCAGAGCCTGTGCGCGCGGGATGCCACCGCTCGACGGGAGTACCTCCAGCCAGCGCTTCGCAGCGAGCAGGACCGGCTCAGGAGGCAGGCGCACGGAGGTGGCCCATCAGCGCCTCGAGGTCGCCGCGGTCGAGGCCGCCCCCGGCCGCGGGCTCCTCATCCAGATCAGCAAGCTGCTGCACGGCGGGGTCGTCGAGGATTCCGCCCATGAACGTGAGCTTGGCCGCCAGCCGCGCGGTGACGACCTCGTCGATCGTGCCCTCGGAGGCGAGCACCGTGATGCGCGTGGCAACGTCGTGCCGCAGCCCGAGGCGGTGGATCCGGTCAAGGCTTTGCAGGAAGCGTCCCGCGGCGAAGTCGCGGTCCACGTAGACGGCGTCGTGGCACTCGTGGTGGAGGCTTATCCCCTCGCCGAGCGTCGCGGGGTTGGACAGCAACACCATGCAGTCCGGATCGCTCTGGAACCGCCGGATCTGCTCCTCGCGATCCGGGGTGCCGCCGTGCACCATGGCAGGGCCGAACTGCCCGAGGATGCGCTGCAGGGTGTTGAGGCTCCGGATGAATGTCGACCACACCAGGGTCTTGCGCCCCTGCGCCGCGTTCTCGCGAACGATCGCGAGAACCTCGTGGTACTTCGGCGACATCTCGTAGGCCGGCAGGTCCTGCATCAGCTCGTAGAGCGACGATCCCTCCGGGACCGCGAGCGGCGCTACCTGGTAGGCCAGCGGCTCGTACCTGGTCGTTCCGACCGTCAGCAGGGCAGGGCTGGTGGCCGCCATCAGCATGTAGATGAGGATACGGCCCAGCGCCTGGAAGTCACCCTCGGCGCCGGCCGCCCGTGCGGAGAACTGCCCCAGCAAGGCCTCGTAGATCTCGGCGTGGAGCGGCGGGAGCGGGACGGTGCGGATCGATGTGTCCACAGGAGGCAGATCGAGTTCGCTCTTGGTCGTCCGGGTGAACAGGGGCTTGAGTGCGCGGCTGGCCGCGGAGAGGTCTCCGCCAGCCACCGCCCGCAGGACGCTCTGGCGTCCGGTGCCGGGCCAGACGAACCCGAAGAGGTTCTCGAGGTCCCGGACGCCATTCGGGGCTGGCGTCCCGGTGAGAATGAGCCGCCGCCGTGCGCGTGGGCCCAGCGCCAGGCAGGCAGCTCCGTACGCGCCTTCCGCGCCGAGCTTCATCCGGTGCGCCTCATCCAGGATGATCATGGACGGCCGCTCGGTCAGCCAGCGCCCGAGCGAGGTGACGAGGTTCGGCAGCCGCTCGTAGTTCACGATGATCGCGTCCGCAGTCCCAGACGGGACACCGTCCGAGACCTCCATAACGAGCGGCGGCTGGAGGCACTCGGTATTCTCCTCCTCCCACGCGCCGTAGGCAGATTTCGGCCCGACGATGAGCAGCCGCTCGATGCCATCGTGGTGGCGCAGTGCCTGATACACGGCCAGGCCGACCCGGGTCTTGCCGGCACCCGGCACCGAGAAGTTCGCCCCGTGCCGCAGCGACAGCAGCTTCGCGATGTCGCGGCGCTGGAATGCTGTGAGACCGCCGGTCCACGCCGGGCCAAGGAGCCCAGGAAGGACATCCTCGCTGACCGCGGGCGGCGCCTCCGGGGAGTCCAGCCGCGCCGACACGGTCTGCGCGTCCTGCAGCGAGTCCACAACCAACGCCTCAAGCTGCGGGTCCCAGGCGACCTGGCCGTCATCCTTGTGGGGCCACCGGTTCAGCACGCCCAGATTGGTCAGAAGGTCGTCGAGCTCCACTTCGACGCTGCCCGGCGTGCGCTGGGTGCTGGACTGGAAGCCGACAGCCAGCCGGCGGAGATCACCCTCCATGCCTGGACGCGCTGTGAGTCGCGCTCGCGTCACCTCGGACGCGAGCCCGATGGCGAGGCTCGGGGCGTCGCTTGCCATCACCTGGACCGGACGGCGTCGAGGAGCCAAGCTACGCCTTCCCCGGGCGCCGTGAACGTGCGGCCGGCCTGACGGGCGAGGATCTCCAGGCTCTCGCGGAGGACGATGAGGGCGTCGTCGAACGCCTCCTCGTCGAGCGCACGCTTGGCCTTCGCCTCCGCGAACTCGTTCGCGCACTGGGTCACATACTCTGCCGCGTCGGTCAGCCGCTCGGGTACCTGGGTCTGCCGCTTGACCAGTTCTGCGTTCTGCCCGGCCAGCTTCACAGCGAAGTCGAACGTCTCGCGTGCCTGCTTCACCACGGCAGATGCCCTGGCGACATCCTCCGGTGTCGCGCTCTTGCCATCACTCGCGATCGCCTTGGCGCGCAGAAGCTGGTCCGTGAGCGCTTCCGCTGCAGCCGAACTGCTGCTCTGACCCGGCAGGATCGCCCCGTGGATCCCCGGCACCGACAAGGGCTCCGCAGAGGCCACGCTGGGCTTGAGCTCCTCGGGGAGACGGCGCTCGAGGTAGCGGGTGTGGAAGTCCTCCTCGGCGAGTCGCAGGGACGTCTTCGGGTAGTCGAGCAGCACCATCGCGAGGCGCGACTGCTTGAGGCGGTTCGCGGCGTCGGAGTCGGTCGTAGCGAGCTTGGTGTAGTCGCGGTGGAGCTCGCGCAGCTTCTCCTGGTGCTGCTCGAAATCGATCAGCCGCAGGGAGGCGCCGTCAGCGGTCTTGCTGCGGTCGATCGCCTCGAGGATGAGTGCGTACACCCAGCGGTCCCGCTGGAGGGTCGCCAGCTTGATATTGAAGTCCTTGGCGACGTCGGCCTCCGAGCGCCCGCGGGCGAGCTCCTCGTCGATCGCGATCAGCCGGTTGATGTAGGAGTAGTCGCGCCGACGGTCCTTGCGGAGTTGCAGGGAGAGCTCGACATCGTTGATGTCCTGGCGCGAGGTGTCCTCGGGCAGGACGCCGACCCTGATGTTCGCGACACCGAGCTCCTTCAGCGCAGCGGCTCGGGTATTACCGTCCACGAGGATCCCGTGCGGGCTGACGATGCCCGGCTCACGCTGCCCGGAGTCGTCCAGCTCGTCCATGAGGGCGATGAAGTCGGGGTCGGTCTGGTCAGGGTTGGAGGGCCTCTGCTTGAGCAGGTCGCGGAGGTAGTCCTGGGCCTCCTGCCCCCAGGGGTCCTCGTCGAGGTTCTCGTTCCGCTCGGGGTCCAGCGTGCGCTGGGCGCGAATCCGGTGGGTGTCGGGGTTGAAGTAGAGCATCTCGACGGGCATCGAGATCACGTAGAGGTGCCGCTGCTCGCCGCGCCAGTCGATCGTGACCTTGGCACCGTCCTCAACCATCGCCTGCTTCAGCCGCTGGCTGATAATCTGCCTGATCTCCTCCCCCTTGGGAGGGATGCCGAAGCCGGCCATGGAGGCTCTCCTTCTTGCTCGTGTTCGCGGCGAAAACTGGATCCCGCGCATCCTTGCAAAGGGCACCGACAGTTCTCAACAGATCAGTAGGGTGAACGCCGTACGAGGGAGGCACAGCTCAGTGCAGCAGCCAGCATGGGACGACCCGAGTGCGGGAGGGGCCATGATCCGCGGAGCGCTGTGGCTCGTGCAGATCATCGGCGAGGGCAACACCTTCACGAAGAACCAGCTGCGGGATGCCTTCCCAGGAGTTTCCCAGGTGGACCGCCGGATCCGGGACCTCCGCGACTACGGGTGGGTCGTGTACTCCAGCGCCGAGGACGCCACCCTTCTCCGCGAGGACCAGCGCTTTGTGAAGGCCGGCGTTCCTGTCTGGGACCCCAGGGCTCGGCGTGCGAACGCACCTGAGAAGGCCATGAGCGCCAAGGAGCGCCAGGCGGTGCTCGCCCGTGACGGGCACATGTGTACGCTGTGCGGCATCGCCGGCGGCGAGCCCTATCCCGACGACCCAATTGTGACTGCAGTGCTGGCAGTGTCCCGGCGCGCCGTCGTCTCGGACGACGGGCGGGAGAGCCAGGCACTGGTGACCGAGTGCAAGAGGTGCCGGTCCGGCGACGCCCCCGCGCCGCTGGACGCTCAGGGTGCGGTCGCCGCGGCCACTGACCTGAGCCCGGGCGAGCTGCGACGGCTGCTCCGGTGGATGGAGCGGGGCCGCCGGGGCGCTACCGAGCTCGACCGGGCCTGGGCGGCATACCTGCGTGTGCCTCCCGACGAGCGAAGGCAGGTCGGGGAGCGGCTCCGCGAGGCCCAGTAGCGGGACGCCGTCCTCAGGCAGCACCTTCCGACGCGATGCGGCTGTCCCGGGAAGCCCATCCGGGCTCGAGCGCGTCGCGGATCGCGATTCCCATCGCCCGCGCCACTGGTGGCGGGAACGCGTTGCCCATCGTCTTGTACGCGTTGGTCTTCCGAAGGACCTCGTCGATCTTCCATGTGTCGGGGAAGCCCTGGATGCGCGCGGCCATCCGCACGTTGAGCTTGAACGGCTTGCCTTCAGGCCAATTGGGTTCCGGGGCAACCCCATGGTTAGCCAGGCCGAGCCCGTCAACGCCGAGGCGCAGCCACTGCGCCCTCGCCCGGGTGGGGCCAAGATCGGCGCCGCCATGCTTTTCGGAACCGCCGACGAGCGTCGGCGCGATGGCAGTCGCCACCTCGGTGGCCCAGCGCTCGGCACCCTGCCAGCCGTTCGCCGCGACGAGGTCCTTGAGTGCCTCACCCACCGTGACGCGCGACCCGGCCGGGGTGACGGGTTCCGGCCAGACGAAGCGCTCGCGGTCCTGCGCGTCACGGAACGCCACGAGCACCGAGCGGGGCCGCAGCTGCGGAACGCCGAAGTCGGCCGCGTAGACCATCTTCCAGACGGGGTCGCTGTAGCCGAGCTCCTCGAGCCGGTCGATTGTCTCCTGCCGCCAGCCCGCGAACTTGTCGTCCATGAGGCCCCTGACGTTCTCAAACATGGCGGCCCGCGGCCGGACCTCTTCGACCATGCGGAGCGCCTCGGGCCACAGGTTCCTACTGTCGGAGGCGCCCAGCTGCTTGCCCGCCTTCGATGCCGGGGTGCAGGGCACGCCGCCCGCCACGAGGTCGATGTCGTGGCCTCGGAATTCACGGAAGTCGACGTCGCGCACGTCCTTACGCTCGACGCGCCACCCGGGCTCGTTCGCCTCGAGGATCTTGCATGCTGGCTCCCAGTACTCAACGAGCAGCTTGTGCTCGTAGCCCGCCTGCTCTAGGCCGAGCGCCTGGCCACCGGCACCCGCGCAGATTTCAATCGAGGTGAGGGAGCGGCTCGTCATAGCCGTAGCCTACGGTCCGCGGGCCAGATCCCGAGCAGGCACGCCGTCGAACACATGTTCGATACATCGGGAAGGCCTTCTTGAGTCCAGCCGGGATTCGGGTCACGCCGACGCGGGTGTTGCACTAGCCTCGCCAGGTGCCGCCAAGACCGCCAGCCGTGACACCCGGGTCCATGTGCCAGCCAGATATGCGGAAGGGCGTCCGGGCGCCGGCCCACGTGATCCTCGATCCTCAGCAGGACTCGGAGCTCCAGGCGGTCTACCAGTGGCTGACGGCGCAGCCGGTCGAGGACCTCCTCCGGATCGCAGCCGATGACGCCGTGCAGTACGTGCTCGACGGGGCGCGCACGTGGCGGTTCGACCTGCTAGACCCGCGCGTCGACTCCGACGAGCGGTCGTCTGTGGGCACCAAGCTCCAGTACCACGTCATCGAGCGCCTCGGCCTGCAGAAGGTACCGCCCCTGGACACGGAGATAGCCGGGGTGCCCGTCGAAATCAAAGGCACCGTCAAGGACGCCACCGCGCCCTGGATGATCCCGCGGGAGGGCCAGTGCCAGGTCACCCTGATGATCCGGATCGACCCGAAGGCCCACAGGTTCGCCGCGTGGCTCATGCGCACCCATCGGGCATGGCTCAGCGGCGGGAAGGGCAACCAGGACCTGAAGCGGTCGCCCCTGGTCGGCCCATTCAGGGCGTATGCCCTGCCGGTAGTGACGTGGGCCGACCTGCCGCCGCAGCCGCTGAAGCTACTCACGCTCAGCCAGCTCCAGACCGTCTTCGGGACCGACGGCCTCCGGAAGCGGGCCACGGCGCTGTTCCGGTTCCTGCCCGAGGTCGTGATCCCGCGGTCGGCACTGGCAACCGTCGGTGCCAACCTGGACGACCCCATGAAGCGGATCCGCGAGGCGAAGCAGACGCTCCGCGACCACCATGACCTCATCGTGCTCGTAGGCAAGTGGGTCGACGAGCGGGCGGCAGCCCGCACCTTCGGGCACGTGATCGGTCCCGAGGACTGGGTTGCAGTCCCGCTGGCACGCTTTCTCGCTACCGGAATCACCGTGCCGCCGCTACGGCTCAAGGCTTGAGAATCTGTCCCCAGAGGCTGGCAGGCCCAGTGCCCACGGCCCCCATCGATGGGTGACGCCGAACTCGGCGTGAGCTCGGCACCATTGAGAAGACCGTCGAGGGGTGTCCAGGCTGCGTCATACCGGGCCGTGAATTACGCGTCGGTCTCCTGGTCGACGATCGGTAGGTCGAACTCGTGTAAACACTTCATGCAGCGGAAACGCGGCGTCAACTTCTTCCGCGGCGCGATGCGGGTCAGCCGACAATTCGGGCACCGTCGGACGAGCTTGAGTCCCTTCGACGTCGTGATCTCTTCAATGACCGAGACGCCGAGCAGCCTCTCCTTGTCCCAAGAGCGCGATCGGATCGCCAACCTGCAACTTCTTGTGGTTGGGTACCCTAGAGCCCCAGGAGTAGGCGTCGATCTGGTCGTCGTAGCAGGCGTTGCCGCCGTGCCCACGGATATCACCGGCTGCCATGAGCAACCAGGCACGCGGGGTAGGGCGGCTCTCCATGGCTACAGTTTTCCACGACAGCGTCGCGTTGCCCGCGCAGCCGTCTGCCTTGCCGGTCGCGGTTCCTACGCACGGCATGAACCACGACCGGCCGCTTCAGTCAGATCTCGAGGTTCGAGAAGTAGCCGAGCGTCGGGTCCGCGAACGTCCCGACCACCATGCCGCGGTCGAGGAAGCGGTTGAACTCCTCGCAACTCGTCTCCGGAAGCAACGCGCATCCGTGACAGGCCGCCATGTTGCATGAATCGGGACCTTGCCCCCTCTCGCCGGCGTCCATGCACACCGGATCGGTGGAGCACCACTGCGCGTCTCTGACGGCAGCGCCGACGACTGCCCGGAGTTTCTCGGGCCGCGCCATGCGAACGAGCCCGCCCATGGTGCCCTCCGAGTCGCCGGCCGCTGTGTAGATGAGCAGGCCGGCCATTTCGCGACCGGGCATAGTCGACGCGTACAGGCGCTCCCGAAGCGATGCCGAGCTGTAACCGCACTCGAACACAAGCTCGTTGATGAGCAGGTGTCCAAGGGTGTGAAGGAGGATGAACCGCGGGCTCAGCACTCGCTCTTGAAGGCCCCGCTGCGTGGCAACATGGCCGTACTGCTTGGCAATCTTGTCCGCGCGCGCTTGGATCTCGGCGCGACTCTCCCAGCGGGACAGCTCATCTCGATCGAGTTCCACGTAGATGCCCTCGCCCTTGACGACATAGGCCGGGAGCCAGTCCTGAAGAGGCGGGAGGGAGTCGCGACGGAGCAGCGCCTTCCCCTCGCTCAGCTTCAGCACGTCGTCGCGGACACGTGTGAATCCTCGCAGGGCCCGCGTCTCGCGAAGCACGTTGACAGACCGAACGCGGCCGAGGTGGCGGCGCAGGCCATCGTCAATCCCGGGATCCTTCCCGGCGAGGAAGTCGTCCTTAGGCTCCTCCCTGATCTTCAGATACTCGGGGTGTCTCCACTCGTCATCTCCGGTAAGAAGTTCCGATTCACCAGATGACTCAGCGGACTCCGGCTTGGGGGTACCTACGCCGAAGAAATCGAGGTAGCCGGCCCACAACTCCTCGTCAGTGATCGGCCTGAACAGCTCTGCCGGCACGTTCCGCTCGAGAGACTTGCGGAGCATCTCGATAGTCACGGAACCCTCAAACGCATCGTGGAGCGTGCGCAGCGTCGTGCTGACGGCGGGGTGACGCAGCAGCTCATGCATCTCGGCCGAGACCGCGCCCTCCACGCGGGGCAGGTAGATGGAAGACTCCACCTTCGGGAAGTAAACGTTGCCTGCTGCACGCAGGGCACCACGAATCGGCTGGTCGCACGGGCCATTTTTTTCGGCTAGCCAAGGCCGCGCCCCGGGGCAGTAGTACGGCTCGGATGGGCCGACGAGACGTTCCGTGAGCGCGGTGCTCTCGTTCCCCGAGACGTCCCGAGACGGTTCCGTAATGCCGCGGAGCGAGCGCTCCTTGCCGCACTTGTCGCACTTGACGACCTGGCCTTCAAGGCCTCCACCGCCTCGGGAGGTGAGCCGGAGGACGCCCGCACACCCCGGCTGATGGGAGTGGTGAACCCACTTGTCGAAGGGAAAGTCGTCGAGGTGACCCTTGCTGCAGATCGCGACGAACGGCACCTGCGCCATCTTTGGCTTGTACTTCCAAGTCGCGTGCGACGAGTCCTTGCACTCCTCTTGCTGGCGCATTGTGAGGGTGCTCTTCTTGAGCCGCTTGCAGTACGGACAGAAGCACCAAAGAGGGAAGCGCAGCACCGGAACCGTCAGTTTCACGTTGCGCTGATCGGTGCCGGACCCTGAGTACCGGTAATCCGGCGGCAACCGGAACTCAGAAACGCGCAGGCGGGACTCAAGCCTCCAGTCATGTTCCTGATACTCCTCGAGCGCCAGGATGCTCCCTGTGTGATCGAACTCGTACCAGTGGTCGAGGCCAGCGGTGATGACCGATGTGCCGTTGACTAGAACGCTCATCGCGCCGACGCCGAACGGCGTGACGAGCTGCGCTCGTCGCATGTTCCCCGTACTCACAGAATCTCGTCTCCCAGTTCGGCGTCGGCCATCGCATACGCCTGCGAGATCTGCAGGCGGCACTCCGCATCAACGTTGCGCATGCTCGTCGGGACATCCCAGATTGGCGTCTTCGCATCAAGGTCAGGGAGGGTGCCCGCGTACCGCATGAGCCCCTGCTTCGGGTTGCCGCCGATCACGTTCGCCTCCCACTCCGTCCGTTCCCAGGCCTCCCACTGTTGGGATCGCTTGGCGGCAAGGATGTCGAGGACGGGCAACTCGCCTTCGTCAGCGATCTCCGCCCGCGTCCGAAGGAGCTCAATCGCCGCGTCGTACTCCTCGCGAGGAAATGGGTACGGCTCAGCGGTGGGCGCAACTTGCCTGATGTAGGCCACGGCAGCTCCGTGAAGTGCTCGCCGGAGCACCGGAGTGGCGAATGGCGTCACCGAGGTTGGTTCGACCTGTGCGTACAGCTGCTGGTGGTATGTCCTGAACCGTTCGTAGTGGCTTCGGTCACGAGGCTTTGCGGCACCGTATATGGTGATGACCAGGCCCGGACTGACTTCTGGCTTTCGCCCGACACGACCACTCACCTGGATGTACTGCGCCGTGGTCTTGGGCTGTCCGACAATCGTCATGAGCCCAAGGCGGTCGATATCTACGCCGACCTCGATGATGTTCGACGCAAGGCAGATGTCGACGCACGAGTCATCATCGACACGAATCTGCAGTTGCTCGATGGCCTTAGGGATCTCGTCGCTCCGTCGACGCGAGGTCAGTTCCATCGTGTTCCTGGGCCAGCGCGGATCGATCTCGTCACGACGACGGAGGGCAGTGAGGTAGTCGGGGACGTCCGACTCGAGAAGGGAAACGGTGTTCCCGAGCTCGCGAAGGCTGTTTAGGAAGTTGAGATTAGTCCAGTAGCCGTCGCGGTCAGCCTCGGAGATCGAAGCGCCGGCCTGGAGCGTCGACGCCGCTACGCGGACCTGGACCGTCTGCATGGACCCAAGCGAGGAGCTCATCACGCCGAGGTAGCGCCGCCCGGGTGCTGGTGACCCATCCGACTGGGCCTCCGGCTCAGCGAAGAACGAACGACCTTCCTCAAGTCCGTGGGGTGGAAACAACGCCACCTCCGTCCTGCCGAACAGGCCGCGTATCTGGTGCTCGTAGCGACGCACAGTTGCGGTTGACGCAATGATCTTCGGGGCAACTGGCGCCGGACCACGCCTATCGGTACAGAGCTCATCGATCACCGGCTCATAAAGCCCGACCATCGATCCCAGCGGCCCGGAGATCAGGTGCAGCTCGTCCTGGATGATCACACTCGGTGGCGAGACCTCACGGACGCCGTCGTCGCCGAGGCCGAAGATGCGCCGCGCCTCTGGCCTCCAGGCCATCATGGCGAACTTGTCGACAGTTCCAATGATGATCGATGGACGCACAGCGTAGATGTCTTCATCGACGACGTGAACCGGCAGCCCCTTACGTCCCGTGAACCGACAAGCCGGGTCGATGCACCGGAGTACCACCTTGGTTCCGACCTGCTCGTAACCGATCACCTCCTGCTGACTGCCCTTCTGCTTTGTGCCCATCTGGGCACCGCACCAGGGGCAGCGCAGCAGCAGGAACTTGTTCTGGGCCTGTGGGCTGCGTCTGAGCTGCTTCAGCGAATCAACCGCTTGGGTCCACCGGTTCGGTGTGGATGATCCACCGAGCCAGATTCCGATCCCGAATGGCGTATCGCCCAACTTTTCGGGGGCCTTCGAGCGCAGGTCCTCGAGCACGCAGACCAGTGCTGACGCCCGCAGGAACTGCTGTGCAGTGAGCAGCCGGAGTGTGTACCTCATCAGTGTGTCAGTGCCCGCGTCGTCCTTGTTGCGGAGACGACGGGCGAGCAGGGAGACGGCCGAGGCGCCGAGGTATGCCTCGGTCTTGCCTCCGCCCGTCGGAAAGTAGATGAGATCGACGAGCTCGCGCGCAGCGTGAGACGGATCAATCAACTCGGGCAGGCTCGCCAGGATGAAGCCAATCTGGAACGGGCGCCACTGACCCTGACCGGGCTGAGGAGCCGCCGCCGGGTGCGCGCCAGCGACGCGCCAGATCTTGTCCTTCCCCTGCTCCACCTCGCGGAGTGGCAACCGCGACCGCACCTGCTGCTGGAGCATCGCCTCGTTCGCGAGTTTGAAGGCGTCGCTCGCTAGGGATGGCGTCGTGACGAGCTTCCAGCCTTCCACCATGCGACAGAGCGCTTCCCTACAACGACGAACGTGGTCGCGTGCCGCTGGGTGGAAATGCGCCGGGAGGTCGTCTATCTGACCCTCAAGTCCACCGATCCACTCCTCGTATAGTCGCAGCACGGTCTCAACCTGCTCGCGGCCGTCATCGCTGCCAGCGGCGAGTGCTGCCATGCTCACCGTCACCGCGCGGCGATTTGAACCTTCTCCGATGTACACGTTTGGAGTCAGGCTGACTACCTCATAGACGGGGATCGGGTCCGCTTCCACCCAGGCGCTCGAAGTGCTGGCCTCGGAAGTTGGATCGGCCCACGATGCCGCGCACCCATGCCCAATTGCATATGTCAGCTTGTGCCTGTAGAGGAGCGCGATCGATTGCTCCTCGTCATCCCCCTCTGGCTGTTCGACGTCCGGGTAGGGCTCGATCGCCAGGCCTTCTCCAGCCGACGCACGGAAGCTGACTTGGAACAGAGCGCTCGCCGAACCGCTTCCGACTGTCTGGTTGGCGACAGCAACCGTCACCAGCCGCAGGTCATGGCCAGCTTCGCCTGGAACGGGGCGGCTGAAGACCTGAGTTATCGGCTTTAGTCGCGGCTGCTCTGGTCCCGAAGCCACGGACATCGGGATGTTCATCAGCTTGTTGACGGATCCAAGCAACAAATCGGCGGGAACGGATCCACTGATCACGAACGGGACCCTGACCCACCAGTCCTGAGCTCGGGCGACCCCCGGGATCTCCGCTGCGACTTTGTCGTAGTAAGCGCCACGGACTTCGATGTTGAGGGCGCCTCCCGCCGAAACGCGACATTTGAACGACACCGCCATCGCGGACGGCTTGAAGTGATTAGCGTCTGAGAGATCGAAGTCGTCCGAGTCTGGCTCGTCGGAGCGAGGCGTGCCCTTCAGCCCCGTTGGCTCGACGGACGGGTCCTCCGGGCTATTAGCGAGCCCCGGTACCCAAGACACATCGATGTCGGGAATGCCAGTCGCCGGCTCCGCGATGGACGTCCCGCTGGCTGCTGCTCCGCTGTAGAGAACTCCGATGCCGTATCGCTTCAGCGGCTCCGTCTGCGTGAGAATTTCCTCAAGAGTCGTTGCGTCGTGAAACACACCGCGGCTCTCCTCGGCGGTGGGGAACTTCACCTTCCTGACCGAGCAGTCGATAGGCTTGCCCTGCGGCCCCTGGCCCGAAATTGGGCCGAACAGCTCCCGCCGTACGGCGTCCTCGACGATCTGTCGTGCCTCAATCCCCGTCATGCTGCACCTCCAAGTGCTGCTCGGTACGTGCCTGCCTCGATGTAGGCGACGAGGCGATCCGTCGCTCGGGTGAGTGCGACATACAGGACAGAGTCAAAGTTGGCCACAGACCCGTTATCCAGATCTGTCACGACGACGGCGGGTGCGTCCAAGCCCTTGAAGGAATGGACGGTTCCGAACCGAACTCTGCCGGGTTTCGCCGGACGCCCGTTTATCGGCTGCAATACCTGTCGAAGCCAAGGGTCGGTTGCGAGGCTCGCGGTCGAACAGTCTCGCAGGGGGCTCAGGACCACGATCTCGTTGAGGTCATATCCCTCGTCCTTGAGCATCCTGAGCGTTACCACCAGGTGGGACTGCTGCTCGTTGCTGTCCTTATACGAGATGAGCGTCGGATCAACGCCATCGTCCTGTCGGCGGAATCTCCGGTACCCAGGGTTGAGGCCTGAGAAGAGATTGACCTGGTACCCGATCCTCGGCAGGTTCCGACAGTTCTCAGTGAGGCGCATATGAACGAGGTGGGGTGCGCGAGCGCGCAGTGTGTCTCGCCCGTCAGCGGCAGAGAACAGAGCCTGACGCTCGAAGTCTCCAAACGCGAGGATGCGCCCACCAGCGAGACCACCCTCGACTATCAGGTCAAGCACGTCGAGATAGCGCTCAGACACCAGGTCCTGGACCTCATCCACGACGAGGAAGTCGCTGGCTGGCTCGTCGGTCGCAAGTAGAGCCTCAATGGCCCGGTCCGGAAGCTCTTCCTCCCAGTAGGTCGAATCGGCGTTCGGCGGAGCAGTCTCGCCAGCGAGACGAAGCAACTCTTGGTGGAAGGTGCCGACACGAAGGCCCGACAGGGTAGACATCTCAGTGGCGAGGTGCACGCCGAGGAATCGGTTGAAGCAGAAGAGTTGCCCATTGCTCCCTTGGGCGACTTCGCGCCGAGCTGCTTCAGCGGCCAGAAAAGTCTTGCCGGAGCCCGCGGGACCCGTGAAGAGAACGGCGTGGTTGTCAGACATCGAGTCCAACGCCTGATACTGCTCCTCGACAAACTCCACGAGTTGCTCGCGGCGGGCGCGTCGGACGTCTCCGTGAACAGCAGCGATCTCGAAGCGCGGCCGCAGTGCCGATACCACGCGGGCCGCCAGGTCCGCCGACGGACCGGTGCCGTACGCGGCGTACCCGCCGCGCTTCTCACGCAGATGGAGTGCGCCAGCAGTGAGCGTCCGACGGACCGCTTCTGCGGCATCGATCCGCAGGTCCTCGGAGTCGAGGACCTGCCAGGGATGCCATTCGACCGACTCTGGAAGCGTTGTACGCGCGCGCACATGCGTGAACCAGACCGAGTAGGGCATCGCGACGTGATCGAGATCAATGCCCTTGCGCTTGAGATAGCCGCCGATCGAGTACCTGGCCTCGCGTGCTTGCTCGAACGGTCCTCGCTTCTTTGGTGCGTCGTTGCCGAGCACCCATAGGCCGTCATCACGTCGCCTGACGGCTAGGTGCGACTTCACCTCGATGACGAGGATGCCAGCGTCGGGTGCGACCACAACAAAGTCAGCCTCGCCCTCGACCTGGTGCGTGTGACGTGCGATGCCCATTGAATGCAAGACGACCCAGTCGTCCGTAGCACGGTCAGTCGCGAGCGCTGTGTAGAGCGCCTTCTCGCCCGGGGGCGCATCCTCCGGGCAGAACGCGGGGATCATTCGAGCCACTGAGCACCTGCATCCTCGAAGGGAACCCGGGCGTCATGGCGCATCTGGATCTCCTTAAACGGCGCGATAGCCAGGATCTTCGTCGCAACGATCGGCCGCGCACCCTCTGACGTCGTGAGCGCCAACTGGAGGTGGCCCGTCGACTCGAGGCCGCTGAGGTCGGCCGCCGCCACGGCAGCCTCCAGCCCTCTCCGAACAGCCGCGTTCGCCTTGTGTACCGCATGCCGCAGCTTCGTCGCGTTCCCAAGGGTCGGCTCAGCTGAGACGCCGAGCCAGCGAAGCGTTAAGCGCATGTCCTCATCACGGTTGGGACGTACGAAGCTCGGGTCGGTCCACGCGCGAGCCTGCTCGCTCGCCTTCACGCCGAGCTTCGAGAGCCGCCGAACGACCTCGCCCTTGCCGAGGTCATCGAGGCGACGCGCGAGCGCACATTTCCAGGCGGCCTGCGTCTCGGCGATACCGTCCGCCGCGCTTCCCAACTCCCGCAACGCCGACTCGTAGAGGGCACCTCGCTCTCCGGCGCCGATCCGCAGGAGCAGGTAGGTACCGGGCCTGACCGACGACACCTCCGTGTACGTAACACGTTCTCGCGCGGGTTGGCGCGGCTCAAGCGTTCGGATCCGCTCTCCGTCATCCAGCCACATGGCGAAGCCGCCTGCAAGCAGCACCTTCCGAGCCTCGACTTCGTCAACACCTGGGGGTCGCGTGGCGGTCTTTCTTTCGCCCCAGACCGGCTCGGGCAGTAGGTCGTCCTCGACGGCTGATTCCTCACCGTCGACGCGCCCGCCGTCTGGCGCGGCCTGAACACCGCTAGTGAAGTGCCGGGGTCGGATGCGGATGGCCCCTTCGGCGTACTCAGCGATCGCGGAGGCAGGAACGGTCCGGTCACGGAACCACTCGGGAAGCAGGAACCCCAACTCGCCGGTCACGGGAGCCGTAACGAGTGAGGAACGGAAGAAGCGAGGCGGCCCGACAGCGTACGTGACCTCGCGGTCCGGCTGCCGACGTTCAAGATCGCCGGGGGTCAGCACGAGCGCTCCATGCGGTGCGAGCCACTCGTGCATCGCTGCCTGCGCAGCTCCATTCATTGCAACGACCACGCAGTTCTCTACCACAACCTCCTCGATAGACTCGAGCAGCAAGCAGCCCACGGGAGGGTCGCTCACAGCGACAGCCTCGGCAGACATTCGCAGCTCATCAATCAGCCCCAAGTCAGCGACTGCGCCTCGCAATCGCCTGCACTGATCAATCACCTTCGCGACGGCTTCAGGCAGTGCTGGGTTGACCGCGATGGGCGCCGGATGCGCAAGCATCTTCCATCGAAGCGATTTTGCTGCACCGATGAGGTCGTCCCAGAGCCCGTGCCCATCGTCGCTAGCAACGCGCAGGAGCGATCGGACCGTCGAGTTGAACGCAGCGCCCGTTGGGTCGCCGACGCTTATGATCTCTAGTCCATTCCGGGTCAGGTCGGCGACTGCCCGGTACCGCTGGTTGAGCAGTGCGACGGTTGTCACAGCGCCACCGTGAACGAAATGCCCTCGACACCCGCCGGCGCGCTCCAGCCGAGGTCGCGGCTCAATGACACCGGCGTACCACGAGTGTTCCGCAGCTGAATGAGGATCTCGGCGGCGGAGTCGTCGGCAACTGAGCGGTCGATAACACAGATGATCACAGGGGCCTCTATCTCTGCCGTGTACTTGATCGCACCCGAACCGTCCAAGACGACCGCCTCGACGTCCGACGGCAGCGGCAGCTGTTCAGCGAACTTTGCCGCCGAGTAGAGCCGCGTTGCCCATGTTGCGGCTCCTTCATCGTCGGGGAGAACGATGTCTGCAAGGGTGCCGTAGCCGACAAGACTTCCATTCGTACGACGCTCTGCCGCCTGGTACGCCTGTGCACGCGTCGGCGCCATCACAAGTCCAGGCTCGGTGCTTACAAAAGCCGACAGGTCCTCTCGCAGCCATGCCTTCGTGCCGACGACAGCCAGATCAGCAATCGGGGCCGATAGCCGCGAGTCCCATGTCTCTTCAAGACGCGCGAGCACCCCAAGGGTTCCGGGCACCGGCTTTGGGCTCCGTCTTGGCGTCTCGGTAGCTGGCGCCGGAGAAGCGGCGACGATGACCTGCGCGAGCAGGGTGGGTCCACGCAACTGGACGCGGGATGAGGTCCGGCTTGCGTCGACCCTGACGAGAGTGTCGTGAATGACCTCGGTTTTCGTGACTAGACGTACAGCGGAGTTGCTTGGCAACGACCTGAGGACATCAACTGGGTCATCGGCATGTAGAGCGGGGTTGGTCATCGTCCAGCCACACGCAACGAGAGCCGCAGCGAACTCCCGGCGCGGGACGGAGACCGCAACGATCAGCTGCCGACCGCGGTTGCACTCGACGTAGCGGCGCGTCCTTGTGCCAAGGGCGAGCATTGGGCCGATCCACTCCGCCGGGACGGCAGGGACCGTCGGATCATCCGTCATCGCCAGGAGTCTGGCGGCACGGCGCTCCCCGCCAGACGTGTGCATCGGCGACTTCGCCCCAGGCATGAGCACCACTGCTAAACCCGTACCCCTCAGCAACCTGCCAGTGTGATGCTCCAGACAATACTGACGACTGCCTATCGGCGGCACAGTACCAACGGGTGAAACTGTGCAGGTCAGCGCGAGAGACCCCTCGCGACGAATCGCCCGCTACATGGGCGGAAGTGCCACTACATGGGTCTGCGACTTGCCGCCTTGGCGCAAAGGGATGTCGCCATACCGACGAAGCCTGTCCTGCTCGCGCGACATCTCGACGACCTTCGTGAACCGGTCGCGCCGCGGCCCGCCCTCCACTGGCATCGACACCTCCGTGGCCGGCGCCAACGCCTTCACTGCCGTAAAGAGGTTCGGGTGGTTGCGGCCGTCGATCGGCTCGTACTTCCGCACCGCTCGCCGCACACCGCCAACGCCGACTCCTGACAGTGAAAGTTCGTTCCAGACGAAGTACCGCCGCTGATCGATGCCCTGCCTGACCCGAACGGCAAGGCACGCGTCGGTCATCGTGAAGAGCCGACGCAGCCACGCGAGCTGGTCACCGCTGACTGGCTCCCCCGTTCCGACAGCGTCTTCCATCGCGCGCTGCGCGGCTTCAGCGTCCACGACGGCGCCCAGGCCACGGCCAGCGGCGCCTGCCACGCGCTCCATTAGCATCCCGAGGAGCTTCTGATAGTTCTCGGCGCGCCTCGCGAATTGGATCGCCAGGTCGTGGGCCTCGACCGCCTCAGCCGCCCTAGTGACGAGAGCGGACACCAGCCGCTGCGCGCGTACGATCGCGATCAGCGAGTCCACGGACGGAAACTCAGCCCCGAGCCCGACAAGCAGGTTGTGCTGGGCCGCGATCGCGCCATCGAACCCGAACGGGTAGGGCATCCGCAGGAGCGCCGACAGTGGCCGGTACCCAAGCCGGTCGACGGCGCTGGCTTCGGCGTCGGTGACGCCCGCCGCCCACTGGCTGCAGAGCTGCGCGGCGGACAGCGCGGAGTCGACGAGGTGAGGCACCTTCGTGGAGAACGAGTCCTGCCACTTCGACTTCGTGCTGAGGCGCTGCCAGCCGGGTAGCGGGAAGTACCGGGCGTCGAGCGCTATCAGCGCCCAGGTGAGGTCAGCGGCGTCTCGCAGCAGGACGCGTGCGTCGTCGAACCGGACCCTGTCGGCGACGGCGGGCAGCTCGCGCTCGCGTCCGGTCATCGCGGCCACCGCGGCTCTGCGCCACGTCTCGGTGAGTCGGGTGTCCTGCACCGCGGCGAGCTCGGCGGCGTTCACGCCGCGCCCGCCGGGAAGTGCATCCGTCCTGGGCTGGTCCGTCCGAAGCCAGTGCAGCAGGCGGTGCGGTGTCTCCCAGCCGTCGATGACGTGGACGGGTGTCGCAGCCTCGGTGACCGCCAGCGCGTAGTCCCAGATCACCTTGCGATAGCGCAGGATCCTCGCCGTCGCGGCGGCGCGTTCCCCGGCCGTCGTCGTCGCCTTGCGGTTGCCGTTGGCGCCGCCGAGGTAGAACGACGGTCGGCGCATAGCGAGGAGTTGCGTCATCGACGCATGCAGCGCACTCGTGACCTGGCCGTACATCACGCACGGTCCAGAGCCGGGTGGGAGGTGTGTTCGGGGTTGTTCTCCCACTCGCGGTCGAGGACATCCCGGATCGAGAGGACGGCGCGGTTGTCCAGATCGAACGCGCAGAGCGCGGTGATTGCGGCGCGGGCCGCCGCGTAGTGCACGGGCGGGGAGCTCGTGGCCGGCTGCTCGGCTGAGGGCCGGTTCATCGGGTCGTGCAGCGAGTCGAGGACCTGCAGCACGAACCAGTAGTCGGTCAGGCTGGTCGCCGGAACTGTCTTGGCCAGTGCGACGAGGTGCGTGCGCGCGATGCCGTAGAGCAAGTAGTTGCGCCCGATCGACGGCTCGACATACACCGCCAGCCACCGGACGTAGTTGCGGCGCGTCGCGGGAGCCAGCGTCCGCGACTCGACGTACTCCGAGGCCCACGCCGACAGCGTCAGCTTGCGCACGACCTCGCGCTGGTTCGGCGGACGCCACTCGCTGCGGTCGACGAGCTTGCGCTCCTCCACGAGCCAGATCTGCGCGGAGAGCTTGTCGCCGAACGTCCGGGTGTACCGCTTGCCGTCCGGTCCCCAGTAGCGAGCCCGGGCACCGATGATCTTGTTGTTGGTCTTGCTGCGCCGAGACTCAACGGAGCCAAAGCCACCCTTAGGCACGGTCACCACCGCCTTCCAGACGGTAGGTGCGCGGTGGATGTCGCGAGTCCCGTGGGGCTGTGGCGGGGCTGTGGCGGGGCTGTAGAGCCCCACGAGGGTCCTTTTCGGTCCGCGAGGGTCCACGAAGCCCATCAGCAAACGTGCAGGTCAGAGAGGAAACACCCCTGGTGGTGGGCCCGGAGGGACTCGAACCCCCGACATCCACGGTGTAAGCGTGGCGCTCTAACCAGCTGAGCTACAGGCCCTGGAACAGCGGAGCACAGCCTACCGGGTCGGGACCTCGCCACCGGCCACACCGCGGCGCCACGACCCGACACGAGGACCGCCGTCTGCCCTCGCGCCCGGTGAGGCCCCCCACCGCGCGGCGCGCAGCGTCAGAGCTGTTCCAGCGCCCGCCGGTAGCCGTCGAGGTCGCGGCGCTGCCCGCGCGGGTTGACGACGGACCAGCGCACGATCCCGTCGGCGTCGAGCAGGAAGGAGCCGCGCAGTGCGAGGCCGTTCTCCTCGTCCAGCACGTCATAGGCCCGGGCGACGTCGCCGTGGGGCCAGAAGTCGGAGAGGAGGTCGAACTCGAAGCCCTCCTGGGCCGCCCACGCCTTCTGCGTGAAGACCGAGTCGCACGAGATGCCCAGCAGCGTGACGCCGGCGGCCTCGAAGTCCTCGAGGTTGTCGCGCAGCTCGCAGAGCTCGCCCGTGCAGATCCCGGAGAACGCGAACGGGTAGAACACGAGCAGCACCGGCCCGCCGCGCAGGTCGGCGAGGTGGACGGGGGTGCCGTGCGTGTCGGGCAGCGTGAAGTCGGGTGCGGGGTCGCCCGGCCCGGGCGGCGCGGCCCGGAGGTCGGCGACGCCCTCGTCAGCGACCGCGGCCACGGGTCCCGAGCTTCGTCGCGGACCAGTCGGGCGCGATGGCGAACGTGCTCGTCGCGTGCAGCCCGGCCGTGGTCGCGGCCTCCTGGATGTCGTTGTGGCCCACGTGCCCCGACCGTCCCGGCTTGGGCGTGAGCACCCAGATGAGGCCGCCGTCGTCGAGCACGGTCTGGACGTCCACGAGCAGGTCGGTGAGGTCGCCGTCGTCCTCGCGGTACCAGACGATCACACCGTCCGTGACGTCGTCGTAGTCCTCGTCCACGAGCTCGCCGCCGACGAGCTGCTCGAGCTCACCGCGCAGGTCGTCGTCGACGTCCTCCGACCAGCCGAACTCCTGCACCACGTTGCCGGGCGCGAACCCCAGGCGGTCCGCCCCGATGGGTCCTGCGGTCTCGGTCACTGTCGTGTCGTTCCTTTCCTCGTCCTGTGCGTCCGTGCGGCGGGCCCGACGCGCGGGCGGACGCCCGCGCGCACGACGACCTGCCGTGTCTGGCAAAGGTAGCCCACCGGAGGATCCGTTGCTTGGCAAGGTCCCGCCACGGACGCCCGGTCCGGTACGTGGCACCCGGCCCGTCGTCGGGCACCGTACCCGCACGACGCCGGGAAGCCTCCCTGCGGGGCCGTGTCGCCGAAATCACGCCCTCTTGACCACCCGATGGTGTGACTTACGCGCGCGTTGTGAACACAATGGGTAGACCACCCTGGTCTCGTGAAGAGGCGCGGTCGCCACCAGCGGCCGCGGCCGCGTGCCCGGAGTGGCCCCAAGACGGGTGTCGGCCGTGTACCGCGCGGCCGTGCGCCCGGCATCCGACGAGATATGAGGTTGCTGGTGGCTTCGTACGACGAGACCGGACCGCTGATCAACGGTCTGCTCAGCCAGGTTCCGGACTTCGACCCCGCCGAGACCGGCGAGTGGGTCGAGGCCCTCGACGGCCTGATCGACGACCGCGGGGGCCCGCGCGCCCGCTACGTCCTGCTGAACCTGCTCAAGAGGGCCCGGGAGCGCAACGTCGCCGTCCCGACCTCCTTCACCACGCCCTACGTGAACACGATCGGTGTGCACGAGGAGCCCTACTTCCCCGGCGACGAGGCGCTCGAGCGCCGCTACCGCTCGTGGATCCGCTGGAACGCGGCCGTCATGGTGACGCGCGCGCAGCGCCCCGGCATCGGCGTCGGCGGTCACATCTCCTCCTACGCGTCGGTGGCGACACTGTACGAGGTGGGCCTCAACCACTTCTTCCGCGGCAAGGACCACCCCGGCGGCGGCGACCAGGTCTACTTCCAGGGCCACGCCTCCCCCGGCGTGTACGCGCGCGCGTTCCTCGAGGGTCGCCTCTCGGCGGACCAGCTCGACGGGTTCCGCCAGGAGAAGTCGCACGCGGGCGGCGGCCTGCCGTCGTACCCGCACCCGCGCCTCATGCCCGACTTCTGGGAGTACCCCACGGTCTCCATGGGTCTCGGCCCGGCGAGCGCGATCTACCAGGCGTGGACGGACAAGTACCTGCACAACCGCGGGATCCGCGACACGGAGCAGCAGGACGTGTGGGCGTTCCTCGGCGACGGCGAGATGGACGAGCCGGAGTCGCGCGGCATGCTCCAGCTCGCGGCGCAGCAGCAGCTCGACAACCTGACGTTCGTCGTGAACTGCAACCTCCAGCGCCTCGACGGCCCGGTGCGCGGCAACGGCAAGATCATCCAGGAGCTCGAGGCGCAGTTCCGGGGTGCGGGCTGGAACGTCATCAAGGTCATCTGGGGCCGTGAGTGGGACGTCCTGCTCAACGCGGACAAGGACCGCGCCCTGGTCAACCTCATGAACGTCACGCCCGACGGCGACTACCAGACGTACCGTGCGGAGTCCGGCGCGTTCATCCGCGAGCACTTCTTCGGCCGCGACCCGCGGACCAAGCAGCTCGTCGAGAACATGACCGACGACGACATCTGGAACCTCAAGCGCGGCGGCCACGACTACCGCAAGATCTACGCGGCGTACGCGGCGGCACGCGCCCACACGGGCCAGCCGACCGTGATCCTCGCGCACACGGTCAAGGGCTACGGCCTCGGCTCGACCTTCGCCGGGCGCAACGCGACCCACCAGATGAAGAAGGTCGGCCTCGCCGACCTCAAGACGCTGCGCGACTCGCTGCGCATCCCGATCACGGACGAGGAGCTCGACGCCAACCCGTACGAGCCCCCGTACTACCACCCGGGCCCCGACGCGCCGGAGATCCAGTACCTCCTCGGTCGTCGTCAGCAGCTCGGCGGGTTCGTGCCGGAGCGCCGCTCGTCGCCCAAGCCGATCACGCTGCCAGGCGACAAGTCCTACGAGATCCTCAAGAAGGGCTCTGGCCAGCAGGAGATCGCCACCACGATGGCGTTCGTCCGGCTCCTCAAGGACCTCATCAAGGACAAGGAGTTCGGCAAGCGCATCGTGCCGATCATCCCCGACGAGGCGCGTACGTTCGGCCTGGACTCGATCTTCCCGTCGGCGAAGATTTTCAACACCCAGGGCCAGCACTACCTCGCCGTGGACCGGGAGCTCATGCTGAGCTACAAGGAGTCCGAGGCCGGCCAGATCATGCACACCGGCATCAACGAGGCCGGTTCCGCGTCCGCGTTCCAGGCGGTCGGCACGTCCTACGCCACGCAGGGCGAGATCATGGTGCCGTTCTACATCTTCTACTCGATGTTCGGCTTCCAGCGCACGGGCGACCAGTTCTGGGCGGCGGGCGACCAGCTCACCCGCGGGTTCATCGTCGGGGCGACCGCGGGCCGCACGACGCTGACCGGCGAGGGCCTGCAGCACGCCGACGGCCACTCGCCGCTCATCGCGGGCACGAACACGGCCATGGTCCAGTACGACCCGGCCTACGGGTACGAGATCCGCCACATCGTGCGCGACGGCATCGAGCGCATGTTCGGCCCCGGCGAGCACGGCGTCGGCGCGGACGGGCGCGACCAGAACGTCATGTACTACCTCACGGTGTACAACGAGCCGATGGTCCAGCCGGCCGAGCCGGAGGACGTGGACGTCGAGGGCATCCTCAAGGGCATCCACCGCCTCTCCGTCGGCGAGGGCGACGGGCCGCGCGCCCAGATCCTCGCCTCGGGCGTGGGAGTCCCGTGGGCGCTGGAGGCGCAGCAGCTCCTCCACGACGACTGGGGCGTGGCGGCCGACGTGTGGAGCGTGACGAGCTGGAACGAGCTGCGCCGCGACGGCCTCGCCGCCGACCAGGCCGCGTTCCTCGACCCGGCCGCCGAGCCGCGCGTCGCGTACGTGACCGAGAAGCTGTCCGGCCTCGAGGGCCCGTTCGTCGCGACGAGCGACTACGACCACCTCGTGCCCGACCAGATCCGCAAGTGGGTCCCGGGCGACTACGAGGTGCTCGGGGCCGACGGCTTCGGGTTCTCAGACACGCGCGCGGCGGCCCGCCGGCACTTCAAGATCGACGGCCCGTCCGTCGTCGTGCGCACGCTGCAGGCGCTCGCCAAGCAGGGCAAGGTCCCCGCGGACGCGTCCGCCCAGGCGATCGAGAAGTACCGCCTCATGGACGTCACCGCCGGCACGTCCGGCAACGCGGGCGGCGAGGCCTGACGGTCCCCGCCCGGTAGCACGACGTCGGCCGGTCACCCTGCGGGGCGGCCGGCCGTCGTCGTACGGGCAGGTGGGCGGCCCGACGGCGCGGCAGCGGTCCCGCCGCATCCTCGCCCGGGGGGGTGGTCAGGTGCCGGCGCGGTGCTGCTCGGCCTGCGCGACGGTGCGCTCGAGGTCCGCGCGCAGGGACGCCACGCCCTGGGGGTCGCCGTACTCGACGAGCGACTCCAGGTGGTGCCGTGCCTCGAGGGGACGGTCGGCGTCGATCGCGGCGAGGACGAGCTGGCGCCCGACCTCGGGCTCGTGCTCGCGCGCGCGCCAGTGCCCGACGCCCAGGCCCAGCGCCTCGACCGGCAGGCCCGCCGTGCGCAGCACCTCCATCGACTGCGCGAGCGCACGCCCCGACGGGTCGCGCTCGGCGGCCGTCGCGAACCGGCGCAGCGCGGCCTCCTGGTCGTCGTCGAGGGACAGGCGCCCGAGCTCGACCAGGGGGTACCACCCCTTGGGGTGCCCGGCGAGCTCCTCCGCGAGCGCCCAGACCGCGAGGTCGGCGGCGCGCTGCTTCTCCGTGTCGTCCACGGGTGCGGCGAGCGGGTCGTCGGTGGCCGGGCCCTCGGCGGCGCGGCGCCGGACCAGCTCGGCGAGCGCCCGGAACGCGCGCTCGTCGTTGGGGTCGTCGACGAGCATCGCCCGCAGCGCGTCCTCGTGGACCGTGTCCCCGCGCTTCTCCCCGGACCGCGGGCGGCGCGTGCCGACGGTCGACGCGGACGTCGGCCGACGCATGAGCTGTCGGAGTCGGGGCATGAGGGCCATGTCCCGACCCTAGCGGGTCGTCCGGACGCTCACCCAGCGGCCCGGGTCGGGCGCCGTCGAGCCTCGCGTGCACGAGCGCATTTGTGGACTGTCCACAAGCACGGACCGTATGCTCGGCGCGTGACGGCCACCCCCAGGACGCCCGCGAGCGCGTCCGCCCCGAGCGGCCCGACGGGCAACGCGGACAACCTCCAGCGCCTGCGCGACGGGAGCGGCCTGCTCATGTCGGCCGCGCTGCGACGCCTGGACGACGAGATCCCGTGGTACCGCGAGCTGCCGGCCGAGGACCGCTCGTACGTGGGGCTCGTGGCGCAGTCCGGCATCACCGCGTTCGTCACCTGGTACGCGGACCCGCTGGCCCCGCCGCACGGCGTGAGCGACATCTTCGCGGCCGCGCCCCCCGAGCTGACGCGCTCGATCTCCCTGCAGAACACGCTCCAGCTGGTCCGCATCGTCGTCGAGGTCGTCGAGGCGTACTCCGACCAGCTCGCGGCCCCCGGGGGCGAGCGCGACCTGCGGGAGGCGGTCCTGCGCTACTCGCGCGAGGTCGCGTTCTCCGCCGCCGAGGTCTACGCGCGCGCCGCCGAGGTGCGCGGCGCGTGGGACGCGCGTCTCGAGGCCCTCGTGGTCGACGCGCTGATCCGCGGCGACGGCGACGACTCGCTGCGCTCGCGCGTCTCGGCGCTCGGCTGGGGCGGGCACGGCCCGACCCTGGTCATGGCGGGCACGATCGCCTCGACGCTCGACGAGGTGCGCACGGCCGAGCTGCGGCGCGCGACGCGGCGCGCGGCGGGCGACGCGCTCGTGGGCATCCACGGCGACCGCCTCGTGCTCGTGCTCGGCGGGGAGGGCGACCTGCAGGCCGCGGCCGCGTCGCTCCTGCCGCGGTTCGGGCCCGGTCCCGTCGTCATCGGCCCGACCGTCCCCGGCCTGGAGGAGGCGGCGCGCTCCGCCCAGGCGGCGCTCGCGGGCCTGCGCGCCGCGCCGGCGTGGCCCCAGGCGCCGCGCCCGGTCCTCGCCGACGACCTGCTGCCGGAGCGCGTGCTCACGGGCGACACGACCGCGCGCCGCACGCTCGTCGCGCAGGCGTACCGGCCGCTCGCGGAGGCGACGGGGTCGGTGCTCGAGACGTTGTCGGCCTATCTGGGCACGGGCCGGTCGCTCGAGGCGGCCGCCCGCTCGCTGTACGTGCACCCCAACACGGTGCGCTACCGCCTGCGCAAGGTCTCCGAGATCACCGGGTGGGACCCGCTCGACGCGCGCGAGTCGTTCGTCCTGCAGGTCGCGCTCGCGCTCGGGCAGCTCTCCACGACGCGCTGAGCCCACTCGTGCGCGGGGACCGGCGGACGCGCCCGCTCTCGGCACCCTTGTAGGTTCGGCACAATCACCCTCCGCAAGGTTGGTGCGGGTCGTGACGTGGCACGAGAGCCCCGGGACGGCACAGTTGACGGGTGCTCGCCGTCTTGTGCCCTGGACAGGGCTCCCAGTCCCCCGGAATGCTCGCCCCCTGGCTCGAGCTGCCCGGCGTCGCCGACCAGGTCGCCGCGTTCGGCGAGGCCGCGAGCCTCGACCTGCGCGCGCACGGGACGGAGTCCGACGCCGACACGATCCGTGACACCGCGGTCGCCCAGCCGCTCATCGTCGCGTCGTCGCTCGTCGCGCTGCGGGCGATCCTCGACGGCCGGGACACCGCGGACGTCGTCGACGTGACCGCGGGCCACTCGGTGGGCGAGCTCGCCGCCGCCGCGGTCGCGGGCGCGCTGACCGACGTCGGCGCGGTCGGGCTCGTCGCGCACCGCGCGCGCGCCATGGCCGCGGCCGCCGCCGCGACGCCCACGGGCATGAGCGCGGTCGTCGGGGGCGACCCCGAGGAGGTGCTCGCCGCGATCGAGGCCGCGCACCTGTGGCCCGCCAACGTCAACGGCGGCGGCCAGGTCGTCGCCGCCGGCGCGCTCGACCACCTCGCGGCCCTCGCCGAGAACCCGCCCGCCAAGGCGCGCGTCATCCCGCTCCAGGTCGCCGGGGCGTTCCACACGCCGTTCATGCAGCCCGCGCTCGAGGAGTTCGAGCCGGTCGCCGCGTCGTGGGACGTCGCCGACCCGCGCCTGCCGTTCCTCTCGAACGCCGACGGCGAGTCGTACGCGACCATCGACATCGAGGGCAGCACGTCCGGCAAGGCGCGCGACGTCGTCCGGCGCCTCACCGCGCAGATCGCCGCACCCGTGCGCTGGGACCTGTGCCAGGAGACGCTCGCCGAGCTGGGCGTCACCGCGATCCTCGAGCTCGCGCCGGGCGGCGTCCTCACGGGCCTCGCGCGCCGCACGCTCAAGGGCGTGGAGTCGGTGGCCGTGAAGTCGCCCGACGACGTCGAGGCGGCCCGCGACCTGATCGCCCGCCACTCCGTCGTGGGCGGCGCGCCCGCCCCGGGCGACGACGCGTGAGCGGCGTGACGCTGCGCCAGGCCACCGGCCCGGCGTACTCGCGGATCCTCGCGATCGGGGGCGTGCGCGGCGAGAACGTCGTCACGAACGACGACGTCGCCGGGCCGATCGACTCGTCCGACGAGTGGATCCGCCAGCGCACCGGGATCGTGACGCGCCGTCGCGCCGGGGCCGAGGTCGACGTGCTCGACCTGTCCGAGGCCGCGGCGCTCGACGCGCTCGCCCGCGCCGGGCTCCAGGGCTCGGACATCGACGCCGTCATCGTCTCCACGGTCACGTACTTCCACCAGACGCCCGCGGCCGCCGCGGTGCTCGCCGAGCGCCTGGGGGCCACGCCCGCCGCCGCGTTCGACGTCTCCGCCGCGTGCGCCGGGTACGCGTACGCGATCGCGCAGGCCGACGCCCTCGTGCGCGCCGGCACCGCGACGCACGTGCTCGTCGTCGGCGCGGAGAAGATGAGCGACTTCATCGACCCGACCGACCGGTCGATCTCGTTCCTCCTGGGCGACGGCGCGGGCGCCGCGATCGTCGGCCCGTCGGACACCCCCGGCATCGGCCCCACCGTGTGGGGGTCCGACGGCGGCAAGGCCCAGGCGATCCGCCAGACGCACGCCTGGTCGGACCTGCGCGAGGACCCGTCGCTCGGCTGGCCCACGCTGCGCCAGGACGGGCAGAGCGTCTTCAAGTGGGCCGCGTTCCAGATGGCGCCCGTCGCGGCCAAGGCCATGGCCGAGGCCGGGGTCACGCCCGGCGACATCGGCGCCTTCGTGCCGCACCAGGCGAACATGCGCATCATCGACCAGATGATCAAGCAGCTCCAGCTCCCCGACACCGTCGCGGTCGCCCGCGACATCGCAGAGACCGGCAACACGTCGGCCGCCTCGATCCCGCTCGCCACGCGTCGTCTGCTCGACGAGGGCCAGGTCCGCTCCGGAGACCTCGCGCTCCAGATCGGGTTCGGCGCCGGGCTCGTCTACGCCGCGCAGGTGGTCGTCCTGCCGTAAGGGAGAATCACCCTGGACGGACGGCCGCCCTCCCCACGCGGGGGGACCCACGCCGTCGGCGGACCCGTCCGTCGCACGCACCGTCTACCGCTGTACCGCCCGGGACACCCACCGGGCACCGCCACCGGGACCGGTCGCCGCCGGCCCCACGACAAGGAGAAACCATGGCTTACACCGAGCAGGAAGTCCTCGCCGGCCTCGCCGAGATCGTCGCCGAGGAGACGGGTCTGCCGACCGACGCCGTCGCGCTCGAGAAGTCCTTCACCGACGACCTCGACATCGACTCGCTGTCGATGATGACGATCGTCACGCACGCCGAGGACAAGTTCGGGGTCCGCATCCCGGACGACGAGGTCAAGAACCTCACGACGGTCGGCGACGCCGTGTCCTTCATCACGGGCGCCCAGGCCTGAGCACGCCCCGCCTGCCCCGCAGGCCTGCGGGCGGGTCGGCGTCACCCACGCCGGCCCGCCCGTCCTCCCGCCCCCGCCTCACCCCACCCGAGGAGCACCATGTCCGCCGCTACTGAAGTCGTCGTCACCGGCCTCGGCGCCACCACGCCGCTCGGCGGCGACGTGCCCTCGACCTGGGCCGCGGCGCTCGCCGGCGAGTCCGGCGCCCGCACCCTCGACAACGACTGGGCGGAGCGCTACGAGATCCCGGTGACCTTCGCCGCGACCCTCAAGGTGGACCCCGCCGAGGTCCTCGCGCGTCCCGAGATCAAGCGCATGGACCCGTCCACGCAGTACGCCATCATCGCCGCGCGCGAGGCGTGGGCCGACGCGGGCAGCCCCGAGGTCGACGGCGACCGGCTCGGCACCGTCGTGTCGTCCGGCATCGGCGGCATCTGGACCACGCTGGACGGCTGGGACACGTTGCGCGAGCGCGGCGCCCGCCGCATGCTCCCCATGACCGTGCCCATGCTCATGCCCAACTCCCCCACCGCCTACGTGTCGCTCGAGCTCGGCGCCCGCGCAGGCGCCCACGCGCTCGTCTCGGCGTGCGCGTCCGGGGCCGAGGCGATCGGCTACGGCGTCGACATGATCCGCGCGGGCCGCGCGGACGTCGTCGTCGCGGGCGGCACCGAGGCGACGATCCACCCCATGCCTATCGCGGCCTTCGCCGCCTCGCGCACGCTCTCGCTGCGCAACGACGACCCGCAGGGCGCGTCGCGCCCCTACGACGTCGACCGCGACGGCTTCGTCATCGGCGAGGGCTCGGGCGTCGTCGTCCTGGAGAGCGCGGAGCACGCCGCCGCGCGCGGCGCCCGCGTGTACGCGCGGCTCGCCGGCGTCGGCCTGTCCTCCGACGCGTACCACATCACGTCTCCCGACCCGGACGGTCGCGGCCAGGTCGCCGCGATGCGCCGTGCGATCGAGGAGGCCGGGGTGACCGGGCGCGACGTCGTGCACGTCAACGCGCACGCGACCTCGACCAAGGTGGGCGACCTCACGGAGACCCGCTCGATCCGCTCCCTCCTGGGCCCCGACACGGACCACGTGCTGCTGTCGGCGACCAAGTCGATGACCGGGCACCTCCTCGGTGGCGCGGGCGCGCTGGAGTCGATCTTCACGATCAAGGCGGTCGCCGAGCGCCTCGCTCCCCCGACGATCAACGTCGCGAACCCCGACCCGGAGCTCCAGGTGCCGCTCGTGCGCGACACCCCGGCGCCGCTCCCGACGGGCGACATCGTGGCGGTGAACAACTCGTTCGGGTTCGGCGGCCACAACGTCGCGCTCGCGGTCGCGAGCGTCTGAGCAGCCTTTCCTCGAGCCCCGGGGCGACGGCCGAGCGGCCGTCGCCCCGGGGCTCGTGCGCGCCGGAGGCCGGACGATCCGGACGCCGAGGTCTCGGCTCCTGAGATGGACGATCGTCCAGATCGTTGCGATTTCACCCATCCCTTTTGTCCGGACAAGCCGCGCCAAATCCGGACGCAGCACCCCGCCCTGCCGCCGCCCGTCGGCTTTCACCCCGCGCCTCCTGTCACCCGTCGAGCACGCCTCCGTCCCATCGCCGACCCTGTGGGCGTGATGTGGCGCCTGCCACATCACCACCTCGAGGCAGGCGAGCGGAAGGACAGGCACGTGACCCGAACGGCGAGACATCTCTCCACCCAGGCACCACCCCGCTGGAGGCGAGCGACGGCGCTCGCGGCGGTAGGGGGTGTCGTCGGCGCCCTGACCTTCGCGGGAGGGATCGCCGCGACCGCCGCCCCGACGGACGACTCGGAGGGCAGCGGGCAGTTCCTCAGCGGCACCGTCGCCGGGCTCGACCTCGCGACGATCGCGGCGCTGGATGGTGCCGTGGCCGAGAACCCGTCCGGGGCGAACCCGGTCGTCACGAACCCCCTGGCCGCCACGGTCTTCCAGTCGCTCGGGATCGACCTGACGGGCACCCTGCAGCTGCTGGGTCCGAACGGCATCCTGCAGCTCGGTGCGGTCAACCAGTACGGCGAGGCGAACGACGACGGCTCCGCACGGGCCGCCTCGGGCGCGGTCTCGGACCAGGGCGCGATCTCGGTCGGCGGCAGCGAGGAGTTCCCGTCCGACGCGCAGCTCAACCTCACACAGCTCCTCGGCCCCGGCTTCGAGTCGGTCGTCGCGGACCTCGACCTGTCGCTCGGCGCGCTGTCCGCGACGGCGGAGGCGACTGGCGGCGCGGCACCGACCGGCGACTACCAGATCGCCGGTGCGACCCTCACGCTCGACAGCCCGGCCGTCTCGGGCATCGCCACGGCGGTCGACGACGAGGTCGTCCCGCTCGTGGACGGCGCCGTCGGACAGCTCGTCGGGACCGACGGGCTGCTCGCCCAGGCGCTGAACGGGATCGGAGCGCTCGCCCAGGTGCTGACCGTCCTCGGCGGGGACCTCGAACCCACGGTCGCGATCGACGTCGACCTCGACAGCGCCCTGGCGCCCGTGCTCGACCAGGACTTCGGCGACGAAGGCGTCGTGATCAACGTCGGCGACGGGACCGTGACGGTCGACCTCGACACGATCCTCGGCGGCACCGGGTCGCTGAACGGGTTCGACCCCAACACCGAGGTCCTCGACGACGCCGCGATCAACGCGATCCTCGACGGGCTCAGCGCGGCCCTCGACGACCTCACGACAGCGCTCGTCGGAGCGGTCGACACGGCGCTGCACGCCGCGAGCCTGACGCTGACGGTCGAGGCCGTCGTCGACAACCCGGTGCCCCTCGCCCCGGACCTCCTCAACCTGGCCATCAACCTCGACACGACCGTCGGCGACGTGGTCGACGGGACGGTCGACCCCGCCGACGCCACCATCACGATCGCGCTCACCGGCGTGCCGCTCACGCTCCCGCTGGGCGACCTCGTCAGCGCGCTGGCCGGTCCGCTCGACACGGTGCTGTTCGCCGACGGGACCGGACTGGTGAGCACGCTCGCCGGGACGATCACGTCGGAGGTCACCGGTCCCGTGCTCACCGCGCTCTCGCCGGTCTTCGAGATCCTCACGGAGGTCGTGAGCCTCGTCGTCAACGTCCAGGAGCCCGAGCCGTCCGTCGCCGACGCGACGTTCACGCAGCGCGCCCTGACCCTGTCGATCCTCGAGGTCGGGACGGGCACGGGCCTCGCGGAGCTCCACCTCGCGTCGGCGACCGTCCGTGGCTCGACGGTCGCGGCGATCACCCCGGCGGTGACCGTCGACCCGGCGTCCATCCCGGCAGGCACGCCGACGACCGTCACCGGCACGGGCTACACGCCGGACTCCACGGTCACGGTCGAGATCCGCGACGGCGAGGGCACGGTCATCACCACACTGACCGACGTCCCCACCGACGCCGACGGCGGTTTCACCACTCCCGTCACCGTCCCCGTGGACACCGCCCCGGGCGACTACACCGTCGTCGGCATCGACGACACCACCTCCACCGAGGCCGAGACGGCTCTCGCCGTGACGGCGGCTGCGCTCACGCCCTCCGTGACGGTCGACCCGACCACCGCCAACCCCGGTGACGACGTCACCGTCGACGGCACGGGCTACACCCCCGACTCGACGGTCACCGTCGAGATCCGCGACGAGAGCGGAGCGGTCGTCGCCACCCTGGGCGACGTCCCCACCGACGGCGACGGGAACTTCACCACCCCGATCTCCGTCCCCGCGGGCACCACCCCCGGCGACTACACCGTCGTCGGCATCGACGACACGACCTCGACCGAGGCGGAGACCCCGCTCACCGTCGAGGCAGCCGCCCTCACCCCGGCGGTGACTGTCGACCCGACCACCGTTCCGGCAGGCACCCCGACGACCGTCACGGGCACGGGCTACACGCCCGACTCGACGGTCACGGTCGAGGTCCGGGACACGACTGGCACCGTCGTCGCCACCCTGAGCGACGTCCCGACCGACGGTGACGGCGGCTTCACGACGCCCATCACCGTCCCCGCGAACACCACCCCCGGCGACTACACCGTCGTCGGCATCGACGACACCACCACCACCGAGGCGGAGACCCCGCTCACCATCGAGGCAGCCGCCCTCACCCCGGCGGTGACGGTCGACCCGACGACGGCCGTTCCGGGTGACCAGGTCACCGTCGACGGCACGGGGTACACCCCCGACTCGAC
The DNA here is from genome assembly GCF_016907755.1 of Cellulosimicrobium cellulans. NCBI lineage: Bacteria > Bacillati > Actinomycetota > Actinomycetes > Micrococcales > Promicromonosporaceae > Cellulosimicrobium > Cellulosimicrobium cellulans. The sequence continues at coordinate 3,319,599 of NZ_JAFBCN010000001.1, forward strand.
CGTCACCGTCGAGATCCGCGACGAGAGCGGAGCGGTCGTCGCCACCCTGGGCGACGTCCCCACCGACGGCGACGGGAACTTCACCACCCCGATCTCCGTCCCCGCGGGCACCACCCCCGGCGACTACACCGTCGTCGGCATCGACGACACGACCTCGACCGAGGCGGAGACCCCGCTCACCGTCGAGGCAGCCGCCCTCACCCCGGCGGTGACCGTCGACCCGACCACCGTTCCGGCAGGCACCCCGACGACCGTCACGGGCACGGGCTACACGCCCGACTCGACGGTCACGGTCGAGGTCCGGGACACGAGCGGCACCGTCGTCGCCACGCTCACCGACGTCCCGACCGACGGCGACGGCGGCTTCACCAGCCCCATCACCGTCCCGGTCGACACGACACCGGGCGACTACACCGTCGTCGGCGTCGACGACACGACCTCCACCGAGGCCGAGACGCCCTTGGTCGTGGAAGCTGCGGCGATCGAGCCCGCACTCACCGTGGACCCGGCCACCGCCAACCCCGGTGACGAGGTCACCGTCGACGGCACGGGCTACACCCCGGACGCCACGGTCACCGTCGAGATCCGCGACGGCTCCGGCACCGTCATCGCCACCGTCGAGGACGTCGCGACCGACGGCGACGGGGCGTTCACGACACCGGTCACCGTCCCCGAGGGCACCACCCCCGGCGACTACACCGTCGTCGGCATCGACGACACCACTTCCACCGAAGCGGAGACCCCGCTCGGCGTCGGGGGCGTCGGGGTGTCCGAGCCGACCGTCACGGTCGACCCGACCACGGCGAACCCCGGCGACGAGGTCACCGTGACGGGGGAGGGCTGGCCGCCGAACACCACGGTCACGGTCGACCTGGTCGACGAGGACGGCGACGTCGTCGCGACGGTCGACGTGGAGACCGACGACACGGGGAGCTTCACCACCCCGATCACGGTGCCCGACGACGCGACGCCGGGCGACTACACCGTGCACGCGTCCGACGACGCCGGGAACGAGGCGGAGGCGCCGCTCACGGTCGTCGCCGCCGGTGACAGGGCCCTGGTGTCGTCGTTCGTCACGCCTCGCGTGCTGCGCGGCGCGGAGCAGACGTTCGTCGCGTCGGGCTTCGAGCCGGGCGAGTCGGTCCAGGCCGTCATCAACTCGGAGCCGCTGATCCTTCCGGTGGCGACCGCCGACGCGAGCGGCCAGGTCAGCTGGACGTTCGTCGTCCCGGCCGACTTCGAGGTCGGACCGCACACGGGCACGGCGACGAGCGTCGACGTCGGCGACTCCACGGTCGCGTCGTTCGAGGTCTACCTCACGCCCACGGGCGGCGACGGACCGGGCAGCTCCGGCCCCGGCTCCGGCTCCGGCTCCACCCACGCGGGCAACGGGAGCGGGTCGGACTACCTCGCCCGGACCGGCACCGACGACCTGGGCCTGTTCCTGGTCGCGGCGCTGCTGCTCGTGGCCACCGGCGCCGTCGTCCGCCTGCGCGCGCACCGCGCACGCCGCGCGGGCTAGGCGCACCACGACCGAGGGCGCCTGCCGGGATCTCCCGGCAGGCGCCCTCGGTCGTGTCGTGGGGGTGGTGGAGGCGCGGCGTCAGCCGACGCGGTGGAGCCAGCGCACCGGGGCGCCGGCACCGGCGTAGCGGAACGGCTCGAGCTCGTCGTCCCACGCCTTGCCGAGCGCCAGGTGCAGCGCGTCTCGCATGGCCCAGGGCTCGCTCACCTGCTCCAGCGCGGCGCGGATCCGGTCCTCGGGGACCACGATGTTGCCGTGCACGTCGGTCTGGGCGTAGAAGATGCCGAGGTCGGGAGTGTGCGACCACCGGCCGCCGTCGACCCCGTGGCTGGGCTCCTCGGTGACCTCGTAGCGCAGGTGGGACCAGCCGCGCAGCGCGGAGGCGAGCTTGGCGCCCGTGCCCTGCGGGCCCTGCCACGAGTACTCGGCCCGGTAGAGGCCGCGCGCGGCGGGCTGCTCGGTCCAGTCGAGCGACACGCGCACGCCGAGGACGTTGCCCGCGGCCCACTCCATGTGCGGGCACAGAGCACGCGGTGCTGAGTGCACGTAAAGAACACCGCGGGTGATGGCACCGGCCATGTCTGCCTCCCTAGGTCGAGGTTGCGTCTTCCCCAACGTCCTCACCGAGGGTGGTGTCACAGCACGTCACACGGTACGTCGCGGCGTGTCTTGTGCCCATCTTGCACGATCCGGCGCGTTCGCGCGACAGATTCGCCGGGCGAGCCCGGAGGTCGTCAGGCGCCGCGCGTCGTCACAGGTGCTCGCGCAGCTCCCGCATCGCCTTCTTGCGCACGGAACGGTCGAGCCGGTCCAGGTACAGCATCCCGTCGAGGTGGTCGCACTCGTGCTGCAGGCAGCGCGCCATGAGCTCGGTGCCCTCGACGACGACCTCGTTGCCGTCGAGGTCCGTCCCCACGACGCGCGCGTACCAGGCGCGCCGCGTCGGGTACCAGAGGTTGGGGACGGAGAGGCAGCCTTCGTCACCGTCCTGGTAGTCGTCGGAGAGCTCGACGATGCGCGGGTTGAGCACGTACCCGATCTCGTCGTCGATGTTCCACGAGAAGGCCCGCAGGTTCACGCCGATCTGGTTGGCGGCGAGGCCCGCGCGGCCCTCGTGGTCGACGGTCTCGACGAGGTCCGCGACGAGCGAGCGCACACGGTCGTCGATGGTGGTGATCTCGTCGCAGGGGGTGCGGAGCACGGGGTCCGGGATGGTCCGGATCTCTCTCATCGCCATGGGCGCCATTCTTCCATGCGCACGACGACGGACCGCCGGGTCCACGACCCGCACGCCTGGGGCCCGCGTCACATGCGGGCGTACCGGGCGCGAGCGAAGGAGTAGAGCCCGTACGCCGCGAAGCCGAGCCCGACGGCGACGAGCAGCACCGCGCCGAACGGCTGGGCCGCGAGGGTCGCGAACGCGGCGTCGAGCCCGCCCGCCTGCTCGGGGTCGTGCTGCACGGCTGCCACGACGAAGAGCGCGCCGAGCACGCCGAGCGCGACCCCCTTGGCGACGTAGCCCACCCGGCCGAGCGTCACGACGGCGCGACCGACGTTCCCGCCCGTGCCGCCCTCGAGGTCCTCGAGGAACTTCTTCCGCCAGCCCTTCACCACGTGGTACACGCCTGCGGCGACGATCCCGACGCCGACGGCGCCCACGAGGAGCACGCCGCCCGGCTTCTGCATGAGCGTCGCCGTCATGCTCTCCTCCTGGCCGGAGCCGCCCGCGGACCCGTTCACGACCTGCACGGCGAGCACGCCGAGCGCCAGGTAGAGCACCGCCTTGCCGGCGGCCTTGAGCCGGTCGGACGTCTCGGCCGCGCCGCTGATCGCCACGGTGAGCTGCCACAGCGCGAGCGCGGCGAACGCCACGACGGCGAACCAGAGCAGGACGGTCCCGCCCGGCGTCTGCGCGATGGCGGTGAGCGCGCCGGTCTGGTCCGCCTGCTCGCTCGACGTCGAACCGGTCGCCACCTGCACGGCGAGCACCCCGACCACGAGGTGGAGCAGGCCGCTCACGGCGTACCCGGCACGGGCGAGGATCTCGAGCAGCCTGCTGCCCCGCGCGCCGCGTGCCGCCGCCTTGCCCGTCGAGCTGATGCTCGGTGCCACTGGACCTCCTCGGTCGTCGGGACGCCGCCCCCAGCGCGCCGCCGGGTTCTCCGGCCCGGACACAGTGCCAGCACCGCGCCCCGCACGCACGCCGAGCGCCGACCTCGGGAAGCTCAGATCACGGTTTGGTAACGTGCCTCGGATGCCCACGACGAACCCGCGCCTCGCCGTGCTCGACGGACTCCGGTTCACCGCCGCCGCGGCAGTGCTCGTCTACCACTTCGTCGCCGTCAACCACCACGCGTGGGGCGAGCGGACGAGCGACTCCCTGCCGGGCGTGCAGGGCGTCGCCGCGTACGGCTCGTTCGGCGTCCAGCTCTTCTTCGTGGTCAGCGGCTTCGTCATCCTCATGACGGCCTGGGGCCGCGACGTCCGCGGCTTCGTCGCCTCGCGAGCCGGCCGGCTGTTCCCCGCGTACTGGGCCGCCGTGCTCCTCACGCTCGCCCTGCTCGTCCTCGTGATCCCTGGCCGGCGCGACGTCGACCTCCCGCAGGCGGCCGCCAACCTCACCATGGTCCAGCGCGCGTTCGGGATCCCCGACCTCGAGGCCGTCTACTGGACGCTCTGGTCGGAGCTGCGGTTCTACGTCCTCGTCGGCCTGCTCGTCGCCGTCGGCCTCACCCGGGCACGGGTGCTCGCGTTCGTCGTGCTCTGGCCCGTCGCGGGGGCGATCGCCACGCAGGCGGGCTCCGGCCTCGTCGCGACCGTCCTCGTCGCGCCCGACGCCCCGCTCTTCGCCGGCGGGATGGTGCTCTACCTGCTCACGCGGGAGCGCCGGTCACCGGTCCTCTGGCTCGCGCTCGCCCTCGACGTCGTCCTCGCGGCCGCCGTGTCGGGCCGGATCCAGGCGGCCCGCATCGAGAACAGCACCGACGTCGTCGTGTCCCCCGCCGTCGGGTGGGTCGCCATCGTCCTGTGCTTCGCCGTCGTCGCCGTCGCGACGCTGACCCCGCTCGCGCGAGTCTCGTGGGGCTGGCTCACCGCGCTGGGCGCGCTCACCTACCCGCTCTACCTCGTGCACGCGTCGTGGGGGCGGTGGGTGATCGAGTCGGTGCACCCGTACCTGTCCCGGGCCGCGACGCTCGCCGTCGCGGTCACCGCGTGCCTCGCGCTCGCCTGGGTGGTCCACCGCGCCGTCGAGCGTCCGCTCGGCCCGCGGCTGCGCCGCGCCCTCGACCGCGACCTCCGGCGCGACCGTGCCCGCCCGGGCGGGCACGTCCCCGCCCGTCAGGACGAGCCGGTCGCGGCCAGGTAGTCCCGCAGCACGACGGCCTGGTTGTGCTCCTCGTCGCGCGCCCCGTACACGAGCGTCACCACAGGGTGCTGCCCGACGACGTCCCGCAGCTCCCCCACCGCGTCGCCGTTCGCGTCGAGCTCGGCCCGGTACCGCTCGGCGAACTCGTCGAACAGCCGCTCCTCGTGGTGGAACCACCGCCGCAGCTCGGTGGACGGCGCGACCTCTTTGAGCCAGAGACCCACGTGCGCCTTCTCCTTGCTCTCGCCGCGCGGCCACAGCCGGTCGACGAGCACGCGGAACCCGTCGCCGTCCTCAGCCGGCTCGTACACCCGCTTGATGTGGATCGTCATGACGCCATGAGACCGCTGCCCGCGCCGGAACGCACGTCGATCCCTGCGCCCGCCGGACGACCCGCGGCGGTATGCTCACCGGCGCGCCCCGTTAGCTCAGCTGGTCAGAGCAGGAGACTCATAATCTCTCGGTCGCGGGTTCAAGTCCTGCACGGGGCACGGCTTCCGGGATCGGTCTGGCGGCACTACGCCGCATCAATAGGTCACGACCACCGTCGGCGCATCCCGTCCCGGCGTGCCGGGGGTGTCGCCAGAGCTCGGCGTCGATCGGGCGGACGCGCCTCCCAGCGTGAGGTTGACGAAGGGCAGGCTGCCGGGCACGGAGAGCGTCGCCTCGGAGTAGGTCACCGATCCGCTCGGGAAGACGTTCAGGCGTGCGCCCCACGCCTTCAGGACGTGGTCGATCGGGTGGTAGCACCCCCCGGACCCGTCCGCCAGCCGCAGGACGGTGATCCCGACCGCCCGCAGTCCGTGCTCGTCCAGGCGCCACACGGGCCCACCGGAGTCGCCGGCGAGAGTCGTCGCCGTGTGACAGACGAGGACGCCGCCGTACTGCGGGTGGTACCCCCAGAAGGTGATCCGCCCCTCTTGCCAGCCGCTCGTCGCACCCATCTTGCCGACCAGCGCGTCCCGGACCTGCGCGTTCGTCCGCAGGATGCCGGTCACCCTGCCGTCACCTGGCGTCGCGCCGGTGCGCGGGTCGACGACCACCTGGTACAGCCCCACACCGCCGGAGGCGCGGACCAGCGCCGTGTCGGTGTTCGGGTACGTCTTCGAGTAGGCGACGGCGCCCCAGGCCGCATCGGTGCCGAACACCGTGGTTCGCGGCGTGGCGCAGTGCGCGGCGGTCACCGGGAACGACCCGCTCGTCCCCGTGATGGTGTAGGAGCCGGTGCACAGGACGCCGGAGCGAGGACCGCCGAAGTACATCGGGTGACCCGCCTGGTAGGAGTACGAGAGGGCCGCGCTCGGCATCGCGGCGAGCACGATGCACAGCAGCGCGACGATCGTCGTGACGAGTCCTGCAGCCGTCCTTGCGATCATGGGTCGTCCCCTCGTTCGTGAACCTCGCTCCCTCGGATGCTCGCTGCCTTCGGGAGGATCGGCCAGCGGAGAGCCACCGAGAGCCGATCGGCCGGCTCGCGCGCCGGCCCGCACCCACCGAGCGGCTACGGTGGGTGCGTGTCCTGGTTCCGCCGCCCCGCGCTCCCCGACCCGGTCCGCCGCGCGCTCGACGTCCCGGCGAGCGATCGCGTGCTCGCCTCGGCCGAGCTGGCCGACGGCTCGTGGGCGGTCGCGACCCGCACCGAGCTCCTCACGAGCGACCCGACGGGCAGGGTGGTCGCACGACGCCCGTGGTCGGACGTGGACCGGGCGGGGTACGCGCCGGAGACCGCCACGATCACGGTCTCGTGGGTCGACGGCGCCCCTCCCCTGGCCCTCGCGCTGGCCGACGCGCGCCGCACGTCGCTCGCCCAGACGCTGCGCGAGCGCGTCCAGTCGTCGGTGGTCCTGTCGGAGACCGTGACGTTCGCCGCAGGGCTCACCGCCCGGGTCGCCGTGCGGCGGGACGGTGACGGCGAGCTCTTCTCGCAGGTCGTCGCAGACCCGGGCGTCGACCTGACGGACCCGGAGGTCACCGCCCGCGTGGACGCCGCCGAGGGACGGGTCCGGTCGGCGTCCGGACTACCCCTCTGAGCCTGCTAGAGTTTTCCCCGGTCGCTGCGGTGCACACCGTGGCAGCCATGATCGATCCCGCGTAGCTCAGCTGGCAGAGCATCCGACTGTTAATCGGACGGTCGTAGGTTCAAGTCCTACCGCGGGAGCCTCGAGAGCTCGGCCCCGGACCGCACAGCGGTCCGGGGCCGAGTCGTTTCTCCCGCCCGGCCCGCACGTCGACGCGGCGCGGCGGGGGCGGCCGGGAATACGGGACCGTTGCCTGAGGCTTGCGTCTGTCGTGACCACGACGTCCTCCGCCGGGATCGGCCTGCGCTCCGAGCGCGGCCCCGTCCTCCTCGCGCTCATGCTGTCCACCGCGCTCGTCGCCCTCGACGCGACGATCATCGCGACGGCGTCGGCGACGATCGCGCGCGAGCTCGGTGGGTTCGCGCAGCTCCCCTGGCTCTTCTCCAGCTACCTGCTCGCGCAGGCGGTCGGGACGCCCGTCTTCGGCAGGTTGTCCGACGTCCTCGGTCGCAAGCGACTCATGCTGGCGGGGGTCGCCCTGTTCTTCCTCGGGTCCGTGCTGTGCGGGTTCGCGTGGTCGATGCCCGCGCTCGTCGCCGGCCGCGTGCTCCAGGGTCTGGGCGCCGGTGCGGTGATGCCCGTCTCCCAGACGATCGCCGCGGACATCTACACGCTCGAGGAGCGCGCGAAGGCGCAGGGCTACCTCGCGTCGGTGTGGGCGATCTCGTCCGTCGTCGGCCCGACGCTGGGCGGCGTGTTCTCGGAGTTCGTCAGCTGGCGCTGGATCTTCTTCGTCAACGTGCCGCTGTGCGCCCTGGCCGCGTGGATGCTGCACCGCCGGTACCACGAGTCCCCCCGCGAGGGTGCGCGCGAGCCCATCGACTACGTCGGCGCGGCGCTGCTCACCGCGGGCAGCACGCTCCTGCTGCTCGGTCTCCTCGAGGGCGGGTCCACGTGGGCGTGGGCCTCCCCCGCCTCGGTCGCGGTCCTCGGTGCCGCGGTCCTCCTGCTCGGCGTCTTCGCGGTGCACGCGCGCCGCACGCGCTACCCCGTGGTCGACCTCGCGATCCTGCGCCGGCGCGTCATCGGCGTCTCGACGGCCGTCTCGCTCCTCGTCGGGGTGATCGTCCTCGCGCTGTCCACGTACGTGCCGATCTACGCCCAGGGGGTCCTCGGCGTCGGGCCGCTCGTCGCGGGGTTCGCGCTCGCGGCGATGACGGTCGGCTGGCCGATCTCCGCCTCGAACGCCGGGCGTCTCTACCTGCGGATCGGCTTCCGCTGGACCGCCGTCATCGGGTCGGCGCTCGTCCTCGCCGGCACGTCGCTCACGCTGCTGCTGGGCGCGTCGTCGTCGGTCGTCGCGGTCGCCGCGACGATGTTCGTCGTCGGCGTCGGGATGGGGCTGACCGCCGTCCCGACGCTCATCGCCGCCCAGTCGTCGGCCGCGTTCACGGAGCGCGGCGCCGTGACGGGCACCAACATGTTCGCGCGGTCGCTCGGGTCCGCGGTCGGCGTCGCGGTCTGCGGCGCGATCATCAACGCCCGCACCACGCTCGGCGCCGACGGCACGCCCGAGGGCCCCGGCCTCATGAGCGCGATCCACGTCGTGTTCGTCCTGCTCACCGCGAGCGCCGCGGTCCTCGTCGTCCTCGCGGCCCTCATGCCGCCGGACCGGCAGGCGGCGCGCGACCGCCGGGCGGCGACGACCGCCGCGACCGTGGACGCGACGGCCTGACCTCCCGGAGGGCTCAGGCGATCTCGCCCTCGCGCAGCGTGCGACGCTCGGCCTCGACCGCGAGGAGCGCGGCGAACGCCTCCTGGTATGCGGCGAGGTCCGCCGCGGGGTCGAGGCGCTGCAGGCGGCTCTTCGCGTCGGCGACGCGGCGGGTCAGGCCGAGGTCGACGAGGCCACGGACGACGCCGGCGACGTAGCCGCCGACGACGTTCTCGCGGTCCTCGGGGAGCGGTGCGACGGCGAGCTCGGTCACGAGGCCGCGCACGGGCTCGGCGGCCTGCTCGACGACGGCCTCGACCCAGTGCCCGGCGCCGAGCGTCGCGCCCTCGCGCACCCCGCCCGCGGCGCGGATCGCGGCGTGGACGGCGCGCCAGGCCGGGACGGCGAACGCGTCCTCGCCGAGGTCGTCGAAGACGGGCGGGACGTGCTGGGGGTACTGCAGGACGGCGGCGAGAGCGAGGCGCTCACGGCGCGCCACGGGGTCGCGCGGGTCGGGTGCGGGGAGTGCCGGGACGGCGGGCTCGGGCTCCGTGCCCTCTCCGCCGGGGCGGGCGCCGTCAGGCCGCGACGTGCGGACCGGCCCGGGCGCGCTGCCGCGCTTGGCCGCCGCGGCGACCTCGCGCCGGACGCGCTCGGCGTCCATGCCGATCCAGCCCGCGAGCATGCGGGCGTACTCGGGACGCAGCGCGGCGTCGCGGATCCCGGCGACGACCGGGGCGGCGGCGCGCAGCGCACCGACGCGGCCCTCGGCGGTGTCGAGGTCGAACGTCGCGAGGGTCGTCCGGATGACGAACTCGAAGAGGGGCTGGCGCCCGTCGACCAGGGCGCGCACCGCGTCGGGGCCGCGCGCCATGCGCAGCTCGCACGGGTCCATGCCGCTCGGCTCGACGGCCACGAACGTCTGGGCGTAGAAGCGCTGGTCCTCGCCGAACGCGCGCACGGCGGCCTTCTGGCCCGCCGCGTCGCCGTCGAACGTGAACACCACCTCGCCCCCGACGGACGCGCCCGACGCGAGCTGCATGCCGCCCCCGGCGGTCGTGTCGCCGAGGAGACGGCGCACGATGCGCGCGTGGTCCGAGCCGAACGCGGTGCCGCACGTCGCGACGGCGGTCGTCACTCCGGACAGGTGCGCCGCCATGACGTCCGTGTACCCCTCGACGACGACGACGCGCTTCTGCTTGGCGATCTCGCGCTTGGCGAGGTCGATGCCGTACAGCACGTGCGACTTCTTGTAGAGCGAGGTCTCGGGCGTGTTGAGGTACTTGGGCCCCTGGTCCTCGTCGTAGAGGCGGCGCGCGCCGAACCCGACGATCTCGCCGGTGACGTCGCGGATGGGCCACACGAGGCGCCCGCGGAACCGGTCGTAGATGCCGCGCTGGCCCTGGCTCATGAGGCCGGAGGCGACGAGCTCGGGCTGCGTGAAGCCGCGCCCCTGGAGGTGCCGTTGCAGGTTGTCCCAGCCGGTGGGCGCGTACCCGACGCCGAAGTGCTCGGCGTCCGTGCGGTCGAAGCTGCGTTCGGCGAGGAACGCGCGGGCGGCCTGCGCGCCGGACGCGAAGAGCTGCTCGGAGAAGTACTGCGCGGCGACGCGGTGCGCCTCGAGCAGCCGCTGGCGCCGGCCCGGCTCCTCGCGGGGACGCTGCGGCCCGCCCGAGTCCTCGTAGCGGAGCTGGATCCCGACGCGGTCCGCGAGGTACTCGACCGCCTCGACGAACGTCAGGCCGTCGATCTTCTGGACGAACGAGATGACGTCGCCGCCCTCGCCGCACCCGAAGCAGTGCCAGCGCCCCACGCCGGGCCGCACGTGGAAGGACGGCGAGCGCTCGTCGTGGAAGGGGCACAGCCCCTTGAGCGAGCCGACGCCCGCGGTCTTGAGGGTGACGTGCGCGGAGACGATCTCGTCGATCCGTGCGCGGTCGCGGACGGCTTCCACGTCCTCGCGTCGAATCAGGCCAGCCACGGAGCGAGTCTATGCGCCCGGGCGGTGCCTCGGGGGTGGCTCGACGGCGTCGTCGGTCACCCGGGGTGCGCCGTCGCGCCCGCCCCGACGAGCGCGTCGCGCGACGCGGCGCAGCGTCGCGCGTACGCCCCGGGCGTGGACCCGGTCGCGCGCGCGAAGTCGGTACCGAGGTGCGCCTGGTCGTAGTACCCGACGGCGCTCGCGAGCGCCGCGAGGTCCTGGTCGGGGTCGGCGGCGAGCAGGTCGGCCGCGAGGTGCACGCGGTGGCGCTGCAGGGCCCACTTGGGGCTCACACCGACGTACGCCGCGAAGAGCCGCTGGAGCGAGCGTGCGGAGGTCCCGACGACGGCGGCGAGGTCGGCGACGCCCGCGCCGGGCCCGAGGTCCCCGGCCACGAGAGCGGCGAACGCGCGGGCGACGCGATCGAGGTCGCGTGCCGTCCGCGCGTCGCGGACGCGGTCGGCCCGCGCCCGCAGCAGCGGCTCGACGCCGCGTGCGGCCTGCTCGTCCCGGCCGGCGACGGCGAGGGCGAGCGCGGCGGCGCCGGTGCGCTCCGCCGTCGGGCCGAGGAACGCGGCGGCGGGGAGCTGCACGCCCGGGTGCACGGCGTCCGCGTGCCCCAGCAGGACGCGGAACGCGCCTGGCCGCAGCTTGGTCCCCACGACGGCCCCCGACCCGGTCAGGGTGCGCTCGAACAGACCCGACGGGATGCCGTGCGCGACGTACCCCGTCGCCTCGGCGACCACGTTGGCGACGGGGTGCGGCACCAGGACCTGCGTGAACGACTCCCCCGGCGGCAGGTCCCAGCGCACGACCCAGTGCCGCTCGACGAGGTCCGCGAGGTCCGGCGCCGGCTCGACGCGCACGAGCTCGAACCCGCGCCGCGCGGCGGCGGGGTCGACGAGCCCCCGCAGGGACGTCGTCGGGCCGAGCTGGGACGCCGCCCTCGCGTCGGCGCGGTCCTGGGGTTCGAACACCTGTCGCATTCCTCCAAGACTGGCACGGCCCGCCGACACGAGCATGGTGGGACGGCCCGCACCCGACGCGGGCGCCCAGACGAGGAGGACCCCATGGAGATGTCGGCACTGCACCCCAACCTCACGGTGAGCGGCGCGCGCGAGGCGATCGCGTACTACGAGACGGCGCTCGGCGCCGAGGTGATCGACACGATCACGGCGGGCGACACGATCATCCACTCCGACCTGCGGCTCGACTCCCCCGCCGGGACGTCCACCTTCACGGTCGCGGAGGCGTTCCCGCCCGACTCCGTCGCGCCCGAGGCCGGGGCGCCGACGCACGCGTCGTTCACGATCCCGGTCGAGGACGCCGACGCCGCGTACGCGCGGGCGATCTCCGCGGGCGGGTCGAGCATCGCGGAGCCCGCGGACTGGTTCGAGGGGTTCCGGCAGGCCGCGGTCCGCGACCCGTTCGGGCACCGCTGGTTCTTCGTGACCGTCGCGGACTCCGTGACGGCCGCGGACGTGCAGCGCGCCAGCGACGCCTGGATGGCCGAGCAGGGCTGAGCCAGCCCTCCGACCCGACCGCGTCGCGCCCGTCGGCCTCAGGCCGGCGGGCGCACGAGGCGTGCGTGGAACTGCATCGCGGAGACGTCGGTCAGAGAGGCGACCTGGTCGACGACGACGCGCAGCCGGGCCGCGTCGTCGGGCGCTGCCTCCCAGTCCGCCGCGAACGACGGCTCGAGCGCGACGGGCGCGCGGTCGGAGAAGACGTGCACGAGGTCGGCGATGACCTCGCGCTGGCGCTGGTAGAGCGGCTCCTGCTCGCGCGGTGCCATGACGTAGGCGACCGCGACGCCCTTGAGCACGAGGATCTCCGCGACCGTCTCGTCCGGGACCACGAGCCGCGCGGCGTACCGGGTGAGCGGACCGTCCCCGTAGAGGGCGCGGGTCGCGTCCTGGGCGGCCCCGGTGAACCGGCCGATGAGCTGGCTCGTCGCGTCCTTGAGCGCCGCGAGCGCGCGCCGCGACCCGTCGAACCCGGTCACCAGATGACCCGTGCCCTGGAGGCGCGTGATCGCGGCGTCGAGCGCCGCCTCGTCGTACGCGGTGCCGTACCAGGAGTGGACCGCGCGCACGACGCGGGCGCGCTCGTCGGCGTCGTCCAGCACCGCGAGCTCGATGCGCCCGCCCACGATCGCGTCCTCGACGTCGTGCACGGAGTACGACACGTCGTCCGCGAGGTCCATGACCTGCGCCTCGAGGCACTTGACCTGGCTCGGCGCGCCCGCGCGCAGCCAGTCGAACACGGGCCGGTCGTCCTCGTAGACGCCGAACTTGTGCGTCGGGCGACCGTCCGCGCGCAGCGGTGCCTCCCCCGCGCCCCACGGGTACTTCACGCTCGCGTCGAGGCTCGCGCGCGTGAGGTTGAGCCCGTACGAGCGCCCGTCCGCGTCGACGACCTTGGGGTCGAGCCGCGTGAGCAGCCGCAGGGTCTGCGCGTTGCCCTCGAACCCGCCGACGTCGACCGCGAGGTCCGCGAGCGCCCGCTCCCCGTTGTGCCCGAACGGCGGGTGCCCGAGGTCGTGCGCGAGGCACGCGGTGTCCACGATGTCCGGGTCGCAGCCGAGCGCCTTGCCGATCTCGCGCCCCACCTGCGCGACCTCCAGCGTGTGCGTGAGGCGCGTGCGGACGAAGTCGTCGCTGCCCGGCCCGAGCACCTGCGTCTTGGCGCCCAGCCGACGCAGCGCGGACGAGTGCACGATGCGCGCGCGGTCGCGCTCGAACGGCGTGCGGGCCCGGGACTTCGCGGACTCGACGAACCACCGCTCGGTGTCGGCGTCCGAGTACGACGCCGTGCCCTCCTCGCCGCGCGCGGGCCGCGGGCCGGTCCCCACGACCGCGGGGTCGAACGCCTCCTGCTCGAACGTCTGCACGGCCCCCAGCGTAACGAGGCCCGTCGGGCGTGGCGGGACCCGCGTGGAGGCGCACCGTCGGTGTGCCGGGGGCTCGTCACGCCGAGAAGGGAGTCCTTGCCCTCGATCCGAGCCGCTCAGGGGCAAGAAGTCCCTTCTCGGCGGCGCGCTGCCGGGCTGGGGCGTAGCCTCGCGCACATGGGTGCAGCGCACGCGCTCGAGCTGCGAGCCGTCACCGTCGACGGCCTGGTCGAGGTCGTCCCGTACGTGGACGGCCGCTCGCTCGTCGACCTCGTCGGACGGCACGAGTCGGCGTCCGGGTACTCCCCCGCCGGCGCGTACGGCGGGCTGGTCCCCGCGTTCTTCCGGTACGGCGACGCCGCGCACCAGTGGTACGGGCGTGGCCGGACACCTGCGGGCGGGCACGCGTGGGTGCTCGCGTGCGACTGCCACGAGGCGGGGTGCTGGCCGTTCGAGGTGACCGTCGCCGCCGACGCGACGACGGTCACCTGGCGTGACCTCACGCAGCCGTTCCGGCCCGAGTGGGACTACTCCGCGCTCGGTACGTTCACGTTCGATCGCGCCCGGTACGACGACGCGGTGCGCCAGGTCGCGCACCTCTTCGCCTGACCCGCCGGAGCGCCGGGCGACCCCCCTGCGGCCGCCGGGACACGCGGCTCAGCCCAGGCGCCACACCCCGACGGCCGGGCCGTCGCCCGCGAGGCGGGTGCCGCCGTCGTGCCGGGCGAGGTCCAGCGTGCCGTGCAGCCGCTCCGCCTCGCCCGACCCCACGAGCGCGGGGTGCAGGGTGACGCCGTCCCACGGCGCGCGGGCGAGCGCGACGAGCACGCGCTCGCCGGGCGTCTCGCGCAGGTAGACGAGGGCGTCGTCGTCCACGTGCACCCAGCGCAGGCCGCCGTGCCGCAGCGCCTCCGAGCGGCGTCGCACGGCGATCAGCGCGCGGTACAGGTCGAACGTCGCGGCGTCCCAGCGGCCGGAGCCTGCGCCCGTCGTGCCCGCGTCGTCCCACGGCATGGTCGCGCGCCCGTGCTCCCCGTTCAGACCGGTGAGCCCCACCTCGTCGCCCGCGAAGACCACCGGCGTGCCGGGGTAGGTGAGCAGGAGCGTCGCCGCGACCTCGACCATCTCGCGCGAGCCCACGATCGAGCGCAGGCGGGGGGTGTCGTGCGAGCCCAGCATGTTCCACTGCGACGCCGTGACGCGCCACGGCAGCACGGCGTCGAACTCGCGCATGGTCGCGACGACGTCGCGTCCCCCGCGCCGCGGCGTGCGCACCGGCAGCCCGAGGTAGGGCACGGGCGAGTCCGCGGGCGACAGCCACGTCCAGGCAGGCCGCGTGAACGCGGAGTAGTTCATGTTCGCGTGCCAGCCGTCGCCCGCGAGGTCGCCCGACGCGTCGTGGAAGTGCTCCGCGACGAGCGCGGCCTCGGGGTTCGCGGCCCGCATGGTCGCGCGCAGTCGCCGCGCGACCTCGAGCGTGCGGTCCTCGGCGCCGAACCGGCCGGTCATGTTCGCGACGTCGATGCGCCAGCCGTCGAGGCCGAACGGCTCGCCCAGGTAGCGGCCGACGACGGAGCCGGGCCCGTCGATCATCCGCGCCCCGAGCTCGGCCGAGCCGTGCGACAGCTTGGGCAGCGACGCGTGCTCGAGCCAGCCCACGTACCCGGGCTCGCCGTCGGTCCAGTAGTAGAAGTCGCGCTCCGGCGCGGCGGGGTCCGCGAGCGCCCGCGCGAACCACTCGTGCCCGGCGCCCGTGTGGTTGGTCGTGAGGTCGCCCATGACGCGCAGCCCGCGCGCGTGCGCGGCGCGGATCAGCGAGGCGTAGGCGGCGTCCCCGCCGAGCAGCGGGTCGACGTGGTCGAACGTGCTCGCGTCGTAGCGGTGGTTGGAGCGCCCAGGGAAGACGGGCGTCGTGTAGAGGGTCGTCACTCCCAGTGCGACGAGGTGGTCGAGCCGTTCCTCGACGCCGGCGAGGTCGCCCCCGTAGTACTGCGTCCCGACGTCGGGCCCCGACCCGTGCGGCTCGTCGCCCCAGGCGGCCGGGACGGCCCACTCCGGGAGCGGGCGCCCGTCGGCCGCGGCCGACCGGGCGAACCGGTCCGGGAAGACCTGGTAGACGACGCCGTCGCGCATCCACGCGGGAGCTCCCTCGTGGACCGTGAGGCGGAAGTCCGCGGCGTCGGGCACGTCGCGGTCCCACACCCCGCGGCCGTTGAGCCAGCGGTACCCGGCCGCGCCCTCGTCGAGGAAGAACCGGTACCCCGTCTCGGGGTTGTGCACGAGCACCTCGGCGACGTACCAGTCCTCGTGCTCGTCCGAGCGGTCGAGCCGCGCGGGGGCGAGGCGGGGCTCGCCGTCGCGCACGGTGCGCAGCCACACGTCGCGCACGCCCACCGACCGGGGCACGCGCACGCGGACGGGGACCGTGTCCCCGAGGGCGGGCACGCCCTCGGGGACGTACAGCGCCGAGCCGTCGTGGTGCGGGACGGAGGTCGCGACGTCACGCACGCGGTCAGCCCTTCACGGACCCGGCGGTGAGCCCGCCGACGATGTACTTCTGGAGGAAGAGGAACAGCACGAGGATCGGGATCGCGGCGAGCACGGCACCGGCGGCGAACAGGCCCCACGGCGCGTTGCGCTCGTCCGACGCCCACTGGTACAGGCCGACGGCGAGCGTCAGCTTCTCGGACGACTGCAGCACCGTCTTGGCGATGATGAACTCGCCGTAGGTCCCGACGAACGAGAGCAGCCCCACGACCGCGAGGATCGGCGCGACGAGGCGCAGCACGATCGTCCAGAAGATCTGCGCGTGCGTCGCCCCGTCGATGCGGGCCGCCTCGTCGATCTCGCGCGGCACGGTGTTGAAGAACCCGTACATGAGGAACGTGTTCACGCCCAGCGCGCCGCCCAGGTACACCATGATCAGCGCGAGGTGGTTGTCCGTGCCGAGCGCCGGGAACACGTCGCCGAGCGCGAGCAGCAGCAGGAAGATCGCGACGACCGCGAGCATCTGCGGGAACATCTGCACGAGCAGCAGCGTGGTGAGCGTCCCGCGGCGTCCCGAGAAGCGGAAGCGCGAGAACGCGTACGCGGCCGCGCCGCCCATGAGCACGGTCCCGACCGCCGTGACGGACGAGACGAGCAGCGAGTTGACGAACCAGCTCGGGAAGTCCGTGCCGAACAGCTCGGCGTAGTTGGCGCGGTCGACCGTGCGGAACAGGTCGTTCGAGCCCGTGAGCGTGCCGCCCGGGTTGAGCGACGCCGAGAGGACGTACAGCAGCGGGATCACGCAGTAGACGATCGCGACGACGCCCACGACGTGGCGCCAGCCGACCTCGGACCACCAGCGCCGGCCACGCGGGCGGCTCGTGTCGCGCAGCGGGGTGGAAGGTGTGCCCGCGCCCGAGCCGGGGCGGGACGACGTGGCGCTCGCGGGCGTGCCGGGCGCCGTGACGGTCAGGTCGCTCATGTCACAGCTCCTCGAGGGTGCGGGTCCGGCGGAAGCCGAGCCACGAGATCAGTCCGACGATGACGAAGATGAGCAGCGAGACCGCGCTCGCGAGCCCGTACTGCTTGATGCCCGAGTCGAACGCCACGGAGTAGACCATCGAGATGAGGATGTCCGTCGACCCGACGAGGATCGGCGAACCCTCGAAGTTCGGCCCGCCGCCCGTGAGCATGTAGATGAGCGTGAAGTTGTTGAAGTTGAAGGCGAACGACGAGATGAGCAGCGGCGCGACCGAGATCATCAGCAGCGGCAGCACGATCGAGCGCACCGTGCGCCAGCGGCTCGCGCCGTCCATGCGGGCCGACTCCAGGACGTCCGAGGGGATCGACTGGAGCGCACCCGTGCAGATGAGGAACATGTACGGGAAGCCGAGCCACAGGTTGACGCCGAGGACGGAGAGCTTCGCGAGCCACGGGTCGGTGAGCCACGGGATCTCGGCGCCGCCGAGCAGGACCTCGTTGACGAACCCGAACCGCTCGTTGAGCATGCCCTTCCACACGAGCGCCGCGAGGAAGCCCGGGAACGCGTACGGGAGGATGAGGAGCGCCCGGTACACCTTGCGACCGCGCACACGGGGGTCGTTGAAGGTCATCGCGAGGAAGAGCCCGAGCACGAACGTCGATGCGACGGACACGAACGCGAAGACGAAGGTCCACACGAGGATCTGCAGGAACGGCCCGGAGACGCGGTCGTCGGTGAAGATCTTGGTGAAGTTCTCGAACCCGACGCCGACGCGCCAGCCCGGCGTGAGCGCCTCACCCTCGGCGGAGACGAAGCTCCCGCGGTCGTCGGGCGTGTAGGTCGTGCCCGTCTCGGTGTTCGTGAAGGTGTCGGTGGCCTCGTCGTACTGCAGCACGGGGAGGAAGACGTAGGAGACGGAGCCGTCCTGCGTCCGCAGGCCGCCGTCCGCCGGGTCGTCGGAGACCGGCACGCGCAGCTGCGTGATCTCACCCGACCGGGCGGCGATCTGCGCGAAGTCGAGGACCTCGTAACCGTCGACCGCCACGACGCGGTCACCCTCGGCCTCGCCGTCCGCGGGTGCGAGCGGGGTCTCGGCGTCGCCGACCTCGACCTCGCCGTCGCGCACGACGGCGAACGCGAGATCGTCCCCGGACGTCACCACGGTGAGGGGGTACGCCTCCGAGCCCTCGACGCGCCGCTCGTTCTGCGCGGAGATCGCCTCGATGGCGTCGGTCTTCGTCGAGTTGTGACCGTCGCCGTAGTTCGTGAAGGCGACGTAGCCCGTGTAGACCATGACGAAGAGCTGGTACACGAGCAGGAGCAGCAGGCCCGGGTAGAGGTACTTCGCCGGCACCATCCGGCGCGAGAAGTACACCCAGTCGGCGACGGCGACCGCGGCGACGAGCACCGCGACGATGCCCCACGAACCCACGGCGGCCGCCGTCCACACCCCGTACAGGCCGAGGGCGTTGACGAGGGCCATGAGGACGAGCTTCACCCAGAACCCCGGGCTCATCTGCCGCGCGTGCGACTCGTTCCGTGGCGCGTCGTCGACCCCTGTGCCCGTCGGGCTGGTCGGCCTCGGCGCCGTGTCCTGCTTGCTCATTGCGCTCTCTCCGGTCTCTGGCGGCCGTCGGTGGCCGTCCTGCGCGGCGCCGCGGGATCGCGTTCCCGTGACGCGTGGCACGAGGCCCCGCCCACGACGGGCGGGGCCTCGCTACGACGCTGCGGGGATCAGCCCGCGTCGATCGCCGACTGGATGTTGTCGACCATCGTCTGCCACGCGGCAGCCGGGTCGGCGGCCTGGCCGGAGATGATCTGGACCTCGGTGACGCCCCAGAACTGCCAGACCGAGCCCATCTCGGGGATCGACGGCATCGGCGCGGTGCCGGCGGCCTCCGCGAACTGGGTCATGATCGGGTCGGTGATCATCTCGGCCGCGGCGGTGAGGGCCGGGGCGCGGCCGCCCGCCTGGGCGAGCTCGAGCTGGACGTCCTGCGTGCCGAGGAAGTTCACGACGAACTCGTTCGCCAGGACCGCGTTCTGCGTCTTGGCGCTGATGAACGCACCCTGCACGCCGACGAACGGCATCGCGGGCTCGCCGCCCGCGCTCGGGACCGGGAGGACGGAGATGTCCATGCCGGCGTCGGTGAACTCCGTCGCGTACCAGGGACCGGTCACGATGTACGGCGACTGGCCGTCGAGGAACGCCTGCTTGGCCTTCTCGCCGTCGATCGCCGGGTCGAGCACCTTCTCGGCGCCGAGCTTGGCGAGGTAGTTCGCGAACGCGGTGCCCTGCTCGCCACCCAGGCCGAGCTCGGTGCTGTAGGAGCCGTCCTCGTTCTGGACGAAGACCGGGGCGCCGAACGACGTCTGCAGCGGGTACAGGTGGTACGCGTCGCCCTCGTCGCCCTGCTGGATGATGATCGGGTACTGCGCGCCGGTCGTCGCGTTCTGCGCGACGAGCTCGTCGAACGTCGCGGGCGTCTCGCTCGCGAGCTGGTTGTTGCGGACCAGCGCGATGTTCTCGACCGCGTACGGCACGCCGTAGACGGCGCCGTCGTAGGTGAACGCCGAGACGGAGACGTCGGAGAACTCGGCGGCCTTGTCGCCGAGCTCGACGGGCTGGACGACGCCGTTCGTCACGAACTCGCCGGTCCAGTCGTGCGCGCCGATGACGACGTCGGGGCCCTTGCCCGTCGGCACCTGCTGGACGAACTCCTCGCGGATGTCGCCCGAGGCCTTCTGGACGAGCTTGACGTCGACGCCCTTCTCCTCCTTGAACTGGGCGGCCAGCTCCTTGAAGACGTCGATGCGGGTCTCGTCGACCCACACGGTGAGAGAGCCGGTCGACGAGGTCTCCTCCGGCTCCGTGGTGCTGTCGTCGCCGCTGTCGCCGGACGAGCAGGCGGCGAGCGCCAGCGTCGTGGTCAGCGCGGCGGCAAGAAGGATGCTCCGTCGCATCGGGTCACTCCAAGCGTGTGGTGAGGGGTGGTGGTCCGACTGACCGAGGGGTCGTGCCGGGCCCTGATGCGACGACGGTAGAGCGCGAGGTGGCACAGATGCAAGTCGTTGCGGTAACTTTCATGCAACGCTTTGCAGGGCGCCGTCCGGCGCCCACCCGCCTCCCCGGCCGACGAGTTCGCGCGCCTCCGCACGGAGATTCGCGGCTCGCCGGTCGGACGACCAGGACGAGGAGGTCCGGTGTCCCCTACGCTTCCCCATGTGCGCACCCGTCTCAGCGATCTCGCCGCCCAGGCCGGCGTCTCCACCGCGACGGTCTCGCGCGTCCTGAACGGGAAGCCCGGCGTCGCGAGCGAGACCCGCCAGGCGGTCCTCGCCGCTCTCGACGTGCTGGGCTACGAACGCCCCTCGACGCTGCGCACCCGCTCGGCCGGCCTCGTCGGCCTCGTCGTCCCGGAGCTGACGAACCCCGTCTTCCCGGCGTTCGCCCAGACCATCGAGTCGGTGCTGTCGGAGCACGGGTACACCCCGCTGCTGTGCACGCAGTCGCCCGGCGGCACGACCGAGGACGACTACGTCGACATGCTCATGGACCACGCGGTCGACGGCATCGTGTTCGTCTCCGGCCTGCACGCCGACACCCAGGCGAGTCACGAGCGCTACGAGCGACTGCGCAGCCGCGGCATCCCGATCGTGCTGGTCAACGGGTTCGCCGAGGGCATCGACGCGCCGTTCGTCTCGCCCGACGACGTCGCGAGCGTCGAGCTGTCGGTGCGCCACCTCGTCTCGCTCGGGCACCGCAGCGTCGGGCTCGCGATCGGTCCCGACCGGTTCGTCCCCGCCCGGCGCAAGCTCGCGAGCTTCGCCGACTCGCTCGTGCGCCACGGCCTCGTGACCGACGCGTCCGAGGCGGCGCAGCACGTCGTCGTCACGCTGTACACCGTCGAGGGCGGGCAGGCGGCGGGCGGCGAGCTCATCGACTCCGGCCACACCGCGATCGTCTGCGGCTCCGACCTCATGGCGCTCGGCGCGATCCGCGCAGCCCGCTCGCGCGGCCTGCGGGTGCCCCAGGACGTCTCGGTCGTGGGCTACGACGACTCGCCGCTCATCGCCTTCACCGACCCGCCGCTCACCACGGTGCGCCAGCCCGTGAACGCGATGGCGCACGCCGCCGTCAGCGCGCTGCTCACCGAGATCGAGGGCGAGCGCGCCCCGCGCACCGAGCTGCTGTTCCAGCCGGAGCTCATCGTCCGCGACTCCACGGGCGCCGCTCCCGCGACGGGTTCGCCCACCGCCTGACGGCAGCACGACGCACGCCACGGCGTCGACGACCCACCCCGCCGGCCCGCCGGACCGGGCGCCGTCGTCCCGCCACCGCAAGCGCTTACACTCGATGGAGGGTCGGCGTCACCCCCGCTCCGCCTGCGAGTGAATCCCCCCTGAAGAACCCCGACACCCCGCACGTGAGGACCGACAGCTCGATGACTCGTATCGATTCGACGCCGACCGCCAGCACCGCCGCGACGGCCACCGCGCCCGCGCCCTTCAGCACCGGGGCGCTCGTGCACACCGGCCCGGGCGAGGCGCCCGAGTGGTGGCGCGACGCCGTGATCTACCAGGTCTACCCGCGCTCCTTCGCGGACGGCGACGGCGACGGCGTCGGCGACCTGCCCGGCATCACCTCGAAGCTCGACCACCTCGCCGAGCTCGGGGTCGACGCGGTGTGGCTGAGCCCGTTCTACCGCTCCCCGCAGAAGGACGCCGGCTACGACGTCGCCGACTACCGCGACGTCGACCCGCTGTTCGGCACGCTCTCCGACTTCGACGAGCTGCTCGCGCAGGCCCACGCCCGCGGGATCCGCATCATCGTCGACCTCGTCCCGAACCACACGTCCGACCAGCACGCGTGGTTCCAGGCCGCGCTGGCCGCGCCCGAGGGCTCGGTCGAGCGCGCCCGCTACGTGTTCCGCGAGGGCGAGGGCGAGCACGGCGAGCTGCCCCCGAACAACTGGCAGTCGATCTTCGGCGGCCCCGCGTGGACCCGCGTGACCGCGGGCGCGGACGCCCGTCCCGTCACCGGCGCCGACGACGAGACGCCCGGCCAGTGGTACCTGCACCTGTTCGACTCCACGCAGCCCGACCTCGCGTGGGACAACCCGGAGGTCCGCGACGAGTTCGAGCAGGTCCTGCGCTTCTGGCTCGACAAGGGCGTGGACGGGTTCCGCGTCGACGTCGCGCACGGCATGATCAAGGCCGACGGCCTGCCCGACTGGGACGGCACCGTCTCGATGGTCGAGGGCACCGAGGCCGCCGACCCCGGGGCCCCCGAGGACGGGTCGACGGGCGCCGGCAACTCCGGCCCGATGTTCGACCAGGACGGCGTGCACGAGATCTACCGCGCCTGGCACCGCGTCCTCGCCGAGTACGACGGCGACCGCGCCCTCGTCGCCGAGGCGTGGGTCGAGCCGCTCTCGCGCCTCGCGCGCTACGTCCGCCCGGACGAGATGCACCAGGCGTTCAACTTCTCCTTCCTCACCACCGCGTGGTCCGCTGCGCCGCTGCGCACCGTGATCGCCGCGTCGCTGCGCGCGAACGACGAGGTCGGCGCGCCCACGACGTGGGTACTGTCGAACCACGACGTCGTGCGCCACGCGTCGCGCCTCGGACTCGCCGACCCCGGCCTGCGCCCGAACGGGATCTTCGCGCACGACGCGCAGCCCGACGAGGAGCTCGGCCTGCGCCGCGCGCGCGCCGCGTCGCTGCTCATGCTCGGCCTGCCCGGGTCGTCGTACCTCTACCAGGGCGAGGAGCTCGGCCTGCCCGAGCACACCGCGCTGCCCGACGACGTGCGCGAGGACCCTGCGTTCTTCCGCACCCAGGGCGCCGAGGCGGGCCGCGACGGCTGCCGCATCCCGATCCCCTGGCACGCGGACGCCGACGGGTTCGGATTCGGTCCGTCCGGGAAGACGTGGCTCCCCCAGCCCGCGTCCTACGCGCGCTACGCCGCCGACGCGCAGCGCGGCGTCGAGGGCTCCACCTACGAGACCTACCGCACCGCGCTCGCGACGCGCCGCGCCGAGCGGCTCGGCTCCGGCACGCTCGCGTGGGTGGAGGACTTCGCCGGCTCCGCGGACGTCGTCGCGCTCCGCAACCGTGACGTCGTCGTCCTCGCCAACCTCGGCACGGAGCCCGTCGTGCTGCCGCGCGGCGCGGAGGTCCTCGTCGCGTCGGGCCCGGTCCTCTCGGACCGCTCGGCCGACCCGCAGGTCCGCGTCCCGTCCGACACGACGGTCTGGCTGCGCGCGGTCTGACGGGCGTCACCACGGCGGCCGGGCCCCGCGGGAGCGGGCGCCCGGCCGTCAGTCCGTCCGGCGCACGACCACGTCGACGGCCCTCGCGCCGGCCACGGACCCGCCCAGGAAGCCCCGCTCCCGCAGCCGCTCCTCCGCCGCGAGGAGCGCGAGGTCCTGGCTGGCCGCGACGGAGGCGCCATAGCCCTGGTGCGCGTGGTTGGCCGCCACGTCCCACCAGTCGCCCGGGCTCGGGAGCGTGACGGTGACGTGCTGCGGGCTGCGGTCGACGACGCCCGGCAGGCCGGGCAGGACCGGGACGTCCGGCCGGCCGGGGCTCGGGACGTACAGCGCACCTTCCAGGTCGAGCCGGGGCACCAGGTCGTTCGCGTGCTGGAGCGCGAGCACCGAGACACGGGGGTCGACGACGACGCCGTCGACGGGCGCCCCGAACGTCACCACGTCCGTCACGGAGAAGCGCGACACGATCGCCGGGTCGCTCGCGAGCTCGGCGACCGTCAGACCGCCCTGGGAGTGCCCGACGAGCAGGACCTCCGCACCGGGCGGGACGCCCGCGACCCGCATCGCCAGCTCGACCGCCGCGGTCATGGTCGAGGTCCCGCCGCCGGCCGAGACGAGGTTGCCCGTGAGGTCGACCGGGTTCGCCCCGGCGCGCGGGTCCCACGGCTGCGTGCCCGGGACGCTCACGATCACGCGGGGCCCGGAGGGGGTGTCGAGAGTCGTCAGGCGTACGACGCCGTCCCCGGCACCGTACGCGTCCGTCACGCCGCCGATCAGGTCCTCCACCGCTGTGGGCACCCGGACCTCGCCGCGCGGCAAGACGGCCGGGTCGCCCACGGACGGGTCGCCGTCGTCGAAGAGGTTGGTGGCGTGACCGGTCAGCGTGGTGGCGAGCGCGCCGCCGAGCGCGCCCCAGAGCCTGAGCTGCGAGGCGACCACCGCCGACGTCCGGGGCCAGCTCCCCTCGAGCACCGAGCCGCCCGTCGCGTCCCAGAGCTGGTCGACGGACTCGCCCACGTTGAGCCAGTCGTCGACCGCCGCGTCCCACCAGCCGGCAGCGCCGGGCGGTGCCGCGCGCGGCGCGCGGTCCTCCGTGGGGACGGCAGGACCCTCCGCGCGCGGGACGTCGTCGGGCGGTCCGCCCGGCGCCGACGCGGCCTCCTGCGCGTCCGCGTCCCCCCGGACGCCGCGCGAGGCGTCCCGCAGCGTCGCGGCGGCCCGCCCGATCAACGGCGCGAGCTCACCGCTCCACCGCGAACGGAACGCGTCCATGTCCGGCCCGAGACCGAACGACCCCGCCAGGCGGGCGTCGAGCTGCGTCCTCGTGTCCTCCAGGAGCCTCGCGCCGTCGTCGAGCGCGGCGGCGAGACGGCGCACGGCCGTGACGTCCATCCCCCACGTCGTGCTCATCGGCCTCCTCCGGGGAGCGGCGCCGCGCCGGGCAGGCCCTCGCCGTGCTGATGTGACGTCGGCCACATCGCTCGGGACGCTAGCAGCGCCCCGGCGGCAGTGACATGGAGAGGACTCCCCTCACGCCCGGGCGACCCCCGAGGCGAACGCGGCCCGCACGACCTCCGCGGCGAACGCCGCGTCGTCGCCGTAGTCCGGGGAGCACACCACGACGCCCGGGCCGACGAGCCGCCACCAGGGTCCCGCCACGGCGACGACGAGCACGGCGCCGCGCACCGCCCCGGCCCCGACGCCGTGAGCGCGTGCCACGTCCGCGGCGAGCACGGCCAGCTCACGGTGGTCGTCCGGAGTCACCCGTCGAGGCAGCGCCCCCGCGGGGGCCGCCTCGCGCCCCGAGAGATCGCGGCGCGCGTCGGGGAAGAGGGCCGCGACGGCGGCACGCAGCGCGGGGACGTCGCCGAGCGCGGCGAAGCCGGGCGGGGCGCCGATCGCCTCGTGCACGACGCCGCGCTCGCGCACCCACGCGAGGAACGGACCCGCACCCGCGGGCGCCTCCACGAGGTGGCCCTCGCCGGCGAACGCGACGGCGGCACGCCACCACACGGCCCAGCGGCCGGCGGCCGCCGCGCGCTCGTCGTCCGCCAGCAGACCCGACCGGTCCGGCGGCCGCGGGACCGCACGGGGAGGGACGTCGTCGCCCGGGGCGACGAGCCCGAGCGCGTCACGGAACCAGAGCAGGAGGTCGAGGTCGTGACCGTCCGTCGCGGACAGGCGCCACGACGGCTCGCCCGCACGCTGCATCGCCGCGTCCCCCTCTCGCCCGCCGGACCGCCGTCAGCCGCCGGAGACGCTCAGCTCGGCCTCGCGCAGGCGCTCCTCGTGCTCGGCGTCGAGCTCGCGCGAGTCGAGCCAGCCGTAGGGCAGGTGCGGCGTCTTGGGCGACCCGGCGCGACCGCGCTGGCCCTCGGCGGCCTCGCCGGGGTAGGGCGCGTCCTGGTCGAGCGCGTCGAGGTGCCCGCGCAGCTCGTCGAGCGTCGAGACCATCGCGAGCGCGCGGCGTGCGTCGCCGCCGACCGCGTAGCCCTTGAGGTACCAGGCCATGTGCTTGCGCAGGTCGCGCATGCCCTTGCCCTCGTCGCCGTCGAAGTACTCGATCATGAGCTCGCCGTGGCGGTAGATCGTGTCGGCCACCTCGCGCAGCCCGGGACGCACGCGCTCGGGGCGGCCCGCGAACGCGGCCGCGAGGTCGGCGAACAGCCACGGCCGCCCCTGGCAGCCGCGGCCGACGACGACGCCGTCGCAGCCCGTCTCCTGCACCATGCGGACGGCGTCCTCGGCGGACCAGATGTCGCCGTTGCCGAGCACGGGCACTCTCGTCACCGCCTCCTTGAGACGGGCGATCGCGGTCCAGTCGGCGGTGCCGGAGTAGTGCTCGGCGGCCGTGCGCGCGTGCAGCGCGACCGCGGCGACGCCGAGGCCCTCGGCGATCCGGCCAGCCTCGAGGTAGGTGAGGTGGTCGTCGTCGATGCCCTTGCGCATCTTCACGGTGACCGGGACCCCGTACGGGCGCGCCGCCTCGACCGCGCCCCTCACGATCGCCGTGAACAGGTCCCGCTTCCAGGGCAGGGCCGCTCCCCCGCCCTTGCGCGTCACCTTGGGCACCGGGCAGCCGAAGTTGAGGTCGACGTGGTCGGCGCGGTCCTCGGCGACGATGATGCGCACCGCCTCGCGCACGGTCGCCGGGTCGACGCCGTACACCTGCGCGGACCGTGGCGTCTCGTCCGCGCCGAACGTCACGATGCGCAGCGCCTCGGTGTTGCGCTCCACGAGCGCGCGGCTCGTCACCATCTCCGCCACGTAGAGACCGGGGTCGTCGCCGCCGCTCGCGCCGGCCTCACGGCACAGCGTGCGGAAGGCGCGGTTCGTCACGCCCGCCATCGGCGCGAGCACGACCGGGGTGTCGACGACGATCGGACCGATCTGCAGCGGCGCGAGCAGCCGACCCGTGCCAGGGTCGGCGGCGGTCGTCGTGCTGAGGACGGTGGCGGGAGCAGTCACGCGCTCCATTGTCCCATCCGGTCGGAGCCCCGCGGCGAGCGCCTCTGAGCGAGCGAGTGGACGCGACCCGTGTGACGGTGGGGAGGTCCGGCAATCCAGGCCGGACACGGACGAAAGGGACGACATGCCTCTCTGGCTCATCCTGGTCATCGTCGGCGCCGTGCTGCTCATCCTCGGTGTCGCCATCGAAGCCGCGAAGATCCTCATCTGGATCGGCATCATCGTGCTGGTCGTGAGCCTCGTGGTCGGCCTGCTCAACCGAGCGAAGGGGGCGGCCCGCTAGCGCGAGGCCGCAGGGGGCGACGCGTCCCGGACGACGCGACGGAGGGGCGGGACCGCGACGGTCCCGCCCCTCCTGCGTGCCCGGCGCGCGGACGCTCCCGGCGCGCGACCGGAAAGGCGGTCAGGCGCCGAGCAGGTGCCCGGCGAGGTACTCGGTGACCTTGTCGAGCGCCACGCGCTCCTGGGCCATCGGGTCGCGGTGCCGGATCGTCACGGCCTGGTCGTCGAGCGTGTCGAAGTCGACCGTGATGCAGAACGGCGTGCCGATCTCGTCCTGGCGGCGGTACCGGCGGCCGATGGCGCCGGCGTCGTCGAAGTCGACGTTCCAGTACTTGCGCAGCTCGGTCGCGAGGTCCTTCGCCTTGGGCGAGAGCTGCTCGTTGCGGCTCAGCGGCAGCACGGCGGCCTTGACCGGCGCGAGGCGGTGGTCGAGGCGCAGGACCGTGCGCGTGTCCACGCCGCCCTTCGCGTTCGGCGCCTCGTCCTCGGTGTACGCCTCGACGAGGAACGCCATGAGCGAGCGCGTGAGGCCGGCGGCCGGCTCGATGACGTACGGGACCCAGCGCTCGTTCTTCGTCTGGTCGAAGTACGACAGGTCCTTGCCCGAGTGCTCCGCGTGCGTCTTGAGGTCGAAGTCGGTGCGGTTCGCGATGCCCTCGAGCTCGCCCCACTCCGAGCCGGAGAAGCCGAAGCGGTACTCGATGTCGACCGTGCGGGTCGAGTAGTGCGAGAGCTTCTCCTGCGGGTGCTCGTACAGGCGCAGGTTGTCGCGCGCGATGCCGAGGTCGACGTACCAGTCGGTGCGCGTGTCGATCCAGTACTGGTGCCACTCGGCGTCGGTGCCCGGCTCGACGAAGAACTCCATCTCCATCTGCTCGAACTCGCGCGTGCGGAAGATGAAGTTGCCGGGCGTGATCTCGTTGCGGAACGACTTGCCGATCTGGCCGATGCCGAACGGCGGCTTCTTGCGGCTCGCGCCCATGACGTTCGCGAAGTTCACGAAGATGCCCTGGGCCGTCTCGGGGCGCAGGTAGTGCAGCCCCGACTCGTCCTCGACCGGGCCGAGGTGGGTCTTGAGCATCATGTTGAAGTCGCGCGGCTCGGTCCACTGCCCGCGGGTGCCGCAGTTGGGGCACACGATCTCGGCGAGGCCACCCTCGGGCGCGCGGCCCTTCTTCTCCTCGAACTCCTCGATCATCTGGTCCTCGCGGAACCGCTTGTGGCAGTGCAGGCACTCCGTGAGCGGGTCGGTGAAGACGCCGACGTGGCCCGAGGCGACCCAGACCTGGCGCGGGAGGATGACGGAGGAGTCGAGGCCCACGACGTCGTCGCGGCTGGTGACCATCGCGCGCCACCACTGCTTCTTGATGTTCTCCTTGAGCTCGGTGCCGAGCGGCCCGTAGTCCCAGGCGGAGCGGGTACCGCCGTAGATCTCGCCCGACGGGAAGACGAACCCGCGCCGCTTGGCGAGGGAGACGACGGCGTCGAGACGGGCGGTGGGCGAGGGCGCTGCGGCCACGGACATCACTCCTGGTGCTCACGGCCCCGCACGTGGCTCGTGGGGGCTGGACGGGTGGGCGACGCCCGCACGGGCGCCGACCGACCAGCGTACCCGGCCGTGACCCGCCTCACCGGGAACGGTTTTGACATTCATTCTCAAGAAGGCGGACACTGGTACCCATGCACCGCTCCCCCGCCCGGCGCCGTCGCGCCCTCGCCACCACCGCCGTCGTCGCCACGGCCGCGCTCGTCGCGGCATGCTCCCCCGGTGACTCCCCCGGCGACGGCGGCTCCGGCGACGACGGGCGGCTCCAGGTGCTCGCGTCCTTCTACCCGCTCCAGTACGTCGTCGAGCAGGTCGGCGGCGAGCACGTCGACGTCTCCAACCTCACGCCGCCCGCCGCCGAGCCCCACGACCTCGAGCTCGCGCCCGCCCAGGTGCGCGCGATCGGCGACGCCGACCTCGTCGTCTACCTCTCGGGCTTCCAGCCCGCGGTCGACGAGGGCATCGAGCAGCGCGCGCCCGAGCACGTCGTCGACGCCGCCGAGTCCGCCGGGCTCGAGGAGCACCCCGGCGGCGAGGGCGAGCACGCCGACGAGAGCGCGGAGGAGCACGCCGAGCACGCGGACGAGTCCGGGGACGGTCACGACCACGGCGCGACCGACCCGCACTTCTGGCTCGACCCGACGCGCCTCGCCGCCGTCGGGGACGCCGTCGCGGACGAGCTCTCCACGATCGACCCCGACCACGCGGACGACTACGCAGCCGGCGCCGCGGCGCTCACGGCGGACCTCGACGACCTCGACGCCGAGTTCGCCCAGGCGCTCGCGCCCTGTGCGGGAGCGACGCTCGTGACGTCGCACGAGGCGTTCGGCTACCTCGCGGAGCGCTACGACCTGCACCAGGTCGGCATCACGGGCATCGACCCCGAGGCCGAGCCGTCGCCCGCGCGCCTGCGCGAGGTCGGGGAGATCGTCCGCGAGAACGGCGTGACCACGATCTTCTTCGAGACGCTCGTGAGCCCCAAGGTGACCCAGACGCTCGCCGACGACCTCGGCGTGCAGACCGCGCTCCTCGACCCGATCGAGAGCCTCGCGGAGGGTGCGACGGACTACCGTGAGGTCATGGAGTCCAACCTCGAGGCGCTCACCTCCGGTCTCGTCTGCTCATGACGGGCGCAGCGGAGCTCGTCGCCGCGCGCGACGTCCACGTGACCCTCGGCGGGAGCGAGATCCTGCGCGGGATCGACCTGACCGTCGGCGCGGGCGAGGTCGTCGCGGTCCTCGGCGCCAACGGGTCGGGCAAGTCGACGCTCGTGCGGGCGCTCGTCGGGATCGTCCCGCTGTCCCGGGGCTCCGTCGACCTGTTCGGCGCACCGCTCGGACCCCGCCTGCCGTGGCAGCGGCTCGGCTACGTGCCGCAGCGCGTCGCCGCGCCGTCGGGCATGCCGTCCACGGCCTCCGAGGTCGTGGCCTCCGGCCTCCTCGGTGGCGGCCGCCTCCGGCTCCCCCGCGGCTGGCGAGCGCGCACGGTCGAGGCGCTCGACCTCGTCGGGCTCGCCGACCGCGCGGACGACTCCACCGCCGAGCTGTCGGGCGGCCAGCAGCAGCGCGTGCTCATCGCGCGCGCCCTGGTGCGCCGCCCCGAGCTCCTCGTCCTCGACGAGCCCGTGGCGGGCGTCGACAAGCCCAGCCAGGAGGCGTTCGCCGCGACCATGACGCGCCTCGTCGGCGACGGGCTGACCGTGCTCGTCGTCCTCCACGAGCTCGGGGCGCTCGCCCCGCTCATCGAGCGTGCCGTCGTGCTGCGGCACGGTCGCGTCGTGCACGACGGCGCCCCGCCCCGCGCGTCGTCGACCCACGCGGGCGCCACGCACCAGCACCTGCACCCGCACGAGCCCGCGGACGCCGACAACCGCACCGCCGGCCCGGAGACGGGCCTCACCGACACGCTGAACCCCGACCTCGCCGCGGGCCACGCACCCAGGACGGCCTCATGACCACGTTGTTCTCCGAGATCTCCGCGATGCTCACCGACCCGCTCATGCAGCGCGCCCTCCTCGCCGCGCTGCTCGTCGGCGTCAGCGCACCCGTCGTGGGCACCTACCTCGTGCAGCGCAAGCTCTCGCTCCTCGGCGACGGCATCGGGCACGTCGCCCTCACCGGCGTCGCGCTCGGCTGGCTCGTCGGTGCGGCGATGGGCGTCGTCCCGAACGACGCGCTCGCGATCCCCGGTGCGGTCGTCGCGGCCGTGCTCGGCGCGGTCGCCATCGAGGTCGTGCGCGAGCGGGGCCGGACCAGCGGCGACCTCGCGCTCGCGCTCCTCTTCTACGGCGGCATCGCCGGCGGCGTGCTCCTCATCGGGCTCGCCGGGGGCTCCTCGGGGAGCCTCATGCAGTACCTCTTCGGCTCGATCTCGACCGTCACGTCGTCGGACCTCGTCCTCACCGTCGTGCTCAGCGCCGTGATCCTGCTCGTCGGGGTCGGGCTGCGCGCCGCGCTGTTCTCCGTGAGCCACGACGAGGAGTTCGCGCGCGCGTCCGGCCTGCCCGTGCGGACGCTCAACATCGCGGTCGCCGTCGTCGCCGCGCTCACCGTGACGGTGTCGATGCGGGTCGTCGGGCTGCTCCTCGTGAGCGCGCTGATGATCGTGCCCGTCGCGGTCGCGCAGCTCGTCACGCGCTCGTTCCGCCGCACCATGCTCGTCGCGTCGGTCGTCGGCGTCGTCGTGTGCGTCGTCGGGCTGTCCTTCACGTACTGGAACAACGTCTCGCCGGGCGCGACCATCGTGGTCCTCGCTATCGCCACCTACCTCCTCGTCGCCGTCCTGCGGCCCCTGTGGGTCCGGCGACGCCCGCGCGTGGCGCGCGACCCGCACCCGGACATCCCCGACGACGTCGAGCTGGACCTCGTACCCTCGGGGGCGTCGAACCGCACACCCGGAGGTGACACGTGCAGCGCATGACCCGGCAGCGCGCCGCCGTCTCGGACGCGCTCGAGGACCTCGACGACTTCCGCAGCGCCCAGCAGCTCCACGAGATCCTGCGCACCCGCGGGGACAACGTGGGGCTCGCGACCGTCTACCGCACGCTCCAGAGCCTCGCGGACGGCGGCGACGTCGACGTGCTGCGCACCGAGGAGGGCGAGAACCTGTACCGCCGGTGCGAGCGCCGCGAGCACCACCACCACCTCGTGTGCCGCACGTGCGGGCGCACGGTCGAGATCGACGGCCCGACCGTCGAGGCGTGGGCCAACCAGGTGGGAACGTCGCACGGGTTCGTCGACATCCAGCACACGATCGAGCTGTTCGGCACGTGCGCGGGGTGCGCCCGCGCCTCTGCACGGGACTGAGCCGTGCCCGACGCGCTCGACGGCGCCCCGTTCGCCGCGCTGTTCGCGTTCTTCTTCGCGATCGCGTTCGTCCGGACGCAGGCGACGTACTGGATCGCGCGGCTCGTCACGACGTGGACGCTCGACCGCACCCGCCCCGTGAAGCCCTGGGTCGCGCGCGTCCACGCCTGGCTGTCCGGCCGGTCGGCGGCGCGCGGGATCGAGACGGTCCGCCGCTGGGGCGTCCTCGCCGTCCCCGTGTCCTTCCTCGCGACCGGCACCAAGACGGTCGTCAACGCCGCCGCGGGCGTCGTCCGGATGCCGTTCGGCCGCTACCTCGCCGCGATGACGCTCGGGTGCGCGGTGCACGCGACCATCTACGCGACCGTCGGCTGGGCCGTGTGGACGGCCGCGTTCGCCGCCGCGACCGGGTCGCCGTGGGGTGTCGCGGCGCTGGTCCTGCTGGTCGTCGCCGTGGTCGTCGGGACGACCGTCATGGTTCGACGCCGCGCCGCGAGAGGATCGCTCTCCCTGGCGGGCGCGACGCCCCCTCTCGACGGGGACGGCCTCGTCCTCGACGGCGACGTCCGCGTCCAGGACATGACGGACACGCCGCGCCTCGACCGATGAGATGACGCGCGCCCGACCGTCCGAACGTGCATGACCACGTTCCTCCTGCTGCCCGGCGCCGGCGGGGACCCCGCGTACTGGGACCTGCTCGCACCGGAGCTCGCCCGGCTCGGACACCTCGCCGTCCCCGTCGACCTGCCCCAGCACGACGAGGGCTACGGGTGGGCCGACCTCACCGCCGTCGCCGTCGCGACCCTGCACCGCGCGGCAGGTCCCGCCGAGCGGGACGACCTCGTCGTCGTCGCCCAGTCCATGGGCGCGTACGTGGGACCGCTCGTGTGCGAGCGTGAGCCGGTCCGTCTGCTCGTGCTGCTCAACCCGATGATCCCGCTGCCGGGCGAGTCGGGCGCCGACTGGTGGCGCACGACGGACCACGCCGCGCGGCGTGCCGCGACGGGGCTCGGGGCGTTCGACCCCGTGGACGACTTCTTCCACGACGTGCCCGACGCGGTCGCGGTCGCCGTGCAGCAGAGCGACCGCGAGCCGTCCGAGCGCTCGTTCGCCGAGCCGTGGCCCGCAACCGCCTGGCCGGACGTCCCCACGGTCGTGCTCCAGGGTGACGACGACCGACTGTTCCCGGTGCCCTTCCAGCGCGCCGTCGCCCGTGAGCGCCTCGGTGCCGAGGTCGAGACGCTGCCCGGCGGCCACCTCGTGGCGCTCAGCCGACCGGTCGAGCTCGCCGCCCGGCTCGACGCGCTCGCCCGCTGACGGGCCGTCCCGGACCGGCGACACGGCCACGGGACGAGCGGCCGGTCCGGAGGGCTCGGCGACGACCGTCCGCCTCAGCCGACGTCCGTCGCCGGCTCCTCGGGCGCGCCCACGCAGAACTGGTTTCCCTGCGGGTCGGCCAGCACCGCCCAGCCGTACCCGGGGATGGTGTGCTCCGCGACGAGCGTCGCGCCGTCCGCCACGAGCGCTGCGACGTCCGCCTCCCGGTCGGACGTCCCGAGGTCCAGGTGGAGCCGGTTCTTGCCGGGCGTCGGGTCGTCGACGCGCTGGAAGCCGAGGACGGGCGCTGCCGCGCCCTCGCCGGGCACCACCTCGAGGAACCACCCGTCCGCCTCGTCGACGACACTCCCGCCGAGCTGACGCGCCCACCACTGCGCGAGCGGTCGTGGGTCGGTGGAGTCGACGGTCACCATGCCGATGCTCAGAGCCATGCCGGGCACGCTACCGGCCGGCGCCGACACCGTCCCGGCGGCGACCCCCACGACGGTCCGTCAGGCGGTGCTGCCCACGGCGTCCACCGCGCCCCCGTAGCGGCGGTCGCGCCGCGCGTACTCCTCGACCGCACGCCACAGCGACCGACGGTCGACGTCCGGCCACGGCTCCGGGAGGAACACGAGCTCCGCGTACGCAGCCTGCCAGATCATGAAGTTGGACGTGCGCTGCTCGCCCGAGCTGCGCAGGAACAGGTCCACGTCCGGCAGGTCCGGCTCGTCGAGGTGCTGCTGGACGGTCCGCTCCGTGACCTTGCGCGGGTCGAGCCGCCCGGCGGCGACCTCGCGCGCGATGGCGGCCGCGGCGTCGGCGATCTCGGCCCGGCCCCCGTAGTTGACGCACATCGTCAGCGTGCAGACGTCGTTCTGCTTCGTCTGCTCCTCCGCGACCTCGAGCTCCTTGATCACGGACGCCCAGAGCCGCGGACGACGCCCCGCCCACCGCACGCGCACGCCCCACGAGTCCATCTCGTCACGGCGCCGCCGGATGACGTCGCGGTTGAAGCCCATGAGGAACCGCACCTCGTCGGGCGAGCGCTTCCAGTTCTCCGTCGAGAACGCGTACGCCGACACGTGCTTGACACCGATCTCGATCGCCCCCGCGACGACGTCGAGCAGCGCCGCCTCGCCCGCCTCGTGGCCAGCGGTGCGGGGCAGACCGCGCGCGTTGGCCCAGCGGCCGTTGCCGTCCATGACGACCGCCACGTGGTTCGGCACGAACTGCGCCGGGATCGCCGGTGGTCGCGCACCGCTCGGGTGCGGGTACGGCGGAGCGTACGTCCGCTTCGCCATCAGGCGTCCGCCCCCGTTCCCCGACGGTCGGCGACGGCGCCGACCGGCCCGGCAGGCGGGGCGACGGGCGCGTCCCGTTCGACCATGCGCAGTGATCGCAACGTTCTCTCCAGGTGGTATTGGCTGTAGGCGGCCACGAGGCCGCTCGCTTCCTTGCGGTGCCGGGCGTCCGACGCGTCGGCGGTCTCCCACTCCCCCGCGAGCAGCGCCGCGAGGAGGGCGAAGGTCTGGGGGGCGGGCGCCGTCGAACCCGGCGGGCGGCAGCGCGAGCACACCGCACCCCCCTGCGCGACGGCGAACGCGTGGTGCGGGCCCGGCTCGCCGCAGCGCGCGCAGTCGACGAACGACGGCGCCCAGCCCGCGACCGCCAGCGCCCGCAGGAGGTAGGAGTCCAGCACCAGGCTCGGTGCGTGCGCCTGCTCGGACAGCGCCCGGAGCGCCCCCGCGAGCAGCCAGTACTGCTGCACCGCCGGTTCGCGCTCGTCGGCCACGAGCCGCTCCGCCGTCTCGAGCATCGCCGCCCCCGCGGTGTACAGGCCGTAGTCCTCGCAGATCCGCCGCGCGTACGGGCCGATCGTCTCCGCCTGCGTCACCGTGTCCAGCGACCGGCCCGCGTAGAGCTGGACGTCCACGACCATGAACGGCTCCAGCCGCGCCCCGAACCGGGACGACGTGCGCCGCACGCCCTTGCCCACGGCGCGCACCTTCCCGTGCTCGCGCGTCAGGAGGGTGACGATACGGTCCGCCTCGCCCAGCTTCTGGGCGCGCAGCACGATCGCGTCGTCTCGGTACAGCACCACGCCCCCATTGTCCGCCATCCCACCCACGCCCCGTGCCGACCCGCACCGGAACCCCGGTCGCGAGATGCGAGAAGCTGCCCCTCCCGGCCCGCCGACGGGGGCCACTTCTCGCCTCTCGTCAGCACGACGCAGCCCCCGCCCGACGGGTCGGGCGGGGGCTGCGTCACAGGTCAGGAGGCGGCGCGCTCCGCGCGGTTCACGGCGGAGACGATGGCCTTGAGGGACGCCGTCGTGATGGACGGGTCGATGCCGACGCCCCACAGGACGTCGTCGCCCACCTGGCACTCGACGTAGGCGGCGGCGGTCGCGTCGCCGCCCTCGGACAGGGCGTGCTCGGCGTAGTCGAGGACGCGGACGTCCACGCCCACCTGGGCGACCGCGTCGACGAAGGCGGCGACGGGGCCGTTGCCGGTCCCCTCGAGCGTGAGCTGCTCGCCACGGTCGACGACGTCGACGCTCAGCGTGTCCGGGCCGTCCTCGCTCGACGACGCGCGCGTGGAGCGCAGCTTGAGGCGACCCCACGGCTCCAGGCCGGAGTCGGCCTCGACGGGCAGGTACTCGTCGGAGAAGATCCGCCAGATGTCGTCGCCCGTGACCTCGGTGCCCTGCTGGTCGGTGTGGTGCTGCACGGCCTGGGAGAACTCGATCTGCAGACGGCGCGGCAGGTCGAGGTGGCGCTCCGACTTCAGCAGGTAGGAGATGCCGCCCTTGCCGGACTGCGAGTTGACGCGGATGACGGCCTCGTAGGAGCGGCCCACGTCCTTGGGGTCGATCGGCAGGTACGGGACGGCCCACACGAGGTCGTCGACGGTCTTGCCCTCCGCCTCGGCGTGGACGGCCATCGCGTCGAAGCCCTTCTTGATGGCGTCCTGGTGCGAGCCGGAGAACGCCGTGAAGACGAGGTCGCCGGCGTACGGGTGGCGCTCGGGCACGCCGAGCTGGTTGCAGTACTCGACGGTGCGGCGCACGTGGTCGATGTCGGAGAAGTCGATCTGCGGGTCGACGCCCTGGCTGAACAGGTTCATGCCCAGCGTCACGAGGCACACGTTGCCGGTGCGCTCGCCGTTGCCGAACAGGCAGCCCTCGATGCGGTCGGCGCCGGCCTGGTACCCCAGCTCGGCGGCGGCGACGGCGGTGCCGCGGTCGTTGTGCGGGTGCAGCGACAGGACGACGTTCTCACGGTGGTTCAGGTGCCGGTTCATCCACTCGATCGAGTCGGCGTAGACGTTGGGCGTCGCCATCTCGACCGTCGCGGGCAGGTTGATGATGACCTTGCGGTCAGGGCGGGGCTCGAAGACCTCGAGCACCTCGTTGCAGATGCGCGCGGCGAACTCGAGCTCGGTCCCGGTGTACGACTCGGGCGAGTACTCGTAGTAGACGGTCGTCTCCGGGACGGTCTCCTCGAACTTCTTGCACAGTCGCGCGCCGTCCACGGCGATCGCGATGATGCCCTCGGGGTCGGAGCGGAAGACGACCTCGCGCTGCAGCACCGACGTCGAGTTGTACAGGTGGACGATCGCCTGCTTGGCGCCCTTGATGGCCTCGTAGGTGCGCGCGATGAGGTGCTCGCGCGACTGCGTCAGGACCTGGATGACGACGTCGTCGGGGATGCGGTCCTCCTCGATGAGCATCCGGACGAAGTCGAAGTCGGTCTGCGAGGCGGAGGGGAAGCCGACCTCGATCTCCTTGTAGCCCATCTCGACGAGCAGCTCGAACATGCGCAGCTTGCGCTCCGCGTTCATGGGCTCGATGAGGGCCTGGTTGCCGTCGCGCAGGTCCACCGCGCACCAGCGGGGGGCGGTCTCGATGCGCTTGTCGGGCCACGTGCGGTCGGGCACCGACACGTCGATCTGCCGGTGGAACGGCAGGTACTTGTGGATCGGCATTCCCGACGGCTGCTGCGGGTTCGCGTCCGTGGCGGTCGGCGTCGAGGAGGGGGCTGAGGCGTTCATCGTGGGTCCTTCGGGTCGTCTGATGGGTGTCAGCCGGCACACCGACCACCGCGACGAGGGACCGGCTAGAGAGCCTCGCCGCGGCAACGAAGGAGGAGCTGCCGCATCAGGTGCACGTCGCCCACTGTACTCCTCCGCCGTCCGTGCCCCGCGGACGTCCGCTCCTCGGGCACGTCGCGCGACCGTGTGCCACGGCGGTCCGCGCGCGCCCCCTCGTGCACGGCACGACGACGCCCGGCCGCCTCCGAGGGAGGTCGGCCGGGCGTCGTCGGTCGGTCAGCGGCGCGAGCGCAGCGCGGCGTCGACGGCGGGGTCGCCGAGGTTGCCGAGCCACTCCAGCAGCGCCGGGTACGTGGACGGGTTCGCCGCCACCTGGGGACGCAGGTGCGGTGCGTCCTGGACGATCTGCGCGAGGACCTCGAGCGGCGTCCCCGGGTCGAGCGCCTGGGCGGCCGTGAATCCCGAGGCCTGGACGGGCTGCGCCGGCGGGGAGTACGACTGCTGCGGCTGCGCCGCGGGCTGCTGCCCGTACCCGGCGCCGTAGCCCTGCTGCGCCTGCTGGGGGTAGCCCTGCTGGCCGTGCTGCTGGCCGTACCCCTGCCCGTACCCCTGCGCGGGGTACCCGGGCTGCGCGGTCGGCTGCGGGCCGGTGCCCGGCTGCCCCTCCTGGTACGCCGGCATGACGGCGGTCGAGGGGCCCTGGTCGGGGTCCAGCCCGGGGCGTGCCGCGTACCCGCTGCGCTCGGGCTCGACCTGCTGGACCGGGAGGACCTCGGTCGCGTCGCCGCCCGCGGGCGCCCAGCGGTCCTGCCCGGGCTGCTGCGGGGCGACCGGTCCGGTGTGCGCGGTACCCGGGTAGGCGCCGGCGCCGTGCGGTGCCCCCGTGTAGGCGCCGGTCGGCGGCTGGGCCGCCACCGGCCCGGTCGGGGCGACGGGTGCCGGGCGGACCGGCTTGGGCGCGGGCGGCTGCCAGACGTACGCCTGCGCCGCCTCCCCGGCGGCAGCGGCAGGCACCGGACGGTGCTCGGCGAAGTACGCGCGCACCTCGCGCGGCACGGTCAGGGCGCCGACGACGAGCAGCGGGAGCCCGAAGGCGAGGAGCACGTGCTCGACGCCGCCGCCGAGCACGACCCGGTTCGACGTCACGACGAGCAGGACGATGCCCAGCAGTGCGACGACGCCGGCCCCGCCGAGCGCGAGCGGACGGCCCGACGTCGCGTCGCGGGCGAGCGAGCGGCGCGCGACGAACGCGACGGCCGCCGCGAGCACCCCCACCACGACGGCGAGCACGACGGGCACGCCCCGGGCGCCGTCGGCCAGCGTGAGCACGGCGCTCACGGCGACGTACCCCGCGACGACGAGCGCGAGGTCGAGGGCGTTGACGGCGACGCGCACCCACGTCGTCACGGGGTCGGCCGCGGTCATCGCGCGGTGCACGGCGGGTGCCGCGGCGATCGCCGCGAGCGCCGGGACGAGCACCAGCCCGAACCGGCCGCCGTGCGTGCTCTCGATCGTGACGAGACCGTTGTTGCCCGAACCGAGCACGAACGCCACCGCGAGGATGACGCCCAGCCCGACGAGCGTGAGGCGCGCCGCCTCGGAACGGCGCCACGTGCCGTACGTCGGCAGCCCGACGAGCGCGAGGACGAACAGCGCGGACACGAGCACGAGCAGGACGAAGAGCGCGCCGCCGAGGCGGGTCCCCGTGACGGTGAGGATGATCGTGAGCAGGACGGTCACCGCCAGGACGGCGGCCCCCACGAGGAGCGCCTGGAGCCAGCGGTTCGAGACCGCGCGGTCCTGGTCCTCGGGGCCCAGCTCGCTCTCGCGCGGCTGCGCCGCGAGGAGCGCGCCCGCGAGACCGAGCGCGGCCGCGGAGCCGACGCCGCCCCAGCCGTCGCCGAAGTCCCCGCCGCCGACGACGTCGACCACGAGGTAGACCCCCACGAGCAGCACGTACGGGGCGTTGGCGAGCAGGCGGACCGTGCGCGTCGTGTGCACGGTCCAGGTCGCGGGGAGCACCCCGGTGCGTGCCAGGTAGGGCAGCGCGAGGGTGAGCAGGGAGAGGATCGTCAGCAGGACGACCTCGATCTTGTCGGACGCGCGGCTCGCGACGTCCCACGGCAGCGCGAGGGACACGAGCAGCAGGAGCGCGGCGACGCCGTCGCGCACGTAGTCGCTCACGGGCATCCCGGCGAAAGGCGAGACCGGACCCGGTGCGGGGGCCGCAGCGGCTGGCTCGGCGGGAGCCTCGGCCCCCTCCGTGCCACCCGGTCCGCCGTCGTCCCCGGCGCCCGGCTCCGTGGGCACCCCGTCCGGTGCGCGCTCGGCCGAGGAGTCCCCGTCACCCACCGCGACGCCGTCGGGCGCCGTGGTCGGCCCGGTGCCCGCAGCGCTGGGCTGCGGGTCCTCGGCCGGCTCTGTCTGGTTGGTCATCGTGCACTCCCTACGCTGTCGCGCCGTGCCGTACGCACGCACGCCGGCCCGACGGGCCCCGACCGTTTCTACCGGTTCACCCTGTGCGGCTCAAGCGACCACGCGGGGCCGCACCTCACTCCGGCGCAGCCGGCGGCCGGGAAAGACCCGCGGCTGCTCGTGACCGAGCCTCGTCTCAATATGCGAGCGGCCCTGCTTATGTGTCGTGAACTGCGGGAGCGTGGTTCTCCTGAGGTCGCCAAGGACGGCGCCTCAACGCACCAGGAGGATCACTGTGTCGAAGCAGGGGAAGCTGAAGAAGACGTTGGTGAGCATCGGGACTGCGGGCGCTCTCGCGCTAGGAGGCATGGTGGCCCTCGGGCCGTCGGCGACGGCCGCGACGGGAACGATCACGGTCAGCGCGAGCACTGCCACGTGCCAGTACACGGCGCTCAAGCCGAGCCGTGGGGCGACCGCGCGGAACGGCAGCTGCTACCGCGTCTCCGTTCGGGTGCAGTACCACTCGGCTGGCGGGACCGCGTACTGGACGAACCGAGCGGCCACGACGAGCAACGTCACCGTGTACGCGCCGAGCGGGACGACGTACGCATCGGGCAGGACGGGTGGATCCATCATGTCCGGAAGCGCCGAGCTGGGCTTCTACGAGCAGACGGTGTAGTGCGCCGCACGCGCCGGCGCTCCGGTGGTCGGGCCACACCGTGGTCGGGCCCCGACCACCGGAGCAGTACGTCTGGTTTCAGGATGCACGGGGGTTCAGGGATGAAGCGGTGTGCACGTGTCGTCGTCGCAGGCATCGTGGTGGTCCTCGCGGGGTGTGCTCCCGCGGAGTCCCCGGCGCCGGGGGTGGCGGACCGGTGGCGTACGGAGATCGACGCGCTCCTCACGAGTGACCTCAGCGAGCTGGAGCGCCAAGTCCTGGCCGACTACGAGATCACCGACGCGGAGCTGGCTGAAGCACAGGACGCGTACGCGCGATGCATGTCCGATCGCGGCCTGGAGGCGGACTTCGGCGACGGCGACGGCGACGTGTTCGCCTACGGCGCGACGCCGGAGTCCCAGGACACGTTCCGCAACGCCTCGGACGACCCCGACGCCGCGTTCGAGCAGATCCCCGTGATCGCCGACGAGTGCGCGGACGGGACGATCTGGGACATCGGGCTCTACTACCACGAGATGCGGAGCAACCCCGAGGGCAAGACGCTGCTGGAGCTGTGGCGCGAGTGCCTGGACCCCGCAGATGTCGACGAGGTTCGTGACCTCACGGACCAAGAGCTGCAGGAGCTCATCGACGACGAGTCCTTCGTGCCTTCGGCCGAGGTCAGCGCGTGCCTCTCGTGACCCTCGGACGGCTCGGACGGGAGACCGAGGAGCCGTGACCCGGCGAGCCGCCGACAAGCACGGCCGGACGGCATGGGCCACGTCCACCCTCGCCGCACTGGTGCTGGTTGCCACCGGGGTGATCGCCGGTGTCCTCCTCGTGCCCGAGAGCACGCCTGCCTCTCTGCTCCCGCCCGCCACGGCCGAGGCGTCCCTGCCTGTCACGACGCAGGAGCTCGACGACGCGCGACAGGTCGCCGTCACCGCCCGGCTGACCGAGGAGACGACGCTGATGCTCGGCGACTCCGGGC
Source organism: Cellulosimicrobium cellulans (assembly GCF_016907755.1). Lineage (NCBI taxonomy): Bacteria > Bacillati > Actinomycetota > Actinomycetes > Micrococcales > Promicromonosporaceae > Cellulosimicrobium > Cellulosimicrobium cellulans. The sequence goes on from NZ_JAFBCN010000001.1 coordinate 3,360,879, forward strand.
GGCTGCGGCGCAGCGTGTGCAAGCCTGGCGCGACGATCACGTCGGGAAGCTCTCCCGCGACGGTCGACGACCGCCCCGTTCTCGCGCTGGCCACCGACGTCCCGCTGTGGCGCGACCTCGCGCCGGAGATGACGGGCGACGACGTCGCGAGCCTCCAGCGCGAACTGGCCCGGCTGGGGTTCGAGGTCAGGCCCGACGGCGAGTACGGCGCGGCGACGAAGGCCGCCGTGACTGCGCTGCAGAAGGACGCTCTCGACCTCGCGAGAGCGCCTGGCACGCTCGCCGTGGCCTCGGTGCTGTGGCTGCCCGCACCCTCGGTCACCGTCACCGCCTGCGCAGTTCAGGTCGGCGGATCCGTCGGCGACACCGAGCTGGCGACCGTCGCCGGCACCCTCGAGTCGCTGCGCATCACCACCGTGCCGCAGGACGCCGTCGCGGGCGACCGCATCGTCCGCCTGCCGGGCTCCGAGGTCACCGCCCCGGTCGGCGGCGACGGGGCGATCACGGACCGCGCGTTCCTCGACGCCGTGCGCGACACTCCGGCGTTTCGCTTCTCGCAGAGCGAGGAGTCCACCGAGCCCCTGAGTCTCGACTACCTGCTGGCGACGCCGCTCGAGGTCTCTGCGGTGCCGCCCGGGTCCTTGTACGCGCTGTCGGACGGGACGGGCTGCGTCGTCGCCGACGGGACGCCGCGAACGGTGAGCGTCGTGTCCTCCTCGCTCGGCCAGACCTTCGTCACCTTCGACGACGGAAGCGCGCCCGCCCGCGTGGCGCTCACGCCTCCGACCGACGATCGGGACTGCGGGTGACCGGAACGCTCCGCGCGCGAGGCCTCGCGCACGCGTTCCCGGGTGCGGGCGAGCTGTTCTCCGGGCTGGACCTGGACCTGGTCCCAGGCGAGGTGGTGGCGCTGGTCGGACCGTCGGGATCGGGCAAGTCGACGCTGCTCAGCATCCTGGCAGGCTGGGTGGCTCCCACCGCGGGGACCGTGGAGCGGACCAGGATCGAGCACACCGGCTGGGTCTTCCAGAACCCCCACGGAGTGCCGCGACGCGCCGCGCTGGACCATGTGGTCCTGCCGCTGCTCGCGCGCGGGCTCCGGCGCCCGGAGGCGGAGAACGAGGCGATGACGATCCTCGACCAGTTCCACCTCGCCCCCGTCGCGGATCGACCGTTCCGGGCGTTGTCGGGCGGGGAGGCGCAGCGGCTGATGCTCGCGCGAGCGGTCGCGCTCGCCCCGGACCTGCTGCTCGTCGACGAGCCGACGGCCCAGCTCGACCTGCACACCGCCAGCACGGTGAACGCCGTCCTCGCCGGCGTCGCGCAACAGCACTCGATCGTCGTGGTCGCCACGCACGACCCGCACACGCGGGACGCGTGCACGCGAGTGGTCGACCTCGCCGACGCTCAGGCGGAGCCCGTCTCGTGATACGGCCGACGGCGACGGCGTCGGAGGCCTGGCGCAACCTTCGCTCGGGCACGTCACGCGCTCTGCTGCTCACCCTCGCGTTCGCCGTGCTGGTAGGGACCCTCGCGGCGGTCGACACCCGCGCGGTCGTGGAGGTGCTGCGCGGGGCCGCAGACTTCCGGGCAGCGGGAGCCGCGGTCCAGACGCTCCAGGCCGCGGGGCGAGTCAGCGGGAGCCAGTGTGACGCCCTCGGGGACGTCGCCGGTGTCCGGGTCGGCGCCTTCCGCGGGGGCGAGCCGCTGCGGGCGCTCAACCTGCCCTCCTCACGGCTCGGCGTCTTCGAGGTGACGCCGGGGCTGCTCGACGTCCTCACCGGGACGACCTCTGCCACCCGCTCGAGCGGGGTCTGGCTGTCGGCCGACCTCGCCGAGGCCCTCGGCGCGGCGACGGGTGACCGGCTCGCGACGTCGTCGGGCACCGCGACCGTGGCGGGCGTGTACTCCTACCCCGACGACGGGCGCGACCGTGCGCTCGCGTACGCCGTGCTGGCACCGGTTCCCGCGACGGGGACGTTCGACGCTTGCTGGGCCGAGATCTGGCCCACCGATGCTGGCTCGGCTGCCCTGTTGCACATGGCTCTGCTGCCCGGGACGGACCTCGCCGAGGTGACGCGAGACCAGCTGAACACGCGGTGGGGCACGGACCACGACGCCCGCGACCTGCTCGCCCACAGGGTGACACGGCACGCACCCGTCGCGGCCGTGGTCGCCGGGTTCGTGCTCGGGCTCGCCTCGGTGCTCGTGCGACGGCTGGAGCTGTCGGCGGCGCTGCACGCGCGGGTGCCCAAGGCCGCCCTCTCGTGGCAGGTGCTCCTGGAGACCCTCGCCTGGGTGTTCGCCGGCGCGCTGATCGCGGGCGCGTGCCTGCTCTGGCTCGCGAGGTGGGGAAATCCCGACCCTGGGCCCGAGACGTGGTGGGTGGGGCTGCGAGTGGTCGCTGCGGGTGCCGCCGCCACGACCATCGGTGCCCTGCTGGGGATGCTCGTGACCCGTGAGCGCCACCTGTTCCGCTACTTCAAGGACCGCTGAAGAGCCGCTCAGGACACGGCCGTCAGCCGGTCGGCGCCGAGCAGGAAGAGCCGGCCCTCGACGGCGACCACGTGGTACGTGTCCTCGGGCAGGGCCCAGCGCCACTCGACGGCCCCGTCGTCGAGCGCGAGCGACACGAGCCCCTGCCCCTCGCGACCGCGCTCGGTCACGAAGAGCGACCGTCCGTCCGTGAGCACCGGCCAGGGCCCGCTGTCGTCGATGTTCACGGCCCAGGCCTCCTCGCCGGTGCGCGCGTCGACGCTGCGGTAGGACGAGTCGGTCTGGACGACGACGCGCCCGTCGACGCGCGCCACGGCCCGCAGGCCGGTCCCCGGGAGGGACCAGAGCTCCGAGCCGGTCGCGGCGTCGACCCCCACGATGCTCCCGAACGTGTTGGTGACGATCACGCCCGGAGCGGAGCCGTCCGAGAGGGGAGCCTCGAGGACGCGGCCCTTGATCCGGAAGGCCGGCTCGCCCTCGGCCGTGAACACGGTCGCCGTGCCGCGCCCGTACTCGTTCCCCACGTAGCGCCCGTCCTGCAGGCGGACGATCGTCCACACGTCGTCCTCGACGAGCGAGCGGCCGTCCTCGGTGAGCGCCGCGGCGACGCCCGGGGCCAGGACGTCCACCACTCCGCGGCGGACGTCGAGCACGACGTCGCCCCCGCGCCCGAGCCCGTCGTGCTCGAGGGACAGGTCCCAGCGCACCTCTCCGGTCGCCGCGTCCTCGCGCACGACCGCGACCTCGCCGCCCCGCCACCACGCGCGCACGACGTCGGTGGCACCGACCGGCACGACCGACAGCCGGCCCGCGGTCTCGACCGTCCGGTCCCCGACGACCTCGCCCGTCCCGGACCGGACGGTGACGAGCCGGGCGACCTGCTCGCGCCACCCCGACGGCACGACGCACACGACCACCTCGCGGGCGGGCTCCCCCTGGGACGGCAGGCACGTGGTCCGGTCGCCGAGGCGCTCGGACCGCCAGAGCACCGAGCCGTCGTCGACCGAGTACGCCGTGAGGCCGCCGTCGACCGTGACGACGGCGCCCAGCGCCGGGACGACCTCGGAGCCCGGCACGACCGGGACGGACCACCGCGGCTCGGGCGGCTCCTCGAGGGGGCGCAGCCCGCCCGCGAGCGCGGTGACGTCGACGGGCCGCGCGTCCTCCATCGAGGCCGTGAAGGCGACCGAGCCCGCGAACGCGGCAGCGACCGCGACGGCGACCCACGGGACGGGGTGCGCGTACCAGGCGCGCCGCGGGACGTCCGTGCCGCCGCTCCCCCGGGACGGTCCACGGTCGCGCGCGGCTCGGGTGGATCCTGTCGCGGGGTTCGAGGGTCGCGGCCCGCTCCCGGCGCTCCGGGGGTGCAGGCCACGCCGGTCGCCCGGGGTGCCCGGGGCCGTCCGCCCGGACCGGTCCCCGTCGCGCCCGGCGTCCGGCTCGCCGTCGAACACGGCGTCGAAGCGGTCGTCGGTGCGCAGCTCGGGGGGCAGGAGCTCGAAGCTGACGAAGCTCGCCGGTGCGCTGGCGCCGTCCGTCGTCGGCTCGCGGGTGACGTGCCCGGCACGAGCCGCCCGGTCCTGCGCGAGCCGACGGCGCCTCACCTGTCCACGATACGCACGCGGTGGCGCCCGCGCGCGGGCGAGCGGTCAGATGCCGAGCTGGTACACGCCCCAGTAGGCGAGGATCACGAGGAGGATCGCGGCACCGGCGACGACGCACCACAGCATGACGCGCGTCGTCACGCCCCGTGCGACCCGGAGCACTCCGGCCCGGCCCTCCTCGACGACGCCCGGGTCGGCCACGTCGGCGCGGTCCGCCGCGGCGCGCCGGGCCGCCCGGACCTCGGCAGAGCGGTTGATGAGGAGCGCCGCGGCGACGAGCGTCGCGAGCCCGACGAGGCGCACCCCGACCCAGCCGCCCTGCACGACCCAGGCGTCCTTCTCGTAGTCCAGGGCGAGCCGGGCGACGGCGACGAGGTAGACCACGAGGGCCACCGTCGTCCCGACGGCTCCCGCGCCGAGCCCGGCGAGCGGCGCGCGGAAGCCGGGCGCGAGACCGGCGGGCGCGCTCGGGCGCCCGGCGACACGACGCAGACGGCGCACGAGACCGCCGACGAGCCCGACGAGCGGCCCGAGCACGAGGAGGCCCACCGCGCCGAGCACGAGCCCGACCAGGAGGTCGCCGTTGCCGAGCCAGCGGGGGGTCGGGACGGGCCCGGCGAGGTACTGCTGGTTCGGTTCGGCGCCGGCCACCTGCGGCTGCGCGGTCGCGCTGTCCGGGAGGGACGTGATCCAGGCGCCGAGGTCGCGCGGGAAGTCGGGGACGAGCACCTCGTCGATCTTGATCCCGTGGTTCGCGTCCTCGTAGAACCGGACGGTGACGTCGGCGCCGCCCGACGCCGACGACGGCCCGGTCGCGTCGAGGATCTGCCGCGCCCCCTGCTCGACCGGCATCGACGGGTCCGCGGTGCCGTAGACCACGAGGACGGGCTGGGTGAGCCGTTCGAGGAACGGCTCGACGTCGAAGTCGGCGTACTCGAACCCGCCCCCGGGGATCGCCATGCCGACCGCGCGCGGGATCGCCCGGAACACCCCGTGCGGGACGTCCGTGTTGCGCAGGTAGCTGTCGACCGCGAACGCGGCCTGCTGGCGCGGCGGCACGACCGGGGCGGACACGAGCACGGAGAACGCGATCGTCGGGTCCTCCACCGCCATGACGGGCACGATCCACGTGCCCTCCGACTCGCCGTACAGCCCCACCTGCTCCGGGTCGACCCCGGGCCGCGCGCGCAGCAGGTCGACCGAGTGCTCGTAGTCGCGCGCCATCGCCTCGTAGTCGCGGTGACGCGTCGTGTACGTGTCGAGGCGCTTGTCGGGCACGAGGGTGACGACGCCGGCGCTCGCGAGGTCGGCCGCGACGTCCACGAAGGCCTCCGTCGCCAGGCCCGTGCCCGCGCCGTGCACGAACACCACGCCCGGGAGGTCGTCCCCCGCGTCGACCGGCTCGCGCAGGATGCCCCCGACCGTCGCGCCGTCGAGCCGAATCGTCACGTCCGTCTCGCGCACGGCGTAGGTGCCGACGGGGTCGGCGCCGCCGGGGGGCTGGCCGCCGATCGTCGTGTCGGGCGTCGCGGGCTCCAGGTGCTCGGTCACGGGCACCGGGTCCCACTGCGGTCCCGTGACCGCACCGACGATCGCGAGGACGATCGCGAGGGCGGCGGTGGTCGCGGCGGTCCGGAAGATCACCGGGGAATCGTACGTCGCGCCCCGGACGCGGGTCCCTGGTGCCGCCCCGACGACCGGACGGGGGATCTCCCCCGCCCGGTCGTCGGACGCGTCAGAACCCGAGCCGGTGGAGCTGCTTGGGGTCGCGCTGCCAGTCCTTGGCGACCTTGACGTGCAGGTCGAGGTAGACGCGGGTCCCGAGGAGCGCCTCGATGCCGTGGCGGGCGCGCGTGCCGACCTCGCGCAGCCGCGAGCCGCCCCGGCCGATGACGATCGCCTTCTGCGAGTCGCGCTCGACGAAGAGGTTGACCCGCACGTCGAGCAGGGCCGGGCGGCCGGTGGCCTCGTCGCCGCTGCCCTCGCGGGGCACGATCTCCTCCACCTGGACGGCGAGCGAGTGCGGGAGCTCGTCGCGCACGCCCTCGAGCGCGGCCTCGCGCACGAGCTCGGCGACCATCACGGCCTCCGGCTCGTCCGTGAGCTCGCCGCCCGGGTAGAGCTCCGGGCCCTCGGGCAGGTGGGACACGAGGACGTCGGTGAGGACGTCGACCTGGTAGCCGTCCTGCGCGGAGACGGGCACGATGTCCGCCCAGCCCCCCGCGATCTCCCCGAGCCGGTCCACGGCGAGCAGGTGCGCGGCCAGCGTGCCGCGGTCCACGAGGTCGGCCTTCGTCACGACGGCGACCACCGGTGTGCCGCGGCGCCCGCGCATGAGCTCGGAGAGCTCGTTCGCGATGAACCGGTCGCCCGGGCCGATCTTCTGGTCGGCCGGCAGGCAGAACGCGATGACGTCGACCTCCGTGAGCGTCTCGCGCACGAGGTCGTTGAGGCGTTCGCCGAGCAGCGTGCGGGGCCGGTGCAGGCCGGGGGTGTCGACGAGCACGAGCTGCGCGTCGGGGCGGTGCACGATCCCGCGGATCGTGTGCCGGGTCGTCTGCGGCCGCCCGGACGTGATGGCGACCTTCTGGCCGACGAGGGCGTTGGTCAGGGTCGACTTGCCGGCGTTGGGCCGACCGACCAGGCAGGCGAATCCGGAGCGGTGCTCGGGGGTGGTCGTGCTCACGGGGTGTCCTTCACGGTCGGGAGGGAGGGTCGGGTGTCGGCCGGGGTCTCCGGCTCGTGAGGCGCCGCGGGCGGCACCCCGGACGGCGCGGCGGCATGGGAGACGAGGACGGTCGCGAGCTGCTTGCGGCGGCCCTCGACCCGGTCGGCCTCGATCCGCAGGCCGTGGACGTCGGCCACGGAGCCGGGCAGCGGGACCTTGCCGAGGGTCTTGGCGAGCAGACCGCCGACGGTGTCCACGTCGTCGTCGTCCAGGTCGAGCCCGAAGAGCTCGCCGAGCTCGTCCACGCCGAGGCGCGCGGGGACGCGCAGCACGCCCTCACCGAGGTCCTCGACCTCGGGCTCGGGCCGGTCGTGCTCGTCGGTCAGCTCGCCGACGATCTCCTCGAGCGCGTCCTCGATCGTCACGAGGCCCGCGATGCCGCCGTACTCGTCGACGACCATCGCGATGTGCGACGACGACGCCTGCATCTCGCGCAGGAGGTCGTCCACGGGCTTGGACTCGGGCACGAAGATCGCGGCACGCGCGACGTCACCGACCGGCCGGGCGTCCGTCTCCGGACCGCCCTGCAGCACCCGCACGACGTCCTTGAAGTAGGCGACGCCCACGAGGTCGTCCGCGGACGTCCCCGTCACGGGGATGCGGGAGAACCCCGAGCGCAGGAACAGCGACAGCGTCTTGCGCAGCGGCGTGTCCCGCGAGGTCGTGACCATGTCCGTGCGCGGGACCATGACCTCGCGCGTCAGCGTGCTGCCCAGCTCGAACACGGAGCGGATGAGCTCGCGCTCCTCCTCCTCGATGACGTCGGACTCGTTCACGCGGTCGACCATGTCCTGGAGCTCGCGCTCGTGCGCGCCCGAGTCGGGCGCGGGCGCGAGGCGCGTGAGCCAGCGGGTGGCGGCGACGATCCCCGTGAGGAGGCCGGAGAGCGCGAGCAGGACGCGGACCGCGTGCCGGCGGCCCAGCGACCGGGGGCTGACGCGCACCACGAGGAGACCGACGACGACGCTCACCGCGAGCGCGACGAGCAGGACCTGCCACCACGGCTCGAGCCACGCGGCGACCAGCAGCGTGAGGCACGTGATCGCGGCGACCTCGGCCACGACGCGCACGAAGCCGACGGAACGGGCCGTCGCCGCCGGGTCGACGAGCAGCGCCAGCGCACGACGCCCCGAGGGCCGGGGCGGGTTCGTCAGGTCGTCGCCGAGCGCTGCCTCGCTCACCGCCGCGCGCGTCACGCGCAGGACCGCCGCCTCGCCGGCGCTCAGCGCGGCGGCGAGCACGACCGTCAGGACGGTCAGGACCGCCAGGAGCGCGACGGGTTCGCCGCTCACCGGCCCGCGAGGAAGGTCAGGAGCAGCTTGCGCTGCAGCGCGAACATCTCCTTCTCCTCCTCGGGCTCGGCGTGGTCGTAGCCGAGCAGGTGCAGGATGCCGTGGGTCGTGAGGAGCAGCATCTCCTCCGCGGTGGAGTGTCCCGCGGTGACCGCCTGCTGCGCCGCGACCTCCGGGCACAGCACGACGTCGCCGAGCTGGCCCGGCCCCGACACCTCGCCGTCGCGGCCCGGCCGCAGCTCGTCCATGGGGAACGAGAGCACGTCCGTCGGTCCCGGCTCGTCCATCCAGCGCACGTGCAGCTCGGTCATGACGTCCGTGTCGACGAAGAGGATCGACAGCTCGCTCTGCGGGTGCACGCGCATCGCGTCGAGCACGTAGCGCGCGAGCGCCGCGAACTCGGCCTCGTCGACCTCGGCCTCGGTCTCGTTGTTGACCTCGATGCTCACGCGTCGTCCCTCGTCCGTCGGTCCTTGCCCGCGGGGCGTCCGCGGCGCTCGTCGTCGCGGCGGCGCGGTCCGCCGCCCGTCCCCTGTCGCGCCCCGGTGCCCGTCCCGTGCCCGGACGCGACGTCCCACCGCGCGTACGCGTCGATGATCTCGCTCACGAGCCGGTGTCGCACCACGTCCGACGAGGTGAGGCGGCAGAACTCGACGTCGTCCACGCCCGTGAGGACGTCCTCGATCACGCGCAGCCCGGACTGGGTGCCGCCGGGCAGGTCCACCTGCGTCGCGTCGCCCGTGATGACCATGCGCGACCCGAACCCGAGGCGCGTGAGGAACATCTTCATCTGCTCGGTCGTCGTGTTCTGCGCCTCGTCAAGAATGACAAAAGAGTCGTTCAACGAACGGCCCCTCATGAACGCCAGCGGAGCGACCTCGATCGTGCCCGCCTCGATGAGCTTGGGGATCGAGTCGGGGTCGATCATGTCGTGCAGCGCGTCGTACAGCGGGCGCAGGTACGGGTCGATCTTCTCGCTCAACGAACCGGGCAGGAACCCGAGCCGCTCCCCCGCCTCGACCGCCGGGCGCGTGAGGATGATCCGGTTGACCTGCTTGGACTGCAGCGCCTGCACGGCCTTGGCCATCGCGAGGTACGTCTTGCCCGTGCCCGCGGGCCCGATGCCGAACGTGATGGTGTTCGCGTCGATCGCCTCGACGTAGCGCTTCTGCCCGACCGTCTTGGGCCGGATCGTGCGGCCGCGGCTCGACAGGATGTTGAGCGTCAGCACCTCGGCCGGTCGCGACGCCGTCGCGGCCGTGAGCATCGCGATGGAACGCGACACGACGTCGGCCGTGAGCTGCGTACCGGCCTCCACGACCTCGACGAGCTCGTCGAGCAGGCGCGACGCGAGCGCCACGTCGCCCGGGGGCCCGGAGACCGCGATCTCGTTGCCGCGCACGTGCACGTCGACCGAGCCGAACCCCTCCTCGACGGCCCGGAGCACGGAGTCGCGGCTGCCGAGGAGCGCCACCATCGGCACGTGGGTCGGGATGACGATGCGGTGCTCGACCCGGTGCGGCTGGGGGTCGGGTTCTCGGGACAGTGAGGTCATGAGCCGGCTTGCGCCGCTGCGCTCCTTCGGTCGTGCGGTGGGGCCGGGGCCGCCACGGCCCCGCAGATCGCCTCCATCGTACCGAGCGCGCCCGGGCGTCACACGTCCTTTCGCGCAGGGCTCAGGCGGGAGTCCAGCCGAGCTCCGCGCCGGCGATGACGTGCCCGTGCACGTGGAACACGCTCTGCCCGGCGCGCGGGCCCGAGTTGAAGATGAGGCGGAACTGGCCGTCGGCCTGGTCGCCCGCGACCTCGTCGGCGAGCGCGACGACGTCGGCGAGCAGCGCCGGGTCGGCGGCGGCGAGCTGGGCGATGTCGCCGTGGTGGTCGCGCGGCACGACGAGCACGTGCACGGGCGCCTGCGGGTTGATGTCGCGGAACGCGATCGCGCGGTCGCTCGTCGCCACGACGTCGGCGGGCAGCTCTCCCGCGACGATGCGGCAGAAGAGGCAGTCCGGGTCCGTGCGTGCGTCGGTGCTCGTCATGACCCCGAGGCTAGTCCAGGCCCGGCGGCCACGCCCCAGCGGCCGAGCCGCTCGGCGAGGAGCGCGACGGCGACGGGACCGGCCGTCGACGTGCGCAGCACGTGCGGGCCCAGCCGGGCCGCGACCGCGCCGGCCGCGGTGAGGTCGGCGACCTCGTGGTCGGAGATCCCGCCCTCGGGTCCGACGACGACCAGCACCTCGGGCGCCCGCCCGCCGTCGACGGCCGGGCCGTCGGGCAGCGCGACGTCGGCGAGCGGCGTCGCGGCCTCCTCGTGCAGCACGATCGCGCACCCGCCGCTCGTGACGGCGTCGGACACCCGCGCGGCGAGGCCGCGCGAGTCGACCGCCACCTCGACCTGCGGCAGGCGGGCGCGCCGCGCCTGCTTCGTCGCGGTGCGGACGGTCGCGAGCCAGCGCGCGCGGGACTTCGCCGCGCGCTCGCCGCGCCACACGACGACGGAGCGCTCCGCCTGCCACGGGACCACGACGTCGACCCCGATCTCGGTCGCCGCCTCGATCGCCATCTCGTCGCGGTCACCCTTGGCGAGCGCCTGCACGAGCGTCACGACGACGGCGGGCGCGGGCTCGCGGTCGACCTCCTGGACGAGCAGGGTCACGCGGCCCGCGTCGGCGTGCTCGACGACGCAGAGCAGGCGCAGGCCGGCGCCGTCCACGACGTCGATGCGCTCGCCCGCCCCGCGGCGCTGGACGACGCCCGCGTGGCGACCCTCCGCCCCGTCGAGGACGTAGCGGTCGCCGGGCGCGACGCCGTCGAGCCCGGTCTCGGCGAGGAACACCGGAGCACTCATGCGCCCGCCCCGCTCAGCGTCCGGAGAGCTTGTCGCGCAGGCGGGAGAACACGCCCGGGTGCGCGGCGGACAGGCGCGGCTCGGGCCGCTCCTCCCCGCGCATCGCGGCGAGCGAGCGCAGGAGCTGCTCCTGCTCCTCGGTGAGCTCGCGCGGCACCTGCACCTCGATGTGGACGTTGAGGTCGCCGCGGCCGTTGCCGTGCAGGTGCCCCACGCCCAGGTTCTTCAGCGTGACGATCTGGCCCGGCTGGGTGCCCGGGCGCAGGTCGATCTCCTGCGCGCCGTCCAGCGTCTCGAGCTCGAGCATCGTGCCGAGCGCGGCCGCGGTCATGGGCACCTGGAGCGTGCAGTGCAGGTCGTCGCCGCGCCGCACGAACGTGTCGTGGTTGCGCTCGCGGATCTCGACGTAGAGGTCGCCGGCGGGGCCCCCGGCCGGGCCGACCTCACCCTGCGCGGTGAGCTTGATGCGCGTGCCGGTGTCGACGCCCGCGGGGACGTTGACCGTGAGGCTGCGACGGCTGCGCACGCGGCCCTCGCCGGAGCACTCGGCGCACGGCTCGGGGATGACGGTGCCGAAGCCCTGGCACGCGGCGCACGGGGCGCTCGTCATGACCTGGCCGAGGAACGAGCGCGCCACGCGCTGGACCGTGCCGCGGCCGTGGCAGACGTCGCACGTGCGCGGCGACGTGCCCGGGCGACAGCACGAGCCCCCGCACGTCCCGCACACGACCGCCGTGTCCACCTGGAGCTCGCGCTGCGCACCGAACGTCGCCTCGGACAGGTCGATGTCGAGCCGTACGAGCGCGTCCTGGCCGCGCCGGGCGCGCGGGATGGGACCCTGCTGCGCCTGCCCGCCGCCGAAGAACGTCTCGAAGATGTCCTGGAAGCCGAACCCGCCGCCCATGGGGCCGGCGCCGCCGCCGGGGGCGCTCGGGTCGACGCCGAGGTCGTACTGCTGGCGCTTCTCCGGGTTGGACAGCACCTCGTACGCGCGCGCCACGTCCTTGAAGCGGTCGCCCGCCTCCTCGCCCGCGACGTCCGGGTGCAGCTCGCGCGCGAGCTTGCGGTACGCCTTCTTGATCTGGTCCTGGCTGGCGTCGCGCGCCACGCCCAGGATCTCGTAGTAGTCGCTCACACGTCACTCTCTGCTGGTGCGGGTCGTGAGGCCGGCACGGGGCCGGTCGTGAAGGGTCTGGTGCCGGTCGTGAGGCCGGTACGGGGTCGGTCGTCGGAGGTGCCTGCCGCGTGCGGAGAGGCCGCGGCGCGGCTCACGTGCCGAGCACCCGCGACAGGTAGCGCGCGACCGCGCGCACCGCCGCGATGGTCCCGGGGTAGTCCATGCGGGTCGGCCCGATCGAGCCGACGAGGGCGACCGTGTCACCGTCGTTACCGTAACCGGTCGTCACGACGGAGGTCTCCGCGAGGCCCTCGAGCTGGGTCTCGTGCCCGATCCGCACGCTCACGCCGGAGTCCGCCGCCATCTCGGTGAGGAGACCGAGGAGGACGACCTGCTCCTCGAGCGCCTCGAGGACCGGGCGCAGCGCGTGCTCGAACCGCATGCCCGCCCGGGCGAGGTTCGCCGTCCCGGCGAGCACGAGGCGCTCCTCGCTCTCCTCCGCGAGCGTCTGGGCGACGAGGTCGCCCACCGCGCGCACGAGCGGCGCGTCGTCGGGGTGGAAGCTCTCCGTCACCGCGGCGAGACCCGTGGCGAGGTCGGTGAGGCGCTTGCCCGCAGCCGCCGCGTTGAGCCGCGCGCGGACCTCGACGAGGGTGCCCTCGCCGGGCACGCTCGCGACCTCGAGCGTGCGCTGCTCGACGCGCCCGGTGTCGGTGATGATCACGACGAGCAGGCGCGACTCCCCGACCGGCACGAGCTCGAGGTGGCGCAGCCCGGAGCGGCTCAGCGACGGGTACTGCACGACCGCGACCTGGCCCGTGAGCTGCGCGAGCAGCCGGCCGGCGCGCGCGATGACGTCGTCGAGGTCCACGCCCTCGGACAGGAACGTCTCGATCGCGCGCTTCTCCGGCGCGGACAGCGGCTTCACGCCCGAGAGCCGGTCGACGAACAGGCGGTAGCCCTTGTCCGTCGGGATGCGGCCCGCGGACGTGTGGGGCTGCGCGATGTACCCGGCGTCCTCGAGTGCCGCCATGTCGTTGCGGATCGTCGCGGGCGAGACACCCAGGCCGTGCCGCTCCGTGAGCACGCGCGACCCCACGGGCTCGCGCGTGAGGACGTAGTCCTCGACGATCGCCCGCAGCACCTCGAGCCGGCGCTCCTCGCTCACGTCCACCTCCGTGTGCCGCGCCGTCGACGCCCCGGGCGGGCGCGCGGGCGTCGGCACTCTCGACCTCCGAGTGCCAATCCTACGCGTCCGCGCGGCCCGTCCCGCGGTCCTCCGCTCGTCGCGAACGCAGGTCGCCGATCCCGACGACGAGCGCGAGGGCGACGAGCACGATCGTCACGAGCAGCGCCCTCCCCGTCGCGTGCGCCGCCGTGTCGCCGCCCGCGAGGCCCCCGTAGTACACGGAGAGCACGATCGAGATGCCGACCGCCGACCCGATGCGCTGCCCCAGCTGCAGCATGCTCCCCGCGACGCCCGCGCGGGTCACGGGCACCTCGGACAGCGTGAGGGTCTGGTTCGGCGCGATGACCGTCCCGCTGCCCGCCCCGGCGACCAGCAGGGCTCCCGCGAGCGCCGGCCCGACGGCGGCGGGATCGTCCCCCAGGAGACGCACGACGGCGTCGGCCACCACGACCCCGACGAGGACGAGCGCCAGCCCGCCGACGACGAGCTGCCGGCCCCAGCGCGCGACCCAGCGCCCCGAGAACCACGCCGACACCCCCGAGGCCACCGCGAACGGCGTCCCGACGAGCCCCGCCTGGAGGGGGGTGTAGCCGAGCTCGTCCTGCAGGTAGAGGGTGACCACCAGGAAGATGCCGGTGAAGCCCGCGAAGTAGGCGAGGCCGAGGAGCGCGCCGTTGCGGAACGACCCGAGCCCGACGACCTGCGGGTCGAGCACCGCCTCGCCGGTGCGCCGCTGGTACCGCCGCTCCCAGACGACAGCCGCGAGCCCCGCCGCCGCGGCCACGGCGAGCCACCACCAGCGCGAGGCGTCGTCGCCCTGCCCCGTGGTCGTGACGAACGGCATCATGACGCCGAGCGTCGCCGCGCCCAGCAGCGCCAGCCCGACGAGGTCGAGGCGACGCGGGCCCCGCGCCGTGCGTGCGGCGTCGGGCGGAGGCGCGGGCACGAGCCGCCACGCGAAGGGCAGCAGCACCGCGACGACCGGGAGGTTCACGAGGAACACCCACCGCCACCCGTCCGCGGAGCCCGCCGCCGCGATGATGAGGCCGCCGAGCAGCGGGCCGAGCGCCGTCGAGACCCCGATCGTCGCGCCGAACATGCCGAACGCCCGGCCGCGCTCGAACCCGGAGAACTGCTGCTGGATGAGCCCGACGACCTGCGGGTTGAGGACTCCGGCGCTCACGCCCTGCAGCAGCCGCGCGACGGCCAGCCACCCGTCCGTCGGCGCGAGCCCGCACGCGAGGCTCATGAGCGCGAACCCGACCAGGCCGGCGATGAACAGGGACCGGCGGGCGCCGGCGTCGCCGAGCCGGCCGGCGGGCACGAGCGCGAGCCCGAACGCGAGCGTGTAGCCCGCGACGACGAGCTGGAGCTGCGTCGGCCCCGCGTCGAGCGACGACTCGATCGACGGGAGGGCCACGTTGACGATCGACACGTCGAGGGTCGTGACGAAGCCGACCGCGAGGCAGACGGGCAGCACGCGCCAGCGGTTCGGGTCCGGCTCGGCGCGCTGCGGGCTCACCGCTCCGTCGTACCACCCGACCCCGGCTCCGCGCGCGTCGGGCGCCGGGTGCCGAGATCGGCCCGAGCGTCCGAGATCGACGCTCGGGAGGTCGATGTCGCGACGCACGGGCCGATCTCGGCGGCGCTCGTCCGGCGCTGACCTAGGGTGACGGCGTGTCCTTCGACCGCTATGGCTCCGACGTCCTCGGCGGCACGCCCGCCCCCGCCCACCACCGCGCCCGACCGGTGTCCCGACCGCAGGCCGCCGAGCGGGGGCTCGTGGTCGAGGAGGTGCAGACGGGGTGGGTCGGCGCCGTCGTGCGGGTCGAGAAGTCGGGCGGGATGCACGTCGTCGTGCTCGAGGACCGCGCGGGCCGGACGCGCACGTTCCCCCTCGGGCCCGGGTTCTGGGTCGACGGCGAGCCGGTCGAGCTCACCGCGCCCGTCACCTCCCGCGCCCCCGCCGCGCCCACGCGGACCGCGTCCGGGTCGCGGGCCGTCGTCGGGCAACGGGCGCGCGTGGCCCGCGGCAGCCGCATCTGGGTCGAGGGCAAGCACGACGCCGAGCTCGTCGAGAAGGTGTGGGGCGACGACCTGCGGGTCGAGGGCGTCGTCGTCGAGCCCCTGCACGGCGTCGACGACCTCGCGGCCGCGCTCGCGGACTTCGGCCCGACGCCGCAGCGGCGCGTCGGCGTGCTCGTGGACCACCTCGTCCCCGGGAGCAAGGAGCGCCGGATCGCCGACGAGGCGATCCGACGCTCCCCTGCGGGCACCGTGCTCGTGCTCGGGCACCCGTACGTCGACGTGTGGCAGGCCGTGAAGCCCGCGCGCGTGGGCCTGGACCGCTGGCCCGTGATCGAGCGGGGCACGGAGTGGAAGCGCGGCATCCTGCGCGAGCTGGGCTGGCCCGCGGAGTCCGCCGAGGACGTCGGCCGCGCGTGGCAGCGCATCCTCGGCACGGTGCGCACGTACGCGGACCTCGAGCCGTCCCTGCTCGGTCGCGTCGAGGAGCTCATCGACTTCGTCACGGCGCCCTGAGCGTCGCCCTGCCGTGGCCGTCGCGACGCGCGACGGGTCGGTGGACGCACCTCGCCCCGGCACCGACGGGCGGCACCGGGGCGAGGCGACGGACGAGACGATCTGCCGTCAGGCGGCCGGGACGCCCCCGGTGAGGCGGCGGTACGCGAAGCCCACCGCCACGTAGCTCAGCGGGATCGTGACGAACAGGCCCAGGCCGCACGGGATCGCGCCGAGGATGTTGATGCCGAAGAGCGCGAGCAGCAGCAGGAACACCTGCCCGAAGTTCTTGGCGACGAGCGAGAAGCTCGTCCGGATCGCCGTGATCGCGTCGACCCCCTGGTCGAGCGCGACGTAGTAGACGAACGCGGAGAACAGGAGCATCGCGAAGCCCGGCAAGATGCACAGCACGAAGCCGATGCCCGTGAGGATGCCGACGATCAACGCCGCGAGCAGCACGTTGACGACGTTGCCGATGCGGAAGAACGCCGCGACGTCGGGGCGCCGACCGTCCACCTCGTCGAGCGCGCCGCGCGTGAAGAACGCCGTGATGAGGTAGCCGATGACGGTGCCCACGATCCCGAGCAGGATGCTCGTGAAGGTGATCCCGCTGACGGCGGCGAAGTTCGTGTCGGAGAAGTCGTACTGGTCCTGGAACTGGTCGAACCCGCCCGTGATCCAGCTCCACGCCACGTTCACCGCGATGAAGATCAGCGCGACGAGGATCCAGGGTCCGAGGTTCGAGGTGACCTTGCGCCAGCCGTAGGAGATCGCCTCACCCACCGCGAACGCCGGCCCGGTGTACCCCGGCTGGGCGCCGTAGGCGCCCTGCGGGTACGTCCCCGGCGGCGGCGGGTAGGCGCCGGACGGGGGCGGGTAGGCGCCCGAGGGCGGGGAGGTGGGGCCCGGTGCTGCGGGGTCCCCCGGCGCGCCGGCGGGAGCGCCGTAGGCACCGGGCGCGCCGTAGGCGGGCGGGCCCGACGGCGGGACGGCCGGGTCCTGCGGCGCACCCCAGGCGGGCGGGCCCGACGGCGGAGCGGCGGGGTCCTGCGGCGCCGCGCCGCCCGGGCCGTACGGCGAAGCGGGCGGGACGTCGGCGTCAGGAGCCGGCGCCGGCGGCCCGGCGGGCTGGTCCGGGGCCGGACCGGCGGGCGGTTCGGCCGGCTGCTGCGGGGTGCCGGAACCGTCGGTCGGCGTCGGCTCGTCGTCGCGGGGCGGCTGACCACCCGGGTTCGTGGGGTCCGTCATCGTGCACCTCGTTCCTCGTCGTCACGTGCTGCGGGCAGCACGCGTCATCGACGTGCTCGGTCCTATCCTGGCTGCTCAGAGGCCTGTGCGCGCGGCGAGCCGTGCCGTCGCCCGGCTCAGACGGGCTGCTCGGCGTTGAGGCGGCGGTACACGTACGCCGTCGCGATCTGGGCGACCGGCAGCGCCACGAGCAACCCGACGTAGCACAGGAGCGTCCCGACGAGCTGGGCCAGGTACACGCCCAGGAACAGCAGCACGACCGTGCCGAGGTTCTTGCTCACGACCGAGAAGCTCGCCTTGAACGCGTCGAAGACGCCGAGCCTCTTGTCGATGACGTAGAACAGCGTGAACTGGGCGAAGAACACGAAGACGATGGGTCCCACGATCGTGATGGCGAGCACGCCCGTCGCGAGACCGATGAGCAGGGCCACCAGGATCACGGTGCCGAGGTTCGGGTACCGGAAGAAGTCCGCGTACTCGAGCTTCTTGCCCCGGGTGACCAGGAGCGACACGTTGACCACCGCGGCCTGGACGAGGAACCCGAGCACGACGAAGACCGCGACGAACAGGAACGTGCCGAACCCGAACGCGAACCCGCCGGCGGTACTGACCTCGCCCGTGACAGGGTCGACGGTCGTCTGCGCCGTCCCGACGAGGAGCGCCCAGAAGGCGACCGACAGGCCGGCGAGCACCGCGACGTAGGTGAGGACGCCGCCGATGATGACCCCGGCGTTCTGCGTGAACCGGTTCCAGCCGTAGGAGAACGCGTCCTGGACCTGGATCTGCTGGCCCGGGTACCCCGGCTGCCCGTACGGCCCGGCCGGGGGCGGGTAACCGGCCTGCCCGCCGTAGGGCGGCTGCCCCGGGGGTTGCTGGCCGTACGGCTGTGCCGGCGGCGGACCGGCCGGAGGGTACGCGCCCGTCGGCGGGGCTCCGTACGGCTGCGCCGGCGGCGGACCGGCCGGAGCCGGGTACCCGCCCGTGGGCGGAGCGCCGTCGGGCGAGGCCGGGGGCGGTGACGCGGGCTGCGCCGGTGCAGGCGGCTCCTGCGCGACAGGCTCCTGGGGAGGGACCGCCGGCTCGGCCGCCGCGTACGGGTTCTCGGGCGCCGGGGCGTCCGACGGGAGCTGCGGTTCGTTCTCGTCGCGCGGCGGGCCGCCGGCGGTGCTCTCGCTCATGGGTCTCCTCGGTCGGTCGACGGGCCGCGGTGGAGCCGCTGCCACGCACCCGGATGTGGACGTCGTGTGTCGGTCGCACATTTCGCGGACGCCACACAGCCTCTCGGGATTCCGACGCCGGCGCTAGAGGAAACGCCGGGCGGGCCGGACCGCACGGCAGAAGTCACCCGGCGCCCCCGGGCGGGACGCGGCACGACGGCCGCGTGCGGGGTCAGCTCGTCGCGGAGCCCAGCGCCGCCGCACGGACCAGGCCGTCGACGACGACCGCCGTGTACGTCGTCGCACCAGCGGCCGTGGGGTGCACGCCGTCCGGGCCGAGCACGGACGGGTCCGCAGCCACTGCGGCCGACCAGTCCGCCACGACCACGCCGGGGTGGCGGCCCGCGGCGGCGACGATCTCGGCGTTGGTCCCCGGGACCCACGGTCGGTCCGCGTACCCGGTGACGAGCACGACGCGGTGGCCGGGACCGACCGCCGCGAGCAGCTCCTCCATCGCCGCGGCGCTCGCGGTGCTGTTGGTGCCGAGGGAGACGACGACGTAGGGACGCAGCGCGCCCGCGTCGCGCGCGGCGACGAGCGCCCCCGGTCCGTCCTTGACCTGGCGCGAGACCGCGCCGTCGACGTACGCGCCGGGCAGCGCGGCGGTGAGCGCGGGCGCGCTCGCGAGCGTCACGGAGTCGCCGACGACGGTCACCTGGTCGCCCGTCGGTGGCGCGACCGGCGCCGCCGCCTCGTCGGGCGCCGCCTCGGGGCTCGGGGCGGGCGGGACGACCGGGTCCTGCTCGGCGCCGTCGGCCGGAGCCGCCGCCTCCGGGTCGGCCGCGGGCGCCGCGGCCTGCGTCGCCCGCGCGACCTGCTCCCCCGCCGCGATCTGCTGCTCGACGCTCGTCGTGGCGGGTGCGTTGACGACCCCGGCGGCCGAGAGGCCGACGACGAGCGCGCACGACGCCGCCAGGGCCCAGCCCCGGCGGGTGAGGACGCGCGGGCCCGCCTCGCCCGGCGTCGGCTGGAGGCGACGCGCGAGGTCGCGCGCCGCGCCGCGGAGCCCCCGGCGCAGGACGGGCCGCTCGACGTACCGGAAGGACAGCGCCGCCGCGACAGCCGTCACGGCGAGCGTCACGACGACGACGAGCGGGTGCACCGTGCCCGGGGTCACGGGACCGACCACGGTCCCGAGCGCGGCCGCGGTGAGCACGAGCACGGGCCAGTGCCACAGGTAGAGCCCGTACGACCGCCGTCCGACCCAGCCGAGCGGGCCGCGGTCGAGCTGCGTGCCGATGCCGGGCAGGCACACGACGGCGTTGAGAACCGCGGTCGCGGCGACCGCGCACACGAGCAGCCCGCCCCGGTAGGCGAGCGCGTCGTCCCAGCGCAACGTCGCGACGGCGACCCCGAGCACGACGGCGCCGACCGCCCCGGCGACGAGGACCGCGAGCCGGCCGCGCGCCGTGCGCACGCGCGGCCCGCCCGGCAGGAGGGCGTGCGCGTCGGCGCCGGCCCGCGCGTCGCCGTCGGGCCGCTGGGCCGGTCGCACGTGCCAGAGCGCGAGCGCCGCCCCGGCCATGAGCGCGAAGAGGTGGGTGTCGGTGCCGACGTAGACGCGCGTCGGGTCGGTGCCCGGCGTGTACAGCAGCGCCATGAGGGCCGCGGACGCCAGTCCCAGGCCGGCGACGATCCACGGCGCCCGGCGACGCAGGGGCCGCACGACGCACAGGAGCACGACGACGAGCGGCCACAGGAGGTAGAACTGCTCCTCGACAGCGAGCGACCACAGGTTGCCGAAGAGGTGCGGGAGCAGCGCCCCCGAGTACGTGGCGCCGCTCGCGACGTCGACCCAGTTGCTCGTGAAGGTCGCGGCGCCGACGAGCTGGGGGCCGATGCCGACCAGGACGTCACCGCCCACGACCGCCGCGGCCGCCGTGCACACCGCGACGACCAGCCCGAGCGCGGGGAGCAGGCGGCGGGCACGGCGCGCCCAGAAGGAGCGCAGCCCCACGTGGTGCCGGTCGCGGTGCTCGCGCACGAGGAGGGTCGTGATGAGGAAGCCCGAGAGCACGAAGAAGACGTCGACCCCGACGTACCCGCCGGGGAACGTGGCCGGGGCGAGGTGGAACGCGACCACCACGACGACGGCCAGAGCCCGCAGCCCGTCCAGTCCCGGCATCCGGCGGTAGCGCACGGTCGGGCGGCCCGGCCGACGGACCGCGCCGGGCGCGCGCACGTGCCCGACGACGCGAGGCTCCTCGAGCGTCGGGCGACCGGCCCCCGCAGGGGTCGTCCCGGGTCGAGGTGCCTCGTAGGTCGTCGTCACTCGTCCGTGATCTCCCGTACCACCGTGTCCGCCAGCAACCGCCCCCGCAGGGTGAGCACCGCACGCCCGGCGACCGCCGCGCGGCCGTCGAGCAGCCCGTTCGCGACGAGCCCGGCGACGGCGCGCCGTCCGGCCGGGGACAGGACCGCGAGGTCGAGACCCTCGTGCAGCCGCACGCCGAGCATGGCCTGCTCGAGCCGTCCCTCGCCCCGTGTGAGGAGCTCGCGCCCCGCCGCGGGGCTCGTGCCCGCCTCGAGCAGCGCCGCGTAGCGGCGCGGGTGCTTCACGTTCCACCATCGCACGCCGACCCGCGGGTCCTGGACCGACGCGCCCGTGTCGTCGGTCACGGCCGTCGGGCCCGTCGTCGAACCGGTCGTCGCGTGCGCGGGGGCGGCCGACGGCGCCGCGACGTACGAGTGCGCGCCGGGACCGATCCCCCACCAGTCGTCGCCCCGCCAGTACGCGAGGTTGTGGCGGCAGCGGTCGTCGTCGGTGCGGGCCCAGTTGCTCACCTCGTACCAGGTGAGCCCGGCGGCGGTGAGGAGCTCGTCGGCGAGCTCGTACTTCGTCGCCTGGTCGTCCTCGCTCGGCAGCGCGACCTCGCCGCGCCGCACCTGGGCGGCCATCTTGGTGCCCTGCTCGACGACGAGGGCATAGGCCGACACGTGGTCGACGCCGGTCGCGAGGGCCGCGTCGAGGCTCGCCCTCCAGTCGTCGAGGCTCTCCCCCGGCGTGCCGTAGATGAGGTCGAGCGAGACCTGCAGGCCCGCGTCGCGAGCCCAACGCACGACGTCGGGGATGCGGCGCGGGTCGTGCGTGCGCTCGAGGGTGGCGAGGACGTGCGGGACTGCCGACTGCATGCCGAACGAGACGCGCGTGAACCCGGCGTCCGCGAGCGCCGCGAGGGACTCCGGCGTCACGGAGTCCGGGTTGGCCTCGGTCGTGACCTCGGCACCGGGCGCGAGGCCCCACGCGTCGCGCACGCCGTGGAGCAGGCGCGCGAGGTCCCTGGCGGGCAGCAGCGTGGGCGTCCCACCGCCGACGAACACCGTCGAGACCGGGCGCTCGGGCAGCCCGGCATCGCGCAGGACCCGGGCCGCGAGGTCGATCTCGAGGAGCGCCGTGCTCGCGTACGACGCCTGGCTCGCGCCCCCGCCGAGCTCGGACGCCGTGTACGTGTTGAAGTCGCAGTACCCGCACCGGACCGAGCAGAACGGGACGTGCAGGTAGACGCCGAACCCGCGCCGCGCCGTCGGGCCTGAGGACGCGCCCGACCGGGTGCCGGAGCCCGGCGCGGCCGGCCCGCCCCCACCGACCCACGCGGGGAGCGAGCCGTCGGTCGGGACCGGCTCGCCGTCGGGCAGGGCCGGGCTCACTTCTTGGACTTGTCCTTGGCGTCCTTGCCGCCCGCGGCGTCGGAGGAGAGCGCGGCGATGAAGGCGTCCTTGGGGACCTCGACGGACCCGATGTTCTTCATGCGCTTCTTGCCCTCCTTCTGCTTCTCCAGCAGCTTGCGCTTGCGGCTGATGTCGCCGCCGTAGCACTTGGCGAGGACGTCCTTGCGCATCGCGCGCACGGTCTCGCGCGCGATGACGCGCGCGCCGACGGCCGCCTGGATCGGCACCTCGAACTGCTGGCGCGGGATGATCTCCTTGAGCTTGGCGGTCATCATCACGCCGTAGTCGTACGCCTTGTCCTTGTGCACGATCGCGCTGAACGCGTCGACCTGCTCGCCCTGGAGCAGGATGTCGACCTTGACGAGGTCGGCCACCTGGTCGCCCGAGGGCTCATAGTCGAGCGACGCGTAGCCGCGCGTGCGGGACTTGAGCTGGTCGAAGAAGTCGAACACGATCTCGGCGAGCGGCAGCGTGAAGCGCAGCTCGACGCGGTCCTCGGACAGGTAGTCCATGCCGAGCATCTGGCCGCGGCGGTCGTTGCACAGGCCCATCACGGTGCCCACGAACTCGCTCGGCGCGAGGATCGTCGCACGCACGACCGGCTCGCTGACCTGCTTGATCTTGCCGCCCGGGAACTCCGAGGGGTTGGTCACCTTGATGACCGTGCCGTCCTCGAGCGTCACGTCGTACACGACGTTCGGCGCGGTCGAGATGAGGTCGAGATCGAACTCGCGCTCGAGGCGCTCGCGCACGATCTCCAGGTGCAGCAGGCCGAGGAACCCGACGCGGAACCCGAAGCCGAGCGCGACCGACGTCTCGGGCTCGTAGTTGAGCGCCGCGTCGTTGAGCTTGAGCTTGTCGAGCGCGTCGCGCAGCACCGGGTAGTCGGTGCCGTCGATCGGGTACAGCCCCGAGAAGACCATGGGCTTGGGGTCGGAGTACCCGCCGAGGGCGTCCGCCGCGGGCTTCGCGGCGTTCGTCACCGTGTCGCCGACCTTGGACTGGCGCACGTCCTTCACGCCCGTGATGAGGTAGCCGACCTCGCCGACGCCCAGGCCCTTCGTGACGATCGGCTCGGGCGAGATGACGCCGATCTCGAGCAGCTCGTGCGTCGCGCGCGTCGACATCATGACGATGCGCTCGCGCGGGTTGAGGTTGCCGTCGATGACGCGCACGTACGTCACGACGCCCCGGTACGTGTCGTAGACCGAGTCGAAGATCATGGCGCGCGCGGGCGCGTCCGGGTCGCCGACCGGGGCGGGCACGCGCTCGACGATGCGGTCGAGCAGCACCTCGACCCCCGCGCCCGTCTTGCCGGAGACCTTGAGCACGTCGTCCGGGTCGCCGCCGACGAGGTTCGCGAGCTCCTCCGCGTACTTCTCGGGCTGCGCGGCCGGCAGGTCGATCTTGTTGAGCACCGGGATGATCTCGAGCTCGTTCTCCATCGCGAGGTACAGGTTCGCGAGGGTCTGCGCCTCGATCCCCTGCGCCGCGTCGACGAGCAGCACCGCGCCCTCGCACGCCGCGAGCGAGCGCGAGACCTCGTACGTGAAGTCGACGTGGCCCGGGGTGTCGATCATGTTCAGCGCGTGCGGGGTCTCGACCCCGTCCTCGACGACCGCCCACGGCATGCGGACGGCCTGCGACTTGATCGTGATGCCGCGCTCGCGCTCGATGTCCATGCGGTCGAGGTACTGGGCACGCATGGCGCGCGGCTCGACGACACCGGTGAGCTGCAGCATGCGGTCGGCCAGGGTCGACTTGCCGTGGTCGATGTGCGCGATGATGCAGAAGTTCCGGATCAGCTCGGGCGGCGTGGCCGCGGGCTGGATGCGGGTGCTCAGCTGGGCGCTGGGGATCGGGGACAACGCGGGTGCGCTCCTGGGAGTGGCGTGCGGGTCGGGCCGCGCGCTCGGGGGCGGGCGCGCCGACGGTCGCTCTCGGGCGGGCGGGAGCCTCCATTGTCCCACGTCCGGCGTCGGGCACCCGCCCGCCCTGCGGGGCGCCGCGAGCCGACCTAGCGTGGAGGACCGGCCGGTCGCACCAGGCCGCCCGGTGACGAGAGGAGCGCTCATGGCCCAGGACACCGCGCACCGGACCCCCGGCCGCCCCCGCGGCCGTCGCGTGCTGGCGATCGTGACGAACTACGGGGTCGAGCAGGACGAGCTCGTCGTCCCCCTCGAGCACCTGCGCGGCGAGGGGGTGGAGGTCGACGTCGCCGCCGTGTCCGCCGACGACGTGCAGACCCTCGTGGGCGACAAGGACCCCGGTCGCACGGTCACGCCGACGCTCACGCACGCCGACGCCGACCCCGCCGAGTACGACCTGCTGCTCGTGCCCGGCGGCACGATCAACGCCGACGCGCTGCGCCTCCAGGACGACGCCGTGAGCCTCGTCCGGGCGTTCACGACCGCGGGCAAGCCCGTCGCGGCGATCTGCCACGGCCCCTGGGCGCTCGTCGAGGCCGCGGCGGTCGAGGGCAAGACCCTCACGAGCTACCCGTCGCTCGAGACCGACGTGCTCAACGCGGGCGGGGCGTGGGTCGACCGATCGGTCGTGCGGGACGACGACGGCTACACGCTCGTCACGTCGCGCGACCCCGGGGACCTCGACGACTTCCTGCGCGAGGTGGACGCCGTCCTCGCCTGAGCGGTCCCGACCGAGGGGTCGTGCGGCCGAGACGTGCGTCGGGACCGGCGCCGTGCGCCCGCCGCGGGCATACTCCCGCCATGGACGACGCCCTCGACCACCTCGCGCTGCTGTCCCGCCTCCAGGACGCGTTCCTCGCGGAGGTGCCCGACGCCGACCCGCGGGCGCCGGTCCCGGCGTGCGGCGGGTGGCAGGTCCACGACCTCGTCGAGCACCTCGCGAGCGTCCACCACTGGGCGGCCGCGCAGGCCCGACGCCGGCGAGAGACGCCGCTCGGGCGCGGGCCGTTCGACCTCGCCCCGTTCTACGCCGAGCACGCGGCGGAGCTGCGCACGACGCTCGCCGCGCTCGACCCGGACGCCCCGGCGTGGACGCTCCTCGCACCGGACGACCCGGCGTCGACCGTGGGCTTCTGGCACCGCCGGCAGACGCACGAGACGCTCGTGCACCTGCACGACCTGCGCGCCTCCGGCGGTTCCACGGTGGACGACGTCGACCCCGCCGTCTGGGCGGACACCGTGGACGAGGTGGTCACGGTCATGGCGCCTCGCCAGGTCCGCCTCCGCCACGCGGAGCCGCCCGCCCGGCCCGTCGCGCTCCGGGCGTCCGACGCCGGGCGGTCGTGGGTCCTCGGCGGCGACGGCGAGCCCGCGGCGACCGCGTCAGCCCCCGCGCGCGAGCTCGCGCTCGTCCTGTGGGGACGGCTCTCGCCCGACACAGCGGGCGTCGGGGTCGATGGTGACGCCGGGGTGCTGGCCGCCGTGCTCTCCGGGCACATCACCCCCTGACCGCCGCGCGACCGCCCGGTAGGGTGCGCGCGTGGCACGCAACCGATGGCTGGGACTACTCACCGACGCGGCACGCGCCGTCGTCGCCGGGCTCACGCGCTCGTCGCAGGGCTCGCAGGGCGGCACGGGCACCGCGGCGACGCGCGCCCCCGGGAGGGAGCGGACACCGTCGGGTCGGACGCCGTCCCCGCGCCCCGGGCCGCGCCCGACGGCTCCGGCTCGCCCCGGCGCCCCGGCGCGGTCGGGAGCGGGCGGCGGCCGCACCAGCGCGTACCCCGGGGACTACGAGGGTCGCGTGCGCGCGCAGTACGCGCCGCGGCTCGACGGCGACCCGGACCCCGGGGAGATCGTCTGGACCTGGGTTCCCTTCGAGGAGGACTTCTCGCAGGGCAAGGACCGGCCCGTGCTGCTGGTCGGGTCGGACGGCGCCTGGCTGCTGGGCGTCATGCTCACCAGCAAGGACCACTCGCGCGACGCCCGCGACGAGGCGCGCTGGGGCCGCCACTGGCTCGACATCGGGTCCGGCCCGTGGGACGCCAAGGGCCGCGACAGCGAGGTCCGGCTCGACCGCGTGCTCCGCGTCGACCCGGCCGCCGTCCGGCGCGAGGGCGCCGTCGTGGGCCGCGACGTCTTCGACCGCGTGGTCGCCGGCATCTCCCAGCACCGCTGAGCAGCCGCGGATTGGAGTTCGGGCCCCGACCGCTGGTAGTCTTGGTGGTCGCGTGTCCGCCCAGGTCGGCGGGCACAGCCCCAGCACCTCTCCACGGGTTCCCCACCCCAGTCCCGGAGCTGGAGCCGCCCTCTACGACCTATCCGCTCGCTCCGGCGAACAGAACCAGAGAGTCCACACGTGGCAAACATCAAGTCCCAGATCAAGCGCATCCGTACGAACGAGAAGGCTCGCCTGCGCAACAAGGCGGTCAAGTCCGAGCTCAAGACGTACGTGCGCCGCGTGCGCGAGGCCGTCGCCGCGGGCGACAAGGACGCGGCGAACACCGCGCTCCAGGCTGCGTCGCGCAAGCTCGACAAGGCCGTCTCGAAGGGCGTCATCCACGCGAACCAGGCCGCGAACCGCAAGTCGGCCATCGCGAAGGCCGTCAACGCTCTCTGAGCGCACGGTTCGCCTGCGTCGCCGTGACACGCTGAACGTCACGACGGCCGCACAGGCTTCCCACGGAGGGGCGTCGACCCGCACGGGTCGGCGCCCCTCCGTGCGTGCGGCGGGAGAACGTCCTCGTCCAGCGAGGGAGAGCCGTGGTCCGGCGACGGAGAACCGTGGACCGCCGCTGAAGCCCGAGACGTCGAGCGCGCTCAGCGACCGTGGGCGCGGGCGATCGTGAGGACCGCACGCTCGACGGCGAACACCGGGTCCCGCCCCGCGCCCTTGACCTCGGCGTCGGCCTGCGCGACGGCGCTGATCGCCGTGGCGAGCCCTTCCGGGGTCCAGCCCGCGAGCTCGCGGCGCGCCCGGTCGACCTGCCAGGGGGCGAGACCGAGGTCCTTCGCCGCGACCCCGCCGCGGCCGCGCATCGCGCCGACCTTCGCGAGCGCGCGGAGCTTCATCGCGAGCGCCGCGACGAGGGGCACCGGGTCCGCGCCGGTGGCGAGCGCGTGCCGCAGGAGCGCGACGGCCTCCCCCGCGTTCCCGGCGACGGCGGCGTCCGCGACGCGGAACCCGGTCGCCTCGACCCGGCCTCCGTAGTACCGGTCCACGACGGCCTCGCTCACGGTGCCGTCCGTGTCCGTGACGAGCTGGCTGCAGGCCGCCGCGAGCTCGCGGAGGTCGTTGCCGACCGCCTCGACGAGGGCACGCACCCCCGAGGCGTCGATGCGTCGGCGGGCGCGGCGGAACTCGGCGGTGACGAAAGCCGTCTTGTCCGAGTCCTTCTTGATCGCCTCGACGGCGACCACCGGGGCCCCGCTCGCCTTGATCGCGTCGAGCATGCGCTTGCCCCGCACCCCGCCCCCGTGCACGACGACGACGGTCGTCTCCGGGTCCGCGGTCGGGACGTAGTCCACGACGTCGGCGACGAGCGCGTCCGTCGCCGCCTCCGCGCCCTCGACCACGACGACCTTCGCCTCGCCGAACAACGACGGGCTCGCCGCGACGGTGAGCATCCCCGCCTGGTACGTGGCGCCCTCCATCGTGACCTTCTCGACCTCGGGGTCCCGCTCGCGCGCGAGCCCGACGATCGCGTCCACCGCCCGCTCGGCGAGGAGCGACTCGGGGCCCTGCACCAGCACGACCGGCGCGATCCTGACGTCGTCCCACGCGAGCGACGGGCCGGCGGACGGGCGGGCGGTGCGGGTCGGCGCGGGCATGGCACCAGCCTCCCACGAGCCACCCACCCGGCGAGAACCCCGCCGCGTGTCCGGACGCCCCGGGCTCGCCGTCCCCGGCTCCGCGGGCTCCGGGCTCCGCGGTCTCCGGCTACGCGGGCTCCGGCCACCCGGGCTCCGGCTCCGAGCTTCGAGTTCCGGACTCCGTCTACCGCGGTTCCGGACGCATGCTTCTCAAGCGTGGGCGCGTCGTTCAGCCGCAGCCCGCGGCGGCGAGGACGCCGTCGCGCACGACGAGCGCGAACGTCCCGCAGGTGTCGGTCCGCAGCACCGTCGCGCCGACGCCCCGGTAGAGGTCGAGCGCCCGGTCGGTCGGGTGCCCGTAGGTGTTCTCCCCCGAGCTGACGAGCGCGACCGTCGGGGAGAGCAGCCCGGCGAGGCGGTCGGACTGCGTCGCCGAGCCGTGGTGCGCGACCTTGACGACGTCGACCGGCCCGGAGCCGCGCTGCGCGAGGGTCCGCGCGAGGGCTGACTGGCCGGCGTCCTCGAGGTCGCCGAGCGCGACGACGTCCATCCCCGCCACGTGCAGGAGGAGCGCCACGCTCGCGTCGTTCGCGCCGCCGTCGGACTCCGTGGCGGCCCCGCCCGGTGACGCGGCACCGGACGCGGCGGACGACGCGCCCGGTCCTGGCCCGGCGCCCGACGGTCCGCCGCCCACCCCGGCCTGGAGCGCCTCCCACCCGACGCCGGCGGCGGTGCCGTCACCGCCCTCGCTGCCGACGGTGCCTGCCGTCGCCACCTGGACCGGGACGCCCGCCTCCGCGAGCGCGGCGAGCGCCCGCTCGGCCTGCTCCGGGGGATCCGTCGTGGCGGTCACGAGGGCGTGCTCGACCGTCCGGCCGCGGAGAACGGCGTCGAGTCCGCCCACGTGGTCGGCGTGGAAGTGGCTGAGGACGAGCAGGTCGACCCGGTCGACGCCGAGCCGGTCGAGGCAGCCACCCGCCGCGGTCCCTGGTGGCCCCACGTCGACGACGACCGCCGACCGGGGCCCGGAGCGCAGCACGAGGGCGTCACCCTGTCCGACGTCGCACGCGACCACCGCCCAGTCCGGCGGCACCGGTCCGGCCGTCACGACGAGCGGGCGCACGAGCACGACGACGAGCACGGCGAGCACCACCACGGCGAGCCCGGCACCGACCACCTGCCCTGGTGTCCGACGAGGGCGTCTCGGCGCCGCGCCCGGCCACGGCGGGCGTCCGCGCTCGCCCGACATCCGCCGCCGGGCGGCGCGGACCGTCCGGGCGACGCGGTCGCGCAGGGGTGGCGACGTCGCGCGTCGGACGGCGCGGCGCTCCCCGGCCTCGCGCAGCGCGCGCGATCGGAGCACGACGGTGAGCACCACCACGGTCGCGAGCGCCAGCAGGACCAGCCCGCCGACGCCCCCGGGCCAGGGCAGCCGCGCGCCCGGCAGACCCGCGAACGCCTCCGCGACGCCCGCGATCCACCCCGTGAAGATCCCCGCGGCCCATCCGAGCGCCGTCGCCGCGCCGGGCCACCACGGCGCGACGAGGGTCGCGAGGACTCCCAGGACGGTCGCGGGACCGAGCGCCGGGGCCGCAAGCAGGTTGGCGGGGACGGACCACGTGCTCACGCTCGGGTCGAGCAGGACGAGCACCGGGGCGCACGCGGCCTGGGCGGCGACGGGCACCGCGACCACGTGCGCGACGGTGCGCCCGCACCACGGCGCCATCCGGCGGGCGAGAGGCGTCGTGAGGAGCGCCAGCCCGGCCGTCGCCGCGACGGAGAGCACGAACCCGTACGAGCGGGCGAGCCCGGGGTCGAGGACGAGCAGGACGACGACGCCCGCCGCGAGCGCGGCGACGGCGCGCGACGGCCTGCCGAGCGCGAT
The DNA here is from genome assembly GCF_016907755.1 of Cellulosimicrobium cellulans. NCBI lineage: Bacteria > Bacillati > Actinomycetota > Actinomycetes > Micrococcales > Promicromonosporaceae > Cellulosimicrobium > Cellulosimicrobium cellulans. The sequence continues at coordinate 3,390,433 of NZ_JAFBCN010000001.1, forward strand.
GCCGAGCACCCCGACGGCGCCCATCGCCGCGGCCCGCAGGACGCTGGGCTCGGGGTGGACGAGCACGACGAAGCCCGCCATGGCCGTGCCGGTGACGACCACGCGCGCCCAGCGGGGCGCACGGGCGAGGACGCACAGCCCGGCGACGCAGGCCACGACGATCGCGAAGTGCCCGCCGGACACGGCCGTGACGTGCGTGAGCGACGTCGTGCGCATCGCCTCGTCCAGCGCGGGGTCGAGCCGCGAGGTGTCGCCGACCGCCACGCCCGGGACGAGACCCCGCGCCTGCGGGCTCAGCCCGTCCGTCGCGTCGAGGAGCCCCCGTCGCATGGCGTGCACGCCGCGCAGGAACGAACCCGTCGGCTCGACGACGCGCGGCGCCCCCTCCGTCCGGAGCATCGTCCGGTCACCCTGGACGACGAGCCGGCCCGTCGCCACGACGGCGGCCCCGTACGCGAGGTCGTCCCAGCCGTCGCCGCTCCCCGTGACGACGACCGTGCCCGCCGCCGTGGTTGTCACGCCGCGCGCGGTGAGCTCGCGCAGGGAGACGCGCACCTCGTGACGGTCGGCGGCGCCCGACCACGGGTTCGTCCGCGGCACGACGGCGGAGCGCACGGTCGCGGTGACCGTCGCCGTGGCGCCCTGGCCGGCCAGGTCGGCGAGCGCCGCCCGGTCGGCGAGCTGTGTCCCCGCGGACAGGAGGACCGCCGCCGCGCAGGCCAGCACGAGGGCGGCCTGGCCCACCCCGCGTGCGACCAGACCACGACGGCTCGTCCCGTCACCTGTCGAACGTCTTCGCACCGCGGCGCCGCCCAGCAGCACGACGCCGAGCAGCACGACGGCGAGCGACGCGCCGCGCAGGGCCGCCGTCGGCGTCGTGCCGAGCGCGAGGAACGCCGTCCCCCAGGCCGCGAGCGCCGCCGGGACGAGCCGCAGGTCGGTCACACGCGGACGAGGTCGCGCACGTCCGCGAGCACGGCGGGCCCGATCCCGCTCACCTCGCCGAGCTCGTCGACCGTCGTGAACGGACCGTTCTCCTCCCGCCACGCGACGATGCGCTCGGCGAGCACGGGCCCGATCCCCGGCAGCGCGTCGAGCGCCGCGGCGTCGGCCGTGTTGAGGTCGACCGTGCCGTCCGCAGCGGTCCCGGCCGCCGGCGGTGCCGATCCCGTGGCCGGCACCGCCTCGCCGGGGCGCGGGACGACGATCTGCTCGCCGTCGGTCACCGTCCGGGCGAGGTTCAGCGCGGCGAGGTCGGCGTCGGCGGTCGCCCCGCCGGCGGCCTCGAGGGCGTCCGCGACGCGTGCGTCGGCGGCGACGGTCACGAGACCCGGGGTGACCACCTGACCCACGACGTGCACGACCACCCCGTCCGACGGCACGCCGTCGGCCCCGGTGCTCGCACCCGCGTCGTCGGCGCCGGCCGCCTCCCTCGCGGCACCGCCCACCGCCTCGTCGGCGTCCGACGAGATCGCGGGTTCCGCGTCGGGTCCCGTCGCCGCGCCCGCCGTGGGCGCGGCGTCGAGGGACGCGACGGGTGTGACGCCACCGGCCGGGGTCCGGACCAGCACGACCGCGGCGGCGAGGAGGAGCACGGCGACCAGCGCCGCCACGGCAACCCGGGGCCGCAGCGCCCACCGGCGCCGCCCCTCCTCTCCGAGCCCGGCGAACCCTGCGTGCGACGTGGGGTGCCCGTACGCCGCCGTGTACGCCGTCGACGCGGTCTGTGCGGCGCGGGACCGCAGGCGGTCGACCGACTCGGCGTCCGCGCCCTCGAACACGGTGGGCTCGTCGTCCCCCGTCCCGGGTTCTCCCGCGAGGTCGACACCCTGGCCCTCGTCCACGTCGGGACGCGGCGGGAGCCAACCGGCCGCCCGGTCGCCCGAGCCCTGCGCCCGACCGCGTCCGTGACGCTCAGCGCCGTCCGGCGCGGCCGGCACTCCCGGGAGAGCGGGAACCTCTCCGCCGGGGCCGGGTCCCGCGCCGTCTCCGGGGCCGAGCGCCGACGGCCTGAGACCGCCCGGCCACGGACCGACGTCGGGGTCGTCGGGCGGCCCTCCCTGCGGGAGGGCTGCGGTCGCCGGGTGCCACGCGAGCGCGGGCCGGCCGATCCCGGTCACGGCGCGCAGACGCTGCCGGACGACCGCTCCCTCCCGGGCGGGGTCGCGGCCGGGACGGGCGTGCTGACGCGGCTCGGGTCGTGGGGTGCTCACGCCGCGACCGTACGGAGTTCCGGCGGGGCGGGACCCGACGGCGAGTGCTCCTGTGGACGGGACCGTCCGCGGACGGTCCTGTGCACGGCCACGACCCGCCGGGCTCCGCCGGGAGACGGGGCCCGGGGGGTCTCTCAGCGCGTGGTCGAACGGTCCTCGACGCCCGAGCCGCGGTCCGCGAGCTCCGCGACGACGACGGCCAGCACGCCCGGTCCGACGTGAGCCCCCAGCACCGCGCTCACCGGGGTCACCACCACGTCGAGGCCCGTGCGGGTGGTCAGCTCGGACGCGAGCCGGTACGCCCCGGCGTCGTCCCCGACGTGGTGGACCGCGAGTGCCGGCCGCGTGCGGCGCGCGGCAGACTCGACGGCGACCGTCGTCAGGCGCTCGACCGCCGCGGCCTTGGTCCGGACCTTCTGCACGACCTCGATCTTCCCGTCCCGGACGGCCAGCAGCGGCCGCACGCCGAGCACCGTCCCCAGCGCCGCCGACGCGGCACTGAGGCGTCCGCCACGACGGAGGTGGTCGAGCGAGTCGACGAGGAACACGGCGCGGCTCGCGTCGGCGACCTCGATGGCGCGCCGGGCGACGACGTCCGTGCTCTCCCCCGCCGCCGCGGCCCGGGCGGCGGCCTGCGCCGCGAAGCCCAGCCCCATCGCGACGGTCCGGGAGTCAACGACCCGCACCGGGACCGGCGCGTCCGCCGCCGCGAGCGCGGCCGCGTGCACCGTGCCCGACAGCGCGCCCGAGAGGTGGACGGAGACGATCTCCCGCGCGCCCGCGGCGGCGGCCGCGGCGTACGCCTCGGCGAACGCGCGCGGCGTCGGCTGCGAGGTCGTGACCCGGCGACCGGCCTGGAGGTGCGCCGCCACGTCCTCGGCGGTGAGGCCCACCCCCTCGAGCGAGGACTCGTCGTCGACGATCACGTGCAGCGGGACGGAGCGGAGCCGCTCGTCGCGGACGGGCGGAAGGGAGGCCGTCGAGTCGGTGACGACGTGCACGTGGTGGTCGGTCATGGCCGCGCCACCTTACGGCGCGCGCGGGACGTGCCGCATCCCGGCCCGGCTGCGCCTGCGCGGTACCGCCCCTACGATCCGAGCATGGCCGACGACGCCGCACAGTCCCCGACCGAGCTCGCCGCCCTGCGCGCGGCGGCCGCACAGGCGGCCGCGGAGGCCGCCGAGGCCAAGGCCCGCGCCGCGCAAGCCGCCCTCGAGGCCGCCGAGGCCGCCGCTCGGGAGGGCGCGGCGACGTCGGGCACCGCACCGAGCGCGGACGCGGACGCACCCGCCGAGGAGGCTGCGCCGACGGGCACCGCACCGAGCGCGGACGCGGACGCTCCCGCCGAGGGGGCTGCGCCGTCGGGTGCCGGGCCGATCGAGGGCTACGCCGCCGAGGTGGCCGCGGGCTACGCCTACCGAGGTGGGACGCTCGCGCTCGGTGCGCTGCTGGAGGGCGAGCCGGGAGCCGACCCGACGCCGCGCGCCGACGTGCAGGTGGGGTTGCCGCTCAGCATGCTCAACCGGCACGGGCTCGTCGCGGGCGCGACCGGGACCGGCAAGACGAAGACGCTGCAGGGCATGGCGGAGGGGCTGTCGGCCGCAGGCGTGCCCGTGTTCCTCGCGGACGTCAAGGGCGACCTGTCCGGGCTCGCCGTGCCCGGCGAGTCGAACGAGAAGATCGTGGAGCGCTCGGCGTCGATCGGGCAGGACTGGAGCCCCACGACCTTCCCCGTCGAGTTCTACTCGCTCGGTGGTCTCGGGGTCGGTGTGCCGATCCGCACGACCGTCACGGACTTCGGCCCGTTGCTGCTCTCGAAGGTGCTCGGGCTGAACGAGACGCAGGAGTCGAGCCTCGGGCTGATCTTCCACTGGGCCGACTCCCAGGGGCTCGCGCTGCTCGACCTCAAGGACCTGCAGTCGACGATCGCCTACCTCACGTCGGACGAGGGCAAGGCGGAGCTCAAGGGCATCGGCGGGGTCTCGAGCGCGACCGCCGGCGTGATCCTGCGCGAGATCGTCGCACTCCAGGCGCAGGGTGCGGACGTGTTCTTCGGCGAGCCGGCGTTCGCGACGTCGGACCTGCTGCGCACCGCCCCCGACGGCCGCGGCGTGATCTCCGCGCTCGAGCTCCCGGCGGTGCAGGACCGCCCCGCGCTGTTCTCGACGTTCCTCATGTGGCTGCTCGCCGACCTGTTCCAGGAGCTGCCCGAGGTCGGGGACGCCGAGAAGCCTCGGCTCGTGTTCTTCTTCGACGAGGCGCACCTGCTGTTCACGGGCGCGTCGAAGGAGTTCCTCCAGCAGGTCGTGCAGACCGTGCGCCTGGTGCGGTCCAAGGGGGTCGGCGTGTTCTTCGTGACGCAGAGCCCCAAGGACGTCCCCGCCGACGTGCTCGCCCAGCTCGGCAACCGCGTCCAGCACGCGTTGCGCGCGTTCACCCCCGACGACGCCGCCGCCCTGCGTGCGGCGGTGCGCACCTACCCGACGTCCCCCTACGACCTGGAGCGGCTCCTGCAGTCGCTCGGGACCGGTGAGGCCGTCGTCACGGTGCTCACGGAGAAGGGCGCTCCGACCCCCGTCGCCTGGACCCGCGTGCGGGCACCGCAGTCGTCGATGGAGCCGGCGCCTGCGGCCGTGCTCGACGGGGTCGTGGCCGCCTCGCCCGGGTTCGCGCGCTTCGGCACGGCGGTCGACAACGAGTCCGCGTTCGAGCTCCTGCAGGTCAGGGTGCAGGAGCAGGCCGCGGCCCGTGCCGCCGCCGAGGCCGCGGAGGTCGAGGCCGCAGCGCAGGAGAAGGCGGCGAAGGAGGCCGCCCAGGAGGCCGAGCGCGCGGCCAAGAAGGAGCAGGCAGAGCTGGAGAAGATGCGCGCGAAGCTCGAGCGCGACGCCGCCAAGCCCCGCTCGGGGTCGAGCGGGTCGTCGCGGTCGTCGAGCCCGCTCGACTCGTTCCTCCGCTCCGCCGGCACCCAGCTCGGCCGCGAGCTCACCCGCACGATCTTCGGCACCCGCCGCCGCTGACCCCCGACCCGCTGAGTGCATGAAATAGTCGCGTCCGAACCGGTGCGGCGCGACTATTTCATGCACTCACGACGTGGTTGTCCACAGCGTCGTGGGTTGGGGTTTCGCGGGCCCGCAGCGGGCGGCATCCTCGGGCGGCATGGTGATCAGCCAGAGCCCGACCGGGCCCTTTCGCACGCGCACGGCGCAGACGTTCGGCATGACACCCGCGTCGCTGCGCAGCCCCACGTTCGAGGCTCCCTTCGCCGGGGTGCGGGCCCCGCGCGGGAGCCTCACGTCCGCCGTCGACGTGTGTACCGCGGCAGCCAGGGTCCTGCCCGACGGCGCGGCGTTCAGCCACGTCACCGCGCTGCGTCTGCTCGGGGTCGAGGTTCCCTGACGCCTGGCCGACGACGACCGCGTCCACGTCGTCGCGCCGCGGCGATGGCAGCGCCCCCAGCGGTCGAACGTCGTCGCGCACTTCTGCGGCCAGGTAGCGCTGACCCTCACCACCGCGCACGGGCTTCCCGTCACGTCCGCGGCCCAGACCTGGCTCCACCTCTCGCACGCCCTGCTGCCGGATGACGTCGTCGTCCTCGCGGACGCGATGACGCGGCGGAAGAACCCTGCGACGACCGTCCGCGAGCTCCGGCGGCTCATGGACGCGACGTACAAGATGCGCGGCATCGTGCGGTGCCGCGAGGCCATCGACCTCGTCCGACCGGGGACCGACTCCAGCATGGAGACCCGGACAAGACTCCTGCTCGTCCAGGCGGGACTGCCGTGCCCGCAGGTGAACGTCCCGGCGCACGACGACGGCGGGCAGTTCCTCGCCCTGCCCGACCTCTCCTACCCCGAGCTGCGCATCGCGATCGAGTACGACGGTGACGTCCACCGGACCGACCCGGCGACATGGCGCCGTGAACGTGGAGCGGCGGCAGCGCCTCGAGGACGCCGGCTGGATCATCGTCACCGCGACGGCCGACGACGTGCTCCGCTTCCCCGAGCGCCTGGTGCGCCGGGTCCGGGCGGCGAGGGCCCGCCGTCGGGCACCCGCTCACCCGCTGAGTGCATGAAATAGTCGCGCCCGACGGCCTCGGACGCGACTATTTCATGCACTCAGCGGATGGGTCGGGCGTCAGACGACGATGTTGACCAGCTTCGGGGCCCGGACGATGACCTTGCGGACCTCGGCGCCGTCGATCGCTCGCACGACGTTCGGCTCCGAGAGCGCTGCGGCGGTGAGGTCCTCCTCCGTGATCGACGGCGGCACCTCCAGGCGCGCGCGCACCTTGCCCTTGACCTGGACGACGCACGTCACGGTGTCCTCGACGAGGTAGCGCTCCTCGGCCGTCGGGAAGGGCTCGTGCGCGAGCGAGCGCTCGTGGCCCAGGCGCTGCCACAGCTCCTCGGCGATGTGCGGCGCGACGGGCGCCGTCATGAGCACGAGCGGCTCGACGGCCTCGCGCGGCACGCGGTCGAGCGACGTGAGGTGGTTGTTGAGCGTGATGAGCTTCGCGATCGCCGTGTTCGGGCGCATGTGCTCCATCTCGACGCGCACGTCGGCGATGGCGCGGTGCACCGCCCGCAGGGTCGCGGCGTCGGCCGGCTCGTCGACGACCGTCAGCTCGCCGGTCTCCTCCGAGACGACGTTGCGCCACAGCCGCTGCAGGAACCGCTGCGACCCGACGACGGCGCGCGTCTCCCACGGGCGCGACAGGTCGAGCGGACCCATCGACATCTCGTAGACGCGGAACGTGTCGGCGCCGTACTCGGCGTACATCTCGTCGGGCGTGACGACGTTCTTGAGCGACTTGCCCATCTTGCCGTACTCGCGCTGCACGACCTCGCCGTTCCAGCGGTACACGACCTCGCCCGAGCCGTCGGAGGCGGGCTCCTCCGTGACCTCGGCGGCGGGGACGTACTGGCCGCGCGCGTCGGTGAACGCGTACGCCTGGACGTAGCCCTGGTTGAAGAGCTTGTGGAACGGCTCGACGCTCGTCACGTGGCCCAGGTCGTAGAGGACCTTGTGCCAGAAGCGCGCGTACAGCAGGTGCAGGACGGCGTGCTCGACGCCGCCGACGTACAGGTCCACTCCCCCGGCGCGGCCCGCGCTCGGGTTGTGCTCCGGGCCCATCCAGTAACGCTCGAGGCCCCCGTCGACGACGACGTCGTCCGCGCCGCCGTCCCACCGCGGGTCGAGGTAGCGCAGGTAGTACCAGCACGACCCGGCCCAGTTGGGCATGGTGTTGGTGTCGCGGCGGTACTGCTTGGGCCCGTCGCCGAGGTCGAGCGTGACGTTGACCCACTCGTCGTTGCGACCGAGCGGCGCCTCGGGCGACGAGTCGGCGTCGTCGGCGTCGAACGTGCGCGGGGCGTAGTCGGGCACGTCGGGCAGGTCGACGGGCAGCAGCGCGTCGGGGATCGCGACGGGCTGGTCGTTCTCGTCCCAGACGATGGGGAACGGCTCGCCCCAGTAGCGCTGGCGGCTGAACAGCCAGTCGCGCAGGCGGTACGTCGTGGTGCCCTCGCCGAGGCCCTTGCCGACGAGCCACTCCGTGATGCGCCGCTTGGCCTCCGTCACGTCGAGACCGTCGAGCGACACCTCGTCGTTCGACGACCCGACCGCGACGCCGTCGCCCGTGTACGGGCCCGTGAAGTCCTCGGGGAGCCCGCCCTCGGGCTCGACCGTGCGCACGACCGGCAGCCCGAACGCCTCGGCGAACGCGAAGTCGCGCTCGTCTCCGCCGGGGACCGCCATGATCGCGCCCGTGCCGTAGCCCATGAGCACGTAGTCGGCGGTGAAGACCGGGATCGTCTGCCCGTTCACCGGGTTCACCGCGAGGTGCCCGGTGAACACGCCCGTCTTCTTGCCCGCGTCGGCCTGGCGCTCGACCGCCGTCTTCGCCGCGGCCTCGCGACGGTAGGCGGCGACCGCCTCGACCGGCGAGCGGTGCCCGCCGGTCCACGCGCTCGACGTGCCGTCCGGCCAGTGCGCCGGGACCTCGTCGAGCAGCGGGTGCTCGGGCGAGACGACCATGAACGTCGCGCCGAACAGCGTGTCCGGGCGGGTCGTGAAGACCTCGATCTCGCCACCGGACTCCGCCGCGGCGTCGTTCGCGCCGTCGGGCGTGCCGAGCACGGCGAACCGCACCAGCGCACCCTCGCTGCGCCCGATCCAGTTGCGCTGCATCGCCGTGACCTTCTCGGGCCAGTCGATGAGGTCGAGGTCGTCGGCGAGGCGGTCGGCGTACGCCGTGATGCGCATCTTCCACTGGCGCAGGCTGCGCTGGAACACCGGGAAGTTGCCGCGCTCGGAGCGGCCGTCGGCCGTGACCTCCTCGTTCGCGAGGACGGTGCCCAGGCCCGGGGCCCAGTTCACCGGCGACTCGTCCACGTACGCGAGGCGCTGGGAGTCGACGACGGCGCGGCGCTGCTCCGGCGTGAGCGTCGCCCAGTCCGTGCCCTCCTCGACGCCCTCGACACCGGCCGGCACCGGGCGCGCGCCAGAGGCGAGCTCCGCCTCGAGCTCGGCGATGCGGCGGGCGCGGCCGCGCCCGCCGTCGGGGCGCAGCGCGTCCGCGTCGTACCAGGAGTCGAAGATCTGGAGGAAGATCCACTGCGTCCAGCGCACGTAGTCGGGGTCGATCGTCGCGAACGTGCGGCGCGAGTCGTGCGCCAGGCCGAGGCGGCGCAACTGCCGACGCATGTTCGCGATGTTCGCCTCGGTCGTCACGCGCGGGTGCTGGCCCGTCTGCACGGCGTACTGCTCGGCCGGCAGGCCGAACGCGTCATAGCCGAGCGCGTGCAGCACGTTCTCGCCGCGCATGCGCCGGAAGCGCCCGACGACGTCCGTCGCGATGTACCCGAGGGGGTGCCCCACGTGCAGGCCCGCGCCCGACGGGTACGGGAACATGTCCATGATGAAGTACGGGCTCGCGCCCTCGGGGCCCTGGCCGTCGCCGTCCGTGAGCTCCCCCGCGGGGTTGGCGGCCCAGAAGGTGCCGCGCTGCTCCCAGAGCTCCTGCCACTTGAGCTCGATCTGCTCCGCGAGCGCCGGCGTGTAGCGGTGGGCGGGGCCGCCCGCGGCGGGGGCGTCCGAGGCGTGCGGGATCGAGGCGGTGTCAGGCGTGGTCACGCGGCCGAGTTTACCGGCCGGCGGGAGGCCCGACGGCGGCCGTCCAGCCCGTGCGAGGATGTGCGCCGTGATCATCGTGACGACCAACGAGGTGCCCGGCTACCGTATCGACGCGGTGCTCGGCGAGGTGATGGGCATGACCGTGCGCAGCGCGAACATCGGCGCGAACTTCGTCGCCTCGTTCCGCTCGATCGGCGGCGGCGAGGTGACCGAGTACACGAAGCTCGTCTACGAGTCCCGCCAGGAGGTCATGCACCGCATGGTGCAGGAGGCCCAGCGTCGCGGCGGGAACGCCGTCGTCGGCATGCGCTTCGACACGGGCGAGATCGCGGCGTCGTTCTCGGAGGTGTGCGCGTACGGCACCGCGGTCGTCGTCACGCCGATCCCGGCGGGCCAGCCCGGCGCGACGGCGCAGTCCGCCCACCAGGCGCAGGGCGCCCCCGCACCCCAGCAGCCCGCCGGGCAGGGCTACCCGCAGGACGCCGCTCCGGACCAGCCGGCCTGGCGCTGATCGCTGCGACGCGCGTCACGGCCCCTCGCGAGGTGACGGCGCGCGTCAGAACAGCGTCATGATGATCGGGCCCTTGACCAGCAGGATCCACGCGACGAGCGCGACGTAGCCGATCGCCAGGAACAGGTGCCGGTTGCCCACGAGGGCGCGACGCACGCCGTCGCCCGCCGGCAGGTACCCCTCCTGGACCGCGTGGACCACCTGGTACCAGAACAGCGGGAGCATGGCGAACCACACGACCATGCAGTAGGGGCACATCGCCGAGATCGCGTACATCGTCGTCCAGATGAGGAAGACGATCAGGCCCATGCCGAGCGTCGTCCCACCGAGCAGCGCGAGCCAGTACCAGCGCGGCAGCCGCGCGCCCGCGAGCAGCACGACGCCGGTCGTGATGACGACGGGGAACGCGGCGATACCCAGCAAGGGGTTCGGGAACCCGAGGAGCGCACCCTGCCAGGAGTCCATCGCGTCGCCGCAGTCCAGCAGCGCGTTGAGGCTGCACGACGGCACGTGGTTCGGGTCCGCGAGCTTGAGGAACTTCTCGATCGCCAGCGCCGCCGAGCCGGCGAGACCGATCGCGCCGAGCACGACGAGCAACCAGCCCATCGTGCGCACGCTGATCGGGCGGGGACCGGACGACGGCAGCGGCTCGTCGTCGTGGTCGGCGGACACGCTCGCACCGGCGGTGGCGCTCTTGCTCACGGGGACGCTCCTCGTGGGTCACCGGCTCGCGCCGGACGTGACGGGGCGCACGGCGGTGCGCGCAGGGCACAACCTACCGCGCGTCGCTGGGTCCCTGCTGGGAGTCCGCCGAGGTAGAGCCCCGGTCCAGGTCTCTACCTCGGCGGACCAGGGCTCTACCTCGGCAGGCCGACCGGCTCCGTCGCAGGCGAGCGGGCGTCGTCGGGCAGGGTGGTGACGACGACGCCGGCGGGGCGGCGGCCGACGAGGAGGATGATCCCCAGGCCGGCGACGGTGAGCACGACGCCGGTCCAGGCCGGGGCGAGGTAGCCCCAGCCGGCGGCGATGACGAGGCCGCCCAGGAACGCTCCGTTCGCGTTGCCGACGTTGAGCGCGGAGTGGCACAGCGCCGCGCCGAGCGAGGGCGCGGCGGGCGACAGGTCCATGAGGCGCGTCTGCAGCGCGAGGCCGAGGACCTGGGAGGTGACGCCGAGCAGGAAGAGCGACAGCACGGCGGGGACGGGGTGCTCGCCCGTGAGGGCGAACAGCGCGAGCGTCACGCCGGTGGAGACGAACCCGAGGTAGACGGTGCGCATGACGGAACGGTCGGCGAGCCGGCCGCCGAGGACGGTGCCGACGGTCATGCCGACGCCGAAGATCGCGAGCACGAGCGGTACCGCGGCGGACGAGAGGCCGGTGACGCGCGTGATGGTCGGCTCGACGTAGGAGTAGACGGCGAACATGCCGCCGAACCCGACGGCGGCGCCGACGAACCCGAGCCAGAGCGGACCGTTGCGCAGGGCGCCGAGCTCGCGGCGCACGCTCGAGTCCTCGTTCCCCGCGCCGGCCGGGATCAGCCACCAGAGGGCGGCGAGCGTCACGAGACCGAGCGCGCCGACCACGACGAACGCGGCGCGCCAGCCGAGCTGCTGCCCCACGAACGTCGAGAGCGGGACGCCGACGACGTTCGCGATGGTCAGCCCTGCCATCATGGTCGCGACGGCGCGTCCCCGGCGTCCGGGGCCCGCGACGGCGGCGCCGACCGCGGCCCCGACGCCGAAGAACGCGCCGTGCGGAAGTCCGGCGAGGAACCGGCCGGCGACGAGCGTCTCGATGCTCCCCGCGGTCGCGGAGAACAGGTTGCCGAGCGTGTAGAACGCCATGAGGGCGACGAGCAGCGTCTTGCGCGGCAGGCGCGCCGCGACGACGGTGAGCAGCGGGGCCCCGACGACGACGCCGACGGCGTAGGCCGTGATGGCGTGGCCCGCCGTGGGGATGGAGACGTCGAGGTCGGTCGCGATGTCGGAGAGCAGGCCCATCGTCGCGAACTCGGTCGTGCCGATCGTGAAGCCGCCCATGGCGAGCGCGAGGAGCGCGGGACCGGCCCCGCGCAGGCGTCCGGTGCTCGCGGGGGGTGCGTCCACCGGGGGCGCGGGCGTGGCGGTGCTGTCGGTCATCGTGTCCTCGGGCGTCGTGGGCAGGGCGGCGGTGGCGGCCTCGGACCGAGTCAGCGATCGAATCGATTCGAGGGGTGTCGACGACGTCGGCGACGAGAACGGAACAGGGGGCAGGCGGCCAGTCTAGGCGGAGACGGGTTCCGCGCGCACTACCCACACGTGGTCCGCGGCGCGCAGGCCGAGCTGCGCCGGCGGCGTCGGGCGCGCGGCGTCGGCACCGGAGCCCGACCCGACCGGATCGGGCGGCGACCAGACGACCGAGAGGATGCCGGCGTACTCGCGGCGCTCGCGCACCTCCACGCCCGTGTCGAGGCCGACGCCGATCTCCGCGAGGTAGCGCAGGACGTCCGGGTCGGCGTCCGAGATGCGCGCCACGGTCCCCCGGTCTCCCACGACGAGGTCCGCGAGCGGGACGGCGGGCGGGCGGACGACGGTCCCGTCGGCACCGGGGATCGGGTCGCCGTGCGGGTCGCGCGTCGGGTGCCCGAGGCGCGCGTCGATCCGCTCCACGAGCAGGTCGGAGACCGCGTGCTCGAGCACCTCGGCCTCGTCGTGCACCTCGTCCCAGCCGTAGCCGAGCTCGGACACGAGATAGGTCTCGAGGAGGCGGTGGCGTCGCACCATGGCGAGCGCGAGGCTGCGCCCGCGCTCGGTGAGCGTGATCGCCCCGTAGGGCGCGTGCTCGAGGAGGCCCTGGGCGCTGAGGCGGCGCACGGTCTCCGACACCGTCGAGGCGCCGACGCCGATGCGCTCGGCGAGGAGCTTGGTCGTCACCCTCTCGTCCGACCACTCCTGGGCGGCCCAGACGACCTTGAGGTAGTCCTGGGCGACGGGCGTCAGGTCGGTCGGGTGGTCCACGCGTCCACCCTAGGTCACGGGCTCGTCCGCGGCCCTCAGGGTGTCGCGGGCCGGACGAGCTGGAGCCGCACCTCGACCGTGCCCTCGTCGCGCACCTGGACCGGCGCGACGGGCGGCACGGCGATGCCGAAGTCGGAGAAGCGGACGCCGATCGCGCCGGTCGCGAGGACGCCGTAGCCGGACCGCTGCGCCTCGAGCGCCACCGTCACGGCCTCGGTCTCGTCGCGGATCGTCAGCGCACCCGACGCCTCCAGCCGGACCGGGGACGTGGTCGTGGCCAGCTCGCTCACGTCGAGCGGTGTCGTGAGCGAGAAGAGCGTGGTCGGGTAGAGGTCCGTCTCGAGGGCCTGCTGGAGCTGGCGGTCCGCCACGGAGGACCCGGTCCGGAGCGTCGTCGTCTCGACCGTCACCGTCGCGGTCTGCAGCGATCCCGACCGCACCCGGAACGTCCCCGTGACGTCCGGGGTGACGCCCAGGAGCACGGCCTCGTCCGCCGGGACGTCCAGGACGTCGGCGCGGAAGCCCGCCTCGGAGCCGGGACCGACGACCCACTCGCCGTCCACGTCGAACGGGCCGGGCACGGCGGGCGCGGCGGACGCCGTCGACACCCCCGGCGACTGCAGGCCCAGCGGCGGCGGCGTGCGGCCCTCGCGCACCTCCGAGTACACGAAGGGGGCGAGAAGCACCACGACGAGCGCGAGGACCACCGACACGACGATCCAGCGCGTGGACCTGCTCATACGTCACATCCTGCCGTGTCCGGCCGTGCGCGGCGAGGACCGACGCGCGCCGTCTCAGCCCTCGGTGGCGGGCGCGTCGTCGGTGGGCTCGTCGGCGGGGACGCCCCCACCCTCGACGTCCTCCTCGCCTCCGTCGTCACCTGCCGGCTCCTCGACCACCGGCACGCCCGACGGCGTGGGCCAGGCGATGCGCGGCCAGACCTTCGCGGACTCGTCGGTCCCGATCTGCACGAGCTGCCAGTCGACGATGCGGCGCCGCTCGGGGTCGAAGCGCAGCACCGTCATCTCGGCCGTGCCCTTGAGCGGGCCGATGCGGAGCTGGTCCTTGACCGCCCCCGCGGTGCTGCCGCTCACGTACCGGACGCCGCCACCCGTCCGCTCCGGCCCGGACCGGGTGTGCATGTGGCCGGAGATCTGGTTCGGCACGCAGCCGGAGTCGAGGGCCTCGTTCCCCATGCGCGGCGTGTGGATCAGGAGGAGGTCGATGCCGTCCCCGTCCTCCTGCTCGGCGCACGCGACCTCGGTGAGGCGGGCCGCGTACTCCTCGGGGGTCTCCTCGCGCGGCGGCTGGCTGCCCAGGCCGAGGCGCGTCTCGAGCGGGTCGCGGTCGCCGAGGATGCGGATCCCGTCGACCTCGACGACCTTCCCGTCCAGCACGGTCTGGCCGTTGGCCCGCTCCTGCGCCGAGGTCTCGACGCTGTCGTGGTTGCCGTCGGAGACGACCATGGTCGCGCCCTTCGGCACCGCGGACGCGAACGAGTCGACGCAGAACGACTCGACGGCGGTGCCGTTCATCGTCGTGTCGCCGGCGTTGAGCACGATCGACGCGCCGGAGCGCTCGGCCGCGGTCCGGATGAGGGGCGTCATGCCCGTGTTGCAGTGCAGGTCGCTCACGACCAGGAGCGTGACGAGGTCCTCCTCGGCCGCGGGCTCCGGAGCGGTCTCGTCGGTCGCCTCGGCGTCGGCCGAGCCCTCGGCGCCGGAGATCTCGTCACCGGTGCCCGACGGCGGGGCGTCGGTCGCCCCGTCCTCGTCTCCCGGGGCGCCGGTCCCCTCGGGCGACGTCGCGTCGTCGGGCGACGGGTCGTCGGACGTCGCGGTGGCCGCGGGGCGCGGTGCGGTGAGGCGCTGGATGCGGTCGCGCCGGTCCCACGCCTCGACGAGGTTGGCGTCCGCCCGCGCGTAGAAGTCCTCGTTCTCGCGGTAGAGGTCGATGAGCATCGCGCCGTAGGTGTCGACGACGCCCGCGAGCCGACCGGTGATGCGCGCACCCTCGAGCGGGGTCCCGTCGAACACGGCGGACGCGCGCTGGGACGGGCCCGTCGTCGTGCCGGGGTCGCTCGCGACGAGGGAGACGCCGACGAGGGAGACGAGGACGACCCCGGCCGTGATCTCGTACGTGCGCGGCGCGACGCGCGCGGTGAGCTCGCGGCGGCGCGGCGGGCCGAGCAGCAGGTAGAGCCCGGCGCCGACGGCCGCGACGACGAGGATCGCGAAGCCCGTCCGGCGCAGCGCGTCGACGACGAGGGCCCGCGCGACGGAGCCGATCGTCTCCTGCGGGCCGCCGAAGAAGCGCAGGTAGTCCTCGAGGTCCTGCGACAAGCCCTCGAGCGTGTCCGCCTGCCCGACCGCGGTGAGGTCGGCGGGGATCTCCTCCACCGTGACGTCGGCGCCGAGGCCGAGGGGCAGCGGGGAGTCGATCTGGATGGTGCCGAGCGGGCCGAGGTCGACGGTGACGAGACCGTTGGTCGTGACCTCGTAGAGCGCCTCGTGCGGGCCGAGGCTGCGCTCTGCGGTCGCGGTCGTGACCCCCCACACGACGCACGGCACGAGCGCGAGCAGGACGGCGAGGGTCCAGCGGACCCAGCGGGGCGGGGTGCGGTGCGGACGGCTCATCACCGCCCAGCCTCCCGGATCCGGGCCCCCGTCGCCAACCGCGAGCGCCGCGCGCCCCGCCGCGAGGGTGCGGCGGGGCGCGCGGTGCGGTGCGTCGTCAGGACTTCGCGCCCCGCAGCGTGACGAGCGCCACGCCCGCGGCGACGAGCATGAGCACGACCCCGATGAGCGACGTCGTGCCCACGCCGCTGCCGAACGCGGCGTGCGCGGAGTCGAGCAGCGCCTGCGCCTGCCCGGCGGGCAGGGTGGACGCGACCTGGGTGGCGCCGCCGAGCGTCTCGGCCGCGGCGACGGCGTCGGCCGCGGGGACGCCCGCCGGGACGACGACGTTCGCGTGGTACGACGCGGTGAGGATGCTCCCCAGCACGGCGGTGCCGAGGACGGCACCCACCTCGTACGCGGTCTCGGAGATCGCGGACGCCGCGCCCGCCTTGGCGGCGGGGACGGACGACACGATGAGGTCGTTCGACACGGTCTCGGCCGCGCCGACGCCGAGGGACAGGACGACGAACGCCACGACCAGCAGCAGGAGGGTGCTCTCCCCCGCCCCCGCGGCGACGACCGCGTACCCGGCCGCGGAGAACAGCAGCGCGACGGCGACGACGTGCGCCGGGCGCACGCGGCGCACGACCCGCACGACGCCCAGGCCCGCCACGATCATGACCAGCAGACCGGGCAGGAGCGCGACACCCGCCTGCATGGGGGTGAGCCCGAGCACGAGCTGCACGTCCTGGGACACGAAGAACAGGAACCCGACGAGCGAGAACACGGACAGCAGGTTGACGAGCACCGCGCCGCTGAAGGCCCCGTGGGTGAACAGGCGCACGTCGATCATCGGGTCCGGCCGGCGGAGCTGGCGGCGCACGAACAGCGTCCCGGCGACCAGCCCGACGACGACGCTGCCGACCGCGAGGGTGCTCGCCCCGGACTTGGCGAGCATCTTGATGCCGTAGACGACGGGGGTCATGGTCGCCATGACGAGCACGATCGACAGGACGTCGATGCGACCCGGGGCGGGGTCGCGCGACTCGGGCACGAAGAACGGCGCGAGCGCGAGCAGCAGCACGAGCACCGGGACGGCGAGGAGGAAGACCGAGCCCCACCAGAAGTGCTCGAGCAGGAACCCGCCGACGATCGGGCCGAGGGCCGACCCGGCGGCGAACCCCGCCGCCCAGATCGCGATGGCCAGGCGGCGTTCCTCGCGGTCGACGAAGACGTTGCGCAGGAGCGAGAGCGTCGACGGCATGAGCATCGCGCCGAAGAAGCCGAGCGCGGCGCGGGACGCGACGAGCGCCCCGGCCGTGGGCGCGTAGGCGGCGACGACCGACACGGCCGCGAAGCCCACGGCGCCGACGAGCAGCAGCCGCCGGCGGCCGACGCGGTCGGCGAACGAGCCCATCGGCACGAGCAGGCCGGCGAGCACGAGCGGGTAGATGTCGATGATCCACAGGAGCTGTGTCCCGCTGGGGCGCAGCGACTCGGAGATCTGGGGCAGCGCGAAGCTCAGCACGGTGTTGTCGATCGACACGAGCAGCACCGGGAGCATCAGCACGGCGAGCGCGAACCAGCGGCCGGCGGCGCCGCGCGCGGGTCCGCGCGTCGCGGTCGCGTGCTGGGCGGGTGCGGTCCTGCCGGCCGTCGAGGTCGTCGTCACGGGGGTCGTCACGGCGAGGGTCCTTCCACGTCTTCCGGGCGGTCGGGGCGACGCGGTGGCGTCGAACTTCCAAACCGTCCAGACGGTACAGTAACGATCTTGGGGCTCGTCGTCATCCCGAGTCCGGTGTGACGCTGCGCACCGACCGCTCCCCTGTCAGTCAGGGTGCGCTGCCGTGGTCGGGCGACTGGCGCACCCGGGCCTCCCACTACCCTCGGAACCATGCCGCCGCCCCCCGCCGCCCGCGCCAAGGTCCTGCGCGCGTTCGCGTCCCTCCTCGTCGAGCAGGGCGAGCGCGCCGCCACGCTCGAGGCCGTCGCCGAGCGCGCCGGGGTGTCCAAGGGCGGGCTCCTCTACCACTTCGGCTCCAAGGACGCGCTCGCCGACGGCCTCACCGAGCACCTGCGCGAGCTCACCGCCGCCGACGTCGAGACGATGCGCGCCGCGCCCGCGGGCGCCGTCGACTACCTCATCCGCACCTCGACGCTCGTCGACACCGAGTTCGAGCTCGTCTACCTCGCCGTCTCGCGCCTCGCGCAGGGGTCGTACCCGCGCGCCCGCGCGGCGCTCGACGGCGCGCACGACGCCTGGACCCGCGCCGTCCTCGACGAGGTGGGCGACCCGGTCGTCGCGCGCGCGATCGTCCTGCTCAGCGACGGGCTCTACGCGCACGCCGCGCTGAGCAGCGACGTGCTCGGCCGTGTCACGGGCGGCACGGCCGAGACGGACGACGGTGACGGCGTCCCCGAGGAGGACCTCGCCTTCCGCGGACCCCGTCCCGGCGACGACGTCGACGACCTCCTCCGGCTCCTCGACGAGCTCGTCGCGCTGCGCCGCGCGTCGACCGCCTGACGCGGGACCGTCCCGCAGACGCCGGAGGCCCGGTGGCACGCCTGTCGACGCGCCACCGGGCCTCCGGTCCTCGGGTGCGGCGCGGAACTACCCGCCGAGCCAGAACGGGACGGCACGCTCCCGCGTGACCTGCTCGCCGTCGACGTCGGCCGTGAAGGAGACGTCCACCTGGCCCTCGACGGGCTCCGTCGTGCGCACGGCGAACGCCTGGTACGCGCTCGCCCCCGCCGCGACGCGCGGGAAGTGCTTGCGCCCGAACGGCGTCACGACGCTCACGTCCGCCGTGCTGTCACCCTCGTTGAGCACGCGCACGCTGAGGTAGAGCTCGCCCGCGAGCCACCGCTGGCTCACGTCGACGGAGAAGTGCGGGCCGGGGTCGTCGGCGCACGGGTCGGAGGTGGGCGCGTCCTCCCAGACGGCCCGGTAGGAGCGTGAGTACGTCCATCCGTCGACCCATTCCGACGCCCCGAGGACCAGGTCGATGTCGTCGAGCCTCCACGTCTCGTCGTACGCCGGCGAGACCGAACCGTCGCCGTGGGTGACGAATCCCGGCCAGGGCTCGCGGGTGACCCACGGGTGGCCGAAGCCGGCGTCTCCGTACACGACGTCGTACCCGGAGTTCGGCCCCTCCCACGAGATGAGGAACGAGCTCTCGTCCACCCCTGCCGGGGGGTTGACGACGATGTCGACGAACGGCGCTCCGGCCTCGCACACCGGGGTCACCGAGACGACCTCGAGCTCGCACCGTGGCCGCACGACGGAGCTCCACTCGAGGAGGAGCCGTCCGTCCCCGAGCGCTCGCCACTCCCCTGTCGTACCGGCGCCGCCGGGGAACTCGTACCCGGACGCCGCGGTCGCGACGATGCCGTCGTCGCCACGGCTGTACGACACCGCCGCGCTGTCGGACGGGAGTCGCGCGTCCTCCGGCGTCGCCGCGCAGTCCGTGAGCGCCGGGGGCGTCTCGGGCACGACGATCTCGCCGCCCGAACCGCAGGACGAGACGCCCGACTCGCTCCGGTCGAAGGCGTCGTCCTCCGCGTCGACGACGACCTGCCACGTCTGGCCCGACCACTCGTCGAGCCGGGTGCCGAACCAGTAGGAGCCGTACTCGTCGACGACGCCCTCGGTGAGGGCCTCGGCATCCACCGCGACGGTGACGGTCGAGCCGGCAGGGAAGCCACCGAGCGAGACGTTGAGGTTCCCGCAGTACGCGTCGGCGTAGAACCAGTCGCTCGGCGGGTCTCCGCACGGCACCGTCGTGCCGCCGTCCGAGAAGTCGTCGACGTCGCCCGGTGCGTCGACGACGACGCTCCAGGCGTGCGCGACCGAGCCGTCGACGTCGTACCAGAGAGTGTGGTAGCCGTCGAACAAGACGTCTTCGACCGTCTCGCCGTCGACGGTCGCGACGAAGGACGTACCCTCCGGATACCCGTCGAGCGTGACGTAGAGGGACGAGCAGCCGGCTTGGACGTCAGGGGTGGCGGCGGCTGCGGGGGTCGCGGTGGCGACGCCCAGCCCGCCGAGGGCCAGCACCGTCCCCACGGTGCCGGCAAGGAGCTTCTTCACTCGGTTTCGTGGTCCTTCACAAGAGGACGGCGCACGCCGTCGGCGGAGATGTCGAGCGCATTCAACCAGACCTGGGCACGACCTGGACATCCCCGACGAACCACCTGTGCGGCGCGACCGACGCCGACCGGGGGGTCAGCCGTCGTAGGCCGCCCGCAGCGGTCCCAGGTCGAGCTTGACCTGCGTCATCATCACGTCGACGACGCGCTGGACGCGGGCGGGGTCCGGGTCCTGCAGCATCGCGAGGAACTCCACGGGGACGACCTGCCACGACAGCCCGAACCGGTCCTTGAGCCAGCCGCACTGCGACTCCTGGCCGCCGTCGGTGAGCGCTGCCCAGTACTCGTCGACCTCAGCCTGCGACTCGCACTCGACGACGAAGGACACCGCCTCGGTGAACGGGAACTGCGGGCCGCCGTTGATGGCGGCGAACCGGTGCCCCGCGAGCTCGAAGTCGGCCGACACCGCCGTGCCGTCGGGCTGGCGGAACACGTCGCCGACCGTCGCGTCGGGGAAGACGCTCGCGTAGAAGGTGACGGCCTCCTCGAGGTTGCCGTCGAACCACAGGCTGGGCACGATCGCGCGCATCGTCGTCTCCGTTCGTCACAGGTCTCACGGGCGGCCGGACCACCGCCCACCGGTTCCGACGGGTGCCGGAGCCCGAACTCATCGCGCGCCTCTGACCCCGCGTCGGTCGAGCCGGGTCGGCAGGAACCGTCGCCCTACGCGGACGCCTTCTTGCGGGTCGTCTTGGCCGCCGTCGACTTCTCCTTCGACGTCGAGCGGCCCGTGCTCTTCTTCGCAGCGGGCTTCGTGCCCTCGTCCTTCGTGCCGCCACCCTGGGCCCGGGACCCGGAGGAGCCCTTGCCCGACGACGAGGCGGCCTTGCGGCTCGAGCCGCCCTTCGCGGTCGACCCGCCGGACGACCCCGACCCGCTCGTGCGGCCGCTCTTCGACGACGCGACGGACTTGCGCAGCGCCTCCATGAGGTCGATGACCTCGGCGCCCTCGCCCTCCTCAGGCTGCTCGCCGAAGGTCTCGGCGGTGTCGAGCGCGTCGCCCTGCTCGAGCTTGGCCTCGATGAGCTGGCGGAGCTGCACCTGGTAGTCGTCCTCGTACTCCTCGGGCGTGAAGTCCGCCTCGAAGCTCGCGACGAGCTGCGCGGACATGGCGAGCTCCTTGTCGGTCACCTTCGCCTCGTCGTCGAGCGAGGGGAACGCGGCCTCGCGCACCTCGTCGGCCCACAGCAGCGTCTGGAGGACGAGCATGTCGTCGCGCACGCGCATCGCGGCGAGCCGCGTGCGCTGGCGCAGCGCGAACTTCACGATCGCCGTCCGGTCGGTCTCCTCGAGCGTGCGCCGCATGAGCACGTACGCCTTGTTGGACGTGGAGTCGGGCTCGAGGTAGTAGCTGCGGTCGAGCAGGAGCGGGTCGATCTGCTCGCTCGGCACGAACTCGACGACCTCGATCTCGCGGCTGCGCTCCGCGGGGAGCGCCGAGAAGTCCTCGCCCGTGAGCACGACGGTGCGCTCGCCGTCGTCGTACGCCTTGTCGATGTGCTCGTAGGGCACGACCTCGCCGTCGATCTCGCACACGCGCCGGTAGCGGATGCGCCCGCCGTCCTTGTCGTGCACCTGGTGCAACGGCACGTCGTGGTCCTCCGTCGCGGAGTACACCTTGACGGGGACGTTGACGAGACCGAACGTGATGGCGCCCTTCCAGATGGCCCTCATCCGTCCATGGTGGCGCCCCGCGCGCCCGCCCGCGAGGGGGGCGGTGTCCGTGGTTCGCACGCGGGCGGCGTCCGCAGCGCGCCCGACGACGCCCGCCGTGTGGGTGGCCCGCGGCACCATGGTCTCGTGGCGGGGACGAGGTTCGAGTTCGAGGCAGAGCTGTGGCGGTGGGAGGCGCGCACCGACAGCTGGGTGTTCGCCGCGCTGCCGGAGGACGTGAGCGACGAGATCGCGGAGCTGCCGCTCCCGCCCGCGGGGTTCGGCTCCGTCAAGGTCGAGGTGACGCTCGGGGCGCAGCGCTGGTCGACGTCGGTGTTCCCCGACGCGGGGCGCAGGACGTTCGTCGTGCCCATCAAGGCCGCGGTGCGCCGCGCCGAGGGCGTCGACGTCGGCGACCGGGTGACGATCGGCGTCGAGACCCTGATCTGACGGGCGTCAGCCGAGCAGGCCGACGTGCAGCGCGCGCAGGACCGCGCGCGTGCGGTCGCGCGTCCCCAGCTTGAGCAGCACGGTCGACACGTGGTTCTTCACGGTCCCCTCGGCCAGGAAGAGCGCGTGCGCGATCTCGCGGTTGGAGAACCCCGCCGCGACGAGACGGAGCACCTCGAGCTCGCGGTCGGTCAGCTCCTGCACCGGGCCGGCGCCGTCGTCCAGGTCGTCGGCGGGGGCGGTCCCGGCCCGCACCGCTCGTAGGAGGCGGTCGGTGATCGACGGCTGCACGAGCGTGCCGCCGGAGGCGAGCGTGCAGACCGCGCCGGTGAGCTGCTCGAGCGTCACGTCCTTGAGCAGGTACCCCCGGGCTCCCGCCCGCAGAGCGCGGAACACGAGCGCGTCGTCGTCGAAGGTCGTGAGCACGAGCACGGGGACGTCGTACCCGCTCTCGCTCATCGCCTCGAGCGCCCAGATCCCGTCGTGGCGCGGCATGCGCAGGTCGAGCAGGACGACGTCGGGCTCGTGCTCGCGCACGGCCGCGAGCGCCGCCATCCCGTCCTCGGCCTCGGCGACGACGTCGATGTCCGGCGCGAGGTCGAGGAGGCTGCGGATCCCCTGCCGCACGAGGGTCTGGTCGTCGACGAGCAGGACGCGCACCACGGCGTCGCTCATGCTCCGGCCACGGTCGTGCCGACGGGACCGGTTCCGCGCGGGACCGCTCGAGCCTCGGCGTCGCGGTTCTCGGCGAGGGCGGCCCGGCGCTCGGGGGCGAGCTCGACCTCGACCCGGAACCCGTTCCGCCCGTCGAGGCGGACGGTCCCGCCGGCGGCCCGGACCCGCTCCTCGATCCCCCGCAGCCCGTTGCCGGGCACCACGCGGGCGGCGCCCCAGCCGTCGTCCTGCGCGACGAGCCGCACCCGCCCCTCCTCGGTGGTGACGGTGACGTCGAGCACGGTCGCCTCGGCGTGCCGGATCGCGTTGGTCAGCGCCTCCTGGACCACGCGCACGAGCACGACCGTCTGGTCCTCGTCGACCATGACGTCGTCGGCGACGGCGACCCGAACGCGCGGCACGGACACCCGCTCGACGAGCGAGCCGAGCGAGTCCTCCAGGCTGGGTGCCTGTCGCCGCAGCTCTCCGACCGTGGCGCGCACGTCGCCGAGCAGCTCACGGGCGACGCCCTTGGCGCGCAGCACGTGCTCGCGCGCCTGGCCCCCGTCCTGGTGGCTCGCCGTCTCGAGCTCGAGCGCGAGGACGGTGAGCTGGTGGCCGAGGACGTCGTGCAGCTCGCGCGCGATCCGCAGGCGCTCGTCGGAGCGCGTCGACTCGTCCCGCAGCACGGCCGCCGCTCGCAGCTCGACGTGCGCGACGGCGAGCTGCTCGCGCATGCGCCGCTCGCGCTGGAGGGCGAGCGTCGAGCCGACGCTCGCGACCTGGAGCAGCAGGTAGATCATCGCGGTGAGCACGGCGTCGGTCGCGGAGCCGCGCAGCCCGACGGCAGCACCGGCTACCACGACGTTCACCGCGACGACGACCGCGACGGCGGGGACGGGGACCACGTACACGCTCAACGCCGCGACGACGACGAGCAGGATCGGGAGCCAGCCCGCGCCGGGGGCGGTGAGCACGAGCGTCGCGACGAGGACGACCTGCGCGCCGAGCAACGTGTATGCCCGGGGCGTCCCGAACCCCGCCCTGAGGACGATCCCGACGGTGACCAGGACGAAGGCCGCGAAGACGCCGAGCCAGGCGCCCACGGGCAGGGTCACGGCCTCGGCCGCGGCGATCGGGACGAGCGCCCCGATGCCGAGGATCACGACGAGCATCGCGATGCCCGCCCACACCTCCGGGTCGGTCCGTCGCATCCCCCCACCCTACGGATCCCCCGGCCGGGTGCGACGTGCCGGAAGTCATGGCCGGGGTCGGTGACGACCGGCACGCGCGCTGCGGTCCGACCGGTCCCTAGCGTCGGAGGAGGCCCCGGGCAGGACCCGCCCGACCGGTCGAAGGACGCCGCGGACGAGCAGGAAGGGCGACATGGACGCCGTCGACGCACGGAACCTCACGAAGCACTACCGCCGCAGGGGCGGGACCACGACGGCGGTGGACGACGTCAGCCTCGTCGCCGTCGAGGGCGAGGTCCTGGGGATCCTCGGGCCCAACGGTGCGGGCAAGACGACGACGGTCGAGATGGTCGCGGGCGTGCGCCGTCCCGACCACGGGTCCGTGCGGGTGCTCGGCCTCGACCCGTTCACCGACCGTGCCGCGGTGCGCCAGGTGCTGGGGGTGCAGCTCCAGTCGGGGTTCCTGCACGGCGCGCTGACGGTGCGCGAGCTCGCGCACCTCTACCGCACGTTCTACGGGGCGGGCCGCGACCCGGACGAGCTGGTCGCGACGCTGGGCCTCGAGGAGCAGCGCGACGTGCGCTACGAGCGACTCTCGGGGGGCCAGCAGCAGCGGGTCGCGATCGTCCTCGCGCTCGTCGGGGACCCGCGCGTCGTGATCCTCGACGAGCTCACGACCGGGCTCGACCCGCAGGCGCGCCGTCAGGTCTGGAGCGTCGTCGAGGACCTGCGGGACGGCGGCGCGACCGTGCTCCTCGTCTCGCACCTCATGGAGGAGGTCGAGCGCCTGTGCGACCGCGTGACCCTGATCGAGAGCGGTCGCGTCGTCGCGCACGACACCCCGGCCGGGCTGGTCGCGGGTGCCGGGCTGGACCAGCGCGTGCGGTTCCGCGTCGCGCAGCCCCTCGCGCCCGCGCTCCTGGACCGCGTCCCCGGCGTGGACGCGGTGGCGGTCCGCGGGGAGCAGGTCGTGGTGACCGGGCACGGCGACCTGCTCCAGGAGGTGAGCACCGCGCTCGTGCGGGCCGGCGTCGTCGCGACCGAGACTCGGCTGGAGCGCGCGACGCTCGACGACGCGTTCCTCGCCCTGACCGGACGCCCGCTGACCGACGTCTCACCGGGCGAGCACCGCGGGACGACCACCCCGACCGAGGAGGCCGCATGACCACCACCGTCCCCGCCGTCACGACGCCGTCCGGGCAGCGCGTCCGCACCCGGCCCGGTCCGCGCGCGTGGGTCGCGCTGGTCGGCGCCGAGGCGCGGATGGTCGTGCGCGACACCGCCGGGCTCGTCATGCCGTTCGGCATGCCCGTGCTCATCCTCGTCATGTACGGGATCAGCGACGCCACGACGATGGTCCTGCCGGGATCCGGGGGCCGGACCGCTTTCGACGTCTTCGTGGTGCCGGTCGTGCTCGCGATCGTCGTCGGGATCATCGGTGTCGTCAACATGCCGAGCTTCCTGGCGTACTACCGGCGGTCTGGCGTCCTCAAGCGGCTGTCCGTCACGCCCGCGTCGCCCGCGATGGTGCTCGTCGCGCAGGTCGTGGTGAGCCTCGCCCAGACCGCCGGGGGCGTCGCGCTCGCGCTCGTCGTCGCGACGGTCGCGTTCGACGCGCGGCTCCCCGCGTCCCCGGGGGCCGCGCTCGGCGTGCTCGCGCTGGCGTCGGCGGCGATGTACGCGGTCGGGATGCTGGTGGCCGCCGTCGCGCCGACCCCCAACGCCGCGCTCGCGCTCGGTCTCGTCGCGTTCTTCGCGTTCGGGGCGACCGGGGGCATGTTCGGCGACGTGTCGAACCTCCCCGAGCCGGTGGCACGGCTCGGGGAGATGCTGCCCTTCGGCGCCGCGGTGCAGGCGCTCGGCGACGCGTGGGCGGGGCAGCCCGTGGAGCCGGCGCACCTCGTCGCGCTCGCCGGTGCGGTCGTCGTCGGCACCGCCGGCGCGGCGCGCTGGTTCCGCTGGACCTGACCGCTCCGCCGACGGCCGACGCCGCCTGCCCTCGTGCCGGGTGGCGTCAGCCGTCGTGGCGGCGCTCGTGGAACGCCTCGTCGGCGACCTGCACCGTGCGCATGAAGTTCTCGACCATCTCGCGCGGCGACACGAGCGCGTCCGCCGTCTCGGCGGGCTCCGCCTCCCCGTCGAGCTCGCGGACCTCGTCGTGGATGCGTTCCATGGTCGTGTCGAGGGTCGCCGCGACGTCGGCCGCGAGCTTGAGGGCGTCGGTGAGGTGCTGGGGCACGTCGCGCTCGTACTTGTAGTAGATCTTGTGCTCGAGGCTGGCCCAGAAGTCCATGGCGATGGTGCGGAGCTGGATCTCCACGACGACGTCCTCGACCCGGTCCGAGAGGAAGACCGGCACCTGGACGATGAGGTGCAGGCTCTTGTAACCGTTGCCCTTGGGGTGCGCGATGTAGTCGCGCTCCTCGAGCACGGTGAGGTCGCGCTGACCGACGAGCATGTCGCGCACCCGGTAGATGTCGGAGACGAAGCTGCACGTCACGCGCACGCCCGCGACGTCGAACATGTTCTCCTGCACGCCCTCCGGGGTGAGCGGGATCCCCTTGCGCTGCGCCTTGGCGAAGATCGAGTCGATCGACTTCAGGCGCGAGCCCAGGTGCTCGATCGGGTTGTAGTCATGGATGTGCCGGAACTCGTCGCGCAGGACGGTGATCTTGGTCATCACCTCGTCGATGCCGAACTTGTACGTCATCATCAGCCGGCGGAACTCGCGCACCCGCGGACGGATCTCCCCGGTGGGCGGGACGTCGTCGGTCGTCAGGTGGGTCACGGTGGTCCTCTCGGTGCAGCGTCGTCCCGGCGGTCTCCCCCGGTGGTCGGTCCGCCTCCTCCAGTGTGCACGGTCGGGGGCGCCAGGAAGTTCCCGCTGCGGCCCGAGTGCAGGGTCCTAGGTCCCTGCGCCGGGTCCCGTCCGGCGGGCGGCGCGGACCCGTGCGCGCCACGATGGGCCCATGGCCACCTCATCGAGCCGCGGCGCGGGCGAGACGGTGAGCGTCGGTGGCCACCGCCTGCGGCTCACGAACCTCGACAAGGTCCTCTACCCCGCCACCGGCACGACGAAGGCGGACGTCCTCGCCTACCTCGCGGCCGTCGCCGACGTCATGCTCCCCCACTGCGCGCACCGGCCCGCGACGCGCAAGCGCTGGCCGGACGGGGTCGACGGGCAGGTGTTCTTCCAGAAGAACGCGGGGCAGGGCGTGCCGTCGTGGGTGCGCACGCGCCGGATCCAGCACAAGAGCAGCGCGAACGACTACGTGCTCGTCGACGACCTGGCCACGCTCACGTGGCTCGGCCAGACGGCGTCGCTCGAGCTGCACGTGCCGCAGTGGCAGTTCGGCCGCACCGGCGTCCACCTGAACCCGGACCGGCTCGTGCTCGACCTGGACCCCGGGCCGGGGGCCGGGCTGGCCGAGTGCGCGGAGGTCGCGCGCCTGGCCCGGCAGATCCTGCAGGGCATGGGGCTCGACCCCCTGCCCGTGACGAGCGGGTCCAAGGGGATCCACCTGTACGCCGCGCTCGACGGCAAGCAGGACGCCGCGGCCGTCTCCGCCGTCGCGCACGAGCTCGCGCGCTACCTCGAGGCCGAGCACCCCGACCTCGTCGTGAGCGACATGAAAAAGTCGCTGCGCGGCGGCAAGGTGCTCGTCGACTGGAGCCAGAACAACGGCAACAAGACGACCATCGCGCCGTACTCGCTGCGGGGGCGCGAGCACCCGACCGTCGCCGCGCCCCGCACGTGGGAGGAGCTCGACGACCCGGACCTGCGCCACCTCGACTCCGGCGAGGTGGTCGAGCGCGTGCGCACGATCGGCGACCCGCTGGCCGCGCTCACGCTGGGCCACCTCTCCGCGCTCGAGCCCACGCCCGAGCGCATGGCGACGTTCGAGCGCAAGGGCGCTGCGACGTCGGGCAGCGAGGACGACCCCGGGACGAGCGACGCCGAGCGGCCCGACCGCCTGCACCGCTACCGCTCGATGCGCGACGCCGCACGGACGCCCGAGCCCGTCCCGGACGAGGCACCCCCGGCGAGCGAGGGCAACGGCTTCGTCATCCAGGAGCACCACGCCCGGCGGCTGCACTGGGACTTCCGCCTCGAGCACGACGGCGTCCTCGTGAGCTGGGCGCTGCCCCGCGGCGAGCCGACCGACCCGAAGAAGAACCACCTCGCCGTCCAGACCGAGGACCACCCGCTCGCGTACGGGTCGTTCGAGGGCACGATCCCGAAGGGCGAGTACGGCGCGGGCGAGGTGACGATCTGGGACGCCGGCACGTACGAGCTCGAGAAGTGGCGGGACGGCAAGGAGGTCATCGTCACCCTCCACGGCGAGCAGCACGGCACGCGCCGCCTCGCGCTCATCCACACGGGCGGCCGCGACGGTCGGGACGGCCGAGAGACAGCCAACTGGCTCATCCACCTCATGGCCCCGCGCGGCGGCACGCCCGGGGCGGCGTCCGCGGGAGGCCGCGACCAGGGCGAGACGAAGAAGGCGGGTGGGGCGCTCGCGCCGGGTCGTGGCGGGTCTGGCGGGAGCGCCGAGGAACGAGGCGCGGATGGTAGACCCGGTGCGAGCGCCCCACCCGCCACCCCACCCGACCACGATCACGCCGAGCCGGCCCCAGCGCGGACGGACTGGCGACCCATGCTCGCGTCGCCCGCGTCGGCGGGCGACCTGCACGACGGCGACGACTGGGCGTTCGAGATGAAGTGGGACGGGTTCCGGGCGCTCGCGCACGTGTCCCGAGGCGGGGTGCGGCTCGTGAGCCGCTCGGGCAAGGACATGACGGTGACGTACCCGGAGCTGCAGGCGCTCGCCGAGCAGGTCCCGGCCGAGGCGCTGCCCGTCGTGCTGGACGGCGAGATCGTCGCGCTCGACGCACGAGGGCGACCGAGCTTCCGGCGGCTGCAGCAGCGCGCGAACATCGCCAAGCCGGGGGACGTCGCGGCGGCCCGGCGCAAGGTCACGGTCGACCTCATGGTGTTCGACGTCCTGGAGACCGCGGGCCGGTCGCTCGCCAAACGCCCGTACGACGAGCGGCGCGAGATCCTCGAGGACGTGCTGGGCGACGCGCGAGCGCCGGTCCACGTGCCGCCCGCGTTCGACGGCGACCTCGACGCGGCGATGGAGACGTCGCGGCGGCTCGGCCTGGAGGGGGTCGTCGCCAAGCGGCGCGACGGCACGTACTCGTCGGGCCGCCGCTCGGCGCTGTGGCTCAAGCTCAAGCACGCGCAGTCGCAGGAGGTGGTCGTCGTCGGGTGGCGCCCGGGTCACGGCGACCGGGCGCACCTGATGGGCTCGCTCCTCCTCGCGGTGCCCGACGGCGACCGGCTGGTCTACGTGGGGCGCGTCGGGTCGGGCTTCACGGACGCGGAGCGGCACGACCTCGTCACGGAGCTCGGCCGGCTGGAGCGCACGACGCCGCCCGCGACGGGCGTCCCGCGCGACGACGCGCGCGACGCGCGCTGGGTGTCGCCGCGCCGGGTCGCCGAGGTCGTCTACGCCGAGTGGACGGGCCCGGGCGAGGGCGACGACGTCCCGTTCGGCAAGCTGCGGCACCCCGTGTGGAAGGGGTGGCGGCGTGACAAGGCGCCGGCCGACGTCGCGCGCGAGGAGCCCGCGACGCTCGACCGGTGACCGGCCGTTGACGCCTGCCCCGACCCGCGGGACCGTTGCTGCGTCGAGGTTCCTCGGCTCCCCTCCGACGCAGGACGGTGACCATGACCGACACCTCCTCCGCACCTCCCGCCCCCGAGCGCCCGCCACGGCTCCCGCCGCGCTGGTTCGTCCGCACGGCCTGGGTCGTGCACCGCGCGTACTACCGGGTCACGGGGCACCGGCGCGGTCTGTGGCGCCCGCAGCCCGAGAAGTGGGGCACGCTCCTGCTCCGCACGGTCGGGCGACGCACCGGCCGCGAGCACGACGTGATCGTCGGGTACGTCGAGGACGGCCCGAACCTCGTCACGCTCGCGATGAACGGCTGGGCCGCGCCCGAGCCCGCGTGGTGGCTCAACCTCCAGGCGCACCCGGACACGACCGTCGAGCTGCACGGCGAGACGCGGGCCGTCCACGGTCGCGCGGCCCAGGGGGCGGAGCGCGCCCGGCTCTGGGAGCGGTGGCGCACGGTCGACCACGCGCTGGACGGGTTCGCCGCGCGGCGGCCGACCGAGACGGCGGTCGTCGTGCTGGAGCCCCGGGGGGCCGCGGTGCCGGCCGACGACGGCGCGTAGGGGCCGCGCTGCCGGCGAGTCCTGCCGGTCGCCGCCCGGTGCTCGGCGTGATCCTCGGCCCGGTCCGGGATCTGGTTCGGGGTCGAGAGGGCGTCCAGGACGATTGGTATACCATTTCGCCATGGCTCCCCTCACACCTCCCGGTGGTGCCGCACCTCCGAGCCGTCGCACGCGCCGCACCCGGCATGCCGTCACGGCATGGGCGACCGCCGCGGCCGTCGCGGTGCTCGCGGCCTGCTCGTCGGGCAGCGCAGGCGACGCCGCCTCGCCCGATCCCATGCCGGCCCCCGACGTCACGTCCCGCGCCCCGACCCCTGCGCCCGACCCGTCGGACGAGCCCGCGGCTCCCGAGGAGCCCGTCGAGGCGCCCGCGCGCTACCTGCTCGCGACCGAGGCCGAGTCCGACGGGCTCGCGGTCGTCGACCCGACGATCCGAGACGGGAGCGCCGTCGTCGACCGCGTCGTGGTCGGCGCCGCGCCCTGGGGGATCGCCGTGCACGCCCCGACGATGCGCGCGTACGTCTCGACGGCGCAGGGCGTCGCGGTCGTCGACCTCGCCACGCGCGAGCGCGTCGACCTGATCCCCTACCGGGACACGCCCGCCCGGGTCGGGTTCGGCGAGTACCGCCGCGGCGGCATGGGCGTCGCGGTGTCGCCCGACGGCACCCGGGTCTACGTGGCCGTCCACCGCGGCGACTCGTCGACGCTCGAGACGATCGACGTCGCCGCGCGCGAGGTCCTCGCGAGCACGCCCGTGGGCCTGCGTCCGTTCGACGTGCTCGTCGCGGCCGACGGCCGCGAGGTCTACACCGTCGACCACGACGAGTTCTCCGTGCACGTCGTCGACACCACGACGTTCGAGGCGCGGCGCATCGAGGTCGCGCCGTTCGGCACCGAGGGCGGGCTCGCGTCGTTCGAGAAGCCGCACTACGCCGTGCTCGACGACGACGGGTCGCTCCTGCTCCCCTACCAGGGCCGCGTGCTCGTCCGCCTCGACCCGGCCACCGGCGCGACGACGAGCGTGCCCTCCGCGGCGGACAGCCACCAGCACGGCGTCGCGCGCGCTCCCGACGGCCGCGTGGTCGTCGTGGGCAACGGCCCGTTCGGCAACGCCGCGGGTGGGCCGAACGTGACGGTGCTCGACCCCGCGACCGGGGCCGAGCAGGTCGCGCCGCTGACGCGCCGGCACGAGAGCGTCACCACGTGGACCGACCCCGCGACCGGGGCGCTCAGCGCCGTGCTCGCGGGCGGCTACACGCAGGCCGAGGCGTGGGACGGCGCGACCGTCGTCGACCTCGCCACCCTCGCCACGTACGAGATCCAGATCCCCGGACGGCCCCAGGTCGTCGTCCCGCTCCCGGAAGGACCCGCCGCATGACCAGCCCGAGCACCCCCGAGACCGTCACCGTCCTGCGGGACGTCCGCCCCTGGGGCGGCGAGCGCGTCGATCTGCACGTCGCCGACGGGCGCATCGGCGCGGTGACGCCGCACGACCCCACCGTCGCGGCGCCGTCGGGCCCGCCGGCAGGTGACGCGGCCGGCGTCGTCGACGGGCGCGGCCTGCTCGCGCTGCCCGGCCTCGTCAACGCGCACGCACACGTGGACAAGAGCTGGTGGGGCAAGCCGTGGGTCAGCTACGGCGGCGAGGCGACGACGCAGGGCCGCATCGCGCACGAGCGCGCGCACCGCGACGAGCTCGGGATCCCCGGCGTCGACGTGACGCTCGCCGTGCTGCGCGAGTTCGTGCGCCACGGCACGACGGCGATCCGCACCCACGTGGACGTGGACCTCGGCCTCGGCCTGCGCGGCATCGAGGTCGTGCGCGAGGCGCTCGCCGCGCTCGGCGGCGCGGTGCACGCCGAGATCGTCGCGTTCCCGCAGGACGGCGTGCTGCGCCGGCCCGGCGTCCTCGACCTGCTCGACGCGGCCGCCGCCGCGGGGGCCGAGCACATCGGTGGGCTCGACCCCGCGTCGATCGACCGCGACCCGGTCGGCCAGCTCGACGGGCTCTTCGCGATCGCCGAGCGCCACGGCGTCGGCATCGACGTGCACCTGCACGACGGCGGCGACCTCGGCGCGTTCCAGGTCGAGCTCATGATCGACCGCACCCTGCGCTCCGGGCTCCAGGGCAAGGTCAACGTCGCGCACGGCTTCGCCGTCGGCGACGTCCCCGCCTCGCGCCAGGCCGACCTCGTCGCCGCGATGGGCGAGGCGGGCATCACCATGACGACCGTCGCGCCGATCGGCGCCGCGCCCCTGCCCGTGCACGCGCTGCGCGCGGCGGGCGTCGCGGTCGGGCTCGGCACGGACGGGATCCGTGACCTGTGGTCGCCGTACGGGACCGGTGACCTCCTCGCCCTCACGACGCAGCTCGCGCGCCTGTCGCGGTTCCGGTACGACGAGGAGCTCGTCACCGCGGCACGCGTCGCGACCTCCGACGCCGCGCGGTTCGTCGGCCGCGACGTGCACGACCTCGTCGTCGGCGCGCCCGCGGACGTCGTGCTCGTCGACGCCGAGAACGTGCCCGACGCGGTCGTGCGCGCCCCGCGCCGCGCGCTCGTCGTCGCGGGCGGCCGGGTCGTCGCGCGCGCCGGCGCCGTGCTCGTCTGAGGCACGCGCGGCGCTCCGTCGCCCGGCCGCGACTCGCGCGCGGCCGGGCGATGAGTTCATGAGGTACCGGTCGTCTACCCCCACGACACCACGTACCGGGCGAACCGCCCACGACGCCGGAGGCGCACTCATGAGCACGCAGATCTTCGTCAACCTGCCCGTCAAGGACCTCGACGCCGCCAAGGCGTTCTACACGGCGCTCGGGTACAGCGTGAACGAGCAGTTCACGGACGAGAACGCGTCCTCGATCGTCATCAGCGACACGATCTACGTCATGCTCCTCACCGCGGAGTTCGCGAAGCAGTTCACGAACAAGTCCGTCGCCGACGCCACCGCGACGACCGAGGTCATCAACGCGCTGAGCGTCGACACGCGCGAGGAGGTCGACCGCCTCGCCGACGCGGCGCTCGCCGCCGGCGCCACCGCGGTCAAGGACCCGCAGGAGGAGGGCGGGTTCATGTACTCGCGGAGCTTCGCCGACCTCGACGGCCACCAGTGGGAGGTCCTCTTCATGGACCCGACGGCGTTCGAGGGCTGACGCACCGCACGAGGGAGAGCCTCCGGGCTCGAGGGAGAACCCCGCGTGTCCTCCCTCGAGACCGGACGCTCTACCGCGTGACGGTCGGTCTCGGGAATCGGGCGGGCGCGCGCGCCGTTGCCGCCACCATGCGAGCCATCACCTACTCCCGCTACGGCGGCCCCGACGTCCTCGAGACGACCGACCTCCCGACCCCCAAGGTCGGACCCGACTCCGTGCTCGTGCGCGTGCGCGCCGCGAGCGTCAACCCGGTGGACTGGAAGGTCCGCGAGGGCTACCTCGACCAGATCATGGACGTGGCCTTCCCCGTCGTCCCCGGGTGGGACGTCGCGGGCGTCGTCGAGCGCGTCGGGCTGGACACCCCCGAGCTCCAGGTGGGTGACGAGGTGTACGGGTACGTGCGCAAGGACGTCGTCGGCGGCGAGGTGTCGGGCGGGACGTTCGCGGAGCTCGTCGCCGCGCCGGTCCGCACGCTCGCGCGCAAGCCCGCCGCGTGGTCGTTCGAGGAGGCGGCGGCCGTGCCGCTCGCGGGTCTGACGGCGTACCAGACGATCCGGCGCGCGGGCGTCGCCGCCGGGCAGACGGTCCTCGTGCACGCCGCGGCCGGCGGCGTCGGGTCGTTCGCCGTCCAGATCGCGCGGGCGCTCGGCGCGCGGGTGATCGGCACGGCGTCGGAGCGCAACCACGACTTCCTGCGCTCGCTCGGCGCGGAGCCGGTCACGTACGGCGACGGGCTCGCGGACCGGGTCCGGGCGCTCGCGCCCGAGGGCGTGGACGTCGTCCTCGACTACGTGGGCGGCGACGCGCTGGACTCGGTGCCCCAGGTGCTGCGCGACGGCGGCACGGTCGCCTCGATCACGGACGCCCGCGCCCGCGACGAGCTCGGCGGGCACTACGTCTGGGTGCGCCCCGACGCGGCGGACCTCGCGGAGCTCGCGCGCCTCGGCGACGAGGGCCTGCTGCGTCCGGAGGTCGCGGAGGTGTTCGACCTCGCCGA
Source organism: Cellulosimicrobium cellulans (assembly GCF_016907755.1). Taxonomy (NCBI): domain Bacteria; kingdom Bacillati; phylum Actinomycetota; class Actinomycetes; order Micrococcales; family Promicromonosporaceae; genus Cellulosimicrobium; species Cellulosimicrobium cellulans. The sequence continues at coordinate 3,424,393 of NZ_JAFBCN010000001.1, forward strand.
CGCCGCCGACGCGCACCGCGCGAGCCAGTCCGGCCACGTGCGCGGGAAGGTCGTCGTCCGGGTCTGACCCCGTGAGATCGACCCGAGCGTCCCCAGACCGACACACGGAAGGTCGGTCTCGGACGCTCGGGTCGATCTCGTCGCCGTCAGGCGTCCGGCAGCTCGCGCAGCAGCGAGGAGAGGTCGCCGCCCGCGTCCCCCGTGTTCACGGTCCCCCGGCGCTCGACGAGCACCGCGGAGGTCTCGACGTCGGCCCGCGGGCGGTGCTCGACGCCGCGCGGCACGACGAACAGGTCGTGCGGCCCCAGCACGACCGCGCGCTCGACGCCGTCCTCGCGCAGGTCGATCGTCAGCTCGCCCGCGAGCACGAGGAACAGCTCGTCGGTCTCGGGGTGGGTGTGCCAGACGAACTGGCCGAGCACCTTGACGACCTTGAGGTCCTGGTCGTTGAGGGTCGCCACCCGGTGCGGCTGCCAGTGCCCGTCGAACGCGTCGAGGGCGGCGAAGAGGTTGCGCACGTCGGTCATGTGCCCACCCTGCCACTCCCCTGCCCGCCACGAGATCGACCCGCACGTCCGCGATCGACCTTCCGAGGGTCGACGTCGGGCCGTTCGGGTCGATCTCGCGGGTGAGCGGTGCCAGGCTGACACCATGAGCAGCACCGACGCCGCACGTCCGGGGGCCGCGTTCGGCCCCGAGGTCTACGCCGCCCGCCGCGAGCGCGCCGCCGCGCACGCGCGCGAGGCCGGCCTGGCGGGGCTCCTCGTCTCGCCCGGCCCCGACCTCGCGTACTTCACCGGCTACGCGCCGCCGGACACCGAGCGCCTCACGCTGCTCGCGATCCCCGCGGGCGAGCCCGGAGCAGGGGGCGGCGCGTCCGTCGTCGTGCCGCTGCTCGAGCGGGGCGACCTGGTCTCGGCCCCGGGCACGGACGGGCTCGACGTCGTGACCTGGCGGGACGGGGACGACGAGCACGCCGCCGCGGCGCGGCTCCTCGACGGGACCGGCACCTACGCCGTCTCGGACTCGACGTGGGCGCTGCACGTGCTCGGGCTCCAGCGGGCGCTCCCGGACGCGCGGTTCACCGCGTTCACCGACGCCGTCCCGACGCTGCGCGCCGTCAAGGACGCGCAGGAGGTCGAGCGCCTCGCCGCGGCGGGCGCCGCCGCCGACGCGGCCTTCGCCCAGATCCGCGAGGTCGCGTTCGCGGGCCGGCGCGAGCGGGACGTCGCCGCCGACCTCGACCGGTTCCTGCGCGAGCACGGGCACGAGCAGGTCGACTTCACGCTCGTGTGCGCCGGGCCGAACGGCGCCGACCCGCACCACGACGCGGGCGACCGGGTCATCGAGCCGGGCGACCTCGTCGTGCTCGACTTCGGCGGGCTGCGCGACGGGTACGGGTCGGACACCTCCCGGACCGTGCTCGTCGAGGGCGGCACCGACGACGCGCTCGCGGCACAGCAGCGCGAGGTCTACGACGTCGTGCGCCGCGCCCAACAGGCCGGGGTCGACGCGGTCCGCCCGGGGGCGACGTGCCAGGACGTCGACCGCGCCGCGCGCGCCGTCATCGCCGACGCGGGCTACGGCGAGTTCTTCGTGCACCGCACGGGGCACGGCATCGGCACCACGACCCACGAGCCGCCATACATGGTGGAGGGCGAGGACCGGCCGATCGAGCCCGGCATGTGCTTCTCCGTCGAGCCGGGCGTCTACCTGCCCGGACGGTTCGGCGTGCGGATCGAGGACATCGTCGTCGCGTTCCCGCCCGACGTGCCCGACGGCGCACGCCGCCTCAACACCTCGACGCACGACCTCCAGACCGTCCGGTGAGAGACCCGGCGCGCTGGCCTGCCTACAACGCGGCCCAGCGCGGGCGGCCCGTGCGCGACCTGTGCCGCCGGGTCCTCGACCTCGCAGGTCCGGGCGACGGGCGGCTCGCGCTCGATCTGGGCTGCGGGGCGGGCATGGAGACGGCCGCGATGCTCGACGCGGGGTGGCGCGTCCTCGCGCTCGACCCGGCCCCGGGGACTGGGGCCCTGGTGCGTGAGGTCGTCGGGCCCGGCGACGGCACCCGGCTCACCGTGCACGAGGCCGGCTTCGCGAACGTCTCCGCCCTCGTCGACCCGGCGTCCGCACACCTCGTCCACGCGAGCTACGCGCTCCCGCACGTGCCGCGCCCGGCGTTCGACGACGCATGGCGTCAGGTCCGTGCCGCCCTCGCCCCGGGCGGGTGGCTCGCCGTCGACCTGTTCGGCGACCGCGACTCGTGGGCGGGCGTACCGGACGAGACCTTCCTGACCCGCACCGAGGTGGACGACCACCTCGCCGGGCTGGACGTCGTCGTGCTCGACGAGGTCGAGGAGGACGGCGAGGCGTTCAGCGGGCCCAAGCACTGGCACACGTACGCCGTGGTCGCCCGAGCACCCGCCTGACCGCACGTCGCTCAGGCGGAGGCGTCCGCGGTCGCGCGCACGTTCTCGTTGCGGATGCCGACCCAGCTCAGCACGCCGCCGAGGACGAGCAGCGCCGCGGTGACGAGGAGCGAGCGGTGGAAGCCGTCGAGGTCGAGCACGCCGCCGACGATCACGCCCGCGAACGCGATGACGACGAGCCCCGCGACGCGGGACACCGCGTTGTTGACCGCCGAGCCGATCCCGGCGTCGGCCGCGGGGATCGAGCCGAGGATGGCGGACGTGAGCGGCGCGACGGTCATCGCGAGGCCGAGACCGAAGAGCACGAGGCCGGGCAGGACCTGGGTGACGTACACGGCGTCGTCGGTCGTCGTGAGCAGCAGCAGGTAGCCGGCCCCGCCGATGATCGGCCCGACCGTCATGAACAGGCGCGGGCCGTACCGGCCCGCGAGCGCCCCGAACCGCGTGGACAGCGCGAGGAGCACGAGGGTCACGGGGAGCTGCGCGAGCCCGGCGGCGGTCGCGCTGTACCCGCCGACCTGCTGGAGGAATAGCGTGACGACGAACCCGCCGAAGTAGAGCGCGCCGTAGATGGCCGCGGTCGCGAGGTTGCCCCACGCGAAGTTGCGTACGCGGAAGAGGCGCGGCGGGAGCATCGGGTCGGGCGCGCGCCGCTCCCACCACACGAACACGGCGAGGCACACGACGCCGACGACGAACGGCCCCCAGACGACGGGGCTCGCCCACCCGAACCGCCCCTGCTCGATGAGCGCGAACACGGTGCCCGCGAGCCCGACGGCGGCGAGCGTCGCCCCGGCGACGTCGATGTGTCGTCGCCCGTCTGGGCCACCCGCGGCGCCCGGCTCCTCCGCCGCCGACCGCGGCACGCCGCGCAGCAGCCACAGCGTCACCGCGACGGGCAGCACGTTGATCCAGAACACCCAGCGCCACGAGATGGTGTCGATGAGGATCCCGCCGAGCAGCGGCCCGACGAGCGACGCGGTGCTGGTCCACGCGGTCCAGGAGCCGATCGCGCGGGACTGTCGTTCGCCGTCGAACGTGGAGATGATCATGGCGAGCGAGCTCGGCACGAGCAGCGCGCCCGCGACGCCCTGGAGCCCGCGCGCGACGACGAGGAACAGCCCGTCGGTTGCGAGCGCGCACGCGACCGACGTCACCGCGAAGCCGACGAGGCCGATCGCCATGATGCGGCGCCGACCGTGCACGTCGGACAGCGAGCCCGCCAGGAGGATGAGAGCGCCGAGCGTGATCATGTAGGCGTCGACGACCCACTGCTGCAGTGCGAGGCCCGTGACCGGCCCGGTCGTCAGCTCGGCGGAGATCGCGGGCAGCGCGACGTTGACCACCGAGCCGTCCAGGAACGACACGAACGACGCGAGGATCGCGACCACCAGCACCCGCTGCTGCACCGTCACCGACCCACGGTACGACTCCACTCTCATGCCGTCCCGACCGAGCGGGGGCGGCGCGGCGTGACGGCCGGTCCCCCACCGCCCGCCTCGACGCCATACCTTGAGGTAGGTATGGTGTCGGCATGACGACGACCGACGCCCGCGCGCGGCTCGTCGCGGCCGCGCAGGACCTGTTCTGGGCCCAGGGCGTCGGCGCGACCAGCCCGCGCCAGGTCCTCGCCGCGAGCGGCGTGGGCCAGGGCAGCCTCTACCACCACTTCCCCACCAAGCACGACCTCGCGGCGGCCGCCGTGCACGCCACGACGACGGCCGGCCTCGACGCCGCGCACCGCGACCTCGACGCGGGCGGGTCGGCCGTCGAACGCCTCGTCCGCTACCTCGAACGGCCGCGACCCGCGCTCGCCGGCTGCAAGGTCGGGCGCCTCGTGAGCGACCAGGCGGTCATGGACGACGCCGCGCTGGCCGCCGAGGTGCGTGCCTACTTCCACGGGCTCGTCGGCCTGGCCGCCGCCGTCCTCACGGAGGACGGGCTGCCCGACGACGACGCCCGCGACCGCGCGCTCGCCGCCGTCGCGATCGTGCAGGGCGGGTACGTCCTCGCGCGCGCCCTCGACGACCCCGACGCGATGACCGCCGCCGCGCGGGGTTTCGTCGCGCTGCTCAGGCCCGGCCCGACCACCCTGGAGGACGCATGACCGACGCCCCCGACCGCCCGTCCCTGCGCGAGCGCCTGCGCGCGCTCCCGGTGTTCGGCGCGGACCTGCCCGGGCTGGACGTCGGCGCGACGCCCGACGAGCCGAGCGCGCTCTTCGTCCGCTGGCTCGAGGAGGCGATCGACGCCGGCCTGCCCGCACCGCACGCCGCGACCCTCTCGACCGCCGACGCGAGCGGCCGGGTCGACGCCCGGACGCTGATCCTCAAGGACGTCGACGGCGACGGCTGGGTCTTCGCCACGCGCGCCGACTCGCCCAAGGGCGTCGCCCTCGCCCAGAACCCGAACGCCGCGCTGACGTTCTTCTGGCGCGAGCACGGTCGCCAGGTCCGGGTGCGCGGTCCGGTCGTCCCGCTCGGCTCCGAGGCGTCCGCCGCCGACTTCCGCGCCCGCTCCGACTTCTCCCGTGCGACCGCGCTGGCCGGGCCGCAGAGCTCCCCCCTCGCGTCGCGGGACGCCTACCGGGCCGCGTGGGACGACGCGCTCGCGCGGGTCCGCGCCGAGCCCGGGCTCGTGCTCGACGCCTGGGCGTCGTACGCGCTCGAGCCCACGAGCGTCGAGTTCTGGGCGTCCTCGCCCGAGGGCCAGACGCGCCTCCGTTACACCGCACGACCCGACGCCGGAACTGCCGAACACCTCCCCTGGACGAAGGAGCTCCTGTGGCCCTGACCGGAACCAGCCCGCTCGCCCCGCCCGACGTCGAGGAGGTCCGCCGCGACGCGCGCGCCGCCCTCGACGCCGTCACCACCGCGGCACGCTCCCTCGACGACACGGACCTCGCCGGCCCGTCCGCCCTGCCTGGCTGGTCGCGCAGCCACGTGCTCGCGCACGTCACGGCGATCGGCGAGGCGATGGCCCGCCAGGCGGAGCTCGCCGCGCGCAGCGAGCTCGTCGAGGTGTACGACGGCGGTGCGGTCGGCCGCGAGGCCGGCATCCAGACAGGTGCGCGCCGGACCGTCGCGGAGCACGTCGCCGCGCTCGAGTCGCTCGCCGAGCGCCACGACGCCGCGTGGCCCGCTCCCGGGTCGTCCGGGTGGGACGCTCCCGTGACCTACCGCGACGGGACCGTCGCCGATGCGCTCGTCGCGTGGTGGCGCGAGGCCCGGATCCACGCCGTCGACCTCGACGCCGGGATCGGCCTCGACACCTGGCCGCGCCTGCTCGGCCTCCACCTCCTCGACTTCCTCGGGGTCCGGCTCACGGACGACGTCGTCGTCGAGGTCGCCGAGGAGCCCGCCCGGCTCAGGGTCGGTCCGGGCGGCCTTCGCCTCGCTGCCGAACCCGGGGTTTCTCCCCGCGCAGAGACTCCCGTGGGGAGCGACCCCGGGTTCGACGCGCACGACGGTGTCGTCGTCCGAGGTCGCCTCACCGACGTCGCCGCCTGGCTCGCAGGCCGCACCCCCGACGCCGAGCCCGACACCTTCCGCGCCGGCGAACCCGCGCCCCTGCCCGAGATCGGCCCCTGGCCCTCGCCCTACTCCCCGCCGAGGTAGGACCCGCCTGCCGCGAGGGGGCGAGACGTCGGGCCCGTGCCTCTCGGGACGTTCGTCCCGCGAAAGTGTGACGCACGCCCGTGATGCACCGCACACTTAGTGCACTCTTTCACAAGCGTAGAATCGGAGCGTGTCGAGTCGAGCGAGCAACCCCGCAAGCAGCGCAGACCAGATCGACGTAGCCCTCATCGGCGGTGGCATCATGAGCGCCACGCTGGGAGCTCTCCTCAAGGTCCTGGAACCCTCCTGGACCGTGCGCATCTACGAGCGTCTGGACGCCGTGGCGCAGGAGTCGTCGAACCCGTGGAACAACGCCGGGACGGGTCATGCCGCCCTGTGCGAGCTGAACTACACGCCGGAGAAGGCGGACGGCTCGATCGACATCACCAAGGCGGTGAAGATCAACGAGCAGTTCGAGGTCTCGCGCGAGTTCTGGCACCACCTGCTCACGACGGGTGCGCTCCCCCAGCCCGCGAGCTTCATCTCCCGCACGCCGCACATGACGTTCGTGCGCGGTGCGGAGAACGTCGACTACCTGCGCCGCCGGTTCGAGACGCTGCGGCAGCACCCGCTGTTCAGCGAGCTCGAGTTCAGCGACGACCCCGCCGTGATCGCCGGGTGGGCACCGCTCCTCGTCGCCGAGCGCGACGGGGACGAGCCGGTCGCGGCGACGCGTGCGACGAGCGGCACGGACGTCGACTTCGGCGCCCTCACGCAGCAGCTCGTCGACCACCTCGTCGCGCAGGGCACGCAGCTCTACCTCGAGCACGAGGTGAAGAACCTCAAGAAGACGAAGGACGGCCGTTGGCGCCTGACGGTCAAGGACCGTTCGTGGAACGCCCCGAAGCGCCGCTCGACCGTCGAGGCCCGGTTCGTGTTCGTCGGTGCGGGCGGTGGCGCGCTGCCGCTGCTCCAGGCCGCAGGCATCCCCGAGGCCAAGGGCTACGGCGGCTTCCCGATCAGCGGCGAGTTCCTGCGCACCGACAGCCCCGAGCTCGTCGCGCAGCACCAGGCCAAGGTCTACGGCAAGGCCGACGTCGGCTCGCCGCCCATGTCCGTCCCGCACCTGGACACGCGCGTCGTCGAGGGCAAGACGTACCTGATGTTCGGCCCGTACGCCGGGTTCAGCCCCAAGTTCCTCAAGAAGGGCAAGTACCTGGGCCTGCTCACGTCGCTGCGGCTGCACAACATCGGCTCGATGCTCGGCGCCGGGCTCAAGAACATGGACCTCACCCAGTACCTGGTGGGGCAGCTCGTCGCGAGCCCGGAGACCAAGTTCACCGCCCTCCAGGCCTTCATGCCGACGGCGCACCCCAAGGACTGGGAGACCATCACCGCGGGCCAGCGCGTCCAGGTGATCAAGAAGGACGAGGACGGCAAGGGCGTCCTCGAGTTCGGCACCGAGGTCATCGCCGCGGGCGACGGGTCCATCGCGGGCCTGCTCGGCGCCTCGCCGGGCGCGTCGACCGCGGTCCCCGCGATGATCGACCTGCTCGAGCGCTGCTTCCCGGCCCGCTTCACCAAGTGGCGCCCCGAGCTCGCGACGATGATCCCGAGCCTGGGCCAGGCCCCGTGGGAGGCCGAGGAGCTCGAGGGCCTCGACCAGCTCACGGGTGGCGCGGACGTCGACGCCGTCGGCTCGCGGGCCTGACCACCGGCTGACGCCCCCCTCCCCCGACGACGGCCCGGACCTCCACGAGGTCCGGGCCGTCGCGCGTCTGCCGTCACGTCACCGCCTCCGTGCGTCCGACACGGTGCGTCCGCCGCGGGTACTGACCGCGTCAGCGCGGGAGCGGCACGCGCCGGGACACGCTCGGCGGCCGCCGGGTCGACGCCGGAGCCTCGGCGCGCGTCGCCGGTGCCGGGAGGGCGCCCCGGACGCCGTCGCGCACGGCGGGGTTCGGGACGACGCGCCGCAGCACGAGCTCGGCCGCGACCTCGTGCGGGTCGACGTGCCCGTCCTGCGCGGTCGGGCGCGAGGCCGCCGCCCGCAGGTCGGCGTCGAGGCGCTGCGCGTCCCGGTCCGACGGGTCGCCCCACGCGCCGGCACCCGGCCACGCGCCGTCGGACCCCGCGGGGAACCACGGCCGCGCGGGGTCCTCGCGCCGCACCGCGAGCGCCGCCACGACCGGGCCGACGACGAGGAGAAGAACCACCACACCCCAGAAGATGTCCATGGCCCCCACCCTTCCGCCAGAGGGCTCCGCCGACGAGTGGCAGGACTGACACCTCTCGACAAAATCCCGCCACGGGCGTAGCGTGCCGTGCATGGTGCACTCCGTCGCGGCCGTCGTGTGCGACGGCCTGGCCCCGTTCGAGTTCGGCGTCGTGTGCGAGGTGTTCGGCCTCGACCGGAGCGAGGACGGTGTCCCACGGTTCGACTTCCGGGTGTGCGGGCCGGTCGCCGGGCGACCCGTGCGCACGTCGGTCGGCGCGCAGGTCGTCCCCGACCACGGGCTCGACGCGACGGACGACGTCGACCTCCTCATCGTCCCGGCGATCCGCATCGGGTCGCACTACCCGCCCGAGGTGCTGGACGCCGTCCGGCGCGCGTCCGAGCGCGGCGCGCTGCTGCTGAGCGTGTGCTCGGGGGTCTTCCTCCTCGCCGCGGCCGGAGTGATCGAGGGCCGGCGGGTCACGACCCACTGGATGCACGCCGACGAGCTGCGCCGCCAGTACCCGAGCCTCGACATCGACCCGGACGTGCTGTTCGTCGACGACGGCAACCTCGTCACGAGCGCCGGGACCGCCGCGGGGATCGACGCGTGCCTCCATCTCGTGCGGCGCGAGCTCGGGGCGAAGGCCGCCAACACGATCGCGCGGCGCATGGTCGTGCCGCCGCAGCGCGAGGGCGGCCAGCGCCAGTTCATCGAGCGCCCGGTCCCGGAGTGCGAGGAGGACTCGTTCGCCGAGCTGCTGGAGTGGATGACCGAGCACCTCGACGAGCCGCTCACGGTACGGGACCTGGCGCGCCGGGCCCACACGTCGGAGCGGACGTTCGCGCGGTCGTTCGTCGCCCAGACGGGCACGACGCCGCTCGCGTGGCTCACGTCGCAGCGGGTGGGGCACGCGCAGTCCCTGCTCGAGGAGTCGACGCTCGACCTCGAGGAGGTCGCGCGGCGCTGCGGGTTCGGGTCCGCAGCGCTCCTGCGCCACCACTTCCGGCGCGCGGTCGGCATCACGCCGACGGAGTATCGCCAGACCTTCCGGTTCGCGGCCTAGCACCCGCCCCGGTAGGGAGGCGCCTGCCGACACCGCACCCCGAACTCCTGCGCGGCTTCTTCACCCCCCGCGCTCGCGCGTGCAACCTACGGTCCCGTAGGGTGGGGTGATCTGCACCACGAGCACCCGCTCACCTCCGCGGCTGGGAAGTCGACACCGACACCCTGCGAGGCCGCACATGACCTCTGCCGCAGTGCGCCCGGGCTTCCGGGCCACCCGCCCCCGCACCGACGAGCCGGGCGCCGTCACCAGCACGTACAGCGCGCTCTCGCGCACCGTGCGCGACGCCGGCCTGCTCCACCGCACGCACGGCTACTACCTGTGGACCCTCGCCGTGCTGACGCTCGCGCTCGGCGGTGCCGTCGCCGGGTTCGTCCTCCTCGGCGACTCGTGGTTCCAGCTCCTGATCGCGGGAGCGCTCGGCCTGATCTTCACCCAGTTCGCGTTCGTCGCCCACGAGGCGTCGCACCGGCAGGTCTTCACGTCGGGCCCGGCGAACGACCGTCTGGGACGCATCCTCGCGAACGGCGTCGTGGGGATCAGCCACTCGTGGTGGATGAACAAGCACACCCGCCACCACGCGAACCCCAACCAGCGCGGCAAGGACCCGGACATCGCCCCGGACGTCGTCGTCTTCCTCGACGAGGACGCCGCCGCCGCGAAGGGCTTCCGCTCCGTGATCAACCGCTACCAGGGGTGGCTGTTCTTCCCCCTGCTCACGCTCGAGGGTCTCAACCTGCACGTCCAGGCGTACCGCTCGCTCCTCGCGGGCGGCCGCACGCGCGGCAACGTCCGGGCCCGGGTCGTCGAGCTCGTGATCCTCACGCTGCGCCTGTCGCTCTACGTCGGCGCGATCTTCTGGTTCCTGCCCCTCGGCATGGCGTCCGCGTTCCTCGGCGTGCAGCTCGCCGTGTTCGGCGTCTACATGGGGGCGTCGTTCGCGCCGAACCACAAGGGCATGGCGATCATCCCCGAGAACACGAAGATCGACTTCCTGTCGAAGCAGGTCCTCACGTCGCGCAACATCCGCGGCGGCTGGTGGATGAACGTCCTCATGGGCGGGCTCAACTTCCAGATCGAGCACCACCTCTTCCCGAGCATGCCGCGCCCCCACCTCGCGCGGGCGCGCGAGATCGTGCGCGAGCACTGCGCGAACCTCGGTCTGCCGTACACGGAGACGAGCCTCGTGCAGTCCTACGGGATCGTGATCCGCTACCTCAACCGCGTCGGCCTCTCGGCGCGCGACCCGTTCGACTGCCCGATGTTCAAGCAGCTCCGCAAGGTCTGACCGAGACGGCCGCTCGCCCGGCCACCCGGACCCCCGCCCGACGACGCGCGGCCGGTCCGCTCAGGACGACGCGGCGTGCCCGTGGCGCCAGTACCCGACGAAGTCGACGTGCGTCTTGGGCACGCCGCGGTCGTTGACGAGGTGGCGTCGCACGCCCGTCGCGAGCGTCGACTCCCCCACCGCGTACGCGTAGACCGGCCCGGAGGGCAGGTCGGCCGACCGCACGGCCTCGAGCGCCAGCGCGCCGGGCAGGAGCTCGTGCGGGGCGGTGCCCGCGGGCGCCGCACCCTCCCGCACGACCCAGCGCAGCTCGACCCCGGCCGGGACGCGGAACTCCTGCGCGTCCGCCGCCTCGGGGATCTCGACGATCGCGAGGCCGCGCGCGTCGTCGGGCAGCGACTCGCAGATGCCGGCGACGGCGGGCAGCCCGGTCTCGTCGGCGACGACGAGGGTCCAGTCGTGCGGGACGCGCGGGTTGTACCCGACCCCCTGGTCGAGCACGCCGACACGGTCCCCCGGCTGGGCGGACAGCGCGAACGACGACGCGGGCCCGGCGTCGCCGTGCACGACGAAGTCGACGTCGATCTCGCGCAGGTCGGGCCGCGCGGCACGCACCGTGTAGTTGCGGACCCAGGGCCGGCGCGCCTTGGGCGTCGCGAGGTACTGGACGTACCACAGGCCGGAGGTGCGCGTGGGCAGGCGCAGGGAGTCCTGGTCGTCGCGGGCGAGGAACAGCCGGAACCACTGGTCGAAGCCCATGGGCGTGAAGTGGTCCAGGTCCTCGCCGCCGAGGGTCACCCGCACGACGTTCGGGCTCACCCGCTTGCTGCCCACCACGCTCAGCGTGACGACGTGCGGGTCGGCGGGCTTGACCATCGTGAAGGTGGCCATCAGCGGCTCCTCGGGTGCGGCCCGGGCCTCCCGGGCGGACGACGGCCCCGCGACCACGGCGACCGAAGGCAAGGTTAGCCTCACCTACTGCTCGTCGTCGATGTGGTCGATCCCACACGCCCCGCGCCGCTCCCCCGTCCCGGGACGCCGCTCCCCGCTGTCATGCTCGACGCGTGGAGCTCCCCGTCGCCTGGTCCGTCGTCCTGCTCGTCGCCGCCGCGTGGAACCTGCTCATCTGGCCGCGCTTCCTCCAGCGCATCGCCAAGGACCCGCGCTCGCGCGACGCCGACGGTCGTGCGACCCGCTTCCTCACCGTGCACGTCGTGCTCATCACGGTGTCGCTCGTGCTGGCCGTCGCGGTCGGGGTGCTCGGCGTCCTCACGCTCGTCTGAGCCCGGCGAGGCGCTCCGGGTTCCGGAAGAGCAGGACGCGCACGACGCGCTCGCCGTCGTACTCGACGGACGCCGCCATCGCCGGGACCCCGTCCACGGTCCACACGCCGCCCAGCGCACCGTTGACGAGCGCCGGCTCGAACGCCATCGCGGTCGTCTCGGGCTTCGCCGAGAGTCCCACGAGCATCCGCGCCACCTTGTCCGCACCCGCGACCGGGCGCAGCGCCGCGCGCGCCTTGCCGCCGCCGTCGCTCACCACGACGACGTCCGGCGCGAGGACCTCGACGAGGGCGGTCGTGTCACCCGTCGCGCACGCGACCATGAACCGCTCGACGGCGGCGCGCTGCGCGTCGTCCGGCGGGGTGAACCGCGGACGCCGCGCCCGCACGTGCTCGCGCGCGCGGTGCGCGGTCTGGCGCACGGCCTCGGGCGAGCGGTCGAGGCCCTCGGCGATCTCGTCGTAGGGGACGTCGAACACCTCGCGCAGCACGAACACCGCACGCTCGAGCGGGCTCAGGGTCTCCAGCACGACGAGCAGCGCCATCGACACGTCCTCCGCGCGCTCCACCTGCAGCGCGGCGTCCGGCGTCGTGAGGAGCGGATCGGGCAGCCACGACCCCACGTACGTCTCGCGCCGCGTCCGCAGCGCGCGCAGCCGGTCGAGCGCGAGCCGGGTCGTGACGCGCACGAGGTAGGCGCGCGGGTCCAGGACGTCGGACCGGTCCGCCGACGACCAGCGCAGCCAGGCCTCCTGGACCACGTCCTCGGCGTCCGCGGCAGAGCCCGTCATCTCGTACGCGACCGTGAAGAGCAGACGACGGTGCGCGGCGAACGGCGCGAGGGCCGCACCGGGACCGCGTGGGTCCGCGACGCCGTCGGACGGTCGGTGCCCAGCGCTCTCGCTCACCCGGCCAGCCTGCCCGCCGCGCCCGCCGCGCGCAGCCCGCCGGCGAGCGGGACCTCGCACCGGTCGCTGAAACCCTGGCTCGACAGACCGAGGGCCGCGTTGATCCGGCTGCGCAGGTTCTCCAGCGCGACGACGGCCGTGAGCTCGACGAACGCGGGCTCGCCCAGGTCGTCGACCAGCGCGGCCGCGAGCTCGTCCGTCACCGTCGGCGGGGTCGCCGTGGCCGCCTCGGCGTACTCGAGCACGCGCCGCTCGACGGCGGTGTACGCGTCGCTCTCGCGCCACGCGGGCACGGCGTGGAGCTTGCGGGGGTCGGCGTCGCCGTGCTCCGACTCCCAGTAGCCGAAGTCGACGCACCACGAGCAGCCGATCCGCACCGCGGTCGCCATGACCGCGAGCGCGGACAGCGACGGGTCGAGCGTCCGCCACCGCGCGACGCCGGCCTCGAGGACGCAGTACGTCGTCGCGACGCGCGGGTGGTGCCCGACGGCGGCGAGCGGCTCGAGCACGGCGCCGTACCGGCGCCGCGAGAGCGCGGCGAGCGTGCGGTTGAGCAGGGTCCGGGGAGGGTCGAGCGAGATGCGGGCCACGAGGGTCTCCTTCCGTCAGCCGGCGCGGTGCGCGCCGGTCGAGCGCGGGGTCGACCATCCAGACGCGCGCCACGGGGCGTACGTGACATCCCCGCGCGTGACCTGCGTCACGGCCGGTGGGCGCGCTTCTCGTTGCCTCGCCGGTAGTTCCCCGTCGCCCGGGCGAGCAGGAGCTGGACCTCGCCCTCGTCGTCGCGCGCCTCGGCCCGTTCCAGGGCCGCGACGAGCCGGTCGGCCGCCGTCCCCGCGACGGTGACGACGACGCGACCGCCGCGTGCGACCCGGACGCGCCCGTCCTTGGTGACCTGGTGGTCGAACGGGTCGGGGAACGGCTCGGGGGGCGTGCGGTCGCTCGTCATCCCGTCACGCTAGGGCGCGTCCGACGGCACGCGCACGGCCTTTTGCCGGGCGCGCGGCCGCACGAGGTTCGCGAGCGGCGAGTAGCGCGGCACCCAGCGCGCGAGGGCCGCCGCGGACCCCGCGCCGAGGAGCGACGTCGCCCAGACGCCCGCCGCGAGCGACCCGAGGGCGGCCCCCGCCGAGAGCACGAGGGGACCCAGCGCGTCGCCGGTGTCCTGGAAGAGCCGCCACACGCTGAGGAAGGTCGGGCGCACGTCGGCGGGCGCGACGTCGGCCCCGAGCGTCATGACGATGCCCGACCCCATCCCGTTGCCGACGCCGAGCAGCGCCGCGACGACCGTCACCGCGGCGACGGTGTGGGCGAAGGGCAGCAGCGCGAGGCCGACGGCCATGGTGAGCATCGACGGCACGGCGACCCACAGGCGCCCGAACCGGTCCATGACCTTGCCCGCCGGGTAGAACAGCAGCATGTCCAGCGCGCCGGAGACGCCGAAGACCAGCGACGTCACCTCCGCGTCCAGCCCGAGGTGCTCGCCCCAGAGCGGGATGACGGTCTGGCGCGCCCCGCGGACCGCGCTCACGAGGAGGATCGCGACGCCGAGCGTCGCGAAGAGGCGCCGGTGCTCGCGCGCGACGGCGGCGATCGTGACGCGCGGGTTGCCCGCGGCGCGGCTCGCCCGGGACCGGGCCCGACCGTCGCGCTCGCTGGCGTCCGGGCGCACGACGGCGAGCACCGCCACCGCGGCGAGCGCCGACCCGGCACCGAGCCAGTACGCGCCCCGCACGTCCGTCGCCGCGATGACGGCGGCCCCGGCGAACGGGCCGAGGAACAGGCCGATGCGGTGCACGCCCGCGAGCGTGGACAGCACGCGAGCCCGCCGCAGCGGCGGGGTGATCTCCGTGAGGTACGCCTGCCGGGCGAGGTTGAAGACGGCGGTCGACGCCCCGAGCGCGAGGACGCCCGCGGCGAGGCCCCACAGGCTCGGCGTGAGCGCGATCGTCGTGAAGGCGGATGCTGCGACGCCGCCCGCGAGGAGCATCGCCGCACGGTCTCCGAGCCGCTGGGCGAGGGCCCCGGCCGGGAGGTCGAACAGGATCTTGCCGATCGGGACGAGCGCGGCGACGAGCCCCGCGACCGTGAGGCTCGCGCCGCGCCCGGTCGCGGTGACGGCGACGACGGGCAGCATCGCGCCGACGCCGATCTCGAGGACGAGCGTCGGGACGAACGCGCCCAGGACGACGCTGCGGAGCGGGAAGAGCGGTGCGTCGGTGCCCGCCGGGGCGGTCACCGCACCTCCGCCGCGACCTCGACGCCCACCGGCTCGCCGTCGGGTCGCGCCACCTCCACCCCGCGGCACGCGGGAGCGTCGGCGAGGAGCTCGAGGAGCTGGGGCGCGGCGGACGCCGTGCTGTCCCAGCGCCCGGTCACGACGGAGACGACCCAGCTCGGTGCGCCGCCCTCCGGCAGCGCGACCGTGACGAGGCGCTCGGCCTGCGGCTTCGCGGCGACGTGGCGGGGCACGAGGGCGATGCCGAGACCGCGGTCGACGAGCTCGAGGAGCGTGTGCACGTCGTTGACCGAGCAGCGCACGCGCCGGTGGACGCCGTGCGCCGCGCACGTCGCGTCGTTGACGGGGCGCGCCCCCCAGGACGGGTCGAAGTCGACGAACTCCTGGCCGGAGAGGTCGGCCCAGTCGACCCGGCCGCGCGTGGCGAGCGGGTGCTCCGGCGCGCACACGAGCACGAGCGGCTCGCTGCCCAGCACGGTCTGCGACAGCGACCCCAGGTGCTCGGTGGTCGCGACGAACGCGACGTCGAGGTCGCCCTCGCGCACGCGCGCGAGCAGGTCGTGGGAGCCGGCCTGCGCGAAGTGGATCTCCACCTGCGGGTAGCGGCGATGGAAGCGCTCGAGCAGCGTGGTGACGTCGAGGACGCCGAGGCACTGCTCCGACCCGACGCGCAGCGAGCCGGACAGGGCGCGCGTCGCGCGGACGACCGCGTCGCGACCGGCGGCCGCCTGAGCGAGCATGGAGCGTGCGTACGGCAGCAGCGCCAGGCCCGCCTCGGTGGGCTCGACGCGGCGCGTCGTGCGCGTGAACAGGCTCGCGCCGAGCTCCTCCTCGAGACTGCGAACCGCGGCGGAGAGGCCCGACTGGGAGACCCCGACGAGCTGGGCGGCCCGGGTGAACTGGCGCTCGTCCGCGAGCGCGACGAGGTACTCCATCTGACGGAGGTCCATTGACCACTCACACTTCTCTATATGACAACTACTAGTTGTTGGACTTCTAGGTTATCGCTTCCTAGGCTCGAGCAGTCCCGGTGGGTCGTCTCGCACCGCCCGGAGCCCCCCCCTCGCGGGCGGGCGACGCCCCTTCCTACCCCTGAAACGTGAGGAAGTCCCCATGCAGCAGCGCACTCTCGGATCCCGGACGGTCTCCGCGATCGGCCTCGGCGGCATGCCGATGTCGATCGAGGGGCGACCGGACGAGGCCCGCTCCGTCGCGACGGTCCACGCCGCGCTCGACGCGGGCGTCACGCTGATCGACACGGCCGACGCCTACCACCTGCACGCCGACGAGGTCGGGCACAACGAGGAGCTGATCGCCCGCGCGCTGCGCTCCTCCGGCGTCGACACGTCCGACGTCCTCGTCGCGACCAAGGGCGGTCACCTGCGCCCCGGCGACGGGACCTGGACGCGCAACGGCGACCCGACCTACCTCAAGCAGGCCGCGAAGGAGTCCGCGCGCCGGCTCGGGGTCGACGCGATCGGGCTGTACCAGTTCCACCGCCCCGACCCGACGGTCCCCTACGCCGACTCGATCGGTGCGCTCGTCGAGCTGCTCGACGAGGGGGTGATCCAGCAGGCCGGGATCTCCAACGCCGACGTGGCGCAGATCGACCTCGCGAACGAGATCCTCGGCGGCCGCCTCGCGTCGGTCCAGAACCAGTTCTCACCGCGCTTCCGCTCGAGCCAGGGCGAGCTCGAGCACTGCGCGGCGCTCGGCGTCGCGTTCCTCCCGTGGAGCCCGCTCGGCGGGATCGCGAACGCGAGCGAGCTCGGGACGCGCCACGCCGTCTTCCAGGAGGTCGCCGACGCGCACGGCGTGAGCGTCTACCAGGTCACGCTCGCGTGGGAGCTCGCGCTCGCGCCCGTCGTCGTCCCCATCCCCGGCGCCTCGCGGCCGGAGTCGATCCGGGACTCTGCCGCCGCCGCCGACCTCGTCCTGACCCCGGAGGAGGTCGCACGGCTCTCCGCCGCGTGACGACCTGCCGGAACCCGCCCACCCCCGCGAAGGAGCTCCACCGATGAAGACCTTCACCCTGCCCGGCACCGACCTCGTCGTGCCGAACGTCGTCCTCGGCCTCATGCGCATCCAGGACAAGACCGACGACGAGGTCCGCACGCTCGTGCGCACCGCCCGCGACGCCGGCATCACGTTCCTCGACCACGCCGACGTGTACGGCACCGACCTGCACGGCTGCGAGCGCCGCTTCGCCGAGGCGCTCGACCTCTCCGCCGCCGAGCGCGCGGAGTGGGTCATCCAGTCCAAGGCCGGGATCGTGCGCGAGGGCCCGTACTTCGACTACTCGTACGAGCACCTCGTCGCCTCGGTCGAGGGCTCGCTCGACGCGCTGCGCACGGACTACCTCGACATCCTCCTGCTGCACCGGCCCGACGCCCTCGTCGAGCCCGAGGAGGTCGCGCGCGCGTTCGACGACCTGCACGCCGCCGGCAAGGTGCGCGCGTTCGGGGTCTCCAACCACACGCCCGGTCAGATCGAGCTGCTGCGCCGGGACGTGGAGCAGCCGATCGTCGCGAACCAGCTCCAGCTCTCGATCACGCACGCGCCCGTCGTCGCGCAGGGCGTCGCGGCGAACATGCAGGGCCTCGACCAGTCGGTCAGCAGGGACGGCGGGATCCTCGACTACTGCCGCCTGCACGACATCACCGTCCAGGCGTGGTCGCCGTTCCAGGCGGGCTTCTTCACGGGCGTGTTCCTCGGCTCGCCGGAGTACCCCGAGCTGAACGCCGTGATCGACCGGCTCGCCGCCCGGTACGACGTGCCGCCCATCGCGATCGCGACGGCCTGGATCACGCGGCACCCGGCACGGATGCAGGTCGTGCTCGGCACGACGAGCCCCGAGCGCGTCGCGGGCGCGGCCCTCGGCTCCGACGTGCCGCTCACGCGCGCCGAGTGGTACGAGCTGTTCCGCGCCGCGGGCTACACCGTCCCCTGACGGTCGTACCACGGAGGGCGCCCCGGACCCCCGTGCCGAAGGTCACGCACGGGCCGTCCGGGGCGCCCCGTACGGCGGTCTAGGCTCGTGCCGTGGCGACCTTCTCGGCAGTGACCCGGCAGCACATCCTCCAGGCGATCGCGGACTGGGACGACCGGGGCCGGGACGCGTTCCTCGGGGTCTACGGGTTCACCGCGACCCCGGGCACGCCCCTCCTCCACGAGGACCGGGCGTACGACGCCCAGGCGATCCTCGGCGTCGCGCACCGGTACGCGACCGGGCGCGTGGCGACGGCCGAGGAGTTCCGCAACAGCCCCGTCGGCGTCGCCGACCTGCTCCGCAAGCGTGGGTTCGACGTGCCCGGCGCCGCCCCTGCGGCGCCGGCGCCCGCGCGCCGGACCGCGGCGAAGGCCACGACGGCTCCCCGTACGCCCCGGCGCACGACGACGCCGCGCGCGTCCGAGCCCGAGAAGCCGCCGGCCGTGTGCCCCACGTGCTTCACGGTCCTGCCCGCGACGGGCATCTGCGACGACTGCGGCTGACCGGGTCTCCCGACGCACGACGAAGGGCGCCGTCCGACCGGACGGCGCCCTTCGTCGTGCGTTCGCTGCGGTACCGGGTCAGTTGACCTCGGACGGGTGCGCGCTCACGCGTCCCGAGCCGTCGCCGGTGTCGAGGGCGTCGATCGCGGCGACCTCGTCGGCGGTGAGCTCGAACCCGAAGAGGTCGAAGTTCTCCGCCATGCGCTCCTTGCGCGACGACTTGGGGAACACGATGAAGCCGCGCTGCAGGTGCCAGCGCAGGACCGCCTGCGCGGGGGTCACGCCGTGGGCGGTCGCGGCGTCGACGACGGCCTGCTTCTCGAACAGCGGGTACTTGCCCTGGCCGAGCGGGCCCCAGGCCTCGATCTTCGTGCCGTGCGCGTCGGCCCACGCGAGCACGTCGCGCTGCTGGTAGGCCGGGTGCAGCTCGATCTGGTCGACGGCGGGGACGACGCCCGTGTCCGCGACGATCCGGTCGAGGTGCTCGGGCAGGTGGTTCGAGACGCCGATCGAGCGCGCCAGGCCGGCGTCGCGGATCTCGACGAGCTTGGCCCAGGCGTTCGTGTACTGGTCCTGGGCGGGCGCCGGCCAGTGCGTGAGGTAGAGATCGACGAACTCGAGGCCGAGCTTGTCGAGGCTCTCGCGGATCGCGTCGTGCGGCTGCTCGCCGGACTGGCGGTCGTTCCAGAGCTTCGTCGTGACGAACAGCTCGTCGCGCGCGACGCCGCTCTTCGCGATCGCGGCGCCGACGCCCTCCTCGTTGCGGTAGATCGCCGCCGTGTCGAGGTGGCGGTAGCCGACCTCGAGGGCCTCGCTCACGGCCTTCTCGGCCTCGTCCGGCGGTACGAGGAAGACGCCGAAGCCGAGCTGGGGGATGGTGTGCCCGGAGTTGAGCGTCACGGTCGGGACTGTGGGAGCGGTCATGCCCTCCAGCGTAGGAACCGGGCGTCCAGCCGTCCAACGACTGCCGGTGGTGCGACTCAGCGCTCCCGCTCATGAGTCCCTGACCTGCTGCGCGGGAGCCGGGCTGGACTTTGTAGATCACGGTTTGGTTACATGGGCGCGGTCCTGACCACGAACGAACCGGAGCGCACCATGTCCCGAGGCCGCCACAGCGCCGCCCCCGCAGCGCCCGCGCGCGCGTTCCGGCTCCCGGCCCTGCCCGCTCTTCCGGCACTCCCGGCACGCGCCCTCAAGCTCCCGGCGCTCGCCCTGGTCGGGCTGCTCGGCGCAGGCGTGGTCGGCGCGGGCCCCCAGCCCGCCGAGGGCAACCCCGACCTCGCGCCGCTGAGCGTCGAGCCGACCGCCGGGTCGACCGTGGAGCGCGGCACCGGGGCCGCCAGCCGGTCCGCCGCGCGCGTCGCACCGCCCGCCACGACGCAGGAGTCCCCGCTCGTCGAGACGGCCGCGCAGATCACGGTCGTGCCGGCCGCCGAGGCCGCCCCGCCGGCCCCGGCCGTCCCCGTCGCCACCGGCCAGCTCTGGACGACCGACGCCGTCAACGTCCGCACCGGGCCGTCGGCCGACGCCGAGCGTGTCGCGACCGCCGCGTTCGCCACCGCCGTCGACGTCACCGGCGCGACCGAGGGCGAGTGGAGCCAGGTCGTGTGGGGCGGCGCCGCGGCCTGGATCAAGTCGAGCTTCCTCGCGCAGACGCAGCCCGAGGCGCCGGCGGCGACGGCCGCGAGCAGCGGGTCGGGGGCGAGCGGGATCTCCGACGCCGCGTGCTCCGTGAGCTCCGGGATCGAGTCGTCCCTCCGGTCCAACGCCCGTGCGGTCTACCGGGCGGTGTGCGCGATCTTCCCGCAGGTGACGTCCTACGGCGGGATCCGGCCGGGCGACAGCGGCGACCACGGCACCGGTCGGGCCCTGGACATCATGATCACGGGCGAGACGGGCTGGGAGATCGCCCGCTACCTCCAGGCCAACGCCGGGGCGCTCGGGATCACCTACCTCATCTACCAGCAGCAGATCTGGATGGCCGGAGACCCCGCGAGCGCGTGGTCCGGCATGGAGGACCGCGGCGGCACGACCGCGAACCACTTCGACCACGTGCACGTCAGCACCTCGTAGGCCACGACCGCCGGTCACGGTACGACGTCGGAGAACAGCCTCCTGCCCAGGGCGTCCACGTCCGACGCGTCGCGGGTCAGCCCTACGTAGCCGCTGCGCTCGACGACGAAGACGTCGGACGGGGCCGCGGCCGTCAGCCGCGACACCCAGGAACGCTCGTGGCGGTAGGTGACCACCTGGACGCCGTCGGCGACCAGCCGCAGCACCACGTCGACGAGCCCGGGGTGCGCGGGCAGCGGAGCAGGACCGTCCTCGTCGTCGTACCCGGCGTCCTCTGGGCCCGACCCGCCCGAGAGCTGGAGCGACCGCAGGTGCGGCACGTGCGTGAGGAACGCGCCGTCGGCGCCGCCGAGGCTCAGTGACAGGCGCTCAACGGCGGTGTGCCGCAGCACCGAGAGGTCCACGTCCCGGGTCCCGCCGGCCAGGTGCAGCTCGGTGAGCGCGGGCAGCTGCACCAGCGCCTCGAGCCCGGCGAGCAATCCGCCGACGACGTTCACGTGCAGCCGCCGGAGGTCGGTGCACTCCGCCAGCGGCGCGAGGCGCCCGGAGAGCGGCCCGCCGCTCGGCCGCCCGCTGCCCCGGGCGTGCAGCAAACCACCGGGGATCCGCGCCAGGATGCCCAGCGAGCCACCTCCCCACCTGTGCCACCTTCTCGGGGAGCACGGGGACGTCGTCCACGGCAGGCGCCGGCGGCGAGGTGGGGGCAGCAGTGGACGAAGGGTCGGACCTCGACACCGCCGCGTGCTTCGCGACAGCCCGGCGGATCGTCGCGACCTTCGGAGCACCCCGCTCGGCGGTCTCCGCCGGGAGCCGGTCGAGGACGGTCAGGTCCGCCCGGGCCGCGAGCGCGAGGAGCGCCCAGAGCGCCCGCGCGTCGAGCGCACCCGCGAGGCTCGACGCGTCGAGGCCGGCGGCCGCCCCGAGGTCCGGGTCCTCGAACACCCGCAGGGCAGCTCGCTCCAGCGCGGGATCGCTCGGGAGCCGCGAGGCGCCCTTGACCGCGTGGGGCTGGTTCGAGTACCGGTCGAACCGGGCCAGCAGCTGCTCCGCCCGCTCCGCACCCACAGCATCCGAGAGCGCGGCGAGGACGTCGGTCGGACCCGACATGTGAGCCTCCGTTCACTGCATCGGGGGGTCAGGGCGGTACCGAGCTCCGACGGCACCGACACCGCGAGCGGCGTCCTCGCGACCCTATCGGTCCCGTCCGGGGCCCGGACGCCCGCGCGCCCGTGACCCCACGGCCCCCGTCGCGTGGACACGCACGACGCCGGTCACGCGAAGAGCTCCTGGCCGACGAACGCGGTGCTCGTGCCGTCGAGGAGGCCGGTGTCGTCGCGGACGCCTGCCGGGACGGCCCAGATCCCCGACCCGGTGTGGCGCAGGTACTCCATCATGGGGTCGTCACGCGAAAGGGTCGTCTGCATCGGGACGTACTGCGTCGCGGGGTCGCGCACGTAGGCGAGGAAGAAGAGCCCGGCGTCGAGGCGCCCGAGGCCGTCCGAGCCGTCGGTGTAGTTGTAGCCGCGGCGTAGCATCCGCGCCCCGGCGTTGCGCGTGGGGTGCGCGAGCGCGACGTGCGCCGACGGGTCGATGAGCGGCTCGTCGCCGCGGCCCGTGACCGTGAAGTCGGGCTCGGTGAACTCGTCGCCGCCGGAGAGCGGCGCACCCGACCCCTTGGTGCGCCCGACGATCGCCTCCTGCTCGCGCAGGGGCGCCCGGTCCCACGTCTCGATGGTCATGCGGATGCGCCGGGCGACGAGGTAGGAGCCTCCGGCGAGCCAGACGGCCGCCGGGTCGTCGGCGGGCGCGACCCACACGTGCTCGTCCAGCGCCTCGCTCTCCTCGGCCTTGACGTTCGCCGTGCCGTCCTTGAACCCGAACAGGTTGCGCGGCGTCGCCTGCGCGGTGGACGTCGACGACGTGCGGCCGTACCCGAGCTGGCTCCACCGGACGCTCGCGGTCCCGAACGCCAGCCGTGCGAGGTTACGGATCGCGTGCACCGCGACCTGCGGGTCGTCGGCGCACGCCTGGACCGCGAGGTCTCCCCCGCAGCGCGCCTCCTCGAGCGCGTCCGCCGGGAAGTGCGGCAGGTCCTGGAGCAGCGCGGGCCGACGCCCGTCGAGCCCGAACCGGTCGACGCCGTCGGCCGTGCGGAACAGCGACGGCCCGAACCCGAACGTCAGGGTGAGGTTCGACGCGGGCAGCTCCTGGGCCTCCCCGGTGTCGTCGGGCGGCGCGTCGTAGGGCCCGGACACCGGCCCGAACGTGCCCGCCGGCAGGCCGCGCGTCATGCGCGCCGCCGCGGCGGTCCACGCCGTCAGCAGCGCGACCAGGTCGTCGCGCGACGTCGTCGTGAGGTCCCACGTGGCGAAGTGGAGCCGGTCCTGCGCGGGCGTCGCGACGCCCGCCTGGTGCGCACCCGCGAACGGGACGACGTCGTCCGGTCCGACGGCCGCCGTCGGGCCCGAGGGCCCGTCCGTCGCACGGGCCGCCGCGTACCCGCCCGCGGCCCCGGCCGCGAGCAGCCCCGCGCCCGCCGCGCCCAGGAGGGCGCGACGGGAGAGGCGCGGGGACGCGCTCGGGCGCACCGGCGTCGCGTCCGCCGGAGCGGTCTCGGCCGCGTCCTCCGGCACGGGGATCTCGGGCTGGGTCATCGCACGCTCACGTCCCTGGTCAGAGGACGACCGCGGCGGTGAGCTGCGACAGCGGCTCGCTCAGCGCATCGACACCGTCGGCGAGCGTCTTCACCTGGTCGGCCGTGAGATCGGTGTAGAGCACGAACCCGTCGCCGTCGCGGTACTGGTCGAGCTCCTCCTGGAGCGCGGCGAACCGGGCGTCGAGGTCGTCGGTGAGCTCGGTGTCCTTCGCGAGGACCACGTCGCGCAGGCCCTCGTAGGCGACCTTCGCGCCGTCGAGGTTCGCCTGGAAGTCCCACAGGTCGGTGTGCGACCAGATCTCCTCCTCGCCCGTGACCTTGCCCGTGGCGACCTCGTCCAGCAGGCCCTTGGCACCGTTGCCGATCGCCGCCGCGTCGATCTGCTCGGCGAAGGACGCCTCGTGCGTCCGGTCGTAGAGCTCCTGCGTGTCGGCGAGGAGCTGGTCGGCGTACTGCGTGCGCTGCGCCTCGGTGAGCGGGACGTACTCCGTGCCGCCGTTCGCGTCCGGGGCCGGCGGCCACAGGTCCTTCTCCAGCAGGTGCCAGCCCGTCCACTCCTGGCCCGCCTCGAGGTCGGCCTCGCGCAGGTCCATGCGCGGGTCGAGGTCGCCGAACGACTCCGCGACCGGCTCGATGCGCTCCCAGTGCACGCGGACCGGGGCGTAGAGCTCGCGCGCCGCGTCGTCGTCGCCCGCCGCGTAGGCGTCGACGAACTCCTGGGTCCCCGTGAGGAGCTGCTCGGTCTGGTCCTTGACGTACGCGACGTAGTTCGTCGCCGCGGCCTGGACCTGGTCGGCGACCTCGCCCGTCGGCTCGACGACGGCGCCCGAGTCCGTGACGGTGAAGTCGGCCCGGATGCCGTCTCCGACCATGCCCGGCTTGCACGCCGTGACGTACGAGCCGGGCTTCGCGGTGAGGACCAGGTCGCGGGTGATGCCGGGGCCGATGTTCTCGACCTCGGACACGATGCGCAGGCCGTCCTCGGCGAGCAGGTAGAACTCGGTGACCTGGCTCCCGTCGTTCGTCACGGAGAACACCAGGTGGCCCGACGGCGCCTCGGTCGCCGACACGTCGCACGCGTCGTCCGTCGAGCTCACCGTGAGCGCCGTCGGCCCGTCGGCCCCGGGGCTCGTCGCACCCGTCGGGTCGTTCGGCGTGCAGGCGGCCAGCGGGACGAGCAGGACGGCGGCGAGCAGGGGTGCGGCTGCGCGCGAGGCCCGGGTGCGGGTCATCGGTCTCCTCCGAGAGGTGCGGTGTTCGTGACAGGGGCGGGCGCGGGCTTCGCCGGCGCGCCGGGGGACGGTCCGAACCAGACGGTCCGGACGAAGAAGAACAGGGTCGGCACGAGGTAGAGCCACCAGGCCGCGAGCTCGAGCCACGTCGTCGCGGGCGAGAAGTTGAAGACGCCCTTGAGCACCGTGCCGTACCAGCTCGACGGCGGGATCTGCGCCGACACGTCGAACGCCAGGTTGTGGAGACCGGGGAGGATGCCCGCCTCCTGGAGGTCGTGGACCCCGTAGGAGAGCACGCCCGCGGCCACCACGATGAGGAACAGCCCGGTCCAGGCGAAGAAGAGCCGCAGGTTCAGGCGGAGCGCCCCGCGATAGACGGCCCACGCGAGCCCGACCGCGACGGCGATGCCGAGCACGGCGCCCAGCAGGGGCCGGGTCGTCGCCCCGGTCGCCTGGGCGCCGGCCCACAGGAACAGCGCGGTCTCGAGCCCCTCGCGCCCGACGGCGAGCACCGCCATGACGACGACGGCCCACCGGCCCGCGGCGATCGCGTCGTCGAGCTTGTGCTGCAGGTCCGCCTTGAGGTGTCGCGCCGTGCGACCCATCCAGAAGATCATCCAGGTGATGAGCCCGACGGCGAGGATCGAGAGCGTGCCGCCGATCGCCTCCTGCGCCTCGAACGACAGCCCTTGGGGGCCGAACGTGAGCGCCGCGCCGAAGCCGAGGGAGACCAGCACGGCCACGCCGACGCCGGACCACAGCGCGGGCAGCAGGTCGCGGCGCCCGGTCTTGACCAGGTACGCGACGAGGATGGAGACGACGAGCGACGCCTCGAGCCCCTCGCGCAGACCGATGAGGAAGTTCGCGAACACGGATCCTGACCCTCCGGGACGTCCCGAGTCCTGGAGCAGGGGTACGGGAACCGATCGTTCAGGCCGCGCGTTATTAGGCCAGCCTGTGCTAACTCCGCAGATGCTACTCCTCGCCGTCATCGGCTCCGACCCCAGGGACCCGATGCGGACCGCCGCGGCCGTGATGGTCGTCACAGCGATCACCACGGCGGTCGTCGCCGGGGTGCTGTGCGCGGGCGCCCTCACCGTGCCGCTCGTGACGTGGCTCCCCGGCGCGCCGACGACGCTGTCGACCCGGCGTCGCACCGGTAGGCCGGTCGCTGCCGTGGAACGACGAAGGCCACGTCCGATCCCTGTGCGGGATCCGACGTGGCCTTCGACCGTTGACGGGTGGAGCTGAGGGGACTCGAACCCCTGACCCCCTGCATGCCATGCAGGTGCGCTACCAGCTGCGCCACAGCCCCGTGGATCTGCGAAGATCCTGGTCAAGCACTGGATGAACACTCCCCCGGCCGGTTTCCCGTCCTGCGGAGCGTCGCTAGTCTACGCAGAAACCGGCTCCAGATTCCAATCCGGTCCCGCGTTCCACTCGTCGAGCGGGAACCCGGCACCGACGTTGTGCGCCACCAGGCGCCACGCGGGCGTCGCCGCAGGAGCAGAGCGGTGCAGGTGGGACCAGTGGACGTTGTGCAGGCCGGAGATCCCGCGCCAGCCCTCCGGGTCCAGCCCGAGCAGCGCGGTGACGGCGAGCGTGATCGCGGCGCCGTGGGACACGACGACGAGGGTGTCGTCGCTCTCGAGGGACTCGACGTGCTCGGTGACGGCCTCGACGAGGCGCGCCGCGACGGCGGCCTTGGTCTCGGCGCCCGCGCGCGTGGGCTCCTCGCCCCGGCGCCACGCCGCGTACTCCTCCGGCCAGCGCTCGGCGATCTCCGGGCCCGTGAGCCCCTCCCACTCCCCGAAGCCGCGCTCGCGCAGCCGGGAGTCGAACAGCACGTCCGCTCCGATGGCCGCGGCGTACGCGCGTGCGGTGTCGGCCGCCCGCACGAGGTCCGACGCGACGACACGCGTCGCACGGTGCGCGCTCGCGAGAGCCTTCGCGCCGTGCTCGGCCTGCCACTGCCCGACGCCGTCGAGCGGGATGTCGACCTGGCCCTGCAGGCGCATCGTGGCGTTGTACGCGGTCCGGCCGTGGCGCAGGAGGACGAGCGTCCCGGCGCTCACGCCAGGGGCTCCCCCGACAGCCGGATGGTGCCGTCGCCGCGGGTCGTGTCGTCCGCGTCGTCGGCCGTGCCGTCGCCGCCGCGCGCGTCCTCGGGGAGCTCGACGACGGGGCAGTCCTTCCACAGGCGCTCGAGCGCGTAGTAGACGCGGTCCTCGGAGTGCTGCACGTGCACGACGACGTCGCCGAAGTCGATGAGGACCCAGCGTGCCTCCTGCTTGCCCTCGCGACGGATCGGCTTGGACCCCGCCTTGAACATCGCCTCCTCGACCGCGTCGACGATCGCCGAGACCTGGCGCTCGCTCGACCCGGACGCGATGAGGAACACGTCCGTGAGGACGAGCTGCTCGCTCACGTCGAGCGCGATGATCTCCTCGGCCTTGCGGTCGGACGCCGCCCGCGCCGCGATGACGGCGAGCTCTACGGCTCGTTCGGTGGCAGTCACGTGTCTCCGTTCATGGTGCGGCCGCTCAGCGGCCGGTGTCGAGGGTGCCGGGGTCGTCCCCCGTGGACACGGCGGTCGCCGCGGCGCTCGTGTCCTCGGTGGCGAGACCCGGGTCGTCGCGCGAGACGAGCGTCCACACGAGCAGGCCGAGGACGAACGCCACGGCGACGAGGATGAGGTAGTGCAGCCACGTGTACGAGGGGCCGCGCGGCTCGTCGTCGAGGTCGTCGTCCGCCTCGTCGTCGAGCTCGTCCGCGCGGGCGCGCACACGGGGGAAGAGGTCGTCGGACGGGCCGCCGGCGGCGACGGGTGCTGCGGCCGCCGTCTCGCGCACGCCGCCGAAGGGCGAGGCGGGCTCGCGGCCCGCGCTCGCGGGCTCGGGTGCCGAGCCCGAGGTGATCGCCGACCACGGGAGCGCGGCCCCCGGGGCCTCGGCGGCCGCGGCCGGCGGAGCCGCGGGCCGCGCGGCAGCCGGTGTGCGCTCGGGTGCGGGCGCTGCGGTCGCACCCCACGGAGACGGGGCGGGTGCGGGAGCCGGCGTGGCGGGGGGCGCGGCCGGTGCCGCGGCGGGGGCCGAGAAGGCCGACAAGCGCTGAGGCTGGGCAGGCGGCGCCTCGGGCGCTCCGACCCGGCCGACCGGTGCGGACCCGAACCCGGTCACGGGGGCGGACGGCGTCGGGGGCCGGACGGGGCCGGTGGCGCCCGCCGCGGCGGGCCGCGGCGTGCCCGCGGGCGGGCGGGAGCTCGTGCGCGTCGGCACCACGGGCGTCGGGGCCGGCGGGCGGATCGCGACCCGCTCCGCGGTCTCCTGGACCGGGGTGAGCCGACCGGTCTCGTCGAGGCCACGCATGCCGCCCGAGGCGGCCGGCGGGCGCACGACGGACGGCTGCGACGGGTAGTCCGTCGGGCCGGTCGTCTCGCGCATCGTGCGGCGCGACGGCGGCGGTGTCGCCGGAGCAGCGGGCCGCGCGGGCGCAGGCTGCTGCCACCCGCCGGCGCCGGGCGCCGGGGCGGGTGGAGGCGTGGCGGGCTGCGCGGACCGCTCGGCCGCGGCCGCCTGCTCGCGCTCGCGCATCTCGCGCCGCGTGAGGGGGCGGACGGGCTGCATGTTGCTGCCGTTGTCACTCATCGTGCTGACCTCGATACAAACCGTGCTTGGCGATGTACTGGACCACGCCGTCCGGAACCAGGTACCACACCGGCTGGCCCGCCTCCGCACGCCGACGACAGTCCGTCGACGAGATGGCGAGGGCCGGCACCTCGAGCATGGTGACCACGCCCGGCGGCAGACCCTCGACGCTCAGGCGGTGGCCCGGGCGGGAGACAGCCACGAAGTGTGCCATCTTCCACAGCTCGTCGGCATCCTTCCAGGTCAGGATCTGCTCGATCGCGTCCGCCCCCGTGATGAAGAAGAGCTCCGCGTCCGGTCGCGCGTCCCGCAGGTCGCGCAGCGTGTCGACCGTGAAGGTCAGTCCCGGCCGGTCGACGTCGACCCGGCTCACCGTGAAGCGCGGGTTCGAGGCGGTCGCGATGACCGTCATGAGGTACCGGTGCTCGGCCGGGCTGACGCTCTGGTGCTGCTTGAACGACGGCTTGCCCGTGGGGACGAACACGACCTCGTCGAGGTCGAACCGCGCCGCGGCCTCGCTCGCCGCGACGAGGTGGCCGTGGTGGATGGGGTCGAACGTGCCACCCATCACCCCCAGGCGGGGACGGCGCGGGCTCATCGGGACGTCATCGGTCGCGGGCGCTTCCGTCGTTCGCTACCGGTCAGTGCCGCGTGCCGACGCTGCGGAACGCGTAGGTGACGAGCAGCAGGGCCACGAGCCCGCCGAACCCGAGCAGTCCGTAGGCGAGCGGCGGGATGGGCAGGTGCGACGCGGCCTCGGCGCCTTCCTCGGCGGCCAGCACGACGGCAGAGATCACGACGTCCTCCTCGAAGGTCGTCCCCGGGGCGGACGGTGTCGTGCCGCGGTCCGGGGTGGTGCGGTGGAACGGTACGCCTGCCGGGACCGGCCCGACGGCGGACCGGACGGGCTCCGGTCGCCGACCAGTCTCTCACGACCGTCCGGCGGCCCGGTCCGGCAGGTATCAGGTACTTGCCGACGAACCGCTCGTCACGGACGAACGTGACCGTCCCCGTGCACGACCCATTTTGTCGTCGTGAGCTCGGCGAGGCCCATGGGGCCGCGCGCGTGGAGCTTCTGCGTCGAGATGCCGATCTCCGCACCGAGGCCGAACTGGCCGCCGTCGGTGAACCGCGTCGACGCGTTGACCATGATCGCCGCGGAGTCGAGCTCCGCGACGAACCGCTCCGAGGACGCGAGGTCGCGCGTGACGATCGCCTCGGTGTGCCCGGACGTCCACGTGCGGACGTGCTCGATCGCGGCGTCGAGGTCGTCGACCACGCGCACGGCGATCTCCGGCGCGAGGTACTCGGTCGCCCAGTCCTCGTCGGTGGCCGCGAGCACCTCGGTACCCTCGGGTGCGAGGCCGGCCGTGCGGTCGTCGCCGTGCACGACGACGCCGGCCGCGGTCAGCGCGGCGAGGGCGGCCGGCAGGAAGTCGGGCGCGGCGTCCGCGTGGACCAGGAGCGTCTCGGCGGCGTTGCACACGCCCACCCGCTGCGTCTTGGCGTTGAGCAGGATCTCGAGCGCCATCGCCCGGTCGGCGCTCGCGTCCACGTACACGTGGACGTTGCCGACGCCGGTCTCGATGACGGGGACGGTCGACTCACGCACCACCGTGCGGATGAGGTCGGCCCCGCCGCGCGGCACCAGCACGTCGACGAGCCCGCGCGCGTGCATGAGCGCGACGGCGCCCGGACGCCCGTGGCGGTCGATCGACTGCACGAGGTCGCCGGGCAGCCCCTGCGCCTCGAGCGCGCGGGCGAGCACGCCCACGATCACCTCGTTGGAGCTCGCGGCCGCGGACCCGCCGCGCAGGATCACGGCGTTGCCGCTCTTCAGCGCGAGCCCCGCGGCGTCGACCGTCACGTTCGGCCGTGCCTCGTAGATCATGCCGACGACGCCCATGGGCACGCGGAGCTGGCGCAGGCGCAGCCCGTTCGGCAGCGTCGATCCGCGCACGACCTCGCCCACCGGGTCCGGCAGGCCCGCGAGGGCGCGCAGCGCGTCGGCGATCGCGACGATGCGGGGGCCGTCGAGCGCGAGCCGGTCGAGCAGGCCCTCGCTCATGCCGTTCGCGCGCTCGCGCGCGAGGTCGACGGCGTTCGCAGCCACGATCTCGTCCGTCGCCGCGACGAGCGCGTCGGCGAGCGCGAGGAGGGCGGCGTCCTTGGTCGCGCGCGTGGCGGTGGCCAGCGTGCGCGAGGCGACCTTGGCGCGGCGCGCGACGTCCTCGACGGCGCTCGCGACGTCGGTCCCGGTGCCGGTTGCGGCCGGACCGGCGGGCTGGGGCTCGGTGGCGCCCGCGACGACGGGCGCGTCCTCGGTGGTGGTCATGGACCGAGCCTACGTCGGTCGACCTCGCGCCGGGGGCGCCGTCCGACCGCCGGTCAGCGGCCCCGCTTGCGCACCAGGACGAGGTCGTCGCGGTGCACGACCTCGCGGTCGTAGCCCTCGCCCAGCTCGGCCCGCAGCTCGCCCGTCGACCGGCCGAGGAGGTCCGGGATGTCGCGGGACTCGAACGCGACGAGCCCGCGCGCGACC
This sequence comes from Cellulosimicrobium cellulans, assembly GCF_016907755.1. NCBI lineage: Bacteria > Bacillati > Actinomycetota > Actinomycetes > Micrococcales > Promicromonosporaceae > Cellulosimicrobium > Cellulosimicrobium cellulans. The sequence goes on from NZ_JAFBCN010000001.1 coordinate 3,455,023, forward strand.
ACGCGTCCGTCCGACGTCACGAGCTCGACCGGGTCCCCGGCGTCGAACTCCCCCTCGACGGCCGTGACCCCCGCGGGCAGGAGGGACGCGCGCCCGCCCTGCACGGCCTGCACCGCGCCGTCGTCGAGGACGAGCCGACCGCGGGTTCGCGCGGCGTGCGCGAGCCAGAGGCGCCGGCGCGTCGTCCGCTTGCCGGTCGCGGCGAACCACGTCCCGACGGCGTCGCCCGCGAGCGCGGCGGCCGCGTTCTGCGCCTTCGTCAGCACGACGGGGATGCCGGTGCCGGTCGCGATGGAGACGGACTCGAGCTTGGTCAGCATCCCCCCGGTCCCGACCGCGCTCCCCCGGCCCGTGACCTCGACACCCTCGATGTCGGCGGGAGAACGCACCTCGGCGATCCGGCGCGTGCCGGGACGCGACGGCGGTCCGTCGTAGAGGCCGTCGACGTCGGTGAGCAAAACCATCGCGTCGGCGCGCACGAGGTGGGAGACGAGCGCGGCGAGGCGGTCGTTGTCGCCGAACCGGATCTCGTCCGTCGCGACGGCGTCGTTCTCGTTGACGATGGGCACGACGCCGAGGTCGAGGAGCCGCTCGAGCGAGCGCTGGGCGTTGCGGTAGTGCCCGCGGCGCACGGTGTCCTCGGCGGTGAGCAGCACCTGCCCGACGCGCAGCCCGTGCCCCGCGAACGCCTCCGTGTAGCGGGCGACGAGCATGCCCTGCCCGACCGAGGCGGTCGCCTGCGCCGTCGCGAGGTCGCGCGGTCGGCTCGCGAGCCCCAGGGGCCCGATCCCCGCGGCGATCGCGCCGGACGTGACGAGGACGACCTGGCCGCCCGCCGCGCGTCGCGCCGCGAGGACGTCGACGAGGGCGCGCAGGGCGGTGAGGTCGAGGTGCCCGTCCGCGCCGGTGAGCGAGGACGAGCCGATCTTCACCACCACGCGGTGGGCGGAGGCGATCTCGGAGCGGGAGGACAGGGCGTTCACGCGTCCATCATCGCCGCCTGCCGCTCCCGGGCGCGCAGGATTTCACGGACCAGGACGCCCCGGACCGGCTGTGGGCACGGAATGGGCCCGGTCCCCACGAGGGGACCGGGGCCCATTCCCCGCCCACAACGGATATCCGCGTCAGTCCGCGTCGGGGTCCGTCCAGGTCCCCGCCTCGCGCTCGGTCCACAGCTCGCGGCGGGCCTCGGCCTTGGCGTCCATGCGCTCGTGGTGCTCGCGACGCTTCTCCGAGCGCGTGGGGCGCAGGCGCTCGTCGAGGCGGTTGTCGGAGCCGCGCGGGCCGCCGAGCAGCTCGGAGCCGGTCATGAGCGTCGGCTCCCAGTCGAACACGACGGCGTTGGCGTCGGTGCCGATGCGCACCTCGTCGCCCCCGACGGCCCCGGCGGCGAAGAGCTTCTCCTCCACGCCCAGGCGGGCGAGGCGGTCGGCGAGGTAGCCGACGGCCTCGTCGTTGCTGAAGTCCGTCTGGCGCACCCAGCGCTCGGGCTTGGCGCCACGCACCTCGAACCAGTAGTCCGTGGCCCCGCCCTTGCGCGTGACGGTGAACCCGGCCTCGTCGACGGCGCGCGGCCGCAGCACGACGCGCGTCGGCTCGGGCGCGGGCGCCTCGGCGCGGGCCTTCTCGACGAGCTCGGCGAGCGCGTAGGTCAGCGGGCGCAGGCCCTCGTGGCTGGCCGTCGAGATCTCGAAGACGCGCAGACCGCGCGCCTCGAGGTCGGGCTTGACGAGGTCGGCGAGCTCGCGCGCCTCGGGCACGTCGATCTTGTTGAGGACGACGAGCCGCGGGCGCTCGGTCAGCGGCACGCGCCCGCCCTCGATGTCGAGGTCCTGGGCGTAGGCGGCGAGCTCCGCCTCGATGACGTCGAGGTCGCTGATCGGGTCGCGGCCCGGCTCGAGCGTCGCGCAGTCCAGGACGTGCACGATCACGGCGGTGCGCTCGATGTGGCGCAGGAACTCGAGCCCGAGGCCCTTGCCCTCGCTCGCGCCCGGGATGAGCCCCGGGACGTCCGCGACGGTGAACCGCGCGGAGCCTGCCTGCACGACGCCGAGGTTCGGCACGAGCGTGGTGAACGGGTAGTCGGCGATCTTGGGCCGCGCGGCGGAGATGGCCGCGACGAGCGAGGACTTGCCCGCGCTGGGGTATCCCACGAGCGCGACGTCGGCGATGGTCTTCAGCTCGAGGACGACGTCCCGCTCCTCGCCCGGCTCGCCGAGCAGAGCGAAGCCGGGCGCCTTGCGGCGCGGGGACGACAGCGCGGCGTTGCCGAGCCCGCCGCGACCGCCCTCGGCGATGACGTACTCCGCGCCGTCGCCGACGAGGTCGGCGAGGACGGCGCCGTCCGCCGTCTTGACGACCGTGCCGTCCGGCACGCGCAGGACGAGGTCCTCGCCGTTCGCGCCGTCGCGGTCGTCGCCCATGCCCTGGGTGCCCGACGTCGCGTGCCGGTGCGGCGAGTGGTGGTACTCGAGCAGCGTGGTCGTCTGCGCGTCGACCACGAGGCGGACCGTCCCGCCATCACCGCCGTTGCCGCCGTCGGGGCCGGCGAGCGGCTTGAACTTCTCGCGACGGACCGAGGCGCACCCGTTCCCGCCGTTGCCGCCGGAGACGTGCAGGACGACACGGTCGACGAAGCTGGCCATGGAACGATCCTCTCAGAGGTGGGTGTGCGAGAAACAGCAGGAGGGGCGCACCGCGTCGGTGCGCCCCTCCTGCTCGAAGCCTGTGGCTGTCGCTCAGCCCTCGACGGCGACGATGTCGATGACCTTGCGGCCACGACGCGTGCCGAACTGGACCGCACCGGCGGCCAGGGCGAACAGCGTGTCGTCCTTGCCGCGGCCGACGTTCTCACCGGGGTGGAAGTGCGTGCCGCGCTGGCGGACGATGATCTCGCCCGACTTGACGACCTGACCGCCGAAGCGCTTCACGCCGAGGCGCTGGGCGTTCGAGTCGCGACCGTTGCGCGAGGAGCTCGCGCCCTTCTTGTGTGCCATGACGAACCTGCTTTCGTGCTGGTTGCTGAGGGAGGGTGCCGGTCGGCGCGGGGCGGCCCGTGGCCGCTACCTCGCGCCGGGCGAGGTCACTTGATGCCGGTGACCTTGAGGCGGGTCAGCTGCTGGCGGTGACCCTGACGACGGCGGTAACCGGTCTTGTTCTTGTACCGCAGGATCGTGATCTTCGGACCCTTCTCGTCCCGCACGACCTCGGCGGTGACCTTGACCTTCGCGAGCTTCGCCGCGTCGGTGGTCACCTTCTCCCCGTCCACCAGCAGGAGAGCGGGCAGCTCGAGGGACTCACCGACCTTGGCGGACACCCGGTCCACCACGACGATGTCGCCGACTGAAACCTTCTCCTGGCGGCCACCGGCCTTGACGATCGCGTACACCACGTTGCTGCTCATCTCTCCTAGTCTTGGCGTGCTCGTCACGGCGAGTTCGTCTTGGAGACTCCGGCCACGCCGCGGCGTGCGAGTGCGAGTCGTCCGTGGGCACACGGGACCGGCGCGCCTGGGCGCGCCGACGTTCAAGACTACGGATCCCTGGCCTGCAGGTCAAATGACGTCTGCCGGTCCCGCGACGACGTGCCCGCCGGACCGCCCCCGGGTGCGGCCGCGCCCCCGGGCGCCTCCTCACTCGAGGACGAACGTCACCTCGAGGACGACCTGCCAGGCGACGATGCGCCCGTCCTCGATGTCGACCTTCTGCTCCTTCACCCACGCGCCCGAGACGTTGCGCAGCGTGCTCGCCGCGCGCTCGACCCCGACGCGGACGGCGTCCTCGAAGCTCGTGTCCGACCGTGCGCTGAGATGCGTGATCCGTGCCACCGTGCCGCTCATGCCGTGCTCCCCGGTTCCGGGCGGGCGCACCGGTGCGCCCGCGCACCTCTCGAGCATCCCGCCGCCCGCCCGGCCCCGCCACCCGGGGCGAGGGCCCTCCGGTACCGCGCGGGCGGCCGACCGGGCAGGCGCGGCCCGGTCGTGCCTACGCTGGCCGGGGAGGTGGTCGCATGCGCTCCGCGAGCCCGCCGGGCGGCGCCTCCGGCCACGCCCGGGACGCCGTCGCCGCCGCGATGCGCGTCGTGGACCGCCGCGCGTTCCTCCCCCGCGCGCAGCGGCGTTGGGCCGGCCAGGACCGCCCGCTCGCCATCGGGCACGGCCAGACGAACTCGCAGCCCTCGACCGTCGCGGCGATGCTGCGGCTGCTGGACGTCGCCCCCGCAGCGCGGGTGCTCGACGTCGGCGCCGGCTCCGGGTGGACGACGGCGCTGCTCGCCGTCCTCGTCGGGCCGGCAGGACACGTCCTGGGGGTCGAGCGCGACCCCGACCTCGCCGCGTGGGGCGCGGCGAACCTCGCGACGGCGCACTCGCCGTGGGCGCGCATCGTGACGGCGTCGCGGGGGGTGCTCGGCACGCCGGGCGAGCGCTACGACCGGATCCTCGTGTCCGCCGCGGCCGACGCGCTCCCCGAGGCCCTCGTGGGCCAGCTCGCGCCAGGCGGCAGGATGGTGATCCCCGTCCGGCACACGATGGTGCTCGTCGAGGCCGCGCCGAACGTGCCCGGCGAGCCCGACGAGCCCGGTGGCGTCCGGCTCAGCGAGCACGGCTCCTACTCGTTCGTCCCGCTCGTCGAGGACCCGCCGGACCCTCCCGGGTCGCCCGGCTGAGACCGCCACGGCGCCCCGGGCAGGTGCGCACGGCAGCGCGCCTCGTAGCTCTCCGCGCCGCCGACGTGCGCCGCTACCGGGACGAGCGGGTCGTGCGACCCCGGACCCGCCGCGGCAGCCGCCGGCGCCACCCGTACGTGGAACGCCGCGTCCTCGCCGCACACCGCGCACACGGCCGTGAGCTTGTCGACGCGCTCGGCGAGCGCAGCGAGCGTGGGCAGGGGCTCGAACGGCCGCGCGTCGAACGTCACGTCGAGCCCCGCGACGACCACCACCAGCCCGTCGTCCGCGAGGCGCTGCACGACGTCGACGAGGTCCGGCCCGAAGAAGTGGGCCTCGTCGACCGCGACGAGGTCGAGCGGGGCGCCGTCGCGCACCAGGCGCGCGAGGTCGGCCGCGTCGCGGGCCGTCCGCGACGGGATCGCCAGACCGGAGTGCGAGCTCACCGTGCCCGTCCCCCGCCGGGTGTCGAGCACGTGACCGACCACCTCGACCCGACGTCCCGCGACCTCGGCGCGGCGGACCCGGCGCAGCAGCTCCTCGGTCTTGCCCGCGAACATGGGGCCGCACACCACCTCGACCCGCCCGCCCGCCCGGGGCGGGGCGTCCGGGAGTCGCACGGCGCCGCTCATGCGAGCAGTGAACCACCGACGCACCGGCGCCGCGCGACGCGCGGCCGGCGCCTCCCGGTCAGTGGTGCCGGGCCGAGCCGTTCGACGGCGGGCGGACGGGGAGCGGCTTGGGCTCCCCCGCCGGGCCGAGGACCGAGACGCGGTCGGGCGCGCCGGGGCGGGCGACGTCGCGACGGCTGAGGAGCGTGGTCCCGGTCGACCCGGGGCCCTCGGCGTCGGAGGCACGGCCCGCGGGCTCCGCGGTCACCGCCGCCGGGGGCGCGGTGTCCCCGGCGTCCGCCGGGGCGGGTGCGACGTCGCGTCGCTCGACCTCGTGCGTCGGCTCCACGTCCGGCGCGACGCTCGCCCCCGCGGCGATCCCCGCGAGGCCCGGCCCCCCGACGCCTGGGACGGACCGCACGAGCGGGAGCTCGCGCGTCCCGGTGCGCGCGGCGCGCACAGGCTCCTGCGCCGGCTCCTCCTCGGCGTCGCGCTCCCCCGAGGGCGCGGCCGGGGCCGGCGGGGTCGCGGCCTCACGCCGCGCGGGCGCGGGCGGGGCGGCGTCGGCCGGCCGGGTGCTGCGGGCACCGAGCGTCGGGTCGGCGGGCAGGATGCCACGGTTGAGCTCGCCGTAGGGCACGTGGACCGACGGGGCGACGCGTCGCGCCGCCTCGACGACGGCCCGCTGGTCGTCGAAGAAGATGTGCGGGCGCAGCACCTCGAGCACGCCGTCCTTGTCCACGCCGCCCAGGAAGAACGCGTCGTCGACGGTGACGCCCCAGGACGACAGCGTCGCGACCGCGCGCTCGTGGGCCGGGGCCGAGCGCGCCGTGACGAGCGAGACGTGCACGCGCGGCTGGTACGACGCGTCGGCCGCGTGCCGCTCGCGCTCGACGACCTGGACGCGGTGGATGCCGACGAGGAGCTCGCGCAGCGGGCCGCGCCCGAGCGGGACGTCGGCGTTGAGCTCCTCGTGCTCGCGGAACGACGCGAGGCCGCCGTCCTGGAAGCGGCGCTCCGACGAGTCGTCCGCGAGCACGCCGTCGAAGTCGAACGCGATGCGCAGCTCGTCGCCGGCCTCGTCCGCGAACGTCGGGTCCAGCACGTACCCGGCCGGCAGGCCGAGGTCGACCGCGTCGCGCACGGACCGCTCGTCGGCCGAGAGGAACAGGTCGACGTGCAGCGGCCGGATGAACTCGTGCGGGCTGCGGCCCTGGCGGAAGACGGCGCGCGTGATGTCGAGGTCGTGGTGCCGGATCGAGCGCATGACCCGCAGGCCCGTCTCCGGCGAGTTGCGCGACATCACGATGACCTCGACGAGCGGGTCGTCCGCCGCCGGCGCCAGGTCGTTCAGCGCGAGCAGACGGCGCACGAACCCGAAGGCGACGCCCGGGGCCAGCGCGTCGTCGCGGTGGCGCTCCTGGAAGTCGCGGTACGCCGCCTCCCCCTGCGTGCGGAACACGCGGTCGGACTCGGTGAGGTCGAACAGTGCGGACGAGGCGACGCCGACGACGAGGCGGCCAGAGAGGTCGTAACCCATGGCGGCATGATGCCAGGTGCAGGTGACGGGGACGAAGACGCCGCCGAGCCGGTCACGAGCCGGTCAGGCCCGGACGGCCCACTCCCGGCGCAGGACGCCCAGGACGACCGCGTCGTACCGCGCGCCGTCGACGACGCGCGCGTCCCGGAACCGGCCCTCCTCGACGAGACCGAGCGCTCGGCCGGCGCCGAGCATCGCGGCGTTCCCGGACCACGTCGCGAGGTCGAGGCGGACCCAGTCCGTCACCGAGAACAGGTAGGTGATCCACGCGCCGAGCGCGTCGCGGCCCAGACCGCGGCCGCGCACCGCGGGGTCGTAGAGGCCGATGCCCACGCGCGCCCACTGCGTCTCCGCCGACTCCCAGTACCAGGAGCACGTCCCGACGAGCCGGTCCTCCTCGTCGGCGACCACGACGCGCCGCGGCGGGAGGCCGTCGTCGCCCAGCCCGCCCGGGCGGGCTGCCTGCGCGGCGGCGGCGTGCGCGAGGCGCGCGACCGCCGCGTCGGACGCGGCGTCGTCGGGCACGGGGTAGTACGGCCCGTCCCACCGGTGCCACTCGTGCTCCGGGCGCAGCCACGCACGGTACGCGGCGAGGTCGTCCGCGCGCCACCCGCGCAGGCGGGAGCGGGCCCCGGCGGCGTACAGCGGTACGCCGCCGGGTGCGGTCCCCGTCACTCCTCGCCGGGCTCCGCGTGCGCGTCGTCGCCGGGGATCGACGCGGGGTCCGCGCCGTCGTGCTCGTGCTCGTGGGCGTGCGCCGCGGCCGCGGCGATCGTCGCGAGCGTGGCCTTCACGGCCGCACGCGCCTCCGAGGTGACCTCCGGGAGCACCGGGACGGCCGCCTGCGGGAGGGTGATCGCGGTGTCCTTGGCCGCCGTGGTGCCGGAGCCCGACCCGCGCTTGCGACGCGACCGCGAGCGGCCGGCCTCGGCCGGCTCCTCGACGGCAGGGTTGCTGCCCGTGCCGCTGCCGTGGTCGTGACCCCCGCGACCGTTGCCGCCCGACTTCTCGATCGGGTCGGTGTGCACGATGAACCCGCGCCCGTGGCAGTGCTCGCACGTCTCGCTGAACGCCTCGACGAGGCCCTGGCCGACGCGCTTGCGCGTCATCTGCACGAGCCCGAGCGACGTGACCTCGGCGACCTGGTGCTTGGTCCGGTCGCGGCCCAGGCACTCGACGAGGCGGCGCAGCACGAGGTCGCGGTTGGACTCGAGCACCATGTCGATGAAGTCGATGACGATGATGCCGCCGATGTCGCGCAGCCGGAGCTGGCGGACGATCTCCTCGGCCGCCTCCAGGTTGTTGCGCGTCACCGTCTCCTCGAGCGTGCCGCCCGAGCCCGTGAACTTGCCGGTGTTGACGTCGACGACGGTCATCGCCTCGGTGCGGTCGATGACGAGCGAGCCGCCGGAGGGCAGCCAGACCTTGCGGTCCATGCCCTTGGCGAGCTGCTCGTCGACACGGTGCACCGTGAAGACGTCCTGCGTGCCCGTCCACTTCGAGACGCGCTCGCGCAGGTCCGGCGCGAGCTCCTCGACGTACGAGGAGATCTCGCTCCACGCCCCGTCGCCCTCGACGACGAGCGAGCTGAAGTCGTCGTTGAAGATGTCGCGGACCACGCGGATCGCGAGGTCGGGCTCGCCCTGGAGGAGCGCCGGCGCCGAGGCGCTCTTCGACTTCCTCTCGATGGCCTCCCACTGCCCGCGCAGACGCTCGACGTCGGCGCGCAGCTCCTCCTCGCTCGCGCCCTCGGCGGCGGTGCGCACGATGACGCCCGCGCCGTCGGGCACGACCTCCTTGAGGATCTTCTTGAGGCGGTTGCGCTCCGTGTCGGGCAGCTTGCGGCTGATGCCCGTCATGCCGCCGCCCGGCACGAACACGAGGTAGCGGCCCGCGAGCGTGATCTGCGACGTGAGGCGGGCGCCCTTGTGCCCGATCGGGTCCTTGGTCACCTGGACGAGCACGGAGTCGCCCGACTTGAGCGCCTGCTCGATGCGGCGCGGCTGGCCCTCGAGCCCGGCCGCGTCCCAGTTCACCTCGCCCGCGTACAGCACGGCGTTGCGGCCCTTGCCGACGTCGATGAACGCCGCCTCCATGCTGGGCAGCACGTTCTGGACCCGGCCCAGGTAGACGTTGCCCGCCATGGACGCCTGCGACTGCTGGGAGACGTAGTGCTCGACGAGCACCCCGTCCTCGAGCACGGCGATCTGCGTGCGGCCCGCGCGCTCGCGCACGACCATCGACCGCTCGACCGCCTCACGGCGCGCGAGGAACTCCGCCTCGGTGATGATCTGGCGGCGACGCCCCGCGTCCCGGCCCTCACGGCGGCGCTGGCGCTTCGCCTCCAGGCGCGTCGATCCCTTGAGGGCGGTGACCTCGTCGGCCAGGCTGCGCTCGCGCGGCCGCGAACGGGTCGAGGAGGTCTCGCCGCTCTCGCCCCGCCCACCGCGGCGGCGACGGCGGCGACGGCGGCTGCTGCCCGCCTCGTCCTCGCCGGACTCGGCGTCGGCGGCGTCGTGCTCGGTCTCGTCGGCCTCGGCGTCCGCGCCGGTGTCGGCCGGCTCGTCGCCCTCGGCGGTGGTCTCGTCGCTCTCGTCCTGCTCGCGACCCGCGTCCGGACGACCGCGGCGACCGCGGCCACCACGGCGACGGCGGCGGCGAGGACCGGACTCGGCCTCGTCGGACGCGGCCTGGTCCTCGGGCTCGTCGGGCTCGGCCTCGTCCAGGTCGGCGAAGTCCTCCGGACCGAACGCGTCGTCAGGGAGCTCGATCCCCTCGGCAACGAGCTCCGACTCGATGGCCTCGATCTCCTCGACGGCGGCAGCGTCCTCGCCCGTGAGCGCGACCTCGACCGTCACGTCCACGGCGCGCTCCGACGCCACCGGGGCAGCCGCGGACTTCTTCGGGGACCGCTCGCGCGGCTCGGCCGCGACGGGAGCTGCCTCGGCCGCGGGGGTCGGCTCGACGTGACGCGGCGGGCCGGCCGGGCTCTGGGCGCGGCGGGGTCGGCGCGGCGCGGCCGCGGGATCGGGCGCCTGGAAGAGCAGGGCGGTCGTCGCGAGCCGCGGCGTGCTCGTGCCCGCACCGGTCGCGGCGGGCGAGACGGGCGTCCCGGGAGCGGCCGCGGGCGCCGGTGCGTCGCTGGACGTCGCCTCCGCCGCCTCCTGCGGCTCGGGCACGGCCTCGGCCGAGGCCGCCTTCGAGGTCGCGCGGCGTGAGCGGCGCGCGGGCTTCTTCGGCGCCTCCTGAGGAGCGGGCGCGTCCGCCTCCGGCACGGTCGCCTCGGCGGCGACGGTCGGCGCGTCGGCGGTCGGCGTCACCTCCGCGGCAGGAGCCTCCGCGGCGGGGGCCGTCGTGGTCGGGGCACCGGCCGCGGCGGTCGCGCGGCGCGAGCGGCGCACGGGCTTCTTCTCCGCGGGAGCCTCGGTCGCGGCACCGACGGGCTCTGCGGCCTCGGCAGGCGCGGCCTCCGGCGCCTCGGTCACCTTCGCGTCGCCCGCCGGGGCCGCCTTGCGCGTCGTCCGGGTGCGCTTGGTCTTGCGCGGCGCGTCGGTCGTGCCGAGCAAGGCGTCCGCGTCCGGGCCGGCGGTCGCGGGAGGCGCCTGCTCCGCGGCGGGGGCCGCGCTCAGCCCGAACTCCGAGAGCACGTCGAGCGGGGCGTCGGGCGCGGTGGACGCGGGCTTCCTCGCGCCGCCCTGGGCGCGGCGCGCGGTGCGTCCACGACCCTTCGCTGCGGTCGCCTCCGGTGCCGCCTCGGGCTCGGAGGGCACCGCGGCGTCGTCGACCGCGGGCGCCGGTGCCGCCGCGTCGGCGGCGGGGGTCGCGGGCGCGTCGGCAGCGGGCCCGGCGGACGCGGACGTCGTCCGGGTCGCACGGCGCGAGCGGCGCGCGGGCTTCTCCTCGGCCGCGTCGGGGACGGCCGCCGCGGCGGCCGGGTTCGAGTCCGCGAGCGCCGCGGGCGCGTCGGTGGAGGCGGTCGTACCCTCGGCCGTCGCGACCGGCGCCTGGGGCGGCGCCGCGCTGCGCGTGGCGCGGCGGCGGGCGGGCTTGCGCCCCGCCGGAGTCGAGCCCTCGGCCCGGTCCGGGGCCGCCGCGGCGTCCGCCGTCGACTCGGAGGGGGTGCTGTCGGAAGTGCTGTCGAGCGTCACGCGTCGTGCTCCTGCTGCCACAGGGACCGCCCCGCACCGTGCGGCCCCTCGGGGCGGTCGGTCGTCGCTCGTGACGAGCGCACCGGAGCGCGTCGTCCGGCGACGGAAGTCGTCGGCCACGGCCGCGGTCCGCGTGCGCGGCGCGGGCGCCTGCCACCGGGCCCTTCGCCCCGGTCGGCGCTCCGACTGCCGCGGTCCGCTGGTGCCGCGATCTCGTGCTCGTCGGGAGGGCGATGCGGTGCCCACCCGGCTCCGCCCAGTATCGCACAGGGGCGCGAACGAACCTCGGCGACACGCACCGCGCCCCGGGCCGCGGGTCCCGGCAGAGCAGGACCATGGTCCCGGGGGCTTGTGAACATAGTCACAAGCGGTCGATTTTCAGCACTTGACGTCATCTCCCGCCCTGCTGATGGGGCAGATTGGGCCTACCGTCGGAGCATGGGCGGTCCTCCCCCGGACCGTCCTGACCGGCGCCGTAGCTCAGCACCTCCCCCTGAAGCCCGCCGACCCGTCGGCCCCCCGAGGAGCGCACGTGGAAGCCCTGGATCTCGCCCGGTGGCAGTTCGCCATCACGACCGTCTACCACTTCATCTTCGTCCCGTTGACCATCGGGCTGGCACCCCTCGTCGCGATCATGCAGACGGCCTGGGTCCGCACCGGCAACGAGCGGTGGCTGCGCCTGACCAAGTTCTTCGGCAAGCTCCTGCTCATCAACTTCGCGCTCGGCGTCGTGACGGGCATCGTGCAGGAGTTCCAGTTCGGCATGAACTGGAGCGAGTACTCGCGCTTCGTCGGCGACGTGTTCGGCGCGCCGCTCGCGATGGAGGCGCTCGCCGCGTTCTTCATCGAGTCGACGTTCCTCGGGCTGTGGATCTTCGGCTGGGACCGCCTCAACAAGAAGGTGCACCTCGCGTGCATCTGGGCCGTGGCGATCGCGACGAACCTCTCCGCGTTCTTCATCCTCGCCGCGAACTCGTGGATGCAGCACCCCGTGGGCGCGATCTTCAACCCCGAGACCGGGCGCGCCGAGATGAACGACATCGGCGCCGTCCTCACGAACAACACGCTGTGGGCCGCGTTCCCGCACCAGATCACGGCGACCTTCCTCACCGCGGGCACGTTCGTCACGGGCGTCGCCGCCTGGTGGATGGTCCGGCTCGTCCGCACCAGGAAGGCCGAGAACGTCGAGCTCGCGCGCGACGTCTACCGCCCGGCGATCACCCTCGGCGTCATCGCCATGCTGGTCGGCGGGATCGGCGTCGGCGTCTCCGGGGACATCCAGGGCAAGATCATGTACGAGCAGCAGCCCGGCAAGATGTCGTCCGCCGAGGCGCTCTGCCAGGGGCAGGAAGGTGCCGCGTTCTCCATCCTCACGATCGGCGACCTGTCGAACTCGTGCGAGAACGTCCAGCACCTCATCGAGATCCCGGGCCTCGCGTCGTACCTCGGCACCGGCCACTTCTCCGGGCCGGAGAGCTACCTGCCCGGCGTCGAGGACGTCCAGGAGCAGATGACCGAGCGCTACGGCGACGTCACCGCCTCCGGCGACCCCGTCACGTACACGCCGAACCTCGCGATGACCTACTGGTCCTTCCGCCTCATGATCGGCATGGCCGCCGGCTCCGTGCTCCTCGCGCTCATGGCGCTGTGGCTCACCCGCAAGGGCCGTGTCACCGACAACGTGTGGTTCGCGCGCGTCGGGCTCATCGCCATCCCCATGCCGTTCCTCGCGAACTCGTTCGGCTGGATCTTCACCGAGATGGGCCGCCAGCCGTGGGTCGTCGCCCCGAACCCCACGGGCATCGACCAGATCCGCCTGCTCACCGAGCGTGGCGTGTCCACCGTGGTGAGCCCCGGCGTCGTCCTGACGTCGATGATCGTCTTCACGCTCCTGTACGGCGCGCTCGCCGCGGTCTGGTTCACGCTCATGCGCCGCTACGCGATCGAGGGGGTACCGCTGGTGGTGCACGACGAGTCGCCCGAGGCGCAGGAGCCGCCCGACGACGGCACCGAGGCCGCAGACCGCCCGCTGTCCTTCGCGTACTGACGCGCCCGGACCCGTCCAGAATCTCAGGAGAACACCACCGTGGATCTCGCCGTCGTCTGGTTCGTGCTCATCGCGGTCCTGTGGACCGGCTACCTCGTGCTCGAGGGCTTCGACTTCGGGGTCGGCATGCTGCTGTCGATCCTCCCGCGCGGCGACAAGGAGCACCGCGAGAAGGAGCGCCGCGTCCTCATCAACACCATCGGCCCCGTCTGGGACGGGAACGAGGTCTGGCTGCTCACCGCGGGCGGTGCGACCTTCGCCGCCTTCCCCGAGTGGTACGCGACCCTCTTCTCCGGCTTCTACCTGCCGCTCCTGCTCATCCTCGTCGCGCTCATCGTGCGCGGCGTGGCGTTCGAGTACCGCGGCAAGATCCGCGACGAGGGCTGGGCGCGGCGCTGCGACGTCGCGATCCAGGTCGGGTCGTGGGTGCCCGCCGTGCTGTGGGGCGTCGCGTTCGCCAACCTCGTGCGCGGCGTGCAGCTCGACGCCGACCACCAGTTCGTGGGCGGCTTCTTCTCCCTCCTGTCCCCGTTCGCGCTCCTCGGCGGCCTGGTGACGCTGAGCCTGTTCCTGCTCCACGGTTCGGTGTTCGTCGCCCTGAAGACCGACGGCGAGATCCGCGCCCGGGCCCGGCAGCACGCCTCGGTCTTCGGTGTCGCGGCGCTCGTGCTCGCGGGCGGCTGGGCCGTGTGGGCCCAGGTCGCCTACTCCGTCCCGTGGACGTGGGCCGCCGTCGTGCTCGCGGCGGGCGGCCTCGTGGCGGCGCTCGTCGCCAACCGCCGGGGCGCCGAGGGCTGGGCGTTCATCGCCTCCGCGGTGACGATCGTCGCCGCCGTCGTGCTGATCTTCGGATCGATGTACCCCGACGTGATGCCCGCCGTCGACCCGGCGAACTCGCTGACGATCCACAACGCGTCGTCCACGGACTACACGCTGACCGTGATGACGTGGGTCGCGGTGATCCTCACCCCGCTCGTCATCGCCTACCAGTCGTGGACCTACTGGGTGTTCCGGCGCCGCCTGTCGACCAAGGACATCCCCGCGCCCGCCGGTCTCTCGCTCAAGAAGGTCCGCGAGGCGGCGTTCGGCGGGGCGTCGTCGGGCGGCTCGGCGGGCCGCGACCTCGGGGCCGGCGGGTCGGGAGACGCGTGAAGCCGCTCGACCCGCGGCTCCTGCGCCACGCGCGGGCCGCGCGAGGGTACGTCGTCCTGACGGCGGTGCTGGGGTTCGCCACGGCAGCCCTGGTCGTCGCCCAGGCGGTCGTCCTCGCGTCGGTCCTCGCGCCGGCGATCCAGGGGACGGCCGGCCTGGCCGACCTCGGGCCGCGGGTCGGGCTGCTCGCCGGGGTCGTCGCGGCCAGGGCCGCGACGTCCTGGGCGCAGGAGCGGTTCGCGCTGCGCGCCGCGACGCGCACGGTGGCCGAGCTGCGCGAGCAGGTCGTGACCCACGCGGTGGCCCTCGGGCCGCGCTGGCTCGCGACGGGGCGCGGCCCCGAGGTCGCGACGCTCGCGACCCGCGGGCTCGACGCGCTCGAGCCGTACATGGTGCGCTACCTGCCCCAGCTGCTGCTCGCCGCGACCGTCACGCCCGCGACGCTCGCCGTCGTCCTCGGGCTCGACTGGGTCTCCGCGGTGATCATCGCGGTGACCATCCCGCTCGTCCCGCTCTTCATGGTCCTCGTCGGGCGGCTCACCGCCGGGACGTCGGAGCGGCGACTCGTGGTCATGCAGCGGCTGGGGGCGCAGGTGCTCGACCTGCTCGCCGGGCTGCCGACCCTCCTCGCGTTCGGCCGCGCGCGCGGCCCGGAGCGGCGCGTGCGCGCGCTCGGCGAGGCCAACCGGCGCGCGACCATGGGCACGCTGCGCATCGCCTTCCTCTCCGGCATGGTCCTCGAGCTCCTCACGACGCTCTCCGTCGCGGTCGTCGCGGTGGGCGTCGGGCTGCGCCTCGTGCACGGCGGCATGGAGCTCGAGCCCGCGCTCGCGGTGCTCGTGCTCGCGCCCGAGGTCTACCTGCCGCTGCGCCAGGTCGGGCTGCACTTCCACGCGTCGACCGACGGCATCGCCGCGGCGGAGCAGGCGTTCGCGGTGCTCGACGAGGAGGCTCCTGAGCCCGGGACGACCCCCGCACCCGCGCTCGTCGGCACCACCCTGGCCCTGCACGGCGTGAGCGTCCGGGCGGGTGATCGTGCCGTGCTCGCGCCCGCCGACCTCGACCTCACGCTCCGGTTCGGCGGGTCGGGCCGCGTCGTCGCCCTCACCGGCCCGAGCGGGGCGGGCAAGACGACGTCCGCGCTCGTCCTCCTCGGCCTCGTCCGCCCCGACGGGGGCGCGGTCACCCTGACCGCTCCGGGTACCGGGCCGCTCGACCTCGCCGACGTCGACCCCGCGACGTTCTGGGCCCAGGTGGCCTGGCTGCCCCAGCGGCCCGTGCTCGCCCCGGGCCGGCTGCGCGACGTCGTCGCCGGCGGCCTGCCCGTGAGCGATGCCGACCTCGACCGCGCCGCCCGCACCGCGGGTCTGGACGGCGTGCTCGCGACGCTGCGCGGCGGCTGGGACACCGAGATCGGACGCGGCGGGGTCGGGCTCAGCGTGGGCCAGCGCCAACGCGTCGCGCTCGCCGCAGCCCTGCTCGGCGACCCCGCGCGCGTCCCGCTCGTCGTGCTGGACGAGCCGACGGCCCACCTCGACGCCCGCGGGGAGCAGGTCGTGCTCGACGCCGTGCGGGCCTTCCGCGACCAGGGCAGGACGGTCGTCGTCGTCGCGCACCGGGCCTCGCTCGTCCGCGCCGCGGACGACGTCGTCGAGGTCCGCTCGACACCGCTCGACGATCCCCCGGCTCCCGCGGACGGCGGGGCCGACGACGCGGCCGCGCTCGCCACCGCCGCACCCGCACCCGGACCCGCACCCGCCGAGAGGACGCACCGGTGACGGGGCCCCGTGACCGCCTCGCGAACGACCCGCTGTGGCGCGCCGTCGGGCTGCTCGACGTGCGCTGGCGCCGCGTCGTGTGGGCCGTCACGCTCGGCACGCTCTCGCTCGGGAGCGCCGTCGGCCTCGCCGCCGTGGCCGCCTGGCTCATCGCGCGCGCCTCGCAGATGCCGCCCGTCCTCACGCTCTCCGTCGCGGTCGTCGGCGTCCGCGCCTTCGGTATCTCGCGCGGAGTGTTCCGCTACCTCGAGCGCCTCGCCTCGCACGACGTCGCGCTGCGCGGCATGGCCGCCCTGCGCGCGAACCTCTACACCGCCCTCGCGGAGGGCTCGCCCGGCGCGCTCGTCGGGCTGCGCCGCGGCGACCTGCTCGCCCGGGTCGGGGCCGACGTCGACGCGGTGGGCGACGTCGTCGTGCGCGCGCTCGTCCCGGCCGGCGTGGCGCTCGCGATCTCCGTCGGCTCCGTCGTGCTCGTCGGGGCGTTCCTGCCCGCCGCGGGCGTCGCGCTCGCACTGTGCCTGCTCCTCGCCGCGGTCGTCGCGCCGTGGCTCTCGGCCCGCTCCGCGCGCGAGGTCGAGGCGCGCGGCGCCGCGACGCGGGCGGCGATGACCGCGACGACGCTCGAGATCCTCGAGCAGTCCGGCCCGCTCGCGGTCTCCGGTCGTCTCGACGCGCGCCTCGACGACCTGCGCGCGACGGACCGCGCGCTCGCACGCGTGACCGACGACGGCGCCCGGCCCGCCGGGGTGGCCGCCGGGATTGCCGCGCTCGCGGTCGGCCTCGCGGTGCTCGCGTCGCTCGTCCTCGGCATCCCGGCGGTGACGGCCGGGACGCTCGCGCCCGTGGAGCTGTCCGTCATCGTGCTCACTCCGCTCGCGGTGTTCGAGGCCGCGAACGCCCTGCCCGCCGCCGCCGTCCAGCTCCACCGCTCGCGCCAGGCGGCGGCGCGCGTCGTCGGGCTCCTCGACGGCTCCGCGAGGCGCGCCACCACGACCGCCCGCCCCGCGGACGCGTCCGTCCCCGGTCCGGCGGAGCCGTCGTCCACCGAGCAGGCGTCGCTCACGCTCGACGACGTCGCGGCGGGCTGGCCGGGCACGCCGCGCGTCGTCGTGGCGGGCGTGGACCTCGACCTCCGCCCCGGGCGTGCCGTCGCCGTCGTCGGGCCGTCCGGCGTCGGCAAGACGACGCTGCTCGCCACGGCCGCCGGGCTCGTCCCCGCGCTCGCGGGCCGGGTGGCGCTCGACGGTGCCGACGTCGGCGCGCTCCCCCGCGAGGACGCGGCGCGCGGCGTCGTGCTCGTCGCCGAGGACGGGCACGTCTTCGACACGACGGTGCTGGAGAACCTGCGCGTCGCGCGCGGCGACGTCACGGCTGAGGAGGCCGCGGCGGCGCTGCACGACGTCGGCCTGGACGCCTGGCTCGCCGCGCTGCCGGACGGCGTCGGGACGCTGCTCGGCCCGGACGCCACGACCGTGTCCGGGGGCGAGCGCCGTCGTCTGCTCGTCGCGCGCGCGCTGCTGTCGCCGGCACCGCTGCTGCTGCTCGACGAGCCGGCCGAGCACCTCGACGCGGCCGGCGCCGACGCGCTCGTGCGGCACCTCGTCGCGACGACCCGCGCACCGCGGGGCGCGTCGGCCGGGGGCGGCCGGCGCGGCGTCGTCCTCGCGACGCACCGGCTCAGCGCGCTGGAGGCGGTCGACGAGGTGCTGCTCCTCGGAGTGCCCGAGGGCACCGGAGACGGCCCGGCACGCGTCATCGCGCGCGGGACGCACGCCGACCTGCTCGGGCTCCCCGCCTACCGGTGGGCGCTCGACCAGGAGGCGCCCGCACCGCGGTAGTCCGCGCCTCAGCCCTCGCCGAGGCGCGCGAGGAACAGCGCCTCGCCGACCGCGAGGTTCTCGATCTCGCTCGGCGCGACCGACTCGTTGGGCGCGTGGATGAGGCACGCAGGCTCCTCGACGCCGAGCAGCACGATCTCCGCGCCCGGGTACTGCCCGGCGAGCACGTTGCACAGCGGGATCGACCCGCCCTGCCCCGCCGTGACCGTCTCGCGCCCGTACGCGTCCGCGAGCGCCGCCGTGAGCGTGTCGAAGACGTGCCCGCTCGTGCGGGCCGCGAACGGCTGCCCGACGGCGTCGCGCTCCACGCGCACCCGCACCCCCCACGGCGCGTGGGCCTTCAGGTGCGCGACCAGCTTGTCCTGCAGGTCCTGGGCGTCCGAGCCGGGAGGGACCCGCAGGTTGAGCCGCGCCGAGGCGCGGGGCTGGATCGCGGCGGCCGAGCCGACGACGCTCGGCGCGTCGATCCCGAGGATCGTCACCACCGGACGCGCCCAGAGCCGGTCGGCGACGCTGCCCGTCCCGACGAGCCGGACGCCGTCGAGCACGCCCGCGTCGTGGCGGAACTGGTCCTCGTCGTACGCGACGCCGTCCCACGTCCCATGCCCGACGGCGGCCGGCACGCCGTCGATGGTCGTGTCGCCGTTCTCGTCGCGCAGGCTCGCGAGGATCGCGACGAGAGCCGCGAGCGCGTCGGGGGCGGCGCCGCCGAACATGCCGGAGTGGATCTCGCCCTCGAGCGCCTCGACGTGCACGACGACGTTCGCCGCGCCGCGCAGCGTCACGGTGAGCGTCGGCAGGCCGAGCTCGGCGTTGCCCGTGTCCTGGATGAGCATCGCGTCGGCCGCGAGCGCCCCGGGGTTCGCCTCGACCCACCGGTCGAGGCCCCCCGTCCCCTGCTCCTCGGAGCCCTCGACGACGAGCCGGACCCCCACGGGGTAGTCCTCGCCGCCGAGCGCGCGCAGCGCCCGGAGCGCGGTGAGGTGCGTGACGATGTTCCCCTTGCAGTCGGCCGCGCCGCGGCCGTAGAGCCGGCCGTCGCGCTCGGTGAGCTCGAACGGCGGGGTCGTCCACGCGGCGTCGTCGAGGGGCGGCTGCACGTCGTAGTGCGCGTAGAGGAGCACCGTGGGCGCGCCGTCGGGGCCGGGGCGGTGCCCGAGCACGACCTGCGACCCGTCGGGCGTGACCTCGAGACGCGTGTCGATCCCCTCGGCGCGGAAGGCGTCGGCGACCCACTGCGCGGCGCGCTCGCACTCGGCGCGCGGGAAGAGGCGCTCGTCGGCGACGGACGGGATGGCGACGAGCGTGCGCAGGTCGTCGAGCGCGCGGGGCACGAGGCCCCGCACCGCGGCGCGCACCTCCTCGACGTGCCCGTCGCCGTGAGTGCCGGTCCGGTCCTCCGGCTGGTCGCTCGCCTGGTTCACGCGTCCTCCTCGGTCGGGGTGCCGTCGGCACCCTCGGTGGTGTCGCTGCCCGGCTCCGTCGTCCGGCCGGGGTCGAGGTCGAGCGAGTCGACGTAGGCGTCGAACTCGTCGAGCTGGTCCGGGCAGTACACCTCGATGACGAGGCGGTCGCCCTCGAGGCGGCGCTCGTCGAGCACGGACGGGCGCAGACCCGGTCCGGCCGCACCGTTCGCGGCGCCGAGGTTCGCCGTCGCCTCGACGAGCGCCGCCGGGTCGGTGCAGAACCCGCCGCCGTCGTCGCCGAGCACGTCGGCGATCGTCTCCTCGCTGAAGGCCGTGATCCCGATCTCGGCGAAGCGGTCGTGCAGCTCGGCCGCCTTCTGCTCGGCCTCGCGCGCGTCGCGGTTGGACCGCACGTTGTCGAAGACGATGAGCATGACCGCGCCGAGCGCGACCAGGAGCAGCGCGGCGGCGGTGTACGTCACCCACCGCTTGGACGAGGCCGGCTCGGGCTCGTGCACGGGGACGTGGTCGGGGCGCGTCGAGCTCATGCCGCCTCGCCCTCCCCCGCCTCGTCCGCCGCCGCGATGGCCGCGGCCTCCGGGTCCTTCCAGGACGGCTTGCGCAGCAGGTAGAACAGCGCCGGCACGAGCAGGCCGATGATGCCGAGGCCGCCGCCCACGATGAGCACGTACACCCCGACGTTCCCGCTCGAGAACTGGGCGGGCGGCACGAACCCGATGATCATCGCGGCCACCGACGCGCAGAACCCGACGACGCACAGGAGCGTGAGCGCCGGGGCGCGGTAGCCGCGCGGGTGGTCGGGTGCACGACGGCGCAGCCGCACGGCCGCGACGAACAGCAGCAGGTACATCACGAGGTACACCTGCGTCGTGATGACGGACAGGATCCAGTAGGCGCTCGACACGTCCGGGATGAACGCGTAGAGGAGCGCGATCCCGGTCGTGATGATGCCCTGCGTGACGAGGATGTTCTGCTGCACGCCGTGCTTGTTGAGGCGCTGGAGGAACGGCGGCAGGTAGCCCTCCTCGCGCGCGACGGTGAGCAGGCCCTTGGACGGTCCGGCGAGCCAGGTGAGCATCCCCCCGAGGGACGCCGCGATGAGCATGAGGCCGAGGATCGGCGTCAGCCAGCTCACGCCGAAGTTGGCGAAGAACGCGTCGAACGCCTGCATGACGCCCGCGGTGAGGCTGAGCTGGTCGGCCGGGATGACCCAGCTGATGGCGACGGCCGGGAGGATGAAGATGAGGAGCACGAGCCCGATCGCGAGGAACATCGACCGCGGGAACTCCGACGCGGGCTTGCGCAGGCTCGTCACGTGCACCGCGTTCATCTCCATGCCCGCGTAGGACAGGAAGTTGTTGACGATGAGCACGAGGGACGCGAGGCCCGTCCAGGCCGGCAGCAGGTGCTGCGCGTCCATCGGCGCGGCCGACGGGTTGCCCTGACCGAGGAACACGATGCCGAGCACGACGAGGATCGCGGCCGGGATGAGCGTGCCGATGATCAGGCCCCAGCTCGACAGCCCGGCGACCGTCTTGGTGCCCTGGGAGGAGAGCCACACGCCCGTCCAGAAGAGCACGACGATGACGATCGCCACGTACAGCCCGTTGCTCGCCAGGCTCGGGTTGATGACATACGCGAACGTGCTCGCGACGTACCCGAGCAGGCTCGGGTAGTAGAAGATCGTCATCGCGAACTGGCACCAGATCGCGAGGAAGCCGAGCGGCTTCGACACGCCGTCGGCGACCCACCGGTACACCCCGCCCGACCAGCCGGACGCGAGCTCGGCGGACACGAGCGACGTCGGCAGGAGGAACACGAGCGCGGGCACGACGTAGAGGAACACGGCCGCCAGGCCGTAGACCGCCATCGTCGGGGCCGCCCGCAAGCTCGCGACCGACGACGTGATCATGAACGCGAGCGTGAGCCACGTGATGTAGTTCTTCGGCGTCCGTGCCGTGATCGCCGCGCGCACCTCAGCGTGCGTCGGCGCGCCCGTGGACGAGCCCATCCCCACCCCCGAAGCCGTGACCCCGCGGGGCCGACCGGGACGGCGCGCGGAGGGCGCGTCGTCGGAACACCGCGAACATATCGCCGGGAGCGACGTCGCGCCTGCGGAAGCGCAGGTGGGAGGGCCGAGCGGGCGGTGATACGTTCGCGAGGCGGCCCGTCCCGCACCGGGCAGGCCGCGACCTCGACGGACCACCCCGGGAGCAGCGTTGAAGATCCTCGTGCCCAGCACCATCGCCCTCGACGTGCACGCCGGGCCGGGCGACGCCGTCGTCCGCTACGACGCCGCCGCGCCGTTCCGTCCCGAGGACGCCGACGCCGAGGTCCTCGTGACGTGGGCGAACACCCCCGCGAACCTCGCGGACGCTGCCGCGCGGCTCACGCGCCTGCGCTGGGTCCAGACGCTCGCAGCGGGCCCGGACGCGGTGCTGGCCGCCGGGTTCGGGCCCGAGGTGACGGTCACGTCGGGCCGGTCGCTGCACGACGGCCCCGTCGCCGAGCACGCGCTCGCCCTCGTCCTCGCGGCGGTACGGCGGCTCGACGTCCTCGGGGCGGCGCAGCGCGAGCGCCGCTGGGACACCGCCGTGAACCGGGCGCAGGCCGACCCCGCGACCGCCGCGCGGTACACGCTCGACGGCGCGCGCGTGACGATCTGGGGGTTCGGCTCGATCGCGGCGCGGCTCGCCCCGCTGCTCGCCGCCCTGGGCGCCGACGTGACCGGCGTCGCGAGCGCGCGCGGCGAACGCCACGGGTTCCCTGTCGTGACCGACGACGACCTGCCGGACGTCCTCGCGACGACCGACGTCCTCGTCTCCCTGCTGCCCGCCCTCGACGCGACGCGGCACGCGTTCGACGCGGTCCGGATCGACCAGCTCCCCGACCACGCGGTCTTCGTCAACGTCGGCCGCGGTGCCACGGTCGACGAGGACGCGCTCGTCGCGGCGTTGCGCGACGGCCGCCTCGGCGGCGCCGCGCTCGACGTCACGGAGACCGAGCCCCTGCCGGAGACGTCACCCCTGTGGGACGCGCCCCGCCTGATCCTCACCCCGCACGTCGCGGGCAACCGCCCCCAGCGCGCCTCGGACCTCGTGAACGCCAACCTCGACGCGCTCCGCACGGGCCGCGAGCTCCGCAACGTCGTCCCCCGCTGACCCTGCGACGACGGCGAGACGAACGGAGAGCCGACGCCGGGGCGGCGGTGGGCGGACCGACGAACTACCAGCGGCCGTTGCGGGGGCGCGGCTGGCAGCGCGGGCACGTGTAGGACGAGCGGTTCATGAACTCGTCGCGGCGCACCGGCGTGCCGCAGCGCGGGCACGGCTCGCCCTCCTGCCCGTACACCGCGAGCGAGCGCGAGAAGTAGCCGGACTGCCCGTTGACGTTGACGTAGAGCGCGTCGAAGCTCGTGCCGCCCTGCGCGAGCGCCTCCGTCATCACCTCGGCGGCGGCGTCGAGCAGGCGGTGCGCCTCCGGGCGGCGCAGCGTGTCCGTGGCGCGCGCGAAGTGCAGGCGGGCGCGCCACAACGCCTCGTCGGCGTAGATGTTGCCCACCCCGGACACGACCGTCTGGTCGAGCAGCGCGCGCTTCACGCCGGTCCGACGACGGCGGATCGCGTCCACGACGTCGTCGCGCCGCAGGGCGGGGTCGAGGAGGTCGCGACCGATGTGCGCGACCGGGCCGGGCACCGCGGCGAGGTCGGAGCCGAGGCCGCCCGGGGCGCCGTCGGGCGTGGGCACGAGGTCCTGGACGGACAGGTGCCCGAACGTGCGCTGGTCGACGAAGTCGAGCGCGAGCGCGCCCGCCGGGCCGGCGCCGTCGGGCTCGAGCACGAGGCGCACGCGCAGGTGCGGCGACCGCTCCCCGAGGCCGGGCCCCGAGCGCACCAGGAGCTGGCCCGACATCCCGAGATGGGCCAGCAGCGCGGCCGCGGGGCCGTCGTCGGGCCCACCCGTCGGCCCGCCGGGCACGAGCGGGAGCCAGAGGAACTTGCCGCGGCGCACGGCGGCGTCGAGCCGCTGGCCGAGGAGCTGGTCCCGGAAGTCGGCCGGGCCGCCGTCGTGGCGCCGCACGCTGTAGTCGCGCAGCACCTCGACGTCGACGACCCGCGAGCCCAGCACGTGGCGGTCGAGGCCGTCGCGGACGGTCTCGACCTCGGGCAGCTCAGGCACCGGCGTCCTCGGCCGCCTCCACCGTCGTGGTCGCACGCTCGTCGGACGGCTCCGGCTCCGCGCGCTCGGTCGCCAGGGCACGGTAGGCGCGCTCGGCGGCCTCCTGCTCGGCGTACTTCTTCGCGGTGCCGCTGCCGGTCCCGTAGAGCCGGCCGTCGAGGTGCACGTACGAGGTGAAGACGCGCGCGTGGTCCGGCCCGACGGCGTCGCTCGAGTAGGAGGGCGCGCTCAGCCCCGCGGCCGCGGCCGCCTCCTGGAGCGACGTCTTCCAGTCGAGCCCGGCGCCGAGCCCCGCGGCGGCCGCCAGCGTCGGCTCGACGAGCCGGAGCACGAGGCCCCGTGCGGGCTCGAGCCCGTGGCTCAGGTAGACCGCGCCGATGATCGCCTCGACCGTGTCCGACAGGATCGAGTCCTTGTCGTTGCCGCGCGTGCGGATCTCGCCCTTGCCGAGCAGCACGTACTGCCCCAGGCCGAGCCGGCGCGCGATCGCGGCGAGCGACTTCTGGGAGACGGTCGCCGCCCGCATCTTGGCGAGCTCGCCCTCGGACAGGTCGGGGTGGCGGCGGTAGAGGGTCTCCGTGACGACGAGGCCCAGGACGGTGTCACCGAGGAACTCGAGACGCTCGTTCGTGGGGATGCCGCCGTTCTCGTGCGCGAACGACCGGTGCGTGAGCGCAAGCACGAGAAGCTCGGGGTCCAGATGGACCCCGAGCTTCTCGAGAAGACCGGATGCCGGTGCAGCCGGTGCCACGCGCCTCAGCCTGCGTGCTCGGTGCGCAGCGCCTCGGCGTACTGGCGGCCCTTGTAGGTACCGCACGTCGGGCACGCCGCGTGCGACAGCTTGTCGCCCTTGCACTGCGGGCAGGTGGTGAGGTTCGCGGCGGTCGTCTTCCACTGCGAACGACGCGCACGGGTGTTGCTGCGCGACATCTTGCGCTTCGGAACAGCCACGGCTAGCTCTCTTTCGTCTCGTCGGACACGTTCGAGGTGTCGAACATGCTCTCCAGCGCCGACCAACGAGGGTCGGCAAGGTCGTGCGTGTGCCCCGGGTCGTCCGCCAGACGCGCCCCGCACTCGGAGCACAGCCCCGGGCAGTCCGCTCGGCACACCGGACTGAATGGTAGTGCAGTGACGACCGAATCCCGTAGCGCGGGCTCGATGTCCGCGAGGTCGCCGTCGAGGTCGTACACGTCCTCGGCGTCCTCCAGGTCGTCTCCCGACTCCTGGGCGGCCTTCGCCCGCTCCGGGTAGGCGAACAGCTCGCCGAGCTCGACCGTGACGTCCTCGTGGACCGTGTCGAGGCAGCGCACGCACTCCCCGACCGCGTGCCCCGTCACCGTCCCGGAGACCAGCACACCCTCCATCACGGCCTCGAGGCGCAGGTCGAGCTCGAGCTCGCTGCCCTCGGGGATGCCGATGACCGCGGTACCGAGGTCGGCGGGCGCGGGGACGGTCGCGACGACCGTCCGCATGCTCCCGGGTCGCCGACCGAGCTCGTGCGTGTCGAGCACGAGCGGCGACGTCTTCTCGGCGGTGATGGCGCGCTCCAGGATCGGAGGCCGCGGGCGTGGGGGCCCGCGGACGGATGGTCAACGATGGTCGGGGGCCGACGGCCGCTCGACGGCGACTGCCAGGCACAGGCCGACGCGTGATGCGTCGAGCCAAAGATCGATCCTACGTCACGTGACGGCTCGACCGCCACCTGCCGCGGCGTGCCGCTCCCGGACCGGTGCGGGCGTCAGCGGCCGGCCCGGTCGCCTGTGCGCTCGCGCATCGTCGCCGGGAACGGCGACTCCTCCGGCTCGCCGACACGGCCCCCGAGGCGGTCCGCGAGCTTCGCCCGCCCGCCCTGGACCTGCGCGAGCAGCTTGCCGAGGTCGACCTCGAAGTCCGCGAGCCTGCGGTCGCAGTAGTCGTCCGCGTCACGCCTGAGCACCGCCGCGGCCTCGTCGGCCTCGTCGACGATCTCGCGGGCCCGCGATTCCGCCTGGACCACGACCTGCTCCGCCTGCACGAGCTCGATCGCCCGCGCCCGCGCCGTCGTGAGGATCTCCTCCGCCTGCCGGTGCGCATCCTCGAGCACCGCGTCCGCCTGGGCGAGCACCTCGTCCGCGTGCGCGAGCTGCTCGGGCAGCGCGCCGCGCAGCTCGTCCAGGAGCGCGACGGCGTCGCCCTTGTGCACCAGCACCGACGACGACATGGGCATCGCGCGCGCCGTCTCCACGAGGTGCGTCAGGTCGTCGAGGATCGCGTTCAGCCCGACCTGCGCCTCCTCCGTCGCGCGGTCCTCGTGCGGCACCCGCCGGTCCTGCTGCTCGCTCACGTACCCGGTCCTTCCCGTCGTGCTCACCTGCTGCTCCCCTGCACCCGTGCCAGCGCCGCACGGACGGCGTCGCCCACCCCCGGCGGGACGAGGTCGTCCACCGGCCCCCCGTACCGCGCGATGTCCTTCACGAGCGACGACGCGACGTGCAGGAGCGCGGCGTCGCCCGCGACGAACACGGTCTCGACGCCGGCCAGGTGCCGGTTCATGAGCGCCATCGGCAGCTCCGCGTCGAAGTCCGCGCCACCGCGCAGTCCCTTGACCACGGCGCCCGCCCCGGTCTCGCGGCAGAAGTCCACCAGGAGCCCCGGCACGACCTCGACGCGCACCCCGGCCAGCCCGGCGTCCTCGACGGCCGCGCGGGCCAGCGCGACGCGCTCGTCGACGCTCAGCAGCGCCGACTTCGACGCGTTCCGTGCGACGCCGACGACGACCTCGTCGAAGAGCGCGCGGGCGCGTCGGACGATGTCGAGGTGGCCCAGGGTGATCGGGTCGAACGACCCGGGACAGACGGCTGTGGTCACCTCGTCACGGTAGTACACGGCGTCGCGCGGACGGCGGCGGCGCGGCCGGGCGGGCGCGGATCTCCGTCGCGCGCGACGATGGTCGGCGTGACCGCCCCGGAGGAACCCGTCGTCGTCCCGCTCACCACGCCCGAGCTGGTGCGCTCGCTCCACCACGACGTGCTCGCGCCGTCGTTCCCGCCCGCCGAGCTCGTGGACGTCGACGAGCTCCTCGACGACCACGCGACCGGGCGCCTGCGCAGCCTCGGCGTGGTGGAGGACGGGCGCGTCGTCGCCGGCGTCGTCGGCGAGTGGTTCCCCGACGCGCGCGTCCTCCTCGTCCTCTACCTCGCGATCGCGCCCGGCCGGCGCGGCGGCGGGGTCGGCGGCCGGCTCGTCGCCGCGGCGCTCGCCGACTGGCGCACGCTCGACCCGCTCCTCGTCGTCGGGGAGGTCGAGCACCCGGCCCACCACGCCGGCAGCGAGGCGCACGGCGACCCCGTCGCCCGGCTGCGCTTCTACGCGCGGCTCGGCGCGCGCGTCCTCGCGCTCCCCTACTTCCAGCCCGGCGACGGCCCCGGCGGCGAGCGCGTCCCGGCGCTCCTCCTCGTGTCGTTCCCGCTGGGCCCGGGCACGCCCGACGACGTCCCGGCAGCGCCCCTGCGTGCCTTCCTCGCGGAGAACCTCCGCGCGAGCGAGGGCGCGCTGGCCGACGACGCCGCGACCCAGCGCCTGCTCGACGCCGCGTCCGGGGACCGCGTCGCGCTCGTCGACCCGGCCGACCCCGCAGCCCTCGCGACCGTCCCCGTCGGCCTCCTCTCCCCCGACGAGACCTCCGCGCCCCTGACCTGACGGCAGCGTCTGCCGCGACCGCCGTTCCGCGCCGGGGACGGGCGACGACCGCACGCTCGGCCGGAGCGAGGGGTCCATCCCGCCGGGGCGAGCTCCTTCGGCGCGTGGGTCTACGTCTCGTCGGGGAGCTCGGGGCCGACGAAGTACACCGTCGTCTCGCCGTAGTCCTTGCGCGCGACGACCTCCCAGCCCGACGGCCAGGCCGGCTCGGGGGTGCGGGTCGAGCGCTCGACGACGACGACGGCGGCCGGGTCGAGGACACCAGGCACCGCGAGGTGGGCGAGCACGCGCTCGAGGGCCTCTGCGGTGACGTCGTACGGCGGGTCGACGAGCACGAGGTGGTACGGGCCACGGGACGCGCGACCGGTCGGCTTCCCGTCCGCCCCGCCGACCGCCGCCCGCTGCGCCGCGTCCGCGGCCACGCCGGCGACGAACGTCTCGGCGGGTTGCGCGACGACGTGCACGTTCGACAGGCCGAGGGTCGCGACGTTGCGCCGGGCGACGTCGGCGGCGACCCGGGCGGAGTCGACGAGCGTCACGTCGGCGGCGCCGCGGCTCGCGGCCTCCAGTCCGAGCGCGCCCGAGCCGGCGTAGAGGTCGAGGACGTGCGCGTCGACGACGACACCGAGGTGCTCGAGCCGGGAGAAGATCGCCTCGCGGACGCGCTCGCTCGTCGGCCGCGTCCCGCGGGGCGGGACCTGCAGGGTGCGCCCACCGACTGTTCCCGCCACGATCCTCGTCACGCGCCCACCCTACGCACGGGTCGCGGCGCGCGACGCACGCGGCACCTCCGTCGCGACGCGCCCGGCCGCGGCGCGACCGGACCGCGACCCGGGCGGAGGCGGTCGCTCTCCCCCGTCACGCTCGTTCGAGGAACTCCTCGCGCTCGGGGTCGAGCTGGTCGCGGATCGCGGCGGCGAGCACGGGGTGGTCGGTCAGGTCGGGGTCCTCCGCCACGACGGCGGCCGCGTCGGTGCGCGCGGTCGCGATGACGTCGGCATCCTTGACGACGCGCAGGAGCCGTAGGGAGCTCGCACGCCCCGACTGCGCGGCGCCGAGGACGTCCCCCTCGCTGCGCAGCTCGAGGTCGACGGTCGCGAGCTCGAACCCGTCGGTGGTGCGCGCGAGGGTCTCGACGCGGGTCGCGGCGGGCGTGCCGGGCTGCGCGGTCGAGACGAGCAGGCACAGCCCGGCCGCGGAGCCGCGGCCGACGCGCCCGCGGAGCTGGTGGAGCTGGGAGATCCCGAACCGGTCCGCGTCGAGCACGACCATCGCCGTCGCCTCGGGGACGTCGACGCCGACCTCGACGACGGTCGTCGAGACGAGGACCTGGACGGCGCCGGACGCGAAGTCGGCCATCACGGCGTCCTTGTCCGCCGGGGCCATCTGCCCGTGCAGCACCCCGACGTCGAGCCCCGCGAGCCGCGGGTGGCCGCGCAGCTCCTCGGCGACCTCGAGCACGGCCCGCAGGGGCGCGCGGTCCGAGGCGTCCGGGGCGTCGGGATCGAGGAGGAAGTCGGGCACCTCGTCGAAGTCGTCGGTCCCCGTGGGCGGCCCCTCCGCGTCCGGCTCGTCCGGATGGATGCGCGCGCACACCACGTACGCGCGGTGCCCGGCGTCGACCTCCTCGCGCACGCGCGCCCAGGTGCGCTCCATCCAGGCCTCGTTGCCGGCGGGCACGACGTGGGTCGTGATGCCCGCGCGTCCGGCCGGGATCTCCGTGAGCGACGACGTCTCGAGGTCGCCGAACACGGTCATCGCGACGGTCCGCGGGATGGGGGTCGCGGTCATGACGAGCAGGTGCGGGGCCGTGCGGGCCTTGGCACGCAGGGCGTCGCGCTGCTCGACCCCGAACCGGTGCTGCTCGTCCACGACGACGAGGCCGAGGTCGGCGAACTGCACGTTCTCGGACAGCAGCGCGTGCGTGCCGACGACGATCCCCGCCGCCCCGCTCGCAGCGTCCAGCAGGGCCTCCTTGCGGGCGGCGGCGCCGAGCGACCCCGTGAGGAGCGCCACACGCGTCCCGTGCTCGGCGCCCCCGAGGAACCCGCCCTCCGCGAGCGGCCCGAGCAGCGCGCGCAGGGTGCGCGCGTGCTGCGCGGCGAGCACCTCGGTCGGGGCCAGGAGCGCCGCCTGCCCGCCGGCGTCGATCACCTGGAGCATGGCGCGCAGCGCGACGACCGTCTTCCCAGAGCCCACCTCGCCCTGCAGGAGCCGCTGCATGGGCCGCGCGAGCGCGAGGTCCGCCGCGATCTCCGCCCCGACCTCACGCTGGCCCGTCGTCAGCGTGAACGGGAGGGCGGCGTCGAAGTCGGCGAGGATGCTCGGCTCCCCCGGTCCGCGGGGAGGGCGGGCCGTCGCCGGCTCGGCCGCGGCGCGGGCGCGGCGTTGGGCGAGCGCCGCCTGCAGGACGAACGCCTCCTCGTACCGCAGCCGGTCGCGGCCCCGCCGCCACTGCTTCTCGTCGTAGGGCTCGTGCACGTCGCGCAGCGCCTCGAGCCGCGTCCCGAGCCCGTGCCGCTCGCGGACGGCGTCCGGCAGCGGGTCCGGGACGTCCTCCTCGCGGAGCGGGTCGAGCACGGTGCGCACCGCGGGCTGGATCTTCCAGCTCGGGATGCTCGCGCTCGCGGGGTAGATGGGGATGGGCCGGCTCGCCTCGAGCACGGCGCTCTCCGCGTCCTCGGCGTCGTCGTCGACCCCGATGATCTTGTAGTCGGGGTGCGTGAGCTGCCGCGTGCCGCGGTACAGCCCGACCACCCCCGTGAAGAGCCCGTGCCGTCCCGGGGCGAGCCGCTGCTCGTGGTAGCGCAGGACGTTCGGGCTCTTGGCGAAGAACGTGAGCGAGAGCTGCTGCGGGCCGTCGGTCACGACCGCCTCGAGGATCGCGCCCGCACGGTTGCGCATGCGCCGGACGGTCGCGCTGCGGACCTGCGCGACGATCGTCACGTGCTCGCCGAGCGCGAGGCCCCCGAGGTCCGTGAGGCGCCCCGGGTCCCCGTAGCGTCGGGGGTAGTGGCGCAAGAGGTCCCCGACGGTCTCGAGGCCCAGCTTCGCCAGCGGGCCCGCGCTGCGCGTGCCGACCGCGCGGGTCAGCGGCTCGGACAGGCGGTCGCTCATCGCTCGGCCTCCACGGTGTCCTCCCTGTCGTCGCCCTCGGCCTCCGGCCCCTCGACGGCGACCGTCACCACACCGCCGTCGCGCCCCGAGCGCAGGAGCACGACCTCGGCGCCGCCCTCGGTAGCGTGCGCCGCGAGCGCGTCGAGGGCCACGGCCGGCACGTCGTCGTCGGCGAGCACCGTGACGAGCGCGCCGAGGGGCGCCAGGAGCGGTCGGAGCAGGTCCGTCAGCCGCTGCACCAGCTCCGACGCGGGCACCCCCGTGGCGCCGAGACGGGCCCACCGGACGGCGGCGAGCGCCGAGCGGGCCGCGTCGAGCCGCTGCGCGGCAGCGGGCTCCACGAGCTGGGCGGCGGCGAGCGCCACCGCGACGTGCACGTCGGTCGACGCGGGCAGCACCTCGAGCGTCTCGACCCCGTCGTCGCGCAGGGTCGCGCGCAGGGCTGCGACGTCGTCCTCGGCGAGGTCCGCACCGGGCAGGAGCGCGACGTGCGTCGCGCGGGCGTCGACCGCGACACGGCGCAGGGCGGTCAGGTCGAGCGGGCCGGGGCCCTCCCGCAGCAGCACGACGGCGCCCGCCCGGGCGAGGTCCGCGACGAGCCCGGGCGCCGCCGTCACCGCGACCAGCCCCGGGCCGCCCGCCGCCGCGGGTGCGCCCGCCTCGGCGTCGTGCGGCCCGTCGGCAGCGGTGTCCAGGACGTGGCCCTGCTCGTGGCGCCCCGGGAGGTGCC
Organism: Cellulosimicrobium cellulans; assembly: GCF_016907755.1. Taxonomy (NCBI): domain Bacteria; kingdom Bacillati; phylum Actinomycetota; class Actinomycetes; order Micrococcales; family Promicromonosporaceae; genus Cellulosimicrobium; species Cellulosimicrobium cellulans. The sequence continues at coordinate 3,485,933 of NZ_JAFBCN010000001.1, forward strand.
GGACCCGCACCTGGCGCAGCACCACGTCGTCCCCCGCCGTGGGCGTCGGGTCCTCCGTGCGGTCGTCCCGCGCGGACCGCACGGTCGCGAGCGCGGCACGCCCGACGGCGACCGCGGCCATCGGGTCGTCGGTGTGGACGTGCGCCTGCCAGAGGCCCGAGCCGTGGTCCCCCGGACCGCCCACCACGACGACGGAGTCGCCGATCCGCGCGAGCTCCGCACGCAGGGGCTCGGCGGGGTCCGCGACGGGCCCGCCCGCGGGGTGCGCCGGGCCGCCCACCGGGACGTCGACCACGTACATCACCTCGAACTCGCCCCCCTCGTGGTCGGCCTGCGGTCCGGCGCCCGCCGCCCCGGGCGAGCCCGGCACCGGCACCATGCCGGCCATCATGCCGAGCACCTCCGACACGCCCGCCCCCGCGGACCGGGCGTCGTCGTGCCCGCCGAGCGCGCGGACCGGGACGGTGCCGGAGGCCGCGGCGTCGTCCCCCGGTGCGGACCCCGGGGCGCGGGCGTCGAGCGCCGCGACGAGCGCGCCGAGGACGAGCACCAGGCCGAGGGCTCCGGCGTCCAGGACCTGCGCCCGGGCGAGCACGTCGAGCTCGCCGGTGCTGCGCAGCGCCGCGGCCCGCGCCCCGTCCCGGGCCGCGGCCGCGACGACCGCGGGCGAGGAGGCGCCGGGACCCTCCGTCGCGGCCCCGGCCGCGCGGGCGGCGGCGTCGGCCGCCGTGAGGATCGTGCCGGGCGCGGGGCGGGCCACCGCTCCGCGGGCGGTGCGGGCGGCGTGGTCGAGGCCGGTCGCGAGCGCGGCACCGGTCACGGTCCGGTGCTCGGCGAGCGCGAGCGCGAGCCCGCGGAGGTACTCGCTGAGGATGACGCCCGAGTTGCCGCGCGCACCGACGAGGGCGCCTCGGGCCAGGCGCACAAGCAGGTCGCCGGCGCCGCCCGCCGTGCCCTCGTCGGCCGCTCCCGCCGCGTCGCCGGCAGGCAGCGCGCGGACCGCGTCGAGGAGCGTGAGGTACATGTTGGTGCCCGTGTCCGCGTCCGCGACGGGGAAGACGTTCACGCGGTCGAGCGACTCGCGCGCGGCGGCGAGCGCGCGGACGCCACCGTGGCCCCACGCGACGACGGCGACGGCGTCGACCACGTCGGCTCCGGGGCTCACGTCGGTCCGGCTCCTCGCACTCGGGGGCGACCGGGCCGGTCGGCCGGGCGGTCGGACGGCACCGCGGGCCGTCGGGACCACGGTAGTCAACCGCGCGCGCCGCCGGGGCGCGCGGTGGGCCATGCTGGCCGTCCGAGAGTGTGACGAGCGCCCGGTTTGAGCTCGGGCCCTCGGATCGGCTACCCTGACGAGGTTGCCCGGGTGCTTCGCGCGCCCTCGACACCGTCGAGGAGCCGCCGAGGAACACCGGGCGAGACACCCTACAGACCATTCAGGACGTCGCCGCTGCGTGCGCGACGTGCACGACGATCAGGAGAAACCGTGGCTGCCAACTGCGACGTCTGCGGCAAGGGCCCGGGCTTCGGGCACAGCATCTCGCACTCCCACATCCGGACGAAGCGCCGCTGGAACCCGAACATCCAGCGCGTGCGCGCCGTGGTCGCGGGGACGCCCAAGCGTCTCAACGTGTGCACCTCCTGCCTCAAGGCCGGGAAGGTCACCCGTCCCGCCTGAGCATCGCGAGACCGTGACGAGAGCGTCTGCCGGATCCGGCAGGCGCTCTCGTCGTCTCTGCACGTCGGACCGGTGACCGCCGGTCCTCGAGATGCGGAGATCTCCTGAAGATCGGGACAAACCGGTTTGGCGGATCCGGGCCGCGGTGGCAGTCTTTGTGCATGGTGACGGAACTGAGCGAGGTAACCATCCGCCCGGCCGCTCCCGCGGACGCGAGCGCCATCGCAGCCGTGCACATCGCGTCCTGGAGGGGCGCGTACGCCGGTATCGTGCCCGACGAGTACCTGGCCTCGCTCGACCACGACCAGCGCGAGCAGCACTGGGTCCAGAGCCTCGCGACCCCCGGCGCCCGCACGTGGCTCGCCGACGCCGACGGGCGCACGATCGGCTTCGCCACCCTCGGTCCCAGCCGCGACGAGGACGCCGAGCCGGGCGACCTCGAGATCTTCGCCATCTACCTGGACCCCGAGTCCTGGGGGCGCGGCGTCGCGCGCGACCTCATGCGCACCATGCTCGGCGAGGTGCGTCCCGGCACGACCGTCACGCTCTGGGTCCTCGAGGACGCGGAGCGCGCGCGCCGCTTCTACCGTCGCCACGGCTTCACGCCGGACGGCGTCGAGCGCCGTGACGACATCGGCGGCAAGGACCTCACCGCCGTCCGCTACCGCCGGGGCTGACCACCGCGCTCAGGCGCGGAAGTGGTCCCATCCCGTCGCGCGGTGCGCGACGCGCCCGTCGACCCGCACGCCGGCGCCGTCGCCGTCCACGGTGCGCACCGTGCCGATCGCCCGGAACGCGTCGGGCAGGTCGGCGTCGGCGGGGAACGTCGCGAGCAGCGCGTGGTCCTCGCCTCCCGACAGCACCCAGCCCTCGGCGAGGTCGCCGACGTCCGCCCCGGCGTCGCCGTCCGTCGCGGCGTCGCCGTCCCCGCTCGCGGCGTCCTCGCGCGCGCCGTCGAGCGCGGCCGCCACCGCGCGCAGGCGGTCGCGGTCCGCACGCAGAGCGGCGAGCTCCAGGTCCACGACGACGCCGCTGGCCCGCGCCATCCGTCCCGCGTCCCGCAGCAGCCCGTCGGACACGTCCATCATCGCCGTCGCGCCGGCGTCGGCGGCCACGGGCCCCGCGGCGAGCGGAGGGTCGGGACGCAGGTGCGCGAGGACGAGCGTGTCGTCGAGGTCCGCCCGGTCGGCGTCGAGCAGCGCGAGACCTGCCGCTGACCGGCCCAGGCTCCCCGCGAGGGCGACGACGTCGCCCTCGCGGGCGCCGGAGCGCAGCACAGGCTCGCGGCCCTCGAGGTCGCCGTGGACGGTGACCGCGACGACGACCTGGTCCCCTCCTGAGAGGTCCCCGCCGACGACCGCGGCACCGAGGGGCGCGCAGGCGTCGGCGAGCCCTCGCGCGAGGCCGGTGACCCAGTCGACGGGCAGGTCGCCCGGCATGACGAGCGAGACGACGAGCGCCGCAGGGCGCGCGCCCATCGACACCACGTCGGCGAGGTTCTGCACCGCGGCACGCCACCCGACGTCGTACCCGGAGGACCAGCGCCGCCGGAAGTGCCGGTCCTCGACGAGGACGTCGGTCGACACGACGTAGCGGCCGTCCGGCGCCGCGACGACGGCGCAGTCGTCCCCCGGCCCGACGAGGGTGGTCGGCGCGGTGGGCAGCAGAGGGAAGATCCGGGCGAGGAGCGCCTCCTCGGGCACGTCGCGGACCAGCAGGGGCGTCTCGCTCACGCCGCCACCCTAGTCGCCGCCCGGGCGGTCACGGGCACCCTCCGCGGGCCGCTACGGTGGTCGCGTGCTCGACGCCGTCCCTCCCGCCTCGCCGTCCACCCGCCCCGGTCCGTCCCGGCCCCGCCGGTCGCGCCCCCTGACCCGGACCGTCGCCGTGCCGGCGCTCCTCGGCGTCGTCGCGGCGACCGCCGCGTGCGCACCGAGCATCGGCGTCCCGGTGGCGGACGACGCCCAGAACCCGCTGTGCGCGGACGTCGTGCTCGCGCTGCCGGAGACCCTCGGCGAGGACCTGGCGAAGGTCGGCACGACGAGCCAGGCCACCGCGGCCTGGGGCGAGCCGGGCGCCGCGGTGACGCTGCGGTGCGGCGTCGAGGTGCCCGGACCGACGACGACGACGTGCCAGAGCGTCGAGTCCGACGGCGGCACCGTGGACTGGCTCGTCGTCGAGGACGAGGGCACGTGGACGTTCACGACCTACGGGCGCGACCCCGCGGTGCAGGTCGTCGTGCCGCCGGCCGTGACCGAGGACCACTCCACGTCGTTCATCGCGGACCTGGGCCGTGCGGTCATGGAGGTCCCGCAGACGCGCGCGTGCGTCGGTACGGGCGACGTCGGCTGAGCCCGGCGGGTCGTCGCGGAGGGGTCAGCGCAGGCCGGTGGGCCGCTCGAGCGCGAGCGCGACGAGCTCGTCGATGAGCTCGGGGTAGCTCAGCCCCGACTTCTCCCACATGCGCGGGTACATCGAGAAGGGCGTGAAGCCGGGCATCGTGTTGATCTCGTTGACGACGACCTGCTCGTCGGGCGTGACGAAGACGTCGACCCGCGAGAGGCCCTCCGCGCCGACCGCCTCGAACGTCCGGATCGCGATCTCGCGCACGCGCTCCACGAGGTGCTCGGGCAGGTCGGCCGGGCACGACAGCTCGACCCCGGCCTCGTCGAGGTACTTGGCCTCGAAGTCGTAGAAGTCGTGCGCCTCGCCCGTGACGACGATCTCGCCGGGCAGCGACGCGCGCGGGCGCGCACCGCCGCGGCCCCCGAGGACGGCGCACTCGATCTCGCGGCCGACGACGCCCGCCTCGACGATCACCTTGGGATCGTGCTCCTGCGCGGCGGCGATGGCGGCGGGCAGGTCTGCGAGGTCGTCGACCTTGGAGATGCCGAGGCTCGAACCCGCGCGCGCGGGCTTGACGAACACGGGCAGGCCGAGGGCCGCCACGGTCTGCGTCCACGCCTCGGGGTCGCGCTCGAACGCGCCCGGGCGGATCACGGTGTACGGGGAGACGGGCAGCCCCTCGCCGGCGAGCACGAGCTTCATGAAGTGCTTGTCCATGCCGACGGCGGAGGCCAGGACGCCCGCGCCGACGTAGCGGACGTCGGCGAGCTCGAGCATCCCCTGGAGCGTGCCGTCCTCGCCGTACGGGCCGTGGAGCAGCGGGAAGACGACGTCCACCTCGCCGAGCACGCGCGGGACGTCGCCCGGGGTGAGGACGCGCAGCTCCCGGCGCCCGGTCGACAGCGGCAGGATGACCTCCTCGCCGGTCGGCTCGACCTGCGGCAGGCGCCCCTCCGTGATCTCCCAGCGCGCGGGCTCGTCGGCCGCGAGGACCCACTCCCCCGTCGGCGTGATCCCGACCGGGACGACGTCGTACCGCGAGCGGTCGATCGCGCGCAGCACGCCCGCGGCGGTCGCGGCGGAGATGGCGTGCTCGCCGGAGCGGCCGCCGAACAGCACGAGGACGCGGGGCTTGCGGGGTGCGCCGGTGGGGTGCTCGTCGGTGGACGGCACGGACCGGTCGGGGCTCTGGCTGGACATCGCGGACGACCCTACCGGACGTGTCCGCGCGGCCCGACGCGCCCGCGGGAACGATCCGGGACCGTCCTGCGTTGGGAGTGCCGTGGAAGACACGACTCTCGAGGCCCCCGCGGCCGACGACCCCGACCATAGTCCCGGCCGCACCGGCCCCGGCAGCGAGCGGACGCACCTGCGCGTCCCCGACGACCGGAGGGCGGTGCGGGCACGATGACGACCTTCCTCTCCCTCCTGCTCGGTCTCCTCGTGGTTCTCGCGATCACGGCGGCGACGGCGTACTTCGTCGCCCAGGAGTTCGCCTACATGACCGTCGACCGCTCCCGCCTGGGGGCCAAGGCGGAGGCCGGCGACGAGTCGGCCCGGCGCGCGCTCGCCGTCACCCGGCGCACCTCCTTCGTCCTGTCCGGGGCCCAGCTCGGGATCACCGTGACGGGCCTGCTCGTCGGCTACGTGGCCGAGCCGCTCATCGGCGAGTCGTTGGGCACGATGCTCGGCGGCGTGGGCGTCCCCACGGGCGTCGGCGTGGTCGTGGGCACCGTCCTCGCCCTCGTGCTGTCGACGATCATCCAGATGCTCTTCGGCGAGCTGTTCCCCAAGAACCTCGCCATCGCGCGGGCCGAGCCGCTCGCGAAGGGCCTGGCCCGTTCCACGACCGCCTACCTCACGGTGTTCGGCTGGCTCATCGCGGTCTTCGACAAGGCGTCCAACGCCCTGCTGCGCCTGCTCAAGATCGAGCCGGTGCACGACGTCGACAACACCGCGACCGCGCGCGACCTCGAGCACATCGTGGCCGACTCGCGCGAGAGCGGGGACCTGCCCGACGAGCTGTCCGTGCTGCTCGACCGCATCCTCGACTTCCCCCAGCGGGACGTCGAGCACGCGATGATCCCGCGCTCGCGCGTCGGGACGGTCCGCCCCGAGGCGACCGTCGCCGAGGTCCGCGAGCTCATGGCCCGCGCCCACACCCGCTACCCCGTGGTCGACGAGACGGACCAGCCGCTCGGCGTCGTCCAGCTCGCCGACGTCCTGGCGACCGACCTGCCCGACGACGCGCCCGTCACCGATCTCATGCGACCGGCCGTCGTGCTGCCGACGACCATGACGCTGCCCGACGCGCTCGGGCAGCTCAACTCCACGCGCAACCAGCTCGCGTGCGTCATCGACGAGTACGGCGGCTTCACCGGCGTGCTCACGGTCGAGGACCTCGCCGAGGAGCTCGTGGGCGAGATCACCGACGAGCACGACCCGGAGCAGCCCGTCACGGTCACGGCCGAGGACGACGGCGTGTGGGTCATGGGCGGCGACGTCCACGTCGACGAGGCGGAGCGCGCGCTCGGGCACGACCTGCCGCGCGGCGACCACGAGACGGTCTCCGGGCTCCTCATCGCCCAGCACGGCGCCCTGCCCCGCGCGGGCGACACGATCGAGGTCCCGCTGCCGGACGACCCGGCCGACCTCGTCCACGACGAGCCCGTGCACCGCACGCTCGTGGTCGACGTCCTGTCTGTCGAGCGGCACGTGCCGCGCCTCGTGCGCGTCCGGCTGGTCGAGCAGCGGGGCGACGCCCCGGCCGTGGACGTCGCACACCCCACCACGCACGAGGCTGCCCACCCGGCGGACGCAGCGAAGGAGACCCGATGAGCAACCCCTGGGTCGTCGTCGTGGCGACCGTCGCGATCATCGCGCTCAGCGCGTTCTTCGTCGCCGTGGAGTTCGCGCTCCTCGGCGCCAAGCGGCACCGCCTCGAGGACGCCGCTCCGACCAGCCGCGCCGCGCGCGCGGCGCTGCGCAGCTCGAACGAGCTGACCCTGCTCATGGCGGGCGCCCAGCTCGGCATCACGGCGTGCACCCTCGCGCTCGGCGCCATCACCAAGCCCGCGGTGCACCACTGGCTCACCCCGGTCTTCGAGACCTGGGGCGCGCCCCTGTGGGCCGCCGACGTCGCGGGCTTCGTGCTCGCGCTCGTCATCGTGACGTTCCTGCACCTCGTCATCGGGGAGATGGCGCCCAAGTCGTGGGCGATCGCCCACCCGGAGCGCTCGGCCACCCTGCTGGCGCTCCCGATGCGCGGGTTCATGTGGGCGTTCCGTCCGCTCCTGCGCTGGCTCAACGCGCTCGCGAACCGCTGCGTGCGGGCCGTGGGCGTCGAGCCCGTCGAGAACGTCGAGGGCGGCGGGCAGGATCCCGCGACCCTGCGCCACCTCGTCGAGCACTCGGCGAACGTCGGTGCGCTCGAGGCGTCGTACCGCGTGCAGATCTCGGGCGTCATCGAGCTCGAGACCCTCACGGTCGACGCGCTCGTGCCGGCCGAGGGCCGCCCGACGTCGGTCCCCGCGACGGCCACGGCCGCGGACGTGCGTGCCGCGTCGGCCCGGTCGGGGCACCTGCGGATCCTCGTCCAGAACGGGAGCGTCGTCCCGAAGGTCGTGCACGTGCGCGACACGCTCCTGGAGCCCGACGACCGGCTCGCCGGGGAGCTCGCGCGTCCCGGGTTCGTGCTCGCGTCGGGGACGACCGTGCACGCCGCGCTCGCGCGCATGCGCGAGTCGAGCGAGCAGCTCGCGATCGTCATGGACGGCGGGCGGTTCGTCGGCGTCGTGACGCTCGCCGACGTGCTGCGCCGCATCCTGCCGTCCCCGGAGGAGCCGACGCCGGCGCTCGTCGGCTGACCGGTCCGGCGTACGGTGGAGGGGCCCCGGCGACGCGCGTCGCCGGGGCCTCTCGCCGTCCGCCCCGACCGAAGGCAGGCCATGCCCACGCCCGTCGCCCCGTCGTCCTCCCCCTCCTCCTTCGCGCCGCCGTTCCCCGAACCCCGCACCCTCCTCACCGACGACCTGCTCGAGGCCGTCCGCGGCCGGGCGGCGGGCTACGACCGCGACAACGCCTTCTTCGACGAGGACCTGGCCGCCCTGACCGAGGCCGGGTACCTGCGCGCGCTCGTGCCCGCGTCGTTCGGCGGCGCCGGGCTCGGCCTGCGCGAGGTCGCGCACGAGCAGGCGCGCCTCGCGGGCGCGGCCCCCGCGACGGCGCTCGCGGTGAACATGCACCACGTGTGGACCGGCGTCGCGCGCTACCTGCACGAGCGCGGCGACGCCTCGCTCGACTGGCTGCTCGAGGAGGCCGGTCGCGGCGAGGTGTTCGGCTTCGGGTACTCCGAGGGCGGCAACGACCTCGTCCTGCTCGGGTCCCGCACCGAGGCGCGGCCGGACGGCACGGGTGGCTACACGTTCCACGGCCGCAAGATCTTCACGTCCAACTCGCCCGCGTGGACGCGCCTCGGCGTCCTCGGGCTCGACACGGTGTCCGACGACGCCCCGCGCCTCGTGCACGCGTTCGTCGCCCGGGACGCCGGGGTCGAGGTGCTCGACGACTGGGACACGATGGGCATGCGCGCGTCGCAGTCCCGATCGACGGTGCTGGACGGCGCGCACGCGCCCGCCGACCGCGTCGTGCGGCGGCTCGCGCCCGGGCCCACTCTCGACCCGCTCGTCGTCGGGATCTTCACGACGTTCGAGACCCTCCTCGCGTCCGTCTACACCGGGATCGCGGGGCGCGCGCTCGAGCTCGGCGTCGCGGCGGCGCGCCGCCGCACGTCGATGAAGAACGACGGCGCGTCGCTCGCGCAGGACCCGGACATCCGCTGGCGCCTCGCAGACGCCGCGCTCGCGCTCGACGCGGTCTGGCCGCAGATCGACACCGTCGCGGGCGAGCTCGACGCCCTCGTCGACCGCGGCGCCGGCTGGTTCCGCGCGACCGCGGGGCTCAAGGTGCGCGCCACGGAGACGGCGAAGACGGTCGTCGACCAGATGGTGCGCGTCGCCGGCGGGTCGAGCTACTTCGCGGGCAACGAGCTGGGCCGCCTGTACCGCGACGTGCTGGCCGGGATCTTCCACCCGTCCGACGACGAGTCGGCCCACTCGACGGTCGCCCAGTCCCTGCTGGGCCCGCTGGACTGAGTCTCGCGATCGACCGCCGAGCATGCGGCTGTCGCCGATCCCGACCACCGGACGGGCGACGACCGCATGCTCGGCAGGACCGGGACCGTGCCAGGAGGTGACCGTCCGGGGCATCCGTCGTGCGGCCGGGCGTACGCTGCCGCCATGAACGACCCGCACGTGCCCGCCGCCCTCTCTCCCGCGACCGTCGCCGTCGCCGCCGGACGGCCCGAGCGCGCGCAGGGCGCGCCCGTGAACCCGCCGATCGTCCTGTCCTCGACGTACGTCTCGCAGGGTGTACAGCAGCCCGGCGAACTCCTGTACACGCGCATGGACACCGAGACGTGGCACCCGTTCGAGGAGGCGCTCGCCGCGCTCGAGGGGGGCGAGCACCCGGGCGTGGCCTTCGGGTCCGGGATGGCGGCGATCGCGGCGGTGTTCTCGCTCGTGCCCGCCGGCGGCAAGGTCGTGCTCCCCCGGCACGCCTACCAGGTGACGCTCGGCTTCGCCGACGACCTCGCGGCGCGCGCAGGGGTCGAGGTCGTCCGGGTCGACGTCGCGGACACCGACCAGGTGATCGCCGCGCTCGACGGCGCCTCGCTCCTGCTCGTCGAGTCCCCGACGAACCCCATGCTCGAGGTCGCCGACCTGCCCGTGCTGCTCGCGGCCGCTCGTGACCGCGGCGTGCTCACCGCCGTCGACAACACGTTCGCGACCCCGCTCGGACAGCAGCCGCTCGCGCACGGCGCGGACGTCGTCGTGCACTCGGTGACGAAGTACCTCGCCGGGCACTCCGACGTCGTCCTCGGCGCCGCCGTCGCGCGCACGGCCGAGCTCACCGCGACGCTGCGCTCCTACCGGACGCTCCACGGGTCGATCCCGGGTCCGTTCGAGGTGTGGCTCGCGCTGCGCGGCCTGCGCACCCTCGCGCTGCGCGTCGAGCGCGCCCAGGCGAACGCCGCCGAGCTGGCGCGGCGCCTCGCCGACCACCCCGACGTCGTCGAGGTGCGCCACCCGAGCCTGCCGACGGACCCCGGGCACGAGCGCGCGTCGCGACTCATGACCGGGTACGGCTCGATCCTCGGCGTCCGACCTCGTGGCGGGGCCGCGGGCGCGGACGCCGTCGTCGGTGCCGTGCGCCTGTGGGTGCCCGCGACCAGCCTCGGCGGCGTGGAGTCGAGCCTGGAGCGTCGCCGCCGGTTCGCGACCGAGTCCCTCACGGTCCCCGAGGACCTGCTGCGCCTCTCCGTCGGGATCGAGGACGTCGAGGACCTCTGGCAGGACCTGGACCGGGCGCTGCGCGCACCCGCCGGCTGAGATCGTCCGAGGTGCGCTACCGCGCGTCGGTGTCCGGTCGCGCGGGACCGGCCGTGCCCGCCGGCACGTAGAAGACGCCGTCGTCGAGGTCGACGTCGAACGGACGCCCCTCCGCGGGACGCTGCACGATGTCGAGCCGCTGCCGCTCCTTCTCCTCCGTCACGTGCGTGCGGCTCGGCTGGAAGATCTCGACGATCTCGCCGAACATGCCCGACGACGCGCTCTCCCCCGCGCCCGCGTCGCGCCGGGCGCGCGCCTCGGCGCCTGACGTGAACCGCGTGATCCCGACGACGAGCAGCACCGTGAGCGCCACCACGACGAGAACCCCACCTGCCTGTGCACCGATCCCCTGCAGCATCGTCCGAGCGTAGCGTCGACCACCCCGACAGGACCATGACGGCAAGGACCCGCGCGCACACGACATCGGGACGACGTCGAGATCGCGCCGAGACACCACCGTGACCCGACCGGGACCGGACCGTGCTCTGCCCGCCGCGCGAGCGTGACCTGCGGTTTCTACGATCGGTCCATGAAGGCACGAGGAACGATGCGAACGGACCGAGGCGACCGGGCGCGACGCGGAGCCGCGACGTCATCACGGGCCGCGACGGCCGCCGTCGGGCTGCTGGTGCTCTCGCTCGCCGCGTGCACCCCCGGCGGCACGGACGACTCCCCGTCGCCGTCGGGCACCACCACGAGCGACTCGCCCAGCCCCACGGACTCGCCGTCCGACGAGTCGGGCGAGAGCCCGACCGACGACTCGTCGACGCCGGCCGACGACGCGTCCGAGGCCCCGCTGCCGTTCCCCGCGAACACCGATCCCGACACCCAGGACCCGTCCGCGGACGCAGCCCTGACCGTGACGGACATCCGGGTCGGGCACCACGACGGGTTCGACCGTGTCGTCTTCGAGCTCGGCGGCGCGGGGACGCCCGGGTGGCGCGTCGAGTACGTCGACGAGCCGATCGACGACGGCAGCGGCAACGTCGCGACCGTCGACGGCGACGCCTACCTGCAGGTCATGATCTCCGGCTCGGGGTACCCCATGGACACGGGTGTCGACGAGTACGCGGGCCCCAACCCGGTGCGCGCGGGCGACGACGGCGAGGTCGAGGAGGTCCTGCTGCGCGGGGTCTTCGAGGGCTACACGCAGGCGTTCGTCGGGGTCGACGACGAGCAGCGCCCGTTCCGGGTGTTCTCGCTCGAGGACCCGACGCGCGTGGTCGTCGACGTCCGCGACGACGACTGACGACCGCGTCGGGCGCGCTCCGTCGACCTCAGCGCTCCGCCGAGATCCCCTCGGCCTTCTGCGGCCGGGCGAGCAGGCCGCGCGCCATCTCGTCGACGGGCATGCCCTCGTGCAGCACCGCGACGACCCCCGCCGTGATCGGCATCTCGACGCCCACCTTCTGCGCCAGCTCGAGGACCGACCGGCAGGACTTGACGCCCTCGGCCGTGCCGCCGGTCGCGGCGATCGCGTCGTCGAGGCTCAGCCCCTGGCCGATGTGCTTGCCGAGCGTGTGGTTGCGCGAGAGCGGCGACGAGCACGTCGCGACCAGGTCGCCCATGCCCGCGAGACCGGCGAACGTCGCCGCGTCGGCGCCGAGCACGAGGCCCAGGCGCGTGATCTCGACGAGGCCGCGGGTGATGACGGTGGCCGTGGTGTTCCAGCCGAAGCCCCGGCCCTGCGCGATGCCCACGGCGAGCGCGATGACGTTCTTGACCGCCCCGCAGAGCTCGACCCCGACGACGTCGCGGTTGGTGTAGGGACGGAAGTACGACGACGAGCACGCGCGCGCCACGTACCGCGCCACGTCCTCGTCGACGCACGACACGACGGTCGCCGTCGGCTGGCGGTGCGCGATCTCCCGCGCCAGGTTGGGGCCCGAGACCACGGCGACGCGCTCGGGCGGCAGCCCGAGGGACTCCGCGACGACCTCGCTCATGCGGCGGTCGGTGCTCAGCTCGACGCCCTTCATGAGCGAGACCGCGACGGCGTCGGGCTCCAGGTGCGGGCGCAGCTCGGCGAGCGTCGTGCGGGCGACCTGCGAGGGGATCGCGACGACGACCAGCCCCGCCCCGGCGAGCGCGTCGCGCGCGTCGGTCGTGGCCCGGATCCCTGCGGGCAGCTCGATGCCCGGAAGCCGCTTCTCGTTCCGTCGGGAGAGGTTCACCTGCGCGGCGACCTCGGGATCGCGACCCCACAGGCGGACCTCGCAGCCGGCGTCGGCGAGCACGGCGGCGAACGTCGTGCCCCAGCTCCCCGACCCGAGGACCGCGGCGACGACGCGCTCCGCGGCGGGGACGTCGCCCGCGCCGAGCGGCCCGGGGCTCGTCTCGACGGTCTGGTCCCCGGTCACCGGCGGCGCTCCGAACCCGGGTGCTGACGCACGTCGAAGCGCTCCGCGGGCGCCTTCGCACCCCGGATCTCCTCGAGCTGACGCGTGATCGCCGTCATGATGCGCTCGGTCGCCTCGCGCAGCGTCGCGGTGTCCTGCGGACGGTCGTAGAGGTCGGACAGGTCGACGGGCGGGCCTGCGTGCACGGCGACCCGCTTGGGCGGGATCGGCTTGAACACCTTGCCGTACGGCGCGAGGAGCTGCTCGGCGCCCCACTGCGCGATGGGCACGACGGGGGCGCGGCTCGTCAGGGCGAGGCGCGCGACGCCCGTCTTGCCGACCATCGGCCAGCCGTCGGGGTCGCGTGTCAGCGTCCCCTCGGGGAAGAACACGACGCACTCCCCCTCGTCGAGACGCGCGGTGGAGTCGACGAGGGACTGTGCGGCGCCCGACGTGCCCCGGTGGACCGGGATCATGCCCGTACGGCGCAGGACGCCACCCAGGACCGGCACCGTGAACAGCGACGACTTGGCGGTGATCTTGGGCGCGCGCCCCTGGTCGTAGAGGAAGTGCGCGAGCGTCAACGGGTCGAACTCCGTGACATGGTTCGCCGCGGCGATGAAGCCGGTCGGGGGCAGGTTCTCCGCACCGCGCCAGTCACGGCGGGTGATCGCGAAGAGGATCGGGCGCAGGAAGAACGCGAGGTTCTTGTACGCGCGCGGGGTCTCGGGCAGGCTCGGCACGGTCACCGAGCCTACCGGGCGCGGCACTCCGCTCAGATCCAGCCGTGCCGCCGCGCCACGTGCGCGGCCTCGTGGCGGTTCGCCGCCCCGAGCTTGGCGGCGGCCGACGACAGGTAGTTGCGCACCGTCCCCGGGGCCAGGTGGGCGCGCGTCGCGATCTCCTCGACGGGCGCGCCGTCGGCGGCGAGCTCGAGCACGTCCGCCTCGCGCGCGGTGAGCGGGCTGGCGCCCGCGGCGATCGCCTCGGCGGCGAGCTCGGGGTCGACGTACCGACCGCCGTCGCGCACCTGGCGCACGACGTCCGCGAGCACGCGCGACGAGACCGTCTTGGGCAGGAACCCGCGCGCGCCCGCCTCCAGGGCTCGCTTGAGGTAGCCCGGCCGACCGTGGCTCGTGACGATCACCACGCCGCACGACGGCAGGTCGTGCGCGAGGCGCTGCGCGACCTCGACCCCGTCGAGCCCGGGCATCTGGAGGTCGAGCACCGCGACGTCGGGCTCGAGCTTGAGGGCGGCGGCGACGGCCTCGGGGCCCGAGGCGGCCTGCGCCACGACCTCCAGGTCGTCCTCGAGCGCCAGGAGCGACGCGACGGCGTCACGGATGAGGTTCTCGTCGTCGGCGAGCAGGATGCGGATCACGCGCGCGTGGTCCTCTCGGTGGTGGGGGCGGGAACGTCGAGAGCGCTGCCCCGCGCCGGCGCCCCCCGGGCCGCGCCGTCGTCGGGCACGCGGGCGACGAGGCCGTACCGGCCGCCGTCGGACCACGTCTGCAGGCTCCCGCCGGCGCCCTCCAGCCGCTCCCGGAGCCCGACCAACCCCGAGCCGCGCCCGTCGCCCACCCCCGCGGGGGCGCCGTCGTTGACGATCTCGACGACGCTCGACACCCGGTCCCGGTGCACCGTGATCGTGCACGTGCGGGCGGTCGAGTGCCGCACCACGTTGGTGACGCCCTCGCGCACCGCCCAGGCGAGCGCCTCCTGGGCCGCCGTCCCGACGGGCGTCTCGTCACCGTGGACGGTCGTCGTGATCCCCGCCGACCGCAGGACCGAGCGGGCGCCCGCCAGCTCGGCGGCGAGGTCGGCCGTCCGGTAGCCGGCGACGACGGCACGCACCTCGCGCAGGGCGTCCTGCGCGATCCGGCGCACCTCGAGCATCTGCTCCTCCGCGCCAGGGCGGCCGCGGGCCGCCAGCTCCGCGGCGAGCTCGCTCTTCACGGCGACGACGGACAGCGTGCGGCCGAAGACGTCGTGCAGGTCGCGGGAGAACCGGAGCCGCTCCTCCGCGACGGCGAGCCGCGCGTGCAGCACGCGCGTGCGCTCCTGCTCCCAGACGATGCCGAGCATCCACACGGACACGCGGTAGGAACCGAAGATCGCGACGAGCATGATCGTGCTCGACACACCGAGCCCGACCGCCATGCCGACGGTGGTCGAGGAGATCGGTCCGGTCCCGACCCACACCGAGCACCCGGTGACCGCCGCGATCACGATGCCGACGAGGACGAGGCGCCGGAACGTCAGGAGCGGCACGACGGCAAGAGCCCCGAACCCCAGCCCCAGCAGGACGGCGTAGTACCGGGCGCTCCCGGCGACGTCCTCCGCCGAGCCGACCGGGAACGTCCAGAACCCGACCGCCGCGACCGCGACCGACAGGGCGCCGTGCAGCGCGAGCAGCCACGACCGCACCACGGGGCCACCGAGGAAGTGCACCACGCCTGCGCGCAGCACGGCGATGCACCCGGCGGTGTGCACGAGGACGAGCACGAGCCACGCGCCGACGGTCGCTGGCCGGAACGTCTGGTCGACGCCGACGAGCGTGAGGGCCAGGAACGGCTCGAACAACGAGAGCAGGTACAGCGACCAGCGCGTGTAGGCGTCGAACCGCTCGGGCGCGGTCCGACGGCTCCACACGTCGAGGAACGTGCGCGGTCGGGTGATCACGTCGACCAGCGTCCCACGCACGCGCGCCGCGCCGCCGTGACAGGCGTCATGACCTGCGGCGACGGGCGTCCCGGGTCAGTCGCGGCGGACGTCCGCGCCGAGTGCGACGAGCTTGTCCTGGAAGTTCTCGTAGCCGCGGTCGATGAGGCTGATCCCGCGCACCGTCGAGGTGCCCTTCGCGGCGAGCGCGGCGATGAGGTGGGAGAAGCCGCCGCGCAGGTCCGGGACCTCGATGTCCGCCGCGGCCAGCGGCGTCGGGCCGGAGATCACCGCGGAGTGGTGGAAGTTGCGCTGGCCGAACCGGCAGTCGCGACCGCCCAGGCACTCCTTGTAGACCTGGATGGTCGCGCCCATGCCGCGCAGCGCGTCCGTGAAGCCGAACCGGTTCTCGTAGACCGTCTCGTGCACGATCGACAGGCCCCTGGCCTGGGTGAGCGCGACGACGAGCGGCTGCTGCCAGTCGGTCATGAAGCCGGGGTGCACGTCGGTCTCGAGCACGATCGGGGAGAGGTCGCCGCCCGGGTGCCAGAACCGGATGCCGTCGTCCTGCACGTCGAACCGGCCGCCGACCTTGCGGAACGTGTTGAGGAACGTCATCATCTCGGGCTGCGTCGCGCCCTTGACGGTGATGTCGCCACCCGTCGCGAGCGCGGCCGACGCCCAGGAGGCCGCCTCGATGCGGTCGCCGAGCGCCGTGTGGGTGTACCCGTCGAGACGGTCCACGCCCTCGATGCGGATCACGCGGTCGGTGTCGACCGAGATGATGGCGCCCATCTTCTGGAGCACCGCGATGAGGTCCATGATCTCGGGCTCGATCGCGGCGTTCGCCAGCTCCGTGATGCCCTCGGCGCGCACGGCCGTGAGCAGGAGCTGCTCGGTCGCGCCCACCGACGGGTACGGCAGCGCGATCTTGGTGCCCTGCAGGCGGCGGGGGGCGCGGATGTGGATCCCGTTCTCGCGCTTGTCCACGACGGCGCCGAACTGCCGCAGGATGTCCAGGTGGTAGTTGATCGGCCGGTCGCCGATCCGGCACCCGCCCAGGTCGGGGATGAACGCCTCGCCCAGGCGGTGCAGCAGCGGGCCGCAGAACAGGATCGGGATGCGGCTCGAGCCCGCGTGGGCGTCGATGTCCGCGACGTGCGCCGACTCGACGTTGGAGGGGTCCAGGTCGAGGATCCCCGCGTCCGGGTCGGACTTGACCGCCACGCCGTGCAGCTCCAGCAGCCCCGTCACGACGCCCACGTCGCGGATCTGCGGCACGTTGCGCAGCACGCTCGGCGACTCCCCCAGCAACGACGCCACCATGGCCTTGGACACGAAGTTCTTCGCGCCCCGCACGGTGATCGTCCCGTCCAGCGGGGTCCCGCCGTTGACGTACAGCACATCCTTCATGAGCTCTGGTCGCCCTCTCGCCAAGCCGATGGTCCGTGGTGCCCCTGCGGGCCCGGGCCCGCGCGTCGGGCCGCGGACGGCTCGTCCGCGGCTGCGGGTCCCGAGTGCGCCAACATGCGGCACCCGGAGATTATTCACCCCCCGCGGGCATGCTCGCCGCCATCCGGACGGCGGCGGCCGTCCCCGACACGTTACTCCCCGGTACGTCTGCGCGGGACGAGCGCCCAGAACCGCGAGGTAGAGCCCCGGTCCAGGGCTCTCCCTCGGCGGACCAGGGCTCTGCCTCGGCGCAGCGGGCGCGAGTCAGACGGCGGTCGCGTCGTACGCGGCGACGTACCGGTCGATCTCGGCGAGGAAGGCGGCCCGCTGGGAGTCGCCCAGCCACGACGCCTCGAACGAGTTGCGCGCGAGCTGCACGACCTCCTCCGTCGTCAGGTCCGCCGCCTCCGCGAGCGCCACGTAGTTGTCGGCCACGTAGCCGCCGAAGTACGCCGGGTCGTCGGAGTTGACCGTCACCCGCACGCCCGAGCGCAGCAGGCCCGCGATCTCGGTCGCCTTCATGTCGTCGGTGACGAACGAGTTCGAGACCGGGCACGTGGTGAGACCCAGGCCGCGCTCGCGCACGACCTCGACCAGCGCCGGGTCCTCGACGACGTTCGTGCCGTGGTCCACGCGGTCCACGCCGATCTCGTCGAGCACGGTACGGATGTTGTCGATGCTGCCGACCTGGTCGATGTCGCAGTGCATCGTCAGCCGGTAGCCGAGCTCGCGCGCGCGTGCGAAGACGTCGGCGAACTTCTGCGGCGGGTTGCCGCGCTCGTCCGAGTCGAGACCGACGCCCAGGATCCTGTCCCGGAACGGGACGGACGCCTCGAGCGTCTCGGCTGCGCTCTCGGCCGACAGGTCGCGCAGGAAGCACAGGATGAGGTGCGCGTCGATCCCGTGCTTGGCCGGCGCCTCGGCCGCGGCACGGTGGTAGCCCGTCACGACCGCCTCGAACGGCACCCCGCGCGACGTGTGCGCCTGGGGGTCGAAGAACATCTCGGCGTGCTTGACCCCGTCCGCCGCGGCACGAGCGAGGTAGGCGTCCGCGAGCTCGTAGAAGTCGTCGGCCGTCTGCAGCACCTCCATCGCGGGGTAGTACACGGCGAGGAAGCTCGTGAGCGAGTCGAACGCGTACGTCGCGCGCACCTCCTCGACAGTCGACTGGCCGATGTCGATCCCGTTCCTCTGCGCGAGGCGCAGCTTGAGGTCGGGCTCGAGCGTGCCCTCCAGGTGCAGGTGCAGCTCCGCCTTGGGCAGGCCGGTGACGAACTCGCGGGTGGGCGTCGTGGGCGCGGGCATGGGTCTCCTTCTCGGGTCGGTGTCCCCCGCCCTCATCCTCCCCCGTGCCCGACGCCGGGGCGCACCGGCCCACCGGACAGCCGCACCGGCGTCGGGCCGGCGCCGGTCCGAATCGATTAGGCGGCTGCCCCCGAGGGTGGGGTGCGAGGCATGGTCGTCGTGTTCGACATCCGAGAGCAAAGGAGCTGGAAAGATGCGACGCATGGCAGCGTGGGCCGCCGCGGTGGTCCTCGGCGCGGCGGGTCTGGTGGCGGCCTCGCCGCCCGCCCCCGCCGCGGCGCACGGGGCGGAGGTGTTCCCCGGGAGCCGCCAGTACCTGTGCTGGGTGGACGGCCAGACCGGCAACGGACAGGTCGACCCGCAGAACCCGGCGTGCGCGAACGCCTACGCGGTCAGCGGCACCTCGGCGTTCTACAACTGGTTCGGCAACCTGGACTCGAACGGGGCGGGCCGGACCGCGGGCTACATCCCCGACGGCCAGATCTGCGACGGCGGGGGGCGCGGCCCGTACGACTTCAGCGGGTTCAACGCCGTGCGGGACGACTGGCCGCGGACGCACCTGACCGCCGGGGAGACCTACCAGTTCCAGCACAACAACTGGGCCGAGCACCCCGGACGCTTCGACGTGTACGTCACGGAGGAGGGCTGGGACCCGTCGAGCCCGCTCGCGTGGGACGACCTCGAGCTGGTCGACTCCGTGACCGACCCGCCCGACACGGGCGGACCGGGTGCCCTGAACTACTACTACTGGGACGTCACGCTCCCCGCCGACCGCAGCGGCGACCACCTGATCTTCACCCACTGGGTCCGCTCGGACAGCAGCGAGAACTTCTACTCGTGCTCCGACGTCGCGTTCGACGGCGGCGACGGCGAGGTCACGGGGATCGGCGACGACGGCGGCGAGCCCACCGAGCCCGCGTGCCCCGACGAGGCGCCGGGCGCCCCGGGCGCGGTGATGGCCATGTCCGTCACCGCGACCAGCGCGCACGTCATGTGGGGAGCCGCCGAGTCCGGGTGCGTCACGGGGTACGACGTCCTCGAACCCGGCACCGGTCGGGTGATCGCGAGCACCGACGGGTCGCCCATGGTCGACCTCGACGGGCTCGAACCCGGCACCGCGCACACCGTGGCGGTCCGGTCCCGGAACGACCACACCGGGGTGGTCTCGGCGACCCGGACCGTCACGTTCACCACCCTGGACGACGGTGGGACGCCCGAGCCCACCGGCGCGTGCACCGTCGACTACTCCGCGGCCGCCTGGGGCGGCGCCAGCACCGGGTACACCGCGTCGGTCACGGTGACCAACACGTCCGCGGCGACCGTGGACGACTGGGTCGTCACGTTCGACTACCCCGGGGGCCAGCGGGTCGACGCACCGGGATGGAGCGCGACCGTCGCCCAGTCGGGCACCACGGTCACGGCGACCCACCCGGCGTGGCAGTCGAGCATCGCGCCGGGGCAGTCGGTCACGTTCGGCTTCAACGGCGCGGCCACGACGGCCGGAGCGCACCCCGACCCCACCGGGTTCACGCTCGACGGGGTCGCCTGCGACTGAGTCGCGCGACGACGGTGGGCCGACGGGGACCGACCCGTCGGCCCACCCGCCTCAG
This sequence comes from Cellulosimicrobium cellulans, assembly GCF_016907755.1. Lineage (NCBI taxonomy): Bacteria > Bacillati > Actinomycetota > Actinomycetes > Micrococcales > Promicromonosporaceae > Cellulosimicrobium > Cellulosimicrobium cellulans. Next base: position 3,505,773 of record NZ_JAFBCN010000001.1, read on the forward strand.
CCCGTCGCCGCGACCACACCCACCCGGTAGGCGAGCACGACCGCCTGCACCCGGTCGCGCAGGCCGAGCTTGGCCAGGATCCGGGACACGTACGTCTTGACGGTCTCCGGGGTGATGACGAGCACGTTCGCGATCTCCGCGTTGGACAGCCCGGCGGCGAGCTGCTCGAGCACCTCGAGCTCGCGCCGGGTCAGGGCGCGCACGACCTCGTCCCTCGCGGGGCGGGAGGCGTCGGTCGGCCGCACGCGCTCGGCGTAGCGGCCGATGAGGGCGCGGGTGACGGTCGGGGCGAGCAGGGACTCGCCGCGGGCGATCGTCCGGATGCCGTCGACCAGCTCGCCGGGAGGGGCGTCCTTGAGCAGGAACCCGCTCGCCCCGGCGCGCAGCGCCTCGTAGACGTACTCGTCGACGTTGAACGTGGTCACCATGAGCACCTTGGTCGGCGTCCCGACGTCGGGACCCGCGATCCGTCGCGTCGCCTCGATGCCGTCGAGAACGGGCATCCGGACGTCCATGACCACGACGTCGGGCCGCAGCCGTCGTGCGGCCTCGACGGCTTCCCGGCCGTCCTGCGCCTCGCCGACGACCTCCATGTCGGCCTGCGCGGAGAAGATGGTGACGTAGCCGACCCGCACCAGCTCCTGGTCCTCGCAGACCAAGACGCGGATCGGGGACCGTGGCTCTGGTGGCGGGAGGGTCATGGGCTGCTCCTGGTCGGGGCGGTGGTCGGGGCGGTGGGGATCCGGGCCCGCACGCGGAACCCCCCGCCGGGCGGCGGTCCGGCCTCCAGGTCCCCGTCGAGGACGCGGACACGCTCGCGCAGACCGGCGAGCCCGCGGCCGGCCGACGGTGCCGGTGGTGCCGGCGGTGCCGCGCCCACGGCGGGCGGGTCCGGCCACGGGGGTCGCGGACTGGTGACCGACGAGTCGGGTCCGCCGGTGCTCACCTCGGCCTCGACGTGGTCGGCACCGTGCCGCACGCGGACCGTGGTCGGGCACCCGGGGGCGTGCTTGAGCGCGTTGGTCAGGCCCTCCTGCACCACCCGGTAGGCGGCGAGCCCGACGGCGTCGGGCAGGTCGCGCCGTCGACCCTCCTCGGTCCACTCCACCGGTTGGCCGGACCGGCGGGCCTGGTCGACGAGGTCGTCCACGCGGCCGAGGGCCGGCGCCCGCTCCGCCGGTGTCGGCTCGCCCGTGGCCTCGAGCACGCCCAGCAGGTGCCGGAGCTCCGTCAGGGCGCGTCGCCCGGTGCCGCTGATCGCGACGAGCCCCTCGGCGGCGCGGTCGGGCGCCGCGGGCAGGAGGTACTGCGCGGCGTCGGCCTGCACGACCATCGCGGTCACGTGGTGCGTCACGACGTCGTGCAGGTCCCTCGCGATCCGGGCGCGCTCCTGAGCGGTCGCGACGGCGGCCGCGAGACGCCGACGCTCGACCTCCTCGGCCCGCCGGCGACGCACTCCCGCGCCGCCCGACCAGATCACCACCAGGACGAGGTAGAACGCGAGGAACACAGGCAGCCGGTTGGGCGAACCGAGGCCGGACAGCGTGGCCGCGAGGACGACGTAGCCCCCGGTCACCACGGCGGCGACGCTCCGGCGGAACCGCGCCAGGTGGGCCCCGGCGGTGTACAGCGCCACGTAGAGGCCGACGCTCGCGAACGTCGGCGGGCAGGCCAGCACCTGCGCCGCGGCGAAGGCGGCGCCGACGACGGCGAGGCAGACCCCGGGTAAGCGGCGGCGGAACGCGAGCGGCAGGCACTGCGCGAGGGCGAGCGTCACCGCCAGCGCGTCCGTCGGCCGCTCGGGCAGGTCGCCGAGCTCGACACCGATCGTCGAGAGCGTCGGGACGAACCCGAGCACCGCGAGGGCGACCGCGAGCGACGCGTCCAGCGCGCCCTGCCGTCCGGGTCGCCACCGTCGATGCGGCTCACCGGGGCGTGACGCCCGGTCGAGGACGGGGGTGTCGGGCACGGCCCGAGCCTACGGGCGACGACGGCGGGCCGGGACCCACGTCCCACGCCGGCGCGCGAGCACGAGCATCGGGACGGCGATCAGCGCGCCGAGCACCACGGTCACCACCGATCCCTCGATGCCGAACGCTCCGCCCGTCAGCAGGCTCGGCCCCGAGACGTCGGCGACCAGCAGGCCCGCGGAGGCGTGCCCCGAGACGGGGATGCCGAGCAGCGCGATCGTGGCGTTCCAGGCGAGGTGCAGGCCGATGGCGAACCACAGGTTCCGACGCCAAAGGAAGGCGGCGCCGAGCAGTCCGCCCGCCTCGATCGCGATCGCCAGCGCGCTCCACGGGGTCGCGGCGGGGTTGAACAGGTGCGTCAGACCGAAGAACAGGGCCGTGATCCCCAGCGCGACCCAGCTCCCGAGCAGACGCTCGAGCGCCTGAAGAGCGAAGCCACGGAACATGAGCTCCTCGGTGACGGCGGCGCCGACGGTCACCGCGACGATCGGTGCCACCACCGCGAGGAGGTCGCCGTCGGCGACGCGGAACGTGTAGCCGCCGAGGGCCGTGACGACGGCCGCGGACACCGCGACGAAGCCGAGCCCGACCGCGGCGCCCAGCAGAGCCTCCGGCACGGCGCGGCGGCCCGCGAGCTCGGGCGTGCGGCGGTGGGCGACGCACCGCATGACCACCCGGTAGACGACGACCGCGAGCGCCGCGCCCAGCACGGGAAGCAGCAGGAACTGTTCGGCCGACGCCGTCAGACCCCCGACGAGGGCGACGCCGACCACGCCGATCAGCATCCACGTCAGGGGGTGCCGCAGGAAGCGGGACGCCGGTCCGGGGCCGTCGTCCTCCCGGGTCCGGGGGCGAGGTGTCGTGGTCGTCGTGCTCATGCGGGCCTCCGTCGCTGTGCCTGACCGCCCGGCTGGGCGACCACCAGCAACGCTAGGAATCCGGGCGCTCCGGCGAATCACCCCCGGGTGAGCAGTCGGGGTAGCTCTCACGGGGGACCGGCGCCGCGGCAGTCTCGCCTCGTGACGGTCCGGGCTGCCGGCCAGTGGGCGTCTGCGGCGCCACGACCGCCACACCACGCCCGGAGCTCAGTTGCGGTTCAGGCCGTGCCTCCGCGAGTCCAGGGCGACCTTGAAGTGGCTCTCGGCCTCGTCGATCACCCGCGTCGGTGTCGACGGGTCGAACACCCGCAGCAGCGAGAAGCGGAAGCCGGTCGGGTCGATGGTGCGCAGCTCGACGTTGCCGCCGTGGCCGTTGGTCGCGTACGCGGTCCAGCGCTGCCGGATGCTCTCCGCGCCGTCGGCCTTGCCCACGTAGTGCCGGCCGTCGCGGGTGTCGGTGATCAGGTAGACACCGACGACGGAGGCCAGCGCCGTGCGCCACGCGGCATAGCGGTGCTCGCGCATCACCGCCTGCAGCTGCGCGTGGTCCAGCACGAGCCGGTCGAACCCGGGGAACGGCACGGGCCGCGCGTCGGCGATCTCCATGACCGGGTAGCCCGCCGCGGTCGGGCCGTTGAGCCGCCACGTGCGCGGCGACCGCCAACCGATCACCAACCGGTCCCTCAGGTCCGCGAGCCGCTCGGACGCGACCAGGTCGAACGTGCGGAGGGCCCCGTCGTTCGCGACCTCACCGCGGTTCTCCAGGACCGACCACAGCCGCGCCCGGTCGCCGCCCTCGCGGACGAACACGACCCAGATGCCCGGCGGAGCGGCCGGGAAGATCCGCGGCGACGCGGACTGCCGGCGTGTGTACGCCAGGATCTCGTCATCGGTCGAGTCCGCGTGGATGCCCGGCAGGCCCGTGTCCTCGTGCTCCTTGACGAAGGCGTGCCGGATCACGAGAGCCTCCGCGGGGTCGATGAGCCCGCTGCGCAGGATCGGTTCAAGCGTCAGTGTCATGTGCTGGCCGGTCTCCCCTGTCGTCGTGGCGTCTCGTTCGCCGTCGTCGAGGCCGTCCGGCGCGGTCGCAGGCGGGCTTTCGGTCCGAGTGCGGGCCGTCACCAGTCGACGGCGCGTGCCACGACGCGCCCCACGCCCCGGACGAGCCAGACGACGCCGCGCCCGACGTTCACGACGACGCTGACGAGGTCGACGAGCTCCAGGACTCTGGCGGTGCCGCGCCCGAGGGCTCGGAACGGTCGCCGCACCTGGTACCAGAAGCCCTGTCGCGGCCGGCTCGGCGGATCCACGACGGAAGCGTGCCACACACGACCCGTTCTCGGCCGCTCGACAACGTGCCCGGCGGGCCCGCTAGGGTACTTCGCATGCGAAACGACGACCCGGCGGCGGTGGACTCCGAGGAGCTGCGGATCCAGATCCCGGCGGGCGGCCGGGTCGTCGGCACGGTGCGCAAGCCCGCCGAGGAGTCGCCCCGCGGCGTCGTCGTGATCCACCCGGCGACGGCGGTCCCCGAGCGCCTGTACACGGGGTTCGCGGAGTTCCTCGCCGCCCACGGGTACGTGGCCGTCACCTACGACTACCGCGGCACCGGCCGGTCCGGCAGCCCGCGCGCCCACCGCGGCCTGCGCATGCGCGACTGGATGGCCGACGACGTCCCCGCGGTCGCCGCGTGGGCCCGCCCGCGGTTCGGCGACGTGCCGCAGCTCGCCGTCGGGCACAGCATCGGCGGGCACGCGCTCGCGCTCGGACGGGGCTCCCGGGGCCTGGCCGGGTTCGTCACGGTCGCGTCCCACGTCGCCTCGACGTCCACGGTCCCCGACCGCGCCGAGCGGGCGCGCGTCCGACTGATCCTGCGGGTGCTCGGCCCCGCGACGGCCCGGGTGCTCGGCTACGTCCCCGGCCGTCGCCTGAGCCTCGGGGAGGACATGCCCGCCGCCGCGATGCTCGAGTGGGGCCGCTGGTCGACCCTGCCGGGCTACTTCTTCGACGACCCGACCATGCACGCCGCGCCGGACGCCGCACGGGTCTCCGGCGACGTCCTCGCCGTCGGGTTCACCGACGACCCGTGGGCCACCCCCGCCCAGATCGACGCGATCACCGACCGCCTCACGGCCGCTCGCGTCGAGCGACGGACGTGGAGCCCCGCCGACGGCGGCGTGGAGAGGATCGGCCACCTGGGCTTCTTCCGCCGGGGCCTGCGCGACACGCTCTGGCCCGAGCTCCTCGCCTGGCTCGACGCCCGCGCGGGGGCCGCCCCGGCGCAGGAGGACGGCAACGTCCGCTTCCCTGCCAGGAAGCCGCGACGATGACGCGCCGCCCGCCGCGGCTGGTGTTCCTGACCACCGCGGCGGAGCGCCAGATGCGGCGCTGGATCGCGCGGCGCGGCAGCGCACACGTCTCCGGGAACGGCGGCCAGGGATTCGGCGCCCCCGCTGCCGGCGTGCTGCTGCACCTCGCCGACCACCCCGGCGCGACGATCGGCGAGGTGACGGCCGCGCTGCAGGCCTCCCCCGCCGGCACCAGCGGCCTGCTCGCCCGCATGGAGCGCGCCGACCTCGTGCGCCGCCGCACCGACCCCGACGACCGACGCACCGTCCGGCTGGACCTCACGCCCACCGGCACCGCTGCGCTCGACGACGTCCGCGCCGCGCTCGCCGAGCTGAACGACCGCCTCACCGACGGCTTCACCCCCGACGAGCTGGCCACCGTCGCCCGCTGGCTCGAGCACGTGACGCGGACGCTCACCTAGCTGCACCGGCGGGTCGTCTGGCGGACCGTCTGCCTCCCCTCCGAGGGAGCGCGAGGGCACGTCGTCCCCCGGCGCGCGCACGGGCGCCGGACAGCACAAGGCCCGGACCTGGAACTAGCAGGTCCGGGCCTCGGCTCGGCTGGCCGCCCGTGCGGGCGACCGCGTCTGACGGGTCAGAAGTTGATCATGTGTCCCGCGAGGCCGTGGATCGACTCCTGGACGGCCTCGGACAGCGTCGGGTGGGTGTGCACGTTGCGCGCGACGTCGTAGACCGTGAGGTCCCACTTCTGCGCGAGCGTGAGCTCGGGCAGCAGCTCGGACGCGTCGGGACCGATGAGGTGGCCGCCGAGCAGCTCGCCGTAGGTCTCGTCGGAGATGAGCTTGACGAAGCCGGTCGGGTCGCCGAGGCCGTGGGCCTTGCCGTTCGCCATGAACGGGAAGGTCGCAACCTTGACCTTGTAGCCCTCGTCGCGGGCCTGCTGCTCGGTGAGGCCGAAGCTCGCGACCTGCGGCTGGCAGAACGTCGCGCGCGGCATCATGCGGTAGTCGCCGAGCGTGAGGGTCTCGGCGCCGCCGATGGTCTCGGCCGCGACGACGCCCTGCGCCTCCGCGACGTGCGCGAGCATGAGCTTCGCGGTGACGTCGCCGATGGCGTAGACGTGCTCGACGTTGGTGCGCATGACGTCGTCGATCGCGATGGCGCCGCGCTCGGTGAGCTGGACGCCGGTGTTCTCGAGGCCGAAGCCCTCGACGTTGGGCGCGAAGCCGACGGCCATGAGGACCTTGTCGACGACGAGCTCGCCCGGCTTGTCGTCCTTGACGCCCTTGTAGGTGACCGTGACGCCGTTCGCGCCGTTGTCGGTGACCGTCTGGACGGCGGTCGACGTGAGCAGGTTGACGCCGAGCTTCTTGTACTGCTTGGCGATCTCCTTCGACACGTCGGCGTCCTCGTTGGGCAGCGCGCGGTCGAGGAACTCGATGATCGTGACGTCCACGCCGTAGTTCTTGAGGACGTAGCCGAACTCCATGCCGATCGCGCCCGCGCCGACGATGGCGATGGAGCGGGGCAGGTCGCGCGTGAGGATCTGCTTCTCGTACGTGACGACGTTCTCGGACAGCTCGACGCCGGGGAGCAGGCGCACCTTCGAGCCGGTCGCGATGATGACGTTGTCGAACGTCACCTGGTCGGTCGAGCCGTCGGCGAGCTTCACGTCGAGCGTGTGCGCGTCGCGGAACGTGCCGCGGCCGTCGTACTCGGTGATCTTGTTCTTCTTCATGAGGAAGTGCACGCCCTTGACGCGCCCCTCCGCGACGGTGCGCGAGCGGTCGAACGCCGCGCCGAAGTCGAAGCTGACCTCTCCGGAGATGCCGAAGGTCTTCGCGTCGTGCTGGAAGATGTGCGCGAGCTCGGCGTTGCGCAGGAGCGCCTTGGACGGGATGCAGCCCACGTTGAGGCACACCCCACCCCAGTACTTCTCCTCCACGACCGCGACCGACAGGCCCAGCTGGGCTGCACGGATCGCGGCCACGTAACCACCGGGACCTGCACCGAGGACGACGACGTCGTAGTGGGATGCCATGGCCTCAAGCCTACTGGCGCAGGATCGGCCGTGGCGCGCCCGCGCGGGCGACGTCCGCCACACCTGCGGGGCCCGCGAGGGTTGACCGGGCGCCGTCGGGCGGGTCACGATGTCCGGGATGCGACACCTGCGGCTCCTCCTTCGCCGGCCGCGCTGAGCCCGCCGGGCGGGCACGCTCAGCGCGGCGATGCCCGCGCGTCCCCACGGGACCGGGCAAGTGCCCGACGACGAAGCCCACCTTCTCGAGGAGCCTCCCCGTGGACGCCGCACACCCACCCCACCCCGCCGTGCCCCCGCCGCCCTCGTCGACGCGCGAGATCGAGGACCGCTGGCGGCGGTACTGGGCCGAGCACGGCACGTTCCGCGCGCGCGACGACGGCTCGCGAGCCCACCGGTACCTGCTGACGATGTTCCCCTACCCCTCGGGCGACCTGCACATGGGCCACGCCGAGGTGTTCGCGCTGGAGGACGTCGTCGCGCGGTACTGGCGCCTGCGCGGGTTCGACGTGCTCAACCCGATCGGCTGGGACTCGTTCGGGCTGCCCGCCGAGAACGCGGCGATCCGCCGCGGTGAGAACCCCGCCGTCTTCACCGAGACGAACATCGCGACGCAGGCCGCGACGGCGCACCGGTACGGGGTGTCGTTCGACTGGTCGCGCCGGCTGGAGACCCACCGCCCGGAGTACTACCGCTGGACGCAGTGGCTGTTCCTGCGGCTGCTGGAGCGCGACCTCGCCTACCGCGCGACCGCCCCGGTGAACTGGTGCCCGGCCGACCAGACCGTGCTCGCGAACGAGCAGGTCGTGGGCGGGCGGTGCGAGCGGTGCGGGTCGACGGTCGTGCAGCGCGAGCTCACGCAGTGGTTCGTGCGCGTCACCGCGTACGCCGACCGCCTGCTCGACGACATGGACGCGCTCGACGGCGCATGGCCCGCACGCGTCCTGACGATGCAGCGGAACTGGGTCGGGCGCAGCACCGGCGCGCGCGTGCGCTTCGCGGTCGTGCCCGACGGCGGTCCGCGCCCGGCCGCGAGCGCGTCGCCCGGCGGGGGCGCGACCCCGGAGCACGTCGAGGTGTTCACGACGCGCCCCGACACCCTGCCCGGCGCGACGTTCGTCGCCGTCGCGCCGGACGGGTCGCTCGCTGCGGCGCTGTGCACGCCCGAGCGCGCGGACGCGCTCGCCCGGCATCGGGAGGCCGCGCTGGCGTCCGGGGAGATCGAGCGGACGAACGCGCAGCGCCCGAGCGTCGGGACGTTCCTGGGCGCGTGGGTGCGCCACCCGGTGACGGGCGAGCGGCTGCCCGTCTGGGCGGCGGACCACGTGCTGCCCGGCTGCGGGACGGGCGCGGTCATGGGCGTGCCCGCGCACGACGACCGCGACGCGCGCTTCGCCGCCGCCCACGGCCTGCCCGCGGGGTCGGGCGAGACGTGGCCCGACGTCGACGACGCGATCACACGGCTGGAGGCCGACGGCGCGGGCGAGCGCGCGACGTCGTACCGGCTGCGGGACTGGCTGGTCTCGCGCCAGCGCTACTGGGGCGCCCCGGTGCCGGTCGTGCACTGCCCCGCGTGCGGCGTCGTGCCCGTCCCCGACGACGAGCTGCCCGTGCGGCTGCCCGACCTGGCCGGCGACGACCTGCTCCCGCGTGGCCGCTCGCCGCTCGCGTCCCCGGCCGCCGACGCGTGGCGGCGCGTGCCGTGCCCGCGCTGCGGCGCGGACGCGGAGCGCGACCCGGACACGCTCGACACCTTCGTGGACTCGTCCTGGTACTTCCTGCGGTACTGCTCGCTGGGCGCCGACGGCCCGCCCGACGACGTCCCGTTCCGACCCGAGGACACGCGGCGGTGGATGCCCGCGGCGCAGTACGTCGGCGGCGTCGAGCACGCGATCCTGCACCTGCTGTACAGCAGGTTCGTCACGAAGTTCCTGCACGACGAGGGGTGGGTGGACGTCGTCGAGCCGTTCGCGACGCTGCTCAACCAGGGGCAGGTCCTCAACGGTGGGCGCGCGATGAGCAAGTCGCTCTGCAACGGCGTCGACCTGGGCGAGCAGCTCGACCGGCACGGCGCCGACGCGGTCCGCCTCGCGATGGTGTTCGCCGGGCCGCCGGAGGACGACGTGGACTGGGCGGACGTCGACCCCGGCGCCATGCGGCGGTTCTGCGCGCGCGTGCTGCGGCTCGCGGACGCCGTCGGCCCGGGCTCCGGGTCGGGCGCGACCGGCCCCGGGGCGCGGGGCGACGTCGTGCCCGGGTCGCGCGCGCTCGCGCTGCGTCGGGCCACGCACCGGACCGTGCACGAGGCGCAGGACCTGCTCGACCGGAGCCGGTTCAACGTGGTGGTCGCGCGCGTCATGGAGCTCGTCACCGCCGCGCGGCGGGCGTCCGACGCCGGCCCGGCGCCGGGCGAGCCCGACGCGCCGCACCTGGCCGCCGTCCGCGAGGCCGCCGAGGCGGTCGCGGTCCTGCTCAGCCTGTTCGCGCCCCACACGGCCGAGGAGGCCTGGCACCGCCTCGGGCGCGAGCCGTCCGTGGCCGAGGCGACCTGGCCCGTCGCCGACCCGGCGCTGCTCGTCGCGGACGAGGTCGAAGCGGCGGTCCAGGTCGACGGGAAGGTCCGTGACCGGGTGCCCGTACCCGCGGACGTCGACGAGCGCACGCTGCGCGACCTCGCGCTCGCGACGACCGGCGTCGCCCGGGCGACCGCCGGGCGCGAGGTCGTGCGCGTCGTCGTGCGCGCGCCGCACCTCGTGAACGTCGTGACGCGCGCCGCGACGCCCTGAGCACGAGGCTCACGACCGCCGTGGGCGGGTGCGACGCCGCGGGACCGGCACTCGCTACGATGCTGCCGCCGCGTCCACTCGACCAGCGGGCCCGTGCGCGGCGACGCGGGCCGGCGCACGGAGCACCTCCCCATGGCCTTCGGACTCGCTGCACTCCTGGACGACATCGCGGCGTTCGCCAAGCTCGCGGCCGCGTCGATCGACGACGTCGGCGCGGCCGCCGGGCGCGCCAGCGCCAAGGCGACAGGGGTCGTCATCGACGACACCGCCGTCACGCCCCGCTACGTCGAAGGGCTGGCCGCCAAGCGCGAGCTGCCCGTCGTCAAGCGCATCGCGGTCGGGTCGCTGCGCAACAAGCTGCTCTTCATCCTCCCGGCGATCCTGCTGCTGAGCCAGTTCCTGCCCCAGCTGCTCACGCCGCTGCTCATGCTCGGCGGGACCTACCTCGCGTTCGAGGGTGCCGAGAAGGTGTGGGAGCTCGTCTCCGGCAGACACCACGCCGAGGTCGAGACGAAGGCCGAGAAGAAGGCCGTCGACGAGGACTCGGTGGTGTCGAGCGCGGTGCGCACCGACTTCATCCTCAGCGCGGAGATCATGGTCATCGCGCTCAACGAGGTCGCCTCCGAGGGCTTCTGGTCGCGCCTCGTCATCCTCGCGATCGTCGCGGTGCTCATCACGGTGCTCGTGTACGGGGTCGTGGCGCTCATCGTGAAGATGGACGACATCGGCCTGCACCTCGCGCAGCGCGACACGCCGTGGGTCCAGTCGTTCGGGCGCGGGCTCGTCGGCGCGATGCCCAAGGTCATGTCCGTCATCTCGTTCGTCGGCATCATCGCGATGCTCTGGGTCGGTGGCCACATCCTGCTGCAGGGCGCGTACGACCTCGGCTGGCACGGCCCGTACGACGTCGTGCACCACCTCGAGCACGCCGTCACCGGCGTCGCGGGCGTGGGCGGGTTCCTGGGCTGGCTCGTCAACACCGCCTGCTCGGCCGTCGTCGGCATCCTCGTGGGTGGCGTCGTCGTCCTCGTCGCGCACTTCGTCCCGCGCCGCAAGCACGGCGAGCCGGCCGCCGCCGAGGCGACGACCGACGCGACCGACGGGACGGCGGCCGGGTCCGCCGCACCGGCGGCCGCGCCCCAGGGCTCCGACGCGGCCGACGCCGACCCCGGCGACGCCGACTCGGCCGATCCCGAGCCGACCGACCCCGAGCCCACGGACGGTCGGAACCCCGCCGACCGCTGATCCCGCGGCGGGCCGGGCGGCCTGCTTGGATGGAGCATGGACTCCGGCACCTGGGCCAACATCGGCCTCGTCCTGCTCTTCATCCTCGTCGGCGGCGTGTTCGCGGGCACGGAGATCGCGCTCGTCTCGCTGCGCGAGAGCCAGGTCGCACGGCTCGAGAAGCAGTCCGCGCGCGGCGCGCGGGTCGCGGCCGTCGCGCGCGACCCCAACCGGTTCCTCGCCGCCGTGCAGATCGGCGTCACCGTCGCGGGGTTCTTCTCCGCGGCGTACGGCGCCTCGACGCTCGCCCCCGACCTCGCGCCGTCGCTCGAGGCCCTCGGGCTGTCGAGCGGGCTCGCGGACACGGTCGCGCTCGTCGGGCTGACGCTCGTCATCGCGTACCTCTCGCTCGTCCTCGGGGAGCTCGTGCCCAAGCGCATCGCGCTCCAGCGCTCGGCCGGGGTGGCGCTCGCCGTCGGGCCACCCCTCGACCGGTTCGCGACGCTCATGCGTCCCGTGATCTGGCTGCTTTCGCGCTCGACCGACGGCGTGGTGCGCCTGCTCGGCGGCGACCCGTCGGCGCGCAGCGAGGAGATGAGCGAGGAAGAGCTGCGCGAGATCGTGCTCGCGCACGAGTCGCTGCCCGAGGACGAGCGCCGCATCCTCGACGACGTGTTCCAGGCGGGCGACCGGTCGCTCGCCGAGGCCATGACGCCGCGCGGCGAGGTCGCGTTCCTGCGCGCCGACACGACCCTCTCCGAGGCCGCCGCGACCGTCGCGGCGGGCCCGTACTCGCGCTACCCCGTGACCGGGGACGACTTCGACGACGTCGTCGGGTTCCTCCACGTGCGCGACCTCCTCGGGCGCGACTGCCCCGACCACCCGGCGACCGACCCGGCGACAGGACGCGCCCTGGCGGTGCGCGACGTCGTCCGCCCGATCCTCGCCCTGCCCGCGACGAACACCGTGCTCCCCGCGATGTCACAGATGCGCCGTGAGGGCGTGCACATCGCCGTCGTGGTCGACGAGTACGGCGGGACCGACGGGATCGTCACGCTCGAGGACCTCGTCGAGGAGCTCGTGGGCGACATCCGCGACGAGTACGACCCCGACGAGCCCTCCCCGGCGCGCGAGCACGGCGCCGCGACGAGCGTCGACGCCGGCCAGACGATCGAGGAGTTCGCGCGGCGCACCGGCGTCGCGCTGCCCGACGGCCCGTACGAGACGGTCGCCGGGTACGTCGTCGCCCAGCTCGGCCGGCTGGCGACGGTGGGCGACCACGTCGACGTCGACGACCGCCGTCTCACCGTGACCGACGTCGCCCGCCGCCGCATCGTCCGCCTCGACGTCACGCCGCTGCCCTGAGTGCTGGGCAGGTGTCGTCGCCCGCACCCGGAGACGACACGTACCCAGCAGTCGACGGGCTCGGGTGTGGGTGGCGGGGCGTAGCGTCGGGCGGATGAGCGCAGCGACGACGGGGACAGGGTCGGGGATCAAGGTCGGGGTGGTCGGGAGCTTCGGCTCCGCGGCGCAGGTGCTGGACATGGCGGTCGGGGCGGAGGAGTCCGGCTGGGACGGGTTCTACTCCTGGGACGGGCTGAGCCTGCTGTCGATGCCGGTCGACACGTTCGACCCGTGGGCGGTCCTCGCGGCGGCGGCGGTCCGGACCGAGCGCATCGCGCTCGGGGCGATGGTCTTCGCCCTCCCCCGCCGCAGGCCGTGGGAGGTCGTGCGACAGGCGCTCACCGTGGACCACCTGTCGGGCGGCCGCCTCGTCCTGCCCGTCGGGGTGGGCGTGCTCGACGACGGCGGCTTCTCCGCGGTCCCGGGCCAGCAGCAGTCCCTGCGCGAGCGCGCGGAGCTGCTCGACGACGCGATCGCCTACCTCGACCGCGCCTGGTCGGGCGAGAAGTTCGCGTTCGACGGCACGCACGTGCACGCGGGCGAGATGCTGTTCCTCCCGCGGCCCGTGGAGCGCCCGGTGGTCGGGCACCACGTGCCCGTGTGGCCGGTGGGCGTCTGGGACGCCGAGCGCCCGCCGCTGCGCTCGCTCGACCGCGCGCTGCGCGCGGACGGGATCGTGCTGCAGCTCCGCGGCGAGCGCGGCTTCGACGTGCCCACGCCCGACGACGTCTCCGCCCTGGTCGCCTGGCTCACCACGCGCCGCGCGGAGCTGGGCCTCGACGCGGCCCGCCCGTTCGACGTCGTCGTCCAGGGCGAGCTCCCGGTCGACCGGTCCGCCGCGGCGGACCAGCTCGCCGGCCTCGCCGACGCGGGAGCCACCTGGTGGGTCGAGTCCCGCTGGAACCCCGGGACCGCGACCCCGGAGTCGCTCCTCGCCGCGATCGACGCGGGCCCGCCCCGCCCCTGAGACGGCGGAGCGGGCCGGGGACGGTGACGTGTCGTCTCCGTCCCCGGCCCGCTCCTCGTCAGAGGCCGACGAGCGTCAGACCGGGCGAGCCGCCTCGATCTCGACCTTGGGCAGCGTCTTCGCGGGCAGCGTCTTGGGCCGCCACGACGCGCGCGTCGCCTCGAACGCGGAGATCTCGTCCTCGTGCTGGAGGGTCAGGCCGATGTCGTCCAGGCCCTCCATGAGGCGCCAGCGCGTGTAGTCGTCGATCTGGAACGGCACGGTGACGTCCTGCGCGGACGCGGTGCGGTTCACCAGGTCCACGGTCACCTCGGTGCCGGGGTTGGTCTCGAGGATCTTCCAGAGCAGCTCGATGTCCTCCTGCGCGACGATCCCGGCGACGAGGCCCTGCTTGCCGGAGTTGCCGCGGAAGATGTCGGCGAAGCGCGACGCGAGGACGACGCGGAAGCCGTAGTCCTTGAGCGCCCACACCGCGTGCTCGCGCGACGAGCCGGTGCCGAAGTCGGGGCCGGCGACGAGGACGGAGCCCGCGCGGTAGGCGTCCTGGTTGAGGACGAACGTGGGGTCACCGCGCCAGGCGGCGAACAGCGCGTCCTCGAACCCGGTGCGCGTCACGCGCTTGAGGTAGACGGCGGGGATGATCTGGTCGGTGTCGACGTTGCTGCGGCGCAGCGGGACGCCGACACCGGTGTGGGTCGTGAACTTCTCCATGAGTGGTACCTCTTCGAGTCTTCGGGGCGACGAGTGGGGCGGCGCGGTGCGGGTGCTCAGACCTGCACGAGGACGTGCGGGTCGAGCGGCGCGAGCGGCGTGCCGTCGAAGGACGTGATGTCGGTGCCCTCGGGCAGGTCGAGGTCGCTCAGCGAGGAGAGCGTCCCGCGGAGCGCGGTCGCGGCGGCGACGAGCGGCGACACGAGGTGCGTGCGCCCGCCCTTGCCCTGGCGGCCCTCGAAGTTGCGGTTCGACGTCGACGCGGCGCGCTCGCCCGGCTGGAGCTGGTCGGGGTTCATGCCGAGGCACATGGAGCAGCCCGCGTTGCGCCACTCGGCGCCGAAGTCGAGGAAGATCTTGTCGAGGCCCTCGGCCTCGGCCTGGAGGCGCACGCGCGCGGACGCCGGGACGACGAGGACGCGGACGCTGTCGGCCTTCTGCTTGCCCTGGACGACCTTGGCGACCGAGCGCAGGTCCTCGATGCGGCCGTTGGTGCACGACCCGATGAACACGGTGTCGACGGGCAGCTCGCGCAGCGGCTGGCCGGGCGTGAGCCCCATGTACTCGATCGCGCGCTCGGCGGCGACGCGCTCGTTCTCGTCCGCGATCTCCTCGGGGACGGGCACGGTCGCGGAGATCGGCAGGCCCTGGCCGGGGTTGGTGCCCCAGGTGACGAACGGCTCGAGGTCGGACGCGCGGAGCGTGACCTCCGTGTCGAAGACGGCGTCGTCGTCGGAGCGCAGCGTGCGCCAGTACTCCACGGCCGCGTCCCAGTCCGCGCCCTCGGGCGCGTGCGGGCGGCCCTTGAGGTACTCGAACGTCGTGTCGTCCGGGGCGATCATGCCGGCGCGCGCGCCCGCCTCGATCGACATGTTGCAGATCGTCATCCGCGCCTCCATGGAGAGGCTGCGGATGGCCTCGCCACGGTACTCCAGGACGTAGCCCTGGCCACCGCCGGTGCCGATCTTGGCGATGATCGCGAGGATGATGTCCTTGCTCGTCGCACCCGGGGGCAGCTCGCCGTCGACGTTGATCGCCATCGTCTTGAAGGGCGCGAGCGGGAGCGTCTGGGTCGCCATGACGTGCTCGACCTCGGAGGTGCCGATGCCGAACGCGAGCGCGCCGAACGCGCCGTGGGTCGAGGTGTGCGAGTCGCCGCACACGACCGTCAGCCCCGGCATGGTGAGCCCGAGCTGCGGGCCGACCTGGTGCACGATGCCCTGGTCGGCGTCGCCGAGCGAGTGGATGCGGACGCCGAACTCGCGCGCGTTGTTGCGCAGCGTGTCGATCTGCGTGCGGCTGGTGAGGTCCGCGATCGGCAGGTCGATGTCGAGCGTCGGGGTGTTGTGGTCCTCGGTCGCGATCGTGAGGTCGGGGCGACGCACCTGACGGCCCGCGAGGCGCAGCCCCTCGAACGCCTGGGGGCTGGTGACCTCGTGCACGAGGTGGAGGTCGATGTAGAGGAGGTCGGGCGACCCGTCGGTGCCTCGTCGCACCAGGTGCGCGTCCCAGACCTTCTCCGCCAGCGTGCCGGCCATGTAGCTCATCTCCTCGTCGTCTGTCACGGTGCTCCTGGGGGGTATGGAGAACCGCCTGGGTCGATCGTCCGCCGTCCGGCAGCCTGCCGGGGAGAACGTCCAGCGGGTGGAACATCCGTGCCGGACTTGCATCTCAGTGCGTGAGACGTCAATATCGACCTATGGACAATACTAGCGGAGTCGGAGTGCTGGACAAGGCGGCCTCCGTCCTGGGCGCCCTGGAGTCCGGACCGGCCACCCTCGCCCAGCTCGTCACGGCCACCGGCCTGGCCCGCCCGACGGCGCACCGCCTCGCGGTCGCGCTCGAGCACCACCGCATGGTCGCGCGTGACATGCAGGGCCGTTTCGTCCTCGGCCCTCGGCTCAACGAGCTCGCGACGGCGGCCGGAGAGGACCGCCTGCTCGCTGCCGCGAACCCCGTGCTCACCGCGCTGCGCGACCACACGGGCGAGAGCGCCCAGCTCTACCGCCGCCAGGGCGACCACCGCATCTGCGTCGCGGCCGCCGAGCGTCCGGTGGGCCTGCGCGACTCGATCCCGGTCGGCGCGACGCTCACGATGAACGCCGGCTCCGCGGCGCAGATCCTGCTCGCGTGGGAGGAGCCCGACCGCCTCCACCGCGGCCTGCGCGAGGCCGTCTTCACGGCCACGATCCTCTCGGGCGTCCGACGCCGCGGCTGGGCCCAGTCCGTCTCCGAGCGTGAGCTCGGCGTCGCCTCGGTGTCCGCGCCCGTGCGCGGGCCGTCCGGTCGCGTCGTCGCGGCCGTCTCCATCTCCGGCCCGGTCGAGCGCCTGAGCCGCCAGCCCGGCCGCCTGCACTCCGGGTCCGTCGTCGCCGCGGCGAACCGCCTCACCGAGGTGCTCCGCCGCGCGGGCGAGTAGCCGCCGCGTCGAAGGACTCGCGTCGAGGGCGCGGGGTCGGTCCCGGTCGGCGTGCCGCGGGCCGCAAACGGGACGTGCCCTGTCAAAATGTGACCGGCTGCTGCCATGCTGTGCGTGCCCCGGCGCCGGACGGCTCGGTGGCGGCAGGGGGCGAGCCTGACCGTCCGAACCCGAGACATGAGGAGTCCCGATGCATCCGAAGGTGAAGATGACCCTGATCTGGGTCCTCGTGATCTTCGCCGTCTACGCGGTCATCAGGAGCCCCGACCGCGCCGCTGACATCGTCGAGGGCATCTGGGACGTCATCCTCGGCGCCTTCAGCTCCATCGGCCAGTTCTTCAACTCGCTCCTGGACTGACCGTGGCCAGCGGCCGTCCTCGCAGCAGGATCCTCGACCGCTACGTGCTGAGCGGCGAGCGGGTCGTGGTGGCCACGCGCCACCACTGGGGGATGCTGCTCGAGCCGGTCGTGACCACCGTCGCGGGAGCGTTCCTCGTCGCCTGGCTGGTCGTGCAGGCCGGGCCGGCCGTCGGCGACGGCGTGCTGTTCCTGTGGTGGCTGTGGCTGGTCCTCGCCGTGCGCCTGGTGTGGAAGGTCTTCGAGTGGCGCAACGAGTGGTTCGTCGCCACCGACAAGCGCCTGCTCCTGCTGTACGGGCTCATCACGCACAAGGTCGCGATGATGCCGCTCACCAAGGTCACGGACATGAACTACGGGCGTTCGCCCGTCGGGCGCGTGTTCGGCTACGGGCAGTTCCTCCTCGAGTCCGCCGGGCAGGACCAGGCGCTGCGCCAGATCGACTGGGTCTCCCACCCCGACGCGACCTACCGCCTCCTGTGCGACACGCTCTTCACGCCGGGCAGCCGCCCCGGCACGCCGCCCGGAGGCGGCTCGAGCGCGTCACCGGCCCCGCCGAGCGTCGTCGCCCCGGTGCCCGTCCCGCCGTCGGGACCACGCGCACCGCAGCCGGCCGAGCCCCCGCCCGTCGCCCCCGCGCCGGCGTGGGACGGGCACAGCCCTGCGACGACGCCTCCCGTGCCCGCCCCGCCCCGCGCCGACGAGCCGGTGGTCGTCGTGCCGGGCAGACCCGTCGGGGAGTCGAGCGGCCCGACCCAACCGCTCCCCGTCACCGGGCGCCGCGAGGGCGCACGGCACGACGCCGGGCACGACCGCTGGGACGACGAGGCCCACGGGGACGACGAGCCCGGCTGGGCGGTCTCCGGCGAGCACCGGGCGACCTACGTGCCCGTCATCCACCCGCGCCCCACGCCGACGCCGATCCCGAAGCCCTACGAGCCCGGCCCGGGTCGCGACGGCGCGCCCTGACGGCATCTCGGGGACCGCACGAAGGGTCGTGCCCGCACGACGATCGACCTCCACGGCCTCGCCCGCGACCTTCGTCACACCGGCGCGCGCAGCAGCGCGAGACGTCGCGTCGCGCGGCGCTGAAAGCCCCTGCGCCCACGACAAAGGCCCGGTCACCGTGATGGTGACCGGGCCTTTCTCTGTACCCCCAACGGGATTTGAACCCGTGTTACCGCCGTGAGAGGGCGACGTCCTAGGCCGCTAGACGATGGGGGCCTGTGGATCTTCGTACCGTTTCCGGTCCGTTTCTCCGTCGAGAACTCTACCTCATGTTTCGGGCGGTCTTGACCGCTCGATCTGAGCCGGAGCTCTTCGCTGGGGTACCAGGACTCGAACCTAGACTAAGTGAACCAGAATCACTCGTGCTGCCAATTACACCATACCCCAAGGGGGTAACCAGCCACCGTCGGAGAGCCGTCACGACGAGTCGAGACTCGTCCCCTGGCTCCCTCTTGTGGAGGTCCCACCGGCCGAGAACATTACCGGACATGACGACGCGGACCAAATGCGACCCGAACCGCCGAGCTCGGGCACGCGGAGCGCGCCTCCGGGTCGACGCGCACCGCCGCCGTCTGGCACCGTCGAGGCATGAGCGCAGGAGACTCCCCCGACCCCGGCTCGCACGCCGACCGCGCCGCGTCGTTCGAGCAGGGCGCCGCCCAGTACGCGTCCACGCGGCCCTCCTACCCGGACGAGGCGGTCGACTGGCTCCTGCCCGACGGCGCCCGCCGCGTCCTCGACCTCGCCGCGGGCACGGGGAAGCTCACCGAGCGGCTCGTCGCCCGCGGGCTGGACGTCGTCGCCGTCGAACCCTCCGACGCGATGCGTGCGCGCCTCGCGGAGTCCGTCCCGGGCGCGCAGGCCCTGCCCGGCTCCGCCGAGTCGATCCCGCTCCCCGACGCGAGCGTCGACGCCGTGCTCGTCGCCCAGGCGTGGCACTGGTTCTCCCCCGCCGCCCAGCCCGAGATCGCGCGCGTGCTGCGCCCCGGCGGGCGCCTCGGCATCGTGTGGAACGTGCGGGACGACGCGGTCGACTGGGTCGACCGGTTCACGGAGATCATCCACCGGGGCGACACCCTCGAGCACAGCTACCGCGAGCCCCTGCTCGCCGGGCAGCTCTTCACCCCGCCCGAGCACCGCACGGTGCCCTGGGCCGACCGCGTCCCGACGTCGTCGCTCCGCCCGCTCGCCGCGTCGCGCAGCTACCTCCTGACGCTTCCCGACGCACGCCGGGAGGAGCTGCTCGGCGAGATCGACGACCTCGTCGCGACCCACCCGGACCTCGCGGGGCGCGCCGAGGTGGACCTGCCGTACCGCGCCGAGTGCTGGCGGGCCGACGTGGTGGCAGCCCCGCCGGACAGCGCGTGAGCACCCGTCCCGACCGCTCCCCGGACGCCGTGACGGGCGACGACGTCCGGACGGCGGCGCGCTGGCTCACGGACCACCTCGTCCAGCACCCCGTGTCGGCCTTCGACGCGCAGGCAGGTCCGGTGCGGTGGTCGTGCTGGACGACGGCGGAGCACGTCGTGGACGACCTGCTCGCCTATGCCCTCCAGCTCGCCGCGCTCCCACGCCTCGCGTACGTGCCGCTCGTCGGGCCGCGCGGGGAGGACGAGATCGCGCACGTCGACCGCGCGGCGGGGACGGCGGGCCTGTGCGAGGCGCTGCTCGGCGGCGGCGAGCTGCTCGCGACCCTCGCCGAGACGCGGCCGGTGGCCGCGCGCGCCTACCACCCCTACGGGACCTCCGACGCCGCCGGCTTCGCGGCGATGGGCGTCGTCGAGGTGCTCGTGCACGGCCACGACGTCCTGCTCGGGCTCGCGGGCGAGCACGTGCCGTTCCCCGCGGGCCTCGCGCCGCGGGTGCTCGCACGGCTCTTCCCGGACGTCGACCCGGGACCGGACGAGGACCCGGACCTCCTGCTCCTGTGGGCGACCGGGCGCGGCGAGCTGCCCGGCCGGCAGCAGCGCACGCGCTGGCGCTGGGACGCGTCGGTGCGCTGAGGCGCCACAGCGCCCCGGGGCGGGGACCGGTCAGCCCGAGGAGACGGCGGCCGCGGCCGCGATACGCCGGGCGGCCGAGGAGAGCGCGGTGCCGTCCTTCCACACCATGCGCAGACGTCGGTCGAGCTCGAGCCCCGGGACGGCGATCCGGACCAGAGAGCCGCGCGCGACGTCGTCGGCGACGGCGAGGCTCGACAGCACGGCGACGGCACCGCCGTGCTGCACGGCCGTCTTGAGCGCCGCCGTGGAGCCGAGGTAGGGCAGGTGGTCGGGAAGCCGCTGGCCGACCGCCGCGAGACCACGCTCGAGCGTCTCGCGCGTGCCCGAGCCGCGCTCGCGCACGACCAGCCCGCCCGCGAGCAGCTCGTCGACCCGCAGCGCGCTCCGCCGCGCCCACCGGTGCGCCGGTCCGACGACGACGACGAGCCGGTCGTGCGCCACGGTGCGACTGCGCAGCCCCCGACGCAGCGTCGCGCTCTCGACGAAGCCCAGCTCCACGGCGCCGTCGAGGACGAGGTCGGTCACCTCGCGCGAGTTGCGCACGACGAGCTCGACGTCGGGCGCTCCCCCACCGGGGCCCGACCCCTCGAGCGCCAGGCGCGCGAGCCAGCGGGGCGCCAGGTACTCGGCGACCGTGAGGCTCGCCGCGACACGCACCCGGGCGGCCGGGGCGTCGCGCAGCGCGGCGACCGAGGTCTCGAAGCGGTCCGACGCCTCGATCACCTCCCGCGCCCACGCGGCGGTGGCGCGGCCCGTCTCCGTGAGCCGGGAGCCGCGCGTCGTGCGCTCGAGGAGCTCGAGCCCGAGGCGGCGCTCCAGCGCGCGCAGCCCCGCCGACGCCGTCGGCTGGGCTACTCCGAGGGACCGCGCCGCGGCGCTGATCGAACCGTGCGAGTCGGTCGCGACGAGCAGCTCGAGCGCGGAGAGCGAGGTCCGGTCGCGGGAGGTCTGAGCCATAGGGCCACTCTATGGGTTGCGAGGCAGATCGCTCTTCCGCGGCGTCGTCGCTCGCAGCAGGCTCGAGAGCATGGCCCCTCCCGCACCCCGCACGACCCGCACCACACCACCCGTCGCGGCGGCGAGCGCGTCCCGCCGCACCGCGGGCTCCCGTGCGCTGCTGCCCGGCCTCGGGCTGGTCGCCACGGCGACGGTCGTCGTGCTGCTCGGGGCGCGGCTCGTCCCGACGGTGTCGCCGCTCGTCGTCGCGCTCGTGCTCGGTGCGGTCGTCGCGCCGGTGCTGGGCCGGGCGGGCAGGACCCGGCGCGGGACGGTCGCGGTCGCCTCGACCCGACCCGGGGTCGCGTGGACGTCCCGCGTCGTCCTGCGCACGGGCGTCGTGCTGCTCGGGTTCCAGCTCTCGGTGCCCGAGGTCCTCGCGCTGGGCTGGCGGGGGCTCGTCGTCGTCACGACGACCCTCCTCGTCACCTTCACGGGCACGCTCGCGCTCGGTCGCGCGCTCCGGGTGCCGCGCGTCACCACGCTGCTCGTCGCGACCGGGTTCTCGGTCTGCGGGGCCGCGGCGATCTCGGCGATGCAGGGCGTCGTCGCCGGCCCCGGGCGCACCCCCGGTCAGGTCCGCGAGGACGACGACGGCGTTGCCGCCTCGCTCGCGCTCGTCACCGTCTACGGCACGCTCGCGATCGTCGCGCTGCCGTGGCTCGCGTCGGTGGTCGGCCTCACCGACGGCCAGGCCGGGCTCTGGATCGGCGCGAGCGTGCAGGAGGTCGCCCAGGTCGTCACGGCCGCCGGGACGATCTCGGACCCCGCCCTCGCGACCGCCACGGTCGCCAAGCTCGCGCGCGTCGCCCTCCTCGCCCCGCTCGTCGCGGTCGCCGGCGTCGTCGTGGCCCGCGGGGCACGCCGAGCGGCCCTCGCCCGGGCCGGCTCCGCCGGCGCGGTCCACCGCGACGTCTCGGGTACGACGACGGACGCGGCCCCGCCGCGGGTCGCACCGGTGCCGTGGTTCGTCGTCGGGTTCGTGGCCGCGGTGGCGCTGCGCAGCCTGGGCGTCGTGCCGGCGCCCCTGCTCGCCGCGCTCGCGACCGCGACGACGCTCGCGTTCGTCGCCGCCATGTTCGCGCTCGGGCTCGGCGTGGACGTCCCGTACCTGCTGCGCACGGGGCGGCGCGCGCTCGTCCTCGGCGCGCTGTCGGCGCTCCTCGTCACGACGACGGCCCTCGTCGGCGTGCTGCTCCTCACCTGACCGGTCCCCGCCGGCGGAGAACCCTGGTCACGCGAGAAAGAACCGTGGTGGCGCGAGGTAGAGCCCTGGTAACGCGAGGTAGAGCCCTGGTCATTTGACCAGGGCTCTACCTCGGCAGACCAGGGCTCTACCTCGGCGTGGGGGCCTCGGCGCGGGCGGGGACGGCGATGCCGAGGGTCGCGGGCAGGTCGGCCAGGGCGTGGACCACGTGCACGCCCGACGCGCGGGCCGACTCCGGGTCCTCGGGGTGCGGGCCGCCGCGGCGCGTGCCGGGGCGGTCGAGCCAGACGCCGACCAGCCCGGCCGCGAGGGCGGCGCGCGCGTCGACGTCGAGCTCGTCGCCGACGTACGCCGTGCGGGCCGGGTCGGTGCCGAGCCGGCGGCACGCCTCGGCGAACACGCGGGGGTCGGGCTTGCCGGATCCTCCGAAACGACAGCCGCTTCGGTTATCTCACATGAACCGCTTCTGCACGTTCAGAAGATCCAAGCCCGCAACCTCAACCGTTTGGTCTCCCTCACGCACAAACACCTTGTCTCCGAGCGTCGATACGTCCGACTGCTCCGGAATCCTAACTACCAGAACTCCAAGGCCGTAGTAGTCGGAGTAGGCAAGACTAGACAGCACACTCCCCTTCAAGGGCTCGGAGAGTTGCGAATTAGCAATCGCATTGCGTATGCGCTGAACATACGCCTCCACGTTCTCGCCTAGCACCTCGGTCTCGCGCCGAATCCCAACCACGCGGCGTCGACCGACAGCTCGTGGCTCTATTTGATAAAGAGCCTGAACCCGCTCCGCATCGGCCAGTTTGTCCGCAACTCCAAAAAACACTGTCCCAGAGCGAAAACGCCCATTGTTTGCGATCGCGCAGATCGTCTCCAAGAGGCGCTCCAGCACACCCGGATCGAGAGTCTTTGCCTCGTCGAGGCGCAGCAGTCCCTGTTTCAACTCGTAGTGCGGCGCCTCGATCTCGGACCGGCGAATCGCCTCATCAATATCGAACGAGGTGTGATCACCGTAGATATCCGTGTGGTCACCCGAAACCAGGTGTGGGCGAACGAGCCCCTTGATGATGTTGACGTTCTTGCGACGGTCCTCTGGGGAAGTGGAGCCTCTACTGGTGTCAACGTGCTGGTTCAAGTTGTGCAGAGCCTCCTTTACGCCACGATAGTCAGCAACCTTCGTATTCTCGCCGATCAGCAACTCATGCAGAGCGAGGAAGACGACGGCGAATAGTGCAGGGAACGCGTTCGTGGTCCTTCGCTGAAACAGCAAATCTCGGAGATTTCCCTGACCGCTATTAACGATAGACTGAACCTCGTCAACGACAAACTTGAACTCGGCGGTCACCTTGGCCGAACCGTATGCTTGCAGGGCCGACTCAATCCGGTCGGCCTCCACGCCATCAGCATAAATTGCGTCTAGCGCATCCTTAGAACGCTCTACCAGACTTCCGCCAACGACAGAAGCGACAATATCTGCGATGCACTGCTCGTCCATCGAGTCCCGAAGGTCGGTTGATCTCAGCACTCCATTCCGAACCCAGAAAACTTCGCTCGCAGATACTTCATATCCGTGCTTGCTCTTGGGCAGGTCAATGCTGATCGTCGGCATGTCCACCAGGCCGAGTTCAGGACTAGACACATCACCCCTGATCTCGCAAGCAAGGTCGCGGACTAGACCAGAGAATTCGTTCTGAACTCCGGCCTGTCGTCGCTCCTGATCACTTAGCCGATGCCCGTAGGTGTTGATGCGGCCAAAGACGTCGTCGATCTCGCTTGTCGTCGCGCCACGCATCACAGATATGGCTAGATTGTAATCGAGGAACGTACCTACCTCGCGTGAACTCAATAGCGCCACGTCTGTCTTTTGCTCAAAAACGCCCTCGGACGCCCGCGTGTTTGCCGTCGGAAACTCTGGCAGGTTGAAGTACCGGCCATCCAAAGTGGAGAACTGCATCTCGATAAAGGACATGAGCGAGTGAATCCGCTGGAGACCATCGATCACTTCGTACCCTCCGCCATCCCGCTCTGCGAGAAGGACTGCAGGGATTGGGTACTTCTTTAGTACCGACTCAACTAGTCGCTGCTTCTCTTCCAGGGTCCACACAAGCTTGCGCTGGTAACGCCGATTAACCCATAGTTGACCTTCGGCGTACCAAGCATACAGAGACTGGATTGACTTCGGCTGCGAGTCGAGTTCGGCCACGTCGACATAGTGCCATGCCTGTCAAGCCGACGAGGAAGTTGACCGCGTCGCGGCTGGAAGCGCGAGCGAGCGCGCGGCAAGCAACTCGGTCAGTCTGGCGATCGTCACAACTCCAGCGCGTCCGGCCGAATCAATCTCAGATGTGGTGACGCGCCCTCGCCGGGTGCCAGGTCGGTCGAGCCATACGCCCAACAAGCCCGCCTTAATCGCTCCGAGCGCGTCGACGTCGAGTTCGTCGCCCACGTATGCCGTTCGCGAAGGATCGGTACCGAGCCGTCGGCAGGCCTCCAGAAAACAGGACGGGTCGGGCTTGCCGAAGCCGAGCGTGTCGACGCCGACGAGCAGCGGGACGTCGGCCAGGCCCGCGGCGGCGAGCTTGCGGGTCTGCAGCTCGACGCGCGCGTTGGTCAGCGACCCGACCCGCACCCCGGCCGCGACGAGCGCGTCCACGACCGGTCGCGAGTCGTCGAACGCCGCCCAGGACGCCTCGAACGTGCCCCAGAAGAGGTCCTTCCAGTCCACGTACGCGGCGTCGTCGAGCAGCGCGCCGCCGAACGTCGCCTGGAGCTCGTTCGCGCGCGCCATGCGCTGCGCGTCGAAGTCGACCTCGCCGCGCGTGTACGCGCGGTAGTGACCGTTCGGGTCGGAGCGCCACAGCGCGAGGACCTCGTCGTACCGCTCCTCGGGCAGGTGCGGGAGCCAGACGCGCGACGCGGCGGCGATCGACTCGGCGAACGCGGCGCGCGTGTCGACGAGCGTGTCGTCGACGTCGAACAGGACGCCCTCGACCGCCACGGGGGTCGCCGAGACGCCGTCCGTCACAGCGCGTCCCGCAAGCGGACGAGGCGCTCCAGCGTGGAGCCCTTGCCGAGCAGCTCCATGGACTCGAACAGCGGCGGGGAGACGCGGCGGCCCGTGAGCGCGACGCGCAGCGGCGTGAACGCGAACCGCGGCTTGACGCCCATGCCCTCGACGATCGCGTCGCGCAGGCGCTCCTCGATCGCGGCGGTGACGAACTCGCCGTCCTGCAGCACGTCGAGCGCGGTGATCGCGGCGGCGAGGATGTCCTTGGCGTCGTCGCGCAGGGCGCCGCGCGCGTCGTCCTCGACCGTCAGCGCGTCGTCGGCCGTGAAGAGGAAGCCGAGCATGCCGACCGACTCGCCGAGCAGAACCATGCGCTCCTGGACGAGCGGCGCGGCCGCCGTGAGGATCTCCTGGTTGCGCGGGGAGAGGTCCGCGAACGAGTCCGCGGGGACCAGGCCGCCCGCGTGCAGGTACGGGACGAGGCGGTCGCGGAAGTCCTCGGGCGCGAGCAGGCGCACGTGCGTCGCGTTGATCGCCTCGGCCTTCTTGAGGTCGAAGCGCGCCGGGTTGGGCAGCACGTCGTGCACGTCGAAGGCCTCGACCAGCTCCGTGACGGTGAAGATGTCGTGGTCCGGCGAGATGGACCAGCCGAGCAGCGCGAGGTAGTTGAGCAGGCCCTCGGGCGTGAAGCCGCGCTCGCGGTGCAGGAACAGGTTGGACTCGGGGTCGCGCTTGGAGAGCTTCTTGTTGCCCTCGCCCATGACGTAGGGCAGGTGGCCGAACTCCGGCATCACCTCGGCCACGCCGATCTCGAGCAGCGCCCGGTACAGCGCGATCTGCCGCGGCGTGGACGACAGCAGGTCCTCGCCGCGCAGCACGTGCGTGATGCCCATGAGCGCGTCGTCGACCGGGTTGACGAGCGTGTAGAGCGGCTGGCCGTTGCCGCGCACGAGCGCGTAGTCCGGGACCGAGCCCACCTTGAACGTGATCTCGCCGCGGACGAGGTCGGTGAACGTGATGTCCTCGTCGGGCATGCGCAGGCGTAGCACCGGCTCGCGCCCCTCGGCGCGGAACGCGGCCTTCTGCTCGTCCGTGAGGGTGCGGTCGAAGTTGTCGTACCCCTTGGTCTTGACGCCTGCGGCGGCGTTGCGCGCGTCGGACTCCTCGGGCGTCGAGAACGACTCGTAGACGTACCCGCCCTCGACGAGCCGCGCGATGACGTCCTGGTAGATGTCCGCGCGCTGCGACTGCCGGTACGGCTCGTGCGGACCGCCGACCTCGACGCCCTCGTCCCAGTCCAGGCCGAGCCAGCGCAGCGCGTCGAGGAGCTGCTGGTAGCTCTCCTCGCTGTCGCGCGCGGCGTCGGTGTCCTCGATGCGGAACACGAACGTGCCGCCCGTGTGCCGCGCGTAGGCCCAGTTGAACAGCGCGGTGCGGATGAGCCCGACGTGCGGCGTCCCGGTCGGGGACGGGCAGAAGCGGACGCGGACGGGCGAGGAGCCAGGTGCGGGGATCACGGTGCCCAGCGTAGTTGCCCGAGAGCGCACCGCCCGATAGTCCCCCGCGTCCGAGCTCGTCGGGCGCCAGAGCTCGAGACCGTTGAGGAGCTGCTGGCCGAGCGGGTAGGGAAAGCGTTCATGGTCGGCTGCCGTCTGGACGAACCGTCGAACCACATCCCGACGCAGCCGGTCCTGGACCGCAGAGGCGTCTGCGCACAGATAGACCGACGTGAGGGCCTCTGACACCAACAGGTTTGAGATCCATGGCTTTCGATCGTCGGAGGGCGACCCAGCGAGAACCGCCTCGGCGAATCGACCGAGCACCATGTCCAGGGCCCGGACCTGCTGTGTCGCTTCGGCCGCCCACGCGACTGCCTGAGCCGGTGGCGCTCCGCCGGCCAGGTACTCGTCTCGGAGTGCTTCCTCCTGCGGATCGCAGACGTGCTCCTGGAGACTCTCGACGGACATCTGGCCGCCTTCCAACCCGTGGACCAGATGTGGCTTCGGAAGCCCGAGAATCTTGTGGAGCGCCCCCTCCCACGCTGTCGCGGGCTGGTCACCGGGGAGAAGGACGAGGTCTTCTCGTTCGACCAGACGGCGGATGTCGGCGGCGAGGCTGTCAAGGCTCTCTCGATGCCAAGGGTCGACCCAGCACGCCGCGAGGACTCCTGTCCGATGGTGATCGCGTTCGGGGAGTGTCGCCGCGAGGATCAGCAGCTCACGAACCGTGACGATGCCGTCTGCCACGCCCATCACTCCCGCCCGGTGTCTCGGTTCATCTGCGTCAGACGAAGACCCGCTCGTCGCCCGTTGCCTGCCAGACGACGACCCGGTTGCCCCTCTCCACCCGGTAGCGGTGCTGTGCGACCGAGTCGAGGAGCTGGCGGAGATCCCCGTAGTCCACCTCGAGCCTCGCTGTACCGACCAGGACGAGCGCGCTCCCCAGCACGGTGTTGTGCAGGACGATGACGTCACGCTCGCCGTCGGGGTCGTGGTCGAACCGGACGTACAGATCCTCACGCCCCGGCTCGACCGTCGTGACCTCGACCGACGAGATCCCGGGGACGGCGAGGACGTCGTCGGCAGTGAGCGTCGTCGGGACCGGAAGCACACGGGCGTCCGCGGCCCTCCGCGTCCCGGTCGCTCGCACCTCGACCGCTACCGTCGAGGTCCGACGATCTGGCCGAACACGCGCGCGGACGAAGACCACCAGCCCGCCGATCGCGGCGCCCGCGAAGGCGCAGACCGGGACGCTGACGATCGCGAGGACGACCGCATAGGCCAGCACCTCACCGACGGGGACGCGCCCGGAGAGCGACGCGAGGACCGCGAGCACGACGACGACCGCGCACGGGACGACCGCGCCCCAGCCCGCCCCGCGCGCGACGGTACGACCCGGGGCGCGTCCCACGGTCAGTGGCGCCGGACGACCGGGTTGCTCAGGACGCCGAGCCCCTCGACCTCGCACTCGACGCGGTCGCCCACGTCGACCAGGCCGACGCCCGCGGGCGTGCCGGTGAGGATGACGTCGCCGGGCAGGAGGGTCATCGCCTCGGAGATGTACGACACCAGGAAGGGGATGTCGAAGATCATGTCGCTCGTGCGGCCGTCCTGCTTGACCTCGCCGTTGACACGGCTGCGGACGCCGACGTCCTCGGGGTTCAGGTCGGTGTCGATCCACGGGCCGAGCGGGCACGACGAGTCGAAGCCCTTGGCACGCGCCCACTGCCCGTCGGTGCGCTGCGCGTCGCGTGCGGTGACGTCGTTCGCGACCGTGTAGCCGAGCACGTACCCGGGCGCCGCCTCGGGCGACACGTCCTTGGCGAGCCGGCCGATGACGACCGCGAGCTCGGCCTCGTACGACACCTCCTGCGAGAAGTCGGGCAGGACGATCGGGTCGTCCGGGCCGACGACGGAGGTGTTCGGCTTGAGGAACAGCAGCGGGCTCGTCGGGACGTCGTTGCCCATCTCCTTCGCGTGGTCCGCGTAGTTGCGGCCCACGGCGACGATCTTGGAGCGCGGGATCACCGGCGCGAGGAGCCGGACGCCGTCGCCCAGCTCGATGCGCTCGCCCGTCGGTGTCACAGGCATGTAGAGCGGGTCGCCCGTGAGGACCGCGAGGTACGTGCGGTCCCCCTCCTGCTGGACGAGGGCGTAGCGGGGGTCGTCTCCGGTGGTGAATCTCGCGATGCGCACGGGCTCAGGCTATCCGGCCTGCGCCCGCGCGACCGCGCCAGACGGTGTCGCGCGCGGTCACGCGCGGGCGAGGACCTCCCCGTTGAGGACCGCGAACCAGCCCGCGGGCTCCTCGGCCCAGCGCAGCCAGTCCTGCGCGAGCTGCTCGAGCGCGACGTCGTCCGCGAGCTCCGACTCCTTCGCCTGCACCGCGAAGTTCGACGCGACGCAGCGCTCGGCCCAGAGCCCGCCCCACCACGCGCGGTCGGCCGGGGTCGCGTAGCACCAGGTGCTCGCGCTAGGGGCGATGCCGTCGAGGTCGAACCCGGCGCCCTGGACCCAGGAGAAGAGGCGACGCCCGGCGTCGGCCTCGAACCCGTACGCGTGCGTGACCTCGTGGTAGAGCGTGTTCCACTCGGTCAGGCCCGGGGACTCGGGGAACCAGGTCATGGCGGCGTAGTCGGCGTCGCGCACGGCGACGAGCCCACCCGGCTTCGCGACGCGCTTCATCTCGCGCAACGCCGCGACCGGGTCGGACAGGTGCTGCAGGAGCTGGTGCGCGTAGACGACGTCGAACGTGCCGTCCGCGAACGGCAGCTCGTAGGCGTTCGCGTGCTGGAAGGTGATGTTCGCGGTGCCGCGCTGGGCGGCGAGCTCGCGTGCGCTCTCGAGGACGGCCTCGGACGCGTCGACCCCGACGACGCGTCCCCCGGCCACGCGGTCGGCGAGGTCGACGGTGACCGTCGCCGGGCCGCAGCCCACGTCGAGGACGCTCATGTCCGCCCGCAGGTGCGGCAGGAGGAACCCGGCCGAGTTCTCGGCGGTGCGCCACCGGTGCGAGCGCAGCACGGACTCGTGGTGCCCGTGCGTGTACGACTCGGACTCCTGCGCGGGGTCGCTCCCGGCCCCGGTGGGGGCGTCGGCGTGGTGCTCGGCGGCCGCGTCGGCGCCGTGGGGGGTGTGCGTCATACCCGCACCGTAGGCCGGACGTGCATCGTTCTCGACCCCGTTCTCACACTCTGGGCGCGCGGTCCGTGCAGGGCCGCGCCATCGGCCGCACCGGCGTGGCGGCCGGGTGGGAGCGCGCCCGCGCGCGGACAATCCCCCCATGACGGCCGCGACCGGCACGACTCCCGCCCCCGGCGAACCCGCCCGCCCCTCCCCCGGGTTCGCGCGCCGCCACGCCGCGCTCCTGCTCGGCGGGCCGGGCCGCGTCACGGGGCTCGACGTCGCGCGCGGGATCGCCGTCCTCGGCATGTTCACGGCCCACGTCGGGTACACCTCCGAGGACTTCGGAGAGCCCTCCGGCTGGTTCTCGTTGTCCCACGGGCGGTCGTCGATCCTCTTCGCGCTCGTGGCGGGCGTGTCCCTCGCGATCGTCTCGGGCGGGCGGACGCCGCTCGACGGGCTGCCCGCGCTGCAGAGCCGCACGCGCATCCTCGTGCGCGCCGTGCTGCTCCTCGGGCTCGTGGGACTGCTGGACCTGCTCGGGACGCGCGTGCTGCTCATCCTCGGCTTCTACGCCGCGTACTTCGTACTCGCCCTGCCGTTCCTGCGCTGGCGCCGCCGCGACCTGCTCGTGCTCGCCGGGGCGGTCGCGGTGGTCGGACCGGTGCTCGCGTACTGGCTCCCCGAGGTGCTCGCACGCGCCGGGCTGCACCTGCCCGACGACGGCTCGGGTGCGTTCACGGACTTCCTCGTCTCCGGGCACTACCCCGCGGTCGTGTGGATGGCGTACGTGCTCGTCGGGATCGCGATCGGGCGCTCGGACCTGTCGTCGACCGCCACGCGGGTCGGGCTCGTGGGCGGCGGTCTGCTCGCGGCAGGGATCGGGTACGGCCTCTCCGCGTCCATGACCGGTCCGCTCGGCGGGGCGCAGGCGGTCGAGGACGCCGCCGCGGCGTGGTCGAGCACGTTCCGGCCCGAACCCCTGGGCTGGTCCGACCCCTGGCCGACGAGCGCGTACCTGTGGCTCGCCGGCCCGCACACGGACACCCTCCCGGAGGTCGTGGGGTCGGGCGGGTTCGCCGTCGCGGTGCTGGGCCTGTGCCTGTTCGCGGGCCGGGTCGGGCGCTGGGTGCTCGCACCGGTCGCCGCGGTCGGCGCGATGGCGCTCACGGTCTACTCGGCGCAGATCGTCGTGCTGTGGGCGTGGGGCGACGCCGCCTACGAGCAGACGACGAACGGTCCCCTCCTCGCGCTCGTCCTCGCCACGCTCGCGGTCGCGACGCTGTGGCGCTGGGCGCTGGGGCGCGGGCCGCTCGAACGGCTCTTCGCCGCCGTCGCGGCGCGCGCCTCCGCGGTCACGCCCGCCCGCGGCGCGTCGTAGGGTCGCCGCATGACGACTGCGAACGACGGAACCGCTCCCCGCCCCGCCCTGCGCCGCCTCGGCCGGTCCGGACTGGCCGTGTCCGCCGTCGGGCTGGGCTGCAACAACTTCGGCCGCCCGGACACCGTGACCGAGACGCTCGAGGGGACGCGCGCCGTCGTCGACGCCGCGCTCGACGCCGGGGTGACGTTCTTCGACACGGCCGACACGTACGGGGGCCGCCCCGGGCTGAGCGAGGAGCTGCTCGGCCAGGCGCTCGGGTCGCGCCGCGACGACGTCGTGGTGGCGACCAAGTTCGGCATGTCGATGCGCGGCGCCGCGGGCGACGACTTCGACGCCCGCGGGTCGCGGCGCTACGTCGTGCGCGCCGTCGAGGACTCCCTGCGCCGCCTCGGCACGGACCGCATCGACCTCTACCAGTTCCACACGCCCGACCCGCGGACGCCGATCGAGGAGACGCTCGCCGCGCTCGACGACCTCGTGCGCGCGGGCAAGGTGCTCTACGTCGGGCACTCGAACCGGGCGGGGTGGCAGATCGCCGAGGCCGAGTTCACCGCTCGCGCGGCCGGGACGGTGCGCTTCGTGTCCGCGCAGAACCAGTACAACCTCGTCGACCGTGCGGCCGAGCTCGAGGTGCTGCCCGCCGCAGCCGCGTACGGGCTCGGGGTGCTCCCCTACTTCCCGCTCGCGAACGGCCTGCTCACGGGCAAGTACGCGCACGGCGCGCGGCCCGACGACGGCCGCCTCGTCCGGACCAAGCCGCACCTCCTGGAGTCGGCGCCCTGGGAGGCGCTCGCTCGCCTCGGCGCGTTCTGCCAGGCGCGCGGGATCACCGAGGTCCAGGTCGCGTTCGGGTGGCTGCTGTCGCGCCCGCAGGTGTCGAGCGTCATCGCCGGGGCGACGAAGCCCGAGCAGGTCCGGCAGAACGCGGCTGCGGGGGCCTGGACCCCCACGACCGAGGACCTGGCCGAGCTCGACGAGATCTTCCCGCCGCTCGGGAAGGTCGCGCCCTTCTGACGGCCCGCGGCCGGGGTGCTGGTCGTGTGGTCCGTCGCCGACGGGCGGCCTACCGTGGAGGCATGGCCTCGTGGGAGGACGTCGAGCGGATCGTCTCGGTGCTGCCGGACACGGACCTCAAGGGTCCGCGGCAGTGGACCGTGCACGGCAAGCTGTTCGTCTGGGAGCGGCCGCTGCGGGCGAAGGACCTCGACGAGCTCCGTGACGCCGCGCCCGTCGCGCCGCCCGTCGCGTTCCGCGTGACCGACGAGGGCGAGAAGGCCGCGCTGCTCGGCGACGACCCCGCGGTCTTCTTCACGACGAGCCACTTCGACGGGTACCCGATCGTGCTCGCGCGGCTCGACCTGCTGGCCGTGCCGGAGCTCGAGGAGCTGCTGCAGGACGCCTGGCTCGCGCGCGCCCCGAAGCGCCTCGCGCAGGAGTACCTCGACAGCACGGAGTGACGCACGGAACGACACCCCCCGCGCGTTCACGGTCACCAGGAGAACACGGCCACCGCGTAGTTCGCCCAGGTCGGTTCGAGCCCGACCACGACGTCCTCGGGGTCGTACACGTTGTACACGAGGTCCCACTCGGCGCTCGTCCCCCGGGCGATCGTGTCCGGGTCGTCGAGCAGCACGTCGGGGGCGTAGTCGAAGACCCTGCGGGCGACGAGACCGCCCGACACGGGCTGCAGCTCGAGCCCGTCGGGGTCGACCTCCTGCCCCGTGCCGTTGGTGACCCGCACACGGAGGCGCACCGCGTCCGGGTGGTCGTCCTCCCGCTCGGTGGCGTCCTCGGTCGGCGTGTACGGCTGCGGGGCGGACACCGCGACGACGAGGCCGTCCGCGTAGCGCACGGACTCTCCGTACCAGACCCGGTCCGAGGCGGCGCCGATCTCGGGCCCCTCGTCGTAGCCGCCGCCCAGCGGGTACCCGCGCAGCGAGCTGCCGGGGCCGTAACCCGGCCCGCCGGCCGTCATGACGTCGACCGTCACCCACGCCGTGAGTACCACGGTGCCCGCCAGGAGCGCGACGAGCGCGCGCGTCGCGCCCGCCACGCCGCGCGTGCCGCGCCGCCACACGACCGCACCCACCGCGACCACAGCAGCACCCGCGACCGCGTACAGGCCCCCGACGTGCGCCCAGCCGCGCCGCGCCGTCGCCGCCTCGGTGGCGAGCACGGCGACGACGAGGAGGACGCCGACGGTCGCGGCCACGAGCGCGGCCGTCGTCCACGACCAGCGCCCACGAGGTCGCGCCGCCGTGGACGGCTCTGCGGGGTCGCTCTCGCGGGACGGGGGTGGCGCCTGCGGGTCCTCGGGGTCGGGCGAGGAGCCGACCCCGGCGGGGGTGCGCTGGGTGCCGGGCGCCGTCCCCCAGGCGGGCTCGCGCGAGCCCGGCCCCGGCGGGGTCATGGGGTCCTTCACGCTCGGTCTCCAGTTCCGCGCAGCCGCCGTCAGTACGCGCTCGCCTGCGTCACCTCGAACGTGGCCGTCTTCATGGCCTCGAGGTTCTCGGCGTCGACGAAGTCGAAGATCTCGACGGTCTCCGAGGCGCCGGGCTCCAGGGTCTCGGAGTACGCCCAGTCGCTCTCGATCACGGTGCCGTCCGCGGCGACCGCGTCCACGTCGATGTCGAACGTGAGCGGCTCGTCAGAGGTGTTCGTGAACGTCACCGGCAGCGCGGACTCGACCCAGCCGTACTCGTCGGCCGTGCCCTCGAACGTCCCGAACTCGACGCCGAGGTCGTTGGCGAGGACCTCGTCCGTCGCCTCGCCGAACGCGCGGTCGGAGTCCTCCTGGATCTCGGAGAGCGTCTGCTCGTACTGCGTCGACGCGTTGTTCGCCGCGACGACGAAGACCACCCACATGAGGATCGTCGCCAGGACGGACAGCACGCCGAGGACGATCGCCGTGATCGAGAAGCCCTTGCCCGACCTGCCCTGCTTCACCTGGGACAGCCCGACGAACCCGAGCACGACACCGGTGATGCCGAGCAGGGCCGCGAAGACGTTGACGAACGGGATCCAGCTCCCCAGGAAGCCCAGGATCGCCAGGACGAAGCCGACGATCGCGATCGTGCTCGTCGCCGGAGCGGGTGCCGTGTACGCGGAGTAGCCGTTCCCGTAGGGGCTGCCGTACGGCTGCTGCGCCGGGTCGCCGTACGGCTGGCCGTACGCCTGCTGCGCCGGGTCCGGGTACGGCTGCGGGTACGGCTGCGGAGAGGGGTCACCGTAGGGCTGGCCGTACCCGGGCTGCTGACCGTACGCCTGCTGCTGGTCCGCGCCGTAGGCAGGTGCCTGGCCCGTGCCGTAGGGCGCCTGGCCCGCACCGTACGGCGCCTGGTCCGGCGCGGCGCCGTAGCCCGGGGCTCCGTAGGCGCCGTCCCCCGAGCCGTACGGCTGCGTCGGCGCGTCGCCCTGCGGCGCCCAGGCGTCGTGGGACGGCGCCTGCGGCGCGGAGTCCGCGCCGTGCGGCCGGTAGGGGTCGAACTGGTACGGGTCCTGCGGTGCCGTGGGCGGCTGCGACATGGTGCTCCTCCGC
This sequence comes from Cellulosimicrobium cellulans, assembly GCF_016907755.1. Taxonomy (NCBI): domain Bacteria; kingdom Bacillati; phylum Actinomycetota; class Actinomycetes; order Micrococcales; family Promicromonosporaceae; genus Cellulosimicrobium; species Cellulosimicrobium cellulans. Next base: position 3,540,604 of record NZ_JAFBCN010000001.1, read on the forward strand.
GGCCTCGCCGCGCGTATCGGTCGTTCGGGTGGCGGGTCGACGGTGGTCGGCCGCACGGACGCGCCGGGTCTTCACAGCACGTTCACGAGCATTCTTCCCGGTCCTGCCCACATCGGGAAAATGCCCGCCCGGGTGAAACGCGTCCCGGCTGCCGGCTCGTCGGCGCCGCCCCGACGCTCGTACCCTGGGACCGTGCCCCCGACCGCCACCGCGACCGCCTCGACGACCACCGTCGTCCGACCCGTCGTGCTCGCGGCCGAGGAGTGGACTGCGTGCGAGCGCGCCCACGCGGAGCGCGCCGACGCGTTCACGGCGGGGTGGCGCGAGCGCAAGCCGCTCGGCGAGAAGCACGCGATCGAGGACTTCCTCTTCACGTACTACCCCACGCGCCCGGCGCAGCTCCGCCGCTGGCACCCGGGCCCCGGCGTCGTGCTCGCCCGGCCGGCGGGCCACGTGCCCACCGCCGAGACGGCACCTCGGCCCGACGAGGAGGCCGCCGACCCGTACACAGCGCGCGCCGGGTGGCGGTGGTACCGCGAGACGCCCGCGGGCCTGACGCTCGACGCCGACGCGTTCCTCGCCGACCGCGGCGACACCGTGGGCTACCTGCACGGCCTGCTCACCGCCACGGCCTCGCGGCCCAGCCGGTTCGGGTGCTTCGGGCTGCACGAGTGGGCGATGGTCTACCGCGACCGGGCCACCGGCCGCGACCACCGCCACCCGCTCCCGCTGCGCCTCGGGCACGACGGCACCGACCGCGTCGTCGAGTCCCACCCGGTGCAGTGCTCGCACTTCGACGCGTTCCGCTTCTTCACGCCGGAGGCCGGACCGCTCAACCGCCTGCGGCCGACGCGCGAGACCCAGCCCGCCCTGGAGCAGCCAGGCTGCCTCCACGCGACCATGGACCTCTACAAGTGGGCGCTCAAGCTCACCCCTGCCGCACCGGGCGACCTCGTGCTCGACTGCTTCGAGCTCGCGCGCGACGTCCGGGTCGTCGACATGCAGGCGTCGCCGTACGACGTGTCGTCGTACGGGCTCGACCCCGTCGCGATCGAGACGCCCGAGGGCAAGGCCGAGTACGTGCGCCACCAGCGCGAGTTCGCCGAGCGCGGGGCGGTCCTGCGCGCACGGCTGCTCGCCGTGTGCGACGCGCTCCTCGGCGCGCCGGACGCGCGCGAGGTCAGTGCGACAGCATCCCGCTGACGAGGCAGCGCCAGGTCACGGGTCCGACGACGCCGTCGACCACCACCTCCGGGAACCCGGCGTGCAGCGCGTCCTGGAAGCCACGCACCCACGCCTCGGTGCGCGGGCCGAACTGCCCGTCGATGTCGAGCACCGGGTCGGGTCCGCCGGACAGGTCGCGGGCGACAGCCTCGCGCTGCACCGCGCGCACGGCCTCGCCGACGCTCCCCCGGCGCACGACCACGACGAGCGCGGCCCACGTCGCCGGCCCCACGACGCCGTCGACGTCGAGGTCGGTCGCGTCCTGGAACGCGCGGACCGCGCCCTCGGTGCGCGGCCCGAGGAGCCCGTCGACCGCGATCTCGTGCCCGCGATGGCGCAGCAGGTGCTGGAGCGTCTGGACCGGGTGCCCGTTGGCGCCGCGTCGCACGCGCGGCCAGGTCGGCAGTGTCGTCAGGACGGTCGTCATCGTCGTTCCCTCCGTCGTCGCGGAACCGGCAGGGTGCTCCCGCCGTCGAGGTCCCGCGCCCCCGTCCGGAGGGAGGGCAGCGGCCCGCTCCTGATGCGTCGGGAGGTGTCGGGAGACGTCGTGCGAGGATCGCGCGCATGACCCGCCCCCCGCTCGCCGCCGTCCCGACCGGTCCGGTCGTCGTGCCCGAGGCCGTCCGCGCGCTCGCGGGCGGCGACGCCGTCACGCCCGTGTGGCGCAACGAGCTGGGCGGCCTGACCTTCCGGCTCGACGGTGCCGACGGAACCCGGTTCGCCAAGTGGGTCCCCGCCGGGACGCCCGAGATCGACCTGCCCGGCGAGGCGGAGCGCCTCGCGTGGGTCGGCGACCGCGCCCCGGTCCCGCACGTCCTCGCCCAGGGGTCCGACGGCGACGGCGCCTGGCTCGTCACACGCGCCGTCCCGGGCCGGTCCGCGGTCGAGCCGCGCTGGGTCGCCGACCCGGCGACCGCCGCGGTCGCGATCGGGCGTGGGTTGCGCGCGCTGCACGACGCGCTGCCCGTCGCCTCGTGCCCGTTCACCTGGGCCGTCGAGGACCGCGTGGCGCGCGCCGACGCGCGCCTCGCCCGCGGCGACGGCCCGGAGGGGTGGTTCCCGGAGCACCGGGACATGGGGGTCGCCGCGGCACGCGCCCGGCTCGGAGCCGCCCCGGCGGTCGACCGGCTCGTCGTGTGCCACGGCGACGCGTGCGTGCCCAACACGCTCCTGCACGACGACGGCGCGTTCGCCGCGCACGTCGACCTCGGCTCGCTCGGGGTCGCGGACCGCTGGGCCGACCTCGCCGTCGCGGCCTGGAGCACGGAGTGGAACTACGGCCCCGGGCACGTCGACGACGTGTACGCGGGCTACGGCGTCGACCCGGACCCCGAGCGCATCGCCTACTACCGGCTGCTCTGGGACCTCGCCTGACGCCCGAGCCGCTCAGCGCACGAGACGGTCGCCGTCGTATCGAAGCGACAGCGACCGTCTCACGCGCTCAGCGGGTCAGTGGTGGTGCGCGGCGAAACCGTCGGGGGCGCGGTCCAGGAACGTCGTCACCGACGACACGAGCCCGTCCGGCCGGACGTGCAGGACGTCGGTGCCGGTCGCGAACTCCGACCCGTCGGGGGCGACGGCGCGCCACCGCAGGCGCAGCCGGTCGTCGTGCAGGTCCGGCTCCGAGCGTGCCTCGAACCGGTGCCCCGCGACGTGCGTGAGCAGCTCGGTCGCGAACGCCAGGACCGCGTCGCACCCCTCGGCACGCGCCGCGGGCGCGACGTACTCGACGTCGCGGGAGAACGTCTCGCACGCGAGCCGGTCGCGCCCGGCCGCGTCCGCCGTGTTCCAGAACTCCAGGTAGCGCTCGACCGCCGTCGCGGTCCGCGTCGTCGTCTCGGTCATGGTCCCTCCTCTGCCGGCACCTGGTCCGCGGCACCGTGGCGGTCCGGCGGGTGGCCGGAGCACCACCGTCGGCCGGACCACGACACGGTGTCGATGACCTCGGAGGTAGTTGGCCAGCCCCTCGGGGAGCGGCAGGGTGGGTCCATGCCTCCCCTGGACGCACCCGCCGGATCGATGCTGCGCGAGTGGCGCGTGCGGCGTCGGCGCTCGCAGCTCGACCTCGCGCTGGGCGCCGACGTCTCGCCGCGCCACATCAGCTTCGTGGAGACCGGCCGGGCGCAGCCCAGCCGGGACATGATCGACCGCCTGTGCGACGAGCTCGACGTCCCGCTGCGGTCGCGCAACGACGTCTACCTCGCGGCGGGCTACGCGCCGCGGCACCGCGAGACGCCGCTGTCGACCGCGACGCTCGCGGCCGCCCGCCGGGCCGTGGACCTCGTGCTCGCGGGGCACGAGCCGTTCCCCGCGATGGCCGTCGACGGACGCTGGACCCTGCTCGCCGCCAACGCCGCCGCGGGTGCGTTCCTCGACGGCGTGCCCGATCAGCTGCGCGCGCCTCCCGTCAACGTGCTGCGCCTGACCCTGCACCCCGACGGCCTCGCCGCGCGGATCGCGAACCTCGCGGAGTGGGGCGCGCACGTCCGACGACGCGTGCGCCGCCAGCTCGACCGCACGGGCGACCCGGCGCTCGTCGACCTGCTCGCCGAGGTGGAGAGCTATCTCCCCCACCCGGAGCCCCGGCGCGACGACCGCTCCCCGGCGAGCGACGCCGTCGTGCCGCTTCGCCTCGCGACCCCCCAGGGCGAGCTCGCGTTCCTCTACACGATGACGGTGTTCGGTTCCCCGCGGGACGTCACGCTCGACGAGGTCGCGATCGAGTCGTTCTTCCCCGCCGACGACGCCACGGCCGCCGTCCTGGGCGTCACCCGGCAGACCGCTCCGGCCGGCCCGTAGCGTCCGGGCCGTCGCCCCACGCCCTCCGGCCGTGTTGCTAGGATCCCCGCGACCGGCACGATCGGAGGGGGACTCGTGACGCGGAACCTGTGGGGCGCGGACGTCGACGCGCTGCGTGCGCTCGCCCGCTCGGTCGAGGACGCGGCCCGACGCCTGGACGGCCTGCGCGACCACGTCGACTCGCTCGTCTCGACGACGCCGTGGCGCGGGGGTGACGCCGAGCAGTTCCAAGGCGAGTGGTCCACGACCCTGCGTGGCACGGTGCACCGCGCCTCCTCCACCCTCTCCGACGCCGCGACGACCCTGCGCGCCGACGCCGACGCCCAGGACGAGGCGTCGCGCGCCTCGTCCGGGACGGGGAGCCCGGGTGCCGCGACGGTCGGCGCGGGCGCGCCGACGACCGGACCGGCCGTGCTCCTCGCCGCCGCGACGGGCCCCGAGCCCTCGCCGTCGCCGGGCCCACCACCCGTGCCGCCCGCCGAGGATGACGACGACGGCGTGGACGACGGGTCCCGCGAGGACCAGCGGCAGGAGAGCCGACGAGACACGGGGGGCGGGGAGGGCACCGCCGACCCCACCTACCAGGTCCCCGGCCCGGCGCCGTTCCCCAACGGCCTCGGCACACCCGTCCCCGGCACCGAGGTCGACCCGCCCGAGCCGCCGGTGTGGAACCCGCCCGACGAGGGGTCGGACGTCGACGGTCCGTCGTGGAAAACCGAGGACGCCTCGTTCGGGGACCACGTGAAGGAGTGGACCGCGAGACAGGCCGCGAACGCCCTCAGCGCGACGTGGCCCGACGCGGCACGGAACCTGCACCACTACCTCGGCAACTCGGGCGGCACGCTCGAGCAGCCGGTCGACACCATGCTCGCGGACCTCCCCGAGCTCGCGAGCCAGGTCGCGGCGCGCGAGGCACAGCTCGGCGCCGACGCGGTGCGCGTCGCGCAGGAGTCGGGTGCCGACGGCCCGGTGACGATGCCGGTCAACACGGACTGGAAGGGCTACTACGCCGGTCCCGACCAGGACAAGAACTGGTACTACGCGACGGGCGGGTTCTCCTACAACGTGTCGGGACAGGTCACCGTCTACCCGCCCGACCCACCGGGCGGTCCCTGGCGCTACGAGATGGACACCGGGGTGAACTACCGGGACCGCTACAACTGGGACGGCACGAAGTCGACCCAGATCGGCCCCCTCACGATCACCGACGCCGAGCTCCAGGAGTTCCACCGCAAGGGTCTCGCGCAGGAGTTCACCATGGTCGGGTCGTCGTCGACACGGCACAGCGAAGGGACAGGATGAGCACCGCACACCGGCGCCGCGGCACCGCGCTCGTCGCGCTCCTCGTGGTCGGCCTGGCCGCCGCGGGGTGCGGGCCGACCACGCCCCGCGAACCCGATCCGTCGAGCAGCACGCAGGAGGCACCGATGTCGAGCGACCCGAGCGAAGTCCTCGCCCTGGCCGGGCTGGAGCTCCCGGACGACGCCACGGACGTCACGGTCGACGACGAGGAGGTGCCGGGGTACCACTACGCGTACACCGTGACGTTCACCGCGCCGAGAGAGTCGGTGGACCGGTTCGCGCGGGACGCGTTCCAGCTCTCCCTCGACGACCTCAGCCGGCCCCCCGCCGGTGAGCCCGGGCCCCTCCTCCAGGACACCTCGGTGGTCGAGGTCCCCGAGGGGTCCCGGTTCGTCGACAGGAGCTTCACGCCGGAGGACGGCTACGGCAACCTCGTGCTCCTCGTCGACGGGCCCGACCTCACCACGGCGCACGTGGGGGTCGCGAGCTTCCCGAGCTGACGCGCGTCAGCGGCGCGGCTGGTGGGCCGCGACGCCCTGCTCGGCCTGCTCGGCGGTCTCCGCGATCCGGCGCGCACGGGTCTCGGGCCGCTTCGCCTCGACGATCCAGCCGAGGATCGAGCGCCGGACCCCGGGCGTGAACGCGTCGAAGCGCTCACGGGCGCCGGGCCGCTCCGCGAGCGCCGCGGCGAGGTCGTCGGGCACCACGAGGGCCTCGGCGTCGTCGTGCCGCGTCCACGACCCGTCAGCCTTGGCAGCGTCCACGACGGCGCGGCCGGCGTCCGTCATGCGCCCGTCCGCCTCGACGCGCGCGACGCGCTCCTTGCTGAGCCGGGTCCACCGGCTGCCGCGGCGGCGGCGCGTGAACCAGAGCGCGTGCCGGTCGGCGTCGACCGTCGCGGCCTGGCCGTCGATCCAGCCGTAGGACAGCGCCTCCTCGATCCAGGGCTCGTACCCGTAGGTCGCACGGCCGCTCTCGCGGCGCCAGGTGAGCAACCACACCCCCGGCTCCGGGTCGTCGTGGTGCGCGGCGAGCCACGCGCGCCACTCCTGCGGCGTCTCCGCGTGCGTCGCGGGCCTGCCCTGGTACTCCTCGGTCACTGCGCCTCCGTCGTCGCTGGGGGGGCACCAGCGTGCCCGAGACCTCGACGGGGCGCCAGGCAGTTCTTCGACCGGAAGACCTGACCCGGAGAAGTGACCCGGGAGGCTTTTCCCGCTGTGTCGCAGGCTGCCTCCCGGGTCGGTCCGTCAGCCGCAGGCCGGGACGACGACGTCCCGCGCGACCTCCTGGGTCGCGCCGCCCGGGCCGGTCGCCGTGACGGTCACGGGCACGTCCGCGCCCGTCTCCACGCCGCGCACAGCGAACGACTGGTACGCGTTCGCGCCGGCGGCCACCGCGGCGAAGGTCTTCTCCCCCGCGCCGGTGACGAGCGCGACGTCGAGCGCGACGTCGGACACGTTGCGGGCGCGGACCGCGACGTACGGCGCACCGGCGAGGCAGCGCGCGGACGTCTCGACGTCGACGAGCGGCGCCGTCGGCTCGCCGACGACCTCACCGTCCACGGTGAGCGTGCCGTCGGCGTTCACGACGACGTCCGCCGCCATGGCGGCCGCGAGGTCGAGGCGCTGCCACTCGGCCTCGCCCGCGACGTCGAGCGCGTAGCCCGAGTCGAGCGCGGTCGCGGCGAGGACGAGGCGGCGCTGGTCGCCCGTGAGGTCGGGGAACGCGGTGCGCAGCAGGTCCTCGGCACCCGCCGGCACCTGGACCTCGAGCCCCGCCTCGCCGACGCGCGGGAACCCGTACGTGAGGCGCTGGCCGTAGACCGCGAGCGCCTGGTCCGTGGGGAGGTAGGGCACCTGGTCCTGCGCGCACACCGCGATCTCGTCACCGCACGCCCGCTCCAGCACGGTGACGAGCTCGGTCCGGGCCTGCTCGAGGAGCACGCGGAACGCGGGGTCGGACCAGCGGAGCTGCGCGATGTTCTGCCCGGCCATGCGGCCGCCCATGACGTCGAGGGGGTAGTGGAAGCCGAGCACGAGGCGGTTGTCGCCGTACTCGGACGCGCGCGCGAGGATCTGCGGCGCGAGCTCCGGCAGGAGCGTGGCGAGCACGGTGCCCTGCGCGTAGCCGTGGTTCGTGTGCCCGCTGGGGAACGAGCCGTTGTTGCGCAGGCCCTCGTAGCTGCCGGAGGTCTCGAACGCGTTGACGTGGCCGCCGGCGGACGTGAAGCCGAGGCGGACGAACGGCCGCTTGTAGTCGTACGCGGCCTTGGCGGGCTCGTGGTTGCCGACCGACTTCTCGACGCGCCCGGACAGCAGGGCCTTCGTCTTGGGGAGCCGGCCGTCGGCGAGCGCGTCGCGGTAGATCGGCCCCAGCTCGCTGCCGAGCGCGTCCGCCATGGTCTCGTACGCCGAGCCGCGCCCGTCGGTCAGGGCGCGCTGCACCTGCGCGTCGCCGGCGACGTACGCGTTGTTGCGCGCGAGCGAGCCCAGGTCGTTGGCGCTCGTCGGCTGGCCGGGCTCGTTGGGCGAGAGGATCTCCGGGTGGTTCGCCCGCAGGTCGGCGAACCCGCGCAGCATCCAGGTGAACCAGTCCTGCCCCGCTGGGGCCGACGGCGTCGCGTCGGACGCGTAGGTCCGGTCGAGGACGTCCTGCGGGAACGGCATCGACGGGTCGTCGGTGGTGGAGAGCGCGAGGGAGAAGAAGACGTCCGAGCTCGTCTCGTTGCACTGGTGGATCTCGACCGCGATCGTGTTCTCGCCCGGGACGAGCACGTCGGCCGGGATGACGAGGGTCTCGCGCAGCGGCGCGGTCGCGCCCGCCTTGTCCTGGTACTGCAGGTTCCGGGTGATCATCGAGTCGCCCCAGCCGGCGACTCGCTCGCCGTTGACGTACACGGTGGCGGAGTCGTCGTAGACGAGCGTGCCGCGCAGGCCGGTGATCTCGTCGAGCGTCGCCTCGTCGAGGGTCACGGTCGTGCGGAAGAAGTAGGCGGGCACGACGACCTTGGGGGTCTGCGTGATCCAGTAGCTCAGCAGCGTCGTGATGGTGTTGCCGCCGCCGATGCCGCTCGCGGTCCCGTTGACCGCGCCGAAGCCCGGCCGGCCGGTCTTCCACGCCGAGTCGTCGAACGCCGGGTCGGCCCACACGGTCCGGTCCGCGTTACCCGCGGCCGGGTCGGTGTTGTCGTCCAGGTAGCGCCAGGTGGTGCCGGCGCCGACCACCTCGGTGGGCGTGAACTCCTCCGCGGCGCGCGCCGCGGGCGCCTGGAGCGCCGCGGCGAGCAGGAGCGCGAGCGTGGTGAGCGCCGCCAGCAGGGCGAGCGGCGCGGTGGTCCGGCGGTCGCGGGGTCGCGGGGCCGGGTACGTCGTCGTACCGGTCATGGGTCGTCCCTCTCGTCGTTGTCGGTCGTGCGTCGGTGCGGTCGGTGAGACCGACCGGGCGTGCGGTCGTGCGGGTACTGCGGGTACTGCGTTCGAGCGGTCGAGCGGTACGGCGGTCGAGCACGAGGACGGGCCCGCACCGAGTGGTCGGTGCAGGCCCGTCGTCGGTCAGGAGCAGCGCGGGACGACGACGGCCTGCGTGACCGTCTGCGTCCCCTCCTCCCCCGTGGCCGTGACGGTGACGTCGACGTCCCCGGTCGCGCCGCGGGCGGCGAACGACTGGTAGGCGTTCGCGCCGGGAGCGACGGCCGTGAAGGACCGCGAGCCCACGCCCGTGGTGAGGTCGACGTCGACGGCCCCGGCGGAGGCGTTCGCCGCGCGCACCGCCACGTACGGGGTCCCGGCGAGGCAGCGCGGGGAGACCGTCACGTCGACGAGGTGGACGTCCGCGGCGGGCTCGGTCGCGATCGCGAACACGTGCAGGTCGTCGACGTCGGGGAACGTCACGGCGACCACGCGCCGGCCCTCGGGGGCGGTGTACGGGTCCGTGGCGAACACGAACGCGCTGTCCTTGTCGCCGTTGCGCCGGTTCATCTGCGCGACGACGGAGTTGCCCTCCACGGGCGACCCGTCCGCGCTGGGCAGCACCCAGTCACCGAAGCCGATCGTCGTGGACGCGGTGCTGCCGTCGTCGAGCGTCACGACCGCGGTCCCGCGGTGGGTCCCGTCGGTTGCCGCGCCGACGAACGCGAGCCGGCTCGTCGGCGCGTCGAGCCGCACGGTCTCGCCGGTGAGCGTGACCGAGTCCGGGCGCCCCACGGGCGAGGACGGCCACGTGAACGCCAGGCCGTCGACCTCGTGCACCGACCCGGGCGTGAGCCCGGCGTCGGCGAGCGCCTCGCGCGAGAACGAGTTGCCGGCCGCGTCGAAGTTCCCGACGCCACGGTTCGCCTCGGGCGCGGTGCCGACCGTGTCGTAGGCCGCGACGAGCGACCCGGGCGCGGCGACGAGGACGGTGAGGGGCACCTCGACGTCGTCGTCCCCGGCCGAGACCACGAGGCGCGCGTCGTGGTACCCGGACGCGACGCCGGCACCCACCTGGACGGGGACCGTCCCGGTGAGGTGGCCCGAGCCGTCGTCGACGAGCGCGGGCTCGCCGACCCCGATGCCGTCGGGAGCATCGACCGCGACGCGCACGTCCGCGGCGTCGGCCCCGAAGAGCTGCACGGCCACCGACGCGTCGGCCGACCCGCCGGGCGCGACCGTCACGAGGCCCGGGTCCGCCGCGGCGACGACGGCGGACTCGCCGCCGCGCCACGACGGCGGCGCGTCCTCGATCGCGGTCCCCCACGTGGTGTCGCGCTCGGTCGACATCGCGAGCTCGACGACGCCGCCCTCGTGCGCCACGTGGCGCGGCAGCGAGGTCCCGTCCCAGGCCGCGCCGTCGACCGTGACGCCGCTGATGTAGCGGGCGCCGGTCGAGGCGCCGGGGGCGCGCAGGTCGAGCGTGTCGCCCTCGCCGAGGTCGACCACGACGCGGTCGAAGCGCGGCGCGTTGAGCGCCAGCACGTCCGTGCCGGGCGTCGTCGGGTACAGACCCATGGCAGCCCACACGTACCAGCCGGCCTGGGCGCCGAGGTCGTCGTTGCCGGGCTTGCCGTTCGGCTCGGGCCGGAACAGCGTGGAGGTCAGCTCGTCGACGAGCTCGCTCGTGCGCCACGGCTGGCCCACGTAGTCGTACAGCCACGGGACGCCGAAGTTCGGCTCGTTGCCGATCCACAGGTACGGCTCGTTGGGTCCGGCGTTGTGCTGCGCGGTGAACGCGTCGAGCCGCTCCACGGTGGCCTCGCGCCCGCCGAGCGCCTCGGTGAGCGCCGCGACGTTCTGGGGCACGAGCCACGTGTACTGCTCCGCGTTGCCCTCGTCGAAGCCCTCCTGACCGAACCCGCCGCCGCCCTGCGACCGCACGAACGTCCCGTCCTCGTTGCGGGCGCCCGCCGTGCGGGTCACCGGGTCGTGCACGTTCTGCCACCACTGGCCGCGCGCGGCGTACTCGGTGGCGACGTCGTCCTGGCCGAGCGCGGCCGCGAGCTGGCCGATCGCGAAGTCGGCGATCGACCACTCGAGCGTGATGGACGCGCCGACGACGCGGTGGTCGCCGCGGAACTCCTCGGTCTGCGGCGCGTAGCCGCGCTCCAGGTAGGTCTCGATCCCGCGCCGCTGGACGTACCCGTTCTCCGTGGGCGCCGCGCTCGTCGCGCCCTTGACCATGTGCGCGAGCGCCGACTCCGCGTCGAAGTCGCGCGCCCCGAACGCGTACATGCTCGCGATGAGCGGCACCGAGGAGTCGCCCGTCATCTGGCCCGTGTGCTGGTTCGCGACGGGCCACCGCGGCAGCCACCCGGACTGGTCGGCGACCTCGACGAGCGACTGCGCCATGTCCGACGCGCGGTCGGGCGCCAGGAGGGCCTGGAGCGCGCCGAGCGACCGGTAGGTGTCCCAGTCGGAGAAGTTCGCGTACCGCTCGTGACCCTCCGGAGCGGTGTGGACCGCGCCGTCGAACCCGATGTACCGCCCGTCCACGTCGGTGAACGTGTTCGGGTGCAGCAGCGAGTGGTAGAGCGAGGTGTAGAACATCGTGAGGTCGTCCTCGTCCTGCCCCGCGACGCGGACCTTCCCGAGCAGGTCGGCCCACGCGGCGCGGTTCGCGTCGCGCACGGCGTCGAAGTCGAAGCCCGGGATCTCGGCCGCGAGGTTGGCGCGCGCGCCCTCGACGCTCACGTAGGACATGCCGACCTTCGCGTGCACGGTCGCGCCGGGCGCGAAGGTGAGCCACGCGCCCGCGCCGTTGCCGTCGGCCGACGGGTCGCCGGGCGAGACGGTCGAGCCCTGCCACGTGCCGAACGCCTGCGCGTCCTGGTCGAGCTCGATCGCGAAGTACGTCGTGTGGGTGTTGTTCTTGCCACAGAACCCGCCGCTCGTCACCGACCCGGTGACCGTGCGCGCGTCCTCGACCTGGACCGTCGCGTTCCGCACGCTCGCGAGCGAGCCCGCGGCGTTGACGATCACCTGCGACGCGGCGTCGCCCTCCGGGTAGTCGAACGTCAGCCCGCCCGAGCGGGTCGCGGCCGACAGCTCCGCCTCGATCCCCGACGACTGGAGCGTCACCGCGTACCGGCCGACCTTCGCGCTCTCCGCGTCGTGGCTGAACGCCTCCTTGCGGTCCCACGGGTACTGCCCGACGTCGCCCGTCACCGGGAGGATCGGGACGTCGCCGAAGATCCAGCACCCGGCCGCCGCGTGCGTCATGGAGAAGCCACGGATCGCCTGGTGCGAGTACCGGTAGCCGGCGTACGCCTTGTCGCCGTTGCCCACGGAGACCTGGGTGTCGGGCGAGAGCTGCATCATGCCGAACGGCATCGACGGTCCGGGGAAGTTGTTGATCTCCCCGACGACGCCCGTCGCCTGGCCGGTGCCGACGAACGGGTCGACGTAGGAGACGGGGTCCTCGACGAGGTCGGGTGCGGCGGCGAGCGCCGGGCCTGCGAGCCCGACGGCGGGCGCGAGAGAGAGGCCGGCGGCCAGGACCGCCGTGGCGGAGACCGCCGCAACGGCGCGCCGCACCGTGGTGCGCGCGAGACGTGTTCGAGACATGCGGGTCCTCACGGGACGAAGGAGCGGGAGGGCAGGGATGGAGGACGGTGGTGCGGGACCGTGCGGCCCCGCACCACCGTCGATCAGGAGCAGGCGGCGGCGGCGTACGCGGCCGTGACCTGCTGGGGCTCGCCGTCGGGCGTCGTCACGGTGACCGTGACCTCGCCCGCCTCGACGCCGGCGGCGCGGGTGGCGAACGACTGGTACGCGTTCGCCCCGGGCGCGACGTCACCGAAGAGCTTCGAGCCGTACGGCGTCGCGAGCTCGATCGCGGCGGCCTGCTCGCCGGTGTTGAGCGCGCGCACCGCGACGAACGCCTTGCCGGCGAGGCAGCGGGCCTGTGCCGTGACCTCGACCTGCGGCGCGGGGACGACCCCCGTCGCGTCGGTCGCGATCGCGAACACGTGGAACCGCTCGTCGTCCGGCAGCGTGACCGACGTCAGGACCTTGCCGTCGGGGATCGCGACGGGCGCGGTGGCGTAGAGGCCGCAGCCGATCTTCTGCACGTTCTCGCGGTCGCCGCGCGCCCCCGCCTTCGCGACCGTGATGTTGCCGGGCTCGGGCGAGCCCGTGCACCAGTCGCTGAGCCGCACGTCGACGGTCTGCGACGTGCCGTCGGCGAACCCGAGCACGAGGCCTCCCCCGTGCGTGCCGTGCGTGCTCGTCCCCACCACCGAGAGGTGGCGGGCCGAGCGCAGGTGCTCGGGCACCTCGAGGACCTCGCCGCTCGCGGCGACGTTGTCGGGCGTGCCCGCCGGCGGTGCCCCGAGCGTGTAGGTGAGGTCCGTGCCCGGCACGGTGAGCTCCAGACCCTGGACGGCGCCGAGGTCAGCGAGCAGGTCGCGCAGGAGATAGGCGCCCGAGCCGTCGAGGTTCGCGTTGGCCGCCCCGGCGTCGCCGATGCCGACGTTGTCGAACGCGCCCGCGATCCACGACTCTCCGGACACCACGACCTGCACCTCGCGCACCGCCTCGGTGCCCGCGGCGTCACGCACGACGAGCCGCACGGTGTGGAGCCCCGGCTCGGCGTCCGCGGGTGCGGCGAGCGTGACCGTGCCCTCGACCGTGGCCGGCAGGCCGGCGGACTCGGCGGTCCAGTCGGCGAGGTCGGTCGTCGCGGTGACCGCGCCGTCGGACGTCACCGCGAGCGTCCCGCTGGACGTCCCCGCGCCCTGCGCGACGACCTGGACGGCGACGTCGGTCTGCCCGCCCGGCGTGAGGACCGGCTGTCGCGGCGTCGCCCCGACGAACAGGCGCTCGACCGTGCCGTCCGCGGGCACGACGGCGCCCGGCGAGGCCGCGGGGTCGGTCGCCCACGCGGACGGCTCGGTGCCGACGGTCACGTCGAGCGTGCCCGCCGCGGTGAGCTCGTCACCCGTGACCCAGGCGCGGTCGAGCGGCTCGCCGCCGAGCGACACGGACTGCGTGTAGTGCGCGTCGGGCGCGACACCGTCCGCCGTGAGGTGCAGCGAGTCCCGACCGAAGACCTCGGGGTCGAGCGTGATGGTCACGTCGTCGAACAGCGGGGTCGTCAGGCCCCACAGGTCGGTGCCCGGCACGATCGGGTACACGCCGATCGACGACAGCACGTGCCAGGCGGACATGGTGCCGAGGTCGTCGTTGCCCGTGACGCCGTCGGGGCCGTCGGTGAACAGCGTCGACGCGGCGCGCACGACGTCCGTCGTCTTCCAGGGCTGCCCGGTCCACAGGTAGACGTACGGCGCGTGGAGGTTCGGCTCGTTGTTCGGGTTGTAGGTCTCCCAGCCGTAGTAGTCGTACGTGCCGTTGACCCAGACCTCGCTCGCGACGCGCGCGGGGTCGGCGACGAGTTCGTCGTACGCGAAGAACGCGTCGAGGCGGTCGATCGCGGCGTCGGTACCGCCCATGAGGTCGAACAGGCCCGGCACGTCCTGCGGCACGAGCCACTGGTACTGGACGGCCGTGCCCTCGTGGAACCCGTCGGAGTGCGCGGGGTCCGCGTCGCCGACGAAGAAGCCGTCGGCGCTGCGCGCCCGGAAGTTGCCCGTGCGCGGGTCGAAGACGTTGCGGTAGCTCTGGCCGCGGGCCGCGTACCGGTCGGCGTCCTCGTCGTGGCCGAGGCCGCGCGCCATCGTCGAAAGCATCGCGTCGGCGAGGGCGTACTCCATGGTCGCCGAGGCGCCGTGCTGGAGGTCGTAGTCCCCCGGCTTGCCGGAGCGCGCGGGCTCGTGCGGGACGAACCCGTCGCGCAGGTACTCGACGTTCGCCGCGCGTCCGTTGAACGGCGAGTCGGCGGGCGGGACGCCGTCGGCGTTCTGCTGCAGGACGGCGTACGTCTCCTCCTCGTGGCCCGCGAGCAGGCCCTGCCGCCAGGCGCTGACGAGGAACGGCGTCGCCGGGTCGCCGGTCATGATGTTCGTCTCGACCGTGCCGTAGCCCCAGCGCGGGAGCCAGCCGCCCTGCTGGCCCTGGCGCACGAGGGAGAGCGCCATGTCGGCAGACTCGTCGGGCGCGAGCAGGTACAGGAGCTGCTGCTGGGTGCGGTACGTGTCCCAGAGCGAGTAGTTCTGGTAGTACGTGAAGTCCGGTTCCGCGGCGTGGACCTCCTGGTCCCAGCCGCGGTAGCGCCCGTCGACGTCGGAGCCGACGTTCGGCGCGAGGAAGCTGCGGTAGAGCGACGAGTAGAACGTGCGCAGGTCGTCCTCGGCCCCCTGCCCGACCTGCACGAGGCCGAGGCGCTCCTCCCAGGCCGAGCGCGCGGCGTCGTGCACGGCGTCGAACGTGCCGGTCTCCGCCGCGAGGTTCGCCGCGGCGCCGTCGGCGCCGACGTAGCTCATCGCGGTGACGGCCTCGACGTCGAGGTCGCCGCCCGTGGTGTCGAACGTGACGTACGCGCCGCGCCGCCCCTCGCCCCCGGACGCGGCGTCCGAGCCCGCGGTGACGGTCGCGCCATCCCACGTGCCGTGCGCGACGAAGGGGCGGTCGAAGGTCGTGCGGGTCCAGATCGTCTGCGGCTCGGTGTCCTGGCAGAAGCCGCGCACGGTGATCCGGGTCTCGACCGTGCGGTCGTCGACGACGCGCACGTCGGACTCCGTCACGCGGTTGAGCGCCTGGCCAGCGTTGAGCAGGACGTTGGCCTGCGCCGTCGCGGGGAACGTGTACCGCTGGACGCCCGTGCGCGCGGTCGCGGTGAGCTCGGCCTCGATCGTGCCCGCGGCGGCCTGGAGGCCGACGCGGTAGTACCCCGGCGAGGCCTCCTCGTCGTCGTGCGAGAAGCCGAGCGCGTACTGGCCGTAGTCGGTGGACGTGATCGCGCCCGTCGTCGGCAGGGTCGGGAGCGGGCCGCCGAGGCCGCAGCCGACGCCCGACAGGTGCACGAGCGAGAACCCGCGCACCGACGTGCGGTCGTAGTCGTACCCGACGTTGTGGCCGTTGTCCGGCGAGAGCTGCACCATGCCGAACGGCACGGCGGCGCCGGGGTAGGTGTTGCCGTCGTCCTTGGTCCCGATGAACGGGTTCACGTAGTCGACCAGCGGGCCGTCGACGGCGGCAGCGGCGGCATCGGACCCCGTCGCTGCCTCCGTCCCGGTGGCGGTCGCGGGCGACGCCCCGATCCCGGGCGCGGCGTACGCAGCCAGCGGGAGCGCGAGGCTCGCCGCGGTGGCGAGGGCGACGACGGCGCCGCCCGCGCGACGCCGGTGTCCGCCGGGACGCGGCGGACGAGAGCGGGACGGTCCGGTACGGGCCGGGAATGGATCGCGATCAGCGTTGACAGCGCTGTCTGTCCGCATGTGGTGCTCCCCTTGGTCCCACGGCGGCGTGGGGTCGGTGGTCATCGATGACTCGGAGGCCGGGACCGGCCTCGACGCCGGTCCCGCGGCATACCCTCGCACACGTTGACAGCGCTATCAACCCCTTGTGCCCCGATCTCCCGATCTTCCGAACCCGGGGTCGTCCCCCAGTCCGGCGGGGAACCGGGGAACAACCCCGGGTTCGGCAGCGCCAGATCCGCACCGACCCCGCGGCCGGTGCGACGGGCTGCCGACGACCCCGGTGCTCCACA
Organism: Cellulosimicrobium cellulans; assembly: GCF_016907755.1. Lineage (NCBI taxonomy): Bacteria > Bacillati > Actinomycetota > Actinomycetes > Micrococcales > Promicromonosporaceae > Cellulosimicrobium > Cellulosimicrobium cellulans. The sequence continues at coordinate 3,557,008 of NZ_JAFBCN010000001.1, forward strand.
CCTGACAGACTCGTCCCGTGACCACCACGACCGGCCGCACCCCGGCTCTCCTCGCGCACGTGCCCGCCCCGACGGGCAAGGCCCCCGACCCGGACGCGCTCTACGAGGGGTTCACCACCTGGGCGACCGAGCAGGGTCTGGAGCTGTACCCGCACCAGAGCGAGGCGCTCATCGAGCTGGTCACCGGCTCGCACGTCATCCTGTCGACGCCCACGGGCTCGGGGAAGTCGCTCGTCGCGATGGGCGCGCAGTTCGCCGCGCTCGCCGCGCACCGGTCAGGCCGCGGCGGCCGCACGTACTACACCGCGCCGCTCAAGGCGCTCGTGAGCGAGAAGTTCTTCGCGCTCGTCGCGGCGTTCGGGTCCAAGAACGTCGGCATGACGACGGGCGACTCCGCCGTGAACCCCGACGCCCCGATCATCTGCTGCACGGCGGAGATCCTCGCGAACATCGCGCTGCGCCGCGGCGGCGGTGACGGTGTCGCCGACGGACCTGTCGACGACGACGCGATCTCCCAGGTCGTCATGGACGAGTTCCACTTCTACGCCGACCCGCAGCGCGGCTGGGCGTGGCAGGTCCCCCTGCTCGAGCTGCCGAACACCCAGTTCCTGCTCATGTCCGCGACGCTCGGCGACACCACGCGGTTCGTCGAGGAGCTCGAGGAGCGCACGGGGCGCCCCGTCGCCGAGGTCACCACGGCCGAGCGGCCGGTCCCGCTGCACTTCAGCTACGTCGTCGAGCCGCTCACCGAGGTCATCGAGGAGCTCGTCAGCACGCGCCGCGCCCCCGTGTACGTCGTGCACTTCACGCAGAAGGACGCCGTCGAGCGCGCGCAGTCGCTGCTGTCCATGAACGTCGCGACGAAGTCCGAGAAGGAGGCGATCGCGGCCGAGCTGGGCGACTTCCGCTTCGGCACCGGGTTCGGCAAGACGCTGAGCAAGTTCCTGCGGCACGGCGTCGGCGTGCACCACGCGGGCATGCTGCCCAAGTACCGGCGCGTCGTCGAGCGCCTCACGCAGGCGGGGCTGCTCAAGGTCGTGTGCGGCACGGACACGCTCGGCGTCGGCATCAACGTGCCCATCCGCACCGTGCTGCTCACGAGCCTCGTGAAGTTCGACGGCGAGCGCATGCGTCACCTCACGGCGCGCGAGTTCCACCAGATCGCCGGCCGCGCGGGCCGCGCCGGGTACGACACCGTGGGCGAGGTGCTCGTCATGGCGCCCGACCACGTCATCGAGAACCGCAAGATGCTCGCCAAGGCGGGCGACGACCCGAAGAAGCTCAAGAAGATCGTCCGCAAGAAGGCGCCGCAGGGGTCGGTCAACTGGACCGACGCGACGTTCGAGCGCCTGCGCGACGCCGAGCCCGAGCCGCTGACCAGCCATTTCACCGTGACGCACGCCATGGTGCTCAACGTCCTCGCGCGCACGGCCCAGCACGGGCGCGGGACGGTCGACGTGTCCGACCCGCGACGCGACCCGGTCGAGGCGATGCGGCACCTGCTCCTCGCGAACCACGACACCGACACCCAGCGCCGCGAGCACGTGCGCCAGACGCTGCGCATCTACCGCTCGCTGCGCGTCGCCGGGATCGTCGAGCGCGTGCGCGTGCCCGACCCGTCGCGCCCCACGGGCTACCGCCCGAGCGTGCGGCTCGTCGGCGACCTGCCGCGCGAGTTCGCGCTCAACCAGCCGTTGTCGCCGTTCGCGCTCGCGGCTCTGGACCTGCTCGACGTCGAGGGCGCGACCCACGCGCTCGACGTCGTCTCCGTCATCGAGGCGACCCTCGACGACCCGCGCCAGGTGCTCTACGCGCAGCAGAACGCCGCCAAGGGCGAGGCCGTGGCCGCGATGAAGGCCGAGGGGTACGAGTACGAGGAGCGCATGGCGCTGCTCGAGGAGATCACGTGGCCCAAGCCGCTCGAGGAGCTGCTGGCGCCCGCGTTCGCGATGTACAAGCGGTCCAACCCGTGGGTCGCGGACGCCGAGCTCTCCCCCAAGTCCGTGGTCCGCGACATGGTCGAGCGCGCCATGACGTTCGCGGAGTTCGTGTCCGTCTACGGGCTCGAGCGCACCGAGGGCGTCGTGCTGCGCTACCTCGCGGACGCCTACCGCGCGCTGCGCCAGGTCGTCCCCGAGGAGCACCGCACCGAGGAGGTGCAGGAGATCGTCGAGTGGCTCGGCGAGCTGGTGCGCGGCGTCGACTCGTCGCTCCTCGACGAGTGGGAGCGCCTGGCGCACCCCGTCGACGACGACGCGGACACCGAGGTCGGCGACGGGCCGCTCTCCGGCGCGGGTGCCGAGGCGCCGACCCGGCCGGTCACGGGCAACCCGCGCTCGTTCCGGCGGCTCGTGCGCAACGCGCTGTTCCGCCGCGTCGAGCTCGCGTCGCGCGAGGACTATCGCGCGCTCGGCGCGCTCGACGGCGGCGCGGGCTGGGACGCGGACGCGTGGGGCGACGCGCTCGACCCGCTGTTCGAGGACCAGGGCGACGACGCGGTCGGCATCGGCCCCGGCGCCCGTGCCGCGGCGCTGTTCCAGGTCGTCGAGGCCGGCGCGGAGGTCCCGGCCGGCCACGAAGGCCCGACGGCGGAGCACGCCCCGGGCGGGGTCGTCCCCGCGGGCACGTGGCTCGTGCGGCAGGTGCTCGACGACCCGGCCGGCGACCACGACTGGGCGATCACGGCGAGCGTCGACCTCGCGGCGAGCGACGAAGCGGGCGAGCCGGTCGTGACCGTGCTCGCGGTCGGGCCGCTGTAGGCCGACGCCGCGACGAGCGCCGACACCGTGGCGCCCACGTCGGCGCCACGGTCCCGGGAACCCCCGGGCCCCCGACCGCTCAGTCGACCGGCAGCAGCCCGCGCTCGGCGAAGACCTGCTTCGCCACGGCAGTCGCGTTGAGCGCCCGCGGGAACCCGCAGTAGACGGCCGACTGCAGCAGCGCCTCGACGATCTCGGCCGGCGTGAGACCGACGTCGAGCGCGGTGCGGACGTGGATCTCGAGCTGGGGCTCGCACCCGCCGAGAGCACTGAGCATCCCGAGCGTGACGAGCTGCCGGTCGCGCGGCTCCAGGTGCGGTCGCGCGTAGATCTCGCCGTACGCCCAGGCCGAGATCTGGTGCTCGAGCTCGGGCGAGACGTCCGCGAGCGCCTCCGCGAGGACGGCGCCCGCCGTCTCGTTGACGGCGCCGAACACTCCTCTCCCGTGCTCGTAGCGCTCCGCGCGTGTGGTCGGTCGGTCGTCCGTGAAGTTCCCCTGCGTCACGCCGAGCAGCGTAGAGGACGGGGCGCGACCTGCGGCGACGGTCTCACTCGCGGCCTGGCCGGCGGCGCGGTCAGCCGGCCTCGCGCCGCCGGTCGAACCGCTCCGGCAGGTGGGTGAACCCCGCCGAGACGTACGTGGCGACACCCCCGACGTTGGACGCCGGCGTCGCGACGAGCGCGCTCGACGCGCCCAGCTCCCGCAGCGCCACCAGCCCGGCGAGGGTGACCGCCCGGCCGAGCCCACGGCCGCGGTGGTCGGCGTGCACCCCCATGGGCTCGATCAGCCCGGGTCGGCCCGGGCCGGCCGACCACACGCCGATCACCGCCACGGCGGGCCCCGGGCCGCCGTCGGGCGTCTCGCCGTCGGACGGACCGCCTCCGGGCGAGCCGTCGTGCACGACGAGGCAGCGTGCGTCCGCGTACGGGAGCCCGGTCGCCAGGGCGTGCCAGCGCTCCGGAGCGGCCCGCGTCCCGCCGAACGACGAGCGGAGCGTCTCGGCCCACGCGGCGGCTTCCGGCGGCCCCACCTCGCGCACCCGGACCGCCGGGTCCTCGACCGGGGCGGCCAGGTCGCGGCGCAGGAGCGCCCACCGCTCGTCGACGCGCCAGCCCGCCACCGCCAGGTACTCGTCGACGAGGGCTCCGACCGGTGCTTCGACCGACGCGCCGCCCTCCCCCAGCACGCCGCGCTCGGGTCGACCGGCGTCGTCGGCGAGGCGGCGTGCGAGCTCGTCGTCGCGCTGCAGGTCCGGCGCGATCCCCAGGCGGAGCAGGTCGGGGCCGTCGAGCAGCCCGACGGCGACGACCCGTCCGTCGCGGCGCCACGTCCGCAGCGCGGCGGCGGTCTCCTGCGCGCCGAACCGCCAGAACCAGCCCACGTCGCCGGGGTGCAGCTGCAGCGGCGCCGCGTCGTCCTGCCATGCACGCAGCGCGTCCAGGGCCTCGCCCAGCCCGTCGACGTCCGGGGTCGCCAGCTCGATCGCCATGCCCCGATCAGACCTCACCGCGCCGCCGGGACGCACGCTCATTACGTCGTCGGCCCCGCGGCGGAGGCCCGCACGGCCTCCGGTCGCGCCGGGCCGGTGGGCCCCTACGGTGGAACCCATGAGCGACGCGCCGCGCAACGGTCAGCACCTCGGTGAACCCCACCACCCGGAGAGCACGGGGTCACGGCTCAACCGGCTGCGCGCCGGGGTCCTCGGCGCCAACGACGGCATCGTGTCGACGGCGGGCGTCGTCGTGGGAGTCGCCGCGACGAGCACGTCGGTCCCCGTCATCGCGACGGCGGGCGGCGCGGCGCTCCTCGCGGGGGCCCTGTCCATGGCGGCGGGCGAGTACGTCTCCGTGAGCACGCAGCGCGACACCGAGCGGGCGCTGCTCGCGACCGAGCGGCGCGAGCTCGCCGAGATGCCGGACGCCGAGCTCGAGGAGCTCACGGGGATCTACGAGGCGAAGGGTCTGACGCCGGACCTCGCGCACCAGGTCGCCGTCCAGCTCACCGAGCGCGACCCGCTCGCCGCGCACGCCGACGCCGAGCTGCACATCGACCCCGACGAGCTCACGAGCCCGTGGGAGGCCGCGGTCGCCTCCATCGCGTCGTTCACGGTGGGCGGCCTGCTGCCGTTCGCGGCGATCCTCCTCGCACCGCAGGCCGTGCGCATCCCGCTGACGTTCGTCGCCGTCGTGCTCGCGCTGGTGCTCACGGGCTGGGGCTCGGCCCGCCTCGGGAACGCGCCGACCCGGCGCGCGACGGTCAGGACCGTCGTCGGCGGCGCGGTCGCGATGGGCGTGACCTACGCGATCGGGTCGCTGCTCGACGTCAACGTATAGCGCGGCGCTGCGGCAGAATCGGCCCGTGGCCAAGAAGTCGAAGTCGTCCGCGCACGCCGGCACGCCCGCGGTCGCGCTCCTCGAGCGCGAGGGCGTCGCCCACACGCTGCACCCGTACGAGCACGACCCGTCGAGCGACCTGTCGTACGGCCTGGAGGCCGCGGCGGCGATCGGGGTGCCCGCGGAGCAGGTGTTCAAGACCCTGCTCGCCGTCGTCGACGGCGCCGCGCTCGTCGTGGGCGTCGTGCCGGTCGACCGCCAGCTCGACCTCAAGGCGCTCGCCAAGGCGGCGGGCGGCAAGAAGGCGGCCATGGCCGAGCCCGCCGCGGCCGAGCGCGCGACGGGCTACGTCGTCGGCGGCATCTCGCCGCTCGGCCAGAAGCAGCGCCACCGGACGTTCCTCGACGACACCGCGCTCGCGTTCGACGCCGTCTACGTCTCGGGCGGCCGCCGCGGCCTCGACGTCGGCCTCGCGCCGTCGGACCTCCTGCGCCTCACGGACGGCACCGCCGCCTCCCTCGCGAGGTAGAGGCCCGTCGGCCGAGAGAGAGGTCTGGCCATGACCAGGCCTCTACCTCGCGCTGCCGGGGCCCCTCTCTCGCGGTCGGTCAGCGCTGGTAGGCGGTGTACGGGGCGTCGGTCGGGACGATGTCCTTGCCGAGCGGCAGGAGCGAGACCGGGATCATCTTGAGGTTCGCGATCCCGAGCGGGATGCCGATGATCGACACGAACAGCGGGATCGCGGTGACGACGTGCCCGATCGCGAGCCAGATCCCGGCGACGACCACCCAGATGACGTTCCCGATCGTCGACCACGCGCCCGCGGTCGGCTTGTCGACGACCGTGCGGCCGAACGGCCACAGCGCGTAGCCCGCGATGCGGAACGACGCGATGCCGAACGGGATCGTGACGATGAGGATGCAGCAGATGATGCCCGCCAGGACGTAGCCCAGGGCGAGCCAGAGCCCGGCGAACACGAGCCAGATGATGTTGAGCAGTGTCTTCACGGCACCGTCCTTTCCCCACCATTCTCGCCGATCAGACCGCCGATGCCGATCCGGGACCACCCTGAGACGACCCGGATCTCGGGCGACCTGCCCGGCCTAGACTGACCGCATGCCCCTCCCCGACCCGTCGTCCGCGCTGCCCGCGCAGATCGCGCAGAACCTCGCCCGGGTACGGTCCCGGGTCGACGACGCCGCCCGCGCGGCCGGGCGCGCGCCGTCGGACGTGCGGCTGCTCGTGGCGACCAAGACGCAGCCCGCGGACGCCGTGCGCGCGGTCGTCGAGGCCGGCGCGGACCTGATCGGCGAGAACCGCGTGCAGGAGCTGGTCGCCAAGGCGCCCGACCTCGCCGACCTCGTGGCGGTCGGCCGCGTCGAGGTCCGCATGATCGGGCACCTCCAGCGCAACAAGGTCAACCAGGTCCTCGCGACGGCGACGGGCGTCGAGAGCGTGGACTCGCTCGCGCTCGCCGAGGCGCTCGCGGCGCGCTCCGCGCGTGACGGCAGGGTGCTCGACGTGCTCGTCCAGGTGAACGTCTCGGGCGAGGAGTCCAAGTCGGGCGTCCGGCCCGACGACGCGCCCGCCCTCGCGACCGCCGTCGCCGCGCTCGAGGGTCTGCGCCTGCGAGGCTTCATGACGATCGGCGCGAACTCGCCGGACGAGACGGTGGTGCGCGCGGGCTTCGCGCGCCTGCGCGAGGTGCGCGACGCCGTCGTGACCTCGGGCGCTCCCGGGACCGGAGACGCGCGCGAGCTGTCGATGGGCATGAGCGGCGACCTGGAGCTCGCGATCGCCGAGGGCGCGACGATCGTCCGCGTCGGCACCGCCGTCTTCGGCCCGCGACCCACGCCGAGGTAGAACTCGCGGTCGCGACGTAGAACCCCGGGAGCTCTACCTCGCGACCGGCGGTTCTACCTCACGGGGTGAGGGCGTCACGGGACGCGCGCGGTCCACTCCGGCGTCGAGAACTTCGTCCGCGCGAGCTCCTGGGCGCGCTCGCGCTCCTCGGGCGTGACCTTGCCCTCGACCGTGCGGTAGCGCGACCGGAAGTGCGCCTTGAACGCCTCGATGACGTCCTCGCGCGCCATGCCCGTCTGCGAGCGCACCGGGTCGACGCGCTTGTTCGCGCTCGTCGTGCCCTTGTCCGAGAGCTTCTCGCGGCCGATCCGCAGCACCTCGAGCATCTTGTCCGCGTCGATGTCGTACGCCATCGTCACGTGGTGGAGCACCGCTCCCCCGCGCAGCCGCTTCTGCGCCGCGCCCGCGATCTTGCCCGCGGGCGACGCGATGTCGTTGAGCGGCTTGTACGTCGCCTCGACGCCGACGTCCGCGAGCGCGCCGAGCACCCAGTCGTCGAGGAACGCGTACGAGCGCTCGAAGCTCAGCCCCTCCACGAGGGAGCCCGGGACGTAGAGCGAGTAGGTGATGGTGTTCCCCGGCTCGACGAACATCGCGCCCCCGCCGGAGATGCGGCGCACGACCGTCACGCCGTGGCGCTCCGCGCCCTCCGGGTCCACCTCGTTGCGCAGCGACTGGAACGAGCCGATGATCACCGCGGGCGACGCCCACTCCCAGATCCGCAGCGTCGGGCCCCGGTGACCGGCGTCGAGCTCCTCCGTGAGCACCTGGTCGAGCGCGAGGTGCATCGCCGGCTCCTCCGGGCCCTCGTGCACGATCTCGAAGGTGTGGTCGCCCCAGCCCGTCGCGTGCCCAAGTGCTCGCCGGACCGCGATGGCCACGGCCTCCGGCGAGAAGCCGATCATCGTGACGCCCTCGTCGAGAGCGCCCTGCACGGCGCTCGCGAGCTGCGCGACCGTCGCCGTCTCGGGCATGCCCGTCAGCGCGCCGTCGATGTCCTCGAGCGCGTCGTCCGGCTCGAGGAAGAAGTCACCGCTCACCGCGACGCGGGCGAGCCGCCCGGCCTCCACCTCGACGTCGACCGCTACGAGCTTGCCACCGGGGACCTTGTACTCACCACGCACCCGTCCACCCTAAGCCCGCGGGGCGGCGGCTCGGCGGGAGACGTCGGTCACGACCGTCCGGCGACGGCTCAGCGAGGGTCGACCCCCGCGTGGACGAGGCCGTAGATCGCGGAGTCGGTCAACGCCTCCCAGGCCGCCTCGATGAGGTTCGGCCCGACGCCGACCGTCGACCACGACGTCGAGCCGTCGGTCGTCTCGATGAGCACGCGCGTGATCGCGTCGGTCCCCTGCTCGGTGTCGAGGATGCGGACCTTGAAGTCGATGAGCTCGAAGACCTCGATCTCGGGGTAGACGCGCCCGAGGGCGAGCCGGAGCGCGTGGTCGAGCGCGTTGACGGGCCCGTTCCCCTCGCCGGTCGTGACGATGCGCTCGCCCCCGGCGTGGAGCTTGACGGTCGCCTCGGCCGTGGCCTCGGTACCGCGCGACCCGGCCCGCTCGACGATCGTGCGCCAGCTCTCGACGCGGAAGTACGGGGGACGCTCGCCCGTGATCTCCTCGCGGAGCAGCAGCTCGAACGAGGCGTCCGCGGCCTCGTAGGTGTACCCGTTGGCCTCGTCGTCCTTGACCCGGTTCGTCACGCGGGTGAGCAGCTCGCCCTGGCCCGAGAGGTCGAACCCGAGCTCGCGGCCCTTGAGCTCGATCGACGCGCGGCCGGCCATGTCGGAGACGAGCATGCGGATGTCGTTGCCGACCGCCGTCGGGTCGATGTGCTGGTAGAGGTCGGGGTCGACCTTGATCGCGCTCGCGTGCAGGCCGGCCTTGTGCGCGAACGCGCTCGCGCCGACGTACGGCTGGCGCGCGTACGGGGAGATGTTGGTGATCTCGCTGATCGCGTGCGAGATGCGCGTGGACTCCTCCAGGCCCTCCCCGGTCAAGGTCCGCAGCCCGTGCTTGAGCTCGAGGTTCGCGACGACCGTGAGGAGGTCGACGTTGCCCGTCCGCTCCCCGTACCCGTTGACCGTCCCCTGCACGTGGGCCGCGCCCGCCTCGACGGCCGCGAGGGTGTTCGCCACCGCGCACCCGGAGTCGTTGTGCGCGTGCATGCCGAGCAGCGCGTCGCCCGGGAGCGCGTCGCGCCCGTGCGGGAGCCCGACGGCGTCGCGCAGCTCCTCGACGACCTCGACGACCCAGGTCGGCAGCATCCCGCCGTTGGTGTCGCACAGGGCCACGACCTCGGCCCCGGCCTCGAACGCCGCCTGCACGGCGGACCGCGTGAACGCCGGGTCGTACCGGTAGCCGTCGAAGAAGTGCTCCGCGTCGACGACGACCCGGCGGCCCTCGCCCACGAGGAACGACACGGTGTCGGTGATCATCGCGAGGCCCTCGTCGGGAGTCGTGCGCAGCGCGCGCTCGACGTGCCGGACGTCGGACTTGGCGACGAGCGTCACGACCGGCGCCTCGGAGTCGACGAGCGCCCGCACCTGCGGGTCGTCCCACGCGCGCAGGCCGGCCTTGCGGGTCGAGCCGAACGCCGCGAGCACGGCGTGGCGCAGGTCGAGCTCCTTGGCCGCACGGCGGAAGAACTCCGTGTCCTTGGGGACCGCACCGGGCCAGCCGCCCTCGATGAACCCGACGCCGAGCTCGTCGAGCAGCGGCGCGATGGCGAGCTTGTCGGCGACGGAGAGGTTCATGCCCTCCTGCTGCGCGCCGTCGCGCAGGGTCGTGTCGTAGACGTGGAAGACCCGGGCCTCGCGGGGGCCGGTCACGGGGGTCGTCGCCGAGGTCATGGTGCCTCTTCCTGCCGTTCGTCGTGTCGCGGACGCCGCTGCGTCCGTCCCTCTGGTCCGTCTCCCAGGACGCCGGGTGGGGCCCTCGTGAGGCGGGTGGCCCGGCATCCGTGCCGCCGGGCGGGGGTGGTGCCCAGCAACAAAAAAACCCCCCGAGGGTGCGGGAGGTCTGCGCGTCCGGTGAGTGCTACCGGGCGCGCTACTCGATAATGAGCTGGGAGACGAGGTGTGTCACAGGGCACATGGTGCCACAGGTTCCGCGAGGATGGACACGAGCGTCCATCCACCGAGCCGCCCACCGCCCTCGGGCGCGGCGGCGACCGACCGAGGAGTGACGATGAGCGACCCGACGCCGGGCGGCTACGATCCGCAGAACCCCCCGACGCGCCGGTACGGGCAGCCGCCCGTGCCGCAGCACGCCCAGCCACCCGCGATCCCCCCGACGGACCCGCAGGCCGGGTTCCCGGAACCACGGCCTCCGGTCAACCCCGCGGACCCGCGCCTCGCGGTCGAAGCGGGCCGGTTCTGGGCGGGCGCCGCGGCGACGGCGCTCGTCGCCGCGCTCATCGGCATGCTCGGCGTGATCATCTTCGAGCGCATCTTCGCGATCACGCTCGTCCCGCCGCCCGACCTGTTCGGCACGGGGTCGCGCCAGGCGGCGTGGGCGATCGACGGCGCGATCCTCGCCGTCCTCGCGGCGGGGGTCCTGCACCTGCTCATCCTCAGCACCCCGCGCCCCCGCGCGTTCTTCGGCTGGATCATGGCGCTCGTCATCGTGGTGATCGCGGTGCTCCCGTTCGCCTGGTCGAGCGACGTCACGGCGGCAGCCCTGTCCGGGCTCATCAACCTGCTGATCGGCATCGCGGTCTGGTCGCTGCTCGCGGGCGTCGCCGGGCGCACCATCGTCGTGCGGCCGGCGACGGTCTGAGGCTCCGCGCGGCGGCCCGCGGCGCGCGCTCTGCCCACCGACGACGACGGGGCGCACCTCCCGCAGGAGGCGCGCCCCGTCGTCGTGCAGGGTGCGGAGTGCCGCGCCTCAGGCGAGCCGGCGCAGCCAGCCGTGGCGGTCGGCCGCACGCCCGGTCTGGATGTCCGTGAGCTCGGCGCGGACCGCCATCGTGAGCGTCCCGGCCTCGCCGCCACCGATGGTGTGGTCGAAGTCAGAGCCCGCGAGGCGGCCGATCGGCGTGATGACGGCGGCCGTACCGCACGCGAACACCTCGGTCACGGAGCCGTCTCGGATCCCGGCGAGGACGTCGGTGAGCGGGATGCGACGCTCGACCACGTCGTGCCCGCGGTCGGTGAGGAGGCGGATGATCGACGAGCGCGTCACGCCCTCGAGGATCGAGCCGCTGAGCTCCGGCGTCTCGACCGAGCCGTCCGCCTTGACGACGAACACGTTCATGCCGCCGAGCTCCTCGAGGAACGTGCGCGTCCCGGAGTCGAGGAAGCACACCTGCTCGCACCCGTGCTGCTGCGCGACCACCTGCGGGAGCAGGCTGGAGGCGTAGTTGCCGCCGCACTTCGCGTCACCGGTGCCGCCGGCGCCGGCGCGGCTGTACTCGCGGTCGACCCAGATCGACACGGGCTTCACGCCGCCCGAGAAGTAGGGCCCGACCGGGGAGGCGATCACCAGGTACTCGGCCTCGAGCGACGGGCGCACGCCGAGGAACGCCTCCGACGCGTACATGAACGGACGCAGGTAGAGGCTCGCCTCGTCGCCCGTGGGGACCCAGTCGACGTCCGTGCGCACGAGCGCGGTGATCGACCCGACGAAGTCGTCGACCGAGAGCGCGGGCAGCGCGAGCCGGTGCGCCGAGCGCGCGAAGCGCGCCGCGTTCGCCTCGGGGCGGAACGTCCACACCGACCCGTCGGCGTGGCGGTACGCCTTCATGCCCTCGAAGATCTCCTGCGCGTAGTGCAGGACGGCGGTCGCCGGGTCCAGCAGGAGGGGGCCGTACTTCTCGATGCGGCGGTCGACCCACCCGTCGGTCGAGTTCCAGCTGATCCGCGCCATGTGGTCCGTGAAGACCGTGCCGAACTTCGGGGCCGCGATCGCGGCCTCGCGCTCGGCGGGCGGCGTCGGGGCGTCCGTGGGGCGGACGTCGAACAGGGCGATGAGGTCCTCCTCCGAGGAGGACGGCTGGTGCTGCGCTGCGAGGGTGCTCATCATGAGGCCTTTCACCTGGCGACCCGGGTGGTCTCCGCCTAGTTTTCCACGACCGTGCGGCTCGTGCGGCGATCCGCGCGAGGGCACGACGGCGGCAGGGCGTCACCGGGTCAGAACGGGAGGGATCCGGTCCTGGGGCGATGACGACCGAGGTGCGGGGACTGCGGGCGAACCGGTGTCCGGGTCCGTGCGAGACCCGGGCGGCGTGTCAGCCGGCGACGCGAGCGGCGAGCTCGCGGCCCACCTCGGCCGTCGAGCGTACTCGGCTCCCCCGCTCGGCGAGGTCGGCCGCGACGGCCGCCTCGACGCGCTTCGCCTCGTCGCCGAGGCCCAGGTGGTCGAGGAGCAGCGCGACCGACAGCACCGTGGCGGTCGGGTCCGCCTTGCCCTGCCCGGCGATGTCGGGTGCCGAGCCGTGCACCGGCTCGAACATCGACGGCGCGGTGCGGTCAGGGTTGATGTTCGCGGACGCGGCGAGACCGATACCGCCCGTGATCGCGGCGGCCTGGTCCGTGAGGATGTCGCCGAAGAGGTTGTCCGTGACGATGACGTCGAACCGCGACGGCTTCGTCGTGAGGAAGATGGTCGCCGCGTCGACGTGCAGGTAGTCCGTCGTGACGTCGGGGAACTCGGCGTTGACGGCCTCGACCGTGCGGCGCCACAGGTGGCCCGCGTGCACGAGGACGTTGTGCTTGTGCACGAGCGTCAGGTGCTTGCGCGGGCGCGCCTGGGCGCGGGCGAACGCGTCGCGCACGACGCGCTCGACGCCGAACGCCGTGTTGAGGGAGACCTCGGTCGCGATCTCGTGGGGCGTGCCGGTGCGCAGCGAGCCACCGTTGCCGACGTACGGGCCCTCGGTGCCCTCGCGCACCACGACGAAGTCGATCTCGCCCGGGTCGGCGAGGGGCGAGGTGACGCCCGGGTACAGCTTGCCCGGGCGCAGGTTCACGTAGTGGTCGAGCGCGAAGCGGAGCTTGAGCAGCAGACCGCGCTCGAGCACGCCCGACGGGACGCTCGGGTCGCCGATCGCGCCCAGGAGGATCGCGTCGTGGCCGCGGATCGCCTCGAGGTCCGCGTCGGTGAGCGTCTCGCCCGTCGCGTGCCAGCGGCGCGCACCCAGGTCGAACGGCGTCGTGGAGACCTTCACGTCCGAGCCGGCCACGGCCGCCTCGAGCACGGCGAGGCCCTGCTCGACGACCTCGGTCCCGATGCCGTCCCCGGCCACGACTGCCAGATCAATGGTGCGCGTCATGCGGTGAGCGTACGCCGCCGCGCCACCCCTCGGGACGACGGTCTCACGTCTCGGACTTCGCCCGAGTTGCGCGACGGGCCGCGAGCATGCACTATTAGGAAACTTTCCTAAAGCCCGTTCGAAGGAACGCCATGACCGCGCCCACCTCGTCGAGGGTCCCCGGCACGCCGGGGCTGCTCCGCACGATCAACGATCGCGCGGCGCTCGAGCTCCTCCTCGACGCCGGACCGCTCACCCGGTCCCAGATCGGCGACAGCACGGGAGTGTCCCGACCGACGGCCTCGCAGATCGTCGCACGGCTCGAGCAGTCGGGTCTCATCGAGCCGACCGGCTCCGTGCAGGGCGCGCGCGGGCCGCAGGCGACACAGTACGCCGCACGCACCGACGTCCTCGTCGGGCTCGCGCTCGACGTCGTGCCCGACGGCGTGCGGGCGAGCGTCGTCGACGCGCTCGGCCGGACCCTCGGCGAGACCATCGTCACCGCCGGCCCCGACCGCGCCGCCGCGACCGACGTCCGCACGGCGCGCGACGAGGCCTGCGCGGACGCGGGCATCCCGGTCGGGCGCGTGGCGACCGCCGTCGTCGGCGTCCAGGCGGCCGTCGCCCCGCGCACGGGCGACATCGCCCTCGTCGGCGAGCTGCCGGGCTGGCCGCGCGAGGGCCTGCGGGGCCACCTCGAGGACGCCCTCGGCATCGACGTGCGCGTCGAGAACGACGTGAACCTCGCCGCGATCGCCGAGCGCGACGCCGGTCGGGACGAGCAGAGCTTCGCCCTGCTGTGGCTCGGCGAGGGCATCGGCATGGGCGCGTGGCTCGACGGCCGCGTCCACCACGGCACCACGGGCGGCGCCGGCGAGATCGGCTACCTCCCCGTCCCCACCACGGGGATCGACGACTCCGTCAACGTGCAGGACCTCGTCGGTGGCCTGCGGCTCGTCGAGCTCTGCGCCCGGACGGGCGTCCCCGGGGTCACGGAGGCCACCCCCTACGCCGCGGCCGTCGCCGCCGTCCGGGAGCACCGCGACACCGACGCCGTCCACGCGCTCGTGCAAGACCTCGCCCGCCGCGTCGCGATCGTGCTCCAGCCCGTCGTGGCGATCCTCGAGCCCGACGCCGTCGTGCTCGGCGGACCGACGGGCGTCGCGTGCGGCGCGGCGCTCGCCGAGGCCACGGCTGACGTGCTCCGCGACACCGACCAGCGCACGGGCGCGGTCCTCGCGAGCGCCGTCCCCGAGCTCGCGGTCCTGCGCGGGGCGCGCTCCGTCGTCGCGCAGGACGTGCGCACGCTCCTGCTCGCCGCAGCGGGTCGACCGGACCACCCGGTCGGCACGTCACCAGTCCCGGGGTAGTTCCTCTTCACCTGCCCCGCGAGCGGTGGCCGTCCGACCGTGGCACGGACGGCCACCGCTCATCCCCGCTCAGCGCGGGTAGCGCAGCTCGAACCGCTCGCACACGAGCGGCATGTCGGGAGCGAAATCACGCTCCAGGACGCGCTTGAAGTACGTCTCGTGACCGTCGCGCCACGCCTCGAGCGAGCCGTCGTCCTCCCCCTCCGCCAGCGCGAAGTCCGCGTCGACGTCCTCGAACGCGACGATCTCGACGGACGTCGTGCGGACGAGAGCCCGCGGGTGGCCCTCACCGTCGAGCAGGATCGACAGCTCGCCGACGCGTGGGACGGGCTCCCCCGAGTCCTCGTACTCCCAAAGCGCGGACGACGTCGCGGTCTTCTCGCCGCTGAGCACCGCGGCGAGCAGACCGTCGGCCAGCTCGGGGTTGTCGCCGAACGACCACGCGGGCGGCGGCACGGTCTCGGAGACCGTGGTGCCGGTGACCACGCCCACCCGCGCCATCCCGGCGCTCGGCCGTGCCAGCTCCCAGAACGCGAGGATCTCCGCCGCCCTCTCGTCCACCACCACGTCGTCCGTCACCGGTTCCCCCTCGTCCGCCTGTCGGGTCATGCCCCTATCGTGGCGCACCGCCGGTCGATCTGCCCGGTCTCCCGCCATTCGTCCCACCCGTGTCGCCCCGACGCCATCCCCTACCTCCCTGGACGCCGCGACCCGTTCCAGGCCTGGCGGCCTGCTGGCCTGCGCCCGGGTGAGCCGACAGCAAGGGGGTGGGTGACAGGGGTCACCCACCCCCAGAGGTGAGCCAAGCTCAGAGGTCGAGGATCAGCGCGCGGCGCTGCCCTCGGTGTAGTCGGCGTCCTGCTGCTTCCACGCGAACAGCGAGCGCAGCTCCTTGCCGACCTTCTCGATCGGGTGCTGCGCGGCCTTCTCGCGGAGCTCCGTGAACTCCGGGGCGCCGGCGTCCTGGTCGCCGATGAACCGCTCCGCGAACGCGCCGGACTGGATGTCCGCGAGGACGCCCTGCATGTTCTCCTTGACGTGCGGGTCGATGACGCGCGGGCCGGAGACGTAGTCGCCGTACTCGGCGGTGTCGGAGACGGACCAGCGCTGCTTGGCGATGCCGCCCTCCCACATGAGGTCCACGATGAGCTTCAGCTCGTGCAGCACCTCGAAGTACGCGATCTCCGGCTGGTAGCCGGCCTCGGTCAGGGTCTCGAACCCGTACTGGACGAGCTGCGACACGCCACCGCAGAGGACGGCCTGCTCGCCGAACAGGTCGGTCTCGGTCTCCTCGGTGAACGTCGTCTTGATGACGCCGGCGCGCGTGCCGCCGATCGCCTTCGCGTACGACAGCGCGACGTCCCACGCCTGGCCCGACGCGTCCTTCTCGACGGCGATGATGTCGGGGATGCCGCGGCCCGCGACGAACTCGCGACGCACGGTGTGGCCCGGCGCCTTGGGCGCGATGAGGATGACGTCGACGCCGTCGGGGGCCTCGATGTAGCCGAAGCGGATGTTGAAGCCGTGCGCGAAGGCGAGCGTCTTCCCGGCGGCGAGGTTCGGCTTGATCTCGTCGTTGTAGATCGAGCGCTGGTGCTGGTCCGGCGCGAGGATCATGATCAGGTCGGCCCACGCCGCGGCGTCGGCGACGGACTTCACCTCGAAGCCCTCGTCCTGGGCCTTGGCGGTCGACTTCGAGCCCTCACGGAGGGCGACGACGACCTCGACGCCGGAGTCGCGCAGGTTCTGGGCGTGCGCGTGGCCCTGGCTCCCGTAGCCGACGATCGCGACCTTCTTGGCCTGGATGATGGACAGGTCGGCGTCGTCGTCGTAGAACAGCTCAGCCACGATGGATCTCCTCGGTTCTTCGTTGCGGTGCAGGGGTCTGTTTGCGACGTCTCGCGGTGGGACGCGATCGATCGGGACGCACCGACGCCCGTGCGGGTCTCGGTGCGAGGGTAGGCGATGGTCAGGCGGAGCGGACCACGCGTTCCAGCGCGCGGTCGGTGATCGAGCGGGAGCCGCGCCCGACGGCGACCGTCCCGGACTTCACGATCTCCCGCACGCCGTAGGGCTCGAGCGCCGTGAGCAGCGCGTTGAGCTTCTCGCCCGTGCCGGTGGCCTCGACGGTGACGGCGTCGGGGACGACGTCGACGACCTTGGCGCGGAACAGGTTGACGACCTCGAGCACGCCGGTGCGGTTCGCCCCGTCGGCGCGGACCTTGACGAGCAGGAGCTCGCGCTGCACGGACGCGGCCGCGTCGAGCTCGACGATCTTGATGACGTTGACCAGCTTGTTGAGCTGCTTCGTCACCTGCTCGAGCGGGTGCTCCTCGACGTCGACGACCACGGTGATGCGCGAGATCTCCTCGTGCTCGGTCGGGCCGACCGCGAGCGAGTGGATGTTGAAGGCGCGACGGGCGAACAGGCCCGCGACGCGCGTGAGCACGCCGGGCTTGTTCTCGACGAGCACGGAGAGGGTGTGGCGGGACATGGCTGCGCGCTCCTCAGTCTTCACGGTCCCACGCGGGCGAGATGCCACGCGCGTACTGGATGTCGTCGTTGCTCACGCCGGCGGCCACCATCGGCCACACCATCGCGTCGCGCGAGACGTTGAAGTCGATGACCACGGGGCGGTCGTCGATCTCCATCGCGCGCTTGATCGCGGCGTCGACCTCGCCCATCGACTCGACGCGGATGCCCTCGCACCCGTAGGCGTCGGCGAGCTTGACGAAGTCGGGGACGCGCGCCGTGCCGTGGCCCGTGTGCAGGTCGGTGTTGGAGTAGCGCTTGTCGTAGAACAGGGTCTGCCACTGGCGCACCATGCCGAGCGAGCTGTTGTTGATCAGCGCGACCTTGATCGGGATCTCGTTGATCGTGCAGGTGGCGAGCTCCTGGTTGGTCATCTGGAAGCAGCCGTCGCCGTCGACCGCCCACACCGTGGCATCCGGGCGGCCGACCTTCGCGCCCATCGCCGCGGGGATCGAGAAGCCCATGGTGCCGAGGCCGCCGGAGTTGATCCAGGTGCGCGGGTGCTCGTACCGGATGAACTGCGCGGCCCACATCTGGTGCTGGCCGACGCCCGCGACGTAGATCGACTCGGGGCCGGAGATCGCACCCAGGCGCGAGATCACGTGCTGCGGGGCGAGGTGGCCGTCGTCGGGCTCGGTGTACCCGAGCGGGTAGGTCTCACGCCAGTCGTCGATCTGGCGCCACCAGGCCTCGACGTCGGGCTTCCCCTTGGCCTCGTGCTCGCGCTCGAGCTCGGGGAGCAGGTCGGCGATGACCTCCTTGAGGTCGCCGACGATCGGCACGTCCACGTCGCGGTTCTTGCCGATCTCCGCGGGGTCGATGTCCGCGTGCACGACCTGCGCGTGCGGCGCGAAGCTCGAGAGCTTGCCCGTGACGCGGTCGTCGAAGCGCGCGCCGAGGGACACGACGAGGTCGGCCTTCTGCAGCGCCGCCACGGCGGGGACGGTGCCGTGCATGCCGGGCATCCCGAGGTTCTGGGGGTGCGTGTCGGGCACGGCGCCGCGCGCCATGAGCGTCGTGACGACCGGCGCGCCCGACAGGTCGACGAGGCGGCGCAGCTCGGCCGACGCGTCCGCGCGGACCACGCCGCCACCCACGTAGAGCACCGGGCGACGGGCCGACGCGAGCAGGCGCGCGGCCTCCTTGATCTGCTTGCTGTGCGGCTTCGTCACCGGGTGGTAGCCCGGGAGCTGCACGTCCTGGGGCCACGAGAACGTCGTGCGCGACTGCATCGCCGACTTCGCGATGTCCACGAGCACCGGGCCGGGACGTCCCGTCGAGGCGATGTGGAACGCCTCCGCGATGGTGCGCGGGATGTCGTCCGGGTCGGTGACGAGGAAGTTGTGCTTGGTGATCGGCAGCGTGATGCCGACGATGTCCGCCTCCTGGAAGGCGTCCGTGCCGATCGCACCCGCGGCGACCTGGCCGGTGATCGCGACGAGCGGGATCGAGTCCATGTTCGCGTCGGCGATGGGCGTGACGAGGTTCGTCGCACCGGGGCCCGACGTCGCCATGGTCACGCCGACCCTGCCGGTCGCGTGCGCGTAGCCCTGCGCGGCGTGGCCGCCGCCCTGCTCGTGGCGCACGAGGATGTGGCGCAGCCGCTGCGAGTCCATGAGCGGGTCGTACGTCGGGAGGATCGCGCCACCCGGGATACCGAAGACGACCTCGGCGCCGACCTCCTCGAGGGAGCGGACGATCGACTGCGCGCCGGTCATCTCCTCACCGGTCGAGGTGCCCTGCGTGCTGCCGGCCGGGCGAGCCGTGGCAGCGCGCCGGACGTCGCCGCGCGGGGCGACCGACGCGGGTGTCGGGGCGGGCTTCGGCGCCGGCGCCGCGGGCGTCGGGGCCCCCGGTCGCGGAGGTGCCGGGGTGGGACCCTGGGCCATGGTGTCTCCTGCGTGTCGTGGCCTCGGCCCGGCGGGCGCCCCGTGGGGCGCTCCGCCGGGAACCGGAGCCGACCGTGGTGGTGCGGTCGTGCTGGTCGCGGTGTGCGGGTGCCGGTCCTCGCGGGTCTCGCGGGTGCGGCGCTCGCGGTGGCCTGGTGGGCCTGCCGCGGTCTGTCTGCCGTGCTGGTGGCGTTGTGGTGGCAACAAAAAACCCCTCGGACCCGGGATGCCGGGCTGGACGAGGGGTGAGCGCGCTGACGAAGCCTGGTGGCGTGGCCTCAGCCGGCGCGCTCAGGAAGTACTACAAGGAGGATCGTCTGCACGTCATGGGACTGTACGCCCATGTTTCGGGGATGTCACGTGTCGAGGCAGCCGTCTCACGCACTGGGACGTGCGTCGTTCTCGATCGTCCGGCGGAGCACCCGACCCTCCCACGGCCGCAGGTGCCCGCCGGCGCCCGGCCGACCCCCGGCGTCGGGTCCGGCCGGGTGCGTGGCCACCAGGGTCGGCGCGTCCTCCCAGCCGGCGAGGACGTCGTCCGGCACGTCCTGGGGCTGCCCGCCCACGTTCACGAGGACCATCAGCTCGTCGCGTACGACCGTCCCGTCCGCTCGCGTCGTGTCGAGGCCGCGCGTGAACGCGTAGACCGCGTCGTGGTCCGGCAGGAGCATGTGGAAGTCACCGAGCGCGACGACCGGCTCGTCGCGACGCAGGGCGACGAGCCGCCGGTAGAAGTGCAGCACCGAGTCCGCGTCGGCCCACGCGGCCTCCGCGTTGATCGCCGCGTGGTTCGGGTTGACCTCGAGCCACGGCGTCCCGGTCGTGAACCCGGCGTTCGTGCTCGCGTCCCACTGCACGGGCGTGCGGGCGTGGTCGCGGCTCGCGTGCGCGAGCACGGCGAGCATCTCTCCGTCGGTGCGCAGCCGCGGTCCGCCCGTGCGGCCCGTGAGCTCGCGGAAGTACCCGAGCGACTCGACGTCCTGGTACTGCTCGACGCGCGTGAACGGCGCGTTCGTCATGCCGAGCTCCTCGCCCTGGTAGACGTACGGCGTGCCGCGGTGCAGGTGCAGCAGGAGCGCGAGCGCTTTGGCCGACGCGACGCGGTGCGCCGGAGAGTCGTCGCCGAAGCGGGAGACGACGCGCGGCTGGTCGTGGTTGTCCCAGTACAGGGCGTTCCAGCCCCGGTCGGCGAGCCCCGCCTGCCAGCGGCCGAGCGTCGCCTTGAGGTCGGCGAGGTCCCACCGGACCGGGTCGTAGCGCGTCGCCCCGTGGTCGATCCCCATGTGCTCGAACTGGAACACCATGTCGACCTCGCGGCGGTCGGGGTCGGTGTACCGGACGCCGTGCTCGACGGTCACCCCCGGCGTCTCCCCCACCGTGAGGATCTCGCGGCCCTGCGCGAGGTACGGGGCGAACACCTCGCGGTGCATCTCGGCGAGGAACTCGTGCACGCGCGGCCCGTCGGTGTAGTGCGGGCTCCCGTCGCCGTACGTGCCCCAGTGCACCTCGCCGTCGGGCAGCGAGCCGTCGGGCCCGAGGTCCTTGGAGATCAGGTTGATGACGTCCATCCGGAACCCGTCGACACCACGGTCGAGCCACCTCCGCATCATGGCGTAGACCGCGTGGCGGACCTCCGGGTTCTCCCAGTTGAGGTCCGGCTGCTTGGTGTCGAACAGGTGCAGGTAGTACTCCCCCGACGCCTCGTCGAACCGCCACGCGCTCCCGCCGAAGAACGAGCGCCAGTTGGTCGGCTCGGCGCCCGGCGCCCCGGGCTCCATGCCGGCGCGCGCGGGGCGCCACCAGTACCAGTCGCGCCGCGGGCTCTCGGCGGACGACCGCGACTGGACGAACCACGGGTGCTCGTCGCTCGTGTGGTTCACGACGAGGTCCATGACGAGCTTCATCCCGCGCGCGTGCAGTCCCTCGATCAGCGCGTCGAGGTCCGCGAGCGACCCGAACAGCGGGTCGACGTCCTCGTAGTCGCTGATGTCGTACCCGTTGTCCGCCTGCGGCGACCGGTACACCGGCGACAGCCACACGACGTCCACCCCCAGCCGCTCCAGGTGGTCGAGGCGCCGGGTGATCCCGGGGAGGTCGCCGACGCCGTCGCCGTCGGTGTCCTGGAACGAGCGGGGGTACACCTGGTACACGACCGAGCGCGTCCACCAGGGCGCGTCCCCCGGCGTCTCGGCGCCGGGCCATCCGCCGCGAGGCAGGGCGTCCGGGGTGGGTGCGGACGAGGTCATCGCACGGCTTCCTCTCGGGTCACGGGTTCCTGGTCCCAGCCTGCCCGACGCCGCGCGCCGCGGCGACGCGACGGCCGGGGTCCGTGAGGACGTCGACGTCGTCGACCCACTGCTCGACCGTCCCGACGCCCGGCGGCAGCGCCCGCACCACCGGGTCCTGGATCGCGGCCGTCACCGCGTCGGCCACCGGACCAAGTCCCCGGAAGGGCCGGTCGAAGAACGGGACGACGACGTCCGCGACGGTCGGGAGGCCCACCTCGCGCTGGAGGTCGTGCAGGGTCTCCAGCCCCCGGCACAGCGCCGCCTCGCGCGAGCGCCAGTCGTCGGCCGCGAGCGCCGCCACGAGGTCGGGCCGGGCGGCGGCGGCGCGCGGGAGCGCGGCGAAAGCCGTCCCGAACCACTTCGCGTACGGGGGCCAGCGCCGCTCGAGCAGGAACCCCAGGTGCATCGCGACGCGCACGAGCCGGGCGGCGACGACGCGCGACCCGAGGTCGTCGCCGCGCTCCGCCGTCCGGCCGACGAACGGCAGCTCCTGCCCGATCCGCGCCCAGTCGACGGCGACCGCGTACCGCCACACGTCGTCGGGGTACCAGGCGAGACGATCGCGCGCTGCCGTGACCCGCCCGTCGGTGTCCACGAACACCGGCCCCGCCGTCACCTCGAGCACCGCCTGTCCGGTGAGCGCGAGCCAGTCGCCCACAGCCAGCGGACGCGTGGCGTCGACACCGAGGCGCGAGGTGACGAAGCCCGACGGCGACGCGACCTCGACCTGGTGCGGGCCGTGCGGGCTCCACGTGGTCGGGAACCGGGTCGGGTGCCCGCCGAACGTGTCGGGCAGCGCGGCGTCGAGCAGCGCCTCGACCTGCGCGACCATCGGCTCGTCGACGAGCAGCGTCAGGCGCAGGCCCCAGTCGTGGTCGCGCGACGTCGCGTCGTCGAGCCCGAGGACGTCGGACCCGCTCCCGAGGCGCCCTGCCGCGTGCGGCAGCCCGGGCCAGCGCTCCAGCACGAGCGGCCCGACGACCTCGTCGTAGTACCGCCGCGCGAGGTCGGTCCCGGTCTCCACCCGACCATCCTGCCCGGTCGCTACCTGGGGCGGAGGCATCCGGCGGCGAGCGCTGCGTCAGCGCGCGACGGCTGCGTCCGCGGACGCAGCGCTCGCGCGGGAGCGCATCACTCGGCGCGGTCGAGCCAGGCGAACGAGGTCGGCGCCGGGTCGACGCCCAGCACGTCGCGCAGGACCGTGAGGTCGTAGGTGCGCTCCATCGCGAGGTGGCTCAGTGCGTACCGCGTGAGGCGCGGTGGCTCGGGGCGTCGCAGCCGCCGTGCGACCGTCTCGACCGCGCCCGCCAGCGCCCACGCCGGGCGCACCGGGACGGCGACGACCCGGACGTCGGTGCCGCGGCGGCGCAGCGCGTCGGTGAGCGCGTCGCGCAGCACGACCGGCTCGGCGTCGGCGACGTTCGCGACGAGCAGCACCCGGGTCGGCCCTTCTCCGCGGCGGGACGCACGGGCGACGTCGTCGGGCAGCGCGACGGCGGCGCGCACCGCGGCGAGCAGCGTGTCGACGTGCGTCAACGACTGGAGCACGCGCCCCCCGCCGGGCAGGACGAGGCGCCCCCGGCGCACGGCGGCCTCGACCCGCGGGAGCAGCGTCGTGTCCCCGGGGCCGTAGACGGCGTGCGGGCGCAGCACGACGACCGCGCCCCGGTCGGGGTGGTGCGCGACGTCGCGGGCGAGCGCGCGCTCGGCCTCCGCCTTGGTGGTCCCGTAGGCGTCGAGGTACCGGGCGACGGGCGCCTCCTGCTCGCGTGCGCGGATGCTCGGGCGGAACGGGTCGTACACGCTCCCCGACGAGACGTGCACGAACCGCGCACCAGGGAACGCGTCGCGCACCGCGAGCGTCCCGCCGACGTTGGTCGCGCGCGCGACGTCGAGCGCGCACCAGTCGGACACGGCGGCGCCCGCGTGCACGACGGCGTCCGCCGCGGGCGGGTCCGCGAGCGGACCGGCGGTGAGGTCCCACGCGAGGTGCCGGGCGCCCGCGACGCCCGGGTCGCGGCGGGAGGACGTCCAGACGTCGTGGCCGTCGGCGACCAGCCCGCGCGCGACCGCTCCCCCGACGAACCCCGACGCCCCGGTGACGACGACCCTCACGCGACGGCACCGCGCGCGTCGCGACCGGCAGCGGCCGGCTCGACGGGCACGAACGGCGCGGCGGCGCGCGAGAGCGCCGCCCGGTCCGGCTTGCGCGAGCGCCCGGCGAGCGGGACGCGGTCGGCGTGCAGCACGACGTCGGGGAGCGCGTCGTGGTCGAGCACGCCCGGCAGCGCGGCCCGCACCAGCCCGACGAGCGGGTGGTCGGGGTCGAGGTCGACGTCGCCGTCGGGCCGCGCACCGCGGGTCGGCGCGCCGTCGGTCACCGGACCCGCCGAGGTGCCCGCCGACGTGACCACGAGCGCGACGCGCTCGTCCCCGTCCACCTGGGGCACGCCGACGAGGAGCGCGTCGCCGACGCCGTCGAGCGCCGCGACGCGCGGCTCGAACAGGCCCGGGTAGATGTTGGTCGTCCCGCGGATGATCATGTCCCGCGTGCGGCCGACGAGCACGATCCTGCCCGCGTCGTCGAGCCGCGCGAGGTCGCCGGTGCGGTGCTCCGCGACCCGCGCTCCCCTGCCGCGCGCCGGGGCGTCGAGGTCGTGCAGGTAGCCCGCCATGAGCGACGGGCCGGACAGCACGAGCTCGCCGACGACGTCCGCGCCGCCGTCGGCGGGGCCGTCCGCCGGGTCGTCCGGCCCGTCGTCCTCCACCGGGTCGAGCCGCGCGACCGTGCCGGGCAGCGGCGCGCCGACGAGGTCGCCGTCCCCCGCGTGCGCGAGCTTCTCCCGGGCCTCGACCACCGCGACGGGCAGGATCTCCGTCATGCCGTACACCGCGACCCAGCGCGTGCCGGGCAGGACGCGCGTCGCGCGCGCCAACAGGGCACGCGTCACGGGGGCTCCACCGACGAGCGCGACGCGCGGGCCGCGCGCGGGCACCGTCCCGTCCTCGACCGCGTCGAGCAGCGCCGTGACGTCCGCGGGCACGAGGTAGGTGCCCGCGGCGCCGTCGAGCTGGCGTCCGAACGTCGCGATGTCGCGGCTCGGCGGGTCGGCGGGCACGGACCACGTCGCGCCCGCGAGGAGCGCCGGGACGCCGAGCAGCATCTGGTCGGTGTGCACGACGTCGCCCGGAGCGAGCTCGAAGACCTCACGCAGCAGGTCGCACCCGGCGAGCAGCGACCCGGCCGTGTGCACGACGGCCTTGGGCTGCGCCGTCGTGCCGGACGTGAAGACGGTCAGGGCCTCACGGTCCGGGTCGAGCTCCGGCAGCGCCGCGCGGTCGACCTGGCCCTCCGCGAGACGGCGCGCCGCGCGCGAGCCGCGCGGCACCCCGGGGAGCCACGGCCCCGCGTGCACGTGCCGCAGCGGCAGGCTCGCGTAGTCCGGCAGCAGCAGGCCGCGCGAGCGGGCCAGACGGCGCAACGGCCCGCGCGACACCGCGTACAGCAGCGACTCGGTGGTCGCGAGCGACGGCCCGGCCGCGCCCACGCGCGCCGCGAACAGCTCGGGCGTCGAGCCGGGGTCGACGAACACGATCGTGCCGCCCGCGCGGACGACCCCGAACGCGAGCACGACGCCCGCCGGCCGGGGCCGCACCGAGAACAGCGCCCGGTCACCAGGCGCGAGACCGTCGGCCGCGAGCGCCGTCGCGGTCGCCTCGACGCGGCGCGCGAGGTCGGCGTACGTGACCTCCTCGCGCACGCGCGCGCCCCGACGACCGGGCCGCGTCCAGCGCCGGAGCGCGACGGCGTCCGCGGACGCGTGCCCGGGTGCGCCCCGCTCGAGGATCGGGCCCAGCAGGTGGCGGGCCGCGTCGTCGGGCGCGGTCACGCCGCCTCCCCCGCGGGCGACGCGTCTGGTCCCGTGACCGGGCGCTCGGCCCCGCCCGACGCGCCCACCCCGCCGCCGGCCGCCCGCACCACGAGCGAGCGGTACGCGGGGATGAGCACCCCGCGCGCGACGGCACGCTCGGTGACCTCGACGCTCCGCCCCGCCGCGGCGACGGGACGCAGGGCGTCCAGCACCGCGTCGACCTGGGCCAGGGCGAGCGGCATGCCGAGGCAGAAGTGCGGGCCGGCGCCGAACCACAGGTGCCGCACGGCCGGGTCGACGGGTGCGTCCGGGTCGAAGGGGCCCGCGTCCTTGCAGCAGGAGATCGTCGCGATCACGACCCGGTCCCCCGCGCGGACGCGGACGTCGCCCACGGTCGCGTCGGTCCGCACCGCGCGCAGCATCGCGGGCGTGGGGGCCGTGACGCGCAGCGCCTCCTCGACGACGCGCCCGCGCAGCGCCGCGCCCTCGGGACCGGGCGGCGCGGCCAGGAGCCGGTCGAGCCAGCCCGTGTCCGCCGTGAGCGCGACGAGGCGCGGCACGAACGACTGGATCGTCTCCGTCCCGGTGAGGACGAACGCGCCGACCGCGCCCATCGCCTCGACCTCCGAGAGTCCGAGCTCGCGCATGCGACCGGGCACGGTCGCGGGGTCGCCGTCCCGGTACGCGTCGCGCGCCGGGGCGGAGAGCCGGGCGAGGACGGCGCGCGCGTGCCGCACCTGCGCGGGCGTGAGGCTGCGCCGGTGCAGCCGCACCAGCCCGACCACGGACTGCGCTGCCGTCATCGCCTCGCGCACGGCGGCGTCGGTGGGCGGCAGCCCGGTCATGGCGCAGATGACGGTGCCCGCCATGGTCGCGGTCTCCGCGACGAGGTCGACGCGCTCGCCCGCGAGCAGGCGCGGCGCGAGCCCGGCGAGGACGTCCGGGACGCTGACCGCCACGAGATCCCGCACCGCCCGCGGGGTGAAGAGCCCGGAGAGCGCGCGGCGCAGCCGCGCATGGTCCCCGCCCTCCATGTTGAGCAGCACGGACGGCCCGAGCACGGGCGTCCAGAGGTCCGACGGCGACCCCGGGCCCACCTTGGTGAACCGCTCGGTGTCGAGCAGCACGGCCCGCGCGGTCGCGGCGTCGGACACGACCACCCCGATGCCGGGGACGCGCACCACGGGTCCGCGGTGGCGGAGCGCCCGGATCGCCGGGTAGACGAGCGGGTGCGCCCCGCGCTGGACGCGCTCCTCCCACCGCATCGCCGCGACGCGCCCGGCGGACGAGGGCGCGACCGTCGTCGCCGTCATCGGATGTCCACGACCTCGGGCCGGTAGCGGTGGTCGGCGTACCAGCCGAGCGTCCGCACGAGGCCCCAGGCGTGCGCACGACGCGCCGACGCGAGCACGACGACCTCGCGGTGCGCCCCGTACCGCCGCGTGAGCCGGCGCACCGCGTTGACGAGCGCCCGGTCCTCGTGGACGTCCTCGATCGCCGTGCGCGGGAAGCCGCCCGCGGCCTCGTAGAGCTCGGCCGTGATCGCCATGTTGCAGCCCGGCGCCATGACGTACGGGCCGAGGTAGGACGGGTCCTGGTTGCCGGGCCGGAAGCGCCCGAACGTGCTCGCGACGCTCACCGCCGCCGACAGCACCCCTTGCTGGACGCGCGAGACCGGCCGGTCGTCCGTCCGCGCCACGAGCCGGCCCGCGACGAGGTCGTGCCCGCTCGCGAACGCCGCCCGCACGCGCCGGGTCCAGTCCGGCAGCGGGAGGCAGTCGGCGTCCGTGCGGGCGAGGTGCGTCGCCCCCTGCTCGATCGCCGCGCGCATCCCCGTGTCGGCCGCGGCGCCCGTGCCCTTCTGCGGCTCGTCGACCACGCGCCAGCGCGTCATGCCCCACGCCGCGGCGGTCGCGCGGACGAGGTCGCCGGTCCCGTCCGACGACCCGTTGTCGACGACGACGAGGTCGAAGTCGGTGTCCTGCTGGTCGCGCAGCGCCTCGAGCGTCGCGACGATCCCGTGCGCCTCGTCGCGCGCGGGCACGACGACCGCGAGCCGCTGCGGGCTCGCGACGTGCCGCGTGAACCGGCGCGCGGTCACAGCCGCACCACCGTGGCGCCGATGCTGATGCCGCCGGCGAGCCCGACGAGCACGACGACGTCCCCCGGCCCGACCCGGCCGGTCTCCAGCGCCGTGGCGAGCTGCAACGGGAGCGTCGCGGAGGCGACGTTGCCGTGGTCGGCGACGGTGACGAGCGTGCGGCCCGTCGGGAGGCCGAGCGCGGCGTGCACGTCGTCGAGGTACGCGACGGCGACCTGGTGGACCGCGACGAGCGCGACGTCGTCCCACCCGAGCCCCGCGCGACCCAGCGCGTCGAGGACGACGCCCGGCCCGAGGGCGAGGAACGCGTCGCGCAGGCGCGACCCGTCGATCTCGAAGTACGTGCGCTCCAGGTCGCGCGGGTGCGCGGTGCCGCCGCCCGGGAGCATGCCGACGTCCCAGTGCGTCGACTCCGCGCCGAACGCGCTCGCGAGGATGCCGCGCGGGGCGGGCACGCCGTCTGCGTCGCGCGCCTCGGCCTCGACGGCGGTGGCGCGGCGCACGAGGACCGCCGCCCCGGCGTCGGACATCGTGTAGCCCGGCGCGGAGAGCAGGTACGTGGCGCGGTCCGGGACGTCCCAGCGGACCGCGCGCGACGGCGCCTCACCCGACGCGATGAGGACGGTCGTGTACCGGCCGGTCCCGATGAGCGCCTCTGCGACCTCGATCGCGTTGAGCACCGAGTTGCACGCGTTCTTGACGTCCATCACCGGCGCCCGGACGCCGAGCTTCGCGGCGACGATGTGGCTCGTCGCGGGCTCGACCATGTCCTGGCTCGCCGACGCGAAGAGCAGCAGGTCGACGTCGTCGGTCGCCAGCCCCTCGGTCGCGAGCAGCTTCTCCGCGGCCGCGACCGCGAGGTCGGACGCGTCCCAGTCGTCCGGGAGCACGTGGACCTGCCGCACGCCCGTGAGGCGCGAGACCATCGGCACGCGCGGCGCCGCGCCCGGGTTGCGCGCCGCGAGGGCGCGCTCCGCCTCGCGCACGTCGACCGTGCGCTCGGGCAGGTGCACCCCGACGGCGGCGAGCACCGCCGTCGGGGGCGCGAGGGGCGGGCGGGACGCCGTCCCGGCGGGGTTGTCTGGCACGCGCGACACAGTAGCCAAGCAGACCCGCTCCGACGGCGGTCGTCCACAGGATCCGATGGGGTGAAGTGCCCATCCCCAGATCGCGGCGCACGCCCCCGGGCGGGCTCCGCGTGCGCCACACTGACCCGGTGACTGCGACCACGACCGCGCCGGTGACCACCCGCGAGCGACGCCGCGCCCTGCCCACGACCTGGCGGGAGCTCCAGGTGCTCGCCGCCGCGCGGCCCGCGATGGCCGGCGTCCTGCTGGCGGGCGGGGCGCTCGCCGGAACGCGCGAGGGCGGCGGGCTGCGCAAGGTCCCGGGGCTCGGCTGGGTCACCGC
This sequence comes from Cellulosimicrobium cellulans, assembly GCF_016907755.1. Lineage (NCBI taxonomy): Bacteria > Bacillati > Actinomycetota > Actinomycetes > Micrococcales > Promicromonosporaceae > Cellulosimicrobium > Cellulosimicrobium cellulans. The sequence goes on from NZ_JAFBCN010000001.1 coordinate 3,585,678, forward strand.
CGACCCGACGGTCGGGCGCCGCGTCCTCACCGACCACCGGCACTTCACGATCGTCGGCGAGGGCGGGGTCGGGCACCTGTGGGCGCAGATCCTCGGCGACTGGGTCCTCGACCTCTTTGACGGCCCAGGCCACCACGACCTGCGCACGCGCTCGCGCGAGCTGTTCACCGAGGCGAGCGCCGCGGCGCTCGTCGACGGGGCGTGGTCCGTCGCCCTCGACGACGCGAGGCGGACCCTCGCGGCGGGCGGCACGGTCGACGTCGGCCGGCTCGCGCGCGTGCTCGTGGGGCGGATGATGATCTCCCTGCTCGGCATCCCGACGCTCGGCGGCGCGGTCGCCTCCGACGGCGCCGCCGCCGTCGTCCCCGGCGACGACGACGCGCTCGCGGCCTTCGCGACGGGCGAGCGCCTCGCGTCGATCGCGCTCGGCAGCGCCGGCTCGACCTACCTGTCGCCGGAGCAGGTCACCGCCGCGCAGGCGATCGTCGCCGAGCTGACCCGGGGCGTGCCCGACGGGTGGCGCCACGCCCCCGCCGACCGTCTGCTCGGCCGGTGCCGCGAGCTCGGCCTGGGGCTGGAGGAGACCACGGGGCTCGCGAGCCTGCTCATGGTCGCGGGCACGGAGACGTCGGCGTCCGCGATGGCCCGCACGACCGCGCTCCTCGTCGACACGGGCGAGCAGCACCGCCTGCTGCGGCTCATGGCCGACGAACGTGCGCACCCCGTCGAGCGCGCCGCGGGCGAGCCCGACGTCGTCGAGAACGCGGTGCGCGAGGGCCTGCGCGTGACCAGCCCGGCGTCGGTCATCGGGCGCGGCGTCTCCGCTGACGTCGAGGTCGCGGGGCGCACGCTGCGCGCCGGCGAGCGCGTCATGATCCTCACGTGGGCGGCGAACGTCGCCGCCGGGCCGTTCCGCGCCGACCGCCCCTACGTGCGCGAGACGCGCCAGCTCTGGTTCGGCGCGGGCCGCCACCTGTGCCTCGGGGCGGCGCTCGCACGCGCCGAGATCGCCGCGCTGCTGCACGCGTTGTGGGACGACGGCGTGCCCCTGCGGGTCGTGTCCCGCCGGGCGAAGCGGCGCGTGCTCGTGCCGGGGTACGACGAGCTCGTCGTCGCGCGCGCCTGACGCGGCAAGGCGGGGCCGCGCCACGCGGCGCCGGGCGTCAGCCCTGGGGCGTCACGCTCCACGCGCCCGCGGTCTTCACGGCCAGGACGCCGGGCAGCACGAGGTCGAACGTCTCGGCGAACGCCTCGGTGTCGCCGAACACGCGCGACGCCTCGCGCGTGACACCGAAGTACCGGCCCTGGAAGGAGTCCCCCGGCCCGGCCGGCGTCCACGACACCTCCGCGCTCGACGCGGAGCCGTCCAGCCGCAGGACGGTCGACCCCGTGCCCGACTGTGCGCCGGTGACGGGCGGGAGGTCGTTCCAGCTCTCGAACCGCACCGACCACTCCCCGGGCGTCTCGAGCCAGATCGACTGCTGCGGCGCGGAGTCCTCGAACACGTCCATGAGGTACGAGCCGGTCGCCTCGCCGAGGGTGCCCGGGTACGGGGTGACGCCCGTGGGCGCCATGAACGCTCGTGCGTCCGTGCACTCGCCGCAGTCGAGGTGCACGACGACGGCGAAGTCGCCGTCGCGCACGAACGTCACCTCCGCGCTCCCCGTACCGCTCGCGACGGCGGGCGCACCGGCGGCGACCGTGCCGGCGTCGACCGCCTGCGCGGGCGGCTCCGACGGCCGGTCCGCGAGCGGGTCGTCCGCCTCGTCGGTCGCCCCCGTCGGCGCGTCGGTCGCGCTCCTCGCGTCGTCGGGCTCCGCCGACGGGGTCGGGGTCGCGGCCGACGTCGTCGGCCGAGGACCCGGCTCGGCGCCGGTCGAGCACGCGCCGAGCACGACGACGCAGGCCGTGGCGACGAGGAGCGGGAGGACGGCGGCGGGCCTCCGACGACGAGGGGAACTCACGGGACCGGCTCGCATGGGACCAGGGTCTCAGGCGCACCCGGCACCGTCGCGCGCGTCTCACCGGGTGCCGTCGTACGGGACGACGGTCAGTCGCGCGCCTGCCACGTGCAGACGCACGCCTCGTTGCCCTCGGCGTCGGCGAGGACCCAGAAGGCCGGGGCGCGCCGGTCGGAGACGAGGTGCCCGCCCGCGGCGATGGCGGCCGTCACGCGCGCCTCGGCGACGTCGTGCGGAACGGTCACGTCCACGTGGATGCGGTTGCGCTGCTCGCGGGGCGCGTCCATCTGCTGGAACCAGAACGCGGGCGCGTGTGCCGTCGGGTCGTGAAGGTCCGGAGCAGGCAGCTCCGGGGAGCCCTCGTCGAACCCGAGGACCGCACGCCAGAACGGCTGGACCGCCGTGCCGACGAGCGTGTCGATCGCGATCTCGAGGTCCTGGACCGCCGTCGGGTCGGCGACGAGGTCGAGCTCGCGCGCCGCTGCGGAGATCTGCCGCGCGAGCGCGACGTCGCGCGTGCTGACGCCCCCGACGTCGTGCGAGGACAGCCGGACCGTCACGGTCCCGTAGCGCAGGTCCACGTCCGGGTGGTGGTTCGCCGCCTCGGCGAGCTCGCCGATCGCGTCGACCAGCCCCACCCCCGCGGTGAACGACCCGGTGCGGAACAGCGTCTGCACCGTCCCGAGGATGAACCGCCAGTCCTCGACGCCGTCGCTGTCGTGGAACTGCCGTGCGGTGATGCGGTCGTCCGCGGTCTCGGTCATGGCGGTCCTCCGGGTGGGCGTCGCTGCGTCGAGGTGCGACACCACGCTAGTGCCCGCGTCCGACGCACGCGCGGCTCGCGCCCTACTCGAGGATCGCGCCGCGTGACGCGGACTGGACGAGCTTGGCGTACTTGGCGAGCACGCCGCGCGTGAACGTCGGCGGCAGCGGCGCCCACCCGTCACGGCGTGCGGCGAGCGTGTCGGCGTCGACGAGCAGGTCGAGCGTCTTGTTCGCGACGTCGAGCCGGATCGGGTCGCCGTCGCGCACGAACGCGACGGGGCCGCCGTCGACCGCCTCGGGCGCGACGTGCCCGACACACAGCCCGGTCGTCCCGCCGGAGAAGCGGCCGTCGGTGAGCAGCAGGACGGTCTTGCCGAGGCCCGCGCCCTTGATCGCGCCCGTGATGGCGAGCATCTCGCGCATCCCCGGACCACCCTTGGGCCCCTCGTAGCGGATGACGACGACGTCCCCGTCCGTGATCGTCCCGTCCTCCAGGGCGTCGAGCGCCGCGCGCTCGCGCTCGAAGACGCGCGCCGTCCCCTCGAACACGTCCTCGTCGAACCCGGCGGACTTCACGACGGCGCCCTCCGGGGCGAGCGACCCGTGCAGGATCGTGATGCCGCCGGTGTGATGGATCGGGTTGTCGAGGGCCCGCAGGATCTTGCCGTCCGGGTCCGGCGGGTCGATGTCGGCGAGGTTCTCCGCCACGGTGCGCCCCGTGACCGTGAGCGCGTCGCCGTGCAGCAGCCCCGCGTCGAGCAGGGCCTTCATCACGACGGGCACCCCGCCGATGCGGTCGACGTCGTTCATCACGTAGCGGCCGAACGGCTTGAGGTCGCCGAGGTGCGGCACGCGGCTCGCGACCCGGTCGAAGTCGGCGAGCGTGAGGTCGACCTCGGCCTCGTGCGCGATGGCGAGCAGGTGCAGCACCGCGTTGGTCGACCCGCCGAACGCCATGACGACGGCGATCGCGTTCTCGAACGCCTCCTTGGTCATGATGTCGCGCGCGGTGATGCCGAGCCGGAGCAGGTTGACGACGGCCTCGCCCGAGCGGTGCGCGAACGCGTCGCGGCGCCGGTCCGCCGACGGCGGCGCCGCCGAGCCGGGCAGCGACATGCCCATCGCCTCGGCGACCGACGCCATCGTGTTCGCCGTGTACATGCCGCCGCACGCGCCCTCGCCGGGGCAGATGGCGCGCTCGATGCGGTCCACGTCCTCGCGGCTCATGAGCCCGCGCGCGCACGCGCCGACGGCCTCGAACGCGTCGATGAGCGTGACGTCCTTCTCCGTGCCGTCGGAGAGCTTGACCCAGCCCGGCATGATCGACCCGGCGTAGAGGAACACGCTCGCGAGGTCCAACCGCGCGGCCGCCATGAGCATCCCCGGCAGCGACTTGTCGCACCCCGCGAGCAGCACCGTCCCGTCGAGGCGTTCCGCCTGGACCACCGTCTCGACCGAGTCCGCGATGATGTCGCGGCTCACGAGCGAGAAGTGCATCCCCTCGTGGCCCATGGAGATGCCGTCGGAGACGGAGATCGTCCCGAACTGCAGCGGGTACCCGCCGCCCGCGTGCACGCCCTCCTTCGCGCCCTGCGCGAGCCGGTCGAGCGACAGGTTGCACGGCGTGATCTCGTTCCACGAGCTCGCGATGCCGATCTGCGGCTTGGCGAAGTCCTCGTCGCCCATCCCGACGGCGCGCAGCATCCCGCGCGACGCCGTCGCCTCCAGACCGTCGGTGACCTGGCGGGAACGAGGCTTGAGGTCGGGTCCGGCGTCGGTGCGCGGGGTCTGCCCAGTCATGCCCCCACTCTAGGAACGCCGTCGCCGGACGGCGCGCCGGACGTCCCGAGACACGCCGACCCGGCCAGGGACCGCACGGCATCATGGGCCCGTGCGCACACGATCCCTCGCCCCCGCTGCCCTCGTCTCCGCCCTCGCCCTGGTCGTGACCACCGCGTGCACCTCCCCGGGGCCGTCGGGCGCAGACCCGGGTGACGCGACGTCGCCGGTGTCGGCCTCGCCGTCGAGCTCCCCGACCGCGACCCCCGACGACGTCGCGACCGAGGACGAGATCGGGACCGCACCCGAGGAGCAGCCCGCGGAGGAGCGCAGCGAGACGCCCGAGGAGTCGTTCCGTGCCTGGCTCGCCGCGAGCCGGGTCCCGGACGTCGAGGTCGCCTGCGGCTACCTCGCCCCGGAGCTCGTCGAGCGGATGGTCGCCGAGATGACGTCGCAGGGGTGGCCGGGCATCACGGACTGCGCGTCGATGACCACGACGACCGCCGGGCTGTACGCGGCCGTCGGCGACGTCCCGGACGTCGAGATCGCGGTCCGCGAGGAGCGCGCCGACACGACGGTGCTGTCCGTCGTCTACGGCGGCGGCGACTGCGGCAGCGCCGTGATGGCGCCCGCGGGCACGCGGTGGGTCGTCACGGAGCAGTCCGAGGAGGAGTGCTGACACCCTCCGCGGACGCCCGCCCCTGGCACGACGACGGGCCCGCACCTCGCGGGGTGCGGGCCCGTCGTCGGCCGGATCAGCGGCTGCGCTTGATGAGCGACACGTCGCGGACGGCGCCGCGGTCGGCGGACGTCGCCATCGCGGCGTACGCCTGGAGCGCGGGCGAGACGTAGCGGTCGCGGTCGACCGGCTGCCACGGGTTCTCGCGTGCCTCCATCTTGGCGCGGCGCTCCGCGATCACCTCGTCGGGGACGTTGAGGCGGATGAGGCGCGTGTCGACGTCGATCTCGATCTCGTCGCCGTCCTCGACGAGGCCGATGACGCCGCCCGCGGCGGCCTCGGGCGAGACGTGCCCGACGGAGATGCCCGACGACCCGCCGGAGAAGCGGCCGTCGGTGATGAGCGCGGTCACCTTGCCGAGGCCGCGGCCCTTGATGAACGACGTCGGGTACAGCATCTCCTGCATGCCCGGGCCGCCCGCGGGGCCCTCGTAGCGCACGACGACGACGTGACCCGGCTCGACCTGCTTGGTGAGGATCTTCTCGACCGCCTCGTCCTGCGACTCGCAGACGAGGGCCCTGCCGACGAAGTGGAAGACGTCGGGGTCGACGCCGGCGGTCTTGAACACGGCGCCGTCCTCGGCGAGGTTGCCGCGCAGCACGGCGAGGCCGCCCTCGACGGTGTACGCGTGCTCGAGGTCGCGGATGCAGCCGTTCGCCGCGTCGGTGTCGAGCGACTCCCAGCGGTTCGACGTCGAGAACGCCTGCGTGGTGCGCACGCCCCCGGGCGCCGCGTGGAACAGCTCGACCGCCCGCTCGGTCGCCGAGCCGCCGCGGATGTCCCAGTCGTCGAGCCACTCCCGCAGCGTCGGCGTGTGGACGCTCGTGACGTCGTGGTCGAGCAGGCCCGCGCGGTCGAGCTCGCCGAGGAGGGCGGGGATGCCGCCCGCGCGGTGCACGTCCTCCATGTGGAAGTTCGGGTGGTTCGGCGCGACCTTGGACAGGCACGGCACCTGGCGGCTGATCCGCTCGATGTCGGTGAGGTCGAAGTCGACCTCTCCCTCCTGCGCGGCGGCGAGGATGTGCAGCACCGTGTTCGTCGAGCCGCCCATCGCGACGTCGAGCGCCATCGCGTTCGAGAACGCGGCCTTGGTCGCGATCGAGCGCGGAGCGACGGAGTCGTCCTCCTCCTCGTAGTACCGCTTGGCGAGGTCGACGATCGTGCGACCGGCCTCGAGGAAGAGCTCCTTGCGCGCGGCGTGCGTGGCGAGCGTCGAGCCGTTGCCCGGGAGCGACAGGCCGAGCGCCTCGGTGAGGCAGTTCATCGAGTTCGCGGTGAACATGCCCGAGCACGAGCCGCACGTGGGGCACGCGTTCTCCTCGACCTGCGCGAGCGCGGCGTCGGACACGTCGTCGTCCGCCGAGTAGTTGATCGCGTTGACGAGGTTGAGGGGGGTCTTGGCGACGCCGTCGGCGACGACCGCCTTGCCGGCCTCCATGGGACCGCCGGACACGAAGATCACCGGGATGTTGAGCCGCAGCGCGGCGTTGAGCATGCCGGGCGTGATCTTGTCGCAGTTCGAGATGCACACGAGCGCGTCGGCACAGTGCGCGTTGACCATGTACTCGACCGAGTCGGCGATGAGGTCGCGGCTCGGCAGCGAGTAGAGCATGCCGCCGTGGCCCATCGCGATGCCGTCGTCGACGGCGATCGTGTTGAACTCCTTGGACACGCCGCCGGCCTCGCGGATCGCCGACGCGACGAGGTCGCCCATGTCCTTGAGGTGGACGTGGCCGGGGACGAACTGCGTGTACGAGTTCGCGATCGCGATGATCGGCTTGCCGAAGTCCTCCGAGCCCATGCCGGTCGCGCGCCAGAGGGCGCGGGCGCCGGCCATGTTGCGGCCGTGGGTGGATGTCCGGGAGCGCAGGGGGCGGCTCATGTCGGTTAGCTCCTTCGACGGGTGGCCGCGGCCGATCCTCCGGCCGCTGGGTCACATTACGCCCGACGGCGACCGGACGAACCGGGCGTCCGTCTCGTGGTCGTCGGGCTACGTACGTGGACCCCCTCCCCACCGAGGGATGTCCACCTAAACGTTACGTAAGGGTTGAACCGCCGCGCCTACCCCTGCCACCGTAGACGGGCACGTCACGGCCGGAGACCGTCCGGCGCCGCGGTGACCCTCACGGCCGCCTCGGCCCGGCAAGGTCGAACCCGGCACCGACCCGAAGATCCGCGGATCTCTCTCCCGAGGGGGCACCTCATGTCCACGTCCACCACGCGCACGACCTCACCGCCCGGCAGCGCGGCGAAGACCGAGCCCGACGCCGTCAGCCCGACGACCGGTCCGGTCACCCAGGACGACGTCGTCACCCGCTCGTCCGCCCGGCACGCCCTCGCGCTCGCCCGGCTCGGGGGCGCGGTCGTCTTCCTCTGGCCGTTCGCCGACAAGCTCCTCGGCCTCGGGTACGCGACGCCGCGCGAGCGCGCGTGGCTCGCGGGCGCGGCGCCCGCCCAGGGCTACCTCCAGAACGGGGTACAGGGCCCGCTCGCGGGCACGTTCACCTCGATGGCCGGCCCGGTCACGGACTGGCTCTTCATGCTGGGGCTGCTCGGCGTCGGCCTCGCCCTCCTGCTCGGGATCGGGCTGCGCGTGGCCGCGGTGAGCGGTGCGCTGCTCTTCGGCATGCTCTGGCTGTCGCAGTGGCCGTTCGCGGCGGGGTCGAACAACCCGGTCGTCGACCAGCACGTCGTCGTGGTGCTGCTCCTCGTCGTCCTCGCGACGACGCTCGCGGGCGACACCTGGGGGCTGGGACGGCGCTGGGCCGCGCTGCCGCTCGTCCGCCGGGCGCCCTGGCTGCGCTGACGACGGCGCACCCGGAAGGGATCCGCGCGAGGTCGCAACGGCGCGACCTCGCGCGGTCACGGTCATGCTGCACACGGCGGCACCGGCCCGTCAGGCCCCGGCCGTGTGCGACCCCTCGAGCTCGTCGGCGTGGCGGATGTGCCGCGTGACCCACGGGGCGAGGGCGAACAGCGCGAGCGCGAACACGAGGGTCACGGCGCCGATGACGCCGAAGTACGCGGTGTCCGACGCCCCCTCGGTGACCTGGACGACCTGGGCCGTGATGGCCTGCCCCGCGGCGGGCGCGAGGAACCACAGCGCCATCGCCTGGGAGCGGAACGCCTTGGGCGCGAGCAGCGTCGTCGCCGCGAGCCCGACGGGCGAGAGGCACAGCTCGCCGAGGGTCTGGATCACGTACACGAGCACGAGCACCCACGACGGCGCCTTGCCGTCCCCGACGACCGCGGACGCGGCGGCGAGGAAGAGGAACGACACCGACGCGAGCGTGAGGCCGATCGCGAACTTGTTGGCCGTCGTCGGCCGGTCGCCGGTCTTGAGCCAGATCCACGCGAACACGGGCGCGAGGACGATGATCGACAGCGGGTTGACCGACTGGAAGAACTCGGGGCTGATGCCGACGCCGAAGAAGCTCAGGTCGGTCCGGTCCTTCGCGAAGGCGGAGAGCGTCGTGGCGGCCTGCTCGAAGATCATCCAGAAGAGCATCGCGGCGACGAACAGCGGGATGTAGGCGATGACGCGGGGCCGCTCGGCGTCGGTGACGCGCGGGGAGCGGTACATGACGACGAAGTACGCGATCGGCGCGAGGAACGCCAGGTAGGACATCGTGTCGATGAAGGTCGAGATGTCGAACCCACCGGCGACGAGCACGGCGATCAGCCCGACCAGCACGACGCCCGCGGCGACGAGCAGGAAGATGCGCGCGATCTTCGCCCGCTCCTCCGGACGGACCGGGTTGGGGACGTGCGCGCCCGCCTCGCCCAGGTAGCGCCTGCCCGCGACGAAGAACACGAGGGCGACGGCCATGCCGACCGCCGCCACGGCGAAGCCCGCGTGGTACCCGCCCCAGGCGCGCGCGGCCCCCACGAGGAACGGCGCGACGAACGACCCGAGGTTGATGCCCATGTAGAAGATGGAGAAGCCCGAGTCGCGGCGCGGGTCGTCGCGCGCGTAGAGCTCGCCGACCATCGACGACACGTTGGGCTTGAGCAGGCCCGTCCCGAGCGCGACCATCGCGATGCCCGCCATCGAGAAGCCCGCGCCGGGGACCGTGAGGCTCACGTGCCCGGCGGCGATGATGATCCCGCCGTACAGGACCGAGCGCCGGGACCCGATCACGCGGTCCGCGAGCCAGCCGCCCACGACCGAGAGCAGGTAGACGCTCGTGCCGTAGATGGAGACGAGCGCGAGCCCGGTCGTCTCGCCGATCCCCAGCCCGCCGTTCGCCACGGAGTCCGTGAGGTAGAACAGCAGGATCGCGCGCATCCCGTAGTAGCTGAACCGCTCCCACAGCTCCGTGGTGAAGAGCGTCAGCAGACCGCGCGGGTGGCCGAAGAACGCGTGGTCCCCCTCGATGGCGCCGGCGGCGGGCGCGGTCGTCCCCGGGCCGGGTGGGGCACCCGGGTCGGGCTCCACCTCGAACTCGCGTTCGCCGCCGCCACCCTGCGTCGTCATGCGTTCGATGCTCCCACCGGCGTGCACGGCGGGCGACCGTTAGCGTGACCGGGTGCCGACGATCTGGTGGTGCCGCCGCGACCTGCGCCTCGCCGACAACCCGGCCCTCCTCGCCGCGGTGGCGGCCGCTCAGGACGCGGGCGACGACGTCGTCGCGCTCTACGTCCTCGACCCGCAGCTGTGGGGCGCCGCGGGCGCACCGCGCCGCGCGTATCTCGCGCGCAGCCTCGCGGCGCTCCACGCCGCGACGGGCGGGCGCCTGGTCGTGCGGCACGGCGACCCGCGCGCCGTCGTGCCGGCGCTCGCGCGGGAGGTGGGCGCCGAGGAGGTCCACGTCGCCGCCTCGTTCGAGCCGTACGGCGTCGCCCGGGACGGGGCGGTCGCGAGGTCGCTGCCCGACGCCGGCGCGCACCTCGTGCACACCGGGTCGCCCTACGCCGTCGCGCCCGGGCGCGTCCTCACCCGCAGCGGGACGCCCTTCCAGGTCTTCACGCCGTTCCGCGAGGCGTGGGTCGCGCACGGCTGGCGCGACCCGGCGCCGCGCCCGCGCGACGTGCCGTGGGCGGACGTGCGGTCCGACGGCGTCCCGGACGACCCGGGGACCGACGCCCGGCTCCCTGGTGCGGGCGAAGCAGCCGCGCGCCGGCGGTGGCGCGCGTTCCTCGCCGACCACCTCGCGGGCTACGCGACCGAGCGCGACCGCCCGGACCGTGCCGCGACGTCGGGCATGTCGGTGCCGCTCAAGTGGGGCGAGCTCCACCCGCGGACCCTCCTCGCCGACGTGCGGAGCGCCCTGCACGACGGGCTCGCGCCGTCCGACGACGCGCTCGCCTACCGGTCCGAGCTCGCGTGGCGCGAGTTCCACGCGGACGTCCTGTTCCACCACCCGGGCGCGGCGCGGCGGTCGCTGCGCGCGGTCGTGCCCGACGACGCGTGGGCGACCGGGGCGGACGAGGACCGGTACCTCGCGGCCTGGGCGGCCGGGCGGACCGGCTACCCGCTCGTCGACGCGGGGATGCGCCAGCTCCTCGGCGAGGGGTGGATGCACAACCGCGTGCGGATGGTCGTCGCATCGTTCCTCGTCAAGGACCTGCACGTGCGGTGGCAGCGGGGCGCGGCGCACTTCCTGGCGCACCTGGCGGACGGCGACGTCTCCCAGAACCAGCTCAACTGGCAGTGGGTGGCCGGGACGGGACGGGACGCCGCGCCGTACTTCCGCATCTTCAACCCCGTCACGCAGGGCAAGACGTTCGACCCCGACGGCGCCTACGTACGGCGCTGGGTGCCGGAGCTGCGCGGCGTCGAGGGCCGGGCGGTCCACGAGCCGTGGAAGCTGCCGGAGCAACCGGCCGGCTACCCCGAGCGGATCGTGGACCACGCCGTCGAGCGCAGGGTCTCGCTCGACGACTTCGAGCGCGCACGACGGACCCGACTTTTTATCAACCACAGGGTTGACGACGACCGGGCGGAGGCGTAGCGTCATCATCAACCGAACAGTTGACTAGTGGCGCCGGGAACGGCGCCCGACGAGGAGGTCCCGTGACGGCCGACCCGCTCTCGCGCGTGTTCTCGGCGCTGGCCGACCCCACGCGCCGCGACATGGTGGCCCGGCTCGCGTCGGGCGACGCCAGCGTGGGCGAGCTCGCCCGGCCGTACGACATGTCCGTCCAGGCGGTGTCCAAGCACCTGCGGGTGCTCGAGGACTCCGGCCTGGTGACCCGCACGACGGACGCCCGACGCGCCCCCGTGCACCTCGAGGCGGAGGTCTTCGACCTCATGACGAAGTGGATCGAGCGCTACCGGCGCGAGGCGGAGGACCGCTACCGCCGCCTCGACGACGTCCTGCGCGACCTGCCCGACCGGCTGGCCGCACCCGAGAACGACCCGACGACAGGAGCAGCACCATGACCACCACCGGCACCCACGAGACCGAGATCGTCGTCCCGAAGGACCTCCCGATCGTCCGCATCGTGCGCGAGTTCGACGCGCCCGCGGCGAAGGTCTTCCGCGCGCACCTCGACCCGGAGCTGTTCGCGCGCTGGAACGGCCCGCGCTACCTCACCCAGCGCAACGAGCACTGGGACGTGCGCACGGGCGGCGCCTACCGCTACGTCCAGGTGGACCCCGACGGCAACGAGTACGCGTTCTTCGGCAGCGTCCACGAGGTGCGCCCGGACGAGCTCATCGTCCAGACGTTCACGTTCGAGGGCTTCCCCGACGGCGTCTCGCTGGACCGCCTCGTGTTCGAGGACCTGCCCGACGGCCGCAGCCGCCTCACCGCGACGTCGCTCGTCGACTCGATCGAGGGCCGCGACGGCTTCGTCGCGAGCGGCATGGAGGTCGGCGTCCGCGAGGGCTACGAGCAGCTCGACGAGCTCCTCGCGGAGTCCTGACCCGAGCCGCGCGACGACGGGGCGGCACCCACCAGCGGTGCCGCCCCGTCGTCGTCGGCAGGGTTCGGTGGTTCGGTGGTTCCCCGTGCCCGGCCCCCGCGGCCGGGCACGGGAGCTTCAGCCCCTCACGCCTCGCCGCGGGAGAGGAGGCGACCCGTGGGGCGGTCGAAGGTGATCTCCTCGCCGCGCAGGTACGTCGCGACGACGGCGCCCGAGAGCGCGCGGTCGGCGTACGGCGTGATGGGGTTCTTGTGGTGCAGGGCCCTCGGGTCGACGACGAACGCCGTGTCCGGCTCGACGATCGCGAGGTCCGCGTCGAAGCCGAGCGCGATCGAGCCCTTGCGCCGGAGCCCCGCGATGCCGGCCGGGCGAGCCGACATCCACTCGACGACGCGCGCGAACGGCACGCCCCGCGTCCGGGCCTCGGTCCACACGATCGCGAGCCCGAGCTGGAGCGACGAGACGCCGCCCCACGCCGTCCCGAAGTCGCCCGTGTCGAGGTCCTTGAGGTCGAGGGTGCTCGGCGAGTGGTCCGAGACGACGCAGTCGATCGTGCCGTCGATCAGCCCTTCCCAGAGCAGCTCGCGGTTGTCGATCTCCCGGATGGGCGGGCAGCACTTGAACTGCGTCGCGCCGTCCGGGATCTCCTCGGCCGCGAGCGCCAGGTAGTGCGGGCAGGTCTCGACCGTGATCCGTACGCCCTCGCGCTTGGCGCTGCGGATCATCGGCAACGCGTCGGAGCTCGACAGGTGCAGCACGTGGGCGCGTGCGCCCGTCCAGCGGGCCGCCTCGATCACGGCGGCGATCGCGACGTTCTCCGCGCCGCGCGGGCGTGACGCGAGGAACGTGTCGTAGTGGTCGCCGTGCGGCGTGGGCGCGTGCTCGATGGCGCGCGAGTCCTCGGCGTGCACGAGCATCAGCCCGTCGAACTCGCCGAGGACGCGCAGGTCCGCCTCCAGCTCGTCGGGCTCGAGGTACCCGAACTCCTCGACGCCCGAGTGCAGCAGGAAGCACTTGAAGCCGAACACGCCGGCGTCCCACAGCGGGCGCAGCTCGTCGGCGTTGCCGGGCACGGCACCGCCCCAGAACCCGACGTCGACGAACGCCTGGTCGCGCGCGACCTTCTGCTTGGTCTCCAGAGCCGCGACGTCGACCGTCGGGGGGATCGAGTTGAGCGGCATGTCGACGATCGTCGTCACCCCGCCCGCGGCGGCGGCCCGCGTCGCGGACGCGAACCCCTCCCACTCGGTGCGCCCGGGCTCGTTCACGTGCACGTGCGTGTCGACGAGCCCGGGGACCAGCACCTGGTGCGGTGCCAGCTCGACGACGCGCGCGCCGTCGAGCCCGGCGCCGAGCGGCTCGATCGCGCGGACCACTCCCCCGCTGATTCCGACCTCGCGCGGGTGCTCGCCGCCGGCGACGAGCACCCGCGCGCCGCGCACGACGAGGTCGTAGTCGTGCTCTCGACCGCTCCCCTCACCCGTGCTCATCGCGTCCTCCTCCATGTCGTCTGCTCCTCCGGTGCGGCACGCTCAGTCGAGCAGCGCGACGGCGGTCGGCGCGTCGTCGGCCGAGATCGCGAGGTCCTCGAACTCGTTGACCCCCGTGAGCTCGACGCCCATCGCGATGTTGGTCACCCGCTCGAGGATCACCTCGACCACGACCGGCACGCGGAACTCGGCCGCCAAGCCCTGCGCCTTGGCGAACGCGTCGCCCAGCTCGTCGGGGTCGGTCACGCGGATCGCCTTGCAGCCGAGGCCCTCGGCGACCTTGACGTGATCGACGCCGTAGCCGTTCACCTCGGGCGAGTTGACGTTCTCGAACGAGAGCTGCACGTGGTAGTCCATGTCGAACGCGCGCTGCGACTGCCGGATGAGGCCGAGGTAGGAGTTGTTCACGACGACGTGCACGTAGGGCAGGTTGAACTGCGCGCCGACGGCGAGCTCCTCGATCATGAACTGGAAGTCGTAGTCGCCCGAGAGCGCGACGACCGGCTCGTCCGGCACGGCCTTCGCGACGCCGAGCGCCGCGGGGCCGGTCCAGCCGAGGGGCCCGGCCTGGCCCGCGTTGATCCAGTGCCGCGGCTGGTACACGTGGAGGAACTGCGCGCCGGCGATCTGCGAGAGGCCGATCGTCGTGACGTAGCGCGTCTCCGGGCCGAACGCCTTGTTCATCTCCTCGTACACGCGCTGCGGCTTGATGGGGATCT